>NZ_CP009512.1:2400000-3600000 GCF_000970205.1 Methanosarcina mazei S-6 | reverse complement strand
TCAAACTCCCTGAAGCATGCTTTTCCAGAAGGAAAGGGAGGCGAAATTTACATAGGTCTTCACAGGACGGAAAAAATAGCCTTAAAAGCAGGAATCTCCGGTGAGAGTGTCGATTGTGAAAGTGGATTTGATTACACCTTAACTGTGGCAGACAACGGAAAGGGTGTTCCGGAAGAAACTGATTTTGAAAATGCAGATTCCCTCGGTCTTCAACTCGTAAATCTCCTCGTTGAACAGATAGATGGCTGTGTTAAACTTGAAAGGCGTCAGGGAACCAGGTTCATTCTGGGCATAAATGTAAAAAACGGGGTCAAAACCTGATGCTGTTTTGTATTCAAAAAAATGACTTATAATCTCAAAAGGAAATCTCATTTCAGGAAAATTCCTGTGTTTAATTTTTTCTTCCATATCCCGGTTCGTGCTCTGGGCAGGGTTCTACGTGAATTGAGAAGTAACCGTTTTTGCCGCAGACTTCCTTTAACCTGTCTTCAACCTTAACCGAAATCTCGTGTGCGTCCACAATATTCAGGTTTCTGTCCACTTCTATGTGTACATCTGCAGCCATCGCATTTCCTATCTTTCGGGTCTTTAACTCATGGAAACCCAGTACTCCTTCTGTGGATATGAGGATTTCCTCAATACTTTTGTAAGTTGTAGAATCCAGAGAGGCTTCCAGCAGTTCGTTGAGATTCTTATACGAGATCTCGACTGCCACTCTGAATACAAAAAAACTCAATATGACAGCAGCTATGGGGTCGAGTACCGCCCACCTGCCTCCGAGAAGGACTGCACCTCCAATCCCTATCATTGTCCCTATTGAAGACAACGCATCAGAACGGTGGTGCCAGGCGTTTGCAGTAAGAGCATCACTCCTGAGCCCCCGGGCGTATACTATTGTGTAGCGGAATAGCCATTCTTTGGTTACAATTGAAAGGACTGCTGCACTGAGGGCTATTCCACTGGGAGCAGGCAGCATTTCCCCATGGTAAAAAGCAATAACCTTCTCGAGCCCTCCCCAGAAAATCCCGAAAGCTACTGCAATGAGTACGAGCCCTATAAATGCAGCAGACAGGGTTTCGATCTTCCCATGCCCGTAATTATGTGTACTGTCTCCGGGCTTTCGGGCAACCTTCAGGCCTGCTATTACTGCGATGTCGGTCATGAAATCTGACGTGGAATGGACGGCATCTGCTATCATTGCTGAACTATTACCCACAATTCCTGCAAAAAACTTAAAAAACGTCAGCAAGATGTTTGAAACCACAGAAACTTTTGTTACGTGAACTGCCTGAGAATACCTGGAGTCTTCACTTTCCCCTGAGAGAAATATTACTTCATTTGCCGTACCATCAGTTTCTGTCATAATTTCTCAGAATAGCTGTGATATTTGAATTCATTAAAATATATATTCTTTTTAATGTGTTTATCTGAAAAATATAAGTAGGCTACCAATAGATATAAATATTTTCTTCCTCATGTTTTGAGACTATAGTCCTGCATGATGCTGTTTTTCTTTTATTTCTTTTTCCATAGTCCTGGATAATCTTTTTAATCCTTTCAACATTTTCTCAAAGTTTCTCTATAAAGGCTTTTCATTTTCTTTCTGCAAGATATTTCTTAAACCCCGTCTGCAAGATATTTTTTAAACCCCATCTGCAAGATATCTTGTAAACCATTTCCCGGCTAACCGGGCAACTTCTTCCAGAGCTCCAGGCTCTTCAAAAAGGTGTGTGGCGCCCGGAACTATCTTTAACTCCTTGTCCAGTGCGACTATTCTTTCCAGTGCCCATTTATTCAGGTCTATCACCTGAATATCCTTCCCGCCTACGATAAGCAGTGTGGGCGCTTTTACATGAATCAGGGCACTTTCGGCAAGGTCAGGCCTTCCTCCCCTTGAAACCACTGCTTTTACTGCGGTAGCATATTCTTTTGCAGCTATGAGTGCGGCTGCAGCCCCTGTACTGGCACCGAAATAACCTATATTAAGGCCTCTGGTTTCCGGTCTGTTCAAGACCCATCCGGTTACATCAATCAGGCGCTTTGAAAGGAGCTCAATATCGAAGCGGAGGTGGCGAGTCATCATATCAATTCTCTCTTCTTCGATTGTCAGAAGGTCAAACAAAAGTGTTCCAAGGCCTGCCCTCCGGAGTTCGTCTGCAACGTACTGGTTTCGCGGGCTGTGGCGGCTGCTCCCGCTTCCGTGAACGAAAATAACAATTCCTCTGGCTCCTTCCGGGATATTCAGGTTGCCTTCAAGATTTATGGAGTCTACAGGGATCCGGACTTCAATATCCCTTTTATAATTATCCGATGACGAGTTCATGCTTCTCCCTTTGAATTCTTTACCTGTAAACTCATTCTGCCGGAAAGCTGTGTGCTTTCTTCAGCAGCTCACAGACTTCTTCATCTGTTGTCTGGCTGAAATCCTCATACCATGCACCCACAGCATAAAATGGCTCGGGAGTGGTAGCACAGATCATTTCATCCACTATTTTTTTAAAGAATTTGCACATATCAGGGGAAGCGGTCGGGACCGCAACTACCAGCTTAGCCGGGCGTTTGGTCTTGAGGGCTTCAACTGCTGCATGCATCGTTGCTCCGGTTGCAAGTCCGTCATCTATCAGGATTACAGTCATACCTTCCATATCCGGCTTTGGGCGGCTTCCACGATATTTGCGCTCTCTGCGTTCCAGTTCCCTGAGTTCGTTTGCAGCCACCGTAGCAATTACTCTGTCAGGTATTTTATAGGATTTTATAATATTTTCATTCAAAACACGGACATCTTCAGATGCAATTGCTCCCATTGCCAGTTCTTCATTTCCAGGAACTCCCAGCTTTCGCACTATGAAAACATCCATTTTTACTTTCAGTTCTTTTGCGACTTCAAAAGCTACGGGAACTCCTCCCCGAGGAAGTGCCAGTATCAGCACGTCCGGGCTGTTTGAATATTTTGAAAGTTCTTTAGCCAGCCGTTTTCCTGCGTCTGCTCTATCTTTAAAGTGTGCCGTCATTCCCTTCAACCCCTGTTGGCTTGATTAATTCATAAGACGATCTATGTTGATTTATAGTATCTATGTCTGAACCCTTAAATGTATAGTAGGACTTACGCACTTGAAATACAAAATCAAGCACAACCGGTATTATTATGGAGTCAGTGTTTATACAGTTGAAGATTAAATGCTGTCTATTTTTCAGTCCAGCCGCGTAATTTCTGTATAGATCATAGCCGCGTAACTCCTGTATAGGTTATTATAAATTCAAACCATTATGTTATTCTGAGTCCGGATTACAGGAAAAGCAGCGAATTTTAAAGAGATACTCTGATTTTATGATTACTTTGAAATTTTCTACATAAAACTATTTTTTTATTGGAAGAAATTTTTCTGCTAATTAATTTAAAATAGTAATGATATAATGTTATATTTGTGGAGTTAGGAAGTTAGCGGGTATGAAAAATGAGTAAAGAACTGCCTGGAGGGCATTGGTCCTGCTCCGGATAGGTATGCTTGAGAGTATATTGCCGGAGCTGCTGTATTGGGGAGTCCAGTAAAAGGACATGACTTCTCCGGGCTTCTTCTTATTTTTGATTTTACTGTTTTTCTCTTTCCATAGTTTTGTATTGCAATGTACGAAATCGGGGGCTTCTGCCCCTTTATCATTTCACGGATGCATTCCAATGCGGTTTTATTCTATGAAATCGATTAATTATCTGGTTAGTAGCATACGGGGGGCAACTGCATATATCATACATCAGCAGGAATACGTTTAAACCAGGTTTTTATGAAGCAGTGTTATGGGTTGCGATAATTGGCTTGCTTTACCTTATCAGCCTTGGAAATTACCTTCTCTTTCATACCGTGGTAGAACTCTTCAGCGTTTATGTAGCATATGTGATATTTCTTATAGTATGGAAATCGAGATCCCGACTGGAAAACGGATACCTTATATTCATAGGGGTTGCCTTTTTTTTCATCGGAAGCATTGATTTCCTGCATACCTTCACATTCAGGGGAATGGAACTGTTTCCTGGCTCGGGTATTAACCTGACCGTCCAGCTCTGGATAGCTGCAAGATACCTGGAAAGCATTACCTTTCTGCTTGCTCCGCTGTTCCTTATTAAAAGAAAAGAGGACGTAAACCCGGATGTTGAAAAAAGATACATAATATCTCCTGATAGCTCAGCTTTTGCCTGGAATGTTTTTCTTGTTTATGCAGCAATTACGATTTTATGCCTGCTTTCTATCTTCTTTTTCAGGAACTTTCCGGCTGCCTATATTGAAGGTTCGGGAATTACCACTTTCAAAATTCTGAGCGAATACATTATCTCTTTTATTCTCTTTTGCTCACTGATAGCGCTTTATGTGAAAAGGGATCACTTTGAAAGCAAGGTTTTCAATCTGCTTGCAGCTTCCATAGCACTTGCAGCTCTGGGAGATTTATCCTTCGCTCTGTATTCTCACATCGGTGAATTCCCCAATATCACAGGTCATTTCCTTAAACTGCTATCTTTTTATTTTATATACCAGGCAGTTGTGGGTATCGGATTTGAAGAGCCGTGCAGCCTCCTTTTCAGGGAACTTAAACACAGGGAAGAAGAGTTCAGGCAAAAAGCCATTTTCCTCGGGGACGAGTATCACCTCATATGCAGGATGATAGGGGCAAACAGGACTTCTGAACCTCAAAACAAAAGTTCTGATAAAGAAAGAGTTCAGGAAAACTATCATCCATTTTCAGATCATTTCCCAGGGGTCTGGTTCCAGCTGGACGAGAACTTTATGCCCGTATCAATAGAAGGCCCGGTTGAGGAAGTATCAGGATACGGGAAGGACGAAATCCTTTCTGGAAAAATAACTTTGACGGAACTGGTCGTTCCTGAAGATCAGCCCTCTGTTTTTGAAAACAGGAAAAAATTGAAATCTAACCCCAGACTTGTAATCGAGAATGAACTTCGAATCCGCAAAAAAAACGGAGAGACAAAATGGGTCAGGAAAATTATCCGGGGAATCGAGAGTGCTCCTGAAGGCTCAGGAAACTTCCAGGGCCTGGCTTATGATATCACTGAACGTAAAATGGCTGAAGAAGCGCTTGAAAAAATAGAGCGCATCCGCATAAAAGAAGTCCACCACAGGATAAAAAATAACCTGCAGGTGATCTCATCCCTGCTCAGTTTGCAGGCAGAAAAATTTGATGATAGGGAAGTTATTGAAGCTTTCAGGGAAAGCCAGAACCGCGTTGCATCCATAGCCATGATACACGAAGAGCTTCATGGTGGAGAAAGTCCGGACTCTCTGGATTTTGCGGGATATCTGCAGAAACTAACTTCGGACCTTTTCAATTCGTACCGTGTAGGTAAGGACGGAATAAATCTCACACTTGAACTTGAAAGTGTCCGTCTTGGCATGGATACTGCAATCCCTCTTGGAATTATTGTCAATGAACTGGTATCCAATTCCCTGAAACACGCTTTTCCAGGTATAAATGAAGGAGAAATCTGTATAAGCCTCAGAAATGAAGAAAAGCCTGAATTTGAAAATGAAATTTTCGATTCGGTTCCGGATTCTCCGGAGAACAGTAATTTCCATTACATATTGACTGTTTCAGATAATGGGAAAGGGATTCCTGATGATATCGATTTCCGGACCACTGACTCTCTTGGACTTCAGCTCATAACGATTCTTATTGACCAGATAGACGGCAGCATTGAGCTTAAGAGGGATCAGGGGACTGAGTTCACTCTCCGGTTTAATGATTAAGGAAATAATTCTGAAAAGGCCTGAATATAAGTTTGATATCTTCAGACAAACAGGTGAAAGTTTCGAAATTTGAATTTTTTTAATTTTTTTAATTTTTTTCATAACCGGATTAAATTCTTATTTCTTCATTATTTGCAGTTGAATAAATATTATATAATTTAAAAAGGAACTGAATACGGTCAACTAAGTAACATCCTCCCTATTAATCGAGTATCATTTTATAATATATTCTAATAACGAATACGGAGTAATCACGATGTCACCCTCCATGGTAGGAATGAGTTTTCTGGTTCTGGGAATAATTCTGCTACTTGGAAAGTGGATACGGGTAATAACTCCCAATCTTCAGAAACTCTTTATCCCCAGCTCTTTAATCGGCGGATTTCTGGCCCTCATTCTCGGACCACAGGTCCTGGGCAACCTGGTTGAGGGGCTGGAATATGAAAACGCTGCATTTTCCATGCTTGCCGGCGGAATATTTCCTGAAGATATGCTCGCTATATGGGCTTCCCTTCCGGGACTCTTCATAAATATCATTTTTGCCACCCTTTTTCTGGGAAAAAAACTTCCCGGAATTAGGGAGATCTGGAACATAGCAGGTCCTCAGGTCTCATTTGGCCAGACGGTAGCCTGGGGGCAGTATGTTTTCGGAATACTGGTAACTGTCCTTATACTCACTCCCTACTTCGGGATTAATCCTATAGCAGGTGCACTTATAGAGATAGGATTTGAAGGAGGCCACGGGACTGCAGCAGGTATGGCTTCTACTTTTGCAGAGGCCGGATTCCCTGAAGGTGCAGACCTGTCAATCGGCCTGGCTACTGTAGGCTTACTCTTCAGTGTGATCCTTGGAATTTTGCTCTTAAACTACGGTGTAAGGACTGGAAAATCTTCCATTCTAAAAGTGCCGGATGAAATCTCCCTTAAAAAAAGTGAACAGGCGGGGGTTGTTGATTTCGATGCACGGGAATGTGCAGGCAAAATAACAACAAGGCCCGAATCCATAGAACCCCTATCAATGCATTTTGCTTATGTAGGAGTTGCTATAGGAATAGGTTACATTATCCTTCAAATCCTCCAGTTGATAGAGGAGCTGGCCTGGGGCAGGACAACAGGCATCCACCTTCTGGAACACATGCCCCTTTTTCCACTTGCAATGATTGGCGGGATTATTCTTGAGATGTTTCTTGACAGGTTTGATACATACAAAACGCTTGATAGAAACCTGATGATGAGGATACAGGGGCTTTCTCTGGATATTTTGATAGTTAGTGCCATCGCCACTCTTTCTCTTGAAGCAATAGGCGGAAATCTGGCACCTTTTCTTATCCTGAGCATCGTGGGGATTTTCTGGAATGTAGCAGCCTTTCTTTTGCTCGCACCCAGAATGATCCCTTCATACTGGTTTGAAAGGGGCATGGGAGATTTCGGGCAGTCTATGGGTATGACTGCAAGCGGGCTTCTGCTAATGAAAATAGCAGACCCTGAAAACAGGTCTCCTGCGCTTGAAAGCTTTGGATACAAACAGCTCATGTTTGAACCAGTTGTTGGAGGGGGACTTTTCACAGCCACTTCCGTCCCTTTAATCTTTAATTTCGGACCTGTTCCCGTTCTTATATTCACAGCTGTCGTGATGCTTTTCTGGAGCGGATTAGGGCTTTTATATTTTGGCCGGAAATGACGGGGTTATTTCACGACCCCCTCTATTTCCGGTTTTTATTTGTTTTCTTTTTCCGCTGCATTAAGTATCTCGCCTTTCTTTTTTAAATATTTCCTGTATTTTTATACTATTTAAACATAATTATTAATTGATCGTTATTTTTTGTAGCTTTTTTCTCATTTTGTAGTTTCTTTCTGTTTTTTTGTAGTTTTTTCTGTTTTTTGTAGTATTTTTCCTGCATTTTTGCAGTTTCTCTCTCCGGGTAACTGTCTTTACAGAACTGTACAAAAATTTTATAATATACTTATTAATATATTTACTTATAATAAGATCTGAGCCCAGAAAGGATTTACTGGATTCATAAATGAGTATGTGAGACCATTTCGTAAAAAATGAAAGGTGGCGAGTCTATTATCGAGAAAAACTTCTATGACAACATCAATGTCCTTGAATGCATTGAAAAAGACGGAATAAAAATCGAGATCCTTGAGTACAAAACCCTTCGAGGCCTCAGGGACGTATGCCTTGCAGAAAACCTGTATTATCTTGAAAAAGCCGGCATGAGCCTCAAACAGATAAAAATCACTCTCAATAACAGTGCAGTAACAACCGAAAGGGGAGCCCTGTATTTCCATAAAGGGAACATCGCTGCTGAATGCGAAACAGGAGGAGTTGGGGGGCTTGCGAAAAAACTGATTAAAAACAGGCTGACCAGTGAATCCACTTTTACTCCTACGTACTCAGGCACAGGCGAGATTTTTCTTGAGCCGGGTTTCAACCATTATATACTGCTGGAACTGAAGAACGAGGCCATTATTGTAGACAGGGGAATGTTCTACTGCTGTGAAAACGGGATCAGTGTAGAAGTTTCAGCCCAGAAAAACCTTTCTTCAGGGCTTTTTGGAGGAGAAGGCTGGTTCCAGACAAAAATCAGCGGAACTGGGCTTTGTGTGCTTGCAATTCCCGTGCCTCCGGCTGAGGTCCTGAAGTATGAACTCAAGAATGAGAGATTGCAGGTTGATGGAAACTTTGTGTTCCTGAGGACTGCTTCCCTTAACTTTACGGTCGGGAGGTCTGCAAAGAATTTTGTCGGCAATTTCACCAGCGGCGAGGGAGCACTTCAGACCTTTGAAGGTACGGGAATTGTCTGGATGGCTCCTACTCAGTATGTCTATAAAACCCTTGCTCAATGTTTTTCCGCGCCTCTCCTGAATACTTCAAGAAGCGCTGACACCAGTAATGATGACTGATTTTCCAGGAAAGCGATTTTTCAGGAAAGTAATTTTTCCAGGATCTTAATACTTTTATTTGACTGAATTGGAATAATAAACGTAAGGCACCTTAAAAAAAATAAACGTAAAGCACCTTAATAAAAAAAGGTGCTTTTTTATCCTTTTTTTAATTTTTGCCTCTTCTATTCTGATATTTTTTCAGGGCTTATTCTTCTTCCAAATCTGTCCATCCAAGGTCTCTCATCTGTTCAGAGTCGCTTTCTTTTACTTTACCTGTGTGAAAGGGCTCATCACTTCTTATATCGAAGACCTCTATTCCGTACACAGTCCCGTAATATGCTGTTATCAATTCCGGCTCATTGGGGGCTTTAATAAACTGGATGTTCCCTTCTTCATACCATTGATCCCATGGAGTCTTTTCTTCGGATACAGGATATTTCATCTCCAGAAGATCCTCTTCAGCTCCTGAAACTACTTCAGTGCTGTCATCATTGTGCGGCTCTTTTTCAAGGGGCTTCTGGGCAATTTCATCCCATTCTCCATCTATTACGGCAGACCTTACTTCTCTTTCAGAAACAGCAATTTCTATACTGTGAGGGGTGAGAGCTTCGGTTACTATCTGGTCTGTCCTGTTTCCATACCCTCCGTGCCTGCTGGTAAATATATAGTTCAGAAAGTGCTGTTCAGGGTACGTCTCAAGAACTTCATGGTCTTCCAGTTTCAAGTCAAAACCGTCATAACCGTATGTGGGTGCGTTCTCTATCCAGGCTTCGGCTATCTGTTCAGCTTCTTCCCGAGAGGTGGAAAGGGTGTAAGCTCTCAGTTCAACAAGTGCGGAATCTATTTCCTGAAGGCCTTCTGGCATGTATTCGGAATAATAAGGGTCTACAGTTACGGTTTTTGTATGTACTTCATCTTCCAGGCTAATTTCCAGAGTCCCGACATCCGTAACTAAAGGCTGGCCTTCCTGAGGGACATAGCGTTCTTCCATCTGGAGGAAACGCTTTTCTTCGAAAAGATTGATAAGGTCTCTGAAAGCAGTTTCATTGAATGGCTTTTCATATGTTTTCCTGAAATTGCCTTCGTTATCCGAAGTAGTAAACACAACTGCTGTGCTGTTCACTGTTAACTCCTGCAGCTGCATTTCCGGGAGCGTGAAGGCTCCGTATGTTTTGTGGGTTATGGTAGCATTCTCTGATACGTCCGTTTGATTCTCCGGGTTATCTGCCTGTTTCTCAGTACATCCGGATATAAAAATTAACAGTAATATCAGCAGTACAGGAAATGTTCTGTTAATCAATATCTCCTCCTCTTACCAGGCTTTCGATTCAGGGATAATTTCAAATTAAAAGTTCCCTGTTAATATAGTATTTTTTAAATATGTTTTTTACCCTGGTTTCAACCAGATGACAATTTGAAATTGGTGTTCTCTGTTTTTTCACCTGACTTTCTGGTTTTTTTGTATTATATTTTAAATAACATTTATATCCATATACTAATGATTATATATCCATATACTAATGATTATATCACTGTCATATTTATTTGAAATTTTCATACAATTGCATCTGCTTATTGTATGCTGATTTACGTTAGAAGGCGCAGACCAGATGAAGTTACAGCTTGTAAATCTTCTTTTATTTTCTGAGAAAAGAAAAAATTTATTGTTATTGCTGGCAGAAGAGCCCAGGAATATTGATGAAATTCCGGATCTGCTTCAGATTTCCAGAATTTCTCTTCTTCCCCATATCAAAAAATTAAAGGAAAAGGGTTTAATTCTCCAGAACGGAGACGTATATTCCCTTTCCACCACAGGTGAGATACTGGTCAGAAAAGCCAGGCCTTTGCTGAATTCAGCCGGCATATTTGAAGACAATGATTCTTACTGGGGCTACAGGAAGCTTGATTCCATTCCTCCTCATCTGTTAAAGCGCATAGGGGACCTTAAAGGAAGCCAGCTACTCGAACCAGGGCTAACTCACGGCTTTGACCTTTTTCCTGAGCTGATAGACAATTTTACCGATTCTTCAAAGGTTATGCTCCTTTTTTCTTTTTTTCATCCCCTGATTCCATCTTTTTCTCTGGAGCTTGCAAAAAAGAATGTTCAGGCACAACTCATCTTTAGCAGGGACTCATTTGACAGGCTTTCAGGGGATTTTCATGATACTGGAGAGAAGATCATGGCAAAGGGTAATGCTTCGATTTTTATTTACGAAGGAGGACCACTCGAAATACCTGCACTGATTGCGGTTTCGGATAATGCGTTACTTCTCGGTTTATTCAATAAAAAGGGGAGATTTGAAGGGCAGTACCTTCTTAATTTTGAGCCCCTTTCCCTTGCCTGGGGTAAAGAACTTTTTGAATATTACCGGGATCGGTCAGAGAATGTCCTTTCAATGGATTCTCCACGCCCTTTCCCTGATGCTAACGGTGGTTTATCTAACCTGAAGTAGAGCAAAAAGATATTACTGGTCCAGGAGCACGGGGCACCCAGCTTTAAATATCTTTTACGGCAAAAGGTCTTGCAGGTATCCGCATGAAACGAACCTCCACGGAATGGAAGCAGAAAAGGGCTGAATTTGTTAAAGGCAAGGTTTGCGCCTGGTGCAGTTCTCCGGGCCGTCTGTGTGTTTGCACTCCCGGAGTCTCCTCTCCGGCAGAAATCCGCTCAGGTATTTACAATCTTGCTTATACCAGGTTTAAAGAAGTTTACAGGGAGAAGTACCAGCAATTTGAGTATATTCTGACAGGCAAACACCGCCATAAAAGCCATCCTGCATGGCACAGGGCTTCAACAATACATAAGATCGAACCTGATCATAGTGACCTTGAAGAACAGATAATTGAGAGGCTTATCGAAGACAGGGGAGAAGGAAACTTTAAGCAGCTCTATCATGAATGGCTTGCAGAAAACGGAATTGAAGAACTTATTGAAGAGGAGATTAAAAAAGCAGAGGAAGAATCCGCATCTTTTGAGCATGCGATTATGCTTTGCAAGAGCTGCCATTTTGCAAGCATGAAAGGTATGGAAATCTGTCCCAGATGCAGGAAAAGGTATAAGTCTTCAAGATATGAAACCTGCTTTGACTGCCTTCCTGAAGAAAAAAAGAAAGATATTCTGGCAAGGCAAAATGAAAAAAAGAGTTGATTTTAGGGCATGGAGGACCTTTTTGACAGATCCTTTGCCCGGAAATGAGGTTTTATTCAGGATTATTAATGAGAACAAAAAAGGAACAAAAAAGGCTATTCGAAATCATTACCTGTTTTCTTTCAGAAAAGAGCCCATCCGCTTCCTCCGCAGGCTTTGCAGGTCCCTGTTTCAAGGTTCCCTGACCCGTTACAAAGCGGGCATGTAATAGCAGGCTGGGCAACGAGAACGTTCCCCTGTCCTCCGCAAGCCTCACAGATTCCGCCTTCAGAATGCCCGGTTCCATCGCATAGCGAGCATCTTTCCGGAGCATACTCCGTATCCACGTAGGTATAGACCATCTAACCAACACCTTCTTTATTCATGAGCACAGGGTAATCTGGTTTTACAGAAGATTCTTTTACTACGTATTTTCGGCGTCCTAGGTTAAAAAATCTTGCAAAAAGATAAAATGGAAAGTGTTATAATGTACGACAGATTTCCGTCTTCCTTCTGCCTTTTTTTTCGCTTTAAACCTTTAAATCTTCTTTATGCCTGAAATATACCTTAAGGAATGACGAAAGTACGTAAAAATTTAACTTTTAACCTGATGAATAATTTTTTTAATGCTTATTAGTTTTTATTGTTCTGTTCTATCGATTTTCAATTAGCAATACCTGTTTTCCTCTTTATCCAGGACTTTTTTTCCAATCTACAATTCCAGGATTTAAAGGAGGACTTTTGATAATAAATATCTTCCTTTCTTCAATTTCTTACTAAATTTTATTTATATATTTTTCTTTCAGTAACATAAAATATTATTTTAAATGATTCCGGTAGTTTTAAGTAACATTAAAAAAATAATAATCATTAGGGGAGAGGTTTTAGTTTTGCGTCTTGGGGGACGCTGACTTTAAAATAAATCTCCTTAATTTTGGGAGCTGGAACTATGGCGCATAAAGATAATCCTGAGTTTTTGTCAGCAAGCACTATAAAAGGGGATAAGGTCATCAATACCGCTGGAGAGGACCTGGGGAAAATTGAAGAGCTGATGCTTGACCTCCGTGATGGAAGAATAGCGTATGCTGTACTCTCATTTGGTGGGTTCCTTGGTCTGGGCAATAAGTTATTTGCAATTCCCTGGAGTGCCCTTTCGTTAAGAGTGCACGAGCATGCCTTTGTCCTCGATATTCCTAAAGAAGTCCTTGAAAAAGCGGAAGGCTTTGATAAAGATAACTGGCCTGTAACTAACCGTGAATGGCTTTCCTCTATGTACAGCTATTATGGATATCAGCCATACTGGCAGACAGAAATGCTGGAAAATAGGCCGGGAAATATTTAAAAACCTGTATGGGCGGACAGGAAAGGCGCAGGTCTCATCTTACTGGCATATGAAAAGTCTGAAAAGTCAGGATGAAGTAGATCCGATATACGTTTTATGTTTTTTTCAGAATACGTGTACTTTAGAACATCTTTTTAATTTAGGGAGTTGGAACTATGGCACATAGAGATAATCCAGAATTTTTATCGGCAAGCACTATAAAAGGGGACAAGGTCGTCAATACTGCTGGAGAAGACCTTGGAAAGATTGAAGAATTGATGATCGACGTCGATGACGGAAGAATAGCGTATGCGGCATTGTCTTTTGGCGGGTTCCTGGGTATGGGAAACAAACTATTTGCCATTCCCTGGCAGGCTTTAAAACTCAGGCTTCACGAACATACCTTCTTACTTGATATTCCTAAAGAAACACTTGAGAGAGCGGAAGGCTTTGATAAGGACAACTGGCCTGCAGCTGACCGTGAATGGCTCTCCGATACTTACACTTACTACGGATACCAGCCATACTGGCAAAGAAGGGCAGAGGAGCAGACCGAAATACGGGGCGAGGTAGGTGCAGAAAGGTTATCAAGAGAATCAGCCAGCGAGAACCCCATATTCCTGTCAGCAGATTCCATAAAAGGAAATAAAGTTGTCAATAGGGATGGGAATGATATTGGAAAGATCGACGAAATAATGATCGATCTGCAGGATGGAAATGTGGCATATGCCGCAGTATCACATGGCGGGATCCTTGGTATAGGCAGCAAATTGTTTGCTATTCCCTGGAAGGCTTTTTCCCTTAGAATCCGTGATAATGCCTTCATACTTGACATTCCTGAAGAGACCTTTGATAAGGCAGAAGGTTTCGACAAGAGTCACTGGCCTCTAACCCGTCAGGAACTTTCCGGGACTTTCACGCACTATGGGTTTGAACCTTACTGGCAGGCAGCGGCAGTGGGGGCAGGCGTTTCGGCAGGAGTCATGGGTGAGACTGAAGCAGAAAAGATGTCCCGGATGGAAAGAGAGAGGAAAGGGTTGGTAAAAACAGATGAAGAGTTAAAGGCAAGACAGGAAAGGGAAAGACTTGAAGGGTTAAAAGAGACGCAGGAAGAAAAAATCTCCCGTCTGGAACAGGAACGTATGGAACGGGAGAGGCAGACAGAAACTGAACGAGAAAGACTCTCGCGCCTGGAAAAAGAACAGATGGAACTTGAAAATCAGTCACGGGTTGAGAAAGAGAAGCTTGCAGGGCTGGAAAAAGAACTTCAGGAATCTATCAGGCTCGAAGAGACTGAAAAAGTATCCAGGCTTGAGAAAGAGGTGAATCTTTTACAGGGGCAGGAACAGTCCCGCAGAGAGAGACTGGCACAGCTGGAGAGTGAGCGTGCAAGAGTGGGGAAGCTGGAAGAGACCGAAAAAGAGAGGCTCGCCAGGCTTGAAAAAGAGAGGATGGAAGCCGAGAGGCGTGAAGAAAGTGAGAAAGAACGGCTTGCCCGCCTGGAAAAGGAGAGGATGGAAGCTGAAAGAAAAGTAGAGACCGAGCAGGAGAGGCTTGCCAGGCTTGAAAAAGAGAGAACGGAAGCAGAAAAGCGCCATGAGACCGAGAAGGAAAGGCTTGCCGGGTTAGGAACAGGGGGTGTAATGGCAGCAAAAGGAGCGGAAACAGGATATGCAAAAATGGCAAGGACTGAAGGAATAGCAGGAAGGGAAGGCCCTGAATTCTTATCGGCAAGCACTATAAAAGGGAACAAGGTTGTCAATACAGCCGGCGAGGACCTTGGAAAGATAGAAGAATTAATGATCGACCTTGATGAAGGAAGAATAGGATATGCTGTACTGTCTTTTGGCGGATTCCTCGGTCTGGGCGACAAGTTATTTTCTATTCCCTGGAACTCTCTATCATTGAGAGTACACGAGCATTCCTTCGTACTTGACGTTCCTAAAGAAACACTTGAAAAAGCAGAAGGTTTTGATAAGGACAACTGGCCTGTAACTACCCGTGAGAGTCTCTCGCAGACCTACAATTACTACGGACACGAACCTTACTGGCAGAGAGAGGCGACTGAAAGGACAGGGCTTCCCGGAGAGATAGGCTCAGAAAGGGTTTCCGGAAAAGATGTTACAGCGGGCAGAGAAAGTCCGGAATTCCTTTCAGCAGGCACTATCAAAGGGGATAAAGTCATCAATACGGAAGGGGAGGACCTTGGAAAGATTGAAGAATTGATGATCGACCTTGATGATGGAAGAGTGGGATATGCTGTACTGTCCTTTGGCGGATTCCTTGGCATGGGAGACAAACTGTTTGCCATCCCCTGGAAGGCACTTTCTTTGAAGGTTCACGAACACGCCTTTGTCCTTAATATTCCTAAAGATGTCCTGAAGGATGCAGAAGGCTTTGATAAGGACAGATGGCCCTTAACCCGTGACAGCCTATTCAGGACCTATACCTACTATGGATACCAGCCGTACTGGCAGAAAAGAGAAACGGCTGAAGTAACCGGAGTGACAGGGGAGACTGCCGAAAGTCCCAGGGAAAGAGAGCCGGCAAGAATGGAGAGACGGGCTCAAAGCGAAAGCCACGGGCAGCTAAAAACCGCAGAGGAAAAAATGGCACAGCAGGATAAAGAAAGAATTAAAAGAATGGAGGAGACCGAGACAGATAAAGAGAAACTTGAACGCCTGGAAAGGGAACGCACGGTAGCAGAAAGAAGGGAGAAGAAATATCAGTAATAAAGGATCCGGGGAGGCATTATCTATCTCCCTGAATTCAATTTTTTCTATCTTTTTTTCTTTTTTACATTTTACCGGTCATGTTTTCTGGAATATACTTTCTCTTGCTGTCAAAAGAGTTGCCAGCAGCGATTTTTTAATCTCAACCGCATTATTGGGGCAGAGTTCACGGCAGCAATAACATAAAATACATTTATCCTTATTTATCCTGAAACTCCCGTCCGCAAGGCGCTCTACAGCATGAGGAGAACAGTTATTGTAGCACGCAGAGCAGCGGGTGCATTTCCTCTGGTTAATTCTCGGGTAAGCGGTATAATATTTTCCGAGGCGGCGCGTCAGAAAAGGAGGAACTTTACTGACTCCACCGCTTGATGGCTTGAATTTCTTTTTGACTTCTTTTAATGGTGTTCCGACCACAACAGGGCACTGGTTTCCAAAGCCTTTCTTCAGGACACCCGCGGTCGTGGGGATTTTCAGAGGGTCAAATCCTATCATCTCTGCCGCGACAATATCCAGGGAAACACAGTCCCTGCTTGCCAGAATTACTCCTGAGTTTATGGGTTTCCCATGGGATGGCCCGTTTCCCTCCATACCCACAATTCCATCCATTACTGCAAAATCGGGCCGGATGACAGAATATAAATCTGCAACTGCCTCTCCAAAAAGATCCCTCTCCCCGAGGAGGTGAGTCTCTTTCCGGCACCTGAGGGGAAGAGCGCCAAAGAAGTTCTTAACCGCGCCTGTATAATAGGTGAGCTCATGCGTTTTCAGTTTTGGGAGGGATATTATAACATCGGCTTCAAGGACAGGTTTTGCAATATACAGTTTCCTGAATTGAAGAGGTTCCGGGACTTCTACAAGGCTAAAACCTGCAGTCTCAAAGTTCACAACCCTGGCTCCTGCTCTTAAGGCAGCTTCTTCTATCCCTGAGGTTTTCAGGGCTTTTGCAGTAGCCCCAGGTCTTGAGATCCCGGCTCCGTCCCCTACCACTGGCTTCCCTCCTGCATTGATAACGAACTCGCACATCGCCGCGACCACAGCCGGGTGGGTAGTTGCGGCGGCTTCGGGGGGGCTTGCTGCAAGGATATTTGGCTTCAGGAGTACGCTGTCTCCCTTGCCGATTACATTTTCAAGACCGCCCAGAAGGTCCAGAGCTCTGGCTATTGCTTCTTTTGCGCTGGAATAATCAGAACAGGGAACTATGGAGACTTTATTCATTGCTTTAAATAAATGAGGGTAATTATTAATTCTTTTCCGGTTTCATTCGCGGTGTCGTTTTTATCCATATGTTATTTTTAACCGCTTTCCCTTTTTTAAAACTCATCAATCTATTTTTATCTGTTTTTAAGGCCCATCATCAGGTCGATCTCTTCAGCTACGCTTTCCAGCTCATCCAGTATCCTTTCCGAGTCCTTTCTCATCTCCCTTACTGCAGCTTTAAGGCTGCCCCCCCTCAGATAAATCAGGCGTTTTTTCCTGTACAGGAGCCCGGACTCATTGAGGTTTCGGAGATGGTGGTTGATTCTTGAAATTTTCATATCCAGATCTTCAGCCAGGTCTTCGGATGAGCTTTCCCTGTCATTTGAAAGCTTTTCAAGCAAACTGAAAATTATCCTGTTAGCTGTATTTTCCGTGTCCCTCCCAGAAGAAAAGCCAAAGCTGTCACAGAACCATATAAGGTCTTCCTCAAGGCTTTTAATCCTGGGTTTTTCAAGGTTTCTGAGGATAATTTGCTGAACCATCTGTGTATCATTTTAGAGATTCAAATATATAAATTTTATTTAGATTTGTGGATATCATATCTATTTTACTTAGATTATGACCATTTTATTGATATGTTTTTTCAGAAAGGCGGGTAATTTTTAAATATAAGTTTTGCATTATATGCAGATAGTTGGGCTTTAAACAGCTCAATTATTCACCAATTTTATGCTGACTTACAGCAGCAAGTTAACCTTCAGCTAATATTAAGGTCGCTTACACATAGGAGGAACAAAAATGATTGTCAAACCTATTGGCGAACGTGTATTACTCAAGCACCAGAAGAAAGAAGAAGTCACTAAAGGCGGGATCTATATCCCTGAATCAGCAAGGCAGGAAAAGAAAGAAGGAATTGTTGTCGCTGTGGGGACATTTGAAGATGGGAAAGAACTTCCCCTTAAGAAGGATGACCATGTAATTTACGGGGGATATCAGGCTGATGAGATTGAAATCGATGATGAAAAATATATTTTTGTCGATTTCAAGGATATCCTGGCAACAGTTGTTGAAGAATAATGTTGAATGAGGCCTTTTCTGAAAGTATTGCATCAGTCATATGACGAATTTAAGTAAATCATGAATCCGATGAATGTCAGACAATGATTTCGATAAATCATGAATTAATTCAATAAAAATATTTGATCTTAATTCAGGTGAATATAGATGGCTTCAAAGCAGATAATGTTTGATGAAGGTGCGAGAAAAGCACTCTTAAGCGGTGTGGATAAGGTCGCAAATACCGTTAAGATCACCCTGGGGCCCAAAGGGCGTTATGTTGTTCTGGATAAAAGCACAAAACCCGTGGTCACAAATGACGGTGTCACCATTGCAAAAGAAATAGAGCTCCATGACAAATTCGAAAATATGGGAGCTAAACTTGTTAAGGAAGTAGCCTCCAAAACCCAGGACAACACCGGGGACGGGACTACAACGGCAACCCTTCTTGCCCAGAGCATGATCCGGGAAGGCCTGAAGAACATCAGTGCCGGGGCAAACCCGATTGAAGTCAAGAAAGGGATTGAGATTGCCACGGAAAAGGTTGTAGGATACCTCAAAGGCAAGAGTGTTGAGGTAAAAGGAAAGGATAAAATCATACAGGTAGCCACAATTTCCGCAAACAACGACGAAGAAATAGGCAATCTGATTGCCGATGCTATGGAAAGGGTCGGCTACAACGGGGTAATCACTGTTGAAGACTCAAAGACCATGGAGACCAGCCTTGATGTGGTCGAAGGTATGCAGTTCGACCGCGGGTTTGTTTCCCCGTACATGGCTCTTGACACCGAAAAGATGGTCTGCGAGTTTGAAGACCCATATATCCTGATTACGGACAAAAAAATCAACAGCATGAAGCAGATCGTGCCTGTGCTTGAGAAAGTTGCTTCTGAAGGGAGATCTCTCCTGATTATTGCTGAAGATGTCGACGGAGACGCCCAGGCTGCTTTGATTCTGAACATCATCCGCGGAGCCCTCAGAGTTTGCGCTGTAAAAGCTCCGGGGTTCGGAAACGAGAGAAAAGAGATGCTTGAGGACATTGCTATCCTTACCGGTGGGCAGGTAATAAGCGAAGAAAAGGGCATGAAGCTTGAAGAATTCAGCGATTACATGCTTGGAAATGCCAGGAAAGTCACGGTTGACAACCACAAAACCATTATCGTTGAAGGCAGGGGTGATAAGGCAGACATCGATGAAAGAGTCAGGGTCATTGAAGCCCAGATCAATATTGCTGAAGCCGACTACAGAAAGACCGAACTTAAAAAGCGCATGGCAAAACTGGGCGGCGGCGTTGCAGTAATTAAAGTTGGAGCCGCAACCGAAACCGAACTCAAGGAAAAGAAGATGAGAATCGATGACGCCCTGAATGCAACGAAAGCAGCAGTAGAGGAAGGTGTGGTCACAGGAGGAGGAATAAGTCTCTTCCGTGCGGCGGCGACCCTTGATTCCCTTGACCTTGACGGCGACAGGCAGATTGGAGTAAAAATTGTCCAGAGAGCTATAGAAGACCCTGTACGCCAGATCGCTGCAAATGCAGGAAGAGAAGGCGCTGAAGTGGTAGCAGCCATAAAAGCTGAATCCAGTGAGCATTTCGGGTACAACGCAAAAACGGATGTTTTTGAAGACCTCTTCGAAGCAGGAGTAATCGACCCGACAAAAGTCGTAAGAAGCGGGCTCCAGAATGCTGCCTCAATCGCAGGCATGGTGCTCACAACAGAAGCTCTTGTAACAGACTTCGATGAAGAAAAGGATGAAAGGACAGCGGCAATCATTATCTGATTGTATTTTTTCCTTTTTTTCCTCTCAATTTCTTCCTTCTTTATTCTTTCTCCTTTTTTCTCTATTTTTTTCTTTTATCTTTACTCTTTCTCTATTTTTCTTCTTTTTTCTTTTTTAATCTGGCGTAGGTTGAAAATCTTTTTCTCTCATTAGCGTAATACTTTTGTGATAGCTTAATTCCCACGTTCATAACTGTTGATCTATACTCAATCTGTTTTATCCCTGAAATTTATCTTGCTTTATCTTCAGAAAGGTGCAATTAAAAATGCTTGAAGTCTACTGCGACTCATCTTATAATGAAAATGGAGATTCCTATATAGGCTGCGTGGTGCTGCGGGAAGGCAGGCAGATCCATCAGTCAACGACCGAAGTCCGGGATAATCCTCGTAATAATCTTGATTGCGAACTTGATGCTCTCGATTTTGCCATTTCCCTTGTCAGGATTTTTTCCAAAGGCGATAAAGAAATAGTTGTTTATAATGATTCTACAGAAGCCGTAAAAAATTTTCAGGGAAAGGCTGAGGGTGCAGAACAGGAGTTTTCAGGGTCCGGGATTAGCTTTGAGTATATCCCACGTGAAAAGATGTATCAGGCAGCCGCAGACAGCCTGTCCAAAAAGTTTCCTGTTTTTTTCTCAAGTACAGCTATGTGTAGTGTGGAATCCTTTTCAAGACGTGAAGACATTCTCTCTGACATTACCCGCAATAAAAGCAGTGTTTTTTATCTTGAAAAAGTGCCGGAAATGTCTTCAAATAAAAAAACCTGCTACAGGCTGGTAGTCCGAACCATGGAAAAAATCCTTTCTGATGACAGGTTTTATACTATAAAAAAAGGAGGTCCGGGAACTCAGGTAAAAGCTGCTGAAGAGATCAGGAAAGACCTCTCAAACCCTGAGGTCCTCTCTTCCCTGAAATCGAAAGGTATCAGGCTTGAAAATTCCTACTTCCTGCTCACGGATGAGACATGGGGGCTGCGGGGCACGGACAGCCAGGCCTGCTCTATACTTCCCCCTTCCATCCCACATAAAATCATATGCGATGAGGTGGACCGGTCGCCTCAAAATCTTTTCAAAAGAGCAGAGCGTTTCAGGTGATTTTCTTCACTCTCGATCTCTACTCTCGATTCTTTCTGGAACAGGATAAACAGGTATTTATGAAAATTACAGAATTTCACTTACAATAATTTCACTTATATAATTAATTTCTCTTACATATTTAATTTCTCTTACATTATTAATCTCACTCGCATAATTAATTTCACTTACACTATTCCACTTAAATTATTAGTTTTGCTTACAGTATTATTCATTCCCCAACAACCCCAAACAACCCCAAACAACCCCAAACCCCACCCAAAAACCCTGAGAATCCATGAAACCCATAGATTATAAAATCCAGATTTTGCTGACAATTTTCATCAGTTCTCTGCTCCTCGGAAACCTCCTGGGGGGCAAGCTGGTCGAGATCTTTGGAATCGTAACCTCTGTCGGCCTTTTCGGATACCCGCCTACCTTTCTTATTACGGATATCGTAGAAGAGGTAAAAGGAAGAGAAGTGACAAAAATTTTCGTGCATGCAGGTTTTCTTTCACTTTGCATAGCCCTATTTTTCATATTTGTTAGCACAGGCCTTCCCCCTTCCCCTCTATATCCTCATAATGAAGCTTATAATCACGTTTTTTCAGGTTCCCTGAGAATTATCCTGGCAAGCATGATAGCTTTTCTCATAAGCCAGTACCACGACATCTGGGCTTTTAATTTCTGGAAGAAAAAAACAAATGGGAGATGCCTGTGGCTCAGGAATAATCTTTCAACAATTGTTTCCCAGCTTCTCGACTCTACCGTTTTTATGTTTATCGCTTTCTATCATGCAGGTCCTGAGATGGGCGCAGCTGCTATATTCTCCATGATTTTGCCGCTCTGGATTCTTAAGGTGATCTTTGCCCTTCTTGATACTCCATTTGTATACCTTGGAGTAAAATGGCTCGCTTCCGGAGAGGAAAAAGAGAACCTGCATCCTGATGAGGGCAGAGAGACAGGAATAGTTAAAGGTCAGGAGACCCCCGGCTCCTTAAACCGATCAGGATTGTAGACTTAAATTGAATTCCGAAATGCCCGATTTCAATGATTATTACTCTGATCTATCCCAACGCTTATGGGCATCCCCCTCCTATATACATTAACGGGGGTTCCAATCATGGTAGAATATCCTGAGATCGAAATACCGCCTGTCAGTAAAGAAAATCAGAATAGTGAAGATAAGCCCGGGAAAAACTATGAAAAAAAAGATGAGGAGCAGGAGAAGCAGGGAAAAGAGCCTGATATTCGGTCAGGACCTCCCTCAGAAGAGTTCTGTATCTCCTGCCTGAATATGCCTGAAGAGCAGCGTAAAACCATGCTTCTGGAGATCCAGCAGGCAGCTGAAAAGATTCTGAAAGCCTATAAAGTCATTAAAGAGCCCGAAGACCTTTTAAAGGGGGAATGGTTTCTCAAGCTTCAGAAGCCGGAATTTGAAAAGAAACTGGTTATTGCAAAGTCCGGAGAAGAAGTGTTTATAGGTTTTTATACCTATTCCGGAGAAACTCCTGTGCCTGATCCTAATTTCGTTTTACTTTCTCAATACGGGTTCTGGTATCCGCAGAGGATAGAGGAAAAATTTGAAGAAACGGTTGCCTCTTTCTTTACGGGAGCTTACGGAGACTACGATTTCCTTAATATTGTCCCTGAAGCCGTTGAAAAATTCCAGGCTTTTCAGCGTGATTTTGTAAAGATGCTCGAAGATCAGGAATGGGACGGGCAGGATGTAGAAGTTATTGAAAAAATTATGCCGAAGGATTAAGTTCCCATAAACCAGCCCTCCCAGAGAAATTATTTCCTTCCGTTTTTTCCAGGCTTTAATTTTTTTCTTTTATAACATCCTTACTGACTTTTTATTTTCCCCACAGGATTTTTAAATCTTGAAAGCATACGCAGTCTCAGGTACATACTCTGTGGTATTATTTGCTTCCAGCTTATGGCTTTTATAGTGATCATTTTTCAGAAGGTCTTTCATGTTTTCGATAAACTCCGAATGCGTCATATCAAAAAAATCAGAGGATATCCCCCCTTTCTATGTGATGGAAGTCCTGGAAAGTGCCCAGGCTCTGGAAGCTCAGGGCAGGCACATAATCCACCTCGAGGTAGGAGAGCCCGATTTTCCTACCGCTCCACATATCTGTGAAGCCGCCTGCGCTGCTATTGGCAGGGGACTGACAAAGTACACTCATAGCCAGGGGTTGCTTGCTCTCAGAGAGGCGATAGTTGAGTCTTATTATCAGAAGTTTGGAGTGGACCTGGACCCGGGTCAGGTTATCGTTACCTCGGGGACAAGCCCGGCTCTCCTGATGGTTTTCATGGCTCTGCTTGAAAAGAGGGATGAAGTAATTATGTCTAACCCTCACTACTCCTGTTATCCGAATTTTGTAAAACACCTCGGCGGGACGCCTGTTTTTGTTTATACGAACGAAACAAACGGATTTGCCCTTGAGCCGGAAACAGTAAGGCAGCGCCTGAGCCCCAATACGAAAGCTATCCTTATCAACAGCCCTTCAAATCCGGGAGGGCATGTTATGTCCCCTGAAAACCTGCAGGGACTTGCAGCGATAGCTGATGAACGGGGAATTCCTATCGTTTCTGACGAGATCTACCAGGGCCTGATTTACAGCGGTGAAGAACACAGCATCCTTGAATACACAAAAAACGCCTTTGTCCTTAACGGGTTTTCCAAGCTGTATGCGATGACAGGCTGGAGGTTGGGCTATATTATCTGTCCCCCCGGATGCGTGCGTGCACTTCAGAAGATTCACCAGAACTTCTTTATCTGCGCCAACTCTTTTGTGCAGGAGGCAGGAATCGCGGCCCTGAAAGGTCCTCAGGAACATGTCACTGAGATGGTCCAGACCTATAATGTGCGCCGGCAGTATATGCTGAAAAGGCTTATCGGTATGGGGCTTGATGTACGCAAAGAGCCAATGGGAGCTTTTTATGTCCTTGCTGATGCCCGAAAATACTGCAGTGACTCCCTTGAACTGAGCCGCAGGATACTCAATGAGGCAGGTGTGGCTGTAACCCCGGGAATAGACTTCGGGAACGGGGCAGAGGGCTACCTGCGTTTTTCCTATGCCAACAGCCTGGAAAATATTACAGAAGGAATGGACCGCCTGGAAGCTTTTCTGGAAAAAGAGCTTGAAGGGTAAGTTTTTCGGATCTGGCAGCGGACACTTTCTGTTTATTAATTTTTCTAATTTTTTCTAATTTTTTTCTAATTGTTTTTTTAGTGCTCTTCTCGAATTGTTTTTTCTAACTGTTTTTTAATGTTTTTCTGGTCAGTTCAGCGATAATTCGAGTGGCTTTATCTGTTTAATGCTGGCTGTTCCTGCTGCCCTTTATTCATTTCAGTGACAGTTCTTTTCTGCCTGAAATCAAAGATGCTTCTCTGATTTACGCTTTCTTTTTCAGGGCAGAATACCCCTGTAATCAACCACGTCCCGTATATGAAATGGGTTCCCATGATGAAGTAAAGCTCTTTTCCTTTTAAATGGTCAAAGAGCTGTTCTCTTATTTTTCTTTTCACAGCCAGGGATTCTTTTTCTCCCCTTACAATATTCCTCACGGCTTCATTGAGTTCCCAGTCAAGCAGAACAATTTTATGCCCTCTGCAGGCTTCCTCTCCCTCGCACCTGAAAATATACTTTATTTCGACAGGCATCCCGGCTTTTTCCCCTTTTTCCAGAAAATCTCCCATCATGTCAAAATACTGCTGCCGATCAAAGATTTCAAGGCTGTTTATCTTAACCTCGATGTCCAGAAGCTCAGGTTTTACCACTCCAAGACTTGCCCTTTCTACATTCAGCTTTTCCAGTGAAGTCACAAGCGGCAGAATGAGCTCTTTTATCTCCCTGTCCTTTGCAGGCTTCCCAAGGTTAACGTAATCAAGGACTTTCCTGCTCTCCCACCTCGTGCCGTTCTCAGGCCTGGTGACCGTAACCTCAAGCAGGTCATTCTTTTTGAAATCCACCAGCCCTTCGCCGTACCTGAACCTGAAGGGGTAAAGCCTGAGGAGCTCTCCGTCTTCATTGATTCCGGTGACTCCAACAGCGTGCCCTTCCCCGTTCCTTTTTCCTTTTTCCGGGACAGCTCTGACAAGGACTGCTATTTTTTCTTTTTCCCGCCTCAAAGGAGAACCTCGGTCGTTTAAATGAATATAGAAAATAAGTATCTCAGGAGAAAATTGTACTTAGAAGGTAATAACTGTTGGGGGAGCTGTCTGAAAGTAATTATCTTAAAAACTGCCGTTTTCTGTTTTTTCTGTTTTTCTATATTCCTTTCTCTAAACTTGACAGATTAAGTCCAGAATATGCAGAAAAAGTGTTAACAAAAGAATATAACAAAATTAAAGAAAAGAATAAAAACGTGGGGCTGGTGAGATTCGAACTCACGATCGACGGGTATCTCCGAACAACTGCTTTTACAGTTTTCTGGTGAGCATCTATCAGTGCTCCAACGGTTCCTCATTGTCCTGCCCCGTCGGGAAAGACTCGGTAGACCCGTTGTTCATCATTTATCCGCTGGAGCCCATCGCCATGCCGGGCTAGGCCACAGCCCCTTAATGTTGATTAACAAGGATACTGACATATCCTTTCTATTTTAAATAGTTAACGGCAGGAAATAATGATTTTGAAAAATGTTTCCAAAATTTATCCATTTTTTCCCGGCAGATTAGCTCAAAGTAAATTTCAAGCAGGAAAAACGCTGATCTATAAACAAAAAAGTAGACCGGGAGCTTTTTCTATTAGCTCTCCTGGTCCGCTAGCCGCCTAAAAGTAACGACTTAATTGTGTTTTTTTCAGTCGATTTTGTTGAACTTTGACGCGGCTGCCCCGCAGATAGGACAGTTGCCTTCAGGCTCCCCTTCTATGGTATGCCCGCAGACAGCGCAGACGTAATAATCAATTTCTTTATTATTTCCAATTTCTTGCAGTGCTTTTTCGTACAGCATGGCATGGACTTTTTCTACCTTATTTGCCACTTCGAAGCTCCAGAGAGCCCTTTTGTCCCCTTCTGCCCTTGCTTCCTCTATAAACTCGGGGTACATTTTGGTAAATTCGTATGTTTCCCCTTCAATGGCTTCCTTCAGGTTGTCCATTGTGGTTCCGATTCCACCCATACGCTGAAGGTGGTTATGGGCGTGGATCGTTTCCGCAGCAGCAGCAGCTCTAAAGAGCTTTGCTATCTGGTGATAACCTTCTTCATCAGCTTTTTTCGCAAATGCCAGGTATGTCCTGTTTGCCATCGATTCGCCGGTAAATGCAGCTTTAAGGTTGTCTTTGGAACTCATATTTCTCTCCCCTGTTTTGAAATTCTTTTTCACCTTATTATCAGGTCATATTTATTATTTTAACGCTCAGAAAGTCTAATCTCAATATATTATGGGTGATATCAATATATTATGGGTGATATCAATATATTATGGGGGCTGGAAAATCTGCAAACTTTTTTAAGGAATGTTTGAAGAAAAGAAGGTTTTTAAAACGTAATAGATTTTTAAAACGTAATAGATTTTTAAAACGTGATGGGTTTTTAAGGTGTGATTAAAAGGAATGTGGTCGAGATATTGACCTGAAATCTTTGAGAAAAGTGTAGAGAAGGTTTTTTATCCTGAAAATTACGCCCAGGGCAGGATTCGAACCTGCGATCCCAAGGGGAACGGTTTTCGAGACCGTCGCCATACCGCTAGACGACCTGGGCATTTTGATTAAAAAGTTTTTTCGCGATGAGGAAGTTTCCGGGCATCGCCCGGCGTTTCTGGTGCAGAGTTAAGTGAATACACTTTCTATCTTATATATTTTATTCTCAGCGGGTCAGGATTTTAGAAGTCAAAAAGAGACTTCTGGGCTGCAGTTTTTTCTTCACTTTCTTCTTCTGAGTTCCCTGATTCTGCTTCCTTTGCCTCTCCTGAATCAATCTTTAATGTGTCCTCTTCTTTTTTTCCTTCGAAATCAGAGAACGAGAACTGGTTCTCTGTTTTTTCCCTTTCTTTTTTTGTCTCCTTCCTGGCTCTTTTCTTTGCTTCGCCGGCTTTTCCTGCAGGTTCAGCTTTGTCCGCTTTCAGGTGTTCAGGGAGCTCAAGCCAGCCGTACTTGCCGCCTCCTCCAGGGTGGATTATAACATCGCCGTTCCTGAAGGCGAGGATTGAGTTTACTATTTTCTCGTCAACTATTTTCAGGGCTTCGGGTTCTGCATAGATCAGGGCTTCAACCTCGTTTCCGAAATACTCTACGAGGGTTTCCCATGCCGTTTTTACACCTTTGGTCTGGACGCTTGCATGGCCAAGTGCCATCTGTATGACTTCTGCAAGAGGCATAAGATGAAGGTAAGGGGGACGGTAGGCAGGGTGCCTTGGTACTTCAAAGTCCGCAAGTTCGTTGATCCGGTCTTCCACACCTTTTTTTATAATGCCTCCGCATACTGAACAGCGCCATTTGATAGCTTCGGCTTCGGTAAGGGTATATTGAGTAAAACATTTGATGCAGGCGGAGCGGTTGTACTTTCCTTCTTCAGGGAAGAAGCCGACATTCAGGGTCGCCCCGTAGCCCTGCTCTCTCAAAATGGCTTTTTTGAGCCCGTCAAAAGTCATGTCAGGCAGGTTGAACTGAGTAAATTCTCTTGCCAGTTTATTGGTAGAAGGGGAATGGGCATCAGAATTTGTAAGGAAAGTCAGCCTGTGCAGTTCTTCAATCCTGTCAGCATAATCACTGTCCGCGCTCAGACCAAGTTCAACAAAAGAAATGTAACCTGTCATGCTCCCATAGCAGCTTTCAAGGCTGTCATGGTAGCCGTAAAGAGCAGTCCAGGGAGTAAAAGCGTGGCAGGGGCCGATTAGAGCTCCTATGTCTTTTGCAATCTCAGCAATCTCACAACCGTCCAGCTTAACTGTGGGCCTTCCGTCTGCTTCAAGGTTTCCGAAAGAGGAAATCCTCTCTGCCAGCTCTTCGGCTTTTGAAATGGAAGGCAAAATCAGGAGGTGGTGTACACGGTCGATATCTTCGATTTCGGTAGTCGGGATAAAAAATATATCTCCTATCCGGATTTCCTCGTCTGAAATGGCTGCTTTTTTAATATCTTCAAGCCATTTCGGATGGGTGCAGTCCCCTGTGCCTATAAGTTCCATCCCTTTTCTTGCAGCTTCGCTTGCGATTGTGGGCAGTTCCATTTTTGAGGAACATGCCATGGAGTACTTCGAGTGGAGATGGAGGTCTGCATTGGCTTTCATTTCCGAACCTTTCGTCAGGCGTTTTTAATTATCAGGTTCTCTATATGCTGCCTATCCGGGCCTTTTATCCTTACTTTCTTCCTGAACTTACAAAACCGTATATTTACCCTATATACCGAAGGTCTTCTTCCGTGGGTTTAACTTCGGGAAGATTCTGTTGTTCTTCTTTTTCTTTCAGCTTTTCGAGGATGTTTTCCATCTCTTCAGCTTTTTTCTTAAGAGAATCAGTATTTACCTCGATTCCGAAGATATTGCACAGCACTTTCAAAAGAGACTGGGCGCTTTTAGGGTCCATCAGGTATCCGGGAGTCATCCCCATAAGACAGGCGGCATCTATGCCCCTCATCCCGCTGAAAGCCACAAGCAGGCCGGAAGCTCCTACGATTCCTCCGCTTGGCTCGGATTCCCTGAACTCTACACCGTACTGTTTAATTTCCTCTATCAATTCTGTGCTGTTGGCAACTCCAAGAACCGTATCTTCATAAGTAAGTTTACCTGTCGGGTAGCCTCCAAGAGTGTATATCCTGGGGACTTTCAGTTCCTCTGCAATGTCCAGGTAAAGAGAACAGAGTTCGTAATGCCCCTGAGCAGTAGTGCTCTGGTGATCTCCTACTAGAAAAAGAACATCAGTTTCGTTTGCTTTCCCAAGGTATATGGTGTTGCTTACAGGGCGGACAGTACAATCTTTGTTGACGAGAACCTGGGGCGGAAAGTGCGGGGAATAAACCTCCATAATCCTTTCAGCTGCGAGTTCGTCTACCAGATGTTCTGCTACCAGCTTGCCAACAAGTCCTACACCGGGAAGTCCTACTACCATTATGGGGTTTTTCAGTGTAAGTTTTTCTTTCAGGCGGACAAGTGTACTTTGTTGCATAAAAATCCTTATCCTTTCTTTGCCAGTCTGCGGTACTTACCGTAAGGGTCCTGAGGAGAAAAGCGAGCCGGAATAGCGGGTAAAGTTACTTCCCCGCAAACCGGACATTTTTCCCTTAAAGTGTACCTGCCGCAATTTTTGCATTTGCGGATCTTTTGTCCCAAAGGGTATCACGCCTTTGCCGATTCGATATGCCGTTTGAAGATCCCATGTCCGCCAAGTTTGGAAATAGTGTCTACTGCCGTCTGGGCGGATTTCTTAAGGACTGATTCGGCTTTCTTATAATCAGGAGCTATTACCTTGATTCTGTATCTTGGGGCTCCTGTGTAAGTTATTTCGAGCCTGATATCTTTTCCATCCACATCGCTGATGGAATTGGCAGCATTGAGGGATTGTTTTATGACCTCTATGCCGTTTGGAAGATTACAGGTCAGATCAACATACCCTGCGATATCCACGAAGGGCAGTTTGATGTTTTCTCCTGCGATTTTGACTATGCTCTTCAGGTATTTCTTGTTGACTTTGAGCCCTTTAAAAGCCCTCTCCCCTTCGATAGCTGCTTCTTCAAAGGCTGAATATGCGCTTCCGAAATCTTCAACAAGTCTCTCGTGAAGAGCCTGCAGGCCGTTTTCATCTGTCTTGGTTTCTTCGGCCACGAACTGGAGCCACTTGGCGGCTTTCTGCTCATTCTTCCATTCCTGGATTTTAGCCCGCCGCTGGTGCTCGTTCACGTCTTTCAATGAAAGGTCTATGTGGCCGCGGGAAGGGTCCACGTTCAGAACCTTGCAGACAATCTTCTGCCCTTCCCTTACGTAGTCCCTGACGTACTTGACCCAGCCTGCTTTAATTTCGGAGATATGGATGAAACCTTCCCTTCCTCCGAATTCTTCAAGCTCGACGTAGGCTCCGAAATCAGTTACATTCTTCACCGTACAGACAACAAACTCTCCGACTTCAGGCCAGTTATCGTTTCCCATTCGTACCACTTCTCAATTTTTGTCTTTTATTACTCTCAACTGTACTCCTGTGCAGTGCTTTTACCTGTCCGGTTATTCAAGCACTTCCAGGATGTGAGTGGTAATTGTAGATTTTCCACCGGTTGGTTCGGCAAGGGTTCTTCCACAGACAACGCAGGTAATCTTGCGGCTTGCGCTTCCGAATATGATCTGTTCGTTTTCGCAGTCATTGCACTTTACGCGCAGGAACCTGCTCTTTGGTCTCTGGGTATAGTCTACCATATTATCTTACTCCTTGAACTCGAACTTCTTTGCCCTGAAGCAGGGTCTCTGGTGGGCTTTCTTGCATACAGTGCAGCGGTACCTGAGCCAGATGCGCTTTGTTGGCTTGTCGCCACCAGGCACTTTTGAGAACTTTCCGCTGTTCCCTATGCCCTGCTGTCTCTGCTTCTGCCTTGCAATGTGAGTCATTGATGAAGCCTGTCCCTTTTTTACCCTCTCTGCTACGTGTTCCTGGTGGGTTTTACAGAACGGGCAGTAAGTTCTGAATCTCTTTGGAATCTTCATTCTTTACACCTTTTTTTATTGATTATTGGTATTTGTGTGCATTCCCGGCTTTTGCGGAAAAGCATCGTTTAATATACTTGTTAATATACGTATGGCGTTACGTATGGCGTTTTATTTTTCCTGGAAAGTATTTTATTTGGGAAGCCTTTGATTGATGAGTTTGAGATAATCTGACCTCTTTTTACCCCTGAATCTGAGTTGCGGTCTCTATCAGAGACGAGGTCAAAGCACGCTAACAAGGTTAAGCTACACAGATATAGCTACACATATAAATACTAATACTATTACCTGAAGTGCTTCCTTCCTCATGGTGCATGAAACTGCTGTTTGCAGGCTTTCTACTGCGTATGTTCCCGGCTGTTTTCTTGCTAAAATAAGCTGCATGTTTCAATTCTTTTCGGAAATTTTTTCTTCTGAGCTTTTATCCCCGGCAGCAATCAGTTTTGCTGCATTTCGTTTTATCAGCCCGGTTGCATTCAGTTGCGGCAAAACAACAACATCTTCAGCGTTGACCGTATAATTCCGGCCGTCTGCACCTGTGAAGGTAGGTAGATCCTTCAGTACCCGGACAACAACATATTCTTCGTTTATATTATTTTTGCCCGTATCTATCCCGTTTTCCTTTCCCTCTGCAGATGCGGTTATTTCTTCTCCTTTCTTTGCTTCCGGATGGTCCGGGGCAGGGGCCTGTTTTGATGACCATACACAGGGCCATCTAGCAGTCTTTCCTGAATCCGGATAAAGAATAGGTCCTAAAAGCTCGACTTTTGCAGCTTCGATACCCTGAAGCACGAGGTCATACAGCAATTTTTCCGCAGGAAGCAGCTTTTCAATATCCTTTGAGATAGGTTTATCAGCGTGAGACTGGATCGTTGCCCTGGTAATAACCTTCCCTATTCTCTTCATAAAAATGGTCTCAAGGTCGGAAAGTGCCCTTTCATGCTCGTCATTGAGCATCTTTGATTCCGGAGAACGGGGATTGTTTATTTTGCTTATTTCTTTCTCGAGTTCCCGGATATATTTTTCGGCTTCCCGATAAAAATCAGCCGGAATTGTTTTTAAGGTCTGGTTTTTTTCTTTATACAGCGTCTGGCTGATTCCTTCTATATCCATACTCAGCAACACCTCTACAAATCAGATATACGGCTGCATATTCCGGAACTTCCTGTATGCCTTCCTCTATTCTTAAATCCTTGCCTTTTAACTGTACTGAGAAAGGCTTTGAAACGGTTATTTTTACCGGTCTTTCACCAAAAACAACTGCGTCATTCAGCGGGTTAAACTTTTCCAGTTCGCATAAAGCAAGTTTTTTGACCAGCATCCCTGAGCCTCCGTGAAGGGACCCGGGGACACGGATAAGTCTTTTGATGTCGGCAGTCACGGGTTCATCAACACTGGCTCCAAAACGGTTAAGGAAATTTTCCATAGATTCCTGCATGAAATATGCGGCAATCTCCTTAAAATTTCTTACGCCGAAATCCAGCCTTCCTCTCTCCAGAATATCTTTTAAGCCGTTTTCACTGTTAGTAATATTAATCAGTTTTTTGATTGTGGTATCCCCTACTTTCTCATGCCTTCGGAGCTCGGGAAACATATCTTTTTTGTATTTTTTTCCGCACTCTGCTTTCATGTAGTCAGTAAGGTAAAGTGCAACTCTCTTTCCCCACCCGCTGTCGTATCCCACAAGCGTGCACTTTACTGGAAGGTTTTTGATCCCTTTGAACGACTTCGAACCGGTACCGAAATCCCCGTCCATTGAGACTTCCCTGAAAAAATACTTAAAATCAATATCCCTCCCGCTGAGATAGTTCACGATTTCCCTCCTCTCGGAACTCCCGAGTGTCAGGACTTTAGGGCTGGTAATATGGAAATGGTATCCTCTTCCTCCGGAAAATACGAGTTCGATATCCTGTTCTGAGAATCCAAAATCATCCAGAAGAAAATCCATGAGCTTGAGGGTCTCTTTCTTTACAAGCTCAAGCATGTCTGCATAATTTCTCGGGGCATTAGGCAGGTGGTCCGCGTCAAGGTCAAAAATTAGCTCTGCCCCAAGCCAGTTTTTCTCATTCATTTTTCGTGCGTCAGGGTATTCGTAATAAGCAGTAGAGTTGTAAACATGTGCAGGAGCCATGCCGTAAAGGTAATCCAGAGCTTCTCCCGGCGAGCCGAAAGACTTGTGCCTGTGCATCATTTTTTCCGGCATATCGTCATAAAAGATGAAAGCCCACTCTCTGTTAGGCAGGTGGTCAGGGAGGCCTATCTCAGCGGTTTTATAGTATTTTTGAAAACAGGATTTTAAATAACGGGTTGTTCTGCTGTCCATGGTTTCGGGGTTCAGGGTTTTTGGATCTTGGTTAGGGGTCTCTTATGATAGAATAACTCATATTTTACTTTTGTTTATATGAGGCTTTTTTAAAATAGTTTGCCTGCTTTTCCGGCCTCTTTAAAAACAGTTTAAAGAAAGGCTGTAATGGAAAAATTCCTGTTATGGATGAGAAGGAATTCATAGAAAAGAGACCATCTGCAATAAGTATAAAATCAATAAGAGACTTAGGAATGATTCCTACTAATATATATTATTTCCATATAATTATCCTTTTCAATGATTATGGGATCTGAGAACCTGTAGAACATAATGGAGAGTAAGAACTTCTAGGGGTAAATTCTGTGGGAAGTAAAATCAGTATTATGAATCATATTAATACAATCCGGTACTATCTGAAAAAGAACGAAGTTGAAGACCGGGTTGAAGACCCTGCCGGTGCGACAGAACCTGAAAGCACGGAGGCTTTTGAAATATTTATCAGTCCGTCTACAGGTATGGAATTCATAATGGCACCTGCCGGTGAATTTTTAATGGGGTCCTCTCCCGAAGAGATAGGCAGGTCATACTCCGAATCTCCGGTCCACAGGGTTACGATTAAAAATCCGTTTTACATCGGCAAATATCAGGTTACTCAAAAACAATGGAAAACTATAATGGGGACCAGTCCGTCGAATTTTAATGAAGATTTCCGCCCTGTTGAGCTGGTTTCCTGGGAAGATGTTCAGGAATTTATTGGAAAACTGAACGCAATGGAAAACACCACAAAATACCGCCTTCCTTCCGAAGCCGAGTGGGAGTATGCATGCAGAGCAGGTAAGCAGAGCAGGTACTTTTTTGGTGAAGATGAATCCAAACTTGGCGACTATGCATGGTACGCCAGGAATGCAGGCCGTAAAACCCATCCTGCTGGCAGAAAAAAACCTAACCGCTGGGGCCTTTATGATATGTGCGGTAATGTCTGGGAATGGGTTCAGGACAGCTGGCACGAAGACTATAATGGGGCTCCTTCTGACGGAAGCGCATGGGAAGACGGAAACAGCTCCAATCGTGTCTCTCGTGGGGGAAGCTGGTACTGCTCTACCAATTCCTGCCGCTCAGCTTCCCGTTTCAGCCGTGAACCTGAGAAACATTTAGCCAACCTTGGATTTCGGCTTGTGAAAGAGTTGTAATTTTCTCTTCTTCTTTTTATATTCCTCAAAGACTTCTCTACAGGTTGTCTCAAAACTATACCTGATCGCACATTTGGGTCAGAAACCCGTAATCTTTATCTTTTTTACAAAACTAAATTCCAGTGTTTCCCATGTTTAGAAAATACGATCAAAAGCAGCAGTTTTTACTTCCATTAAACCTGGAAGATTTTGTTCCTGAAAATCATCTCGCCCGAGTACTAAACGACATCGTAGATGTCGTTGATATCACTGCTATTGAATCCACTTATTCTAAGGAAGGCTGCCCAGCCTATCATCCAATAATTCTTTTAAAAATATTACTTTATGGTTATCTTATAGGCATTAGAAGTTCACGTAAACTGCAACAAATGACTCAAACTGATACTGCATTTATGTATCTGGCAGCCATGCAAAAACCTGATTTTCATACTATTTGTCGATTCCGTTCAACTCACCTTGGCCCTATTAAAGAGATATTTTCCCAGGTTGTCACTTTTTGTAAAGAAATGGATATGATTGGTTCCAGTATCTCGATTGACGGAACAAAGATCAAGGCAAATGCTTCATCAAGACAAAGCAAGAATTCGGATTCTCTCGAAAAAGAAATAGATCGGATACTAAAAGAGAGTATTGAGACAGATAAGTATGAAGATGAAATTTATGGTGACTCAACACCATATCAGATTCAGAAGAGCTAGTTGACAAGAAGAAAAGATTAGAGAAGATTAAAAACGCTAAAAAGAAGCTTGATGAAGAAAAGCTGAAAAAAGTAAACATCACAGACAACGATGCTCGAATTATGAAATATAAAGATGGGAGCAAGAAACCTTCATACAACTGTCAGGTTGCTGTTGACGAAAAGGAACAAATTATCGTTGCAGCAGACGTTGTCAACGAAGAAAACGACCTGCATCAAGTAGAACCAATGATACAGAATGTAAAAAATACACTGGGATATAAACCAACAATCGTGCTTGCAGATGCAGGTTATTTTTCATATGAGAATCTGGAATTTTTACAGAAAGAAGGAATTGATGCTTATATTCCTGACAACTTCTATAAAGCTGAAAAAGAAGGAAAAACCAGGAAGTTCAGAAAGTCTCTTTTTAAATACGACGAAGAAAAAGACTGCTATTATTGTCCTGCTGCTTTTGAAATTCCCTTTTCAAGAATACAAAAGAGGAAAGGTGAACCTGATTTAAGGTATTATGTCTGTAGTTATTGTTCTCAGTGTGTGTTGAAAAATGCATGTACTGAGAGTGGAAAAAGGACGATTACAAGAGATCCTCGAGAACATTTAATGGAGGATATGAGGGCTAAACTGAACACCAGAAAAAGGTACGGAAAAGTATCAGAAAAGAATGTCTACCGTAGAACCTGTGTTTGGTCAAATGAAACAGGATAGAGGGTTTAGGGAATTTCTGTTGAGAGGAATAAGGAAAACAGGAATTGAATTTGTTATGATATGTACCGTACACAATATAAAGAAAATAGCAGATTTCATAAAAAGACAAGGGAAAAACCTGAAAGAAATGCTGAAAATGATAGTTGGAGGAGAAAGTAAAGGATGGAATAAGAGGAGAATTCAAGCAAGAATGACAAATACGCTATGTTGAGCTATGAAAATTTACTTTTTCTTGTTGAAATGAAATAAAAATTGAAAGGGCATTACCCAATTGTAGAATTAAAAATGGTTTTGAGACAACCTGTCTAACTGGTTTTTATCACTCAGCTTTCCCGGGTTCTTATCACTATCCTGACGCAACCCTCTGAATTTAGATCACTATTAAATAAACAAAGCTTAGTCCTCTTGAGGAAGCGAAGCGACCGAAAAGGACCGCGTACTCCCGAGGCGCAATTCGGGAAGGACCGCGTACTCCCGAGGCGCAATTCGGGAAGGACCGCGTACTCCCGAGACGGAACTCGGGTGGCGCAACTCGGGCGATTAAAATCTGACTACTGTAAAAAGAATTCTACAGTAATGCTTATACATGAGTCCTCTATTATATCCACTTCATGAAACAGGATATGTCAAGTGCAGACGTTGCTGCGGTTGTTGCCGAACTGTCAGCAGGTCCCAGGTCTATTATTGATGCGAAGATCGGAAAGATCTACCAGCCAGCCAGCGAGGAGATACGCATCAACCTTTACGTTTTTCACCAGGGAAGGGACAACCTGGTTATTGAGGCGGGAAAGCGCCTCCATATGACAAAACACATCCGGCCAAGCCCCACTCTTCCTCAGGCTTTCCCCATGCTTCTGAGAAAATACCTGATGGGAGGCAGGATCGTATCCGTCGAGCAGCATGACTTCGACAGGATCATAAAAATAGGGATTGAGAGAGCTGGAGTTAGAAGCACACTCATTGTTGAACTGTTTGCGCGCGGCAATGTCCTGATAGTGGATTCGGAAAACAAAATCATCCTGCCCATGAACCCCGTAACCCTCAAGGACCGCAGGCTCAGGAGCGGAGAAATTTACGAGCTTCCGGAGGCGCAGTTGAGCCCCATCGAGGCTAAGGTTTCCGACCTTATGGACGCATTTTCTAAATCAACGGCTGATATAGTCCGGACTATTGCTACAAGGTTCAACCTCGGAGGAGTCCTGGCAGAAGAAGCCTGTGCACGCGCAGGAATAAACAAGTCCAGGCCTGCAAAAGAAGCTACAGTAGAGGATGCTGAAAAGCTGCGTGAGGCGCTTCAGGACCTTTTTTCCCCTCTATTCAGAGCGAGGGACGCTGCCAGAACTGAAGGCGAGCCTGAAGGCGGTGCTGAAATTGAAGACAGGCCCGGAGCAGAAACCGGACCTCTTATTCCGGGGCTCAGGCCTCAGCATATAAAGCAGGAAATTAATGGGAAAATGGAAACCTTCGATGTAGTTCCTTTTGACCTTAACCGTTATTCAGAATACGAAAAAGAATATTTCGATTCCTTTAATACTGCACTTGACGAGTTTTTCGGGAAAAAGGCTCTTGAGCAGGTCGCAGAGGTAAAGGAAGCCGAAAAGAAGGAAAAAACCCTTGGGGTCTTTGAAAGGCGGCTCATGCAGCAGGAAGATAGCCTTGCAAAGTTCGAAAAGGAAATTGAGAAAAACAATGCCCTTGCAGAAACCGTATATGCCAATTACCAGATTATCGAAGAGCTTTTTTCAGTACTTAACGGAGCAAGGGCAAAAGGTTATTCCTGGGATGAAATTCGCTCCATCCTGAAACAGGCAAAAAAGACCGTTCCTGCAGCCCAGACAATTACTAATATTGACCAGAAAACCGGAACTGTAACTGTCAATCTCGACGGAAAGAGCATAAATCTTGATATCCGGAAGACTGTGCCTCAGAATGCCCAGGAATATTATGAAAAGGTTAAAAAGTTCACTAAAAAGAAGGACGGAGCTATCCGGGCTATTGAGGACACTAAAAAAGCTATGGAGAAAAAGGCTGCTACAAAATCTGCAAAAGCTGGCAGGAAGCTGCAGGCTTCCCGGAAAAAGCACTGGTATGACCGGTTCAGGTGGTTTGTGTCTTCAGACGGCTTCCTGGTCGTGGGCGGCAGGGATGCCGATACAAACGAAGAAATTTTCAAAAAATACATGGAAAAAAGAGATATCGTTTTTCATACACAGACACCGGGCGCTCCTCTCACGGTTGTAAAGACTGGGGGGAAGGAGGTTCCGGATTCCACGCTTCAGGAAGTTGCACAGTTTGCGGTTTCTTATTCGAGTCTCTGGAAAGCCGGACAGTTCAGCGGTGACTGTTACTGGATTAAATCTGAACAGGTGACAAAGACCCCGGAATCCGGAGAGTACCTGAAAAAAGGGGCATTTGTTATCCGCGGTGAGCGCAATTACTTCAAAGACGTCCCTCTTGGCATTGCAGTTGGTCTTGAGCTTAAAGGCGAGACAAGGATTATTGGAGGGCCTGCTTCTTCGGTCAGGAAGCACGGAGACTATATTCTTGAAATTATTCCCGGCAAATTCAATCAGAATGATATTTCAAAAAAGATCTACAGGATTTATGCAGATGAACTCAATGACCCTCGTTTTGTGAAGCAAATTGCATCTCCTGACCAGATTGCCATGATGATCCCCGCCGGAGAATCAGATCTGAGGAACCAGAAGCCGGAAAAGAAAGGTCAGGGTTTCGGGCCTGAGGGTGAAGGATACGAAACCCCTGAAATGGAAGCCGGATTTGAAGACCTTAAAGGTGAAATTGATGAAGAATCTGGAGAAAATGCAGGAGAAGAGTTCGCAGATGAAGAATTTGCAGAAGAAATAGGGGAAGGCAGTGAAGTAAAAGTTAAAGCTGAAGCCAGAGAGGGAAATGAAGAAATAATTGAAATGCGCGGAGTGAAAAAGGAATGAGGGTTACAAACCGTTCTCTAAAAGGCCGGGAAGGGGAAATTGCCGTAACAGCCGAGACTCTTGACGATCTCTGGCACCTGAAGTATATTATTGAAAAAGGTGACATGGTCTTTGCTCTGACCAGAAGGAAAGCCGATTCTGCAAGCGACAAACTCCGCCCGGAAAAGGTTGAGAAGGTAAAGGTAAGGCTGGGGATAAGGGTTGAAGAACTGGAGTTCCATAAATTTGCAAACAGGCTGAGAATACACGGGCCGATTGAGCACGGAATGGACACAGGCTCCTATCACACACTCAATGTGGAAATAGGGACCAATATTTCCATCATTAAGGAGCACTGGAAGAACGACCAGCTCCAGCGCATTCAGGACGCCGAAGAAGCAGGAAAGCGCCCAAAAGTTGTTATTGTAGCGGTTGAGGAGGGTGACGCAGATATCGGGTTTGTGCGCCACTATGGAATCGAAGTCTATTCTCATATCAGGCAGTCCTCCGGGAAGCGGGAGACCGGGCTCAGGAATGAGTTTTTCAGGGAAATTGTTGAACAGCTCAGGCACGCAGTTCCTGAAGACGCTTCCATAGTGATTGCAGGGCCCGGTTTCACCAAAGAAGATTTCCTGAAATATTTTAATGAAACTGAGTCTGAAATGGCTTCTAAGGCATTGACTGAAGATACGTCCATGATAGGTATGTCCGGGTTTCAGGAGGTGCTCCGCAGAGGAGCGGTGGACCGGATCATGCAGGAGTCCCGAATAGCCCGGGAATCCTCTCTCATGGAAGACCTTATCAGGGAAATCTCTATGGACGGAAAAGCAGCTTACGGTTTTGCAGATGTGAAAAATGCTCTTGGTTACGGGGCTGTTGAAACCCTGCTCATAGCTGACGAAACGCTGCGTGAAGGGCGGGAAAAAGGTGAGGATATAGATAAACTACTTATGGAGGTCGAACAGGCTCAGGGAAAAGTTGTTGTGTTCAGCACGGCCTTTGAGCCCGGAGAAAAACTTCACAAACTTGGAGGAATTGCAGCTTTGCTCCGTTTCAAAGTAACAGGCTGACCCTGTGCAGACCTGTTAAGACCCTGTGCAGACCTGTTAAGATCCTGTGCAGGCCTGTTAATATTCAGCCGTTAACTGTCTATTATTTACTTAAATTTTCATTCATTTTTTGTATTTTTGTTTTTTATTTTTTCGTTATTTTATTTTCTTATTTTTGTTTTCTTTCTAATGTTAATTCCTTTCCCCCTGACATTGAGGAGAGGGAAGCAGCTCTTTTATTTTTTATGTCCTGTTTCAGTGTTATCTTTCTTATTTTTGATTCAAATTCGTAAAATTTATTAACTACTCTTCTTTATTTGTTGTTACTTTTAGATTTGTTTATAATAATATTTGCTTATAATTAATTCCTCCGTTGAATTAATTATTAAATTTATATTAAAATGAGTGATGGTGTTTATGAATTTCGGTATTAAGAGATTTTTGCATGCGCTTTTGATAGCGTTAACAATCTGTTTGATGCTCCCTGTACCGGGTCTGGCGGGTCCGTCTATTTGCGGGGCTCCTTTTGATACAAATGCTACTTCATCCGATGGTTTTTGCTGGAATGCAACCACTTTTGGAGGCTTTAACTACCCTGTAAACAAACACAAGGACTTTGTAGCTTCTGAAAACTGGTGGGGAGAACGCCTTCAGTACGTTGATAAAGACGGGCAGGACGAACTAGGTGTAAACAACCCCGGAAACCATGTTATAGGCGAAGGAGAGCTTCTGTATTCTACAAGGCAGTTCTCAAACAAATACGACCTTGTTTCCGATCTTGGGCTTACTGCCAGTACAATTCCTCCCGAACTTGGCGGGATGTTCTACTACAAACTTCCCTGGTTCGGAAAACCATATGTTACGGTTGAAAATGATGCAAGTCAGCTTGCAAATATCGTCATTACCCAGGGCAGCAGTGATAAAAAAGTTCTTAAATCGGGTGATGTCTGGGACCTTGGCAAAGGCTACTCTTTGACCGTAAACCAGGTAGATGTTGAGGGTGACAAGGTATGGTTCTCCTTATCCAAAAACGGTGAAGAACTCGAGTCCGGAATTGTGAACGCAAACGGGACTGTAGAAAACCAGATCTTTACCGCAACTGCTGACTTCGGAGACGGGACTGACCAGCTTTACTTCATCACCTATGTTGACTCGGTTTTCATGAGCGCTACCGATTCCTTTGCAGTTTTCAAGTATACCTGGCTTATTGACAAAGATGACATCCTTATTATCAAAAACGGGGATGAATACCAGGGATTTGAGGTAATAGAAACTTCCAAAGACGGAATTGTCCTTGAAAATTCAAAGTGTATTACCCTGAACCTTGATAAGGATAAAAAGAACTACTTCACCGACTCCTGGTACTTCCAGACCTCGGATAAAGGAAAAGGCAGCATTTCCCCTGAAGGGTACATCATCTATCCTGCGACAGATGTGGTTGTTGAAGACAAAAATGCCACCGTGCCGATAGCTAATTCCACAGAGGAGACTAATATAACCTCAGAATCAAACGAGTCTGAAAATGTCTCAGCAGATCACAGGACAGCTCCATCTTCTGGAACAGCAGGCATGGAAGATAAGGAAAGTCACCCTGAAGAAGCTGCGGAGGGTTCCTCTACAAAGCTTCCGGGATTTGGAATCATCTCCGGAATTATCGGGGTTATGATGTGTCTGGCTCTCAGAAGAAAGAGCTAATCTGTTATTCCATATGAGGAATATCAGGTGAGGAATATCAGGTAAGAAATATCAGGTAAGAAATATAATGGAGTATTATTCTCTTAGAAGCCTGTTCTCTTTGAGAATTATCTCTCCTATCTTTTTTGAATTTTTAGGGTTTCTTTCTCGAGTTGCGCCTCGGGACAGGAAACCTTATTACTTTTTGTAGTTGCAATTGTGTCGCAACACTATCCGTTTTTGCAAGACCACAATTCCGATGAAGGTCACTACAGATTTTTTTATTTAAACACGGTCATGATTATGAAAGATCTTAGCCTGACTGACACTAAAGGATACAGTGCGGTTCAGGGGGACAGATAAGGTATTTCTCCATGTTCTGAAATGGATATGCCAGTTACTTAGAGACTGCTTTTTTCAGATCAGGAGGATTTTCTCAGGTCAGGAGGATTTTCTCAGGTCAGGAGGATTTTCTCAGGTCAGGAGGATTTTCTCAGGTCAGGAGGATTTTCTCAGGTCAGGAGGATTTTCTCAGGTCAGGAGGATTTTCTCAGGTCAGGAGGATTTTCTCAGGTCAGGAGGATTTTCTCAGGTCAGGAGGATTTTCTCAGGTCAGGAGGATTTTCTCAGGTCAGGAGGATTTTTTCAGATCAGGAGAAGGGCGATAAACCCGCTTAAAAATATCCCATCAAAGGTGCCTGCTCCTCCTATGCTTGCAACCGGAGCTCCAAGGTTCTTAATTTTTCCCAGGTTAAGCAGGTCAGCTCCTATGAGGGTCCCGAGTACTCCTCCGGTGTAGGCAATAATAACACGGCACGGTTCTGCAGGGCAGCCTGGAATATGGACTATCGAGGTGAGCAGGACTGCGGAAAGGACAGATGTAAGGGGTGGGATCAGAGCAGGGGTTGCAATACCCACTCCTTTGATCGGTCTTGCTACGGAATGAGTCACAATTGCAACAATCGCCACACCGGCTCCTGCAAGAAGGAGAGAAGAAGGGAATTGCGTAAGAAGGTAAGCGGAAATCAGGACAGGGATAACCGCTCCTCCCACATTGATAGCAAGTAAGGTTTCATTCCTGACAATCTGGCGGGTAGGAATCCTGTAGGAAATCCCGAAGAACTTTATATAATTATCCTTGACGACCGGAATATCGGATTTCAGAGTTGTCAGCGGGATATTGATTCCGCTTCCAAGGAGAGACAGGAAGAGAATTAAGAGGGCGTCCTCTGCGGAAAATCCTATTTTCATGAAAGCAGAAACTATGACTCCCAGAAACAGAGAACCCAGTCCGAAGATTGTTATGATTATTAATAAGAAAAGGAATCTCAGGCTGAAAGGCATGTAAAAAATCTGTCTGCTCATGGGACTACTCTCTGTTTTCCGGTTTTTTGCATATTAAAAGGTATGTGCTTTCTCTTTATTAATGAATATCCCGGGCTTTTCATAACTGTGAGAAAAACCATAGAACCGGAAATAATAGTCAGGGAATTAAAAATCAGTTAATTTTTTCTGCACTCCAGGTTCATACGTATCTGGATGCAGGTTGTAAGGACTCCATGCAAATGGTTTCTTTTGCGTCTTTATATACTCTGAGGACTCCACCTGACTCTGAAACTGTAACTGAAATTGCTACCGTATCCCTGCTGATGGCAGCTGCTGAGACATGACGTCCACCAAGCCCTTTTTCAATATCTATATTTTTTCCGTCCACGTCAAGGTATCTCCCTGCTGCACGGACAATGCCAGTCTCGTCTATTACAAAAACCCCGTCAAGCAGGGCAAACTCCTTTATAGACTCCCAGTTTCTTCTGTCGAGTATGTTTCTGTGGGCTTCCTCATGGCCTTCATAAGGGTTAAGGATTATCTGGTGAGAGCGTTTAAGGACTTCTTCGGAGTCACCCACAATAAAGGCAGCCCCTATTTTTTTTCCTTCCCTGCCCGTAAGGGCGATATCAAAAGCGATTTTCAGGACTGCATTCATTACTTCAGGGTTGACTCTCTCTTCACATTCTTTCATAGCTTTTATGAGAGGGTTGTCATCCAGGTTATGGACTATAATGGAGCTGGACCCGCGGGTTTCAATAACCCCTACCACAATCCCGTTTTTGGGGCCTTCAAGTGCGTATTCTATAGCTGCGGCATGCTGCACGTATTCAACATTTCCCGAAGCTTCCCTGGTGAGCTGATCACCCAGTTCTTTTACAGGACTTTTTCCATCTTTGCTGGTTGCTACGAGGTGGTCTATTATGCTTTTAGGGCGCATGGAAATATAATATACAGGAATTTCTCCGGTTTCAATCCCTTCAAAATTCAAATCTCCGGAGACCATAATTGCGGCAGCACCGAGTTCCCGGGAAATATGGGCTGCCGCTTCTGCAATTACACGTGCTCTTTCCATGTCACTCACCCCTTTTTACGCAATCATTTTATAAGTCCTGCTTTTTTTACTCTAAGTTTATTTTTATAATCTGGTGTTGGATTTTTAAGTTAATTATTGTTTCTGTGGATAAGTGTTATTTCCACCGGTTAACATTATTTCTTGCAGTTAACATTAACGGTAACTGCATACTTAATAAGCCTGTTTATTTCCTAGTGTAATATCTGATATATTATAATTGTTCTGTGTTTGACCCCATTTTTCTCTTTTTCTTTACTATCTTTTTCTCAACTTCAGATACTTATTTTCTTTTCTTTTCTTTTTCTATTTGTTATTATGTTCACACGAGTTTACAATTCTTCAGGGTATCTATATTCGGTCGTGTCCTCATATTATTGAACAGGAACTCTAAATGTTAATAGTTCCTTTAAACTCCATATGTGATCAGTTATTCCTTCTGCCATAGCTGGAGTCCTTTGAAACCATTTTCTGTTTCCAGAATCTATTTTTAGCCTTAGAGACTTATGAGGTTTTATAAAGTTATACCATGCCTGGAATAAATCAATAGCTTTCTGATGCATCCTTTTGGTTTTACTGAAATTCATTCCTTTTCTTATAAATCTTGCAAGAGATGTCCTTATCGTAAGGTTAATCCTTTCTGCATAAGAAGTTCCAATATAACTATCCGCATCAGCTCCAAGCATTTCGAATATCTCATCAGGATCTCCAAAGATGATACGTTGAACTGTTTCAACTACATAATTTTTTACCTTTTTCTTCAATACTTTGACATATTTTAAATCATCAGGTGGAACCAGTTTAGGTAGCGGTTTTCTTCCGATACCTTTGTATTGTGGCAACTCGATTTTACCATAAACGTTTATAAGTGCTTCTTCAAAGGCATCCCAATCATCTGAGGTAAATACAGGAATAGGAGAAGATGTGGAACGCATCTTCTCAACTTCTTTAAATAACTCTATAGCATCCTCAGCACTACGTTTTCCTTCATGATGAGAAAGGAGCAATCTTGTGTCACTTTTGATTGCTGTAAGTGAATACACATCCCCACACTCTTCAGAATCCTCGTCAGTCACATTTTTTTGCTTTTTTTTATATATGACCAGATCTCATCAACCTCTACTCTCGTAAGATTAAGATTTTTGAGGAAATAAGTTGTAACTTCTTCTGCATGGGTTCCTGCAATCTCAAGCCATCTACAAATAGTGTCTTTACTATGTCCAGTAGCTCTTGCAACTCCACGAATACTGCCTTTTTCAGGAAGCATAGCTATTGTCCTTAGAACTTCTTCATCTGGAGTGTTTAATTCGAAAAATATTGTACCTTTGGTTTCACTAAAACATTTTTTACAAGTTTTACATTTAAAAAGAGCATGGTTATTTTTACCATATCTTTCTTTAAGGACTATATTCCCTTGATTTTTAATTCCATAATCAGTGCAGTCTTTGTTCCAGCAAAAAAATTGTGAAAAATCGATTTCAGAAGTGATTAAGATGCCCCCAAATAATAATAGATTCAAGATTATATAAAACTAAGTCAATGATTTGAGGACACGACCCTATATTCCGGATCTGTTTTTTCGGAAATATAAACCCATAGAAACGTTTTTCTGTTTCTTCTTTCTAATTTATAATGGTGAAAGCGTTGATAAGGACATTTATCGCAGTGGAGCTTGACCCTGGTTTCGGGGGGAAAATCCGCCAGGTTCAGGAAAGGTTTTCAGAGTTTGACCTGAAGTTTGTTAACCCCGAAATTGTTCATATAACCCTGAAGTTTCTGGGCGATATTAAAGAATCAAAGGTTCCATCCATTGCTGCAGCTCTTGATTCCATTATGTGCGAGCCTTTCGAAGCAAAAATCGTGGGTCTCGGGGTTTTTCCTAAGCCTTCAAACCCTAAAGTCCTGTGGCTGGGAGCAGAAGGAAACTTTGAAACTCTTCACAATGATGTGGAAACAGTACTGAAACTCTTCGGGTTCAAAGAGGACGAAAGAGGTTTTACTGCCCATGCAACTCTTGCAAGGGTAAAATCTCTAAATAAAGATCAAAAAAATTCTTTTATAAATATCCTTAAAGAATTAAAGAATATCGAGATTGGAAGTATGCAGGTGAACAAAGTTCTTCTTAAAAAAAGTACTCTTACTCCTGAAGGTCCTATCTATGAGACTCTGCATACGGTATACCTTGACTGATTAACTTTTTTAGGAAATTTAACCGCCCTTTCAGCTCTGACCGGTTCTTTTCTACCTGTCAGTCTTTTTCTGTGTTCTGATAATTATTGTCTCATAAAACCTGAGAGTGCTAAAATAATGGAATATCTCAAACCCTCAACTGTCTAAATTTAATGATGTAATCTTCTATCTGTTATTCCTGATTCTGTACCCTGGCAGGCAATCCCAAAATTATATATCCGGGATGGCGTTCTCTTTAGTATTCTTCTTTCGAAATGCGGTCGATATGCCAGAAATATCGAAAACATTCGAAAGTTTAAATATTATCTTCTCTAATTAAGGTGCAAGCACAAATGGAGGACTTTAAGATTAAAGAAGAGATCTGGATTGAAAAATACAGGCCTGTCAGGCTTAATCAGGTAGCAGGACAGGAAGAAACAATCGAGCGCCTGATGTCTTATGTGGCAACTAAAAACCTTCCTCACCTCCTCTTTTCCGGCCCTCCCGGTGTAGGAAAAACAGCTTCTGCAGTTTCAATAGCAAGGGAGATCTTCGGAGAAGATTTATGGCGGGAAAATTTTACGGAACTCAATGCCTCCGATGAAAGGGGTATTGATATTGTCCGAAATAAAATCAAAAACTTTGCAAAAACCGCTCCTATGGGCGGAGCCCCTTTCAAAATCATTTTCCTTGATGAAGCTGATGCCCTCACCTCGGATGCCCAGTCCGCACTCCGCAGGACGATGGAAAAATTCAGCAGCAATTGCCGTTTTATTCTTTCCTGTAACTATTCCTCCAAGATCATTGAGCCTATCCAGTCCAGATGTGCGGTTTACAGGTTCAGGAGGCTTTCCGATAAGGCCATCAGAGAACGTCTTGAGTATATTGCTAAAGAACAGGACCTGTCCATCACAGATGGTGGGTATGAAGCCCTGATTTATGTAGCTCAGGGGGATATGCGTAAAGCTGTCAACTCTCTCCAGGCTGCCGCTTTCATTGATGTCGAAAAACCTATCTCCAGGGAAACCATTTACAGGACCACGGCAACTGCGAACCCTGAGGAGATTAAAAACCTGATTGAAACCGCTTTGCGCGGAAACTTCAGGGTTGCCAGAAAAGAGCTTAACAGGCTTCTTTATGAAGAAGGGCTTTCCGGAGAAGATATCGTGGGGCAGATATACAGGGTGGTTTCCGAAATGGATAACCTCATGATTCTGGACCTCGGGCTTTCGGAAAGGGATATTGTCGGACTTGTGGATATTATCGGGGAAACAGACTTCAGACTGACTGAAGGAGCAAGCGAAAAAATCCAGCTGGAAGCCCTGCTTGCACATTTTGCTCTATCGAGAGAAGAATGAAAGTAAGTTATGAAAAAATAAGTTATGAAAAAATAAGTTATGAAAAAATAAGTTGTGAAAAAATAAGTTGTGAAAAAATAAGTTGTGAAAAAATAAGTTGTGAAATAATCCGTAATTCTAAAAAATATATTTCACATGCGGTATTTATATCAATACTTCAATTCTATTTCCAGATCTCTGAAAAGTAAATGGAAAAGGCCGTTCAAAAGAGCCTTTTCTTTTAAAAGATTATAATTACCACTCCTGATCATCATGTCCGTTGAAAATTTACTGGTAGAAATGCTGGCTTCTGTGCCTCACTGGCTTGCAGTTCTGCTTATTGGAGCTATTCCTGTTTCGGAATTAAGAGGTGCAATCCCTGTTGCAATGGGTATCTACCACATGGAACCTCTTGAGGCTTATTTCCTTTCGGTTCTCGGAAATCTTCTCCCTGTAATCCCACTCCTTCTCTTCCTTGAGCCGGTTTCGAATTACCTGCGTCGCTACCGTATCTTTGATATATTCTTTACGTGGCTCTTTTCAAGAACCCGCAGGAACCATACTGAGAATTTTGAGAAATACGGGCTACTCGCCCTGACGCTCTTCGTTGCCATTCCTCTGCCTGTTACCGGGGCGTGGACGGGATGCGCAGCAGCTTTTGTGTTTGGAATAAAGTTCAGGAATTCATTTCCTGCAATTGCTGCAGGCATATTGATCGCAGGAATTATTGTAACCGCTGTTACCATGACAGGAATGAGCCTGTTTGAACTTATTTTAGGGGCATGACCTTCAGGTCAGGCTTTCGAAACCTTTTCGCTGGCATGACCTTCAGGTCAGGCTTTCGAAATATTCATATATCTTAAAAATATCAAATATAGCATAGACAGAACAAATATAAATTTCTCTTTATATTTGCAGCCAGCCCTGTTTTTACAGCTTCTCATACGGCTTATTCCCCGTTGTCTGGCAATTCTATCGTATTTTTGAGGTGACTCTAATGGCAAAGGCAGATAAAAAAAACAAAAAGATAGTTCAGTCTGAAAAGTGTATTGGGTGCGGGATATGCTATTCCGTCTGCCCTGTGAACGCAAAAGCAATGAAAAGCGATGACTTTGATCCCGAAACTGCCGAACTTGCACTCCGGATCATTGATGGAATGGCAATAATTGATGACGAAATCTGCATCCGCTGCGGGGCTTGCTCAAAGAATTGTCCTGTGGAATCCCTCGCAGTAGTTGAGGTTGAAGCCGCAACTGCATAACCAGTCTCAGGTAAAAATAGGTAAAATGCTGTTTTTCAGCATTTTTCAGTTCTTTTTATTATCCAGCAGAATTATTTACAGCATTTCTTTAGCTAGTTTTATGTCTTCAGCCTTTACGGTCTTCCTGCCCGCATGCTCTGCAAGCTTTATAGCCTCTTTTGATATTTGAAGCCCGTATTCTTCCAGAATCTCCGTAAGAGCCATTCCTGCACTCTCGCTCACTCTGTGAGCACCCGCTGTCCTTATTAAACGCTCGATTGGTGCGAACGGTATAACTTTTGCTGCCATATTATCCTCCAAGCTTCTTTTATTTAATATAAATTCCTTCTAATCTCTGTTTTTGTATTTAGATTCTATAAATACTTTTGCTTATATCGGAGTTTCCTTTCCATCTTATTCAGCCTTTAATGCTCTTTTTCCCCTCTATTTACTTTGTAAAGCCTATTTTTATCTTTTTTTATTCCTAATTATTTTTATGGAGATTTCTAACTAACTGTCAACTCTGGGAAGTTTTTTATACAAGATTCTCCCAATTTCTTACTCTCTTAATTTTTCTTAGTCTGTTCTCTTCCGAATACCTGCCTCTCTGTTTTGAGTCTCTTTTTCGAAATCTTGATATCGGATTATTCGAATCTAATCAAACATGCTCTTACAGGAACTCCTTGGAATAGACGAAGATATCTATCTTATAGAAGAAAGTTACACCTCCCAGAGAAACCCTGAACTTACCCTTCAATATCTTAACAGATTTTTAAATTTTCCAGATATTGAGAATATCAGGATTATAAGAGTAAGGCAGGCAGGTCACACAACCGGACTGCTGTTTTTCAATCCTGCAGACGAGGACGTTCCTGTAGATTTCTGGTCGGTATTTACCGGAGCTTTTGCCCAGCCTGCCCTGAAAGAGAAATTTGAAACTCTTGCAGATTCCCTTCTCAACCTCACCTCTCCTGAAAAGGACATTGAACTCCTCCACGAAACATGGTTTAACGCAGTAAACGAATATTACTCACTTATGCTTGTTAACCGGAACCTCTGCACCAGCTGCTCAGTAAAACCTGAGTCCTATGGCAATGTTTTTTCGGAAAACCGCATAAAAAGGGTTGCCGAAATCCTTGAACTTCTCCGAAAAAAAGGTTATTACCCCGAAGGCAGGCTGCTTGAGGTCTGCTGTGGGAATGGAATGTCAACACTCGCACTTTACAGATCCGGGCTTGACCCCCTTGCAATAGAAATAAACAAATGTACTATCTGCCAGGGGCTCGAACAGGGGGTCCTTAACCCTCAGAGAGTTATGGTTATGGATGCAGCAGCCGTGTCAAGATACTTTGAGCCGGGAAGTTTTGATGCTGTAATGGGTTTTATGCTGGGGCTCGTCTACGAATTTAACAAAGGGCTCTGGGTCCGTATTGTAAGAGAAGCTGTTTCCGTTGCAGCTGATGGCGCAGTCCTGCTCTTTACCGTAAGCAGCAAACCCGAGATTGAAATACTTGCAGATGCCCTTTTCAGGGCAGGTGTAGACGGAGAAATTGTGGATAATACGGATTCAGAAGGTGCTTATGATCAGTGGCTCTTTGTAGGGCGAAGACAAAAAAATACATCCACATAAAGTAACTCTTAATGGAGATTTAATTTTAATAGGAATTTCTTTTGTTTTATTTTCTTTTTTTCCTTTTTTAAATCGGAATCCGGAACTTTCTTATTGTTGTATTACAACTATTTTTTCAGTCCTTGATTCTCCTTTTCAAAAGAGTATACCTAATGTTAACGGCAGCGAAAAGTATTTACTTGTTAACAATGGTATTAATAAAAATATTCGTATCAACGCAGGACAGGTAAGTTTTGCGGTATATACCATTAATATCAGTTTTCTCCTGTTAATTTAAGCGGTAACTCAGATTCGGTCCTACAATGCCGGATAAATTCCCCTCCAGGTAAACTGCAGGTTTCTGCAATAAACCGCTGTCAGGAGATTTTATGCTTTGACAGAACCGGATCAAAAAACAGGCTCAAACAGGCTCTGTATGCCCTGAAAACTGGACAGTTTTCTGGAGAATATATAGACGCATGTTTCAATAAATTCTGTTTTTTGATCCGATTTAAGAGGCTCATCCATGCGTGTAAAAATTACTGAAACCGTCCTCCGGGACGCACACCAGTCCCTCCTGGCAACCAGAATGCGGACAAGGGATATGCTCGAAGTGGTTGAACAACTGGACCAGATTGGGTATTTTTCCCTCGAGATGTGGGGAGGTGCCACTTTCGACTCCTGTATTCGCTATCTTAACGAAGACCCCTGGCAGCGCCTCAGGGACCTTAAGAAAAATATGGACAACACATATGCTCAGATGCTTCTCCGCGGCCAGAACCTCGTAGGATACAGGCATTATTCGGACGATGTGGTTGAAAAGTTCGTAACCAAGTCCTATGAAAACGGCATTGATATATTCCGGGTTTTTGACGCTGTAAATGATGTCAGGAACATGGAGCTTTCCATAAAAGTGGCAAAAAGGCTGGGAGCTCATGTCCAGGGCACGGTCTGCTACACTATAAGTCCTGTACATACAGTAGAAAAGTATGTAGGACTCGCAAAACAGCTTGAAGAGCTGGAATGTGATTCGCTCTGTATCAAAGATATGGCAGGCCTTCTTTCTCCAAATGAAGCGGCAAAAATAATCAGTGCCATGAAAAAAGAGGTTTCTATCCCTATTTCTCTCCACTGTCACTGTACTTCGGGAATGGCTCCTATGAGCTATATGGCAGCCTGCCCTGCCGGAGTGGATGTTCTGGATACGGCACTCTCCCCTCTGGCATGGGGGACCTCCCAGCCTCCTACCGAGACCGTTGTTGCAGCTCTTCAGGGAACCCCCTATGATACAGGACTTGACCTTGGGGCTTTTGAAGAGGCTGTCAGGTACTTCAAAGACCTGAAAGAAAAGTACAGAGGAATCCTCGATCCTATTTCCGAGCAGATTGACACCAATGTTCTTATCTACCAGATCCCGGGAGGAATGCTCTCCAATCTTGTTTCTCAGTTGAAAGAGCAGAATGCCCTCGATAAATACGGGGCAGTGCTTCAAGAGATGCCAAAGGTCAGAGAAGAGCTCGGTTATCCTCCTCTTGTTACTCCCACAAGCCAGATCGTAGGCACACAGGCTGTGCTCAATGTTCTCATGGGAGAACGCTACAAGGTCATCCCGAAAGAGGTAAAGGACTACGTACGCGGACTCTACGGACGTTCTCCAGCCCCGATCAGCCCTGAGATCATAGGAAAGATCATAGGCGATGAAGAACCGATTCACTGCCGCCCTGCAGACCTTCTCAAGCCTGAGTATGAGAAGAGAAAAAAAGAAGCAGAAGAAATGGGCATTGCAAATTCTGAAGAAGATATCCTTACATACATACTCTATCCGGCAATTGCTCCCAAGTTCCTGAAAGGGGAAATGGAAGAAGAAGCCCTGGCTGTTATCACCCCTGCCCCGGCGACTCCTCAGGAATACACAATTCCTACACACTTCAAGGTTGAGGTGGACGATGAGGTCTACGAAGTCAGGGTCGAGCCTCTAGGCGGCGGAGTTTCCATCTCTGAAGCGTCGCCTAAAAAGCCAAGCGCAGAATCCGTTAAAGGAGGGGTTACCAGCTCAATGCAGGGCATGGTACTTTCCCTTAAGGTTAAAGTAGAAGATACCGTCCGGGAAGGAGACACCGTAGCTGTTATCGAAGCCATGAAGATGGAGAATGCGGTTCATGCCCCACGCTCGGGAATAGTTAAGGAAATCTTTGTAGCCGAAGGGGACACCGTCGCGCCCGGAGATATCATCCTTTCAATCGAGTAAATCGGGAAAGGTGGAAGGTATCATGTTCAAAAAAGTACTCGTTGCAAACCGCGGTGAAATAGCAATCAGGGTTATGCGTGCCTGCAGGGAGCTCGGGATTTCAACAGTTGCTGTCTGTTCCGAGGCTGACAAAAGCGCCCTTTTTGCCAAGTATGCTGATGAAGCCTATCTGATAGGGCCTGCCCCTTCAAGCCAGAGCTACCTGAATATGGAAGCTATCATTGAGGTTGCAAAAAACACCGGAGCTGAGGCAATCCACCCCGGCTACGGTTTTCTTTCCGAAAACCCTGCTTTTGCAAAGCGCTGTGAGGAAGAAGGCATTATTTTCATAGGCCCTCCAAGCAATGTAATTGCCGAAATGGGAAGCAAAATCAGAGCAAGGCACCTCATGATGAAAGCCGGAGTCCCTGTAGTTCCCGGAACAAAGGACGCAGTTGAGGACCCTGAAGAAGCCATGGAAATTGCAGAAAAGATCGGCTATCCTGTCCTTATCAAAGCGTCTGCCGGAGGCGGTGGAATAGGGATGAAGGTTGTCCACTCCAGGGAAGAGCTTGCCACATCCTTAAGCTCTACAAGGCAGATGGCAGGTTCCGCTTTCGGGGATTCTTCCGTATTTATCGAAAAGTACGTGGAAGAGCCAAGGCATATAGAGATCCAGATCCTTGCTGACTCTCATGGTAATATGGTCTACCTCTCAGACAGGGAATGCTCAATCCAGAGAAGGCACCAGAAGCTGATTGAAGAAGCTCCTTCCCCTATAATGACTCCGGAACTCAGGAAGCAGATGGGGGAGGCTGCCGTAAAGGTTGCAAAAGCAATTGGTTATGTAAACGCAGGGACCGTCGAGTTCCTTTACTCTAAAGGGAATTTCTATTTCCTTGAAGTCAATACTCGCCTTCAGGTGGAACATGGAATTACCGAAATGGTAACCGGAATTGATATTGTCAGGGAACAGATCAGGATCGCCTGGGGAGACAAACTCGATTTTGAACAGGAAGATATAGTTATTGACGGGCATGCAATCGAATGCAGAATAAATGCCGAAGATCCCCTGAATGATTTTGCTCCTTCCCCTGGAAAGATCCGGAGGTACCGTTCTGCAGGAGGGCCCGGAGTAAGGGTGGACAGCGGAGTTCATACAGGCTATACAATCTCTCCTTATTATGACTCCATGATTTCCAAGCTCTGTGTCTGGTCCAGAAAAAGAGAAGAGGCTATCGCCAGGATGGACAGGGCACTCTACGAGTATGTGGTCGTTGGAGTAAAAACCAATATCCCTTTCCATAAAGCTGTTATGAGGAACCCTGCATTCCGCAGAGGCGACATGACAACCAGCTTTATCGAAGAGGAGAATATCCTTGAGGCTGTGGAACACGTCGTTAAGGCTGACAGTGAGAAAGGTGCTACTCTGGCTTCGGCCCTTGAGGCTAAGGACAAGAAAGTTGCAGCAATCACGGCCGCTGTACATGCCTATGTTAACATGGCCCAGAAAACACAGCGGTGATGCTTTTCACTCTTCGGAAAAGAGGAAAAAGATTTTCCGGCTTATCAGGGTATGACCATATGTCTGGACTAAGAGAATATATACGGTGGAACATATACATTTGTATGGGGTGCACGGATGGGAGATAAAAGGTCTCGAATTATTAAGGCACTTAAAGATGCGCAAAAGACTCCGGTTTCTGGAGAAGAGCTGGGGCTCAAGCTTGGAATTTCCAGGACAATGGTATGGAAATACATTAAATCCCTCCAGGCTGATGGATACGAAATAGAGTCATCTCCGAAAAGAGGATATGTCCTGAAATCCGTTCCTCAACTCCTGTACCCTGATGAGATTCAGATGGGGCTCAAAACAACTCTCCTGGGTAAAAAAATTCATTACTTCGAGGAGGTAAGCTCCACCAACAGTGTTGCGAAAGAGATCGCAGCTTCCGAAGAAGAAGGAGCTCTTGTCATTGCCGAGATACAGAAAGGAGGCAGGGGCCGCATGGGCAGGGAATGGGTCTCCCCTCACGGCGGAATATGGATGTCAGTAATACTTAAGCCTGGGATCCCTCTCAGGCATGCCTCAAGGCTGACCCTTGTTGCCGGGCTTGCAGTTGCAAATGTTATCCGTGATATGGGGCTCGATGCCCGTATCAAGTGGCCAAACGATGTCCGTATAAACGGGAAAAAAGTATGCGGAATCCTTACCGAAGCAAAGGCTGAAGTAGACAGGGTGGATTATGTTGTCCTCGGTATAGGAATCAATGTAAATATGGATTTAAAAGACATCCCCGAATCTTTCCGTGCAGGCTCGACCACCCTTAAAGTGGAACTCGGAAAACACATCAGGAGGGTTTCTTTCCTTCAGGATTTCCTTTTCGAGCTTGAGCAGCAGTACATAAGCTTCAAAACCCAGCCGTTCTCTCATATTCTCAATGACTGGCTCGCCCTCTCGGATACAATTGGTAGGGAGGTAAAAGTCACCACGCCTTCCAGGATTATAGAGGGAAGGGCGGTTGGAGTAACTCCTGACGGAGCCCTTATCATAAGGAAGGCAGATAATACTAAGGAAGAAATTATTGCAGGTAGATGCATTTATGCGCGTCCCAAATAAATGCGAAAAAAAGAGCAGTAAAGGAATGAAATTCATTTCAGCTCTTTTTTTTTCAATCCCGGTCATTTTTATATTTTCAATTCTCATTGCCTGTGCAGTCTCTCCCACCGCAGGAGCATCTAATGGGAGGCTTTCGATTATTCTAATTGATGGGGACGAGATTTATGTACGCTCAGGTGACTATTACTCTTTGTTGCAGGATTATCAGCTCCACGTAAAAGGCGCTAATTCTGAAGGCAACAGGGTATGGATCGAACTGTGCAGAGACGACACTTCTATTGAAGACGCTATTGTCGGCGAGGGTGACACTTTTATATATTCTAATAATTCTACGGAGATTTTGAACCTCACAGTGGAGAAAATATACGGCGGAGCGGATGGAGTGCTGGTAAAGTTCTCTCCTGTATATCAGTACCTTAACCCCCGACTTCCCATGCCTCAGACACCGGTAACTACACCTGATAACCACTCCAACAATAATTCTTCTCCTCCTCCGGTATTTGAAAATCAGGCAAAAGGTTTTGACATGCCCATTTTACTTCTGAGCATGGGGGCTGTTCTTCTGGTAAGCGGGATTTTTGCAGGAATTTATAAGAAAAAGTAATAGTAGATTATATGAAAAAAACTGATCAGTAATAGTAGAATATGTGGATGAAAAATCGATTAGTATAGAAGAATATGTAAGAAAAGCCGATTCTGTAATAAGTAATCGAAATCTATGTTGATGAAATCTATGTTGATGAAATCTATGTTGATGAAATCTATGTTGATGAAATCTATGTTGATGAAATCTATGTTGATGAAATCTATGTTGATGAAATCTATGTTGATGAAATCTATGTTGATGAAATCTATGTTGATGAAATCTATGTTGATGAAATCTATGTTGATGAAATCTATGTAGTAAGTTATATGATTCGTAATTCTGTAAATCGGATAGAATATCTAATTATGTTAACAGTTATGTTAAAAGTTATGTTAAAAGTTATGTTAAAAGAAACCAGCAGCTATATCGAGTCAAAACATATAAAATAAATCTATTTTTCTGGGAACTCGAGTCCCGGACTAAAGTTCCCTGTAAGAAGAAAAGCCCTTTTAAGACTTTAAAATCTGCTTTTTCAATGCTTTTTCGTGCTTTCTTTTCAATTCTTGTAACTATTCAGGTAGCCTTAACGAGGCTACACATTTTTCCTCGTTCCGAGGAAAAATTGGATATAAAATGATTCCTTTTTAGCTTTATGAAACGTGATGAGATTCTTTCTTACTGTGCTTCAAATCCTGAAATTATTGTAGCTTACATTGAGAGTTTAGAATCTCAAGTTAAAGAACTCACTGAAAGACTTGTAGCCTTAGAATCTCGTTTAAATCAAAACAGTCGTAACAGCAGTCGACCTCCTTCTACTGATTATTTTGTCAAAGAGAAACCTAATCCCAAGAGTCTGCGTAAACCAAGCGGGAAGAAACCTGGAGGTCAGGAAGGTCATCCAGGCACGACTCTTGATATGGTTGATCATCCTGAGTAGGTAATAGAACATTCTTTGACCTGCTGCAAAGAATGCGGATCTACCCTTGAGAATGTTGAAGTTGAAGCTTATGAGAGAAGACAGGTCTTTGACATTCCTCCCGTAAATCTAATTGTTACAGAACATAAAAGTCAGATTAAAACCTGTCCTTGTTGTGGAAAGTTGAATAAAGCCGTTTTTCCCGAATCAGTGAAATATCCGGTTCAGTATGGCCCTAATATTTTAGCTTCAGCTATTTACTGTAAAAATTACCAGTTTGTTCCTTATGATAGAATTTCTGAGTTATTTGAAGACATTATGGGAATAAAAATCTGTCCTGCTACGATAATTAGAGCAGAAAGAGAATGTTTCCAGAATTTAGAGGAATTTGAAAACGTTATTAGAGAGAAGTTATTAGCCTCGCCTGTAATCAATTTTGATGAAACTGGTATGAAGATTGAAGGAAAAAGACACTGGCTTCATGTAGCTTCTAATGAAAAATACACATGTTATTTTGCTCATACAAAAAGAGGAGCAGAAGCAATAGATGCTATGGGAATTCTTCCGAAGTTTAAGGGAGTAGCAGTTCATGATGGATGGAAACCTTACAACGTTTATGATTGTGATCATGCTCTGTGTAACGCTCATTTACAGAGAGAACTTACAGGAATTGAAGAGAACTATAAACAGACATGGGCTAAAGAGATGAATGAACTGCTCACTGAGATGAAGAAATACACTGATGAGTGTAAAGAGCAATTAAGAGAACCTGATTTTGAGCAAATTAAAGCATTGGAAGAAAGGTTTGATGCAATTATCATTAGAGCGCTTGAAGAAAATCCGCATTCTCTAAATCCTGAAAAACAGGGAAAACGCGGTAAAAATCCAAAAACAAAATCAAGGAATCTGCTGGATAGGTTTATAGAACACAAAGAAAAGATTCTGAGATTCCTGACAGATTTGAAAGTTCCATTTGATAATAATCAGGCAGAAAGAGATATCAGGATGATGAAACTACAGCAGAAAATATCGGGAACTTTCAGAAAAGCAATGGGAGCGCAAGCTTTCTGCAGAATTAGGGCGTACATTTCTACAGGAAAAAAGAACGGTTTACCTGTTTTAGAGGGTATTCGTGCGGCGCTCATAGGAGCGCCGTTAACTATACTCTGAGCAGTTACCAATTCTTATTCATTTGTGGAGAATTTTACGTCTCCTTTTTCTATAAGGAGTTTGAGGTCTTCCAGGCTGAGGCGAGCATTTTTCTGAAGCTTTTCACGTGCATCGCTGTGTTTCTGGCTTACTTTGTGCTCATCTTTTGTTAACTGGAGATCTTTTAATTTATCGAGATATAATGAAAGTTCTTTCCGACTGTTAGCAATATTGTTCTTGAGGGGGTCGATTTTTTCTTTAATGGAATTTATATTTGCAATTTTGTCGGTAAGCTGGGCATGGTACATATTTGCTTCTTTTCGGATCTCATCTGCTGCCTTAAAATTTTCAAGCATTTCCAGGTGGCACGCCTGAGACTCATCCGAAAGTGCCTGGATTTTTTCGTGGAACTCGTCCCCTTCTTTATGAATACCTTTGGATTCCTTATAACTCTCCTGGATCTGCGAATGAAGCTCGTTAGCCTTCGTTGCGGCATCAAGGCGTTTACTCAGGTCATCCAGCTTCTGCATTATTTTTATCTCAACTGCAAGGGGGAGTTCTTTATTAAACAGGGCGTCAAGTTCAGCTTCATAAGCTTTTGAAAGGGATTCAACACTTCCATGGGATAGTTTATTACATTCATCACGCTTCTCTTTGAGCTCCGCAATCCCTGAAAAAAGTTCCTGGGTTTTGGAATTGATCCCGCTTCTCTTCTCTTTGTATTCCCCAATTTGTTTATTTATTTCATCCCGGCGGTCTCTAAGTGCCTGCGCTTTTGCAACCCTTTCCTTTACCTGCTGGTTCAGAGTGTCTCTCTTTGCTTTAAGTTCGTCAATATCGGTTCTGTTTATTTTCAGATCCTTGAAAATCGAAGCCAATTGCCTTTCGCTTTTCTCTATCCTGCTCCTGAGCTCGTTAACCTTGCCCTTGAGCTCCCGTTCATTAAGGTTTGAAAGGTCGGCCGTTGCAGTTTCTGCTGTTGAAACGTCGTTGTTCATGTCTTACCACCCACGTGTTTCCGAAACAATTCATGCTTTTTGTTTTTCCCAGTAACTCAGGGCTTCTTCATGACTTTTTATTTTAGTGCTGAGCCATTTGTGCTGGGGTTTGCTTTTGGAAATTTCGCTGCTTTTGCTTCCATCATCCTCTTCAAGCTGTTTTTCAGACTCTTTTATTTCCTTCAGCTCAATATTTGAGCTGCCGGCTTCGTCCAATCTGGCGTTGACCTGCTGGAGAAGGCTTTCTCCTGTCTCTTTCTCTTTGATAAGTTCGCCCAGGTTTTTCATAAAAGAGTTCTTAAGATCCTGTTCTTCTTCGGGTTCGATCTGTCCTTTGAGTTTTTTAATGTCTTCCTTTATTTTATCAGCAGTTACAGGGTCCAGCTTCGGGAAGAGATCCTTTTCGAGCAGTCCTTCTACCTGATGATAAAACTGCTGTCTCTTTTCCTTCAGGACTTCTTTTCGCTCTGCTATCCGGGTTCTGGAAATCTTTGCATTTTTTGCATCTTCTTCAAACTGGCTCAGCTTGCTGTCCAGTTCTTCAAATTCTTTCCGATATTCTTCCAGAAACTTTTTATGTTTTTCTACAACCCTGGAGATCAGTTCCCCTTCTGGCAGTATTCTGATCCCGGCTTCTTCAATGTTTCCGCTCACAGTATCACGATTCTGTAGTTTCTTTTTATAGGCTTTTTTTATTTGGACTGGTAGAGCTGTCCGGAGACTTCAACCGGGACTGCCCACCCTCTTAACAGTTAAAGTACCTGTTTAAATGTCACAAGGCTTTTTAAACTCTAAACACCTGGGCATGAGGTACGCAGTCTATAACGATCACAGAGTCCGGATCGATAAGCCCGCATTTAATAGCGCATTTAATCGTTTTTTCCCCGAAAAGGTTTGCAGTGGTAGCTTCTTCCAGAGCTTTTTCCAGTTCTTCCTCAGATACAGGCTCTCCTTCATAGAAAGCTCTGTTTATTTCTACCATAGTATTGCCATGTTTCAGGGTTTTTCCGAGCACCTCCTCATCACAGGCTGCAACAAGCACGTGCTCTCCATTTTTATAGATCTTTAGATACATATTTCCCCTTTTTGAATACTATTTCGCCCTTTTAGTATTTACAGCTTAACCATCATTATTTTGTTTGCGGGTACACTGTTTTTTCCTTCGGGAGCTTCCTGGTGTACAGTAACAGTTTCAGTTGCGAGAATCCGCTGTTTTTTGACTTAATTAATGAGCCTGATATGGGTCTGGTCCGGAGAAAGAATGTCGCCTCTCTGTTTCATCTTCTTTATGTATTCCTCTGCATGTCCTCTATCTATGCCGTGCTCGCTTTCAGCCTCTGCATAGACCTCTTCAAGAGGAGCTTTGGAACCCGGGTGTCTATCACTGACTTTTTTTATTATGTCTTTGAGGAGTTTTATTTTATTCCTCTGGCTCATGCTTGTACCCGAAGCAAGTATGTCTGCGTCAAGAGCTCCTGTTTCTGGATCGACTCCTACGTTTTTAAGGCAGTTCATTACTATTCTGATGGTCCGTTTTGCGTCCTCAAGGGTGACTATATTACTGAGGCGGACACGTGCACTGGCTTCGGAGAGGCGAACCAGCGCTTCGAGCTGCCTGGCTGTTACGGGCACGGGCGTATTCTTGCCTTCTCCGCTTCTCCTGAGGTCCGTATAAAAGTTAATAAGGTGATGTCTTGTATCTTCTTCCATTACCGGATAAACATTTTTTCGTGCAAATGCGATATACTTCCGCATAAATTCCGGTGCAATAACAGGCTCAATTATTTCCATTTCAGCATCAACAAATTCTTCAGAAATTGTAGACCCTGGAAGTTTTTGCCTTTGCTCGGAGAGTTCTCCCGCATAATGCGACTGCAGAATGTGGTTTGCTATCCTGCTGTCCAGGGAATGGTTTGGGGTATCGAGCAAAACGAAGATCAGGTCGAAACGAGAAAGCAGAGCCGGAGGCATATTTATTTGATCTGCAAGCCCTTCATACCGGTCAAAGCGGCCGTATTTCGGATTTGCAGCTCCAAGAAGGGCACACCTGGACTTTAAAGTTGCAATAATCCCTGCTTTGGCTATGCTTATGGTCTGCTGTTCCATTGCCTCGTGGAGGGCACTCTTGTCCTCTGTCCTCATCTTGTCCATTTCGTCAACTGCAGCAACTCCCATATCAGCCATGACAAGTGCTCCGCCTTCTATCGTCCACCTGCCGTCGTTCATGTCGTCTTTTACGGCAGCCGCAGTCAAACCGCTCGCAGACGCGCTCCTCCCTGAAGCAAAGACGCCTCTTGGAGATAGTTTGACAACATAACGGAGAAGCTGGCTTTTTGCAATTCCGGGGTCACCTACAAGCATCATGTGGATATCGCCCCTCGTCCTCGAGCCGTCAGGAAGGTTCTTCACAACCCCTGAAAATAACTGGAGTGCAAGGGCTTCTTTGATATCCTCGTATCCGTAAATAGAGGGCGCAATGGAGCTTATGATTTTTTCATAAATTGCCGGGTCACGGGAAAGCTCAAGGATCTGTTCCTCTTCTTCGGCAGATATTTCAAGCTCATCATAATCTTTGTCCAGGCGCTCGATGGAATTCGCTTCCAGTATAAGGTCGTAGAAAGTGGATTTCCCGTCCTTGAGGGTGCGCTGCCTTGACTTCAGGACTCCGTTGATTATAACACGGTCCCCCGGAGTAACATTCCCCGTAAGGTCATCTTCAGAGTCCACTTCCAGGCTCTGGGGTTGCGACCCTCCTTTCAGGTTTTCCGGGGACTCCTGGATCTGTAGTTTCTGGGCATCGATAAAAGTTGAATCTTCAATTGAAACCTTGAATGGCCCTTTCTTCCCGCAGGTCTCCTCTTCACATCCTGCAAAAGGCTCTTCGAACTTGAAACTGTTCTGCTCCACTATGGTCAGGTGCCCACATCTTAAACACTGGAAGGCAGCTTTTGTGATCCTTGGCCTGACCTCTGTTGCCTTTCTTATCATGCCCTCGATAGCAACAAAACGTGTGAGGTGTTTGCTTCTCAGTTCCCTGATAGGAATCCTGTTAGGAATTTTTATGACCCTTACATGGGCCTGCTCAAGGTTCTTTTCTACAGGCAGGTCAATTTCTTTCAGAGCGGCTTCAGCTGCGGATATAAGTTCTCCGGGATGCTCAAGAAATTCCCTTGAAAGATCCCTGTCAAATTTTTCTATATCCGTGAAATCAACTGCAAGGCTACGCTGGTCCGGGTATTCGTTTGCCAGCTGAAGGATTTCATTCCAGTAATAATCTTTAAAGAATCTCTTTAATTTCTCGTCCCATTTGCTTTCTGTTTCAGTCATAACATTCTCAAAAGTTGGCTTTTATGAAAATTTCTATCTTCGATCAGGTTGTTTTTACATGAAAACGATTTTAAAAAAGTAAAAAAACGTATAAGATATAATAGGTTCTGATAAGACAGCTTATTATCATATGAACTTTTCTATGCTTCCCGGATCTTCTATTTTTTGCAGGGTTTCAACTCCTGACGCAAGCCTCATTTTTCTCTCGCTTTTCCTTATTATGCCCCTGAGAGTCTGTACTTCTCTCGGAGTCAGCCCTGCCCTTCCTAATATCCTCCTCAGCATCAGGGAAGTTTTGTCTTTTTTGTGAGCCGGATAATCTATTTCTTCAAGCAGCTCGTCCAGATGCCCGTAAAGGAGCTGGAGGTCAAAGCCGTCTGCAAGAGGATTGCTTCCTCCTTCGAGTCCGGATAGCTCGTAAAGCACGATTGCAACTGCGTGGGAAAGGTTCATAATCGGATATATTTCCGAAGTTGGGACCGTGACAAGCATATCAAATCCTTTCAGTTCGTCATTGCTGAAGCCGTTGTCCTCACGCCCGAAAAGGAGTGCAATAGTGCCGCTGCATCCTTTAAGTTTTTCTCTGACCTCTTTTACAGTATAAAGAGGGAGGCGTATATGTTCTCCGGTTTTCAGGCTTGAGACTCCTGTAGTCCCTATAAGCAGGTCTGCACCTTTTACGGCTTCTTCAAGGGTTGAAACGATCCTTGCCCCTTCAAGCACGTCCCTGGCATGAGAAGACATTGCCCTTGCCTGCCCTTCAAGTTCGCAGGGGTTCATCAGGACAAGGTCGGAGTATCCGAAGTTTTTCATGGCTCTTGCAACAGATCCGACATTTCCCTGGTACATGGGTTCTACAAGCACTACTCGAATATTTAATGACAAATTTCTCAATCCTGAACGCATTTTTTAGAATTAGTTTTCAAGGGTAATTGCATCTGCCATGCAGACAGTCGTGCACATCCTGCACCCCAGACAGTAAGAAGGGTCCTTTACAACACAGACCTTTTTACCTTTTTTTTCTTCAATGGAGTAAACCCTCGGGCCTTTAGGGCATGCAGCCTTACATGCTCCGCAACCTGTACATTTTTCTTCATCAATATAAATTTTCATGCCGGTTATTTTCCATCCGGTTGTATTATTTCAAATATTTTATAATATTCTTGTTTTAATATATTTTGCTATCCTTTTCAGTATGATTTTCTATTTATTTCTTTATGATTCTTCATTAAAATATGAAGAGGTCTTATTCATTTCCCTTATATATTAGACTACGCTGTGAAATTTATCTGGAAGGGTTAAACTTAATGGCTAATTGAGGGATAAACATTTTAATTATTTTTCCAGATCTTTGTGTACACATACAATCTACATTTGGATTTGGCTAAGGATCAAAACGTCAAAAATGCTATTTTCGTGCAATATTTAAGTGAATTTTGTTGGAAAACACTATATGTAGTATTTAATATTGTGCATAAAGTATGTTAAAAAACGATAAAAGTAACAATCTATTATCTGATCTTTATATAGTTTTTGTGCAAACTCTCGACTAATTTTCATGCATTCATTCCAGATCTATATACAAATCTGTAAATATTTCTGCCAGCTGATTGTTTGAGAGCATGGACAGAAACTATATAATGAATAACTAAAAAATCACAAAGTGTGAATGTTATGCGGGGTTCAATACAGGTCTCAAACTCTACCGAACCCCACATACCCGAAGGCAAGAAATATGCTACTTCATGACTATTAAAGTTTGCTGATTCTTGCCTTTCCGTGAATATAAATAAGGTGGAAAGAAATGAAAGCAAGAAGCAGAATATTATCTAATACGAGTAAATTAACACGAACTATAATACTTATGGGAATTTTATTAATAAGTTCATGTTCTATTGCCTATGCAGAGACAAATGAACTCCCAGTAAGTATCAACGAACAAACATCTACAACCCTGAGTATAGATATGGCAAAAGAAATTGCAGCTTTTTATCTGGTAGAACTTTCTGGAACAATACCTGAGTTATCGGGATGGGAGAATGCAGTTGTTGAGCCTGACATTACATTTTATGACTTGGAAGGAAATATCACAGCATATTCCTTTGACGTGATGAAAAATAGCGAATATGATGGCTACATAATTACATCTGCCACGAAAGATAAATATCCAATCCTTGAATTCTCAAAGGGGCAACTCCCAACTAAAATCTCTACAATGGTCGAGAAATCAGAAAACGAAGTAGAAAACTATGCAAACAAAAATAAACTGAATGTTGAGGAAAGTGTGCCTGTCTATGAAGGTGCAACATTCTACTATACTCAATACAGTCTTCTAGATAGTAAAAACGGAAATAAAAAGAAAGTTGTTGTAGATCTCGTTACATCAAATATCGAGTGTGCTGAAAATGTTTCTAACACCAGCAAAGATAAAGTAAAAACTGTTAAAGTAGAAACTGTTAACAGTGATGAAATCGAAGAAGCATGGAATTATTTAGAAGACCAAGTGGTAGAGGAAAGTGATGAGATAGGAACAGTATCAAGTACAGAAAGTACTTACTCAACTCAAGCGGTTGGTTATTATAAAAAAATATCTGGTGTTCCTTATTATCTCGCGCTTACTTATGGCTGCGCTCCAACTGCGGGTGGTATGGTTCTGGGGTATTGGGACGGGAATGGATATCCAAACTTTCCAACTGGTAACACACTAATGTCGGAGTTAGCAACAGCGATGGGAACTTATAACTATAGTACATCCGTGTCCAAAATTGATGATGGTATAAATACAGTTTGTGATAATCATGGATATTCGAACTTTAATTCTGTAAATGACTATACCTTGACTAAATCTGAACTCATGTCAGAAATTAATACCACTAGACCATTTGTCTTGAGTATGCAAGGTGGCGGGGTTGGAAGCGGACATACTGGTGCATATAAAAACCATTCTGTTACATGTGTAGGTTATGGTATCTCGGGTACAACTGTTTATGCTTACCTTCATGATGGATGGGATTCAAGTGAACATTACATTACTTTTGGAAATTGGAACAGTTCAACAGCAACATGGGTGAGACCTTAATCACCCATTTATTTTTGAAAGAAGAGATAATTATGCCACTTAAAAAAATCAATATAAAACTAACATTCGTCTTATTGTTAATTTTTTTTGCTTCAATGCTATATATTTTCAATACAAATGGTAATTGCATATATCCCCAAAAATCTTTTGAAAATATTAACAATAGCTCGATAAATATTGATGTACATTCGGGAGATTCAATACAACAGGCAATAGACAATGTTTGTTCCGGTGGTACTGTTACTGTTTACTCGGGATTATATAAAGAAAATTTGGCTATCGATAAACCTCTGAGTATAATCTCGAAGGAAAGGAAGCATGAAAACGCGATAATTCAGGCTGCAGACCCAGAGAGAGATGTATTTAAGATTACTGCAAACAACGTAACGGTTAGTGGCTTTAATATAACTGGATCACAGAATAAATCTGGCATCTATTGTAGTGGGTCTGGTTGTAACATAACTGGAAATAAATTAAGTTATAATATGTATGGCATTTACATTAATAATTCAAACAGAAATACTCAAGATAATAATGAAATAAATGACAACTTTTTTGGAATTTATTTAAACAATTCTACTAATAACCAAGTAAGTAACAATAATTTCTCCTGTTTTGGACTAATTGCCAAATTAGATAATGGAGGAGGAGGAATAGGAGGAATTTGTTTAGAAGATTCAAATAATAACAGGTTAATAAATAATACTATATTAAAATACTGGGAGGGTATAAACCTTACTAATTCTTCTAACAATGAGCTAAATAATAACTCGATTCTGGATAACTATTTCAGCCTCAGTCTTATTAATTCAAATAATAATAAAGTTCTTAATAACATTATTGTAAAAGGTGGATATTCGTTTTCAGTTATAATTTATCATTCTCAAAATAACACATTGCAAGGTAACACTGGAGGTTTAAATACTGAAATTAAAGTAACCTATGGTTTTAACAGCACAAACAATACATTAGAAGGCGAAATAGATAATGCAGACGAACCAATAACTCCTAAAATTGGATCCGAAGATTTTTGGGTTTAAACAATAATTACTTAGTCTACCAGTCGCAACGAGTGACGTGGTACACTTCCACCGGAAAAAACATATTTTCGCTGTGCTCCCAGCTGGCAGGCTGAAAAATGGGCTAGTCTGCCATAACCTGCCAGAAATCTCGAACTTCTTCACAGCTCATCCAAGCAGTCCTCACTCCGTCCTGTCAAATCCTCCCAATTTGTCTAGATCATCAAGCCAGCAAGTTGAAACCCATTTTCAAGTCTATATTCGGGACTCGGTACGACAGCCAGATCATAATTCTATGATGGCAATCGATTAAGATAGTCAGATGGTATTTATATAACTCAGGATAGAGCCAAATTCATGCGAGAATATACATTGGGCAAAAATTAGGATTTGCTGAGCGAGTGAGAAAACAGGTAGACATCCACGTCCTGCGTAGCGCCGGAGAGATCACATTTTACAGGGATGACTTGATCATTGAAGCTTTAAGCCCCACAAATATGCGCGAAATCGTGTACTTGCGGGTTTGTGGGTGGATGCCGGTGCACAGATGGGCGAATCTAAATTATGCTGATCAAGTCGAAACCTGCGCAATTACTGAAGGGACTGATATGCAGAGATCACAGAATCAAACTTACTGTCCCTATTGATGCTCAATCCTGGGCAGATTTTAAACTGTTACGCCGTAAAAATTGTATTAAGTTAAGAAAGAGAACAATTTATATTGTTTTGAGCATATATTTCTCTGATCTGGTGTCCTCTTTATGGGTCCAGAAGTTTTATTCCTCTAATCCGGAAGGGTGCCGGATTATTGAGGTTCTTCGGTTATGTAAGGGGTCTAATTTACTGGGGCTAAAACAGGTTTCCATATCCGTTTATTCGCGGGTTAAAGTTTGTTCGGGAACTCAGCCTGTTCATCAACTCAGTTTTTGCTCCGATGTCCGGATATAGGGCTCAGGCTAGCCGATAATTAGATCCTTAAACAAACTTGAACTATTAACATGGAGAGTGTAAAAGCATGACAAAAGAATATGTTAAGGGGGACCTTCCTGAGAAGGCTGCAATTTTACAGAGAGATGGGGAAACTTATGCTATTGCTCCGCACATTCCCGGAGGGATCGTTTATCCCGAAACCCTGAGAAAGCTGGCAGACATTGCAGAGAAATATGGGGCTGCAGCTCTCAAAGTTACTTCAGCACAGAGAATTGCAGTTGTGGGACTTAAGGAGGAAGACCTGGATTCAGCCTGGGGTGAACTCGGCATGAAACCCGGTGCAGCTATCGGGCTCTGCGTCAGGAGCGTCAAGATTTGTCCCGGAACTACCTTTTGCAAGAGGGGAAAGCAGGACTCTGTAGGGCTTGGTTTGAAACTTGATGAAAAGTACCATGGTATGCAGCTTCCTTCCAAATTCAAGATGGGTGTTTCAGGATGTCAAAATTCCTGTTCCGAAACGATCATAAAAGACGTAGGAATTGTGGGTACTGCAAAGGGTTTTAATGTAAGCGTGGGGGGAAATGCAGGGCCACGCCCGAGACTAGGGGAAGTTGTGGCAAAGGACCTTTCCGAAGAACAGGTTCTGGATCTTGTTGAGAGGATAATCAACTTCTATAAAGGATATGGAAAATCTAAACGGATTGGCGCAATGATAGATGAAATAGGAATTGAGAAATTCAAAGAAGGAGTTGGGCTGTAAGCAGCCCTATATATTACTGGACAGTGGTTAAATCGGTTCATATGAGTCGATCTCAAATAGCTGTTCTAATCAGTCCTATCTAGCAAGTAATTTTAAATGAAAGCTGGATAGTTGCGTACAAAAGCTGGGGTAGTTCTATTTTAGAAAAGAACTCTGTTCTCAAGCGGAATTCAAAAGTGTTATCTGAAAAAATTTTATCTGAATTCCTTTTCTCCAGCTTTTTTTCGCTCTATTATTCAAATTTCGGAATGTACATTCTTTTTTCTGAATTCTCTGAGCTTTCTAATGCTGATATTTTCTATTTTTCGTCGGGAAGAGTTTCAATAAATAGATTTATAATTCTTGTATTATAATTTTATCATTATTTTTCCAGTTTTCTTTTTATTTTCCTTTCAAATGGCTTTAATGCTACCCTGTTTTCGTGGCTCTTGCGAGCTTTTCGATGTATTGTGTTATAAAGATAACGTTTAAATATAATAGATACAAAGACTAACAGACTATTCAAACCTTATACAGACAGTCGCTACGGTTCTCGACATGTCTTTGCTATTGTTGATATTCTGTAATCAATAATAATTCTAAAGCAGTATCAGTTCTCAGTTTTTACCCATATATAGGAGGAATAAACTATTAGCAGTGAGATGGCATACTTCTCTGGACTCTCGGACGCACTTCGTCTTACGTTTGTCCAGATAATGATACTCAGCGCTATAGCTGTTGTAATTTTTTTATACGGTATGATCGGTAATTTCCAGAAATGGGGGGCAGGAGTGACAGGTTACGCTCTCGAACCTCCAACAGGAAAGAAAGGAAGCGCGATCAGGTTCTTAAAAACCTGGTGGGCACAGGTCAGAGCAGAATCTCATCACCATGGAAAGCCCATTTTAGAGGTTCTCATCCTTGACATCTTTTTCCAGAGAAGAATCCTTAAAAGAAGCCCTATTCGCTGGTTCATGCACTTTACTATCTTTGCAGGCTGGATGTCCCTTTTCGCTCTGTCAGGACTGATGTTTGCAGTCGAAATGACCGAAAAGATCGGAATTGAACTTCCGTTTACTCCTGCCGAATTTAGAGAGATGCTATCTCTTCCGAACTACATATTCGGCTATATCCTGCTTATAGGAGTCATGATTGCAGTAGTAAGAAGGCTCTTTGTTTCTGAAGTCAGGGAAGCTTCCATTATGTATGACTGGGTTCTGCTTGGAGGAGTTTTCATAGTCACCATCTCCGGCTTTATTGCCGACGGTATCAGAACCGGAATCATCTGGGGCTTCGGACTCGATCCCGTAACAGCACCTCCGGCAGCTCTCTTCCACTCTGTGATCTCCCTGCTCTTCTGTATCGCATATATCCCATACAGCAAGTATATACATGTAATCGCCACCCCGCTTGCAATCCTTGCAAATAAGGGAGGAGAATAAAATGGCAAAAAAAACTCCATCAATAGACACCAAAAACCTTACAGCAGTCCAGCTCATGGAGCTCGACTCCTGCACCCGCTGTGGTGAATGTGTAAAATGGTGTCCAACTTATGCAGCTTCCGGCCAGAAGCCCGGGTTAGCACCCAGGGATAAGATCCTGCGCTGGAGGCAGTTCATGAACAAATCCTACGGGATTAAAGCAAAACTCTTCGGTCCTACTGAAATCCCCCAGTCTGAACTTGAAGAATTTAAAGATGACGTGCACGGCTGTACCACCTGTGGTATCTGTGCAACCGTATGTGAATCAGGCATTAACACTGTTGAACTCTGGGAAGCCCTCAGGACAAACCTTGTAAAGAAAGGGATAGGTCCTTTTGGGAAGCAGAACATGTTCCCGAAACTTATCGGGCAGTACCATAACCCTTACATGAAGGACCAGAAAGACAGGCTTAACTGGGTCCCACCAGACGTGAAAATCGAAGACAAAGCAGATGTTGTCTATTTCACTGGCTGTACTGCAGGGTACAATCAGCTCGCTTTAGCCTTTGCGACTGCACGTGTGCTTAACAAGCTTGGCGTTAAGTTTTCCATGCTTGGTGAAGAGGAATGGTGCTGCGGCTCAGCCCTTATCAGGACAGGTCAGGTTCATGTCGATGATGTGCCCCGTGAACTGGCAAGGCATAATGTCGAAGCACTCAAGAAAAAGGGTGCCAAAAAAGTTCTTTATGCCTGTGCAGGCTGTTTCCGTGCCTCCAAGGTTGACTGGCCTAGGCTTCTCGGAGAAGAACTGCCGTTTGAGGTTGTCCACGTTGCAGAGTTCCTCGCGGACCTGATCAAGCAGGACAAAATCAAATGGGAAAAGTCCATCAACAAGACAGTCACTTACCATGACCCCTGCCACCTTGGCCGCCATGTAGGTGTTTTTGATGCACCCAGATATGTGCTTTCACACATTCCTGGCGTCAAGTTTGTCGAAATGGACAGGGTAAAAGAATTCCAGCGCTGCTGTGGAGCTGGCGGTGGTGTGAAGGCAGGTATCCCTGATCTCGCTCTGGGAGTCGCAGAATCCAGGGTTAAGGATGCCGTTGCAACCGATGCAGATATCCTTTCCAGCTGCTGCCCATTCTGTAAGAGAAATCTGATGGACGGCCGTGACTCACTCAAAGTTGACATGGTTGTCGAGGATGTCATAGAGCTTGTTGCAGAAGCTCTCGGACTTGAGACTAAATAAGAAGTGAAAGAGATAAAGGGCTGATTTCAGTCCTTTATCTTCATTCCTCATATTTTTGCTATTTTTATTTTTCAGAAAAACTTAAATACAGATATCACCCTCCCCTGAACATGCATATTCCCTACGAATTTCTCGGAAAAGTATTCATATTCCTGTTACTTTTCGCTCTTGCAGGTACCGTACTTGCCCTTCTTATCGGAGCTTATTCTTTTAAAAAACAAAGAATCATTTTCCCGGGATTCGTATTATTCACACTTTATCTCTTTTATTCCCCTTCAAAATGGATCTGCAGAGTTTTCCGGATAAGAGATACCCTTGTGGATGATATCCTTATCGATGTAAGAAACGCTGTTATGTGCGATGATTTTATTCGTGTCAAAGGCAGGAAAATCCTGCTCCTTCCTCAGTGCCTGCGCCACCCCAATTGTAAGGCAAGATGTGATCCTATCCACGGTTACGAGTGCAAAAAGTGCGGTCTCTGTGATATCGCAAAACTCTGCGATGCGGCTGACAGATGTAATTTTAAGGTTTTTGTGGTTCCGGGCGGTAGCTTTGTTAAAAAGATTTTTAAAGAATATAATCCAAAAGCCTGTCTCGGAGTTGCCTGTTACAACGAGCTTTCCGAGAATATGCAGGCAGCCTCTTTTGTCCCTGTTCAGGGTGTACTTCTTCTCAAAGACGGATGCTTCAATACCGAGGCAAATGTTGAAGAGATAATTCAAAAAATGGAGATGTGCAATGTATAATCTTATAGGTAAGGTTCTCCTTATTATTGTTGTTATCTCATTCGTTCTTTCAGGCGTGGCCCTGCTGGTCAGTCGAAGGAGCCTTACTCGTAGTGTTTTTCTGGCAGGCTTTTATGCAGATGTACTTGACTTTTTTTATTTGCCTCTAAGGCAGATTTTTCTCAAATTTTCAGATACCCGTGTCCTGGACAAATGGATGTCTTCCTTGAAAAACAGGGCCCATAAATCTGCTTTTGCTAAAACGAAAAAAAGGGTCATTCTCGCTCCTCACTGCATGCGCAGCCTTGACTGCCCTGCTTACTCCACACAGACAGGGATCCAGTGCAAGTTATGTGGAAAGTGTGTTTTTACCCGTTTAAAGAAAGACGCTGAAAAATACGGATATAAGGTTTTCATCGTGACAGGCTCTTCATTTGTTAAAAATATCCTGAAAATGGAATCTGCAGATGGTGTCCTGCTCATCGCCTGCGATTACGAAATTAATAAAGTCATGCGCGCTCTTAAAGACAAGAAAGTGGTTACCTATGGAATTCCTATGGAGAGAGACGGCTGTTTCGGAACAGAGGTGAATTACCATAATGTTCTTAAGGTGTTTGAGGAATTTAATACGAACTGATTTTTTTAACTTTTTGTTTTAACCCTGTTTTAATTATTCTTCTTTTTTAGTATTTAGACTCCTGACCTGAACCAGATTGTCATCAATAAATTAATTTCTATATAAGGTATAGCTAAAACGAAATAAATATAAATATTTGAGAACCCCAGTCTCTGCAGGTGTTTGGATGGACAAAGAAATTAATATTTTAGGAGGAGGAATAAGCGGCCTCGCCTGTGCAATAATCCTCCGTAATAATGGCTATAAAGTTAATATTTATGAAAAGGGCAGTTATGTTGGTAAAAGATTCAACGACGATTGGCAGGGGTTAGAAAACTGGTCTGAAAAAATCGATGTCCTGAAACAGATAGAATCATATGGCATCGATTTGTCTTTTGATTATGAGCCTATTTCGGAATTATCTGTGCATTATTCGGATAAAATGAAAACTGCCAGTGTAAAAAACGGCTGTTATCTGGTAAGGAGGGGAAGCAAAGAAGGCTGCCTGGATAAAGCTTTACTTGAACAGGCTGAAAAATTGGGAGCGAAAATTCACTTTAATTACAGGCAGGACAGGAAAATGACTGCTAAAGTGAATGCAACCGGTCCCAAAAAGGCAACTGCCTATGTAAGGGGAATCAAATTCAATACCAGATCCGAGATCGGCTATCATATGGCTTTTGGACAGGATATAGCCAGAGGGTTTTACTCTTATCTCCTGACCAAAAATGGGCACGGAACGATTGCAACCGTTTATGAGCGCAGGAGTACCCATCGTTCGGAAGAGTTCCTTCAAAACACAGTCAACTATTTTTCGGATTTTCTTGATAAAAAAGAAGTTGCTGCCGGAAAAAAATTTGGTGGTTATGGACAGTTTGAAATAAAAAACAATTATTATGATGAGAACGGGGCAATGCTCATCGGAGAAGCAGGAGGATTTCAGGACTATCTCTGGGGATTCGGAATGAGATACGCTTTTCAGAGCGCGAATCTTGCTGCAAGAAGCATAATGCATAACGAATCATATAACGACCTGGTAGAGGAACATTTAATTAATAAAATGAAGCATTCAAACAGAAATAGACGAATTTCCGAAATTGCGGGCCCTCTGGCGTATCCTCTGCAGTATTATATGTTTACATTAAGTAAGAATCCTCTTAAAATTTTGAATATTCTTTGCAGATGATTATAGATTATGATACTGGAGATCAAATTCATGTAGTGGGTGACAGCATATCTCCAGAATTTGCCCTGTTTCAGGGGGGTCAGCATGACTATCTGGTTCAGTATTCTCCATATCCTCTGACTTTGCTAATTTCAGGACCTTCTCTTCACACACCATCATGTAACCGAGGGAAAACCGGTACTCTCTTTTATAAAAAAGTAAGCTTTCAGGGATGGAAGTTTCTTCTGAAGAAAAGTTTTATCAGGTTTTTTCCTGATTTTTTCTTTTCCCTTATCTTTTTATTTTTCCACGCCAATCTACTTTGTGAGGTATATCGTCCGTTTGATGCTGTCTATGAATGGCATGCTTCTCATCTTTAAGCACAGGTGTTCTGGATATGTATGATCTCATTATAGTAGGTGGAGGGCCTTCGGGAGCTTCTGCTGGAAGAGTAGCCGGAAAAGCAGGAATTTCAACCCTCCTGATTGAAAAAGAAAATTTCCCGAGGTATAAGCCCTGCGGAGGAGCTCTATCTCCTTACGCGCTTTCGTGCCTGGATTTCAAACTTCCTGAGTATTTGATCGAAAAGGATATTTCAAGGATAAGGGTTCATTTCAGGGAGCTCTGCACTGAAATGCAAAAAGATTATTCAATAGCTTTGCTGGTCTCAAGAAAAGCTTTTGACAATTTCCTGCTTGATAAAGCAAGAGAAACCGGCATTGACATTCATTCTGGGGAAAAAGTGCTTGATTGTGAGGAAGGAGAAGAGTGCGTTGAGGTTAGAACTTCTCAGAACACTTACCTTGCAAAGTTTGTCCTTATTGCGGAAGGATCTGAAGGCGTGCTTAAATACAGTGTCAGGAAGCGTAAAGACCGGAGAACGGAATATGACCTTGCCCTTGTTTCCGAAATTCCTGAAAGGGATAAAGTAATAAGAAAGCGTTTTCCAAATGCGATAGATATGCATTTCGGAATCGCATCCGGAGGGTATGGCTGGATTTTTCCCCATTCCGAACACTATTCTGTGGGAATCGTGGGAACAGCCGAGCATCTTAAGCACCCGAAGGCTGTTATGCAGGACTTTTTACAGGCAAATGGCTTTTCAGGAGATTTTCAGGTCCATTCTCACATTATCCCGGTTGGAGGAATTAAAAGAAAAACCATAAGTTCAAGGATTCTTCTGAGCGGGGATGCAGCAGGTTTTGTGGACGCCTTCATAGGGGAAGGCATCTCATATGCTATTCGCTCAGGGCAGCTTGCAGCGGAAAATGTAGCCGAAATCGTACTTTATAACCGGAAACTGAGCGACCTTAAAGAGTATGAAACCAGCTGCAGGAAAGAGTTCGGTAATTTCCTCTCCAGTTCCCTTAAACTTGAAAAAGCCATGCACCGTTTCCCTGAGACTTCTTTCAGGCTTGCTCTTAGCAGGAAGGAAATTATTGATAAATATCTGGAGGAGGTTGTAATAAATAGAAGCCACAAAGATTATGTCAGGTGGTTGCTGCTCAATTTCAGCCTTTCTGAACCTGCATCTAAAATAAAGTCCATTAAGGATAAAAATCAGTAATTTAGAGGCATTAAATCAAAAATTAATTAAAAAACAGGTTGAATGATAACTTTTGAAAAAAGAATGATAACTTTTGAAAAAAACATGAGCATAAAAAGGATATTGAGTGCGAGTGAGGCGTGTAAGCTCCCTTCTGTTACTGCAAAGCTTTCTTGCACCCAGCAGTGTAAGAAACGGTCCCTGAGGACTCTTGCAGCGACGGCATTCGGCTAAGCGTTACCAAAACCAACCGGGACGATTCCGGACTGCTCGTACTTCCCGATTTCCAACTTGCACCCACGAGGATTCGCCGTTTCATCCACTCTCCCTGCGACCTCAGCTTATGGCATCATCGCATTTGCAGGGGATGGTTATCGTTTCTGTGCCAGGGCCCGTGCTCTCGCCCGACATCCTTTACAGATGTTCGTGTGTCCGGAGCGGTGGGGAGACTTTCCTCAGACCTGAAGGTCCGGAAGCCGTCCAGCCTCTCTCGCATGTTGTTGATTTCTGGCTCTATCTATTTTTTAAACCTATATATATTTATGGGATGATATTTCTACAGGTAAAAATGAACTTAAATGAACTCCCGATAAGAGTTTTTTGTCAACTGCCAATTAATTTTTCTGCCAGTTTCGGTCTTTTGAGCTCTTGATCGGACGGGGTCACTTCTTTCATCTGTTCTATATCATTCCTGTGTGCCGGATATGTTCCCAAATATTAATATATAAGTATTATAATCGTGAAATAATATGTATTTCACATCCTCGAGAATTCTTTGAAATAAGTTCTCGTAAGCCTAAAAAGATTCGTTAGTTTAATATCTGACTATAACTATCATTTTTGTGTTCATTTCCACGCTTATTTTTAAGAGGTAAAACATGAGTGATTATCTATTTGATTTGTATACTGGTTATGTCCGTTTTAGAAATCCTATTGCACTTGCTCCAATGGCAGGAATTGCAGACAGTGCTTTTGCCAACCAGTATGCAGGCGATGCCGGGCTGGTAGTGCTTGGAGCCTTCAACCTTGATAAAGGGTCGATGGAAGTTGCATCAAAACTCGTAGCCCGGGGAAGGAAAGAGTTCATTTCCGATGAACCTCTGGAGCTTATAAAACAGGAAATTCGGGCGGTAAACTCAGGAAGTGCTGTTGCGGTAAATGTGAGGAGCACTACCCTTGAGCCCCTGATTGAAGCTGCAAAACTTGTAAAGGAAGAAGGCGCAATTCTTGAATTAAATGCCCACTGCAAACAGCCTGAAATGCTTGAATCCGGCATAGGAGAAGCTCTTTTGCATGACCTCCCGAGGCTCTCTGCCTGGATAAAGGCAATAAAAGAGACCGGAGTTGTTCTCTCCGTAAAGGTAAGGGCAAACGTGGTAAATGACGTCGAACTTGCCAGGCTTATTGATAAGGCAGGAGCTGATATTATCCATGTTGACGCCATGCTTGAAGGCTTTGGAGCCGACCTTGATGCAATTTCAAATTACAGGGACGCTACAAGGCTCTTTCTTATAGGCAACAACTCGATCACTGATTTTGCCGCTGCAAAGGAGATGTTCTCCCGGGGAGCCGACATGGTATCCGTTGCAAGGGGAGCCATGGAGAATTCAGACCTGATAAAGGAACTTGTAGAAAGTGTCACTTCTTATCAGCAGTCAATAGGCTGGTATAATGCTCCCAAACACGTTTGCAGTGAAGGGGACTTCAGAGGACTGGCTTTCTGCTGCCTTCCGGTAAAACCCTGTCCTGTGCACGCGAAATTCAAAAAGCTGGGATATACCGCAGAAGAATTCGCCCGCACAAAACTGGAATTTGCCAGGGGCACAATGCTTGAATTCGGAGAGGACACCTGTTTCGGGAGCCTGGTCTGGTGCTGCAAGATTACAAAGCCCTGCTGGATCAGGGACGGTGTGCTGAACACTATAGACCTCTCTGACGCAGAATACATGAAGCTTAAAGAGAAGCTGGCAAAACATATCCTTGACAATGCCAGGATTCCGGTAAATGAATCCAGATAAAACTGTTTTATCCTGCCATAACCCTGAATGGAGGGGAGAACGCCCTGCCCCAAGCCTGATCGCACGCTGTGCACAGCTTGCCATGCTGCTTGAGGTATCAGCTTCCCCTAAACCGGGAAACGTTGACAGGGAACATAATTATCCAGACACCTGTTTTGAACATTTTGTTGCCTCTTCAGTTGCCGTATATCCTGTCTTTGAGCTTGCCGCAAAAAGCACGGGACGGATAGGACAGCTTCTCAGAAGTGCAGTTTATGAAAGTTCTGCCTGGCAGCAGGGAGGAAACACTCATTTCGGGGCTTTTTTACTCCTGATCCCCCTGGCAATGGCTGCAGGTGAAATTTCTAGAGAACAGGGAGAGCAACCCGGTTGTGGAAAAACATTTTTCCGGATCGAGGCAGAGGAATTTGAGAACCTTGCTTCCCATGCCCATGCTTTTGTCCGGGAAACGGACTGTGAAGATGCTGTTGAGTTCTACAGGGCTTTCGGGCATGCAGGGGTAAGGGTAAACAGCGTTGAAGAATTTGACCTTGAAGACCCTGAAGCAACTTCCGACCTCAGGAATCAGAATATTACCCTTTACTCCCTTATGGAAATTGCAAAGGGCTATGACCTGATCGCAAATGAATGGACATCAGGTTTCGGGCGCTGCCTTGAAGGAGCAAAAATCATTCTTGATTTCATGGATGCACGGAACTGCCGGGAAGAAGCTCTGGCAGGAGGCTCGGTTTCCATATGTTCGGGCACAGGGATCAATGAGGCTGTGGTATACACTTTCCTTAAACTGCTTTCAAAACACAGGGACACCTTTATCCAGACCAAATTTGACGCCGAAACTGCAGATTACGTTTCTTCCAGAGCAGGTGAGGTTCTTTCAGGCTGGGAAATTTCAGGGAAAAAAGCAGGAGATTTTGCTTCTATTCTTCCCAGAATACAGGAATTTGATTCCGAGCTTCTGGATAAAAGGATCAACCCGGGTTCTACGGCAGATATCATTATTGCAGCACTTTTTATTGCCCTTCTTGGAGGCCTGAGATTTTGATCGGGTTCCTGTCTGATCGCCAGGGGTTTGAAAAACAGTATCATGATATTGACCTCTCGTCTTTCGGGATCAGGGAGGGAATTTCCGAGATCATCGCAAGCACCGGATTTGAGCACCCCAATGCTGCTCCCATAGGCATAGTTATGAAGGGCGAAAGACCTTTTGTACGCCTTTTCAAAGGCAGCCACACCTGGGAAAACGTCCTTAAAGAGAAGTGCCTCGCATCAAACGTTGTCTACGACCCCATTCTCTTTGTACGCTCGACCTTCTCCGACCTTGTGCCTTCCGAATTTGAATATGTTGATGCAGGCGAGTTTAAATTTCCTGTCCTCAAAGAAGCCATTGCCTGGGTCGTTTTTGAGTGCATTAATCTTAGAAACACTGACCAGTCCCTTGTTGCTGATCTTGTTCCCCTTAACGCTGGCTTTAATGAGCGCAACATAAAGGAGCTCCCGGTACCCAACAGGGGGTTCAATGCCGTGCTTGAGGCTACAGTCCATGCAACCCGTTACCAGTTGACCGGTGAAGAAAAATATCTTGAATTGATCCGGCACTATGAGTCCCTGGCTTCCAAATGTGGAGGAGATGCTGAAAAAAAAGCTATGAAACTGATTTATGAAGCTCTCGGACTTTAATTTTTCTTTTACTTTCAGGATGTCTTCTTTTAGAAAATTATATCATCTCCCTCAGGCATGATTCATTTTCATGAGCTTTCAGAGAATTGCATGGGGTATCACAGGTGCAGGTCATTTCCTTGACCGCAGTTATCAGGTTTTTAAAGAACTTAAACTCAGGAACCCCGAACTTTCCGTAAACACATACGTTTCCAGGGCAGCCGAAGAAGTGCTCAGGATGTACGGGCTTGAGCAAAAGCTTGTAAAAATCTCGGGAGGAGACTACCTTGAAGAGATTTTCCGGGAAAGCGAGCAGGGTTCAAGTTCCCCCAAAGTAGGGCGTTTTGCTCTTGACAGGTATGACGCCCTTTTCGTTACGCCTGCAACTTCAAACACAGTCTCGAAAATCGCTTATGGGATTGCCGATTCCCTTGTAACCAATGCTGTCTCCCAGGCTGTCAAAGGGAGAGTCCCGGTATTTGTCGTACCTGTGGACATCGAAGGCTCGATTATATCCGAAATGCCTTACAACATTGACAGAAAGCAGTGCAAACACTGCGAAACATGCCCCCCTCGGGAAAACTGCCCACATGAAGCAATCAGCGAGAAAAACGGCGTCACGGACCAGATAGACCTGCTTAAATGCAAAGGCTGCGGGATCTGCAAAGAACTCTGCCCCTATAATGCTATAAAAGGTGGACCTGTTGAAGTCCTTGTCAGGGACGTGGACATGCGAAATGTTGAGATTGTAAAAAGCCTGCAGGGGATCACCGTACTTGAAAGTCCCGAAGCCATTCTGGAGCTTTTTTAAATCCGGAATTTTGGCTTACTTTTTTCTCCTTTTTTTCCCTTTTTCCCCTTTTCCCTTTTTCCTTTCTGGAAATATTATTTTTCTGCATCAAGCGTCCAAGAATGGTTCAGGATAATGAATTAGTTGCACGGTCAGAATTTACCTGAACTTATGCAGGGTCATGAAATCTATTTAGCTATTCTTTATCGGTTATCTATTGATCATTTATCGATTATTTATTCGATTAAAATCTATTATTCGATTATTTTATTCGATTATTTTCAGCTGCCCATTTTCAAGCACTCCATAGCTGTCAGACATAAAGCGGATAACTGCCTCATCATGGGAAATCAGGAGATAGCCTGTGTTTCTTTCAGCCTGAACCCTTTTAAGCATATGGAGGATCTGTGCCTGCACCGAGACATCAAGGGCAGAAGTAGGTTCGTCAAGGATGATATATTCCGGGTTGAGAAGAAGAATCCTGCCCAGGGCAAGGCGCTGGAGCTGTCCACCCGAAAGCTGGATGGGGTAACGGGAAAGCACTTCATCAGGGAGACCTGTGGTTACAAGCATCTCTTCTATCTTTGAGGCATATCCGGCTTCTGGGACTCTGAGGAGTTTAAGCACTTCAGAAATTGCCTGCTCTATCTTTTTCCTCGGGTTGAAAGCATCTGCAGGGTCCTGAAACATTATCTGGACTTTACGGCGGAAGGCTGCATTTTCGATTTTTTTCATTTCGGTAAGCCCGTAGCCATTATAATATACGGAGCCTGATGTGGGTCTCTCAATGCCGGCAATGACCCGTCCCAGAGTGCTTTTTCCTTCTCCGGACGCTCCCATAAGCCCGAAAGTTTCACCCTGCCTTATTTCAAGCGAGATCTCATGGAAAATACATTTTCCCGTGCTCAGAAAGCTGGCTCCGTATGTTTTTGAAAGCCGGTCCGCTCTCAGGGGTATAGGAAACACCTCACAGCTCTTCCGTTTGTTTCTATAATCTCCGGTTGGTTTTCAATACAGCATCTTTTCCTCAGAGGACAGCGCGGGTGGAACCTGCAGCCTGAAGGGAGCCTGCTGAGGGGAGGGGAAAATCCGGGTATGGGGATAAAGCCCTTCTCTGGCAGGCTATTCAGGAGACCTTTTGTGTAGGGGTGCAGAGGTTCTTCGAAAATCCCTGAAGAGTCTGCAATTTCAACAATCTCTCCTGCATACATCACTGCAACCCTGTCTGCAAGGTTTCGCACGAAACCAAGGTCATGGCTTATAAGGAGCAGGGCAGTTTTCTTTTCTTCTTTCAATCTCTTAAGCCCGGCTTCAAGTTCGGATAAGCAACTTCTGTCAAGCCCTTTTCCAGGCTCATCTGCTATAAGGAGCGCAGGGTCAAGGATAGTTGAAGCTGCAATCAAAAATCGCTGGTTCATTCCCCCTGAGCACCATGAAGGGTAATAATTGATTATCTCGCCGGTATTTGCAAAACCCATATTTTTAAGGGCTTCTGCTGCCCTGGAGAGGGCTTTCTTTTTCTTTTCCTTCCTGTGCAGGCGCAGGGGTTCTGCAAGCTGATGCCCTATGGAATACACGGGATTGAGGGCAAGGGAGGGGTTCTGGAAAATTATCCCGATTTCTTTTCCCCTTATCTCTGTCATCTCTTTTTCACTCAACCCGAGCAGGTTTCTTCCCCTTAATTCCACAGTCCCTTTCACTCCGGACTCGGGGGGCAAAAGGCGCATAATTGCATGTGCAGCTACGGATTTACCGCACCCGGTTTCTCCAACCAGAGCCAGTGTTTCTCTTTCCCCAATCGAAAAAGAGATCCCTGAAAGGGCAGTTACGGTTTTTATCCCCAAAAATGAGACCTGGAGGTTCTTTACTTCAAGCAGCTTATCTCTGGTGGGAGACTTCATACAGCATCCTCTCCGCCTGCTGCATATTCCTCTTTTTTAGTTTCGATCCCGAACCCTATGAGTGCAATAGATATTACGCAGAGGGTTATGCAGATTCCCGGAGGCAAATACCACCACCACATGTCCCTGATAAAACCTCCTCTGGAAAAAGCAAAAGAAAGCATTGTCCCCCAGCTTTTCATGCTTACATCGCTGAGCCCGAGAAAAGAAAGAGAGGCTTCCGAAATCATTGCCGAGGCTGTTGCCAGCATGAATTTGGGCAGCAGGACATGGTAGAGGTTGGGCAAAATATCCGAGAACATAATGTGCTGTGAAGAAAAACCCATGCATCTGGCACTTTTAACATAGCCTGTTTCCCTTAACTGGAGGGTTTTTGATCTGGTAACTCTGGCAGTGGATTCCCAGGATAGGAGGCCGAGCACGGGGACAAGGATCCAGATGCTGGGCTGCAGGTACGCTCCCAGGACTATGATAAGGGGAATTTTCGGGATAATAAGGACAATATCTGTAAAACCCATTAGCAGCTCATCAACAGCCCCCCTGAAATAGCCTGAACAGAGCCCGAGGATGGTCCCTATCAGGGTTGAGACAAGGGCGGCTGCAAATCCCACTGTCAGTGAGACCTTTGCCCCGTACACAAGTTCTGAGAGGATATCGTTTCCTATGTCGTTCGTCCCGAGAAGGTGCTGTCCTGAAGGTTCTTCGTAAGGCGTGAAGCGGTCATAAGGGGCGTAAGGGGCAAGCAGGGAAGGAAACAATGCCATAAACAGGAATAAGGCAAAGAGAAAAATTCCTCCATAATTCAGTTGTCCCAAAAAACTTCCCTGCTTTCTGTAATAATTAAATGGGGGTTTTAAAGGGAGTTTTAAAATAAAATCCGAATTTTCAAGCTGTTTTTCAGGATGCTCTTCAGTACAGGCTTCTGTTATACAGGAGCTTTCGCTATGGGCAGCTTCCAGGCTCATGCAGGTCTCCTGACTCTGGGGTCGATTAAAGCATAGAGCAGGTCAGCAAGCATGTTTGCAAGCAGGGCTGTGAGGGAGATTACCAGAAAAGCCCCCTGGAGAAGGGGATAATCTTTTCCCATTATTGCGCCGTAAATAAGGGTTCCCATGCCGTTTAACGAAAAAATTATTTCTATAAACAGCGCTCCGCTGAATAGAAACCCAAAGTCGAGCGCGAGAAGGGTAATGATAGGGAGTGAGGAATTTTTCAATACGTGCCTGAAGAGTACGCCGGTATCATTCAGGCCTTTTGCCCTGGCATAGAGAGCGTAAAGCTCTTTCTTTTCCTGGATCACACTTCCGCGCATGACCAGAAAATTTCTGGATGCCGAAAAAACAGACATCACACAGATTGGCAGGAAAAGGTGATGAAGTATGCTCCCTATTTCCGGGGCGTCATAAAACCCTTTTGAAGGAAAAAGTCCCAGCCTGAAAGAAAAAATATAGAGGGAAAGAAGGGCAAGAAAATACGGAGGGGTGCAGGAAAAAACAATAAATGCAAGACCTGTAACACGGCTTGTTCTCTTTTCCGGCTTCCACCCTGCAAGAGCTCCGAGCAGGCTTCCTGCAAAGGCTCCGATAATTACAGACGACCCTACAAACAGCAGGGTCCATCCAATCCTGTCAAGGAGGATCTCTGCAACAGGAGCATGGAGGTGGTAAGAATACCCCAGGTCAAGGTGCAGGATGTCTGAAACGAAGGATGCAAACTGCTCGTAAAGAGGCCTGTCAAGCCCGAGTTCTGCCCTCAGCTCTTCCATCACCTGTTCGGACACATATACATCTTCTCCTATGAGGTTTTTCACCGGATCCCCGGGCATGAGCCTGGGAAGGGTAAAGTTGATGATGATTATGAGCGCGAGTGAAGCAAGATACCGGGTCCCTTTTCCTGTTATCCCTGACATTGGTCTTATTTCTTATTTTATTTCCTGCACTATTTTGCCGTACTTTCTACTTCTTTTTCTACCTTTTTAACTTCCAGGATTTCTTTTTCAGAATTTTTTTGATACCTCCAGTTATGTTTTATGCATCTATTTTTGTCACATTTACAAAGTTATCAAGGTTATAAATGCCGTAAAGGGGATCGGTATACCAGCCCTCAATGTGCCTGTTATACGGGGTAACAACACTGTTCCAGTAGAGAGGAACTGCCGGCAGGTTTTCTGCATAGTAGTCCTGAATTTCATATGCATAGGCCTGAAGCTCTTCGGGATCCGTGATTGCGAGGACATCATCGCAGAGCTTCAGGAATTCGGTGTCATCCAGGTTATGCATAACTCCCTGCCCTGTCCTTCTGGAATCAAAGTAGCCGCTTCCCCAGCTCGCGTGCATTAACATGCCCCAGGGGGTGGAGCGGGTTACTGTCATGTCATACTCGTAATTATCCTTGAGTGTCATCCAGGTATCGGAATCCGCAGTCCTCAGGTCTGAAGCAAGGCCCACATGTTCGAAGTATTCTTCAAGAAGTTCGCCTGTACGGGCATACTCCGGCCGGATAAGGATTTCAAGCTTGATGTCTTTCCCGTCTTTTCCTTCAAGTATCCCGTTTCCATTACTATCCTTATATCCTGCTTTTTCCAGAGTTTTTCTGGCTTTTTCAGGGCTGTACTCAAGTTTTTCGGTTTCCTTGAAGTTTTCCATGGCAGGTGGCACAAAACCGCGGTTAGGTACTTCCCCGTGACCCAGAATCTCAAGGTTTACGATCTCTTCATAATTTATTGCATAAGCCAGAGCTTCTCTGAATTCCGGGTCCGAAAAAGGTGCTTTTTCCAGATTGAATGCAAGGAAAACAAGGCCTATATCCGTCTTTTCGATAAAGTCGAAATTTCCAGTTCCTTCAAGCTGCTCGATTCCGGAATAGGGGTATGAACCTGCATATTTGTAATAGGTGTCAACCTCGCCGTTTTTAAGGGAAAGGGTAGCAACGTCAGCGCTTGAGTAAAAATGGACCTCCACAGTTTCGAATTCCGGAGCTTTTCCTTTCCAGTAAGGGTTTTTCTCAAAAACAAGCTTCCCGGCATTGAGGTCTATCTGTTTGAGGTAATAAGGCCCGCAGCCTGTGTAAGGGCCGTTATTCGTGTATTCCATCGGGTTTTCAATTGTTTCCCAGACATGGGCAGGGAGAATATTGTAGGTGGCAAATTCCAGGTCGATGCGGGTGTAAGGCTTGTTAAATTTGAAGGTTACTGAGTTGTTTGCGTCCGAAACAGCCGAGCTTTCAAGAGTATCGTTTATCCAGCTTGCCCAGGGAGTCTTTTTTCCGTAGTACCTGATTGAAAAGTCAACGTCTTCCGGAGTCACAGGTTCTCCGTCGCTCCAGTAGAGGTTATTTTTAAGGTAAAATGTCCAGCAGGTGTTATTTTCCGAGACTTCATAATTTTCGACAAGCTGGCCTGTAAGTTTCCCACCTGAGTCCATTTTCATGAGAGGAGGGTTTGAGAGATGGGCAAAAACTCCGAGATTTGAGTCCCCTATAAAGGACGTGGATTTTACCATTCCCGGAGTTGCAATTTTCAGGACTGCTTTTTCGGAATCTGCCGACTGCTGAATATCTGAGATTGCTGCTTCGGAAACTGCTCCGGAGCCCTGAATATTTTCTTCTCCCAGCAGCCCTTTTATATATGTCATAATTCTGTCCATAATTCCGTCGTTTGAGGGAGTAATGCTTTCTCCTGAATTTTCAGGCTCTGCTGCTCCTGCCAGGTGTATGACCGAACAAAAAACAAGCATGAGTGCGGTAAATATCAACCAGCTTTTTAACCCTCTCTTTAATTGCAATCCTCTGAAACCTTTACTCTTTTTCATCATGCTGCCTCTTCCTGTTTCGACTTTTCTCCTTGATTTCACAGATGGCGCCAGAGGTTCGGTTACTTTGAAAAGATTTCTACTCCACTTATTTTTTCCCGGTTTTTCTGCTGATTAACAGGACATTGAAAATATGATGGGTGAAATTTGAGCAGAATATTAATGGTTACCTCTACGCTCTTTTTTCGAACTTATTCGCATCAATTGTTAATATCTAATATTTGGATAATTAAAAATATTACTAAAAATTAAATTTTTATGCTATAAAATCTAATGATTTCGCAATATAAACCTTTTCATTTTTTCCATCTTTTTGTAAAGCAGTCCCTTGAACAGGTTTTTAATCTCAGGACTTTTATCAAAGCAGAATAAATCAAAATAGAAAAATAGATTCAAGAAACTGGATTCTAGAGAAACTGGATTCTAGAGAAACTGGATAAAGAAATGTGAATATGTGACAGCTGGATTATAGAAACGTGGACAGAGAAATCTGAATATATGGTAACTGGATTTTGAGGGGACTGATTAAATAAATTTAAATATGTAACTTCTGGATTGTATCACGGCAAAATTACAACTAATTGGGAAAGTGATGCTGAATTATTAAAAATACTGGTTAAAATCGCTGGGATAAGAAAAACGGAAAATAAGACATGTAACTTTACTTCCTGTTATTGATCTCAATGTCTTTTTCGATCTCTCTGGCAAAGCTTTTTTCCGAATGGATGTAGAATGAAGCCGGAAGCCCTGTGTTTGAGATCATATAAAAAAGGTTCATGGCTGTCCTGTTAAGCCTCGGAGAGTAGTTTAAAAGAGTGCTCCTCGAGATTTTTACCAGTGCATCCAGGGACTTTATTCCTGTCAGGTAGTTTTTTATGTCCCGGTTCTTCTGGCTTTTTTCAAAGATCAGGTCTATCCAGGTGTTCATTTCTTCTATCAGCAGTTCTCTTGTAAGGTCTCCGGTAACTATGTAATTTCTCCCTTTCTCTATGTTCCTGAAATATTCCCTGAAACTATCCCCTTTTGCCAGGGTATATACCTGGCCCATTTTTCCGGTATGGGTATCCGTTGTCGCAACAATGCTTTTGCCAAACCTTTCTGCAAGAGCTATTGTAAGTTCATTTTTCTGCTTGAGCTCGTGCATATTGTATTCAAGCACAGGAAAGAGCTTTGCCAGCTTCGGCACTGCGGAAGGGTTCGGTTGCCTGTGGAACTCAAACCAGAAAGGGTGGTTGTAAACAAAAGGAAGCCTGTGCCGTTTGAGGTATCCTGTAAAACTTTTGAGGTCATGCTCTATTTCTGCTATTTCCCTGAGTTCTGAAAAATACTCTCTGTCAAGCTCGAAAACGTTGATGTGCAAAGTATGCCCTGCAAATTCCGGGTCATATAAGGTCATCTCAGCCCCCGGAGTGAGCTTTTCGCGGTCCCAGCCCAGGATTTCGTATGCCTCTACAGTATCATGGTCTGTAAATGTTACAAAATCCATCCCAATCTCAAGAGACTTTTCGTAAAGACTCAGGGGATTCAAATCTTTTGCCGGAAGCACGTCGAAAGAACAGGTAGTATGCACATGCAGGTCTGCCCGTTTCCAGCCTTTTTCCATAAGCTCAGCTGCCCTTTCCGGTGTTATCAGCTTTTCTTCGCAATTCCTCTGCCTTCCCCCTATCGGCGTAGAATTATGAGGTTTTTAATTTTTTTTGATTATTTTTATCCAGTTTTATGTTTCTGCAATATATCTCTACTATTATAGTATATCCTTTTTTTAAATTAAGGTTTCCCGGAAACCCATAAAAGCATTTTCTAGACTCTTATTTATACCTTTAAAAATTACGAAAAATAATTGGTGGGACCCCCGAATTCTGTAGACGTGCAAAACATTCCGATAATATTCTAAATTCGTTTTCCGCATGATATTTTCTGATAAATACATTCTTCGTTTTTTTAGCTGCATACCATCACATTTATAAATCTGTTAAAATATTTCAGTATTTTCTCAAAAACAATAGTGGTGTAACTATGGGTCTGTTTAGAAAGTTAAGGACAATTCTGGGTATCATTTTTGAAAATGAATCCGAGCAAAAAGGAGATGATTTTGAAAAGTATGTGGTAGACCTCTTCGATGAAAAAAATTTTTCTATTGTGCAGTGGACCACGGATATGGCGAGAAAACATACCCGGTTTGTAGAGTCAGACTGCGGCCCGGACCTGGTCCTCCGCCACAGGCGCACCAATGAGATTTTCTGTGTAGAATGCAAGTTCAGATCAAAACTCTATAAAGGTAAACTCCAGTGGTCAAGCCCTGAACAGCTTGGGCGTTACAGGACCTTTGCACAGGATAATCTGGTCCCTTTTTTTGTGGTTATAGGGCTCGGAGGAAAGGCGAGAAAGCCAAAAAGGATGTTCTGTATCCCTCTGGAAGAGGCAAAATACTCTGCGATCTATCCTGAAATGTATAAGAAATTTGAACGGGATCCAAAGAAAAAATTCTCCTGGAAAAAAAAGATGCCAGAATAAATTTTTAATTCTAAACTTTTCATTTTTTGCTTTAGCTTTTCAGCATGTTCTTTCATTATTTTAAGGAATATTCTTTTTTCTGCACCCATCTTCCTCTGCGCTTTCTCCTCTCTGTCTGTTTTTTTCTTTATCTAATTTTGTACAGACTTCCCGCTTCAACTTCATTTTAAAAGCGACGAGACTTTATTCTGAATACTTATAGAAAAGCTTTAAAGTATCTAACACATTATTTATTTATATGTTCTTTTAAGGGGTCACATAATGGGAATTTTGAATAAAATAGTAAAAGCTGTTGAAGTATTGACAGAAGACGAGTCTGTAGAAAAAGGAAATGACTTTGAAAAGTACGTTGTTGGTCTTTTTGATAAAAAATATTTTTCTATTGTTCAATGGAGCACGGACATTGCCAGAAAGCACGACAGATATGTAGAAGCAGATGCCGGTCCTGACCTCACTATCCGTTATGTCCCAACCGGCGAAATCTTTTATGTGGAATGCAAGTTCAGGTCAGATCTTTATGAAGGAAAACTTCACTGGTCCAATCCGGAGCAGTTAAAACGCTACCAGGACTTCGCCAGAGAAAATAAACATCCTTTTTTCGTTGCTGCTGGACTTGGTGGAGTTCCTTCTTATCCTGAAAGGATGTTCTGTATCCCTCTTGAAGAAGCACGGTATCCGGCGCTTTATCCCAGCGTATTTGAAAAATTCGAAAGAAATCCTGATAAAAACTTTTTCTGGAAAAACGGTTTCCTGAAATAACGGTTTCCTGAAATAACGGTTTCCTGAAATAACGGTTCCCTTAAATTATCTTTACCCTTTGTCTTTATTTTTTTCCGCTTTATTTATGATAATGGAAAAACTTTATTTTTTCCTGTTTCAATTCATTTAGATATTAATTCATTTCGAGACGTACATGTAATTCATGGGGGGAATACATTGTCTGAATCTACTGAACAGAATATACTTTCCAGATTAACCTCACTGGAACAGAAGATGAGCAATCTGGATAATACTTCAAATGCTCTCATAGACGAATTAGAGAGCCTTCAAGCTGTGTCCCGGGAATTAAAGATAGAAAGCATTGTCGATAAATTAAACGAATATCTCGAAGATGTGGTGAATTTCAAGGAAGATTTGAGCTGTAAAATATCTGACGAGATTGAAAACGAACAGATGAAAAGGATGATAGAAACAAGGATAAAAACTATCCCGGATGACATTGAAAACTTGAAAAATGAATACAGCGATCTTCGCGGCAAATTAGCAGAGTTAAGGGATGAAATTAGTAAAAATAAAAAGTAATGTGAATTAAATATTAAATTTAGTAACTTATATCTTAAATTTAGTAATTTAAATATTAACTGAGTGACTTACATATTAAACTAGGTAGCCTGTTTCTGTCTGAATGCCGGAGCAGTTCGATATAAAACCCCTTCACAAAAATCAGCTCACAGATTTCGACTTAAAGAATGAAGCCTTCTATTAAACAGAGCTGAACAGTTCTTTAAAAAATGAAAAAATAGTTGAGCAGAACAGGGCAGGTAATCCAGAAAAAGATGCTCAAGCTGATTGACTGAGAACATAAATTTCTCATTATCATTGCCTGGCTCTTTAATTCGTGTACTGCCGGGTCTGCGCTTAATAGGCTTATAAGCTTTACACTGCTTTGACAGCTATTTTTTCAATTGCTGGCTTATTGGCTGCCAGGAATGTTGCCTTTAACTGTCCTGTCGGGTCTCTCAGTTCTATTTTTGCGTCTGAGTAGTAGCCGATCTCAATATCTTCTGTAAATTCCCTGGTAGTTGAGAGGCTTGCAGCACCCATAACACCGGTAATGGGAAGGGCCCAGAAATGGTGGTCTTTGTAAGTCGGGTTATAATTGACAGCAGTACTGCCTGTCAGATGTGCCAGGTAAACAATCCTTACCTTCATTACGCCTCTGCTTGCGGTCAATACAGCTTCAACCGACTCTCCCGGGTTTAACTGAACAGTAACTCCCGAACTTGAACCAACTGTAATGCTTTTGCTCTCAGAGCCTCCCTGACCCCAGGAATGGCTGTAAGACATGGACGTTTCTCCCCCTCCTCCGGCTCCCAGGAAGCTGACTTCATAAGTAATCTTCTGCCCTACATCGATTGTGTCTGTCTGAGACCAGTTGCTTTCCGTGGTATCGTTGACCTGGTCCGAAATGCTGGCATCGAAAGTGGCTACCTTTGTGCTGCTGTTGACGAATTTCTTGGTTGCCACTATAACTGGTTCTGAAGTAATCCCGGTCACTGTTGAACTCTTGACGTCCAGTATTGTTTGAACTTCAGCCCACCCGTATGTTTTGTAAAGGTCGTCCCATGGAGTGGGACTGTGAAGATATGCATCATTCGGTTTCTTCCCAAAATATTTTTCTACTGCACTCTTGAGGCCGGCGTCTTCAATGCCGAATGTCTTTCTCTCATTGTCTGTGATGATGTGCTGTACACTTCCCGATGCGCTGACGCTGGAAGTTGATGCGTCAGCTCCTGCCTTTATGCTTATTTGAATTTCCATGCTCTCATGTATGGCATCAATTTGATATAAATTTTTTGAGGAAGTTATAAAATATACATGTGCATGTTTTGTATATATGAGCCGGAAGGATGATCAGATAAGCCGGTTAAACTGAGTTACACAAAAACAAGCTGTACATATTCAGAGCTTAATTCAGGAAAACAGTAAATTAAATATGAAGCTTCTGTCAGAGAATACGAAAATAATAAACCATGGTGGAAATTTTGGGTTATGTCCGTGAGTTATTGATCATTTCTGAAAAAGCAAGTACAACTCCCGAATTTGAGAAAAATACAGAGAAATTTTTCTGCTTGCGGTTTTCAATAACTCCTCAAGCCCATTACCCAATTTTTAAACTTTAATCAATAAGCATCTTTGTGATAGGCTAATTTCACCAATGTCACAGTTTGCTCTTTTTCGTCAACAGAAAAACATAGTACAAAGTTAGAATCAATATGTACTCGTTTATATTTATTTAAGGGATAATTGAGATTTTTGTAATGTTGAGGATTGATACAGATTTCATCAGCTTTTTTGAAGACTGCCTCGAAAAGTACATGATTCTTCTTGTTTAATTTTCGCAGTTCTTTTAAAAGCTTCCCCTTGACCAATAATTTGTACAAGCTTACTCATCCTCATCAGGCAAGCTTTTTATGTATGCTTTTAATTCACCAGCGTTTTCAAATGGTCCAATTACTTCATCATTCTCCGAATCAAGCATTTCCTTTATGAACTCAGGACTGTATTGAGGCTCAAGTATTTTCTCTTCGTATTGAGCTACAACTAAGTCGAGAGCAGCACTCTTATCCTTCAGGTTGTATTTGGCTTTAACAATATTCAGAACCTGGTTCGTTCTGTCCGAAATTTTAACTCTAGCCTGTATCATATACATCCCACATGCACATTATATGCACATGCCGAATATAAAATTATCTTATCAATGATATTATGTCAACTGTGATATATTCATGCAGTAAGTTATCCCTTTATATACCTGGTTTCTTATCAGTAAAACTATACCGGCTTTCACTCAACAAATATATATTACTGTTTAAAGTATCTTTTATTCATGACCCTTGAGCCCGTGCATATGCATAAGATCTCGGAGCTTGCAGAGAGAATTGACCGATCATTTGAGTTTGATGACCCGAAAACGGCAGCGGATATTTACAGGCTGCTTGAAGAATTGAAAGTTGATGGGAAGGTAATTCTTAAAGCTGTGGACCGACTCTTCCGTGGGATGGTCAGAACCGAGTTGATGGCTCAGGGCGAAGATCCTTATCCTGTTACCTATGCCTGCGACAGCGGGAGCACGAATCCCAAAACTTATGACAGCGGGCTTTTTGTGGATTTCTGCCACTGCGGGCTGGCTGCAACGCCTACTGACCTTGATGTTCAGAGGTGCAGGACAATTGTCTGTGCAGCTTATTCCTCTTCCCGGAGAATTGCAATGCGGGCGACACCAGGATGGGAAACCTTTGATGAAGGGCTTGGAAGGGCGAAGCTTGTAACAATTGCTCCTGATGAGCTTAAAAGAAAAGCTCCTGATATGGTACACAGCTTTGCCATGTACCTGGCAGAATCCGAACATTTGCTTTTTATGAAGGACAGGCTGGAGCCTGAAAGCTTTTTCATAATGGACGGGCCCATTTATCCAAAGCAGCTCATGTACTGGATGGTTCTGGACGACGCTGAAGTAAGGATCAGGCAGAACCCTGATGCCCGAAAAATTCTCCAGAATTACATTGATGTCATGGACCATTTTCTGGAAATGAAGATCCCTGTAATTGGGTTTGTAAAAAATCCTACTGATATGCAGATCATGGACAGCGTGAGAAAGAAAAGAGAAGCTTTTGACCTTCCATGGATGCTGGATGCCCAGTTTTTCAAAAATGTACTCTCACTGGAAAAAGCAGGGGGAACTTCCGGGAATGGGCATGAAGGGCGGTACTCAAACAATAATGGAAATAACGGGAATAATTGCAGGCACTATGGTTCCAGAAGTGCTTATCTCACTTACACCAACTGGTTTTTACAGCCCAACAGGTATTACGAAAAGATGCTTAAAGGGACTTCCCCGCTTGCAGCCGGGGATATGATTCAGCAAAAGCTCAGGCACAGGTTTTCTCCTGAAGATTATGCACTATGCTTCTTCATGCTTTACGTGCCTTCAAAGGATGTGGTTTTTAAGGTTGAAGCCCCTTACGGGCTTATTAAGGATGATTTCCTGCGTATGCAAATTACTAAAAAAGTGCTCTTTGACGTTTCTCTGCACGGTTTTCCCCTTACCCTCACAAAGGCAGACCACCTCGCAAAAATCCGGAAAGTGGAGAGGCAGGAAATCGATAAATTCTTTGAAAGCATGAGTCCTGATACAACTTATAATGACACCCGGTGGGGTAAGTTCAATGACATATGAAGATGCCGATATTTTCGCTTTTATTTCCAAAAAATCCAGGCCGGTTTCTGCTCCTGAAAAGGTTACTGTTTCGGAAAATGAGACACTTTCAGGCGGGAACTCAGCGTCAAAAATAAGTCCCGAAAATGAGATCGGGGGTCGGGAAAAAGAGCTCTTTAAAGAAATCTCTGGTTCTGAAGAAAGCTCTGATCCTGCCACAAAGCCAGCTTTTGAAGAGCTCCCCGTTCCTTTACCTGAGACTGTTACGGAAACTGACATACAGAACCCTTCAGGTAGTGATTCAAAAGCATTTTCAAGCACTTTTTCAGGCGCTTCTGAACTTTCCGGGCTTTCCAGAGCTGTCCCGGCACCTGCTTCCTCTTTTTATCCTGAAGACTCTTATCCTGCCGATTTTTCCGAAAAGGAAGAACTTCCGTTTGAAAAGTTTGAAGACTATGATTTCGGAATTTCCGGAGCCCCTCCGTCCCTGGTTGAAGCCTTCGGAATTGTAACAACCGGTATAGAACCTCTGGAAATAACGCCTTCGGCAGCCACAATTACTGGGTATATTGCTTCTGCCCGCAGGAGTGAGATCAGGCTCGGAACATATGTTGTTGTGCCTTATGAAGATGGAGAAAAGCTCTTTGCAAGGGTAGGGAAGCTCCAGTACAGGCAGGAGTTTGCAGTGGATGATGCGACCGAAATCCATTCAAGGCGCATGTTGAATGCCCGTGCAAGCCCCATAAACGAAGCCGACTACAAGTTTCTTGCCTGCCTTGATCCTCTCTGTATCCTGTATCGAAAAAAAACAGAGGGAGCACTTACACGCAGGATGGCAGACAGAATTCCCCGTCCGAACACGCCCATACTGCCTGTAACGGACAGGCTTGAAGTCCAGACAGGGCTGAACATCCCGGAAGAAGGTGTTTTCCTCGGGCATTTAAGTGTCGGGGGAGAGCTTGTAAAAACACATTCCGAGCCCGAAACCGTTGCTTATTATCTCAGAAACGATTATTCGATGGGCGACCCCCTTATTTTCAGGCATATGCTTATCTGCGGGAGCACAGGGACAGGAAAGACCTTCCTATCAAAAAATATTCTGCGCCAGTTCATGACCGAAAGTAACCGTTACAGGCTGCGGAATGCTTCTGATAAAGCGAGGAAAAATCCCTGTCTCGTGATTATGGACCCTCAGGATGAGTATTCCCAGATTTTCGAGGACAACGAAACCCTGACTGATGACGACAGATTCAGGTTTGAATCCGAAAATGTCGCCTGCGGCAGGGTCCAGTCAACAAAGGCTTTTGTAGCAAAGGTTGACGGACAGAAGTATCCCGGAGATAAGTCAAGGGCAGAGCAGATTGAATTTACAATTCCTTTTTCCTTTGTGGAACATAACTCCTGGCTGATCGCAGCAACAGGAATGTCCGAACTTCAGTACATCGGGCTTGAAGTGCTCCTTGGGGACTTTTTCAAGTCAAGTGTGCCGCATACCTACCAGAACTTTATAAGCCACATTGAAAACGAAGGCACACGTTCTTATTACGTTGACAGCAACAGGATCCATGAGTCTTCTTATGATGGGATCGTGAGGAGAGTAAGCAGCAGATTCTTCTCAAAAGTCTTTGACCGCGATGCAACCCCGATTTCCGACATTGTTGACAAAATCTTCAAGCCGGGACAGATTTCGGTTTTCCCGACAGAATACATAAGCTCCCCGAGGATAAGGGATCTCATAGTTCTCACAATCATGAGCATGATTGTTGACAACAAGCTCAACACCACAGGGATCGATGCCATCAAGGAAACTCCGATTATCCTGGCGCTGGACGAGGCTCACCGCTACCTTTCAAAGGCAAACGGGGAACATGCTCGCCTTATAATTTCCCGTTTTGCAGACGCAGCCCGCCAGGGAAGAAAAGAAGCTCTCGGGCTCTTTTTGATCACGCAAGACCCGCAGGACATCGATGACACTGTTATCAAGCAGATCAACACAAAGCTGATCCTTAACCTCAATAACGATGCTGCAATCTCTTCCCTGAAAGTCCCCAAGGAATACGAACGCAGGATTCCCTACCTTAAGAAAGGGCAGATGATAATCCACAGCCCGGACAACAGTGATATTGTGGAAATCCTGGGGCTTTCAAGCTGTGTTGTAAGGCACCGCTAAGAAAAACAGAAAATTGAAAATTAACGAACCTAATTTTGAAGAACAAGTTTCAGCGCATGCCTGCCTTATGAAGTAAGGCGTGTGTCTCTTCTTTTTTGTGGTTACTTTTCTTTTTTACCTGTCTTCCAGCATGTACTTTTTACATAGAGTGTACCTGAAATATCCTGATTTTGCTTATCCAGATCCTTTTGTATCCTGCTTGTATCCTTTGTGTACCCTTATTGGATCCTTTTGTATCCGATCCTTTTAAGGGATAATATGGTGTTTGTCGATATTGTCAAATCCTGACCGTTTTATATTTCTATTTATATAATGCCTATATGATTCTATATTTTCTGTGTAATATTGGGTTGATCTGCCAAAACCTGCATATTCCTATAGTGGTTAGAATGAATAAGTTTAGAAAAGTGATCTCAGGGCATGTACTAAAATGTTGCAGAGTTTTTTAGATCTGACTTTCTATACTTTATTATTATGTGTTAAGTAACTATGCATGTTACTTAACGAACCGAGGGATATTAAGCCTTTAAAAGCGAAAATAAGCAATAAAATGTACATTGTACAACCAAGATTTAAATACTGGAAAATACATTCTTACTTTTGAAATTCATCTCGAAAGCTTTATTATAGGTAAATACATGTCGGGAAAAATCCCTCTCAAAAACTATATCTTAGGTAAAACAAAAGAGCTATTCATATTCTTGCAAGTGTTCTCAAAGTAGTATTCCCGTACCCTGCGAGAACGCTTACAAGAAAAATAGGAGTTATATATGAAACTGACATGGAAGTATAAAAACTCTGTCGTAATATTAGAAGCTTCTGAAAGACTGGTGCTTATCTGCGTCGGGCTACTATTTGGATTACAAAACGTTTTTCTCTATGTTTGAATGAAAAGCTTTTCCTGATTTACTTTTATCAGGGCTTTTTTATTTTTTTAAATAATTACCCGTCATTATCAAGGAATATTTGACTTCAGGTGTTTTATTTTTTTCTTCTAGAATCAGCAGATCTGCACCTATCACTACACGTTTCTTTTTTGGGGTTATAAGTATCAAATTTTTCTCCGCAAAACTTGCATATCTTGTTAATTCTCTCCTTCTCAGATCTCCCTGTATCCCGCTCTCTGGGTTTCGTGGCTTCCGTCCCTGGGATCTCCTGGGATCTCCTGGGATCTCCTGGGATCTCCTGGGATCTCCTGGGATCTCCTGGGATCTGTCTTAGGAATAAAGAAGATGTAATTTCATGTTTTTGTTCTCGGTATTGTCTTCTGCAATGCCTATGAAGTCATTCCTAAAATGAATATTTGAAATTATATTTTTACCATTCCTTAGTTCTCAATTTTGAAGTAATCAATCGAGCTACTAACCAGGAAAATAGTAATGAAACCTTGATAAATGCATAAAAATAGCTTTTGGGATAGGCTCATACACTGGGGTTAAGAACACTGGGGTTAAGAACACTAAAACTTAAAAAATAAACCGCAAATATTCATTTTTACAGAAGCATCTGTAAAAAAGGTGGAAAATATAAAAAAGATAAAAAATGATGGGATAGCGCGGATTTGAACCGCGGTCCAAGCGTCCCAAACGCTCGAGGATGGACCAAGCTACCCTACTATCCCAAGGGTACCTCCTCACAAAGGAGATTATCCTTTATATAGCTTTCGTTAGAACATACGGCTGTATTTCAACTTCTCAACCAGGATCAGAATTTTATATTCCCCGCTTAATTGTCCGGATTATCTTTTTTACTTGATGAATTCTCTGATTTCCGGCATTTATCCGTTGTTCTCCAAATCCTCGGTTTTTTCCTGTCTCCAGCGCTGGTAAATGTCATTTTCTATTCCCAGGAGGTCAAGAGCCCTGCCAGCCATGGTGTCTATAATGTCATCAAGAGTCTTTGGTCTGGAATAAAATCCCGGGCATGCAGGAAGGATGCTTGCTCCTGCCTTTCTGGCTTTCAGCATGTTCTCAAGGTGTATAAGGTTCAGGGGAGTTTCTCTTGTCATGAGGATCAGTTTTCTCTCCTCTTTGAGGCAAACATCTGCAGCCCTTGTTATCAGGGAATCAGATATCCCGTTTGCAACCGCCCCAAGGGTTTTCATGCTGCACGGGGCAATGATCATTCCCGAAGTTTTGTAAGAGCCGCTGGCTATAGGAGCTGAAAAGTTCTTCTGGGAATAATTCCAGGTTGCCAGCTTTTCCACTTCAACAGGCAGGTAATCAGTCTCGATCTCGATTATCTGTTTTGCAGCTTCGGTCAGTACAAGATGGGTTTTAATCCCTTTATTTGCCAGCACTTCAAGAAGGCGGATCCCGTACTGGACCCCTGAAGCTCCGCTGATGCCTACAATTATTTCCATTATTTGTTTCTCCTTGCTGTAACGTCACTTTTTTCACAGGAGGCAATGAAGTTTCCGACCATTTCCTCTGCGGTTGAAACTATCTCTTTTATCTCTTCCAGGCTGATGCTGTCCACATGAATTCCGGCAACAACTATTGATGTTTTCCCTGTTGCTTTGCTTACCCGTCTTGCGCTGTCAAGGGCAAGCTGTTCCTCCCTGTGCCCGGGAAGTGTGATAACAGAAGAGCTGGCTCTTCCGCTTTTTTCATCGAATAGCCCTACTGCAACTGCGCCAGCATGCTCTTTTCCGCCGGTCAGGGTTAGCAGGTAGTCTTCCCCCAGTTTTTTCACTTCGAGAGTGATTTCTATCCTGCTGGCTTTCCTTGTAACGGTAAACAAAAATTTTACTCCTGCACTTTAGTATTTTCCAGATCGCTCAGCTTGAATTGTTTTGTGACTTTTTTTATGTTAAAGTATTCCTTTGCAGCCTTCCCCACAGCTTCACAGTGTTCCCTCGGGCAGTAAACTCCCATTCTCCAGTTGTCCATGTGAGCCTCCTGCAATATGGATACGAAGTGCGAAGCTTCGTTAAGGGAGACTAGTTTATGGTCTGTTTTTATCATTGCTTTCATTTCAAGCATTTCAGGGGTTTTCGGGATGTCCACAAGCACACATTCCTGGTCCACTCCGGCAAGTTCTGCGATTTCCTTCTCTGCTCTCTCTATTTTATCCCGGTGTTTGAGTACTCCTTTCCCTGCATCCTCAAGCCCTGTATAGAGCGCCCGTTTATAGAGGTTGCGTGAATCGAGCCGCCTTGCAAGTTCTCCTCCATACCCCTTTGAGCTTCGCATTGCGGCTATTAAGTCTATATCGTCCATCTGCCTTAGCCGGAACGGGTCCATTTCCCCGTCCTCGATCATATGCTCAACTGCTTTTGAGCACATGGCTTCAGATATTCTGGTAACATGGTGATAATAAACCGAGGTATTCATCCAGAAGCGTGAGACCAGGAGAGATTCGGCTGCTTTGAGTCCTCCCTGGTCAACAACAAGCCTGTCTTCGTGAAAACTCATCTGGTTAATCAGGCGGTTGTAGTCCACAACTCCGAAAGCAACGCCGGTATAATGTGCATCCCGGACAAGGTAGTCCATCCTGTCCACATCGATCTCACTGCTTAAAATCTGCCCCAAAGATGTCTCGCCTTCGACGTGCTTTGCAAGTTCACCGGGGTAAATCCCGTATTTTTTCAGGATTTCTTTTATTTCCCCTTTCCCCAGGATTTCCTTTATCTCGTCATGCCGGCGCCGGGTATATTTATAAATAACATTCTCTGTTACATGGGAAAATGGGCCGTGCCCCACATCATGCAAAAGGGAGGCAACCCTTATCTCCAGTTTTTTATCCTCGTCAATTGAGTCGAGGTTTTTCATCAGCATGGAGGCAAGGTGCATGGTTCCGAGTGAGTGTTCAAAACGTGTATGGTTTGCTCCCGGATATACAAGGTTTGAAAATCCAAGCTGCCTGACTCTCCTGAGGCGCTGTATCTGTGGGGTGTCCAGAAGCTCCTGAACAACTTCATCCAGTTCGATGTAACCATGCACGGGATCAAGGACTACTTTCATTAATCTTTAGACAGATGTCATTATATATTGCTGTATCTATTACTTTGATGCTATTACTTAAGATGTAAATTACAGGGCACCTGCTGCCCGAATACTATATAATAATTCGGAAACAGGGATTAGAAACAGGTAATATCATGATTATATTTTCAGGCGGCACCGGAACTCCCAAACTCCTTGACGGGCTCAAGGAAATCCTCCCTGAGGAGGAACTGACCGTTGTTGTAAACACTGCCGAAGACCTCTGGGTTTCTGGGAACCTGATCTCTCCAGACCTTGATACAGTGCTCTATCTTTTCTCAGACCAGATTGACCGGAAGAGGTGGTGGGGCATAGAAAATGATACCTTCGGGACTTATGAGCGCATGAAGGAGCTCGGCATTGAAGAAGGACTGAAGCTAGGAGACAGGGACAGGGCAACCCATATTATCCGCTCGAACATTATCCGTGACGGGGCGTCCCTTACGGATTCAACAGTGAAGCTTTCATCCCTTTTTGGGATCAAAGCAAATATCCTGCCAATGTCCGATGATCCTGTTTCCACTTATATAGAAACTGCTGAAGGAATTATGCATTTCCAGGACTTCTGGATTGGAAAACGTGGAGAGCCAGATGTGCGTGGAGTTGATATCAGGGGAGTTTCCGAAGCTTCCATTTCTCCTAAAGTGCTCGAAGCCTTTGAGAAGGAAGAAAATATCCTTATAGGGCCGAGCAACCCTATCACGAGTATAGGTCCGATTATTTCCCTCCCCGGGATGAAGGATCTGTTGAAAAAGAAAAAGGTCGTTGCAGTTAGCCCGATTATTGGGAATGCCCCTGTCAGTGGCCCTGCTGGAAAACTGATGCCTGCCTGCGGGATTGAAGTCTCTTCCATGGGAGTTGCTGAATACTACCAGGATTTTCTTGATGTTTTCGTTTTTGATGAAAGGGATCGTGCAGATGAGTTCGCATTTGAAAGGCTTGGCTGCCATGCTTCACGGGCAGACACCCTGATGACCTCTACTGAGAAGAGCAAAGAACTGGCAGAGATTGTGGTCAGGCTTTTTGACAATATTGTATGCCCTTCTTAACTTTTCCTTTTTAACTCCCTTTTCTCTTTTGTTTTTCACCTCTTTCTCTTTTGTTTTTCACCTCTTTCTCTTTTGTTTTTCACCTCTTTCTCTTTTGTTTTTCACCTCTTTCTCTTTTGTTTTTCACTCTCTTTTTCTCTTCTCTTTTCCACTTTCTTTCTACATTATTTTAAACCCCATTTCTCTTTCTTTTTCACTACCTTTTTTGCTTTCGATTCTCTTTTCTTTTTTCTATGTTTTTTTATATTGTTGTTTTTTTCTCTTGTTCTATAAATTTTCTTTTGCTTCCCTCTCTGCATGTATGAATTTTCAACGCCAATAAAATTCGAAAGTTTTAAGTAATATTTTTTTTATCACTTGTAATACTAAAAAACATAAAATCCATATTTTGTTCTATTTATTAAGCTATATATTCTAAAAAATGCTACCCAATGCAGTATTAAATAAATGACTTATGGGCAGAAGAGGTAAAAATATGATTGGAAGACGTGGATGTACTAATAAAAAAATCAAAACAAAAATTACCAGTTTTGTTTTTCTGACAGTACTGGTCTTTTCCCTGTGTTTCATCCCGGGGATGGCAGCTGAAACTGACAGTTCGGAGTTGATGGCTCAGGTCTTTGCCGCAGCCGAAAGTAATCTCGGGAATATCGGACCTGAAAACACACTTATAATAACAGATCTTGGCTCTCCTGCAGAGTCTTATGTTTTTCTGGATAATTTTTACTCGGAATTTAACGGAAGGAACCTGAAATATACCGATAATCTGCTTGTTGTCCAGAACGCAAGGAATGCCCCTCTCTGGTTTGCTTTCTTTGACAAAGCAAGCGGAAAATGTGCTTATATTGAGGTTACATACGGAGACGAGGAGAAGATCAGCTATCAGGTAACGGAAAATATAAACTTTAATGGACTTTCGAAAAATAAGAAGTCCATAGAAGCCTGGAATCAAAAAGTGAATTCTGCTGTTTTTAAAGGGCATGAATTTGCCATTCTTACGATCTCCAATGCCTGGGCTACGGGAAATCTCGATTATGAACTTATGCAGTGCCTGGAAATACACAACCACTTCTGTCCCGGAGTCTCAAGCGGTTTTGTGCTTGCAAACTGGATGGAAGAAAATTATCCGCTTAAAGAAGGGGTAAGTTATACGGTCTTTTCCTGCCCCAACTGGTGCAAAGAAGATGTTTTTGTCAAGCGCTGGGATGCCACCCCTGGAAAAGGAGGAATTTTTGTCTCTGCGCTGACGGATGAAGAGATCGAAGCAATCGGGAATTCTCCTGCCGGAATCTTTGTGGTTACGGATAAGAACGCCGGAACAATGAAAGCAGTAGCTCTCGGGTTTGACTTTGATGTCGTGAACGCGAAGTGCGGTGCAAAAAAGGATGATCCTGCATGGATTTCAAAATACCTGGCGGACCTCTGGCTTATGGACAGAGGCAACTGGGATGAAGAAGGCCTTGTTACGGAAATCGCGGTTATCGACATTGATAAGGATACCCTTGGTGAAATGAAGCGGGCAGGTTCCAATCCCTATGAAGTCCTCGGGCTTCTCAACTCAAATGGAAATGTTAATCCCCCAGTTGAAGATAAGGAACTGATGGATCAGGTCTTTTCCGCAGCCGAAGCAGAGCTGGGGACTCTCGGACCTGAAAACACTTTTATAATGACTGATATCGGCTCTCCTGCAGAGTCCGATTTTTTTTTAAATAACTTTTATTCTGAGTTTTATGGAAAAGAGCTGAAATATACAAAGAATCTGCTTGTAGTCCAGAACGCAAGAAACGCCCCTCTCTGGTTTGCTTTCTTTGACAAAGCAAGCGGAAAATGTGCCTACATTGAGGTTACATATGAAAACGAAGATAAAATCAGCTATCAGGCAACGGAAAATATAAACTTTAATGAGCTTTCCGCAAGCCAGGAGTCCATAGCAGCCTGGAGTGAAAAAGTAAACTCAAAGATTTTTAACGGGCGCGAATTTGCCATTCTTACAATTTCCAATGCCTGGGCTACGGGAAATCTCGATTATGAACTTATGCAGTGCCTGGAGATACACAACCACTTCTGTCCCGGAGTTTCGAGCGGCTTTGTGCTTGCAAACTGGATGGAAGAAAATTATCCGCTTGAAGAGGGGGTAAGTTATACGGTTTTCTCCACTCCTCACTGGTGTAAGGATGATGTTTTTGTCAAGCGCTGGGATGCTACTCCTGGAAAAGGAGGGGTTTTTGTCTCTGAATTGACAGACGAGGAACTTGAGGCAATTGGAAGCGACCTTGCTGGAGTTTTCGTTGTCAGGGATAAGAATGCAGGAACTCTGAAGGCAGTTGTGCTCGGGTACAACTCTGATCTTGCGAGTGCAAATTGCGGGGCAAAAGAAAGTGATCCTGACTGGGTTTCAAAATATATGAAGGATCTCTGGCTTATGAACCCTGAAAATTGGGACGGTCTTGTTACAGAGATCGCTGTCATTGATATCGATGATGCTGCCCTGAACGAAATGAAACAGGCAGATACCAATCCTTATGTAGTTATAGGGCTTCTCAACCTCGTAGAGGATGTCAGCCCTCAGAATCTGGAATCCACTGAAGCAGTAACTGCATAAGCAAAATACAAGCCTGGGATAGCGTGAAAAAGTTTGTGGAATCTTTAGTAGATTCCTCTTTACCTTATTTTTTATCTTTCCTGTGTTTTTCTTTCTCAATTTTATTTCAGACTTTATTTTTTACTTTCTGCCATTTTTATATCTTTTATCTGAGTGTCTTTATATTTTTTATCTGAGCGTCCTTAAATTTATTAACACTGACTTAACTATTTACTAATATTTCCTGCACCCTGATTCTAAACAGGCGGAATCGGAAGACCAAAATTATATCAAGTACTTCGATGTTTCTTGGAATCAATTTAGAATCAATTTATCTCTCCCGGCAGCATGTTCGTGCGCTTATGTATATTTATATTCCTAGCTTCGGGAAACGGTATTAAAAGGAGCAGGCTTAATTTCAGGATTTTTTACTTCCCGGAATATTGAGACAGCCAGAAAGGTTAAAACCATGCTTGAAAGACTGAAAGATTCACTGATCAGGTCCCCTATAATCAAGCGAGGGGAGTATAACTATTTTATCCATCCTATTTCTGATGGGGTACCTTCCATCGACCCTCACCTGGTAGAAGAGATTTCCGATTACATCTCAGAGATCGCAGATATGAACGTTGACACTATCCTGACCGTGGAAGCTATGGGCATTCCGGTTGCAAATGCGCTCTCCCTGAAAACCGGGATTCCTCTTACCATTGTCCGGAAGCGGCCTTATTTCCTTGAAGGGGAAGTTGAACTCTCCCAGAGCACAGGGTATTCGAAGGGCGTCCTCTACATAAACGGGCTAAAAAAAGGGGACAGAATAATTATTGTCGATGACGTTATCAGTACAGGAGGTACGCTCCTTGCCCTTGTAAAAGCGCTGCAGACAATAGGTGTAGAGGTAATGGATGTGATTTCCGTCATTGGACGCGGCGATGGTTACCTGAAACTGAGGGAGCTCGGAGTTGAACCCAAGATTCTCGTCACAATTGATGTGGGCGAGAAAGGTGTGGAGATTAAGGATGTCTTTGGGAATCAGTGAAGCATTCGACCTCAGGCCTGATTACATAATCAGCGTAATAAAGGATACCAGAGCAAAGCTTGTGGGCTTTCAGTTTCCTGAAGGGTTAAAACGTAAGGGTCCGGAGCTGGCAAAGAAGGTCGAAAAAGCTACCGGAGCTGAAATTATTATCTCGGGGGACCCGTGTTTCGGAGCATGTGACCTGGACAGGACTCTCCTCGACCACGTTGACATACTTTTCCATTTCGGGCATGCTGAACTGGAAGACATCAGGCTCTCGAATAAAGTCTATTTTATCGAAACCCGGTCTTCGGTGGACGTCCTGCATGTTATTGAAAAGGCTGTCCCTGAGCTTAAAGGGCAAAAAATAGGGCTGATCACTACTGTTCAGCACGTCCATAAACTTCCTGATGTATGTGGCGTGCTGGAGAGAATGGGAAAGACCTGCGTAATCGGGCGTGGTGACTCCAGAATTGCTTATGCTGGACAGGTTCTCGGCTGCAATTTCTCTGCAGCCCGGGATGAAGACTGTGACGAGTACCTCTATATCGGAAGCGGAGATTTCCACCCCCTGGGGGTAGCTCTTTCCACAAAGAAACGTGTCCTTGCAGCCGATCCTTTTTCCGGAGAGGTCCGCGAGGTTGACCCTTCAAGGATTCTGCGCCAGAGGAGTGCGGTAATCGCAAAGTCCCTGGATGCACAGGTCTTCGGGATTATTGTCTCAAGCAAAAACGGGCAGAAGAGGATGGAGCTTGCTTCTTCCTTAAAGGAACTTGCAAAGAAGCATGGAAAAGAGTCACACCTTATACTGATCGACCTCGTAACTCCGGACCAGCTGCTCCAGTTCAAAGTAGACGCTTTCGTAAATACAGCCTGCCCGAGGCTTGCTATTGATGAAGTGGGACGTTTTCCTGCCCCTATGCTGACACCCCAGGAGTTTGAAATAGTGCTTGGGGAACGCGAATGGGAAAAGCTTGTGCTGGACGAAATCACTGAAGAACCTGTATGATTGGGAGTAAATGGCTGCATAATCATACATTCGTGGTCGAGCAATTCTAAAATTAAATCTAATAATACTAAAAGACAAAGGATATGAAACAGAGAAAACTTGAAATGCTGCTTGAGGAAATTGAAGGCTTTTCCGATCCTGAACTTGAACTGGAACAGTATCAGACACCTTCTCTCCTTGCTGCTGAAGTTCTTCATTTCGCTTACATGCAGGGAGACCTTGATGATTCAGTCCATGACCTGGGCTGCGGTACGGGAATCCTCGCAATAGGGGCAAAGGTTCTGGGAGCAAGGAAAGTTGTGGGGTATGATACTGACCCAAAAGCTCTTGAGCTTGCAAGAAAAAATGCTGAAAAAATCGGAGTGGACGTTGAATTTATCTGTTCCGATATCTCTGAAGTCTCGGAACGGGTAAAAACCACAATTATGAACCCTCCTTTTGGGGCAAGAGTTAAGGGAAGGGACAGACCCTTTCTTTCGTCAGCATTAAGAACAAGTGAAGTAATATACTCCATCCACAACCGCGGAAGCCTTGCTTTTATCCAAAAGTTCATTAAGCCTGCGGTCATTACACATTCGTACGTTGCGAAGTTCCCTATAAAGAGGACTTTTGACTTTCATCAAAAAGAAAGAGAGGTTATTGAGGTAGAGATTTACAGAATTGCTGTTCATGCCTGACCTGTATTCAGGGAACCTTTTAAGGCGTCATGTTTTACAGCTTATCTCTTTGTGCTTCATTCTGAAAGGCGGAATTAATAAGCTTATTGAACAAAGAAAAGATCATAAGATAGAGAATAAATCCATAATACCATAAATAAATCCACATTAACATTGTATAATCGGGACTGATGACTTCAGATATGCTTTTTGTGAGCAATCGTGACCGACATCCGGCTTTCCGCCAGCAGTCCCACAAAGGCTATAAAAATTGTTACAACGATTATCTATATTATTAATAGCGATAATTCGAATGAGGGATCATGATTAGAATTCGAAAAAATAAGACTACCAGGAAAAAATTAACAGGTCCTGGTGAAGGAAAGAACGGAGCTGAGAAATCGGCTCCTTCAAATGAAGAAAGCAGGGATCAATTTAAGGGTCAGCAAAAGGATCAGCCCAGGACTCAATTTAAAAGCCAGCCCAGGGAGCAGTCAAGAGACCAGTTTAAAGGTCAGCCCCGAGCTCAGTATAAGTCTCAGCCCAGAGACCAGTCCAGAGGGCAATTCAGAGACCAGTCAAGGGACCAGTTCAAAGGCAGCCCTGATAAAAAGAGAAAATTCCCATATTCCAAGAAAGGTCCCAGAGATAGAAAGGAAACTCCGGGTTTCAGGCCCCCTACCGCAGAAGCCGTTGTATCTGAAGAAGATCTCGAAAAAGGAGGCTTTGTACTTCCTGGAGAACTTGTCGGAACTACAGAAGAGTTCAAATCGGGCAATGGAACTGCAGTAATTGCAGGAGACATCTATTCCACTGCTACGGGTAATGTGCTCATTGACAGAAAAGCCAGAGTGGTCTCGGTAAAGCCAAACACAATTACTCCAAATATCCTCAAAGTAGGAGATGTCGTGTACGGGCGGATATCTGACGTCCGTGAGTCCGGGGCAATGGTGGAAGTCGCAGGAATTGAAGGGAAAGAAAACAGGGAAATCGTTAGTGTAAGGACCGGAGATATTCATGTCTCCAGTGTGAGAGATTCCTATGTGAAGAGGCTGGCAGATGAGTTCAGGCCTTCTGACATAGTAAGAGCAAAGGTAGTTGACGTTGAAAGAATGCGCCTTACTACAGCTGAAGATTCTCTTGGAGTTGTAAAAGCTTACTGTTCAAACTGCAAAGGAGAACTTGTGCTGGAAGGGAAAAAGCTTAAATGCCCGGTCTGCAATATGACTGAAACCCGCAAGATCTCAACTGAGTATGGGAAAGGGATCAGGTAATTTCCTCTTCCTCTTACTTCAGGGATTTACGGCAGGTTAAAGATTTTACGGCAGGTTAAAGATTTTACGGCAGGTTAAAGATTTTACGGCAGGTTAAAGATTTTACGGCATATTTATTATGACCGGTTAAATTCACCATTTACAGGTGGTCACCAGTGGAACTGAACATTCTTAACAAAACAAATAATGAGCTTGAAGTCGAGCTTAGAGGCGAAACTCATACCCTTCTTAATCTTCTTAAGGACCTCCTGATTAAAGATGAAAGGGTTGTAACGGCTTTTTACGATATGAAATATGTGAGCATCAGTGACCCTGTCCTTTATATTAAAACCGATGGTGCGGATCCTATTCTGGTTTTAAAGGACGTGGTAGCAATCATTGTTTCTGAATGCGACGAATTTATCGATGTCTTCAGCAAAGCAGCAAATGCTTGAAACTGAAGATCGCAGGACGTCTTTTTAAGGCGTTTTGCCCATTTCTTTCTTTCAGCAGGAAACATTAGAGAAATAAAGATCACTCAAAGATCATTCGTCCACTTTATACGGTGGGATGTCTTTTTAGAATTGTTTATACTATTTCTGGAATACTTTTTTATGAGTTCTCTGCATATCATTGAACCGCAGAGCCTTAAGCAATTTGATTTATAATTAACATCGGGCTATTCAGTGAGTAATCCTAAATTTCAGGTTAAAATCATGCTTTAAATAGGAATTACAGTTCTTACATGAGGTATAATAAATGACACTTGATGACTCATCCTTACAGAAGTTTGGTTTCATAAAGAGAGAGACCCTCGGCAGCATAAACATCGACCCTCTTCAGACAGGAGGGCTTTTGACCGGGGCTGCTAAACAGGCACTTGTTGAATGGGGAGACGGTTATTCTGTCTGTGACTTCTGTGGTGGAGTTCTCGACCTCGTCAAAAAGCCTCCTATCCATGATTTCGTACACAAAGCCCTTCCGGAGTTTCTGGGCTGCGATGAAGCACGGGTTACAAACGGGGCAAGGGAATCCAAATTTGCTGTCATGCATTCCATGGGAAAACCCGGAGACTGGGTTGTACTTGACGGGCTTGCCCATTATTCTTCTTATGTTGCAGCCGAAAGAGCCGGACTGAATATCGAGGTAGTGCCCCATGCAGGCAGCCCGGAGTATCATCTTGACCCGGAAGGATACGGAAAGGCGATTGAAGAAGTTACGAAAGAAAACGGGAAGCCTCCGGTTCTGGCACTTGTTACTTACCCTGACGGAAGTTACGGTAACATCCCGGATGCTGCAAAGATTGCGTCGGTCTGCCATGAATATGATGTGCCTCTTCTTCTTAACGGGGCATATTCCGTAGGAAGAATGCCTGTATCTGCAAAGGAAATCGGAGCTGACTTTATTGTAGGCAGCGGGCATAAGTCCATGGCAGCTTCAGGTCCCGTTGGAGTGCTGGGCGTAAGTGAAGAATATGCTCCTGTCGTATTCAGGAAATCCGTACACAACAAGGTAAAGGAAATTGAACTTCTTGGCTGCACTGCCCGCGGAGCAACAGTTATGACTCTGATGGCTTCCTTCCCTGAGGTTGTAAAACGAACCCGTAACTGGGACCAGGAAGTTGAAAATGCCCGCTGGTTCTCTTCAAGGCTTGAAGGCATGGGCTTTATCCAGCGCGGGCAGAAACCGCATTCTCACGACCTTATGTTCTTTGAAGCTCCGGGTTTCTACGAGATTTCCCAGAAAGTCAAAAACGGCAGGTATTTCCTTTACAGGGAGCTAAAAGAACGCAATATTCACGGCATCAAGTCCGGGCTTACAAAATATTTCAAACTCAGCACCTTCGGGCTCGGAAAGGAAAAACTCGGTACTGTTGCAGATGCCTTTGAGGATATCCTGAAGAAATACGAAAATATTTAATGTCTTTTATGGAGGTTTTCCTTCCTCTTTCAGTAATTATGAAGGATTGCCTCCTTCTTTCAGTAAATTATTTTTTGATTCCCGGTTATTTCTCAGTTGAATTTTAAATTCCGGGGCTTCTATATTTTTTGGCTCAGGCTGCTTTTTACTGCATCACCGGTCATCTTACTTCTTCATTTCCACATTCTCAACATAACCTTCTCCGCGAGGGGTTGGGATATAGAATGTCTTGCCTTCTTCTTCCACTTTTTCGATATAAAGTGCATCTTCCAGCATATTAAGGTGGAAATTTGCCATGGAGTCGTTCAGGTTAAATTTTTCTTTTATTTCCTCAAAGGATTTTCTCTCACTTCCAAGCGAAATAAGGATCTCTCTTCTTGTGGTGTTCTGAAGAACCTTGAGTCCGAACTTATGGTCTTCCGTGGGGTTTCGCGTCAGCTTTCCTTCACGTTTCATCCTCTCGAGCCATTCTTTTTTTATTCTTTCACTTTCATCTGAATCCATTTTCGGTCACCTTTTCAAGAGCATTTTCTGGAACAAGTTTGTATTACGATATCTATCTCTCTATTTTTTAGACTACTACTATAAATAAATATCGTTATCTTTATATATCATTTACTCTTTCAGATGACCTCTTATTCAGCTCTTATGTAAAGGTTCTATTGCTTCGCAGAACTTTTTTAGTAACTATTCAGGTTATAGTTAACGGCGCTCCCTTGAGCGCCGCTATAATACCCTCCAAAACAAGTAATCCGTTCTTTCTAATTGTAGAGATGTAAGCTCTCATTCTGCAGAAAGCTTGCGCTCCTTGTGTTGTTCTGAAAGTTCCTGATATCTTTTGCTGTAGTTTCATCATCCTGATATCTCTTTCTGCCTGATTATTCTCAAACGGAACTTTCAAATCTTTCAGGAATCTCAGGATCTTTTCTTTGTGTTCTATAAACCTATCCAACAGATTCCTTGCTTTTGTCTTTGGATTCTTTCCACGTTTTCCTTGTTTTTCAGGATTTAGAGATTGTGGATTTTCCTCAATCCCTTTCATGATTATAGCATCAAACCTTTCTTCCAATGCTTTAATTTGCTCAAAGTCCAGTTCTTTGACTTGCTCCTTACATTCATCAGTATACTTTTTCATCTCAGTGAGTAATTTATTCATTTCTTTAGCCCACTGCTGTTTATAGTTCTCTTCAATTCCAGTAAGTTCTCTCTGTAAATGAGCATTACAGAGAGCATGATCACAGTCATAAACGTTGTAAGGTTTCCATCCGTCGTGAACTGCTACTCCCTTAAACTCCGGAAGAATTCCCATAGCGTCTATTGCTTCTGCTCCTCTTTTTGAGTGAGGTAAATAACAGGTGTATTTGTCATTAGAAGCTACATGAAGCCAGTGTCTTTTTCCTTCGATTTTCATACCAGTTTCATCAAAATGGACAACATAAGAAGTCATTAATTTCTCTCGAATAATGTTTTCAAAACACTCTAAATTCTGGAAACATTCTTTTTCTGCTCTAATTATCGTAGCAGGACAGATTTTTATTCCCATAATATCCTCAAAAAACTCAGAAATTCTTTCATAGGGGATAAAATGGTGATTTTTACAGTAAATAGCTGAAGCTAAAATATTTGGACCATACTGAACTGGATATTTTACTGATTCAGGAAAAACAGCTTTATTTATTCTTCCACAGTGAGGACAGGTCTTAATCTGGCTTTTGTGTTCTGTAACAATCAGGTTTACAGGAGGAATATCAAAGACCTGTCTTTTCTCATAGGCTTCAACTTCAACATTCTCAAGAGTATGGCCACATTCTTTGCAGCAACTCAAAGAATGTTCTATTACCTACTCAGGATCATCAACCATTTCAAGAGTTGTTCCAGGATGACCATCTTGACCTCCAGGTTTCTTTCCGCTCTTTTTACGGAGACTCTTGGGATTAGGTTTCTCCTTGACAAAAAAATCAGTAGAAAGGAGGGCGACTGCTGTTACGACTGTTTTGGTTTAAACGAGATTCTAAGGCTATCAACCTTTCAGTAAGTTCTTTAATTTGAGTTTCAAGACTCACAATGTAAGCAATGACTTCAGGGTTTGAAGCACACAAAGCAAGAATCTCTTCACGTGTAAGCATGATAACGAAACAAAATAGGATTCAATTTATATCCAATTTTTCCTCGAAAAGAGGAAAAATTGTAGCCTTTAAAAGGCTGCCTGAATAGTTACCTTTTTTATTTTATTGTCCAGAGTTTCAGCACTTAATTTATAAACAGGCAGGGGTTTTTTTCTTACATGAAACTTAACCCTGAACTCGAATCTATCGAAATGCTTGCGAAAATTATACTGACTGCAGCCCGTACAGCCCCGAAAGGCAAAGGAATTGATGACATCGTAACCTGCCTCTTTTCTCAGGAGGAAAAATCCGAACTTGCTGACCGGATGGAAGAGCTGAGCGGGATTAAAGACTTTAAGTTCCTCATCAGGGATGCAAAGAACGTAAGGGATGCCGATGCAATCGTCCTTATTGGCCTGAAAGCCTCGGGAGCAGCCGGTCTTGACTGCGGAGCCTGCGGGTTTGATACCTGTAAAGAGATGCTTGAACAGGAAAAGGTGCAGAAAGAGTTCTTCGGACCCCAGTGCATGATCAAGCACGTTGACCTCGGAATTGCTGTGGGCTCTGCTGCTGCAAAGGCAAAAGATCTCTGCATCGACAACCGCGTCCTTTATTCTGCAGGGGCTGCTGCCTGTTACTTTAAAATGATTGATGCGGATGTTGCAATGGGACTTCCTCTCAGTGTTAAAGGGAAAAACATCTTCTTTGACAGGGAATCAACGAGAAAATCCTGAATTAAAGTTAAAAACATAAATTGGGTTCTCACTATGTGCTAAAAAACCGTTTGAATAATAAATCCAACAATGAGTAAAAATAAGAAGAGAGTAAAAATAAGAAGAGAGCAAAAATAAGAAGAGAGCAAAAATAAAAAGAGAGCAAAAATCAAATTGCGGGCGGCCACCCCACCCTAAAGGATGGGGTATGCTTCGGGCCGCCCGCCCGGTTGTTTTGGTAGTTAGAAATCATCAAGTTTTCTTTGCTCGGATCTCATGAATCTATACAATTGAGACTCTTCACTCGGTTTTCCTTGCGATTCTTTAATGTAATGCTTAATTGTATCAGCAGTTACGTTTCCAACGGATCGATAGAACTTTCCATTTGACCATAGACTTCCACCCCAATACTGTTTTTTAAGATCAGGATGGAGCTTGAACAGTCTGTAAGAACTGCCTCCTTTCAAATATTGAATTACCTCTGACAGAGAATTACTTGGATGGAATTCCAGAAACAAGTGAACATGATTGTCTACTACTTCCATTGCATGTATTTTGTAGCCATTTTTAGTGCAAATGTTACTGAAAATTAACTCGCAATCTTTTTTAATTCGCTTATTGTAGAATATACTGTATCGATACTTAGGCACCAACACGATGTGGTAGGTAATCTGACCATAGCCATGGCTAAAACTGTGTAATTCCAACTGATATCACATCCTAGCCATAGATGGATGGCACCATCGGTGGCTATGGTGCCAAAAACAAGCTTATTTTACAAAAAAAGCAAGGATTAAGATATTTAAAGTGAAAAACGAAGAGGCGAGGGTTCACTTCATCCCCACCCTAAAGGATGGGGTATTCGTGACCCTCTGCGCTCCCTTAGTAATAAAAAGAGAGCAAAAATAAGAAGAGAGCAAAAATAAGAAGAGAGCAAAAATAAGGAATAAATAAAGCTAAAAAAGAAAAAGACGGATTTCAAGAAATTGGATTTTATCCGCCAGTTACTTTTTTACTATAATTTTTTTGAAAGCTGCTTACCTGAAATTCTTCAACTGCTCAAAATTGAGGGTTGCAAAGTAATCTTCGATGGTCTCTGCCCTGCGGATCTGCACAACGCTTCCGTCTTCTCTAAGCAGAAGTTCGGCAGAGCGGAGTTTTCCATTATAATTAAAGCCCATCGCATGTCCGTGTGCGCCTGCATCGTGGATTGCCAGGATGTCTCCTATTTCCACCTCGGGAAGCATCCTGTCGATTGCAAACTTGTCATTGTTTTCGCAGAGAGAGCCGGTCACATCATATTTATGGGCAGGTGCTTTCTTTTCTTTTCCAAATACCGTAATATGGTGGTAGGCACCGTACATCCCTGGACGCATCAGGTTTGCCATACAGGAGTCCAGGCCCACGTAGTCTTTGTATGTGCTTTTTAAGTGCCTGACCTGAGAGATAAGATATCCGTAGGGGCCCGTAATGACCCTGCCGCATTCGAGGTATATTTTTAGAGGAGCGAGCCCGTTAGCTGTGATTGTGGCATCATAAGCCTCTTTTACACCTTTTGCCACGGCTTCAAGGGAGACGGGCTCCTGCTCTGGCCTGTACGGGATGCCTATTCCTCCTCCGAGGTTTACGAACTCGAACTGAATTCCCAGTTCCTTTGAAATCTCAACTATAAGTTCGAAAAGGATCCTTGCGGTTTCCACAAAGTAATCAGAGTTAAGCTCGTTCGAGGCGACCATTGTGTGCATCCCAAAGCGCTTTACTCCTTTGTCCCTTAGGATCCTGTACCCTTCAAACATCTGTTCCCTTGTAAATCCGTATTTTGCCTCCTCGGGCTTTCCAATGATTGCATTTCCTTCTTTCAGGGGTCCGGGATTGTACCTGAAGCAAACGATCTCAGGAAGCCCCGCGGATTTTTCCAGATAAGGGATGTGGCTGATATCATCAAGGTTGATAAAGCCGCCAAGCTCCTTTGCCTTTATAAACTCTTCAGCCGGCGTGTCATTGGAACTGAACATGATGTCATCGCCTGTCATCCCCGCTTTTTCCGCAAGTATGAGTTCCGGCAGAGAACTGCAGTCTGCCCCGAAACCTTCCTCTTTGAGGATCTTAAGAATGAAGGGATTGGGAAGGGCTTTTACTGCAAAAAACTCCTTGAAACCCGGAATATCTTTAAAGGCGGATTTCATTCTTCTGGCGTTTTCCCTTATGGCTTTCTCATCGTAAATATGAAACGGGGTGGGATATTTTTCCATTATTTTAAGGATATCTTCTTTTGTGAAAGGGAGGTTCTTTGAAACCATTATCGTAACCTTTTGCCTGATTTTTGCTTAATCAATCTATGTCAATTCTGTATCAATTTGAACTTTTATTCCTTTATTAGTTTTTCCTCTATCCCGCAGATACGATTTATTATGGTTCCAAATGGGTACTCACAATCATATCTGATTTTTACTGATTTAATCTGTATCCAATTTCAATAACTGACCTGGTTCATGAATTATAAGTTTCATGAAGTTATGAGCAGAAGTAAAGTTCTACACACATCCTAATTGTGTTTTCTATCATGCAGGACTTATGCGGCTAGAGTATTTTTCTATAAGTCCTATTAATATAATTTATTAAATAATTATAATAAATATAATCAAAAAAAAATGTTTGAGTTTAATTGCATAAATCCTGCTAAATGAACTGAACTTTATTACATCAACTTTCTTATTGCTTCTTCTCGGGTTTTTAGCTGTACAGAAGCTTCCAGGTGCAGTTTTTAAACTCTGCCTCTAATAGTCCTGCTCATGACTCAAGTGATTAAGGCAATATTTCTTTAGAGCAATATTTCTTTAGAATAAGTTTTAATTCAGGTTTCAATAAATTAATTAATCAAATTTTGATTTTAATAAAAATGATATTTGAAAATATAATAAAAATTGGAGGGGCTGTTTCATTTTGAATGGGGATAAACTTAAAAGTTGGAATGATGGGCCAGTAAAACAAAGCATTATTAATTTTTTGGACTCCACTGTTGAAGAGGGTTTGGACTACGTTAAACCTGAGGATCGTATCGCAACTTTCGATAATGATGGGACTCTGTGGGCCGAGAAACCTGCACCCGTCCAACTTAATTTCCTGTTCTTAGCTTTTACTAAAAGAGTTCAAAATGAACCCTTTTTGGCTGATAAGCAGCCTTACAAAGCCATTCTAGAGAGAGACAAGATTTTTTTCCAAAATGTTATTGAACAAAAACCTGAAGCTATTATAGCCCTTGAAGATGTTTTAGCAAGGGAATGGGCAGGAAAAACTCCAGATGAATTTGAATCGGAAGTGAAGGAATTTTTTGCTACAGTAAAACCTGAGAAATTCGAATCTAATTTCACCGAACTAATTTACAAACCTATGCTAGAACTTTTTGACTTGTTAAAGGATTACAAATACCGTGTTTTCATATGCTCTGGAGGGGGTCGTGATTTCATGCGTGTAATCTGTGAGGAAGCATGGGGAATATTCAAAGAGAATGTAATAGGCTCAGCTGCTGAGTATGAATACAATAATGGTACTTTAAAGAGGGGTACTGTTCTTAGAGGAATTGCCCTAGGTCCTGGAAAAGTTGAGCATATCTTTGCTCGAACTGGACGATTACCAGTTTTTGCTGTTGGTAATGGTGACGTAGATATTGAAATGCTAGAATCTGCTAAATTCAGATTATTTATAAACCACGATGATGATAAACGGGAATACGCCTATGAAAATGGATCAGAGAAGATATTAGCAATTGCTAAAGAAAAAAATTTTACAATTGTAAGCATGAAAAATGACTGGAAGGAGATTTTTAAATGACTGACAAGCCAGAGTTAACTGCCATAGATGTGCTTCTCAATCCAGACGAAATCCTGATTAAAAAAGCTTTTGAAGTTAATGAGAGACTAAGATATGAATTTTCAAAAGGATTTAAACTGGATGAATCTCATGTCCCTCATATCACTATTTTACAACGCTACGTACGAACAACAGACTTGGAGAAAGTATTTGATGCAGTCAAAAATGTGATTTCCTCTGAAAATGTTGCATCATTACAATTAACTGCCGTAAAAATAGAATGCATAGCCTCAGAAGGTTCATTAGGTCTAGCTGCAATTGTTATTTCTCCGACAAAAGATCTCTTAAACTTCCAATCTAAATTAATAGATGCCCTTAACCCCTATATAGAAAAGAATGGCACATCCACGGCTTATTACGTGGCTCCTGAAGAAGATCCAAACATTAATGAAGCAACATTGGAGTACGTAGAGAATTATATCCCAGATCATAGTGGTAAAAACTTCGTTCCCCATGTAACTGTTGGTGTTAATACCATTGAATCACTTGAAAAAATTTCTAATGAGCCATTTACTCCCCTAAAATCTTCACCAGTAGGTATTGCAGTATACCATCTTGGTAATTATGGTACGGCACGTAAAGTTTTGAAAGAATGGAACTTATCTCAAATGAACCGAAAACATGGGTAAAAATAAGAAGCATTACTAGAATATAATCACCAATTAGGACTTACGCACTTGAGGTTAAAAATCACGATCAATATACATCACTATCAGGCATATTTTTTAGACAATTGAGGGCTTAACACCGTTAATCATTCGGTTCAACCATGTAAGTCCTAATTAATAAAGAGCTGGTTTTCATAAATCCGCGATCTGGCATTAGTAACCTACATTCGGCAGGTTAACGTAATTAGAGATATATATTTTCATATTTCTCTCCCATTAGACTCAATATCTTCCAGTGAATCTCCTCCATATTCAATATTTCTGACTTCATTTTTCCTTTTTTCTGAGAAATAAGTTCTGTAATTCCTTGGAACTTGAAAAATATCCATCTCATTGTAGGTCTTTTTGTTGGTTTCCCTTTTTGATCTGGCACCGTTTCATTTTCTGTTTCTAATTTAATTCTCAGTTTCCATTCTGCAATAGAATAAATCATTAAGCATAGAACCATTATCATGGTTAATGCTTCAATTCTTCCTTTCTTCTTGAGGTAGACTTTCGATATGCTAAATGTATCACTTTTCAAGAATCTGAATCCTTTTTCTACATTGTCCTGTCCTTTGTAATACTTCAGCATCTCTTCAGGAGAAAGACTGATATCATTACTTGCAAGAATGAAAAGTCCCATTTTCTCCATTTCTTTCAAAACAAAAGCATCATTAACCTTTATGATGCCATCAATCCTGAAATAAGTCTTTAATTCTTCATCTTTTGAAGGTCTGCCTTTTTTACCCGATTCACGTTTTTTAATGGATTTCACATCTACCTTTTCAAATGAAACAGAAGGAAAATCTTGAATCCATTTCTCTGCGGCTTTTAATGCATCCTCTTCGCAGAAGAAGTCCTCTACTTTCAGCTTTTTAAAAGACTTCTCTGCTTTTTCTACCTCTTTGTCAAGCTTCGTCCTGAAAGTTCCCTCTTTCTTCTCTTTCATCTTGTGAGAAAGCAACAAAACCCACTTTTGTTTGATTCCGCCATATTCCACAAAGGTTTGATAGAATGAGTACCTCTCATCACTTTTTAGCTTTTGCAGGTTCAGATTTGCAGCTAGCAGTTCCTTTGCCTCGGTAATTGTTGCAGGAACACGACTTATCCAGAAAGACGTCCCTATGTTCTGGATATTATTGTCTGTATAAAAGGAACTATCAGCGACATAGTAAACTTTGCTTTCAGGTCTTAAAACTGATTTGAGAGACGTTATTGCTTCCAGAATTGTGTTTTTGTCTGAAGCATTTCCTGAATGTGTATTCATGAAAAGAGGTATCCCATGTTGATTAACAATCAAGCTCAACACAAATTGTTTGAGATCCCATCGTCCGTTTTTAGGAATTCCAAAAGTAATATCAATAGACTCAGTTTCTTCGTCGTCATAATCACCAAAAACGCTGACACTTGTAGTGTCAGCGTGTAAACAGTGGACAGGAATAGGTAGACGAGCCATAATGTGAAGAGCAATTTCCGTAAACAGTTTTGTAGGGCCATATTTTACGATTCTGTCAAGAGTCTCTCCGATAGCATATTGATTCAGGTCTTCTTTTATTATACCGTCTCCAAAGAGCCTTTCAGTAGAAACGTTTTTGAAAAAATCAGGAAACAGGTACAGACGTTGCCCTATAAAACCAAGGCCATTGAGTACCATGGCAAGGATGCAGACTGAGTGAGGAACATTATGATTCCGTTCTTTAGGAAGTTTCTCATCGATCAGTTTGTCAACTTCAAGTTCTCGGAAAACTCCAGCCATAAGACCGAGGTGACCTAAGAACCTTGTACGTTTTAAGGAGGATTCGACTCTTCTACTGCTGTTTTTCTCTGCCATGGGATTACCAAGAGAGAGATATAAAATTAATGATATTAATTTATAGGTTTACCTGCCGAAAGCAGGTTAGTAACATTGCGTCGAAAAGCCTAAATCTTAAGATGCAGACAAAATATGGGGGTCTGGTTTTAACTTTGTGATATCTCCAGCATAGACATATCTTTAGTTTTTTGGTTCCTGCTTCCATGTAGACTATGGCATGAAGGATATTAGATACATGAAGAAACGGGATGGGGTATAATGCCTGAAATACCACTAAAGAAGAAAATCCAGCTTCTCTACTGGATCACACTTATAAGAGCAGGTCTCGCACTTACTCTGGGTTTTGCAGTTATATTTATTTTCCTGCCTGGAGAACAGGTACCAATACTGGTAAATTTTATGGGAATATTCTGGCTAGTTAACGGCATTATCATCCTGCGCTGGGGAATCCGCCGTGAAGAAAAAAGAATAATTCCTATCTTAGCTGGCATCGTCGGTATCCTTACAGGTTCTCTCGTATTGATCGGTTGGCCATTTCCCAGAGCATTGGGCATGTTTATACTGGGTTCTGTGATCCTGATGACCGGTCTTTTACGTGTGATGGGCGGCTTTACAATGGAAGAGAAAGAATCTCTTCAAAAGCCAAAGAGCAACATATCCTTAGGCTTCTTCGAGATAGTTCTTGGCTTGTTGCTGATGTATATACGTGCGAAGTATGATTTTAGATTGTATCTGGTGGCAGGACTGTGGGCCCTTTTTGGTGGTATTGCCCTTTTCAATGATGCCATGAAGCTTCGAAAGCAGCTTCGGGAGCAGGATATTCGACAACAGGAAATTGATAACATCGATGCCGGGTCTGACCTGATACCCGGAAACGAGTGATATACTCACTCCTTCGTGTAAACCATCCTGTTATCTTCAGGATTGGCGAAGTAGAAGACCAGATACGAGGATGGCATGGCAATCTTTTTGTCAATAAGGGCTTTATAGACGGCAGTATTGAGCCTGTCCTCAGAGATTCGCTTTTCCACATAGTCCTCTATCCAGCACCTGACCCTGAACTTTATCCCGGACTCTGTAAATTCGAAAAGTAGAGCCTGCACAGGTCTTTCCTGCATGACCCATTTCTCACTTTTCAGGGCATCCACGATAAGGCCTCTTACATACTCTGCGTCCGGTCCATAGGATACTATTACATCAGTCTCAATGCGAAACATCTTTTCTGGCGTTGAATAATTTATGACGAGTTCTGTACCGATAATGGAATTCGGGATTGCCACGAGCCGGTTGTCCATAGTCATGATGCGAGTTGATCGCCATCCTATCTCGATCACATCTCCCCATGTGTCAAGTTTCTCAATATGGATTCGGTCTCCTATCCTGAAAGGGCGGTCGATAAGAAGTACTATCCCAGTGATGATATTGCTAAGAGTGTTCTGGGCAGCCAGACCTACAATAATCCCTCCTATTCCCAGCGCAGCAAGCATTGCGGTCAACGCGGCTCCGGTAATCTCGAAATAATCGAGAAGTACAAGGAAAGCAAGAAAAGATACTGTAAACATAAGGATATTTCGTATGGAGTAGATTAAACGTTTGTCAATAGTTTCGCGATCTCTGAGGGGCACCCTGGAAAGGTACCAGTTTGAAACTATCGATATTATGCGGAAGCTGATATAAACCCCAGTGATCCAGTATACCAGAAAGAAAATGTCATCCGTGAATTCTGCATAAATTCCAAGATATTCCTCTAAAAGTCGGATCATCGCCTGTATGCCAAAAAGGATGATAATTATTAACAGGAAACTCTCAAACAGATGAAAGATTCTGTCATCTAGCTCTGTTCTGGTCTTTTTGATCCTGGGCCAGAACAGGCGCTTCATTATCAGCCTGCTTACAATTATTGCACTTATTATGAGTACAATAATTGCGACAATCCTTATGAGGATGTTGCCAATTGTTATCAGGGTATCTGTGGTTATCACCAGATGTTTCCTCTCTTCTTTTTAAATATCCTTCTGACTTCTTCAATAAGGCTCTTTATGGATATTCTCAGTAGTTTCAATTCCCTGAAGTGCCGTTAGTTCCTCCACACTTTCCTTTTCCGGAGCATCAGGAGGGAGCGTTGCTATTATCCGGGCGTACCAGTTGCTTACCGGGCCAGCAGTGATCCCGTGGGCAAAGACACTGATAATCACTGTTGTTATCACAGCCAAACCTATAGTTCCTGATACTCTTATTCCTTCAATCCTTTCGACTGTTATAAGCATAAGGACAATGGAGGCAAGACCCCTGGGACCAAACCAGCCCATGAAAAGGCCGGTCTTAATGTTTAAATGACTTCCAATAAGCGAGATAGTCACAGGGACCATTCGGACTACTGTAAGGCTGAGAACTGCATATGCAAATATCTTCAGGTCAACGAGGGGAAGATACTCTGCCGACATGACACCCAGGATAAATAAGACTGCAAGGTTCAGTACGTTCCCTTCGGCTCTAGGAAGAAGGATCACTTCCTCCTCAGTTACTTGCCTGTCCTCTATCCTGGTGGCAAGTCCTGCAATGAAGGCTGCAATGAATCCATTTCCTCCTACCCCATCTGCTACAAGCCAGGAGATCAGGGCCAATGCTACAAACTCAGTTCTATAGTAGACCTCTGACATCGACCCAGCCTTAAAGGCTCTGCTGAATAACCATCCTCCCACAAGGCCGATGATTATGCCGACAAATATCCCAAATCCTATCTGTTCAAGGGCAATAGCAAGAAATGTTCCCAGGGGTCTGTTCAGTTTTTCAACTGCTTCAAGAGCAACGACAAAAATGAATAATGGCATGACAGCCCCATCATTAAGTCCGCTCTCTATGATCAGGCCATTTCGGATAAGGGTCGGAACCTGGCGTTCTTCAACTACCTTCTGGGCAAGTGAGGCATCCGTAGGTGCAAGTATTATCCCGAGCAGTATTGCGTCTATAAAGGTAATATCTGCAAAAAGAAGAGCTGCAAACACTGTTCCAAGGCAGATCGTAAGTGAAAGCCCAAGAAAGAGCAACCTTACAGAAAGTCGCTCTTTCAGAAACAGCGAGTGTAGCCCTATAAGCGATGCATCGGAAAAAAAGGTGAGTACCAGTGCAACTTTGATTACTCCCAGAACGAGTCCACTTCTCGGGGAGAGAGATATCAAATTAAGTCCTATTGGACTGAGAAGTATTCCAGCTGCCAGAAATATCATCTGGATAGTAACAACTGTCCCTTCAATCTTCCTGGAAAACAGACCGAAAACAAACAATAGTGTTCCGAATATCAGGACAAACGTTGTAAGTTCGCTTGCCATTGGTCTCACCTGTTTCCTGTGGAAATCTACCAGATGTTACGTAGAATTACCGGAAGGCTGGTACACAACCCCCTTATATTTGCCCTTTATATCATGCAATTCCATGCATGTAAGTTCCGGCTAGCTTTTTCAGGTATGTAATATGTATTAAAGTTGCCAGCTGGCTCAAAGAGCCAGCGCACAAAGACCTTAATGTATCTCTAACCCCTCAGTTACTGCCGATCCCCTCCTGGAGCTTTTCCATCACCCTGTTTATGGTAAAGCTGGCTGCCTTCTGGCGCGGCGGGAATTCTACGAAAGTCGACAAAAAGTCGCCAACTATTTTTTGGGCCGGTATCAGAAGGAAAGCATGGTCAAGCATCCAGTCATAGTAGGTATTGGAGGTCATATCTGCGCGCTCATACGGGTCTGTTCGAAGATTGAATATCTTTGGAACACGCAGAGGTACAAAGGGCTCAATCCATACCTGCAGGGTCCCGACAGCACGCTGTTCCATGAACACCAGTTTCCAGTTGTCATACCGGGCTGCAACCAGATCCCCATCATCGGAGAAGTAAAAGAACTCAATGCGTGGGGATTTTTTCTCTTTGCCTGTCAGACAGGGTAAAAAGTTATAACCATCGAGATGCACCTTGAAGTTCTTTTCACCGACCTTGTATCCTTTCTTAAGTTTCTCCTTAATATCCGGCACCCCTGCCGCTGAGAGGAAAGTGGGCAGCCAGTCCATGTGGCTTATGATCTCGTTGGATACAACGCCTGCAGGTATCTTACCCGGCCAGCGCATGACTTCAGGAACGCGGAAAGCACCTTCCCAATTTGAATTCTTCTCGCAACGGAAGGGGGTCATGGCTGCATCGGGCCAGGAATTCATATGAGGTCCGTTGTCCGTGCTGTACAAAACGATGGTATCTTCGGCAATACCCAGCTCGTCAAGCAGATCAAGCATCATGCCAACCTGCCTGTCGTGCTCGATCATTGCATCGTGATACTCCGACTGCCAGCGCCCTGCCTGACCTCTGATCTCTTCAGGGACATGCACTCTAAAATGCATCCAGGTGGTGTTGAGCCATACAAAAAAAGGCTTACCAGCCTCTTTTTGGCGTTTAATGAAGTCAATGGCTGCCTCTATGAACTCAAGATCAACCTTCTCCATGCGTTTCCTGCTCAGCGGACCTGTGTCTTCTATCTTTTGTCTGCCCACGCGACCCCAGCGCGGGTCCTCGGTAGGATCATCTTCATCAGTAGCCCAGGAATGCATCACTCCCCTCGGACCAAATCGTTCCCTGAAAAGTGGGAAGTCCTCTCCGGGAGGATAGTCAGGTAGTTCAGGCTCCTCTTCTGCGTTCAGGTGGTAGAGGTTTCCAAAGAATTCATCAAAACCATGAACTGTAGGCAGGTACTCGTTCCGGTCTCCAAAGTGGTTCTTGCCGAACTGGCCTGTGGCATAACCCTGGGCTTTCAGAAGTTCAGCAATGGTAGGGTCTTCGTGCTGTAATCCTGTCTTTGCCCCGGGCAGACCTACTTTGCTCAGTCCTGTCCTGAAAGGGCTCTGGCCTGTAATAAACGCTGCACGTCCGGCTGTGCAGCTCTGTTCTCCATAGGAGTCTGTGAACCTCATGCCTTCGTTGGCTATGCGGTCTATGTTAGGTGTTCTGTACCCCATCAATCCATCACTGTAGCAGCTGAGATTGCTGATACCTATGTCATCTCCCCAGATGACCAGAATATTTGGTTTCTTTTCTCCCATTGTTTCTTCTCCTTTATTAATTGATTATCGACAACCAGAATTATCGCGTGCTAATGTATTTCCGGCCCCTCTTCCTTCAAGACTCTCCTTTACCGGATATCGGATTTTTCTTTAATGGTGCCATTTTTTTCCGCAGCATTTTTCGCATGTACAGTATCCACGTAAATTACATGCCCATTTCCTCTTTCTTTACCCTGGTATCCTTGCGTCCGTGGCAGCGTTTGAACTTGAGCCCGCTGCCACAGGGACAGGGTTCGTTGCGTCCTGTCCTTTGAAAAGCTTCATCAAGAGCCAGAATCCTCATCACCTCTGATGCCGGGTAACCCCTGCGCATCAATCCTGCCATTATCTGCATCGGATAATCGACATGCTGGAAGAAAGCTTTCCAGCCCTTACAGAGGTAATTCAGGCCGGATTCTCCTGAAGGAGTGGCCAGGAAGCGGTTTTTAGGACATTCTCCCCTGCAGGCAAAGAACACCTCGCATTCCCGGCATACCTGCGGTAGAGTATCACGTTTGTCCTGCCCGAACCTGTATTGCTTTTCCGATGCTGCAAGCTCTCCTATCTCTGTTTCCAGAATATTGCCCAGCAGATAGTCCGGCTCCACAAAATGGTCACATGAGTAAAGATCTCCATTATGCTCAAGAGCAAAAGCCCAATCCCGCATGTTTCTTCAAAAACGCACATCCCTGAGGGCAATCCCATCCATCTGCGTGCAGAAGCCTCAAAAGTCTGCACGAATATCCTACCTACATCATTTCTCACCCATTCGTCGAAAATGCAGCTCAGAAAACTCCCAAACTGCTCGGGCTTCACAGAACGGTCCGAGACCCTATCCCCTTTCTGGTAAAGGGTACGTCCTCCCCCATTGATCCTTTCAACAACCGGAATAAACTGAATCCAGTCTGTCCCTGCTTCGTCCCGCAGGAAGCGGTAGACTTCCAGCGGGTAATCGGCGTTGGTGCGGTTAACTGTTGTCAGGACGTTATATTCTACCCCGTGTTTTTGCAGCAGGCGAAGCCCCTTCATAACCCTATCGAAGCTTCCCTCCCCTTTTTTGTCCACACGGTAGGCGTCGTGCAGTTCGCGAGGGCCGTCGATACTGATCCCGATTAGAAAATTGTTTTCCTTAAAGAACCGGCACCATTCGTCGTCCAGCAGCGTGCCATTTGTCTGCATTGTGTTTTCGAACTTCATGCCTGGTTTTCTGTGTTTTTCTTGCAGCTCAATTGCACGCCGGTAAAAGTCGACGCCCATAAGCGTGGGTTCACCTCCCTGCCAGGCAACGGTCACCTGCGGACTGCTGTGGGCTGCGATGAGCTGCCGGATATAGTTCTCCAGTATTTCATCTGACATGCGGAACCTGCTGCCAGGATAGAGCAGTTCCTTGTCAAGAAAAAAACAGTATTTGCAGGCCAGGTTGCAGATAGCTCCTGTTGGCTTGGCCAGCACGTGAATACGGCTAGGAAGATGATTTTGCGGTGTCATTCAGTACTTTCTCCCTGAGTAAGGATAGCCTGTCCGATGGGTGGGAAAAAAGTCTCATGCATCGCTTTCACTCTCTATTCAGTATCCACTTTCTATTCTTCTTCAATTACAGAGGGTCTGCCCTGTCTGTCACATCAGAGTTCTTTAAATGTCTCAGCTCGGAGAAAGCAGAATAAGAATAGAAGGTTTTCAGGTTGCCATCAGTTACTTACTGATGAAACCTGTTGCTGTTTCTATAGCCATGCCTGAGAATGGAACACAGAACAATAACTGAGCGTATTCCAGAAAGCTCCGTTTCATGCCCATGTAACTGTCAGGCTTTTTAAAGGCATTAAAGCTACTAACAAATTACATCAGGTAGTGCCGACCCCCCGTAGCCTTGCCCTTCCGATGCAAGATTTGAGCTTCTACAAGCTTTTTACCTTTCACAGTATTATCCATAAAAGAAATATAAATCTTATGAAACTAAAGGTAGAAACAAAGTTTTATTCGTGCATTAAATATTATTTAAATCTTTAAAAGTGCTTTTTTCTGGGGGTATTCAAGCCCATACAGCCTATTTTTATGATAAATATCCTTAAAACAGGTTTTTTCTTTATTTTAATATAAAATAACCCTCTTGATGAAAAAAGACACCATAATTTTGATTCTTCCTCTCAATCCCTGAGTTTTTTGAAAACTCCTTTAAGCCTTGAGTACGGGTAGGTATTCACAATATCTTCTTTTTCAAGCCAGCCCCTTCTCGCCTGCCCGAGACCGTAGCGCATGGAAGTGAGGTCAGATACAGAATGGCTGTCCGTTGAAATGCAGAATTTCAGCTCATAGTCCTTTGCCCTGAAGATAAGCTCGTCATTAAGGTCAAGCCTTGAAGGCTGGCAGTTAATTTCCATTACTTTTCCATTTTCTGCTGCAGCTTCAAAGACTTTCCCGAAATTGACCGCATAAGCCTCTCTTTTTCCGAGAAGCCTGCCCGAAGGATGGGCAAGTATGTCGAGGTGTTTGTTTTCGAGAGCAGTGATAATTCTTCCTGTCATTTCTCTTTCCGATGCTGCAAAACCTGAATGTACAGCTCCTACCACAACGTCAAGCTCTTTAAGGATCTCATCAGGGTAGTCAAGGCTTCCGTCTTTAAGGATCTCAACTTCCGAGCCCCTTAGAACCTTTATCCTGAAGCGCTTTGACAGACTTTTGATCTCTTTCCACTGCTCTTTCAAAGTTTCAATATCCATTCCGTTTGCAATCCTCTGAGAGCGCGAATGGTCTGTGACTGCAATATATTCGTATCCCATAGCTTCGGCGTTTTCTATCATAGTTTCAAGGCTCTCTGTCCCTTCGCTGTAATCCGTATGCATGTGCAGGTCTCCCCGTATGTCTCCTGCATCCACAAGCTCTGGTAGTTCATTCTTTGCTGCAGCCTTAAGTTCTCCCCTGTTTTCCCGGAGTTCAGGTGCGATATACTCAAGCCCGAGTTTCCTGTAAATTTCCTCTTCACTTTTGCCTGCAATCCGTTCTCCCGAATTTTTGGAATACAGACCGTATTCTGAAAGCTTATAACCTTCTCTGAGAGCAATATTTCTGAGTCCGATATTGTGTTCCTTTGAGCCCGTGAAATATTGTAAAGCTGCCCCGTAGCTTTCAGGCGGAACTACCCTGAGGTCTATCGCAAATCCCTCTTTAAGGATCACACTGCTTCTGGTTCTGCCTTTTGAAACAACCTGTCCTGCTTCGGGGAGAGAAACAAATGCATCCATAATTTTCCCTGCATCTGCTTCTTCTGCTTCTGCAAGGATGTCAATGTCCCCAATAGTTTCTTTCAGCCTTCGCAGGGAACCTGTATAGATGATCCTGGAGAGGTCTAACCCGGGAGTTCCGTTCTTCAGTTCTTCTTTCAAGCCGGATATGATTTCTTCGGCAAGCGGGAGTGCCTTTCCAAGCGGGATTCTTGAATGGCTTTTTTCGTAGTTTTCAATTGCCCTGGCGATATTTTCTTCACTTTTTACCCCGAAGCCTGAAAGCCTCCTGATCCTGTGAGATTTAACCGCATTTTTCAGGTCTAACATGGTTTTTATCTCAAGCTTATCTGCAAGCTTTTTCATCTTTTTTGCTCCAAGCCCCCTGATTTCCATCAGTTCGGCAGTGCCTGAAGGAGCTTTACCTTTCAAACCCTCAAATTTTTCTACCTTCCCTGTTTTCAGGTATTCGGCTATATGGTCGGCAATGGATTCACCTACGCCGGGAATCTCTGTAAGCCCCTTTTTTCCTTTTTTCTCGTAGACTTTTTCAATATCTTCGCCAAAATTCTCTATGTTCTGAGCTGCCCGCCTGTAAGCTCGCGGTTTCCACTCTATCTGCTGGAACTCCATTATATCAGCAGTTTCATACAGCAGTTCTGCAACCTCACGGTTTCTCAAAGGCTCCCCCTCACTCTGTTATTTTTCCTGATATTTTCAAAATATTTTACTTACACTCTTCCACTTTTCTTTTACTTTTTAAGTTCCGTCCTTCAGATCCCTTACTTCCTTAACTGTCATGGCATCATATGGAGTTTTGTCGTGCCTTATTCGTAAGAACCGGGGGAAACGCAGTTCAAGTCCTGTTTCCTCTTCTCCTTCTCCTGCCGTATGTCCGGGGCTGTTTGTGATCTCCGAGCCAAGGACTTCGATAACTACTGCAGGTTCTATAAAGATATCAGGAAGCATACCTTTTTTAATAGAAACGTCCTTTGGAATTTCGCTTACTATATGGTCTGAAAGCAACCTGTTGATCTCTTCTGCATCCGCTTCTGTAAAACCAGTTCCCACTTTTGTCAACGTTTCAAACCGCTGTCCCTCTTTATTCAGGACTGCACAGAGAAGAGCTCCAAATGACCCTTTTCTCCTCCCTCTTCCGTAATAACTCCCCACAACCACAAGGTCAAAGGTCTCTCTCATCCCCTCTGAATACTCCTGTTTCCATTTGAACCAGAACCAGCTCCTTTTCCCGGCTTCGTAATAAGAGTTGCTGCTCATGGACTTGACCACTATTCCTTCAAGCCCCTTTTCTATGGTTTCGTTAAAAAAATCCTCAATTTCCTCAACGCTTTCCGTAACGATTCTTTTTGACAGACGAATTATTCCTGACTCAACAACGTTCATCTCAAGCAAAGCCCTTCTTTCAGGATAGGGCCTCTTTAGAAGGGGCTCTCCGTTAAGGTAAAGGATATCAAAAAAGAATACTGCTACCGGGCATTTCTTCCTGTAATTTTCAATCTCGTACTTTCTTCGCCTCTGCATGAGGTTCTGAAACGGGTAAAATTCTTCTATCCGGTTACCGTTTCTTTCCAGTTCTGCGTATGCAACTATTTCTCCATCAAGCACTATTTCATTTGCAGGGACGGTTTTTCTGACATCTTCGATAATTTCAGGGTACTGGGAAGTTATGTCCTCAAGCCTGCGGGAAAAAGCTTTAATCCCCTCACCGGTTTTATGTACCTGCACCCTCTCTCCATCATATTTCTCTTCAGCAGCTTTTTTTCCCTTAACCCTTTTTTCAAGCTCTTCAAAACTTTCGACTCGCTGGGAGAGCATGGATTTTACCGGCCTACCCGGTTTTATGGAGATAAACCCTGTAGCCCTTGCTCCGTTTTCTGCAAGGATTTTTGCTAGCTCCCCGATATCCGTACAGACGCTGTAGCTTTCTTTTATTTTTGCGGCATGTTTTTTGTCCCCTGTAAATGCGATTGAGAAAGCTTCGAGCAAGAACTGGTCTCCGAACCCCAATCTTAGCCTTCCGAGCACAAGTCGCACTATATATTTACCTTCTTCAGGTGTGGCTTTTTGTAAGATGTCCGAAAAAAGGGCTGTTTTTTCTTCCTGACTGCCTTTTCCTGAGGTTTCTCTTATCTGCAGAAGCCTTTGAAAAACATCCTCAATGGTCAGGGAAGATTCTCTTTTTTTGCTGAGTTCAAAAGCCACATCTCCAAGGTCTCCTGTTCTTGCATACCTTTTACTGACATCTTCTCTGGTAACTCCGTAAGCTCCTGCAATGGCCCTTATGGCAAGCATGTCCTTGATCCCCAGGGTTGTGTTTTCAAAGGCAGGCCCGGTGCTTCCAAGAAAAAGATACGCACTGTCCTTCACCTCATCTCCTTTGAGATTCTTAAAAAATTCAGAAATCCTTCTTACGATTTCCCTGTGGGACGTGGTCTTCTCAAGCTCCTCAAAAAGCTCTGCAAGCTCTTTAAACCTCACCATTGCCCCTCTCCGAAAAAGCTGGTTGAAATTTCTACAATAACTATTCCCTGCCCCGGTCTTTATCGCTTTGCACCCTCAAATTTCCAAAAAAGAGATTTCATTCCTGCAGAGGGCAAGCCGGCTCTCCCGGGTGTTTTTATCACTGTCACCGAAAACTTTAATATCTAAAAGATGCATGAGAAGAGTACATAGCAGTTCCTTAGACTGTATGCGACTGTGGTTTAGTGGCTATGACCTGAGCTTCCCAAGCTTAGAACCCGGGTTCGAATCCCGGCAGTCGCATGAGCTTTTTTAAATTACAAAAAACGGATATTTTTAGGGTGTTTTTATTTTGTTTTTACTTTAAGCAGCATCTTACTTATTTTGCCGCTGTTTTTCTTTTGAGCTTAGCTTAAGTCACAATTTCAGGCGCAATTTTTATTTCTGAAGCTTAAGCTTCAGAAAAATCAAGCGTAAATTTTTTCCTGTAAACCATACCCATAAATATTGCTACAAGATCTCCTTCTTCATCAGTAATGTTTACGGTATATGTGGCAATTTTAGGATTTATTGAAGTTTCTTTTGCTTCGGCTATGAGAGTCCCTTTTGTTGCGGCTTTTACAAAAGATATATTTGAGTTTATCCCGACTGCAGCAATTCCGTATGCATTCGAGGCTGCTGCAAAAGCAAGGTCTGCAAGAGTAAACAATGCGCCTCCCTGCACTGCCCTTAATGCATTAAGATGTTTTTCTTCTATCTCCATTCTGGCTTTTGCATAGCCTGGGGAGGCTTCCAGCAGTTGTATGCCTGAATGCATGGCGAATTTATCCTTCTTAAAAAAATTTATGAGATTCTCCATAATAATAGCTCCGGTAAGTGCCAGTAAAGTATTGTCAGCAAAATCACTTTTCATTTGCCATATTTTTAATTAAAGTTATGCCTTTGAATGTGCCTGGAAGTTATTATAACATTTCTCTCTGGAAAAACTATCTTTTTATGTTATTTTTCTTCAAGTACTTATGATATTCATTTTAAAACTGATTTTAGTCCTGAAGGAGCACTTTATTGTCCTGTTCCAGAAGACCGATCTTTTATCCTGATGAGTGGTTTTATTTCTCCTTATACGCGGAGATGAATGTGAAAAACTTCCTTCATGAAGATCAATGTATTCATATTTTCCTGAAATAGGAACCAGAAAACTCAATATTCGAAGTTACAGGGCACGATCTGTCAGAAGTACCGGATGGAATGTTTAATATGGTAAGAGAATGGGCTGAAAACTGCTTAAAATAAGTTATTTAGATTTCCTGTATCTCTATTTTTAAAAATTATGGCCTGGAATATTTCTTTTTTGAAGTTTTTGCGCAGAAGCTGTATAAATATCATAAAAAATATACTTTTGTGGTCAATACCATTTTCTGAGCATTTATTGACTCTGAAACTCTAAATTACCCCTTCTATAGTTAAATAAAGATTAATTATTTATAAATTCCCCTTTTATTATTAAAGTGGTTATTATTAAAACCATTTTTATTTAATCAAACTCTATGATTGCAATCGGTCCATAAGACCGGACTCGTATACGGGGGGTATAGAATGAAGATGAAATTGATGGTTTTCCTGTTAGTATTATGTCTGGCTCTGCCTATTGTGGCCGTACAGGCACAGACAGACGTATTCGGAAACATGGAGAACATAAACATGATCACAACCGGCGATATTACTGAAACCATTACATGTGATATCATCGGAAATGCGGTCGTTGTCGAAGAAATGGAATTTGAGGATAACATGAGTGATGATAACATGAGTAATGTTACTGACGGTATGAATAACGCCACCGGTAATACGACTGATGTTAGCAGTGATATGAATATTCCCGAAACGCTTGAGGTAAGCGGGAAGATTATTCTGATCAAAGATATGGGTAACATGACAGAAAAAGCCGTCATGGCCGGAAAAGTTGATGGTATACCTGGAAGCGTGGTCATCTTCGGAAAAACGGATGGCATGGCAGAAGGTATGGATGATGCCACTGAAAATATGACTGAGGCTGGAAATAACGTTACTGAGGCTGGAAATAACGTTACTGAGACTGCCAATAACATTACTGAGACTGTAAATAATGTTACTGAGACTGCCGATAACGCAAATAATGCTACAAATAACGCTACCAACGATACCAGTAATATGGATGTCTCCAGAAACATAACCATAATTACAACCGGGAATATGACCGGAACAATCATGTTGAACACGTCACAGGGCATGGATAATGCCAGCGGTATGAATAACATGACAGAAGGCATGGACAACATGACTGTACTTACGGCTGGAAATATGACCGGAACCGTGACCGGCGATATGACCCGAAAAATGGTTGTAATCAAAAACATAGCTGATGCCGCCGAAATATCCGATGCAATAGCCAATCTCACTGAAACGGACACAGGCACGGCTAATATGACTGAACCCGCTGCATACAATTTCACCGGGAACATGGTCATAGTCAGAAGTACGGATGATGTACCCGAAATAGATGAAGAGGATATAGATGATCTGATTGCGATGGACGGAAATACGGCTATTATCGGGGCTATGGATAACACAACCGAAATGGAAGAAAACACCAATCAGGGCGTGGAAAACGTAACCAAGAAAATGGTCGCAGTCAGAAATATCGATGATATGGTCAGAATCGTGACATGGACGGTTATCTGCAACATAACTCAGAACACGGCTACCATTGAAGATATTGGTGATCTGGTCGAAAAGATGACTAACGTGACCACTGGAAATGTGACCAACGTAACTGACAATGTTACAGGCAACATGACCAATGTGACCACGGACAACATGACCGGTGTAGCTGATAATGTTACAGACAACATGACCGGTAATATGACTGGCGTGACCACCGGAAATATGACTAACGTGACCGGGGACCAGACCGGCAATGTTTCAAACGTGCCACTCAAGCTTGAGAGCATCCAGGAAATCGAAAACGACCGGGAATTCAATAAAATGTGGTTCGTCTACATAAACGGGGAACCAGCTCAACAGGATTTCGGGATGAACAAAGTAAATGAAGGAGACGTAATAAGCTTCTGGTACACAACTGAAGATGATGGAAATGCGGTACTTGGAGATGCTCTTTACGTAGCTAATATCACAGTTGTCGATGAAGCAGAAGAGCAGGAGAACGAAAATGAGGATCTTACTGTATTATTCGACAATACGGTAAACCTCACTGAAGGGACCTTTACCTTCACGCCTGAAGGCTCTAACCAGGAGTCTGAAATCGATAACTTTACTGACATTGGAGCTCTTAATGCGAGCGGGCTTGAATTTGTCGCGTCAGTTATGGACAATGCGACTGACGACACCAGTGACGACATGGATGATATGAATAACGACGACATGGGTGAAGACGATACCAATAACATGGACACGGGTACAGAAGGCATGAATGAAAACGACACGGACGACATGAATGGAGATGACAGTACAAATAACGACATGTAATTGATCAACAGTGTCTTCCGATTGGAAACTCTGTTCTGGAGGTTTGGGCTGTAAGTCTATATGATTTGCAGCTCTCTTCTTTTTTACTAATATGATATCCTTAAAAAATGTAGATCTTCAGGGTTACTTCTGCATTTTGCTATACTAACAATTTCTCTTTTTTGACATGTTCAACAATTTCTCTTTTCTGTCGTATTCAACAATTTCTGCTGAGAATCAATTCTTTCGAGTTTTCATCTCCAGGAATAATAACCGCATAAAACAGTTCTCTAACTAAAAAAGGTCTGTCTGAGAACCTTAAATTATCTCATGAGACTAATAATATTTACAGATTTTTTCTTTTACTATAATGCACACTTCTTTATTTTTTATATAATTTGAGATGAGAGAGCATATGGACAAAGAACAGATACAGCGGGAACGTTTGGACCTGCTTTCCCAGATTAACGAGATTCTGGATTTTCCTTTGATTTTGCTGTCAATAGTATGGTTAATCCTTATTATTGTTGATTTTGTCTACGGGCTTTCCTCACGCCTGCAAACGGCAAGTACTGTTATCTGGGGTATTTTTATAGCTGATTTTTTTGTTGAACTGTATATTGCTCCGAAAAAAAAGGTTTATTTAAAGGAAAACTGGCTTGTTGCTCTTTCTCTCTTCCTTCCTGCTCTGAGGATATTAAAATTATTCCGCGGTTTCAGGCTATTTAAACTTTCAAGTTTCATCCGGTCATTTAACCTTGCCAGAATTCTTTCTTCATTTAACAGGAGCATAAGGACTGTCAGAAAGGCTGTGAGACAGAGAGGGCTGGAATATGTCCTTCTGCTTACGGCTCTGGTAACTTCTATAGGTGCAGCAGGGATGTACAGCTTTGAAAGACCTGGTCTCAGTTCCTACTGGGATGCTTTCTGGTGGACAGCAATGATTATGACGACAATTGGAAGCGATTACTGGCCTGAAACCTTTGAAGGACGGATTTTAACTTTTTTCTTATCCGTTTACGCTTTTGCAATTTTTGGATATATCACAGCAGCCCTTGCCAGTCTTCTTATCGGAAAAGAGAAGGAAGAATCTTCTAAAGAAATTGTGGAACTGCGGAAGGAAGTGCAGAGGCTTTCCAGTGAAATAAGCAAGTTTTCAGAAAAGGAAAAAAAGTAAATTTAAGTCTTCCTAAAATAAAGCTGAGTAAAATTTTAATGAATTTGTGGTCTGTACCTGACTCTCTTTTATTTTCAAGCCTCTCCAGGGGTTTTAATGAGTCTGACAAGTCCTATAAAGGCTACGAGCGCCCATGTACCTTCAAGGATTACGAAAGGCATGTAATCAATAATTATCGAAGCATAACATGAAAGCCCTGCACCGACCACGTTTAGCATAGCATATGTTTTTGTATCCTGCATCAAAATCTTAAAGAGATTAAGGAGAAAGGCCAGCAGTAACATGAGTACGCCTGTTGAGCCCACTATCACTGAAAATTCAACCATGAACAGAAATATATTTTTACTTATATATCTTTTTTCCGACACCGATTCTCTTATGTATGAATATACCTGTTACAGTAACTGCCATTATAATTGCAATGATTCTCATTATGTCCTGTTTAAAATCGCTCCCTATCATTAAAGCGTGAGCTGAAACAAGCAAAAAAGCCAGGTAATTCAGGTAATGCACCTTCTTCCAGTTTCTGTATTTTCTCCTGTAAAGGGCAATGCCCGCAGCCAGGAGGAATAGATAGAGTGCAGTCCTGCCGCCCAGTGCGAGAAAAGTCTCTACAGGATATAATACTGGCAGGAAAATCGTGAAGTCCTGAGCTTGAAGGGCAAGGCTTAAAGGATGAATCAGGATTAACAGGACTCCAATTCTTGCCAGATTATGGTGGGCTCTTAAAAAAGGCATTCCTGATATTTTTCTCATTTTAGCCATGTATTCGGAGCTGAGTATTGAAAGGAAAATTGCCAGGTATCCGAATGTTGCTGCAAATCGGGCTATCATCCTAAGGGGTTCCCCGGGTTTCTGCAGAATAAGGTATGTTATGAAAAGGATCATTATCACAATAATGCCATAAATTAAGTAAAATTGCTGATCTTTTTTTCTGTTGCCTGGAGTTTCTTTGCCTTGTTTATTGCCGGTTTCTTTTCCAGTATCTCCCCTGCTCAAAATATTACCCCCTCATTTGTCTGCTGCTTTTAACAGCACTGATTTTCTGGAACATTTCTGTTATCAGAATCCAGTATAAGTTTTTCTTATGGTGGTTCATCTCCTGTGAAATTAGCTTTATATAATTGTATTCTGTAAATAACTCCAATCACATAAATCTGATTCAGTTAAAAAAAATCTCTTCCCACTGCTGCTTTTTTAGGCAACATCCCTTTTATCTTCCTCAATCTGTTACTGTAGTTTCACTAGACTTTGTATAAATAATAACATACTAACGATCAGAAATGGTAAAAATCGCGTTTTAATAAAGAAATTGTATAAACCTATAATATAGGTTATATATTTTTCAATAACATTCGTTTCTAATTTATATTTCTGTATATATTATATCATTCCGGTACTAATTTTGTGTTGGTATTATGCGTTGGTATAATTTTAAGTCACTTTCATCGGTAACAGGGCGAGGACAGAATCTACTTATTAATTACCGGGGAATGGATTCTGTGTTTAAATGGTAAAATTGTGTGATACAATACATCTCCGATTGAAAGCAAATAAAAACCAACGGCTTTAAAATAATATCAAAAAGATGAAAATCTGGGGAGTATATAAAATGTTAAAATCAAGATTTAGAAAGGCGCTGGTTCTTTTGCTAGCAGTCTTTTTTGTAATGGCATCGACAGTTGCATCAGTAAGCGCATGCTCTTGCAATAAGAAATGTGACTGTGACGACAGATATGACTTTAAAGACAAGTGCGCTCCTAAAGACAAATGTGACTTTAAAGACAAATGTGACTTTAAAGACAAGTGCGCTCCTAAAGAGAAGTGCAAGATTAAAGACAGGTGCGACTTTAAAGATAAGTGCGCTCCTAAAGAGAAGTGTGCCCCTAAAAACAAGTGCGCTGTCAAGTGTTACAACTACACTGGCTATAAGTTCAACAGCTGTTTCTCTATCCTGTGGATGTTTTTCGGAGACGTCTTTGACTGCGGGAAATGCTTTTCTAAATGCTGCTAATTGAACATAAAAAACTAATTAAAAGACTGAACCAGACATAAATTAAAGCTAACTGCGGCCTGTTAAAACAAAGTGAATTGTTACGAAATTTCATTATATCGTATAAATCATGATGATCTGTAACATTCAAAGCAGGCCGGGATTAGCTTTTTACTTTTTTATCACTTTATCTGGTAATTAAAGTAATTTTTGCATCCATACCGTATCAAAGAACTTCCCGTTCTTTTTTCCCGCTTCCCTGAATCTTCCACATTCCGAGAACCCGTGGTGGCTGTGGAAACGGATGCTTCCTTCATTGAGAGAAGAAATGCTTGCCAGGATAGAGTGCAGCCCTTTTTCCCTGGCGCCTGAAAGGAGGTGTTCGAGCATTAAGGAACCAGTTCCTTTTCCCGTGAACTCGGGCCTGATGAAATAAGATATCTCGGCTGTTCCGGAAAATGCAGACATTGGAGAATAGGGGCGGAGCATACAAAAGCCCACGAAGTTTTTATTTTCATCCCTTACGACAGCATTCGGGTATCCTGAAGTGACCTGAAGAAAGAACTCGAAGAATTCGTAAGGAACCCTGGTCTCAGGATAAGCAGCAAAACTGTTCTCAATATAGTAATTGAAAGTATCAATCACAGCCTCCCTATCTTCGGAAGAGATTGGAGAAAATTTGTATCCCACTTTACTCACCTGTTTTCCATGTTTCAAAAATTTTATTTTGCCTGTCCGTAATCTTTTTTCTGGTTTGCTAATCTATTACCGGTTCTAAATTATATAGTACCTATACTATCTATCGCAGATTTGCTATTTTAATTTAGCTGTTAAACAAAAAATTATTTTTCAGGCTGGGTTTTAGTTTGTCCGGGATTAACGCGGGATTTAACCTGTTTTTTATCTGTACCTCTCCATACACCGGTCAAGCATCCTTTCAAGATGCCCGTAGACTCTGAGAAAGGTCTCCATTTCAGAACTGCTCATGCCCTCAAGCTCCTTTCTTATTCCGGCTTCCATTGATTCATGGAGAGATTTATGCCACTCAAAGGCTTCCCTGCCGAAATCTGTCAGTTCGAGCATGACGTCCTTTTTATTCCCTGGAACGCGGACCTTTTTTACAAGCCCTTTTTTCTCAAGCTTTTTGACCATCTGGGAGATTGCCCCTTTAGTCACTCCTAAACGGGAAGATATTGAAGTCAGGTTTTCTGCCGGGTTTTTGCCGGCAGTTTCAATCAGATGGAACTCCGAAGGATAGAGAAGAACACCATGCCCCATGTCCACAGGTTTTTTTTCAAGAGCATACGCTTTATTCAGGATTCGGATTCCGTTTTCTATAAGGAGATCTACTTTTTCTTCAAGGCTCAGTTTATCCACATCTGCGTCCCCGGGAATGTTTTAGTCTGCATATTTTTCAGTCTGCGACTTTATTTCTCTGAAATTGGATGTGAGTTACTTATATTCTTTTTTATACGACAGGTCCTATTTGCGTTCGCTTCTCCGGGGAATTTCATGCCAGCATTATATTTTTTTGGCTTCTATAAACATTCTGATTTCAGATAGTTCCACTAAAACATACCTGAATATCCAGAATAAAGCCTCCTGTCACGTTCGAAAACGAAAGAGGAACAGAATGAAATTTCAGAACTCTCCGCAATTGTTTTATCTCTCCGCAATTGTTTTATATTTATGTAAGCCTGTTATTATCCGATGACTGCTTAAGAGGTCCTTGACTGTTCTGGGCTCTCTTATTTTTGTCTTTATCAATTCAATAGGGAGGAGCCTTTGATTGAACAAACAGAATTTAGTGTATTTAGCCTCTTTTTTAGTAATTTTGATTGCAATACTGATTTTTGCCCCGCGGGGTGGAGACCGTCCTTCGGGGTTTACAAACGTAAGCGTTGAAGAAGCAAAGGAACTGCTCGACGAAGAAGATGTATTTTTACTTGATGTCCGAACGCCTCCTGAGTTTAATTCTTTTCATATTGAAGGTGCAACCCTGATCCCTGTAACTAACTCGTCCGGGTCCAGTCTAAGTTCTGATAAACTGCTTGAAGCACGGGTGGACGAAGTTCCTGAAAACAAAAAAATACTGGTTTACTGCAGATCAGGGCACAGAAGCATTTCAGCGAGTAAGATCCTTGTGAATGCCGGATATTCACAGGTATACAATATGGAAGGAGGCATTAACGCCTGGACAGGTGCAGGGTATCCGGTTGTAAGTTCGGAATAACCAGGAAACTGCAATCTTTTGATATCTCCATTATTTACGAAGAAAGATGATTTATTCATCTCTGTTTCATAGCTCAGAAAATCAGTGCGTTTTCACAATTCCAGGCGCCTTTTCCCTTTTTGGAGCTCAGGATGGTCATCTTTCATGGCTTCTATTTCGTCCTTTGAGAACAGCAGTTCGATCATATTTGCTCTCGGGTACTTTGCATACAGGTAGCCTCCTGTGGAAACTATCAGCCCTCCTATAAATACGAATATCAAATCTATCATCGTATCCGGGGGGGTTTTTGAAGTTCAAACCCGAAGAATGTGTCAAGGACATATTCTACAATTTCCCAGATCCCTCCTGCAGCCATCGAAATTGCAAATGAGAAAAACGCTACCATGAACGGACTCAACTGGACATGAGATTTTACTTCTTTCAGGCGGTATATGACTGAAAAACTGATCAGGGCTATGTTGACCCCCATCAATAAGTGCAGTAAAATATCCCACCACCAGATCCTCTCAAAGAATGACTTGAAGCTCCCGAGGTATGTTCCAAGGAAAAGATACACAAGGATAAGAGTATCAATGAGACTTGGAAAATTTGCACTGAAATCTTTTCGTATAAGGACTGGAGAAAATATCAGAATCAGAGCAATTACAGATAATGCAAGGTCCAGAAGGTTGTTCACAAAATACGACGCTACTCCTATAATGGTTATGAAAACCATATACGATAAGTACATCCCCACCCGGATCTTATCCTTTCTTTTCATAATTATATACTTAATTTTTATAGATATATATCTTATATCCTGCATTTTTTTCTTCTGGAATTTTCAGGGTTCTTTCAGTAAAAATGCTTGATTTCATTGTTATATTTTTAAATGGTTGATGAATAATCCACTGAATATTTGTTCTGCAACTGAAAAGACTTTTATGCCTTAAACCAAAACCAGAAATGGAATACTAATTGGAATACAGACCAGGGGGATAACATGAACAGAGGAAGAGATACATCAGAAGGAAAGGGTTCTTTAGAGCCCAGGGAGAGAGGTACGGACTTCGAAGTCCCTTATGCACGGGAAAACATTCAAAAATGCATGTGCTCACAATGTCCGGTTCAGGCTAACAGCAAGTGTGCACAGGACAAACTTGAAAGCTCAAAAAAAGCAATGGAAAACATGTCTGGAGAAAAAGTTCCTGACCCCAAAGATGTTCCGGGACTATACTGCTCGACAGGCAAAGCTACATGCCAGGACCTTAACCCTGACAGAAAATGCATCTGCAATACCTGTGAAGTCTGGAAAGAGTATGACCTGGGAGAGGGGAAGCCGTCGCAGTACTTCTGTATGAACGGCAAAGCAACCTGATTTCTGTTTGAAAGGTAGTAGTTTTTCATTTACCTGCAATTTTTCATTTATTCACTGTTACTATTTTTTTATTATTAAAAAAAAACAAAAAACACACATGATATTCTTCGAATAACATGCCCAAAAAATGAAAGTACTTGAGAGAACTTTCATGCCAAATTAAAAGAAGGATGGAAAATTGATTTTCATACAAGATATTCTTCTGTGGTCATTACTTTTGCAAACATTCCATCCAGTGCAGCCATGAAAGATGCATGAACAGTACTGGCAGGCAGGAGTTCATCTTTGAATTTAAGATCACGAGTGGCACAGGCATCGGCAATCAGGGTAGATGTAAAACCGAGTTCTTTTGCAGCCCTCACAGTTGTGTCTATACACATATGGCTCATTGCCCCGCAGATTACCAGATCTGTCACATTTTCTTCATTCAGCCGTGAGAGAAGCTCAGTCTGGAAAAAGCTGTTCGGGAAATGTTTCTCAATAACTGTTTCCTCTGATAGGGGCTGGACGCTGTCATGGATTTCCGCTCCGGGAGTTCCGGGTATGAAAAAGGAAGCTCCGGGCCTGGTAGAAAGGTGTTTGATAAAAAATACCGGTTTGCCTGAAGCACGGAATGCTTTAAGGAGACCAGCCGCCTTTTTTGACGCGTCTTCCATGCCTGCAAGTTCCATCCTACCGCCTGGAAAATAGTCGTTTTGAATATCAATAAGAAGAAGGGTTTCTTTCATACTGCCAGTGAAGCTGTCAATAATGATATTTTTGACGGTTTTCTCACAGGCTTTTTAATTAATTCTCATTTTTATGCATGACCTGTTTTTTATTTGCTGTTTGTTTTTGCTTCACTTTATGAATTTACTGAGAGGCTGGAAAAATAGAAGAATAATTAATTTCATTAAAATATTCAATGCGTGGACCCAAAATAAAAAAAGAAGATCAGATAAGCTGGACCATAAGCATACCCATGATTTTACTGGCAGCCGTAATCTGGACAGTTCTGGACAGGAATTGGAACTCTTTAAATCATCTACCGGTTTATGTTTATGCAGGAACCCTTATATTTTCTCTGAAGGCAGAAAAATTCGCATACAGGGGTTCTGACCTTCCAGGAATACAGTCAGATAAATGGACTCGTTACCTGCTTTTATTCTTCTGGTGGTTGCTTTTAATCCTCCCGGCTCTTGAATACAGCCTATTTCCCGGGTATTCACCTGCCGTTACAGCCACAGGCACATTTCTGGCAGTATCCGGTACAATCCTCAGGGCATGGGGCATATGGACCCTGGGCAAATACTTTTCCGTGCATATTGAGATTAAGGACAGGCACGAGCTTATAGAAAGCGGACCTTACAGGTTCATAAGACATCCTGCTTACGCAGGGAATCTCCTGCAGGCCGTCGGTATTCCTCTTATCCTCAATGCGTATTATTCACTCAGCATTTCGGCAGTACTTGTTTTTCTCTTCCTGTACAGGCTGAAGCTGGAAGAAGAGACCTTGCTCCGGGAAGTGAACGGGTATAAAGATTATGTAAAGAGAACTTACAGGCTGGTCCCAAAAATATGGTAATTCTAGATCAGGTTACTGAGGATGAAGTTCCTGAATCTTTTACCTTATTTCCAGAAAGATAAGCTCTGGAAAAAAATGAAAATTAATTAAGATACTGTATATGCTTCCTATTTTTTCTTTTCTATTTTCTACCGAAAATACTATATCTGTTAATAAATATTTGTTCACTTACAGCAGATAATATTCGCGGGGCGGGTGAGTAAAATAATATTTCATGAACTTCACTCTGTAATGTTCTTTGAAAATTTGAGAAACTTCAATTTAGAAATCTGTAAGTATTTTTGTTTTGATTTCCAGAGGAGTAAAACGAAATGGATCTCTCTGTGCTGGCGCATGTCGATGTAATTCTGGGTTTTGCCATTCTTATCCTTACCATATTCTCCAAATTTGAAGTCCCTCCTGTGCTGGGATTTCTTGTAACCGGGGTGCTGATAGGCCCTCACGGGCTTGGGATTATGGACAGCGGGCAAAACATGGAAATAAATGCCGAACTGGGCGTCATTTTTCTGCTATTTACGATCGGAGTCGACCTCTCTTTAAAAGACCTCTGGAATATGAAAAAGGCTGTACTGGTGGGAGGTGCTCTTCAGATCCTCTTTACAACAGGAATTGTGCTGGCTGTCTGCACAAATCTTGGTTTCAGTCATTCTGCATCCTTATTTACAGGCCTCCTGATCTCACTTAGCAGCACTGCAATAGTTCTCAAGGTCCTTCAGGACAGAAATGAGGTTTATACTCCGCACGGAAAAACCTCGCTTGCAATTCTTATATTTCAGGACCTTGCTATCGTGCCCCTTATCCTGATCACTCCGATACTTGCAGGAAGTTCTGTGAGTTTTGAGGGGTCTCTTCCGAACATTTTCTTCAAGGGCTCCCTGATTATTCTGACTTTTATCCTGAGCGCCAAGTTTGTTGTCCCCGCGATATTTTACCATGTAGGTAAGACGGGCAGCAAACAGCTTTTCTTCGTCAGCGTCGTTTTCATCTGCCTTTCAGCAGCCGTCTTCACTTACAGTATAGGGCTTTCCCTGGCACTGGGAGCTTTTTTAGCCGGGATAGTCATCTCAGGGTCCCAGTACAGCCAGCAGGCAATAGGTAATATCATGCCTTTAAAAGACATGTTCATGAGCTTCTTTTTCGTGTCCGTAGGAATGCTTCTGGATCTCCACTACCTGCTTGACAACCTTTCTGTTATTATTCTTGCCACGGTCAGCCTCATCATCATAAAACTGATCGCCGGAAGTCTTGTGACCTTCCTTCTTGGCTGCCCCCTCCGCACCACTATACTTACAGGACTTGCCCTTTCTCAGGTAGGGGAATTCTCCTTTGTCCTTTCCAGGCTGGGGCTGGAGTACTCCCTTCTTGCAGAAGAAACCTATCAGACATTTCTGGCAGTTTCAATCCTCACCATGGGAGTTACACCTTTCCTGATCAATGCCTCTTACAGGCCTGCAGATTTCATTGTCAAAAAGGTCTCAGATACGACTCATGGCATGAAGCTGATAAACGGCATTTATTCCGAGCCCCTTTATAATGAAGAGATGACCGAGCCCCAGATTAAAGACCATCTTATTATAGTGGGGTTTGGCTTTTCCGGAAAGACGATCTCAAAGGCAGCAAAAGCCGCTGGTATCCCCTATCTTATAATTGAAATGAATCCCGAAATTGTGCAGCATGAGAAAGCAAAAGGGGAGAAAATCCAGTATGGGGATGCAACCTTCGGAGCTGTCCTGGAACATGCAGGAATTAAAAATGCAAGGGTCCTTGTAACAGGAATAGCTGATTCTTCCTCCACAGGGAAAATTGTAGAGAAAGCAAAAGAGCTGAATCCCAATATCTGTGTAATTGTAAAAGTGCATGACCTGCAGGAAATGAAAAGACTCAACTCCATGGGCGCAGATGAAATCATTCCTGAAGAATACGAAACCTCAGTGGAAATTTTTGTCCGCCTGCTTGAAAAATACCTTGTCCCCAGGGAAAATATTGAAAAAATGGTAAACGATTTGAGGGCTAACGGTTACAGAAGACTGAGAAAACTGGTTGTCGAGCCGGGAATTGACAGTGGGTTCAGTATAAAGGACGGGCTTCCTGGAATTGATATTCAGGTCCTCAAGGTAGGAGAGGGTTCGAGTTTCCAGGAAAAAACCCTTTCAGAACTGGATTTCAGAAGAAGGCATGGAGTGACGATAATATCTGTGCGCAGAGGCACGGATATGTTCCATACCCCGGCAGGAGACTTCCTTCTTCACGCAAAAGATGCCTGCGTCCTCCTCGGAAAAACCGAAGACCTCTACAATGTCCGGAAGTTCTTTGAAAGCGTTCAGTAGTGAATGAAAACTTGCCTTTTCATGGAACTTACCTTTTCATGGAACTTACCTTTTCATGGATAGTGATATATCCTATCCATCCAGATTTTTCTCCATGCGCAGGATAATTCTCGCGTCTGCATCCCCAAGGCGGAAAGAACTGCTTAGACAGTTAATCGGAGATAATTTCCTTGTCTCCCCCAGTTCTTACGAAGAACCTCCCCAGCCGGATCTCGCCCCTGAAGAACTCCTGATCAGGCACTCCATAGGGAAAGCCAGAGATGTTGCAAAACACTTCAGTTCAGGAATTATTATCTCTGCTGATACATCGGTTCTCTATAACGGTGAGGTTCTGGGAAAGCCGAATTTTCCTGAAAAAGCCGAAGAAATGCTCAAAAAGCTGAATGGGAGAAAGTTCAGGGTAGTAACCGGGCTTACTGTTCTGGACCTTGACAGTGCTCAGGAAATTAGCGAATCCGAGTCAACTGATGTCTGGATGTCTGAAATGGATGACGAACAGATCCTGGTATATGTCAGGACAGGGGAGCCTCTTGACAAAGCAGGGGCTTTTGCAGCTCAGGGAAAAGGAGCGGTCCTTATAGAGAGGATAGAAGGGGATTTTTTTAATGCAGTTGGGCTCCCTCTTTTTCGGCTTGGAAAAATTCTGGAAAAGCTTGGAGTATCTGTGTTTGATGAAAGTTTTTCCTGAATTTCAGTTTTGCTCCGGGTTTCAGGCTCTTCAGCCGGAAAATTGTTTTTCTTGCAAAAGTAATAAAGCAGTTGGAAGCAATAAGAAATATAGCTGAATTTAATAAAAAAATAGGGCTAATTAGATGATATACAGGTAATCTGGCTGATTTAAGGAGATTGGAAGCGTTGAAATGCGCTTTTTTTCATTTTAAGGATCTTCATTCTCAGAGGCGTTCCAAATGCTGCAAGTCTACAATACCCTGACACGAAATAAAGAGACATTCAAACCTTTAAAGGAAGGCGAGGTTTCGATTTATGCCTGCGGACCCACAGTCTACAATATGCCTCATATAGGAAATTACCGGACGTTTCTGCTGGCGGATACGGTGGTCAGGACACTTCAGTATCTGGGGTATAAAGTAAAGCTCGTAATGAACATAACTGACATAGACGACAAAACTATCAGGGACTCAAAGGCAGCGGGGATGTCTCTTAAGGATTTTACGGACAAATACTCTGCAGAATTCTTTAAGGGCCTTGATATGCTGAATATAAAACGGGCTTCAGCCTATCCAAGGGCTACGGAAAATGTTGACGGCATGATTGAGCTTGCACAGAAGCTGATCGAAAAAGGGCTGGCTTACGAAAAAGGCGGGTCTGTGTATTACAGGATTTCAGGTTTTCCTGACTACGGCAAGCTTTCAAAACTTGATTTTGACAGTATCAGGATTGGCGCATCTGTGGATGTGGATGAGTATGATAAGGACAACCCCAGGGACTTTGCTCTCCTGAAAGCTTCAGCTCCTGAAGAGATTGAAAGAAGCATCTATTATGAAAGCCCATGGGGTAAAATCCGCCCCGGGTGGCATATCGAATGCTCGGTTATGGCAATGAACAGTTTCGGTCCTACTCTGGATATCCATATCGGCGGCGTTGACCTTATCTTCCCTCACCATGAAAATGAGATTGCCCAGTCAGAGGGGGCAACAGGAATACCTTTTGTGCGCCACTGGGTTCATGGAGAGCATCTTATAGTTGAAGGAGAGAAGATGAGCAAATCTAAAGGGAACGTTTTCACCCTACCCGAGATTGTCGAAATGTACGGTGGCGAGGTTGTGCGTTTCATGTTCCTTTCTGTGCATTATCGGAAAAAACTGGACTATTCCGAAACCTTTGCAGAAAATGCAAAAAATAATTATCTGAAACTTAAAGAGACCCTTGACAACCTGGAATTTGCCCTGAAGAATGTGGAAGATGAACCTGGTCCCGGAGACCTGGAAACCCTTAAAACCCTTCCTGAACTTGAGAATCGGTTCAGGGAAGCCCTTGAGGACGATTTCAATACCCCGAAAGCAATAACAGTTTTCAGGGAACTTTCGCGTACAGCCAATGTATACCTTGAGACCGGAAAGAACATGCAGGTTCTGGAAGAGATTCACGCCCTGTATAAGCGGTTTTCAGACACTTTTGGCATCTTTGCAAAGGCTGGCGGAGAAGAAGTTCCTGATGAAGTGATCAGGCTTGTTGAAGAGCGCGAAGAAGCCCGGAATATAAAAGACTGGAAAACTTCTGACGCTATCAGGGAAAAAATAAAGTCACTGGGTTATATTGTTCAGGACACAAAAGAGGGGCCAAAAATAAAAAAATCTGAAGAAAGCTGAAAAGGAAAAGCATCAATTATTTATTCAATTATATACTATTTTATTTATCTTATTCACTTTTTCGGGCCGTATTCTCCTTTTCTCCCATACGTCCCTGTATTACCCTGGGGGTGGTAATGCATGAACCTTAAAAGCATTATTGATAAAGACAAGAGCGATAATAAAGATGAAAACCAGGACTCCTGCAAGGAAACTGCAAAAGTAAGAACAATTCTGGCAGAGCTGGGGCATGCTCCGGGCACTGGCACTATAAAAATGGCGGTATTATCTTCAAAAGCTGTGGAAGAAAAGTCAATAAGTTCGATTAACAATGCGATGCTTCTTATTAAAGAGTTTTCGAAAATGGTTGCAGATACCGTTGAGGAAGTCTCTTTAGAGCGGGGGCCTTCTCAGATTCAGATGGGCTTTAATATCCTTTTCACCACAGATGGTAAGGCTGTAATCACCAAGTCAGATAGGGACGCAAACCTGAGAATAGTTATGACATGGAAGCATGAGGAGGATGGAAAAAAAGAAACCTGCTGAAAAGCCAGGTTTTTCCATGCAGCCGGAGTAACCGGACTTACCGTGCCGCATTAAGTTTCAGTCCAGTGCTGTAAAACATGTTCTTTTTATATTCTTTTCCTGTTCTTCAGGCAGCCTGAGGAAGAAATAAGTACCAGTCGCGGCAAAATAATTCTTTATATGAAATCCAAACTTATCACTGTTATCCTTGTCCTGTCTCTATTTGCAAATGCTTATTTTCTTTTATTTGAGCAGACTCCGGTTGAGGGGGAGCAGGTCCAGGAAATGCAGGCACAGATAAATTCCCTTGAAAGGGAAAACGAAATACTCGAAACGCAAATCTCGCAGAATAACCAGTCTCTCAACTCTTATGCTTCCCAGCTGGACTTCTACCGTGAGAGGGTTTACGAACTCGAAAACAACCTTCAGGCCTGTCCCGCGGGTATGGAAGGCTATGCCAGTCTTCAGGCACCTGCCGTTTTTCAGAGCATTGAACCGGGAAGATCAGGTCCTTTCAGCCGGCAGGTAGTTACTGAAGAGGGAGCCCTTCTCAATATCTCTGTTGAGATCAGGTCTGGAAAAGGGAGGGTACTTGTCCAGACAACGCCTCTTATGGGTGTGATTTTCCAGGACGCTGCAAACACTGCAGTCTTTGTTGCCCAGCAGGAAACAGGAGTTTCCCTTTCAGGCAGCGACGTTATCTTCAGCATTACTGCAGACCATGAAATCCCAGGTGTTGACGGGTCCAGTGCAGGTGCTCTCATGACCCTCCTTACCGTTGCCGCAATCAACGGAACTGAGCTTAATGACAGTGTAACCCTTACAGGTACCATAGATGCTGCAGGCAATGTCGGCGCCATAGGCGGTGTCTTTGAAAAAGCCGAAGCATCAGAAGCCGGAGGAAAAACTCTCTTCCTTCTGCCCCGGGAAAACAGTGAACTTGTCATTTACAAACTGGTGGAAAGAAGAGTTGGCGGCTTTACAATTGTTGAGAGGGTTCCGGAAATCGTGGATGCTGAAGACTACATTGAAGACCAGATGGATATTGATGTCCAGTATGTGGACACAATTGATGATGTGCTCAGGTATGCAATGTGAAGCAGAAATGCCTCATGCCAGGGGCGGATAAGAGCCTGATCTTTCAACCCCTGGAGCCTGCTTTTTATATTTCTTCCGTATGACTATTTTTTCTGTAAAACATTCTTCTTATCAAAACACAGTACTGAAAATATTTGATTAAATCATCCCTCTCCAGCTCAGGATGACAGCACGGCTGGGAGTTTTCCCTGTGCTCCTGGTTGGAACCATGTTCCTTTTTTGATGTTTAATTTCCTTATCCAGCCACTGCTTTTTTTATAACATCAATTTTATTTATATATTATGAGGCACATATCCTGTGCCTGAATCCCCTGGATCGTCCGGAACTTCTTATCAAAATTTTCTCAATATGCTATCACATTTTAAATGTCATCCCTCTGTGATTATTTATGCCGCCTGAAATCATTCCAATTATTGAAGAACCTGCACTTACAGCCACGAACACGGAAACTTCTCTGGTTATTGCCGATGTCCACCTGGGGATCGAATGGGACCTCTACAGGAGTGGAATCAATCTCCCCAGCCGGATGAAAGACCGGCTTGACCGGATTCTGAGTTATATACAGTCAGTTTCCCCTGACCGGGTAGTGCTGCTCGGGGACATAAAACACAATGTTCCCCAGGTTTCCTGGCAGGAAAAAGATGAGATTCCGTGTTTTCTTGAAACGCTTGCAGAGCACGCACATGTGGACATTCTACCAGGAAACCATGATGGGGGAATTGAATTTCTTTTCAGCGGGCAAAAGGATATAAAAGTTCATTCTGCAAAAGGAGCTGTCCTTGACGGGATCGGGTATTTTCACGGGCATACCTGGCCTGCTCCAGAACTTCTGGCTGCTTCCCATGTTATTACCGCGCATAACCATCCCACGGTACGTTTTACCGATTCCTTAGGATATTCCACAGTTGAACCTGCATGGATAAGGACGAAATTCAGGGCTGAAGTCCTGAAAGAACGCTTTGGGGACCTTAATTTTGAAAATGAAAATGTCTGGGCTGACCCTGAAGTCTTTATTATGCCTGCTTTCAACGAACTGTGCGGAGGCGTGCCATTTAACGAATCTGCAAAAGAAGACCTTCTAGGTCCGATTTTTTCTTCAGGCGGAATAGAGCTTGAAAATGCTGAAGTGTATCTGCTGGACGGGACAAGGCTCGGGCAGATCCGGAATATCCGCAAGCTTGAGTATACAAGGGTTAGAAGCAAGATCGGAAGCAAAAAGCGAAGGAACTCTGGTAAATCCGTATGAGCCGTGAATAAAAAGTCAGATATCCCGGCTACAGGTATGTCAACTGTTCTGTAGTGGGCAGCTCTGTATAAATATATTCTGGCTCGAAAAAACATCTCTTTTTATTTCGGAATACGATTTTTTTTCTTTAAAAACTCAGCCAATAAAATATTTGTTAACAGTATCCAAACGTCTTTATGAAATTAATGTTATATTACTAACTCACATTATTACTGGCATAATTTTCAGGTTATTTTAAGGGACGTCGAATATGGGGAATTATTCTGGGGTTTCAGAAACAAATAATGTCTAATTTATACCCCCCGGTAATTCTGAAGTTGTCAGGCCTACTCGCAGACAATGGAAGGTTAAGGAAGTGCAGAAAGAGAATCGGGAAAAACCTGAACCTTTCACCGCCACGGAAAGTAATGCCAGGTGGACGCGTGAAGAGGCAGATCTGAAATTTGACAGCAACAGCATACCTGAAGGTTTCTTTATTGGCCGGGATGTTGCGGAAGGAAGGTCTGAAGAAAGGAAGATTCACAACAGTACTGAAAAGCGCACGAAACCTGAGATGGGGAATACTTTCTCTCCTGTTCCTGAGGTTGAGAACCTCGAGCTTGCTGATATTATTGATGCCCGGGCGATTAAATCCCTCATGGACGACTTTAATAAGCTTATTCACATAACCTTTGCCCTGGTCGATCTCAAAGGCAATATTCTTGTGAGTTCCGGATGGCAGGATATATGCACCAGGTTCCACAGGGTTCACCCAGAAACCTGCAAGCACTGTATAGAAAGCGATACAAAACTATCCGCTGGCGTTCTCCCTGGACAATTTAAGCTGTACAGATGCAGGAACAATATGTGGGACATAGCGACGCCTATTATGGTGGGCGGCCATCACATAGGCAATATCTTTTCAGGACAGTTCTTTTTTGAGGACGAGTATGTTGATTATGGTTTTTTCCGGTCTCAGGCAAGAAAATACGGTTTCAATGAAGAAGAATACATGGCAGCACTGGAAAAAGTCCCGAGGCTGAGCAGGGAATCCGTGGAAGCAGGAATGACTTTCTTAACGAAGCTTGCCCATATGATCTCACAGTTAAGCTACAGCAATACCAGACTGGCTCACTCACTTGTGGAGAGGGACTCTTTTGTTAACGCATTGAGAGAGAGCGAAAGAAGGTATCGCAACATCATAGAGACAGCCAGTGAAGGCATACTGATAATTGATTCTGAAGTCAGGATCAGCTACGCTAATAAGAAAATGACGGATATGCTCGGATGTCCTCTGGAAGAGGTTACTGGCAGAAAGATGTGCGACTTTGTCAGTGAAGAGAGTAAGGATATTGTCAAACTGAACCAGAAAAGAAGGCGGCAGGGTATTAATGATAGCTATGAATTGAAACTGGTATGTAAGGACGGGTCATCCTTATGGGCGCTCGTAAATGCTAAATCCCTTTTTGATAAGGATGGGAAATTTATGGGCTCGATAAGCTTGCTAACCGACATCACCAAGCGAAAAGAGGCTGAAGAAGCCCTGGCAAATATCGAAGTTGCCCGCAAAAAGGAAATCCATCACAGAATTAAGAATAACCTGCAGGTAATCTCCTCCCTTCTCGATCTTCAGGCTGAAAAGTTCAATAACAGAGAAGATATTAAGGATCTGGAAGTCCTTGCCGCTTTCAGGGAAAGTCAGGACAGAGTTAAATCAATGGCACTCATCCATGAGGAACTGTACAGAGGTGGAGGGCTTGACACACTTAACTTTTCATCGTACATTGAAGAACTTGTCGAAAACCTTTTCCGGACATACAGGCTTGGAAATGACAATCTCAGATTAAACGTGACCCTTGAAGAAAACATCTTTTTTGATATGGATACCGCAGTCCCGTTAGGGATTATTGTTAACGAGCTTGTTTCCAATTCCCTCAAACATGCGTTTACTGGAAATGAAGGGGAAATTCGCATCCGGTTTTGCAGGGAAGAAAAGAACGATAAAACACAGGAATCCCTCTTCAGCCTGACAATTTCAGATAACGGAAAAGGGATCCCTGATAATATAGAACTGGAAAACCCCGGAACACTTGGGCTGAAGCTGGTAGGTATCCTCGTCGATCAGCTGGATGGAAATCTGGAGCTTGGACGGGGACAGGGGACAGAATTCAGGATTTCTTTCAGGGTACTGGAGAAATCATAAACCCGTATGCCAGAAACAGTTGATTTTCAATGTGTCTACTCTTTTTTCGATATCTCTCAATATTCTCAATGTCTCTCAATATTCTCAATGTCTCTCAATATTCTCAATGTCTCTCAATATTCTCAATGTCTCTCAATATTCTCAATGTCTCTCAATATTCTCAATGTCTCTCAATATTCTCAATGTCTCTCAATATTCTCAATGTCTCTCAATATTCTCAATGTCTCTCAATATTTCTCAATGTTTATATAAGATGCATGGATCTATGGAAAAAAATAAATGTCAGGAATCAGGCTTATAAACGGTTATTATTCCTTATAATTCAGGCTTGCAGCTTTCAGCCGCAGGATTGGACTTTAAGTTCACAGGGTCCGGGCAGGTCCTTCAAGACAATGTAAGTTCTTTGAGATCAGGTAAGTTCTTTGAGATCAGGTAAGTTCTCTAAGACCAGACAGGTCTTTTAAGACCAGTTCCTGTTCCGGACTTCAGGCGATTTATTCGTTATCAATTCATTTATGGTTAGTCTGCTGCCGGGTTACTTCTCTGCTATTTATCAGCCTGATATCTATCTGGCAATTTGGCACTGTCCGGTTACGGTTGATTTATATTTCGTTAATTGATTTACTCGTACCACACGATGAAGGATGTACTGATTAAATGACTATGGAAATTAACAACACGGATCCATTTGAAAAAATGCCCCTCCCTGATGATTCCGGTTTATCCGGTTCAGGGGCTTTTGATGACTCAAAACTTGCAAAATTAAATGGTGTTATAAGCCAGGGCCTCAACCCCTATCCCTATAAATTTGAAAAAGATGAAGACATCTGTGAGATCCTGGAAAAATTTGAGGACTTTGAAAAGAACGAAGGATTGACTGTAAGAACTGCTGGAAGGCTCTACAACATCCGCAAGCACGGAAAGATGATATTTGCCGATCTGGGTGACCAGGCAGGCAGGGTCCAGGTGCTCGTAAGGAAAGGAAACCTCCCGGACGAGGAATTCGAGATTTTTAAAAATCTTGTAGATTCCGGAGATATAATTGGTGTTCAGGGTGATCTTTTCAGGACAAAGAGAGGGGAAAACTCGATCAGCGTTTCGGAATTCTCCCTGCTCTCAAAATCCCTCTGCGCCCTTCCGGAAAAGTTCCACGGCTTAAAAGATGTTGAAACAAGGTACAGGAAGAGGTACCTCGACCTTATAGTCAATGCCGAAAAAAGGGAAATTTTTGTTATGAGGAGCAAGCTCATATCGGAAATCAGAAGGTTCCTTACTGACAGGGAATTCCTGGAGTTCGAGACCCCTATACTCCAGACCGTGTACGGGGGAGCAAATGCGAGGCCTTTCACAACTTTCCACAACTGTCTCGGGCAGAACCTTTTTCTGAGAATTGCCCCCGAACTTTACCTCAAGAGGCTTGTTGTCGGCGGGTATGAGAAGGTTTTCGAGATCTGCAAAAATTTCAGGAACGAAGACATAGACACAACTCACAACCCTGAGTTCACGATGATCGAGGTCTATGAAGCTTACAGGGACTATAATGACATGATGGACTTAACCGAATCCCTGGTCTCGGAACTTGTTTTCAAGCTTACAGGCAGTTATGAAGTGCAGATGGGAGAGAAAACTATCAACCTCCGTTCTCCCTGGAAGAGGATTTCCATGGAGGATGCTTTAAAGGAATATGCCGGGCTTGACATCTTTGCCCACTCTATTGAAGACCTGAAGAAAATCGCCATCGAAAACAGGATAGAGGACTACGAGAAAGCAAAGAGCCACGGTGAGTTCCTTGCCCTGCTCTTTGAAGGCCTTGTAGAGGACAAGCTGATAGACCCGACTTTCATATACGACTTCCCCGTAGAAAACTCCCCGCTTGCCAAAAACCACAGGGAGAAAGCAGGTTTTGTCGAGCGTTTTGAGCTTTTCCTTAACGGCTGGGAGCTGGCAAACGGTTACTCCGAATTAAACGACCCTCTTGAGCAGGAAAAGAGGTTTGAGGAACAGGACAAGAAAAGGAAACTGGGAGACCTTGAAGCCCAGACCGTCGATTATGACTTCATAAACGCTCTCGGATATGGCCTGCCCCCTACCGGAGGCATGGGGCTTGGGATTGACCGCCTTACCATGATCCTTTCCGGTCTCGAATCCATCAAAGAAGTAATCCTCTTCCCGCAGATGAAAAGGGAAGACTGATCTGCTTCCGATTTTTTTGTTTTGAAGGTTTGAGCCTGTTTTACTAACTGGACAGGCTTATCGGGGAGAAATCCCCACTTTTTTATTTCCGGGGCCTGGAGGGATTTTTCATTTTTATCGGCAACTCCACGCGCCGGCCGTGACCTCCTGCGTCAATAAATGAAAACAAAAGATTAACTTCGGTGTGCGGTTCGCATTCTACACACTGGTATTTATACAGGCGCGTATTAACAAAATATCAGGATATCTATAATTACAAACCAGCCACTTTATAAATAATTCACTTTACAAATCATTCACAGGATAAGTTACAGGAAAAATGACATTCAATAACATATTCAATACTTTTCACCCGAAAATCCAGGGAGCTCTAAATACACTGGGGTTTAAAAAGCCCACAGAGCCGCAGGAAAGGGCATTTCCTCATATAATGGACGGCAAGCACACCCTTCTGATAGCTCCCACAGGTTCGGGAAAGACCGAATCCGCGGTTCTTCCTGTTTTTCACAGCATCCTCAAAAAGAAGCCTGAAGCTCGCAGAGGAATTTCCGCCCTTTATATTACTCCTCTCCGCGCGCTTAACCGTGACATGCTTTCCCGCATTGAAAATCTGGGGCAGATGCTTGACATTAAGGTTCAGGTCAGGCATGGGGACACCCCTCAAAGTGAGAGGCAGCGTCAGTCCAGAAATCCTCCTGACGTGCTGATTACAACACCTGAGACTCTTCAGGCAATGTTTACAGGCTCCCGCCTGAGGCAGAACCTTGAAACTGTAACCCATGTTGTTATCGATGAGATCCACGAACTTGCAGGCTCGAAACGCGGAGCCCAGCTGGCTGTTGGGCTTGAACGGCTTGTCGAAATCTCTGGAGAGTTCCAGAGGATAGGGCTTTCTGCAACAGTCGGGAACCCCTGGGAAATTGCAAAGTTCCTTGCAGGAGCAAACCGGAACTTTACGGTTATTGAAGTTGCCCTCCTGAAACTGCTTGAATTTGATGTGGTCAGCCCTCATCTTTCTATATCAGGCACGGCAGAAGAGGTAGACCGGGAAAAAGAGGTCATGGAAATTGCAAAAACGGTTGGCTGTGAACCTGAATTCGCCTCCCATCTCCTGTGCATCAAAAAAATTGTTGAGGAAAGCCAGTCCACCCTCATTTTTGTAAATACCAGGCAGAGTGCAGAAGCCCTTGCAGCAGGTTTCAGGAAACTGGGGGCTTCTATCGGAGTCCACCACGGCTCCCTTTCCTTTGAAGCCCGTGTTGAAGCTGAAGAAGAGTTCAAGGCTGGAGCCCTCAGGGGCCTTATCTGCACCTCTTCAATGGAGCTTGGGATCGATATAGGAAATGTTGACAGGGTAGTCCAGTACGGCTCTCCCCGGCAGGTATCAAGGCTTCTCCAGAGAGTGGGGAGAGCTGGACACAGGCTGCATGAAGTCTCACACGGCACGATTCTTACAATGGAAGCCGATGATACTGCTGAAAGTATGGCAATTACAAAAGCTGCACTCGAAGGCAGGGTTGAAGTGATCTCCCCGCATATAAACTCTCTTGACGTTGTGGCAAACCAGATTGCAGGCATGGTTATGGACTTCGGGGAGATCGGAGTAGACAGGATTTTCAGGGTTCTCAGGCGCACCTATACGTTCAAGGACCTGAGGATTGAAGAACTTCAGAGGGTGGTTGACCAGATAGGGGACTACAAACTGGTCTGGAAGGATAAAGAGTCAAACCTTCTGAAAAGACGCAAGAAAAGCCGGGAATACTATTACGAAAACCTTTCCATGATCCCGGACGAAAAGAAATACGAAATCTACGACATCGTGAGCGGGAGGTCTATAGGGGTGCTGGACGAAGCCTTCGTGGTAAACTTTGCCGAACCCGGAGCCGTTTTTATTACCAAAGGGGACATGTGGCGCGTAATTGAGATGCCTGACCGAGAACGGGAGCCTGACCGGGACAGGATAAAGGTCGAGCCGGTTGAAGGCATGGGAGAAGTCCCGAGCTGGTCAGGAGAAGAGATTCCAGTCCCCTTTGAGGTAGCCCAGGATGTGGGGACTCTTAGAGCTGAGACAGCAGCCCTGATTCGAGAAGGACTTGATGATGATGAGGTTGCGGAAAAGCTTCAGAGAAAATACCCTGTAGCAAAGGCAGCCGTTCTTGAGGTTATTCGGCTATTGAGGGACCATGTTGAAGGAAATTTCCCTCTCCCTGATGCAGACACAATAGTGATTGAAGACGAAGGGGACGCTGTGACCCTCAACGCCTGTTTCGGCCACAACACCAACGGGACGCTGGCAAGAGTTTTAACCTCCCTTTTGTCGGCACGCTTCGGGAGCAGTGTAGCTCAGGAAGTGGACCCGTACAGGATCAGGCTAACTCTCCCGCGCAGGGTCGGCCCCGTCCAGATCCGGGATATGCTCCTCTCTCTCCGCCCGGAACACGTTGAGCCAATTATCGAAATGACCCTGAAAAACACAACCCTGATGAAATGGAAAATGGTCCACGTAGCCCGAAAGTTCGGAGCCCTCTCCCGTGACATCGACTACGACAGGATCAGCATGAAAAAGCTGCTTGAAATCTATGAAGGCTCTTCGATGTACGACGAGGTTGTTCGTGAGATCTTCCACGATATGCTTGACGTCCAGAGAGCAAAAGAAGTCCTGATAAAACTTGCAGCCGGCGAAATTTCTGTCGAGGTATCCGGTCCGACTCCGATAGGCTCAGCCGGCTTTGCCATGAAAAGAGACCTTATAGCCCCGGAGAAAGCTGACCGTTCAATCGTCCTTGCCCTCAAAGAACGCATAATGAACGACAAAATCATCCTGTTCTGTACGAACTGCAAGAAATGGACCTCTCACCGCCAGGTGAAAAGTGTGCCTGAAGAAATCATCTGTCCTGTATGCGAGTCCAGAATGGTTGCAGCCCTCAAGCCCTGGGAAGAAGAGGAAATTAACCTTGTCAAAAAGCAGGCTAAGCAGGGTAAAAATATCAAAATTACTCCTGAAGAAAAGAAGAGGATACAGAGAGTTTACAGGAACGCAAGCATAGTCCGCTCTCAGGGGAAAAAGGCGGTCATTGCGCTTGCCAGCAGGGGGATAGGACCTGAAACGGCGTCAAGAGTTATTGAGAAAATGAGGGTGGACGAGGAGGCTTTTTACAGGGATATTCTGGTTGCGGAGAGGAATTATGTGAAGACGAAGAAGTTCTGGGAATGAGTGTGTGAGTGGAATAAACATCTTTGAAGTATTCAATTACTTTTAAATCTTCAACTTTCAAATTATAAAATTATTTTCCTAAGTAACTGTCACAAAATAAATTAGGCAGATTATTCATAAAGTTAATTTTCAATTGGTGATAATGATCTTGAAAATCAAGACATCCAATCGAAACCTGTGCATTGTTTGTTCTGTGACGACTCCTAAGTAATTTTTAAAACCCATTTTCATTTTTTCATTGTAGCTCTAGTTTTATTCATTCGCGCTCTTTCTAATGCATTTACTACTAATCTAGCACTTCTTTTCTGTAGGAAACGATCATCGTGCAAATTTGTTATAATATACTCTTCAATATATTTTATGTTTTCCTTTTGTGTATTAGATAGGCTTCGACGCAAGATTCCCCCGCTGCTATAAGCATATTGAGTTAAATCGTATCCAAGTTCTAAATTATTCTTAAATACTATTTTGAATTCAGGTAGGGTAATCTGAAGAAATCTATTTATCACTTTTATTTCTATTGACTTATTATTTAGGTGCCTATTTAATAATTCTATCAATTGAATTTTTTTTACTAACCTTCCTAGCTTAAATTCTGGATTTGTTTCCAGCTTATCAATTATTTCGATTCTGTCTGAGTAAATCTCCCAGTATCTATTCCTAACTTCTTTTTCGGGATCAACGAGGAGCAACATTGACTTATCAATAATTCCCGGAGGCAAAGTGCTGAAGTTTTTGGGAAGTAAGTTTACGAGTACCATTCTATGTTTTGGATCTTGTGCTGAAATAACAGCTTCCATACAAGAAGAAAATGAATAAGATTCTCCAAATACTTCGATTCTTTCCATCATGTGCTTTAGAGCTATAACCTTTTCGTCAACATCTTCACTTTCTGCTGAAATAAGTAATAATTTATCTAAATCTCTATTTACTGTCCCGTAATTTTCAATTATACGTAATTGGACGCGATCCAGTTTATTATCCAAGTCATCCAATATCCCTGCTAAGTTTTCTTTTAATACTCTCCACCAATAAAGCAATCTTGACTCCTCTTTTATGGCGTACCAAAAAGCTTCATGGTAAGAAGGGTGTACAAAGTCAAATTTACTTACATCTGAATCTTTTTCTCTACTTTCCAAAAGTATCATATCAAACTTATCTTTGTCAACTGAAAATGAACTTGGAGGAATGCTAAATATGTATCTTCTTTTATACAAAAAAGCTAAAGTTTCTCTATAAGCATCTTCAAGGTTTATTTTAGATGCAGAGTCATTTGTAAAGAGTATGTTTGAGGTTGATTGTATTTCTACCCACGTCAGGAAGATCTGCTCATGGTCAGATAAGCTTGCCATCCATTCTCCGAGAGCTTTAATCATCTCTTTTGATTTATCCACATGTTGAAATATCTCTTCTAAGGAGGTAAGCCTTTCTGAGGTTCTTACAAAGAATTCGATATTGTGAGGAGCTGGAAGCATTTTTGGTAGTTTTTCATCCAGCTCTCTAACTATTTTTTCGTCTGTTGACCAAAGAGGTTTGTAAAACTGAGTATATCTATGTAAAATATCAACCAGAACTTCCGATTTATATGAGGTATGAACTCTCAGATCTTTCTCAAGTCCTTCAATATTTTGGCAATCTTGTTCAGCCAGAGCTTCTCTGAATATATTCAATCTAGTGGTTACTATAATTCTCAAATGCTCATATTTCTTGGATAATAACAAAAAATCATTTAATCCCTTGGCAAACTCGTCTGTTCGACGTTCCATCGTTTCACCAAAGGGATCATCAAAGTGAATAATTACAGGATTTCCATCTTTAGAAGACAGTAAGGATAAAAGGAGATTTGTAAGGTTACCTTCATTCTCATGTAACCGTGTAACTAAGTTATCGTGCCTTATATGAAGAGTTTCGTAGCCTTTTTGGTAGTATTCCCAGAGTAAATGGATTGCAGTATATGTTTTACCTAAATGAGGCTCTCCTATTATGAATATTACATGATCTTTTTCGAGTTTTGAACATATTTCATTATACTCTGTTGGTTTTACGTAAAGGGAAGTTAAATTTTTGTAACGACTTCGAGGATTTTCTAATTCTTTTCCAAAACCTATATTTCTTAAAAACCCTTCTATTGAGGGTTCAGAATCTGAAGCATTACTTCTTTCTTCTTCAAGTTCGACATATTTTAGTAATTTCTCAAAAAAAGTATCAAATTTTCCATCGTTTCCGTCTATTATTTTTCCCTTTCCACGAACTGCCAATATCTGGGAAATTCTGCTTTCAGCTTCTGGTTTTGATGGATTCACGAAATGTATTTCTTTCCCTTCATCTTCAAAAAGTAGATCAACGTCTCGGTCTTGCCCACTGTATCCTACAATAATGAGGCTTTGGTTGATTAATCGAGAAAGATCTGGCTTGATTTTCTTCGCAAAATCAGAGATTTCGTCTTGCTTAAAAGCATAGCTCTTTGGAGATTCTAAGCTGCCATGTAATTTTGTTATTTTTAATGAAGAGCGAGAGGAATTAAGTTGTTCAACTAACTCTTCATGTCGATCTTTTCCATTTACAACTACAACAAAATCATCTGGTTGGTAGCATCCTACATTGTTCAGGGCTTTTTCCAGTAAATTCTCCAGATTTGTTGAAAGAATCTTTTTAATATAACCTTTTTTTACGAGTTTAGCTAAATTCTCATATCCTTCTGAAGGTTTTTTGTCATCCCATAAATGAGGTCTAAGAATTGAATATTGAGTCTCGTGATCTAATGTTCCCCATATCTCAAAAAAACGAGTACGTTTCTCTTTACCAATTTCATTTCCTAAGAGTTCTCCAAATTTTTTATTTTCTTTAGTAGCTTTTTCAATTTCATTTTCCCATTTTTCAAACTCTGACTTAGCATGTTGTTCCAAAACACAATCTACAATTTGCATCATACTTGAGCATCCCGAACTTATGGACGCTCCGGCACCGAGAAACAAAATATATGGATCAGCACCTGAGATTTTCCTTGAAACCATGCTGCTAGCTAAAGCTCTTATAGAGTCTGACATATGGAGCACCGCTATTTTATTTACAACTCAAAAATCAAATGAGAATACTACTTTTAAAATGTTGCGATTTTTAACTGTTCCTTAACTTGATCTTTAAAACGGCGGTGAAATTGTAGACTTTTCAATTGAAGCATTTGAGGGGGGGCTGGGGTGGAAATATAATGAAAAAGTTATACCACTTCTGCTTCCGATGGTTTTCGGCTCTGTTTTATCTTCACTCCTGCCAGTAACAACTTTAAATACTCACAGATTAAATGTTATTCCGGTAAAGATGGAAGGCAAGAGCTTGAATTATACGGTTCTGATCGCACAGGACGAAGATGGTGTATACGTTGCAAAGGTTCCTGACATACCGGGTTGTTATACGCAGGGAAAAACTGTGGAACAGGCTATGGAACGTATAAGGGAAGCGATACAGGTTTGTCTTGAAGCTTAATAACACAAATAGTATTTTTTATTAGATTCCCAGCTCTTTCTTGACTTCTGAAATGGGAACTAACACTCCTTTCTTCTGATTCTCGTAGCTTTCATCTACGAGTTTTCTCTTTATCGTTGAGTATTCGGTCTATGTCTAACATGTACTCTCTCATACAATCCTCTCCTAATGATGGTTAATACGAGTCTTATTTGTAAGTATGCTTTTTCTTATGATAGCTAAGAGACTGCTTTGGCTTTAATTTTTTATTTTTCTCAATGTCCTCTTCACTCAATCAGGATATCTTTAAATGATCACAAACAAAATATACTAACATGGAAAATGCTGACCGGCACAAAGAGTTGTTCGAAAAAATCTCTTCTTTCCTTGAAAAAGAAGGAGCAACGAAAGTAGCTGTTTTTGGCTCTTATGCAAGAGGAGAAGAAAAGCCGGAAAGTGATATTGATATTCTTGTGGAGTTTTCCGAAACAAAAGGTCTGTTAAACCTTGTAAGAATTGAAAGGGAGCTATCAGAGTTTCTTGGGTTAAAGGTCGATTTGCTTACCGAAGAGTCGATAAGCCCTTATCTAATTGATGGGATTAAAAGGGAAGCAAAAGTCCTCTAGGTATAAAATTAAGAGGATTCTTTACCTATGTGGCAGCAAACTACGAAAATTGTAAAAAAGGAGATTACATTAAAGAAAAGGATTATTCATCATTAAACTCACAATCTTGCCTTTCTCCTTTTATCTGTATTTCTCCTTTTTCTGTTTCATACTTCTCTATGGCATTCTTTAACTCTAAGTACAACTTTTTCGCAGCTTCTGGAGTTAACATTGCCACGCCGTCACTATAGAATACTATTCCTTCTTCGGTTTTAACCTTCTCATTGAAAAACTCAATCCTGATATCTACATCTGTTGGAGAAACCCTCAGGTTTGTTGCATATAATTTAGTAAAAAGTGGAGTTCTATATACAGCGACTTTTTTCTTTTCTTCGGCCTCTTCTGGCTTGCTGTCTTGCTCTTTATCCTGTTCTGCTGCCATGAATTATCCCTCAAAAAAATTCTCACGCCGAAGCAAACACCGTCTGCATCTTTTCCCATTTTGGTTTGTAGTTTTCTGCCTTTTCCATTCTTTCTTGGAACCAGTCAAGCTGGTATCCTGGCGTCTCGTAAAACTCAATATAGCGTGGTTCTCCGCAATAGCAATCACAATTTTCTTCAGGTGATGCTTGGTGTTTGTCAGAAATTTCGGAGAGCACTTCTTCTTCGTCTCCTTCATATTCTGCCATTCTGAAACTGTGGTCATAGATTGTGGCAATTATTTTGTTTACCAGACTGTTTTCTTTTAGTCCATACTTTTTTGTATTTCCCTTACACTCTTTTACTTCTATAATATTGTTGTATATTAATACTGGGATTTTCTGATTTACAACGGTACGGGAAATCCCAAGGCACTCACTAATTTCTGTCTGGTTGTAGGCCATGTCCATATTTTCGGCCAGGAAATCTATAATTTTTATTTCAGATGTGGCCCCCAGGAAGTCTACAAGTGACATCCGCTTTTCCTCCAATTACAGTTAAAATTTTATATGATCCTTTCGTATTACTAGAAAGGTCTCAATTAATAATTTATCTCCTGATTAACAATTAATAACTGTGCAGAAAGTTATTAATGATTTAATATTAATGGAAGCCTTCTTACAAGTAAATCAAATTAATGAGTCCTTAATATTTATACTTATTGTCCTGCTGTTCAACTAAATGAACAGTTCTCTTGGGTGTCTGTTTATGGAGGAATTCTCTGAATATGAGCTGTTCATATTGAACAAAATCGCAATAAAAAATAGATGGTGCGATAAACATATTTCCAGAGAAGACTTGCTACAGGGAAGAAAAAGAAGTGACTTGGGATTTTATGGGACAGCTATAGACAATCTAGTTAAGAAAGGGATTCTAAAGGTATACAAAGCTCAGGGTAGAGATGATTATTGCCTTCTTAAGGCTCACAGGGAACTGGTTATTTCCGTATTGAAGGAAAACGCAGACAGGTATAATTTTATAAGTTCCTTGCATCTGGAAAGGATCCGATAAGCTTTATACTCCTTTTACATTTCTTTCTTACTTTTTTCTAACTTCGCAGCACATCGAAAAATTTCTAATCGAAGGATTGAGGGGCTGGGGTGGAAATATAATGAAAAAGTTATACCACTTCTGCTTCCGATGGTTTTCGGCTCTGTTTTATCTTCACTCCTGCCAGTAACAACTTTAAATACTCACAGATTAAATGTTATTCCGGTAAAGATGGAAGGCAAGAGCTTGAATTATACGGTTCTGATCGCACAGGACGAAGATGGTGTATACGTTGCAAAGGTTCCTGACATACCGGGTTGTTATACGCAGGGAAAAACTGTGGAACAGGCTATGGAACGTATAAGGGAAGCGATACAGGTTTGTCTTGAGGCTGAGGAACTTGAAGATGTTTTGCCGCTGAAATTTATTGGAATCCAGCAGGTGGAGGTAAAAGTATGAGCAGACTCCTTCCTGTAAGCGGGAGGGATATGTGTAAAATACTTGAGATGCTTGGCTTTCAAAAGGTGTATCAGGTTGGAAGCCATGTGAGATACGTTCATCCTGACGGTAGAAAGACTGTAGTGCCTGTTCATGGAAATGAAGATTTAGGCACTGGTCTGATCAAAGAAATCCTGAAGCAGAGCAGGATTTCACGGGAAATGTATGAGGAATTAAGGAAAAAGGTTTGATAAATCAAAGTTAAGTTTTCTTCTCTTTTTCAACAGCGGCACAATCTCCGAATTCCCAATCGAAGGATTTGAGGGTTGGCGGGCCGGAAAATAATAAAAAAGTTATCTTGCTTCGGCTTCCACTGCTGTCAGTTAACTTTTATCTTCAGCCCTGCAGGTAACAACTTTTAATACCCACATAAAATGTTACCCCGGCAAAGATGTAAAGCTAAAGCTTGAATTATACTATCCGGATCGAAAATGCTTTCAGTAACTCATTTTCCAGGCTCTGTAATTGTCCAGGTCCTCTTTAATAAGGCTAAATGCAAAAACAATCAATGCGATATCATCTGCAAATCCGAGTAGAGGAATTAAATCTGGAATAAAATCAACCGGACTTACAAGATACATGAGAGTAACCGCCATCACAACTACCGTTTTCTTCGGAGCCGGGTATTTTCTGTTAAATGAGTCTGCTAGCATGGAAAACAATAATCCTAGATAGTCCCAGATTTTTCTAAAGTTGCCTGTGAGGTAATTAGTGTCTTCGAGTCCTTCCGAAAAATCGGTATCAATATCATAAGCCTCTTTATTATCGGCTTTAAACTCTTTTAGATTTGATCCGACTTTTTTCGCTCTGATATTACTGGTTTTATCCATATGATCCTCCCTATCTCCGGATTATATTCAGGCTTTCCGGAGTGTTATTACTTTCCGAAGTGTTATTACTTTCCAGAGTAATATTATACAGAATATGTTTTCTCTTTTCCGGTCAATTGAGGTTATGAATGATCTTTTAAATAATGAATTAAATTTTGACTCTTAAATTTCGACTTAAAATCAAGATTTATTTGTCGTAATATATTTTGAATTAAACGATCATAAATAGTTATAAATGAGTATAAATGGTCATTTTCATTTTACTGCAAAAGGCAGGGTACTAAAATAATTGAGTGCAGATAAAAATAGTATTGATATGTATATTAAGTTTATTGAAGCTCGTCCTGATCTTCCTGAATGATCTTCCTGAATTTTAATTGAAAAACCAGAAAGTTCTGCATCACCTGGTTTGGAGAATTTTAATTAAAACCGCGAAATTCAGGATTTTTTGATTTCCAGAATTATAGTTCCGGAGTTAAGCGGTTTAACGTGCACATGATAAGTCCCGTTTTCTTTCACGGTAAATTCGGGATGATAAGGAAGGTAGCTTATTTTGGAATCTGTTAATACGAATGTATTCTGGAATGCAACATCGGAGCCATTTCTTATTGTAACATCTATCTTCTCGGGACCGCCAGGACCCTCAATCCGGAGTTGATAATTTACGCCTCTGGCGAGGTTGACCTGAAAATCCGATTCTTTAGATACGGGTTCAGAAAGGACGCTATCCCCGCCCCCCTGAAGCGCCACAATCGCGTAATATAAAATAATAATTATATAAAGTGGGATCAGGCTCCTTGACTTTTTCGGGTCTTCTGTCATTTCCCCCCCTTTTGACAGCTTGATTTCTCAGATAACCTTTACCGCTCTTCTACTGGAATCTGTTCTCAATGTATTTTTACTCAGGATTCTTTTCTGCAAGCAAAAATCCTTTCCTCTGCATGGTATTTTCATCTTCTCTTATAGGCCCGTCTTCCTTTCTATCTGTTTTACTGCGGGTAGCATGGCTGGAGCTGAAGGTTCTGGATTCCAGGCTTTTATATTTTCTGGGAACCCGTCCTCGCAGCATAAATTTTTTACATTACTTTTGACACATCTTCTCGGAACCGTGTCACAGAGCGTACTTATCACTCCCTGTATTCCCGGAATGCCGCATATGGCCTGACGGATAGCCCGGATTTATGAAATAATCAAAATTATCAATTAATCCGTCCCTGTATTTTCCACTATCATTCAGTTTTATCTCTCCTTCTGTCGTGTCTGTTAACAGGTTTCCGGCTGAAGATTCCGACCTATCCATATACTTTATCCAATCTGTGTTTGCATCTGTGTTTGCAGTCGTGAGCGAAACAAATAAAATGAAAACTAACGGCAGCAAAGCTCTTATCCACTTCAAATTAACTCCCCACCATCTATTTATATTTGGATTATTCTATTTCAATTTTCACTGTTTTTAAAAATTTATTCAAACTTTGCGCCTCTTAAACTTTTACATAAATGACTAACTGGTTTTACATAAATGACTAACTGATATATGTTAAAATAGAAATGAAAGCCGGTTATTAAGTGCCTTTATTTTCTTTTTCGTTAATTACGGCTTGTTTTGAGTACATGAAGCTAATATTCTGATTTCCATAAATTTTCTCGTTTTTCTATCTGCTATCTTTCCTATAGATGGTCTTAATATGTAATTAATATACAAAATATGCCATAATTCTTTGTTTTTATTACTATTTGTTCTAAATATTATACAAATGTGTACTGATACACAGAAAATAAGGTGTTTAGAAGAGCGGCTTTCTCAGATCTGAGTTAATTTTATATAACTGTACTATTTTTCTACATATTAATTAAATTTAGAACTTTAACTCTCTGAGTTGAAATATTGTCTTTACATTTCTTAAGGTAGCAAGACAGTCAAATTAATAAATCAGATACAGGATATTTGAAATTTTGAGTGAGTTTTCAGTTTTTTTCGGGTTTTTTCCCCTCTATATATTTATAAAGTCTAAAGTTCACAGGCGAACCAGTGCACAATATTTACCGGAAACTTTTCCGAAATCATTGGTATTTATTTAGCACTTCGGGCAGGCTTTCTCACCTGAATTTCTGTATCTCTACTCATCAGTTTAAATGATTAAAATAAGTTTTGTCACAGAACCCAAAAATTTCGTTACGGTGTGTACCATGCATCCAGTAAAAACAAGAGCCATAATCGTTCTTATTGCAGTTCTCGCATTAAATTTCGCAGTCGCAGGAAGTGCAGCAGCCAGTGTAATTACAGTAAGTAATACAGATCAGGCTGCGGATTTCACATCCATTCAGGCTGCGGTAAACGCTGCAAACCCGGGAGATGAAATAATTATCAAACCGGGCACTTACACGGAAAACATTGAAATTAATACTTCTCTGACCATTCTTTCTGAATCCGGCAGCCCTGCAGATACCATAATTCAGGCAGCTGATAGTTCTAAAAATGTTTTCAGTATCTGGGCAAACGGAGTGAAAATTAAAGGGCTCACTATAAAAGGATCGGGTTCAGCTTCCGGGGTCCATTTTTTTGGAGTTGCAGATTGTTTCCTTGAGCACAATATTCTCTCGAATAACAGGTGTGGCATAGATCTTTACATGTTCAGTTCGGGTAACACACTGATAAACAATAATATTTCAGATAGCCTTACAGGGATTAGCCTGAGTGAAAGTCTGAATAATAACATAAAAAGTAATTCGGTTTCACACTGCAAGATCGGGATTTCACTTTTTGATTCTGCAAAAAACACCCTGGAAAATAACACGGTTTCGGAAAATGATAAAGGGTTTTCTCTCACAGGCGAATCAAATGGAAATCTTCTGGTGAGCAATATCTTAAAGTATAACAATCAGGCAGGCCTGAGAATCTACGAGACTTCTAACAACCTTATATACAATAACTATTTCAACAACACTGTAAATGTGGAATCTGGACAGGTTGCAGGGGAAAATACCTGGAACACAACAAGATCCGGGAGCACGAATATTGTAGGCGGTCCTTATCTCGGAGGCAACTTCTGGGGAATGCCCGATGGTACGGTTTATCCCAGAGGCGTCAGAGACATTGACCTTGACGGTATTTTTGACTCCCCATATGACATCGAAAGTAGCGGATACACTGATTATCTCCCTCTCAAAGAATCGAACTCCACCTTAATTACCGTAAGCAACAGCGAGGACCATGTTGCCGATTTCTCCTCAATTCAGTCTGCAGTGGATAATTCTTATCCAGGAGATACAATTCTTGTTTACCCGGGCGTTTATGTGGAAAACATCGAAATTGGCGTAAAAGACCTTTCTCTCATTTCCGCTTCCGGCAGCCCGTCGGATACCATAGTTAAAGCAGCCAGCGGCCTGGATAACATCTTCTCCGTGACAGCAGATGGAGTAGAGATTAACGGATTTCATATTACAGGAAACATAAGTTTTCCCGATTCGGGGATCCATCTTTATGAGGTTGAAGACTGCCGTATTGAAAACAATGAACTGTTTATCTCTCCAAACTATCTTTTTAATTCTTCCGGTGGTTCTGCTCAGGCAGCCGGAAATAATTCCGGTGTAATCCCGGGTTTCGGCGTCCGCCTGGATCTGTCCGGCAACAATATTCTTGACAACAACACAATATCATACAGCCATGCCGGCATTCTTCTGCGCAACTCGGGCGGGAACATGCTTCTTGAGAACAGGGTTTCCAGCAGTAGCTACGGTATATGGGTGGATTCTTCCGTAGATAACATGCTGGACAGTAATCTTGCAGCAGATAATAAGATAGGGATCTATCTGAAAGCTTCCGGCAGGAATTCAATTCTCAATAACACGGCATTAAATAGCTCCGGGTCCTGCATCAACCTGTGGGATTCCAGTGAAAATACTCTGAACGATAATATAGCATCAAACAGCAGCAACGTCTGTATTATTCTGCACAATTCCAGTGAAAACAACCTGAGCAATAACACTGCGTCTTCCAGCAGTTACGGTATCTGGCTGGAGTCCTCAAGCAATAACAATAGTCTTAGTGGGAACGGGGCACTGTACAATAATATCGGTATTTACCTGAAAGACTCAGACAAAAACAAACTTGGAAATAATACGGCGTCAAACAACAGCAAGTATGGAATCAGTTTATGGAATTCTGTTAAAAATGACCTGATCAAAAACACAGCTTCTTACAGTGAAGTGTCTGTTATTTTGCATAATGCCAGTATGAATGTGATGGCCAGCAATACAGTGTCTAACAGCAATTACGGTATCTGGCTTGACTCTCTCAGCAATAACAATACTCTGGTTGAGAATGAAGTATCAGGCAATAAAATCGGCATATACCTGAAAGCTTCCGGAAACAATGTTTTAACAGCTAATAGTGCAAACCTGAATACGCTGTACGGCATCTATCTGAACTCTGCCACCGGCAATACGATCAATACTAACAGGATAGTTTCAAATTCAGGATACGGCATGTATCTTTTGAACTCCCGTAATAACAAAGCCTATGACAATTACCTGAATAATACCAAAAATCTTTATTTCGATAGCAAAAGTTCGGCAAATCTCTGGAATGTTAGCAAAAGGTCAGGAGCTAATATTGCTGGAGGATCTTTCACAGGAGGGAATTTCTGGGCTTCACCCGAAAGGAGCGGATTCAGTCAGACACATCAGGACGCGGACCACGACGGCATCTGTGAAATGGCTTATGTCATGGGGAAGGGAAATGTTGATTACCTGCCTCTTGCAGGTTCAATCTAATTCCCTTTCCAAATTCTTTTTTACTTTTAATCCTGTTCAAGGAACTTCTGCATCCATACAATGTCAAAATATTTCCCAAATTTGCTCCCCACTTTTTTGAACCTTCCGCATTCAATAAAGCCTTTTTTCAGGTGAAAGTTCAGGCTGGCTTCGTTTTTTGAGGATACGTTTGCAAGGAGGCTCTGCATCTTTTTTTCCCGGGCTTCCATACAGAGTTTTTCAAGCATCATCGATCCAAGCCCTTTTCTTGTATATGCCGGCAGGATAAAATAGGAAACAACTCCTGTGTGGCGGAAATTAGGGAATGGAAAATAAGGTCTGAGAGCTCCGATTCCTATTATCTTGCTATCTTCCTCAATCACATAAAATGGGAAATGATCGTCTCTGTCCTGGTCTTTTTCACTCTGGATAAGCTGAAAAAACTCGGGACCCACTGAATTTTCGAGGTAGGATGCAAAGCTGTTTTCAACATAATAATTAAAGACCTCAAGCATTCCGGGTATGTCTTCTGTTGAGGCTTCTCTTATCAAATCTTTTCCGGAATTTTTGTTTTCCTGCATGTATAGGTAGTCGGAAGGTTAATATTTAAATTTTTTTAGTTAGTACTCCTGTCAGTATTTTTCCTTTTTACCGGTTTTCCTTTTTTTGAATTTTTCTTGAGCAACTGGACCTGGATCGGATCCCGGAATTTAAAAAATAAATTGATAGAACGGCTGCTAAGGACAGGAAGTCACGAGCTTCTGATAATCAGCTGCCTTAAACTTTACGGCACCGGGAATTCAGTCTTCTTACTTCTTTAGTTTTCGTTATTTATTTAGCTGTTTTGATGGTTCTCTTTTGGAACATGAGGGCTGCAGCTCTCCATTTTTTAATTCATAGCCTTTTTTCCAGCTATTTGTCACGATTTATATTTATAATTAATTTTCAGTGCGAATATATTTATATACTTATGTTCTTCTACTATCTCCTGCAGATAATTACCCAGAAACCAACCCTGCAGTTCAGTCAGGATTTGATGATTTAATGGGGCATCAGGTCCGGAGGGCTGATACCAGATTATTTTTCGAAATCTCAGGCGGGATTCGACCTGAGAATAAAAACAGGAGAAATTAATTTTCTCAATATTACAGAAGTGAAAAATAGATGTTCCTGAACGAAAACAGAATTGTAGAAAAGATCTGTGAATTTCCGACTACTCTTGGAGATATCTCCGAAAACATTTTCGGAGGAATCAGCTCAAAAAATAGCCTTCTTCACAGGCTCGTCGTTCCAGAAGGAAGCGGTTCCGAGTCGCTTTACCTTTGTGAGGGCCTCTGTAAACCCGTAATTTTAGAATCCGAGCTTATTTATCCCTATGTCTCAGGCTCTTTTCCCGAAAAGTTTGCACTTAACTCTTCACCCTACCGTTTTATGCTCCCCTATGAGCTGTCGGAAAAAGACAACAGGAAGGAGTGCAGAATAATTCCTCCTGAAGAACTTAGAGTCAGGTTCCCTCTGACATACGGGAGAATTCTGGAATTCAAAAACCAGTTTGGTCATGATGATTCTCCTGTAGAACCTGCAGACTACAGCATAAGAGGAAGAAAACTTCTGGAGTACCTCAATACTCCAAAGATCATTGCTACCGAAGGGTACCGCTTGCAGGCAGCATATGATGTTTCCGGAAACCATGTGTTTAAGGACGGCTGCGGTATTGTACTCAAAGACCCTGAAAAGTACCCCTATGTGACTGCAGTGCTTAACAGCCAGATTTCGAGGCTTTTTCCATCGGTCTGCGAGTATGAGATGATTTACTCAAGCTCCACAACCCCTGCAGTAATGAAACGTTTCCCAATAGTGTTTCCCGAGGACCGGTTGACTGAGGACCTGATTAACAGCATTTCCGGTTACCTCATGTTCCTTAACCAGCAAAAATATGAGGCAGGATACAGTGCTCCTGACTGGCTTAATGAGCTTGCAGGTTTCTATGAGCAGATCTCGGACCTTCTGGTCGTGGACGCTTACTTTGAAAACGGGATTGACCCCAGGCTCCTTGGTGCTCTTGAGGAGAATATCCACCCATATGCCGGAGATATGGAGTCTGAAAGCGATGAGAGCCTTCTGAGCGTGCTCCATTACATCAGGCAAAAGATTATGGAAAGCTCTAACTTCAATAAATACACTTTCAATAAAGAGTTTTCCGGGATTCTCAGCTTTCTTTAAGCATGGAAAATATCTGAATGACCCTTATCCCGGGTTTATTCAAAATTTTAATTTGGCATGAAAGTCCATGATGAGAAAACTCATCACGTACTCTCTCCTTCCTTTTTTCCCATAATTGCGATAATTCCACTAATTATTGTTATCCTTTCATCAACCGAGAATATCTCTGCCTCAACAATCTTTCTCTTTTTAACTTCTCCCTTTTGGTATCCTGTTTCATCTTCGTACATCTCATCGTTTGTGATCAAATGCCATATTATTGTTGCAATTTTCCTTGCTAAGGCAATAATTGCCTTAGCATATCCAATTGTCTTCTTTTTCCTGTTAAAAAACTCCTTTAATCTGCTATTTTTCTTTCTTGCTGCTGCTTGAGCAATCTGAGTTAGAATCCACCTTGCTACTTTTGATCCTCTCTTAGTGATTCTTCCGTTATGGTATTTATCTGCAGATTGATACACATTAGGAACTATTCCAAGCCATGAAGCAAGTTTATCTCCCGTTGGAAAATCCCTGAAATCTCCTATTTCAGCAATTAGAGTTGCCGCACCAAGCTCCCCAATACCTGGAACTGACATCAAAATTTCCATTTCCCTTTTATGCTTTTGATAAGCATAATTGAAAATTTCTCTTTCAAGAACTTCAATTTCTTCATCTAAATGTTTTATAAGGTTCAGACATATCTGAAGCCTTATTGCAGCACTCTGTGATATTTCTCTATCCAGAATTTCCCTTATCTGAACACTCTTTTTCCGAACATTTGGAGAAAGCGACTCTATAATTTGATCAATATTTTTACCTGAAGAGATTCCTGCTAGAATTGCTCTACCATTTTTTCCAAAAATGTCAGTCAGAACATCACCCAGATGTAACATTTCGGAGGAAAGAATTGCATGAGCTTCATTTTTAATGTCCGTTCTTTTTCTTACAAGAGTTAGGCGAAGCCTGACGTATGACCTGAATTCTCTATGTTTCTTCGGAAAAACTCTTGATGGTTGAACCATCTTATTCAATGCAAGTTTTGCAATTACTTCGGAATCTATTTTATCTGTTTTTTTATGTGTAAATGCTTTCATATCTCGAGCATTTCCAACTATAACAGGCAAATGATCTATCAATGCCTCATAAATCGGAACCCAGAAATCACTTGTTGATTCACAGGCAACAACATCACATTTTTCAGAGGTTACTAAATTTTTAAGATCTAAAATCCCATCATCATCTCTGGCAAAACGATGTTGTTGTTTTTCACCGGATCTACTGAGGATAGTAGCAATAACAAAACGTTTGTGAATGTCTAAACCACAAGATTTGTTTATTTCTCCGTCCAATTTACATTACTCCATCATTTCCAGGACAGTAGAATTGCTTCAAAGGCAATTTGGCATCCGTGATCAAGGTCACATCTGGGCCTTCGATGGCAATTCAATGGTTAGTTTTTTGACGGCTTCGGAGAACCAAAGTAAAAACAACCTTCCTGTCCAAAGGTAATGATGGAGTTCTATTATCAAAAAAGCTAAGTGAAAAGGACTTTCATTTTTTGGGCATGTTATTCCAAGAATATCATGTGTGTTTTTTTTAATCTCTTTTTTTCGGTTTCAGGCATGATATATTTTCAGGCATGTGACCGTTTCAGGTCTGTAACCTTTTGATTTTTGATTGTTTTTTAATTTTTAACCTTTATTTTTAATTTTTGAATGTTTTTTAACTTTAGACTTGTTTTTAACTTTTGTTCTGTTTTTTAACTTTAGATTTGTTTTTAACTTTTATTCTGTTTTTTAACTTTTGACCTGTGTTTTAAAGTTTTGACTCTTGTTTGCCACTGCTTTTAAAGCCAATTCTTCAGCATTTTATATTTAGATTTTTGTGCAAATGTTTATATATATTGACATTTTCCCCCCCACTGGGGTAAAAGTGCTCTCAGGGCAGGATGCCGGTTTTCCAGTCGGAATTCTGAGACCCTGAAGGTTTCAGATCTTTGCTGTGCAAGGGGTTAATCCTGGCTCCTATGCTGCAGGAGCATGGATATTAATCCTGGTTATTACCCTCCTTAACGCTTGGACACTTTCTTGAAAAACGATATCCCTGGGAGAATTTTTGGCCTGTGTGGAGCGGGACTAAATAAAGGTTAAGATTACGTTTAAAGTTCTGTATGTGAGTTATGAATTTGAGATACAGGATGTTAGCAGGGCAGACTTCAGGCTTTAAATCCCAAAATTCTGAGTTGCCTTATTCTGGAAATCACGGGTACAACAGCTAATTTACCGTTATTTCCGTAACCTCAAAAATTAAGGTGCCTGGTAGAAAATAAAAGGAAGTTTTCAGAAGCTTTCTCAGGGGTTTTCATTTTTTAAGGCTTAAAAATCCAGATGCTCGGTTCTTGAAAGATACACATACTATAATAAGAAGAAAGGTTATAATGTATGGAAGAAAATTCATAGAATATTTACAGAGCTAGAGGTTATTTAAATGCAATAAATAGAAGTAGTGAAAAGGGAGGAGACCCTGGGATACTTAAGAACCTTGAATGTTCAGCTAACATCTTAAATAAAAATTGTCTGAATCTGACATCTTAAATGAAAATTATCTGAATATATCAAGTTTTTCTGAACAAATTGTCTGAAAACTCATCATATCGTATTGAATTTTCTATCCGGGCAAAATTTGCCTGTTTTTTGTGAGAGTATTTGCACATTTTTTATCTCTCATTTTCTGCAGATATGTTGCGAATTATATCTCAGAAGGTTGTCCGTTCCTTATGCAGGGCATATAAATTTATATAGTTAGCATTAATGTAATGATTAAAACGTCTGGTGTTTTTTTACTTTCACCTCCTTACTCTCCAAATTTACATATCCACAATTGAAAAAAGGAAGGTCGTCTTATCAGCCTGCAAATTCACACCACTGCGTTTCCCTTTATGGGAGCATTAATTTTTTCAGGGCTCATATCTACCTTACTTGCGATCAGGGCATACAAAGCCTATAATTGCCACAGATCGCCTTTTGTAAAACATTTTACGTTAGTTATGCTCGGCATGACGCTCTGGTCTATAAATTATGCTTTTGAAATTGGGTTTATGGAACCCGGACAAAAATATTTCTTTGCCCGCCTCCAGTATCTTGGTCTCTCCTTTATTCCTGTATCCTGGTTTTTATTTACTTCCGAATATTCTGGGATAGGCATTCAATTTGCACGAAAATATGAAAAGCTGCTCTATCTTTTGCCCTGCTCTGTAATTCTGTTGATGGTCACGAATAATGTCCATGGGCTGTTTTTCGAATCTTTTCATCTTGATTACTCCAGAGAGTTTCCTCTCCTTATAATTCAGCATGGATCGTTGTTCTGGATTTTTTATCTCTATTCTTTTGTTTTACTGGTTCTTGGAATCTTTCTCCTCTTCAAGCAATTTGTCCGCCTTACTGCACCTTACGGTACCCAGGCAGGCATCGCTCTTACCGCAGCCTGTGTTCCGGTTCTTGGGAATATACTTCATCTCGCAGATGTAGGACCTTTTGAATCCCTTGACCCTACTCCATTTTCTCTTGCAATAACCGGTTTGATCCTTTTCTGGGGCACAATCCAGCATGAGTTTCTTAATATTATTCCAGTTGCCAGAGAAAACGTTATAGAATCCATGAGCGATGGATATATTGTTGTGGATACTTCAAACTCAATAGTGGACGTTAACAGGGCGGTACTTGAACTTGCAGGGAAAACAAGAAAAGAGGTACTGGGAAAAAACTTAACTTACCTTTTCGGAGAAGGAGTGGAGCTTCTATGTCATACGCCTGAAGGAGATTTTGGCAGGGAGATTTCACTTAAAAGCGGTTCGGAAATTAAGTTTTTTACTGTCAGTGTCAGCCCCCTTATGGCAAGGAATGAGCCAGAAGGTAAACTGATAATGATCCATGATATCACGGAGATACACAGATACCAGGAAGCACTGAAACAGGCAAATAAAAAAATTAACCTCATGAGCAATATTACAAGGCATGATATTCTCAATCAGGTAAACGTGCTTTCGGGATATACAGAACTGATCTCCGAGATGCTCCCTCTGGACGTAAGGGGAGACCCCAGGATCGCGAAGTACTTCAGGAATCTCAACAAAGGAATTGAAACAATTCATAGCCAGATTATTTTCACAAAAGACTACCAGGAACTCGGAGTCGTTTCTCCTACATGGCAGTCTATATGCAGCATTGCAAAAGAGGCAGCATTCGCCTTTTCAGGGCAGGGAATCAAGTTTTCTATAGAGGATAAAGGCCTTGAAATCTATGCTGACCCTCTGCTTAAAAAAGCTTTTTACAATCTTTTTGACAATGCAAGAGCCCATGGTGAACGTGTGACTGAGATTAACATCCGTTTTCACACAGCCGGGGAAAATGTCGTAATTGAAGTAAAGGACAACGGAATAGGAATCTCTTCCGCTATGAAAGAGCTTATTTTTGAAAAATCAGTTGGTAGAAACACCGGGCTTGGTCTTTTCCTTGTCAGGGGAATACTTTCCATTACAGGCATGGAAATTGCCGAAACGGGAATCGAAGGCGAGGGCGCCAGATTTGAAATCAGGGTACCCCCCGGGAACTGGAGGATAGTTCCGACAGAGTGCAGAGCCAGTTCCATAGAAGTATGCAATTGAAAGCATGAAAATAAAGCCCCAATCATGCAGCGTAAGTAATTTGCTTTTTTTTCTTTGATTTATATTTTTTATATACGTTTCCCGGTATATTATAAAATAACAAATATTTCCAGGACATTATTTATCAGGCTGGCAGCCGAAACTGAACTATCAATATCTGATTATAGCTGGTGAAAATATGAGAGAATTAACCCTTAACACGAGATTTAAACGGGCGCTGAAAGGTGAATCTATTGACATGGTTCCTGTCTGTTCTGTTACCCAGACTGGCACGGTAGAACTTATGGAAATGACTGGAGCATACTGGCCTCAGGCTAATTACGATGCAGCTAAAATGGCTGCACTTGCTCTGGGTGGATACGAGATCGCAGGATTTGAGAATGTGCGGTGCCCTTTTTGCACCACAGTGCTTGCTGAAACTCTGGGATGTACGGTAGACGAAGGCAGCGTTGATATACAGCCTTATGTAACAGATTTCCCCTGCAAGAAAAAGAAAGACGTTAAGGACATCTCAGTTCCTGATTCTCTTCTTGAAAGCAGGTTGACATCCGTAGTGCTGGACGCGGTTGAAATCCTCAAAGAACGTGTGGGGGAGGATGTTCCTGTTGTCGCAGGGGTTGTAGGTCCTGCCGGGCTTGCTTCCATGCTTGCGGGAATGAGAAACTACCTCATGTGGTTTGTAACAAACCCCGAAGTCGTTGAAGAGCTCATGGGAACCGTAATGGAAGCCTGTATCGAATATGCGAACGGATTAATTGAAAGAGGTGCAGATGCCGTGACCCTGATAGATTCTGAAGCCGGACCTGATATCATTGCCCCTCAGATGTTTGAGACCTCGGTTTTTCCGCTCTACAGGAAATTCTGCAAAGAAGTCAAAGGCTTGAAAATCCTGCATATGTGTGGAGATGCAACGGCTGTCCTTGATCCTCTTGCAGACTCAGGATTTGAGGGAATCAGTATTGAAGAAAAAGTAGAGGTCAGTTTTGCAAAGCGGATTGTGGGCGACCGGATACGTCTGATAGGAAATGTTTCCCCTTCGGATACCCTGTTGATGAAAGGGACTGAAGAGGTTATTATTGAAGCCAGGGCGTGCCTTGAAGATGGAATCGATATCCTTGCACCCGGCTGTGGCCTTGCTCCCCACACTCCACTCGGGAACATAAAAGCACTTCTCAGGGCAAGAGACGAGTACTGTTCACTCTGAACTTTCATTAGTGGCTGCGGTAAGGGGGGAGTTCTTTCAAATAAAAACTCTTTCTCCTGTTTTTTCCGAAATATCCTCGGGCCCCTTAAGGCTTATGATCAACGCAGAAACCATAATTAAGGCGCAGCCTGCAAGGGTTTCCGGTGACAGTGCGATCCCGAGCACAGCTATGTCCAGAAATACCCCGCTTACAGGTTCTATCAGGGCAAGCAGGCTTCCTGTCTGGGCTTTAAGATTGGCAAACCCAAGAATCGTAAAGATTTCTCCGAAACCTATTGACACTATTCCGAAAACAGCAAGAACTGTCAGGTTGCTGTAGAGTACGTCCCTGGAGACATCAAATGCAGAAGGGCTGAGCAGTAAAAGTGCTATCCCCATAGGCCAGAAGACAATCGCAAGTTCGGGATATTCCGTTTTTAAAACTTTCACGTTCAGGATCAGAGCCGCAAACACGACCCCCGAAAGCAGCCCTGCTATTATGCCTATCATATAGCTGCCTGTAAGTTCAATACCGGAAAGCCCGTCTTCAGGTCTGACCATTAGAAATACTCCTGTAATTGCGATAAAGAGTGCAGCTATACTTTCCTTTCTTATTTTTTCTTTCAGGAGAAAAGGAGAGACCAGCATCACGTAAACAGGGGCTGTGTACTGGAGTAAAATCGCTATGGATACACAGGTGGTCTTCAGGCAGGTAAAATAAAGCAACATGCACATAACCACAAGCACACCCTGAAGAAAGAGGCTTCCTCTTCTTTTCTTTAACCTCAGGTCAGGGGTTTTTCCTCTTGAAATTATGTATATAAAAAGGAAGAGAATTCCAAAAAATAGTCTGTAAAATATTACCGGAGAAATATCCATATCATGGATATGGGAAATAAAAAGCCCGTTCATGCTGTAAAATACGCAGCCTATAATGACTGCCAGGTGCGCTTTTTTGCTCTCCAGAAACATTCTGCATGGATGAAACATTCTGCATGGGTATATGTATAGAACTTATATATTTATTGGATATTTCAGTAGTTCCGATTTGTTATAGTTCCGAATGACAACTTTCATTCGTTTACAATTTTTCCTTAATAGTTCATGAAAAATGTTTTCATCTCATCGATTCTGATTTCATTTTTTATATAATGTTCTAAAAACTTCAGTATTTTAAAGTCCTGAAGTAAAATTTGTGCATAGTTTCCACTAACTAATTTTATGATTTTTTTTTGGTTATATTTAAAAATTTATAAATCTCTTAATCGAGCGCGAAGCGCTCGCCTTCTTTCTTTATTATATCTGGTTAAGCACTCAAGAAATGACCTGACTGTAATATTGGATAATGAATTAACTCCTTCTTTTACTGCCTTAATAATGTCTTGATTTATTACTGATTTCATTTGGTATGCTGTAATGTCAAGAACTGACTTTAATACATTCAAAATATTATACATGATACATTGAACTACAAAAAATAGTGTCCTTGCAACAGGTGATTTAGAACATGTTCGTATCTTAAAATCCTTTTTTACTCTATACCCTGTTTCTATATTCCATCTCTTCCTGTATTCTTCAGGTATTTGCTTTACAAATGTGTCTATTGAACTCACTTTTTTATTTGTTGCAAATATACTGTGGCAGTGTACCGAAAGTTCTGTAAATTATGATTGACTCTGTATCCTTTTCCTTTCACCACAAAAAAACAGGATGCAGAGTCAATGGTAGATTTATTCTCACTCATAAAAGATTATCTTGTCGATCAGGAAGATGGAATTCGCCATTTAATTACGTGGTTTTTAAATCTCGTAATGGAGGAGGAAGCCCTCCTCCAGGTTGGTGCACAACGTTATGAGAGGACTGATTCTCGTAAAGCCAGTAGAAATGGCTACAAACCCCGAACCCTCCTTACCAAGTATGGAGAACTTGAATTATTAAAACCTCAATTCCGTGAGTTTCCCTTTGAAACTCAGGTATTTGAGAAATATTCCCGAGTTGAACAGGCCATCTTATCCGCTGTAGCTGAATCTTACCTGCAAGGCGTTTCCACCCGAAGGGTGGATAAGGTCATGACTGCTTTGGGAGTTGAGGGAATCTCAGCCTCTTCAGTTTCCAGAATTACAAAAGAGCTGGATGAGAAAGTTTCAGAATTTTTGTCAAAGCCAATAGAACACGAAATTCCTTATTTGTTTATTGATGCTACTTATCTCAAAGTAAGAGATGGACTTCATTACGAAAATAAAGCTCTCTTTATAGTTTCTGGAGTCAGGGATGATGGTTTTCGCGAGATTCTTGGAGCAAGATTGGCAGACAGCGAAGACTCTCTGTTCTGGCAAGATCTATTCGAAGACCTGAAAGAAAGAGGGTTAAGAGGTGTCAAGTTAATTGTTTCTGATGGTCATAAAGGAATACAAAAAGCAGTTAGAGAATCCTTCATCGGATCAAGCTGGCAGATGTGCCACGTTCATCTGATAAGGCAAGCTCTAAAAAAGGTTCAAAAAAAGAAGCAAAAAGAAGTAGCAGATAAGATAAAAGAAGCATTGGTAGACCGTCAAAAATACAATGATTTGATAAGGGAACTGGATAAGATGGAATATAAAAGTGCAGCTGATACTCTTGAGAATTTTCAGTATGATGTAATGAATTACATGCAGTTTCCACAGAGTCATTGGAGAAAAATAAGGACGACAAATATGATGGAGAGAACTAACAAGGAGATAAAAAGAAGAACCAAAGTTGTAGGAGCATTCCCTAACCAGGAATCAGTATTGAGACTGGTAGTCTCAATACTCATTGATATAAATGAAGACTGGATTACTGGAAACAGGTATATAGTAATGGAGCAGTAATCAAAAAAGAAGACTAAGGGGTATAGAGCAAATTTTACAGAAAATTAGGCACACTGCCTATACTGTATTTTTTTTCTTTATCCCACACTGCTACAATGTTAAAAGTTTGTTCTTCTCCTTGAAACTTATATTCAAAAACCGTAGAAGTATCTCCATTTTCTTTTCTATGCCTTTCAAGCATCTCCTTAATTCTTTTGTTTGATTTAGCTGCAATTACGAAATCAACTTTGTATTTCTCCATCTTTGAGATAACTTTTCTGTTAAAAAATTCTCTATCCATGTATACTGTTCCCACTTTTACTCCCATTTTTTCAATCCTTTCAAACAATGATTCCATAAGAATTGAATAATCTTTGCTTAATCCGTTGATGTCAATAACATCAAGTGTTAGCTTAGAATTCCCAATTACATCTAAAGTGCAGAAAGAATATCCCCATGAAGTTCCATTCTTTGGTTTGATTCCCCTTATACAGAGAGTGTCTCTGCATCCATAATATTCAACGTCATGAAAGTCAATAGCGATGTCATGAACATTGTTTTTAAGCTTCATCATCCTAAAAATTTCATTATTTATTTTTCGGAAAGAAGAGAGGATATATTCAATAGAATTGGATTTTATGTAATTGAAAATAGTATCAGCTGAAGGTATTCTTGTGTTTGGAACTTTTGATTTGAGATCATTACTTGCAGATTCAAGAGAATCAGTAGAAGATGTTGCCGCATGAAGTAAAACGTTAAGAAACTCTTGATAGCTGTAATTTGCTCCATCGGGTAAAGTTATTATATCAACGATGCTAAAGAATTCAGAAGACAAAGCCAGTAAACTGGCTGTGTCTACATCAGACATGGAGTCGTTTTTTGGAGTCATAGCAAACGACTTCATAGTCTTCAATACTTTTTTGATTATACCTTCAATTGTAAAAAACAGGTCTCGGAACTAAGGATATTCGGAACTACTGTATTTTTCTGTTTAAAGAAATGATTTATTTGCTGTAACCTGTTTTAATCTGTCGTAATCTTTTGTATTATCTGGCAGTCCACAGGCGGGAGGCAATTCTTGACTTCTTTCACAGAACACGGGCATAAAGCGATAAGGGACAGAATACCGGATATCCTCAGGGATTCCGGCAGGGATTTTGCCGTAAAAGAAATTTCAGATCCTGAATTCCTTCTGGAGCTGGAGAGAAAACTTGAAGAAGAACTGGCTGAGTATCTTGAAAGCAAAGAGGCTGAAGAGCTTGCTGACCTTCTTGAAGTAATTTACAGAATTGCAGAACTCAGAGGCTTTTCTAAAGAAGCCCTTGAATCGGTAAGATTGAAAAAGAGAAAGGAAAGTGGGGGGTTTGAAAAGAATCTGATTTTGCTTAACATGGCTGATGAAAACCGTCTCTGTCGTGGTCCTCCTGCAGCTTCAAAAGAATTCCCCCGTGTGGTTTTCAGGCCTGAAAATTCAGAGGTAATCGAGAAATACGGGGTCCGTATGAGGATTTACACAACCAGAGCAGACTCCCCGAATGCTGCTGTCCTTTATCAGGAAACAGAGTCCGGGCATGCGGAAGAATTCGTTCACGAAAAAAGTGATTTCCTTTATTATATCCTGGAAGGGTCAGGCACATGGATAGTTGAGGACAGAGAATTTGAAGTAAGATCAGGAGACGTAGTAGTTGTGCCTGCGGGAAAAAGATTCTGGTTTCGCGGAAACCTTAAGCAGATCTGCATAACAGCTCCTGCATGGGATGAAAGATATGAGAGGCACATAAGGGATATTGAACTATAATCATTAAATTTTGTTTTTCTCTCTCACTTATTTTTCTCTCTCATTTATTTTTCTCTCTCATTTATTTTTCTCTCACTTATTATATTTTATCTGATTATACTCTGTTTGTTTTCCCTTCTAACCAATCTTCCTCATTATCCTAGCTCGAAACTTGTAACCCCATAGACCTTATCAAGCTCTATTACGGGTTCTTCCCGGCTGTACATGCGTATAGTTCTGAACATTACATTCATGTGATATTTCTTCGCTATTTCCATTGCTTTTTTATTTGGTTCGGGAACATCAAAATAAAAGGTTTCTTCAGGAACTGAAGCCCTGAGTGCCCTGAAAATTTTTTCTGCCGTACACTGCTCGTCCGCAAAAAGGGGGCCTATCTTATAGCCCTGTCTGCATTTCCTTATAACGCCGTACCCTTTAAGATCTCCGTCTTCCTGGGCTGCAAAAGCGTAAGAGTCTGGCTGTTTGATCCATTTTTTCAGAAAACCTTGCCTTGGGGCAGGAAACATTCTTCTATCGTATTCAAGCAGCTTTTCAAAAGGGATTTCCGAGATATCTACCAGCCCATCAGAGGTTTTTCCTCCTCCTCTGCCTTCAAAACGCAGGTTGCTGTAAGAGGATTTAAATTTCATAACTTTCTGGTACTTCTTTTCGTTTTCCACAACCCCGTCAAGCCCTATATTTCTGTCTCCCAGGTGCTCCAGGCATTTTTCGGTTAATTTCATTCCGATTTCTTTTTTCCTGAATTCGGGTTTGACCGCGTAAAGCCCGAGAAAACCAAATTCATCATCATATGCAACAGCTGAGGCACAGCCTGCTGGCTTGCCTCCAAGTTCTGCAATAAAAAAGCCTTCAGGGTCAGTCTCGTAAAAAAGTTCTCCATCATGGATGCCGGGATTCCAGCCTTCGGCAGCTGCCATCTCAATTGCGAATTCGGTTTCTTCCCGGTTCATTCTTCGGATTTCCAGGTTTTTTATCTCTTCCGAACTTTTACCCATGACAGTTAATATTCTCACTTTCTATTTATTCATTAAGTCTCTGCATTACCTGCTCTCCAGGATCTGGGTTACAGGCTTATGTTTTTCTTTTCCCTTTTTTCCCTGAATTTATCATAAGATATGCCGCTATAACCCCGGCTGATACAGGATATATCCCGAGAGGCGCTTTTGAGCCTGTTTCAGCTTCTGTTTTTTCTCCTGCAGTTGATTCGGTTTCTGAAGCGTCTTCAGTAAACATAAAAATGTCCATTGCGCCTTTACGCTTGTCCTGCCAGACTATCCTGTTGCCGTCTATTGAGGGGTTGCTTTCATATTCGGATGCTGTGGAAACCGTCTTTTCCTGCCCTGTGGCGATATCATATATAAAGATGTTTGTCCCTTTAATTCTCCCGTCAGCCCAGACTATCCTTCCGTCCGAGATAGCAGGGGTTTTCTGCGGGGAGGGGTCGGTGCAGACAGGTTTTTCTTTTCCGGTGGAAATCTCGTACATGTAAATGTCAAGGTTTCCTGCACGCCTGTCCTCCCATACGATGTAATCGCCTTCTATGACAGGGTTTGTCTGTGCCGCAGAATCCATTACCACAGGGCTTTCTTTCCCTGCGCTGATGTCGTACATGTAAATATCTTCATTCCCATTCCGTGTATCTTTCCAGACTATGATGTTTCCCCAGACTGCAGGCTGGCTCTGGTCAGCTTTATCATCTGTAATCCGGGTTTCCTCTTTCGTGGTGAGATCGTACATGTAGATATCTGTGTTCTGGTTCCTTCGGTCTGTCCAGACAATTATATCTTCTGAGATTGCAGGCTCTTTCTGCTCGGATTTATCCGAAGTAACCTGAACTTCCTTTTTAGTGGAGATATCATACATGTATATATCATAATTTCCTCTCCTGTTATCTGCCAGAACCACACGGCTGCCTGAGATTGCAGGCTCAATTTCATCTTTTGGACCGTTAAACAGGGAAGTTTCCGTCCTTCCAGCGGACATGTCATACATGTAGATGTCCCAGTTTCCGTCCCGCTCATCCTGCCAGACAATATAGTCTCCTGAAATTACAGGGGTGATCTGATTGCTAAAAGCCGAGTTAATCTCCTGCTCGCTTCCCTGCAAAGCCTCGCTGGCAGCCAGACCTACACATGCGCCCAGTACAATGAATAAAACAACTGAAATAAAACCAATTGAAAAGATGTTACGCTTCAAAGTTACACTTCCGGTATTCCCTCTCGCATTTCAGTACGGGTTGTTTTAATATAGTGTGCTTTTCAACTCAGGACTATTGGTTAAACCTGTTTTTCGTTTAAGGCTTTTACAGCACGGAATTGTTCAATATATGAAAAGCCTTTAAACAGTCCCCTAACAATAATGTCTTCCATACTTTTTAGCGATTTCCTGAATTTCAGTGTTTTCTTTTTTATGGGATATTGGTGTAAACCTGGCTCCGGAATAAATCTTAACCTCCCGTTTAAGCCTTTTCAAGCTCGATTTTGTTCTTTGTGAGTTTTGCCATTTTTTCATGAAACTCTTCTTCAAAATCCTTTTTTATGAGAAATTCAAACTCTACCGTATCCGAGTATTTTTCCTGCTCTATTCTCCCGTATTCCTCTACCAGCCTCCTTATCTTCTGGAGATCGGGATATCCGAAGCGAATTCTGAACCTTACCTCTTCAAATACCTCAACAGCACCTGCGTCTTCAATAGCTGAAACTGCAGTTTCCCTGTAAGCCCTTGAAAGCCTTCCAAAGCCCAGTTTTATACCCCCAAAATACCGGGTCACGACCACAACCGTGTTATGCAATCCTTTAGACTCGATTACCTTAAAAACAGGTTTTCCGGAACTGCCAGCGGGCTCTCCGTCATCGTCATATTTGAGCGTAAGGGACCCCTCTTCTTTAACAAGGTAAGCTGAAACATTATGATTCGCGTCTTTATGCAGCTTTTTTATTTCATTTATGAACGCTTTTGCTTCGGTTTCGGTTTTTACATGTCTGGAGTACCCGATAAATATAGAGTTTTTGAACTCTTTTTGAGCCTTTCCGGAACTTTTCAGGGTCTCGTAGTTATTCAGAGTTCTGCCTCAATATTTCTTATTTAATTACTTTTGCACTTAAGGCTTTAAAGTTTTACAGTGGCGCAACAGGAAAACACTTTAATATCTTTAAGTATTTTTCTGCTGCTCGCCTGCTCGCCCCTTTTCAAATTCTGCTTTTATTGCTCCCCATCAGCATATTTAATATCCTATCTCTCCTCCAATGTCAAAATCGAGCATTTATATGCCGGATATATTAAGATATATATTTATAGCGGGCCATTTATTGGAATATCTGGGACTACCTCGTTCTCGTATTTTTTTACCAAATCGAAAGGTTTTAATCTAATTGATTGGTCATGCATAAATATCTCATATGAATGTCTCATGAATTTGTATGAGATGGGTGTAAAAAAGGAAGAGAACTTTTAGAGGTAAAATTAATGAAAAAAATGTTAAAGATCATGGCAATGCTCCTTGTAATTGCTACTGTCGTCTTTGCAGCCGGTTGTGCTGAACAGACAGAAGAAGGAGCTACTGAAGAAGTTGTTGAAGAAACCCCCGTAGCTGAAGCACCTGCTGAAGACGAAATGGCTGAAGAAGTAGTTGAAGAAGAAGTACCTGCTGAAGAAGAAGTAGCTGAAGAAGCTACCGAAGAAGAAGTACCTGCTGAAGAAGAAGTAGCTGAAGAAGCTACCGAAGAAGAAGTACCTGCTGAAGAAGAAGTAGCTGAAGAAGAAGTAGCTGAAGAAGAAGTAGCCGAAGAAGAAGTAGCCGAAGAAGAAGTAGTTGAAGAAGAAGCTACTGAAGAAGAAGCTACTGAAGAAGCTAAATAAGAGTGAAACTTCTTAAGCGGTTTATTCTAAGTCACAATGCGCGTAGCCTTTTCAGGCTACATCTTTCTATTTTTGAAATTTATTCCCAATTTACAGTTATAGTCCCCCTCTTATTTCTGAAAAATGGATTTTATGTACTTTAATCCCGGAAAGTTTCGCTTTTTCTGCTCAGATTAAGTACTCGGGCAAATTTCAGGTCAGGAAATTATTGAGTCAGCTGAAGCTTTTGAAGATATGGAGCTTTTACATAACTCTTTTATTACTACAGGTCTCCGGGACAAAGCCGCAATGACATCAACACTTTTTATTATCTGGCTCCAGAGAATCATTCTCAGTTTTCTTTGGTCCTGTCCATGATAAATGACTGACTTTCTGCCTGAACCTGGCTAACTTCATTTATTCTTTTCTGGGAACGGAGGGTCTTTCAGCTCACTCTAAAAAATAAATGAAAACAAATGTTTTGAATTTATTTATTCTGCCCGTTCTGAAAAAGTGGGAGAGATATTTCATTTTTTTACCGGGTATTGCAAAATGCAGCTTTCCGATCACTTTTTTCAAATAGATTTTTCTGTTCACATTAATTTTATTGTAACTGTATAACGTGAAGCCCAATCTGACCTGAAATACTTTCAAACTTCTCTATTCAGATTCAATCTTTACTTTATAATTTACTATTTTATAAAGAAAATATTTTAAACTCTAAAGCTATTAATCTGTTGTTTTACTATTTATAAAAGTTTAATTATCTTACATAATTAATATTAAGGAAGAGTTTTCAGAGGTAAAATTAATGAAAAAAATGTTAAAGATCATGGCAATGCTTTTTGTGATTGCTACTGTTGTCTTTGCAGCCGGCTGTGCTGAACAGGGAGGAGAGGAAACAGTAGAGGAAGCTGCTGAAGAAAGCGCTCCCGTTGAAGAGACAGCCAGCGCTGAAGTGAATGCTTCCGGCGAAGAAATGCCCACCTATATCGTAGGTACTGAAGCCCAGTTCCCCCCCTTTGAGATTGTAGACTCCCGCGGGAAAGTGGTCGGCTTTGACGTTGACCTCCTGAACGCAATTGCTGAAGATCAGGGCTTTAAAGTCCAGTATCTTGACCAGGACTTTGCAGGCCTCATCCCCGCCCTTCAGACAGGAAACATTGACATCATTGCTTCAGGCATGACAATTACCGAGGAACGCGAACAGGAAGTCGATTTCAGCGAGCCTTATATTACCGCAGGCCTGGCTCTTGCCGTACCCATTAACAATGAAGAGATCCAGAGTGTTGCTGATCTTCAGGGCAAGACCGTAGCTGTCCAGACTGGATCCACCGGTTTCATGAAAGCAGAAGAACTCAAAGAAGCCGGAGTCATTGCTGAGATCAAAGACTTCCCTCACGTCAATGAAGCCATCGAAGAACTCAAGATTGGCGGCGCGGATGTAATGATCAATGATCTTCCAGTGACAGAAGCCTTTATTGCAACCCAGCCAGACGTGATTAAGATTGTGGGAGAGCCTCTCAACAGCGAGTCCTATGGGTTTGCTGTCCGCACAGGCAACACAGAGCTCCTTCAGAAGATCAACACCGGCCTTGAAAACGTCAAAGCAAGCGGCGAGTATGACGAACTTCTGACAAACCTGCCCAAATATATGGAAGAATAAACTTAACCAGATTTACTTCGAGAGCTGCATAATTTTTCTGCTCTCAATTTCTTTTCTTATTAATTTTGTTTTTTCATTCTCTCTTTTTTGATATCATCGGATTAGATAACCCACTGTTTTTCGTGATTTCCAACCCTGTCATTCTTAAAATATATTCGCTGATATGATAATTTAAAATGATTGAATTTATATAATGGAAAACACTTTTCAATTAATATATTTCTGCAAAACGCGTATTTCTATTGATATTCCTTTAAAATCTCTGCTGAAGACGCTGCTGAAGAGCTATTGCAGAGATATCCCAGAAAAAGAACCTTAATGCTGTATGCATTGTGAAGTATTCTAAATATTATCTACCCACATAACAAATTTATTATTTATAAAAAGTATTCCGTTTTATTAAGTAATTGAGGTTAGAGCTTGTCTCTCTTAGCGTCCTATATTCAACACGCTATCAATGTATTCCCCAGTCTGTTACGGGGTGCGGTAATTACCATAGAGGTCACTACCTTTGCGATATTCTTCGGGTTAATTCTGGGGACGATTGCAGCTTTCGGAAAACTCTCTAAAAGGGCTATTTTCAGGATCCCCAGTTCCGTATATGTTGACTTCATCAGGGGCACCCCCCTGTTTGTACAGATACTGCTTTTCTACTACGGAATTCCTGGCCTTATTATCGGGATCACAGGAGAACCGTTCAGGATCGACCCTATTCTTGCGGGCATTGCCGTTTGCAGCATTAACAGCGGAGCTTATAATGCAGAGATCGTGCGTGCAGGAATCAAATCCGTTGACAGGGGCCAGATGGAAGCCGCCCGTTCCCTGGGTATGACCGAAGGGCAGGCTATGAAGGAAGTTATCATGCCGCAGGCTGTGAGGCTGATCATTCCTCCCCTTGGAAATGAGTTTATAGCCCTTCTGAAAGACTCGTCCCTGCTTGCAGTGATCAGCGTACATGAGCTTTCAAAGAACGGTATGCTGTACGTTTCAAAGACGTTTGCAGCTTTCCCCACATACATCTCTGTTGCTTTTGTATACCTTGCATTGACCATGGGCATTTCACGCGTACTTAATCATATCGAGAGGAGGCTTGGTGTAAGTGATAGAAGTGAATAACCTCCACAAAAGTTTCGGAAACCTGAAAGTGCTTAAAGGAATCAGCGAAAAAATTAGGGAAAGTGAAGTCGTCTGTGTAATAGGTCCTTCAGGTTCCGGAAAAAGCACTTTCCTCCGTTGTCTGAACCTTCTTGAAACCCCCACATCAGGGGAAATCTGGATAGACGGGGTAAAAATCACAGACCAGGGAGCGAATATAAACAAGATCCGCGAAGAAGTTGGAATGGTTTTCCAGCGTTTCAACCTCTTCCCCCATATGACTGCCCTTAAAAACGTTGCCCTTGCTCCCATAAAAGTACGCGGGCTTCCTGAAAAAGAGGCTTATGACAGGGCTTATGACCTTCTTAAAAAAGTGGGGCTTGAAGACAAAGCCGATGTATATCCAGGTTCCCTTTCCGGAGGCCAGCAGCAGAGAGTTGCAATCGCACGAGCCCTTGCCATGCGTCCTAAAGTGATGCTCTTTGACGAGCCAACTTCAGCTCTTGACCCTGAGATGGTGGGAGAAGTCCTGAACGTCATGAAAGACCTGGCAAAAGAAGGCATGACAATGATTGTCGTGACCCACGAAATGGGCTTTGCCAGAGAAGTAGGAGACCGCGTGCTTTTCATGGATGACGGCATCATAGTCGAGAAAGGCACGCCTCAGGAAATCTTCTTTAATGCACAGAATGAGAGGACAAAGTCTTTTTTGAGCAAGATCCTTTAATAGCGCTTATTAATTGAAGATTTCTCCTTTTCCTCATAATTTTTATGGGATAGCTCCATTTAACCCCTGTATTTGTAATTGAGGTCAAAAAATGAAAGAAACCCTGAAATCTTATCTCGATCTCACACGCGCTCACTTTCTTCCTGCCTGGCCCCTCGTCTTTTGCTCAGGACTTGTGCTCGCTTTCGCAAATTACGGAGGCTTTTCCTGGGAGTTAATTATTAAGGCTGCACTGATAGGCCTGTTCGGGTTCGAAGCCGGCTTTGTGCTCAACGATTACGTGGACAGAAACAGAGACAGGCTTGATGTGGAAAATACCATGACAAGGTACTGGAGGCCTTTTAAAGAGAGGCCTATCCCTTCAGGCAGGATCTCTTCAAAAAATGCTTTCTGGCTGTTTATTTTGCTTGCGTTAGTCACTTCAGCCCTGATTTTCACCCTTCCCTATCCTAATTCACTTTACGTTTTTGCGATCATGCTGTACTCTTACGGCATCGAGGCTTTTTATCAGGTAAAAAAAAGAGACCAGAAACTTCCTGTTGCCCAGCTTCTCGGAAGGACGGATTTTACCCTTTTTCCGGCAGCAGGCTATCTATGCTACGGACAGCCGGATATGACCATACTGCTCTATATGGTTTTCTTTTATCCCTGGACGATGGCTCATCTGGGGCTGAATGATTTCATTGACCTGGAAAATGACCGGGCAAGGGAGATGAAATCAATAGCTGTCCTTTACGGTGCAAAAGGGTCCATGTACTGGGTTACAGGTTTTACGCTCCTGCATTTCTTTATGTCCATTTTCTTCCTCAGGGAACTGGGGAACATCGCTCTCTATGGTTTCTTCGCAGGCTTTGTGCTTCTTGCAGGCTCAAACCTCTATCTCTGGAGAGAAATGAGTCCAGGTGCCGGAATGAAGATCCTGCCCATTTATCACAGCACCCTTGTGATCTATGCGGTTTCGATCATTCTGGACTTTATTTATTAAATCTGTAACCGTGTCCGTGCCTGCATGAAGGCTTAATTTAACCTGAAATCAAATTCACCTGAAAAAAGGCTAAAACAGCTGAAAAACGATTTTTTTACGCGGGCTGTTTTTCTTTTCCTTCTTTTTCGAAGCAAGATCCTTTTCCGGTTCAATTTAGCAAGATTTAATTATTTCCTCCTCTCATCTGCTTTAAGTCTTTAAAGAAGAGGGTCTGCAAATGAATAAATGGATAAAAATTCTTGGAGGGCTCATCTTATTTGTTCTCCTTCTGTTCATTTTGGGTTCCCTGTACATGGAAAACCAGAGTGAAAAGATGTATAATGACAGCCTTATGAGTAGCTATGATTACAGTATAACCATAACAAGCAACAGCACTCTTCAAAATGTAACTCTATATTTGCCTGTTCCGGTTTTTGATAATAAATCCGGGATCGGGCTGGAAATGGTGAATGGAGACTATTACAATAAGCCTTCGGACTGGAATCTCAGCCTTGAAGATACTGAATACGGGTTAATGTTCAAAATAGAAGCTGCCGAAATTCAGCCGGTCTATCATTCTCTTCCTGTGGCTGTGCCAGAGCCTGAGCCCGGGTCTGATGATTTTGAAAATGAAATTCCGGAGGCGGAGCAGATTGTGGAATCTCACGAGTACTCCGAGGAAACTCCGGTTCTCGCCTCAATTGACTTCGGGACCTCCTTAAAAGCCGACCATCCGATCAATACAAGATTCCCTTATGGCAACGAATCCGTACTTCTGCCCAAACATAATCTCAGGGAATCCGAAGAAAGACCGGAAATACCTTTACCCGATTATATTAATCCCGCATATTTCGATTATGAAAGCATGGTGTACGCAAATTATGATGCATCTCCTGATGCTGAGGTCCAGATTTTCGTCGAGATGGAGGGCAGAAACGAGTGGTGGATCTACGGCTGGCAATTCAACGAATACACTGATAGGATCTCTATACAGCTAGCAGGCCCGCAGGAAGGCTGGGTTCGGGCGGAAGGAAAACTTACTACAGGAGATGGAATTTACAGAGAATAACCCTCTTCCCCTTCTTCTTCTTCTTCTTCTTCTTTTTTATTTTTACGAAAACAGGTTTGGTACAAAATGGCTGCCCCGCCAAGTTTCTTATGGCTTTCAACCTTATCTTATCCCGGGATGTTTGAAGAAATCCAGGTTAAAAAAACCCTCAATAAAATCAAGGAAACAAGCAGGCTCTCACTGCCGTTCCAGTGGGATCTGAACGTTTATAGGGGATGCGAGCACGGCTGTAAATACTGTTATGCACTGTATTCTCACAGCTATCTGGAGAAAGAGGAAAAAGCCTCATCTTCAGAGGAGGAAGACTCAGATTTTTTTCGGAAAATCTATGTAAAGACAAACATTGCAGAAGCCCTTGAAAAACAGCTCGGATCTCGTTCCTGGAAAAAAGAGGTAATCAATATAGGCGGGGTATGTGACAGCTACCAGCCTGCTGAGGAAAAATACGGTTTGATGCGTAAAGTTCTGGCTGTAATGATCGAATACAAAAACCCGGTTACCATATCCACAAAATCCGATCTCATACTCAGAGATTACGACCTTCTTGAAGAACTTGCCGAACTTACGCAGGTAAATATTGCGGTCACGGTTACAACCGTAGATGAAGAGCTGAGCTCTATACTGGAACCCCTGGCTTCTTCTCCTGAAAAACGTTTTTCAGTCCTCCGGGCTTTTAAAGACACAAAAGCCACCACCGGGCTCCATATGATGCCAGTTCTTCCTTTCCTTACAGACAGCCCTCAGAACCTCGAACAGGTTCTTTCCCATGCAGCAGAATGTGAGGTGGATTATGCTCTTCCGGGACTGCTTTATCTGAGGGGAGAAACCAGAAAGAATTTTTTCAATTTTCTTGCGTGCAGTTTTCCCGGACTTCTGGACCCCTACCGTAAATTGTACGCAAAAGGCGGGGCTGACAGAGCTTATAAAGCTGAACTTTACGGGATAATCAGGAGTCTTATGGAAAAATATCATCTCTCAGCCGATTACATGAAACCTCTGGAAATAAAACTCTCTCGCCCAAAACAGCTCAAGCTGACGGATTTTTAAGAATGATTTAATTCTTCACTGGAGTCTGAAAAAAAGAAAGTTTGTTTTGAGGTAATCCGAAAACTATTTTCTGAAATATTCCATGTCTTTATTTTTCGCAGCTGCATGAAATATTGCCTTTCAGGATCTCTTTCCAGTCTCCTATTACATCATGAGTCCAGCAGTCGTCTGCGCCTGCGGCTTCCCTCATTACCAGGGCAAAGATATATGAGAGCTCTTTGACTGTGGCTCCTGCTTCAAGTGCTCCCTTGAAGTGCTTCAGGACACAGGGTTTGGACCTGGCTTTAATCGAGAGGGCAAAGCAGATGAACTGATAGGTCTTTTCGTCAATCATCCTTTTTTCGGCATAGAGCTTGTCAATCTCGTCCAGCTTTTCCGTGAATTCAGGAAAAAATTCTTCCAGCATTCTCATTTTTATGGCTCCTTTTTTACCTGTATTTTATATGTTAACAGCGTGAAATCTCTAAGCGTATTATGATATTTTTTATATTTAAACATTGGTTCAAAAACTTTTGAAACCATTCATCTTCCCGGTTTCTTCATCATTTCCCAGCATTTTTCCGTTTATTTATCCAGTTATTCTCTCTGGTCTGTCTTTTTAAGCAACTTTTTGTAGTCGCTCTCTGATAGGCTCTCCTGTTCAAGACTCCTGTTGTGATGTTTTCCATTAATAATGCCTGTATACACCCGGCATGTCTGCTCATAAATCCTGTCCCAGTCATATTTTGGAAGCCCTTCAGCTGCTTTCCGGGCAAATTCAGTTCTCAGTTCCGGGTTCTCAATAAGGGTTTCAAGGCAGGATGAAAATTCCGTGAGGTCTTCTGCAAGAAAACCGTCTACACCGTGCTCAATAATATCCGAAACACCGCTGTGGTTCATTGCCACAACAGGGACTTTTTTCAAAATTGCTTCCAGTATTGAAATCCCGAACCCTTCGTCTCCGGATGGGTGAGCAAAGATGTCAGCCTGCTCAAGATAATCAAGCACTTTATTCCGGGTTATTTCCCCTGTAAAATAGAAATTATCGGATAAGCCGCACTTTTTTACTCTCTTTTCCAGCTTTTTTGTAAGGGGTCCGTCTCCTATCATAACAAACATCAGGTTTTCGTGTTTTTTAAGCAGGGCAGGGGCAAGCTTTACAAGGTGATGGACTCCTTTTTTTCTTGTCATTCGGGCTACACTGGCGATCACGATTTTTTCTTCCCTGTTGATGGGAAGGGTAGCTTTACAGCTGTTTTCTTCACATTCGATCCCATTAAATATCCTGTAAACTGGCTTTTTTGTCATCAGTTTTGAATCCTTCTCAACTGCAGAACTAACTGCAATTACGGCATCCGCATTCCTGACAAGCAGTTTGCCGGCAAGGTAGAGAGCAGGGCTGAGAGCTGTGTGTCCTACAAGGGAATGGTTTGTAACTACGGAAGGAAGCCCGATTTTTCTGGACATGAGCAGAGCAGCCATGCTTAGCGGTGAGTCAAGCCCGTGAGAGTGAATCATATCATAATTTTCCGATCTCAGAAGGTTGTAGAGTTCTTTATATGCCCCGGGCATCATGAAACGCTTCTGTCCCGGAAAGGGATCACTTCCTACCCTTATTATCTTAATTCTGTCCCTCATGCTGTACTGAGGGATGCCGGGATAGCTCCTTGTAATAATATGGACTTCATGTCCTTCCTGGATCAGGGTTTTTGCAAGAGAATGCATACAATACTCGATTCCCCCTATTTTTGGGAAATACCAGTCACTGATTAATGCGATTTTGTATCTTTCCAGATCTTAAACCCCCCATAATAAAACAGATACAGGATACCTATCAGGCTGCTTAGCCCGTAGGACACAAACCGCTCGAGAAATACGAAACTGCCTGCTGAAGCAGGGGACATCCCAAAATACAGGAGAAGTGAAACCAGGCCTCCCTCTACGATTCCCAGCCCTCCGGGAGTGATTGGCAGGCATCCGAGTACGAGGTAAAGGACTGAGAACACTATTATAATATCCATGGACAGAGGGAGGGAAAGGGCGGAAGCTACCAGCTTGATGCGTATCACATCAAGTCCCCAGACCAGGCAGGACAGGAGGAGTACAGGGACAAAAGACCTGTTCAGCTGTTTCCAGTCCTGATATAACTTTCTCGTGAAAATGGAAGATTTTCTTATGAGGATCCTCACTCCTATTCCTCCCCCTATCAGGATTAAAACCCATAGCAGGGAAGAATTAAACGTTAGAATTTTTCTCTGGAGATGGAGAAGGCTTTCAAAAGAAGGGGATAAATACAGGATGTAAAGAAACAGCAGGGCAACAGGAATTGCTTCAACCAGTCTTTCAAAAAGGATAGTTATGACAGCGTGGGTATACGTGATCCCAAAACTCCTGTTAGCCCAGATTATGCGCAGGGACTCTCCTCCTGTCCTGCTTGCAGGAGTAATATTATTCACGAACGCTGCTCCAAACATAATCGGGAGGAGATTTACGGCTTTAAGGTTATATCCAATGGAAGAGAGCACCTGCTGCCAGCGGACTGCAAAAAAGTACACGCTCAGCAGATAAACTGAGGATGCCAGAAAAACATACATAATCCGTGTATCACTGAGGATCTTCCAGCTTTCTTCCAGCAAGGGCACAATTTCTGCCCGGTTACTGACGACCAGTAATATTGCTGTAAGCACCAGGAAGGCTGCAGTGGCTTTCTTCAAGGCTTCCAGATCCAACAATACACCTTCATAAAGGGTTCAACGCGGAAGTATTGTCAGCGTGGCTTTTTCCATGGTCGAACTGCCCCCATTCTGGATTATTTTCATCAATCAATGAGATTTGCAGTCCGGACTGTCGTCTATCAGGCAAGTTTCCAGACTGAAAAATCACTACCTTACGTTTTAAACCCCTGAATTATTTTTCCCTACTCCCTGGTAAATGGCTCGCAAAGAATGACTTTTGTTTTCCCATCCATTTCCCATTCTAAATTAGGCTCTTTTTATATAATATCTGCCATCATTATGTTTTCTAATGTGCTGAGTTTTCTGTATGTTTTTCTGGTCCGGAAGCTGTAGTTCCCGGGGAGCTTTCTTCGGGCTGGAAGCCTTTTTTCAGGACTTCATTTTCTTCCGTGTAGCCTGTAGCTTACACAAAGCGTTATCTTCTATCATGACAAAGGGGGGTAAGGGATTCATTTCGATATGGGTTTCAAGTATTTTTCTTGAGGGGGCAAAAATATATGTTATACAGAAGACTTGGCAGGACGGACGAAAAAGTTTCCATACTGGGTTTTGGCACCATGCGTCTCCCTGTTATAGGGGGAGATGATACCCGGGTTGATGAGGAAAAATCCATAGAGATGATCCGTTATGCCATCGATTCCGGTGTTAATTACATTGATACTGCCTATCCTTACCATGGTGGCATGAGCGAATCCGTTCTCGGGAAGGCTCTTGAAGACGGCTACCGTGATAAAGTCTATATCGCAACCAAACTCCCGAGCTGGCTGGTTGCAAGCAGAAAAGACATGGACAGGTATTTGAACGAACAGCTTGAAAGGCTTAAAACTGATTCCATTGATTTCTATCTGGCGCACGCTTTAAACAGTGACTTCTGGGATCTGGTTAAAAAGCATGGAATTTTTGATTTCCTTGACTCTGCCCTTGAGGATGGCAGAATAAAATATACGGGATTCTCCTTCCATGACAGCCCTGAATTGTTTAAGGAAATAGTCGATTCTACCCGTGGACTCTATGTCAGATACAGTACAACTTTATGGATGAAAATTTCCAGGCAGGAAAAGACGGTTTGATGTATGCCGCGTCAAAGGGCCTTGGTATAGTTATTATGGAGCCCATGCGAGGGGGTTACCTTGTCTCAGGGATGCCACCTGAAATTCAGGAAATCTGGGATTCTGCTGATATACAGAGAAGCCCTGTTGAATGGAGCCTTCGATATCTGTGGGACTATCCGGAAATAGCTGTGGTACTTAGCGGGATGTCTGAGATAAAACATGTTGAAGATAACGTAAAATTCGCGTCTGGAGGTCTTCCGGACTCCCTGACTGAGAGGGAAAGAGAGCTCATTTCGCGTGTAAAAAAAATCTACATGTCAAAGACCAGGGTTAACTGTACCGGATGCCGGTATTGTATGCCCTGCCCTTCAGGAGTGAATATCCCTGAGAATTTCAAGTACCTCAATAATGCTGAAATGTTTGATAACGCAGAAGGAGAAAAAGCTCTGTACAGCGGCCTTGAAGGACAGGCTTCAAACTGTACGGAATGCGGACAGTGTGAAGAAAAGTGCCCTCAAAAAATTCCTGTCAGTCAGATGCTAAAAGAGGTTGTTAAATTATTTGGGAAATGATCCCCTCAAAATCAAAAATGGGTCATGCAGTCGCCTTAAAAACCGGAACCACAGTATGTAAGTATTATATTGGACTGCAGGTTTTTCTCCGGGCTGTTATGGTATTTATCTCAGCCATTCATCCATTACCATCCTGCATGCCCGGAATTCATCGAAAAAGGAATTGATCATCGAAAAAGGAATTGATCATAGAAAAAGGAATTGATATTACAATTCTCTCAGAGAATCGGTTTTTGCAAGTATTCTGGAAGAATGTGTCCTGAAAACAGGCCCATCTTTCTCTTTGAATTTTTAAGATAGATATCCATCTCAAGTTAGGTTCTCATTTTGTCCCCCATCCTTTAAAGAAAGTATAGCAGAAGGTTCCTCCGTGTTCTGCAGTCTTATGGAGTTCTTCTATTCCTTTTTCCCATTCTTCTTCTTTAATTATCTGCATTTTCAGGGACTGTTCTTTTACGCCTTCTACCATAGGGATGATGGTTTTCAGGATGAAGCCGTTCACAAGTTCGGGTTTGCTGGAATCTATATAAACCATTCTTGGCTCCACTCTTATTTTTTCAAACCCGGACTCCTGAAGAAGGGGGTAAATCTGGCGGCCGACCAGGGAGTTTCCTTTCATGTAAGCCTGAACCCGGATGAGACAGTTCCAGGCTTCAATGGCTTTTTTTCCTTCAGGATGGAAGTAGCAGGACCCATGGTCTCCTTCGATCACTGTAATCGTACCTCCGGGCTTGAGGACTTTCTTCAGGCTTTTTAAGGCTTCTTCCGGGCTTTGCAGGTGCTCAAGCACGAAACAGACAAAAATGTGGTCAAAACTGCTGTCTTCAAAAGGAAGAGAAAAAATATTTGCCTGCAGGAATTTAACATTTTTAATCCCATTTTTTTCAGTATTTTCCCTGGCTTTTTCAAGGGATTCCGGGGAAATGTCAATCGAAGTAATTTCCGCATCAGGGTTGTTTTTTGCCAGGATTACAGTCTGGGCTCCTATTCCGCAGCCGGCTTCTAGCACTTTTGCTCCGGGTGGATATACGGTGTCATGGTGGAGAAGTTTTTCAAGTGTTTCAGCCTGTACTGAAAGGCGGAGAGCCTCTCTTTCCGAATAACCATGCACATACTCGGTCATGTCTTATGATCCTCTTTTTCTAAATTAAATTTATATTAACTTGCACTGGTCAACATCTTCTGTTTTTAATGAGTTTTTCCACAGCTGTCCTTGAGATGCGACAAATTATGAGAATTTCTGCAGCTTTTAGTATAAGTTCTTAATAATGAAATTTCCCATTTTTTAATTTCTCTATTCCTCCTGCTTGCCCGTTTCTAACTGGACCAGAACCCTTTTTCTCTATAAAGAAATTGTTGTATTTATAAAAAAACTCATATAATAATAGGACATTCTAGGAATGGGGAGTTGGGTATATAGAAATGTACTCAAATGTAAGCTTTAAGCTGAGTTTCTGGTCCTGGCAGGCTTTTTGAATCCGGAGTGTACATCTGGTCTGAGCCTGCTTTTTCCTGTATCTCTTAAATGGGATTTCTCAAACACAGGTACTGCTTACACTGAGCTATGTTGCTACTCGCCTTTGCTTCCATCAGAACCTGAATCGTAGATAGTCCATGCTTATTGAATTCTTGTATAAACTATGGGCTCCAGCACCGAATAATCTGGACTATATAAACTGGGAGGATAACTGTATATGGATAAAAAGATGATTAACGAAAAAAGCAAAGAGGAGCAGTTGGAAAAGTTCCATGAAGATCCGGAACGTGAGTTTTTAACTACAAATCAGGGAGTCAGGGTAAATAATACGGACATCTCACTCAAAGCAGGAGAAAGAGGACCCACCCTTCTTGAGGACTTTCACTTCAGAGAAAAATTAACTCATTTTGACCATGAAAGAATTCCTGAAAGAGTCGTTCACGCCAGAGGCTCAGGTGCGCATGGTTTTTTCCAGGTATATGAACCCATAACAGAATATACAAGTGCGAAATTCCTGCAGGACCCTAATAAAAAAACCCCGGTTTTTGTTCGTTTTTCTACCGTTGTAGGGTTCAGGGGCTCGGCAGATACTGTCAGGGATGTCCGGGGTTTTGCTGTTAAATTCTACACTGAGGACGGAAACTATGACCTTGTCGGCAACAACATGCCTGTTTTTTTCATTCAGGATGCAATAAAGTTTCCCGACCTGGTTCATGCGATCAAGCCTGAGCAGGATAACCAGATTCCCCAGGCTTCTGCAGCGCATGATACTTTCTGGGACTTTGTGTCATGCCACCATGAAAATGCGCATATGATCATGTGGGTTCTTTCAGACCGTGCACTTCCAAGAAGCTACCGGATGATGGAGGGTTTTGGGGTTAACACCTTCCGTTTTGTCAATGCCGAAGGTAAGGGCAGGTTTATAAAATTCCACTGGAAGCCCATGCTTGGAATTCATTCCCTTGTCTGGGACGAAACTCAGAAAATAGCAGGAAAAGACCCTGATTTTAACCGTCGTGATCTCTGGGATGCCATTGAGATGGGAGCCTATCCTGAGTTTGAGTTAGGGGTGCAGATCCTGGAGGAAGAGGATGAATTCAAATTTGACTTTGATATTCTCGACCCTACAAAGTTATGGCCGGAAGAGGATGTACCAATAAAATGGATAGGGAAAATGACCCTGGACCGCAACCCTGATAATTTCTTTGCTGAGACCGAGCAGGTTGCGTTTTGCCCTGCGAATGTGGTTCCGGGAATTGACTTTTCCAATGACCCTCTCCTGCAGGGACGGCTTTTCTCGTATCTTGATACACAACTGATCCGCCTTGGAGGTCCTAACTTCCAGGAGATTCCAGTTAATCGGGCGCTAGCACCGGTGGCTAACAATCAGAGGGAAGGATATAACCGTATGACAATAAACAAGGGCAAAACGAGTTATTTCCCGAATACTGTAGGAGATGGCAAGCCAAGGCCAGCTTCTGCAGAAGAAGGCGGTTATGTCCATTATATGGAAAAAGTGGAAGGCAAGATAATCCGTTCCCGCAGCGAAAAGTTCAAAGATTTTTTCAGCCAGGCAAAATTATTCTGGAACAGCATGTCGAAACCTGAAAAAGAACATATTATAGAGGCTTTCCATTTCGAAATAGGAAAGGTCAAGGACAAGAAAATCAGGCAGGCAGTTGTTGATATGTTCAATAACGTCGATGGCGACCTGGCAGTAGAGATCGCAAAAGGGGTCGGTGTCTCTGCTCCGGCACAGAAAGGAGGTTCTCCTGTAGCTAAAGAATCGCCAAATTTGAGCCAGGAACGCAGTGAACGTAATGTGAAAAATACTATCAAAACCAGGAAAATCGCCATCCTTGTCGCGGACGGATATGACCACAAAGACCTGAGCCAGGCAATGCAGGCTCTGGAAGCCGGCGGAGCAAAAGCCGACATTATCTCAAAATTCCAGGGCATGCTGAAGAGCTCGGACGGTCAGGAAATTGAAGTTGACAAAAATTACCGCACTACAGAATCGGTTCTGTATGATGCTGTATACATCCCCGGAGGAAAAGAAAATGTGGAAACCCTGAAAAAGCATGGGGACGCTATCCACTTCGTCAATGAAGCTTTCAGGCACTGCAAGCCTCTGGGTGCAACAGGCGAAGGAGTCGAATTATTTAAAGCTGCCCATCTTCCGGATATAAAACTCGCAGGAAAGAGTTCTGCTGATAAGGTGGTTTCCGATAAAGGGGTGGTGACCGCCAGAAATGAAGGGGACAGAAGCTCTTTTAATGAGTCTTTTACCATCGCAATTGCACAGCACCGCCACTGGAACAGGGAGAAAAAGGAACAGGTTCCTGCCTGAACTCTTTAAGGAAGAGTTCTCCGGCTTTATTTTTTAACCGTTTCTCTCTTTTTTCTTCCTCTTTAATTCTATTTTTAATCTTTTTATTTTACTTCCTTTTAACTCACTTTCATCATTTCATTTTTGACCTTTTTATTTTACTTCCATTCTTTACCCTATTTTCATCATTTCTATTTATTTTCAATTTCTCATTTACCTTACTTTCAACCTTTTTATTTATTTTCAATTTCCCTTCTCTGAAACCGGAAAGCTAACTCTGGAGAATTTACTCTATATCTTTAAAAAAGGCCTGATTTTTTCTGAACTGGAAAAAAGACCTGATGTATTTAGGAATAGTTATAATGAATTTGATAATTCTCGAATTCTACTTTAAAAAAGCTGAATTACTCAGGTTTCCATGATAAGCCTGTTTTTTGCCATTAAATGGGTAATGGAGGTTTGCCCGGGAGAATTTTCTCCCGAGGTGTTTTTATATTGGATTTTGAAAATGGGTTGACTTTTTTGAGTTCTTTAAGGGTAAATACTTTCACTCATCATCGATGGCACTGACGTACCTGGGAAATAAGAGAATAAAATTTTCCTGGTAAGACTTTCCATCCTTACTGATATTGAGATCCCACACGATCTCAGGTTCCCTGGCTATTGCTTTTGTTTGAATCATCTTTTTCCTCCCTGTTTCACCTCTTGTCTTCATGAATCTGTCTTTTTCTATTCTGCTGGACATCTCCCGGGACGCACGTTACCCGGGGATAAGCGCCAGCTGACTGCATATCTGTTCGCTTTGCAGATAGTGGATTGATTTCTATCCTTTTTTATTAAAACTCGAAAACTACGTAAGGATATGGATCTGGATAACAGGTCTTAGTTCTAAAGGTAACGAACTCGGGAGATGTTTTTTTATTACAACGGGAGCGCAGAGGGTCACGAATACCCCTTCCTTTAGGTAGGGGATGAAGTGAACCCTCGCCTCTTCGTTTTTCTCTTTAAATCTCTAAATCATAGCTTCCTTGTATAATAATCGTAAATCGGACCGGAAACCGAGGCAAATTTCAATCACTTATGTTCATGAAACCTTGTTAGAGGATGCTTAATTATCTGTCCCCGAGTAACCGGGCGGGCGGCCCGAAGCATACCCCATCCTTTAGGGTGGGGTGGCCGCCCGCAGTTTGATTTTTAATGTTTCGGATTATTTTTCTTTTTCAGATTCTCTTTTTCATATTTGCTCATATGATAATGTGAATCTATAATTTTTCGTTTGTCCTTTTTATAGAAATTTTTGAAGCATTATTATTTCTTTTCTCATTCATGTCAATCAGTAAGATTAAGGATGAGTATATTATTAAAAAATCAAACATGTCTTATGGATGTAAAAAGCCGGAACCCTCTCAAAGGTCCTGTTCTTTGCATAATCAGTCCTGGAATCGTCTGTTTATCTGAAATACACGATAGATCCCCATTTTAAGTAATAAATATTCAATTTTTTGTTATTTTACAACGGTAGGAAAATAAAAGACGTAAATGAAAAAGCTCCTTTTTATGCTATTTCCCCAAAAAAATGTGTGACCGGATGCATAATAAATTCTTTTTTAAAGATAAATATCTATATATAAAGCAATAGCCAAGTTTAATATTGAGAACTGAATCAAAATGAGGGTGACAAATGCCCGGAAAGAATTCCACAAGTAATCTGCATAATGAAAAAAACGCTCCTGAAGAGTCCCGTAAACAAAATCATAAGCATAAAGAGCTTTTTAATTCCCATTTCTCCTCTCATTTTCTCTCTCATATATTTTCCCACACTTATTCTCATATACATTCTTACGAGCATTCGCATTTTCATGAGCATTCCCATGGGCACAGCCATACACATGGTAGAGTCGACCCTTCCATAACCACTACGAGCAAGGGGCTCTGGGCTGTCAAATGGTCTTTCATAGGACTTATGATTACAGCCGTTCTGCAGATTTTCATTGTGTATATTTCGGGCAGTGTTGCCCTTCTTGCCGATACCATCCATAACTTCGGGGACGCATCAACAGCGATCCCCCTGGCAATCGCCTTTTCCCTGGCAAGAAAAAAGCCGAGCAAACGCTTCTCTTATGGTTATGGCAGAGCAGAAGACCTTGCAGGTGTGATCATTGTTATCCTCATCCTTTTCAGTGCAGCAGTTGCGGGCTATGAATCCCTGACACGCTTCTTAAACCCTCAGCCCGTAGATCATTTGCAGGCTGTAGCCCTTGCAGCAATCATAGGCTGTATCGGAAACGAAATTGTTGCAGAGTTCCGCATGAAGGTAGGAAAAGAAATCGGGAGTGCTGCCCTTATTGCTGATGGATACCATGCAAGGGTGGACGGCTTTACCAGCCTTGCTGTCCTGTTAGGGGCAATCGGTGTGTGGTCAGGATTTCCGGTCCTTGACCCTCTTATAGGCATGCTGATAACAATTGCCATTCTCAAAATAGTCCTTGACTCAAGCAAACTCGTATTTACCCGCCTGCTTGACGGCGTTGAGCCTGAAGTCCTTGATAAGGTAAAGGATATTGCTGAAAGCGTTGATGGCGTCTGTGAAGTAACAGACCTCAGGGTACGCTGGATAGGGCACAGGCTCCATGCAGAGATTAATGCTTCTGTTGACCCTTCACTGTCTGTGGAAGAAGGGCATGAAATCGCCAACGCTGTAAGAGAAAAGCTCCTGGAAAATTTCTCTTACCTTTCCGGGACCACCATCCATGTAGATCCCCTTACAGCTTCAGGAGAGTGCTGCCACTGCGTACCTGCAGGTCCGGAGAAGAGGAAGGGAAAGCAGAAACGTATTTTGAATGTTTATCCGGGCTGAACTCCAGTATCGGCTTCATAAACCGCTTCCATTAATTATTTTCTCCCTGTTCTCTCTGCTTAAGGCATGATTCAGGCTGTAAACACCACATCTACTCTTTCCACATCCCAGAGAGCCCCGAGCTTTTCAATTATATCCTCTTTTATTGCCGGAGCAAACTGGTGGTCTGCGGGCAGGTCAACAACCACCCTGATAACTCCTGCTTCAACACTCGTTTTAAGTATAAGGTTGGTGCGAACAACATCAAGACCTGTCAGAGGGTTCATAACGTGTTTGAGCCTCTGCTGGACAACCTCTTCCGTCGTCGGTTCTTTCTCTGTGACGAGCCCGTGTTTTTCTTCGTAGTCCCGGATTGCGGCACGCAGGCCCTCAACAGCAAGCACGGAACAGTGGGCTTTTATCGGAGGAAGGCCATCAAGCTCTTCTGAAGCCTGTTTCCAGGTTATTTTTTTAGCTTCATCCAGGGTCTTTCCACGTGCAAGGTCTGTGATTACGGACCCAGTGGCAATGTTGGATGCACATCCGTAAGATTCGAATTTTATATCCTCAATGACCTTTGTCCTGGGGTCGACCTTAATGTATACTGCAACCATATCCCCGCATGCAGGGCTTCCTTCCAGGCCTTTTCCGTCAGGGTTCTCTATCTTCCCCACATTATGCGGGTTCCTGAAATGCTCAAGAACTTTTTCACTATAAGGAAACTTCATCTCACTTTTCTTTTCGATTTTCATCCTGCTCTCCCCTTTATTTTTCTATTCTTCCGCTGCTTTTTCTCTTCTCTTCATTTTTCCTTCTGCTTATTTTCTTGCAAGCGGGCTAATTTCCCTCAGCCTTGCCACAACCTCACTCATGGCATCAACTGCAGCGTCCGCATCTTCCATGCGGTTGTAACGTCCGAAAGTGAAGCGAACCGAACCATGAGCTCTTTCATGGTCCCCTCCTATCCCCCTTATAACATGGCTGGCTTCAAGGGAACGGCTGAAACAGGCTGAACCTGTGCTCACCGCAAACCCTCTCATGTCCATATGCAGGGTTATGGATTCTCCTTCCACATAATGGAAAGTCAGGTTTGCATTCTGAGGCAGGCGTTTTTCCCGGCTCCCGTTAAGAGTGACATCCGGAATTTCAGAGAGGGCTCTCTCAATTACCCTGTTCCTCATGGCTTCGAGCTGCCTGGTCTCATCTTCGGTTACAAGTTCTACTGCTGTTGCAAAACCTGCGGCTCCGGGAATATTTTCAACCCCTGCCCTCAAATTGAACTCCTGAAAGCCGCCATCCATGAATTTGCTTACTGGAGTGCCTTTTCTGATGTAGAGAGCACCTATTCCCCTGGGACCGTGAATCGTGTGGGCTGACAATGTAACCAGGTCAACAGGCAGTTCTTTTACATTCAGGGGAAGCCGGGTAAAACTGTGTGTGGCATCGGTATGCAGAAGGACATCTTTTTCTTTGCAGATCTCAGAGATTGCCTTCAGGTCCTGGACCGTCCCTATCTCCTGGTTGGCGTACTGGATTGAGACAAGAACAGTTTCTTTTGTAATTGCTTTTCTGAGCCCTTCAAGGTCTGCAAACCCTTCCCCGTCAACATTCAGAAATGTGACATCAAAACCCTGTTTCTGGAGGGATTTTGCCGTATTCAACACCGGAAAATCCTCTATCTGCAGAACAATAATATGCCTGCCTTTTTTCTCCTTAAGTGCCCAGGCTGTCCCTTTCAATGCCATGTTGCTTGATTCCGTATCTCCCGACGTGAATATTATTTCTTCGGAGTCCGCACCAAGCCTTGAGGCTATGATTTCCCTGGAGTTTTCAAGCCCTTCTTTTGCGTCAATTCCCATGGAATAGCCAAATTCGGATGTCGCTACTGCATAAGTATCAAAAAAATAGGGCTTCATTGCTTCAAGCACTCTCTCGTCCAGCCTTGTGCATGCAGAATTGTCTAGATAAATCATATTTTCAAATATTTTTCCCCCTCCTCAGATCATATAAAATTTAATTCCCGTGACTCAGTTTCTGTTTTTAATTAATACTTCATCTCCTCAGTAAAGCTGTGTTATATCCCATAAATCAATACTTTAATAAAAATTCAGAATGGTTTCAGCCAGATTTTGAGCACTTCCAGCTTAATTCCTGCCTGGAAGATCTATTTGCAGCCGGATAAGTGGATCTGGCCCGATAAATTGCGATGAAGGCCCGGGGTAAAAATGAAAGCCTGAATAATCTTACTGTTGCTGAAACTTATTTTCAACTCTCAAAGTCAGATAAAGAGAGTTATGGTTGCATCCCTTGCTTCATGGATGTACGAACCAACAGCTCCCCATTCATCCACCCATTCCGTTTGAATTTCTTCCTTTTCTATGCCCATGATCTCCATAGTCATTTCGCAGGCTATGATTTTTCCCCCAAGCTCCTTGAAGTCATTCATCAGCTTTTCCAGCGATGCAACATGGGCTTTATCCATTCTCTGTTTGATCATCTGCTTTCCAGCACCCATCATGTTCATTCTGGAAAGCGGACCTTTTTCAAGTTCCCCTTTTTTAAGCCTCATGAGCCCCCAGAAGGTAAAGTATATCGAAGCTTCCATACCCATCGCAAGGGCTCCGTTTGCAATTATAAGTGCGCTGTATACCTTATCCATATCCCCGCTGTGAAGGACGATTACCGCCTTTTCCCCCATCTCCACTCCTTTCCCGGCCTTACCTCCGGATTTTTATTTCCCATTCTTTTCCTTCTTTTTTGTCTTCAATCTCCAGCACGGTGAGCCCCAGAGCCTCACATGCCATGGGAATTTCTTTTTTTGATGCCGGATGCGTACCCTTTACAATTACAAGGTCTCCTGGAGAGGCTTTTTTAAACGCTTTTCTGCACTCTACAAGAGGTACCGGGCAGGTCTGCCCTCTAACATCTACTTCCAGTTCTGCCACTGTTATCCCCCCGGAGTAAGAGAAATGGAAGGCTCCTAAAAAATGAATGTCTTCCCCCAGATCACTATATTTCAAAAAATATATTATCGTTTCGTATGGAAATTATTATTCGGATCTGTTTTTCAATCCGAATCTTTGCTCTTTTTTATACAGGTGCATCTACCTGAAGACTTTCGTTTTCCCTCAGTTTTTTCCTGATCTTTTCCGCAACTTCGTTCAGATTGGTCCTGTCAGGTTCGGTCCATACTATTGACTTTATTCCTCTTCCTCCATCTCCCTTTTTTCTGGGAATGACATGTACATGCACATGGGGGACTTCCTGCCCTGCTACTTCCCCGTTGTTTATACCAATATTCGACCCTTCCGCTGAAAATGCTTTTTCAACCGCAGCTGTAATTTTTCTTGCAGCTTCAAAAAGTCTGGCTGTATCTTCTGCGCCCATATCTGTAAAACTATTAAAATGCTTTTTGGGAGCTATAAGAGTGTGTCCTTCACTTGCCGGGTAGATGTCAAGAAATGCACATACAGCATCATCTTCATATACCTTCTTTGAAGGAATCTCACCTGATATTATCTTGCAAAAGAGGCAATTTTCTGTCATAGAGTACCCCATAAAGGTTTATGATACTCACTTATATCAGGTTTCTGTTTCTCCGATAAACTTTAACTACTATCCGGTGCTCACTTTACATAATGTATTATAAAGTTAAATCTAAACCTTCTTTTTGTCACCGAATTAAAAACTCTGAGAGTGAATTTATATGATCGGCTATATCGCAGGTGCCCTGACAACGGTAGCTTTTGCCCCTCAGCTCATTAAAGCCCTGAAAACCGGGTCAACAAAAGATGTATCACTCCTGATGCTGTTCTGTTCAACATCGGGTATGGCTCTCTGGCTAATTCATGGGATTCAGGTAAATGATACCGCAATAATTGCTGCAAACACTATTTCCGTTATACTGGCTGCCTCTCTTCTCGGACTCAAGATTAAAAATGACTATGTGGATTTGTTTTTGAGTTTTAACCGAAAAGAAAGAGGATTTGAAAATAAAAATGCTTCTCTCAGGAAGTAACTTATGATGGCTCAACTATATATCTAATCAATTATAATTACAGTTTATATAATTAAAGTTTATTTAATTTCCAGTATAATTACAGTTTATATAATTAAAGTTTATTTAATTTCCAGTATAATTACAGTTTATATAATTAAAGTTTGTTTAATTTCCAGTATAATTACAGTTTATATAATTAAAGTTTGTTCAATTTCCAGTATAATTACAGTTTATATAATTAAAGTTTATTTAATTTCCAGTTATTCAATCTGTTTTAACATGGGGGTACAGTAATGGGCAGAACTATCAGCGGTGCATTAATAGGTATGGTTCTTACTTTTGTTTTTTATTTTATTCCGGTGGTAAATTCCGTAGCTCCTCTTCTCGGAGGCTTTCTGGCTGGTTATTATGCAGACGGCGGGTTTGAAGGAGGGCTTAAGTCAGGAGTATTGATGACTGTTTTCATGATAATCCCTGTCTTCCTGCTTGGCGGGGTTCTTGGGACTGTACTGCGCAATTCTCCAGTTCTGGGGGGATTTATAGCAGCCTCTACTTTAATAGTTGCACTGGTTGTCATAATTCATACTGCAATAACAGGCATTATTGGTTCTGTAGCAGGAGCTCTTGTAGCTGGAAGATAAGTTTCGAAATAGTTTGCCGTCAGAATTTAAACACCTTCATTTAAATACTCAGGCTTCGGTGTAAAAATGAAAAATAAAGGTGAAGAAAAAAATCTTTTTTCGTTCTTTTAAGCCTTTTTAGATCTTTTTCTTCAGAACGAAATATTCCACAAGAATCATAAACAGAGGCAGAGAGATCGCAAGAAGTATCTTTGCTACACCCATCGGCTTCTTCTGAATATCGTCTTCTCTTTCTGCACTGCTGTTCAGGATCGCCTTCCCGCCGCCTTCCCAGCTTCTCAGGGTTTCCTGTATTCCTTCGTCGTCGGTGGTCTCCTTCACAGTTCCCTCTTCTCCTTTATATTCGCCTATTGCAAAGCAGGAGTAAGCAATGGTTTCTGCCCTGAAATAAACGTAGTCATCATCTTCACCTGTTTTTTCAGTTTTCAGAGGCTTCCATTTACTGTCGTACCATAGGAGGGCTATATTGGATTCTTCAACACTGTTATTTTTTATCCAGTCCTTTTCCACTTTGAACCCTGTATAGGCATTTTTGAGAGAGTCCTCACGACCTGCCCCTTTATTTCCCAACCAGATGTTAAGCTGCTTATATATTCTTCCAGGCGGCTGCTTCTGGACAAAAATGGATTTCTCTTTGAGGACTTCTACAGTTGCTGTTGTTTTCTTAAACGTCTTCCTGGGTTCAAATTCAACATATGTGACACAGGTTGCATTTTTCGCAAAATCATATTTTACATGGTAGCCGCTCATGATGTTTCTTGTATCCAGCTCTTTAACTTCTACATTTCTTGCAGGCTCTTTAGAAACACCGCTACCCATGCTGTTGCTTTTGCTACTGCTGCCACTTCCTGAACTGGAACCTGAGCTCCTTCCATTTGTGTAGGTAGCCTGTTTGGAGACAGCGATATTCCTGGTTAATTTATTGTTTGTCTCGTCATTTTCACGTATAGCACTTCCGGAGTCAGCTACAAGTTCCATATTCAAATTCCCATCTTCTTCAGGTACCCAGGAAAAGGTGCTTTTTACGGTTTCTCCTGTGACAACCGGAGGTACTGATAACGTGCTGCTGTAGGTTTTATTGGCTCCGTTTATCTGATATCTAAGTTCGCTGCTTCCAGAATCGCTGAGCCCTCTGTTCTTTACCGATACCGTGAAAGTAACGCTATCTCCTATTCTGGGAGCTTCCGGAGTCAATGAGACTGATTCAATTATCAGGTCAGGGAGTTTTGTTTTTACGTTCACGATTTTTGAAAACTGGTTATTGTCTTCATTACTTTCGTAAACAGATTTCCCGGAATCGATAAACGCTTTTACTTCCATCTGCCCTTCTCTGTCCGGAATCAGAGAGAAGGAGACATCTGCCCCTGTCCCTGCCGGTAAGGCTGGAATATTTATACCCTCCTGATCTGGGGCAGTTCCGTTAATGTAGTATTCTGCTACAGCTTCTTCAGAGGCAAAAGTTCCCTGGTTTTTTACTTTAAGAATAAGGTTAAGCGGCTTTCCCAGTTCTCCCTCAGTCTCAGGAACAATATCTTCAATTATCAGGTCCGGAAGAAAATCTATTGCTACTGTTATGGTGGCTGTTTTTTCATTATTTTCTTCATCGCTCTCGGTTACCTGGTTATTTTCGTCAACCACGGCTTTTATTTCTGCAGATCCTTCTAATATCGGAATCCAGGTGTAAGATTTATAATCACTCTCCCCTCCTGACAGTCCGGGTATGTCCCATTCTCTAGCAGGTCTTCCGTCAATGTAGAGCATAAGTTTTGTCTCTCCCGAACTGGCAGCTCCATTGTTTATCACACTTATTCCTATGGTCTTGGGCTTTCCTGGAGAGGGATATTGAGGGTGGTTAATCGAATTTATTATCAGGTCCGGGAGGTTTTCCTTTTTGAAAGTGATGAAGCCTGCAGTTTTGACGTTATTATCCTCATTTCCTTCTTCCACCAGATTTTCTTCGTCTACTTTCGCACTTATCTCAGCTGTACTTTCGGTTTCAGGGGTCCATGAGAACGATATTTCTTCACTTTTTCCGGCTTCCATTTCAGGAACTGGGCTTTCTCCGATCCCATTTCCGTTGCTATAATATATCAGGTTTGTTGATCCCGATGCTGTATTCCCCTGATTTGTGACGGTAGCTGTAACAGTTATCTGTTCCCCGGCACCAGGAGAGTTTGTGCTCAGGTAAATATCCTCAATTACCAGGTCAGGCAGTAAGACCGTTGAATTTCCGTCATCCTCAAAAGGTATATCCTCATCTGCAGCAATTGCAACGGACACAATTCCAGGAATTATAATCGTTATTATCAATACATAGACCAAAGAATGAAAAAAATTTATTTTCATTTTCATCAGCCTCCGCCCCCACACGTCTATTAATCGGAATGTCCGGTATACCAGCAGCTTATTAACAGTAGCCATATAGTTCATTGAAATTAAGTTCCTGATTTTTATCTCGAGTAAATTTTCCAGGTTCCATTTCCAGAAGATCTGTAGCCTGCTACAAGATTACTTTGTACGATACATTACTTCTCCCGCCTTCTATTTAAGGCTCTACACTCTCAATTCTTTTTCCGCGCATTTTGATTATCGAGAATATATTATTACAAATGTTTTCTTCTGACAAGTGGAGACTTTTCATTAAGCCTCCTGTACCTCGCAATGATACCTGTTCTACCTTGACGTATTTTACAGGCAAAAAAAGAAAAAGAGATTAAAAAATGATTTGTAAAGAAATATGGTAAAGAAATACATCACATAAATATAAAAAGTATAATTTAAAAAATATTGTAGTATAAAATTAAAAAAATTAGACAATCAGGTATTTGCTTTCCTTTATCTGAGATCTACTGTTCACACCGAGTATTTCTGCAATCTCAATACCTTCACTGCCTATCTCGGAAAGCTGTGTATATATCTCCGATTTTGAGATGTATTTCTCAGTTCTTGTTCCATCGGCTTCTTCTGTTTTGATGGTGATCTCTTCCTTATTATGCCCTTTTGCAAGACACTCATGAACGATCACTCCGTATTGTTCTGCAACCACTTTGAGGCAATCGAAAACCTGGTTTGTGGATATTGCATCCTCTTCATCAAGCAGAATTTTTGAAAGAGCGTAATTTCGGATATTCGCCCTCAGATAATCCTGGACCTTTTCGGGAATCTGTGCAAGAGACATCATATCGATATGATCTCCAAGCTCTTTATCTGCAGTAATTTCCCTGTTATCGTCATAAACGAAGTAATTGAGCCCTCCACCTTCTATTCTGAACTTCCGGTTTGATTTTTTGTTTTCAAAAACAAGGCGAATATTTTTTTCGCTATCGTACTCAAGGGAAGTTACTAAAAACTCGGAAAGGTCCTGCATCTTTATTTTTTCTTCTTTTCGCAGAATTCCCGTTTTTGTCCAGCCAGGCAGGTTAAAGTTGCCGATAAGCCTGTTTACTGTCAGGGGCTCTTCCGTAAACCAGAGTTTATAGTAGTACTGAAGGCCTGAAATCGAACCTTCCATTATACCTGACACTTCGTTTGTACTGCTGGAAAGCTCGAACCTCTTTTCTGCTCCATATATCCCCGAGATTAGAAATGGCGTGAGCACCTCAAGGACTTTACTCTCAGTCTTTTGATATTCCTGAGAGGCTCCATTTTCAATTTTTCTGGCTTCAATGTCGAGAATCTCACGCTTTCTCCCGAGATTTTCGCTACAGGTAGCCAGGACTGCATCAATACAGGACGTTAAATCTTCAGTACCTATGTCATTTGCAAGTTTATTGACCAGTATGCCGAGTTTTTCCTCAAAAAGATTCATTCCCATAATTCTACTTTCTAATTTATGGAGTTCTTCTTTGTGTTTGCATTTTAGTTCTATGATAGAATTCTCCAGAGGAATTACTCTAGCAGTTATATCTATGAATACCTTCAGATCCTCAATAAAATCCCTCTGGACAGGCAGTTCCGTAGAGTCCTGGTAAATATATTTCATAAAAAGCACCCTGGAATTCTGAACTAACTCTCCAAATATTCTATGCCTTATAGCTATATAACATTTTATCCATGATCTTCAGGCATTCTTAAGTAATGCACCCCTTTCCCCAGAAAAATTCTTTTCCCCCGAATTTCCTAAAGTTTTTGGAAGGGACTTTTCCCTTCCTGAATTTAAAGAAGAACTTTTCGGACAGGGTCCAGAATTTCGTTTATGTATTTTGCAGCCGAATTTTTAAGATCCATTGGGTGGACTTTTTCTTCTGCAAAGCCACTTTCCATCTCTGAATAACTGTTGTATACAAGGTTGCCACCGAATTTCTCCGGCCTTTCAATAACTATGGTCTCATATCTCGGGAAGATATGGTAACGGAAAAGGGCAAGAATAGGATTCTCTTCCACATCTCCCATCTTGCAGAAAGCTTTCTTAAACTTCCTGTAAATCTCTTCTTCAGTATCGTCTACCGAAATAAAATTGTCCTTTGAGGAAGCCATTTTGGTCCCGTCAAGCCCGAGAAGGATAGGTGTGTGAATACAGATCGGAGTCTCAAATCCGAGGCTTTTAAGGTTTTCACGGGCAAGCATGTGGATTTTCCTCTGGTCAATCCCGCCCACTGCCACATCCACTTCAAGGAGGGCAATATCAATAGCCTGCATGAGAGGGTAAACCATCTGGGAAACCGTAGGGTCGTCCATTGCACGCCCCACTTCGTCCATGCTCCTCTTTGCCCTGTTAAGGGTGACTGCCCTTGAGAGTTTGAGCACATTTAACATGTATTCTGCTCCCAGCTGGAAATCCGACCCGTAAACGAAATCAGTCTGTTCTTCATCAAGCCCGAGAGCAATAAAGCAGCGCCTGTTGTAGTCTGCAATCTTCCTGACCTCTTCCAGAGTGCCTTTTCTGTTCAGATAAGCGTGTACATCTGCAAGCAGGACAGTGATCTTGAACCCTGCTTTTTGCAAATCTATTAACTTGTTTACGGTAAGGACATGCCCCATGTGGATTTTTCCGCTTGGCTCGTATCCTACATAAGCGCGCGGAGTTTCTTTTTTATTCAGCAGTCCTTCAAGTTCTTCTTCTGTTACAATTTCCTGAACATTCCTTTTTATAAGCTCAAGTCTGTCCATTGCATCTACATTCCTTTTCTTTTCTTACTCTGAAAAACTTAGTTTCTATTAATAAGTTTCTCTAAAAAGGTAATTCCTTCTTCGGATTTGAATTTTGGAATTTCCCAATTCTGGGTTATTCTTCTTCGCATAGATTTTACTTCTTTACCATAAACAGGATTAAAGCCTGAAATTTCACATTCTTCTTTAGAGATTATAATCCCTCTCCTCTGCCATGCAGGAAGTGCTGCAAGATTTATTCCTCTCTCAAAAAGCATCTCATGGATTTCCCATTCTTTTTTTCCTTTCAGGAATTTTCCGGCTTCATCCTTTCCCATGCCTTCGTTTCTGAGGGAATAATATCCCCAGGACGCTACAAAGTTTCTCCAGGCTTCCAGTTGCCTCCAGTGAAAGTATTCAGAAACTTCCTCTTTTTGAAGAGCTACCAGCCTGGAATCAAAAGCTATGGGTGCTTCAAGCCGCAGTTTTATTGTTAGAGCGCTGCCAAGAAAACTTGCCACAACAGAGTCTATTTTCTCAACCCTGCCGTCAAAAGGAAGGTCTGTAAACAGAAAACTGATTTCATCTGAAAAAGTATAGGCAAAATAAGGGCTTAAACCGCTTTTTTTAATGAAAAGTTCAGCAGTGTCCGCCATTGCTCTGGCGAAGGTTGTATCATATGGTTTTTCAAAGCCCAGGCCTGAAAGTGTATTTTTGAAATTCCTGCCGTCAGCGCGCAAGACCACTGGCGGGATACAGCGCATTTCAGCATAGATTTCCCGGTTTTTCATATACCTTTTCTAAAGACAATTCAGTCTTCTTTTCTCTTTTTGTATCTCTGGATAACGTCTCTAACTATAATAATATCCGCTGCGGTTATAACCCACCGGTAGGGAATAATGATACCTCTGCTGCTAATATCAAAAAGCTCCCTGTTGATGTCAGAAACAGCAAGCCCTGTTACTTTCTGTTCCTCTACATCAATTACGAGGTCCTGCAACTTCCCTACATAAACACCATTATTTGTGTATATGTTTAGGCCAAAGAGTGATGTGAGTTCTGCGCGCATTATATCCCTGCTCTATTATTAATTTAAGTTATCTATGCATTCTAAATTTATTTAAATTTCTTTCTCTACCTTATATGAAAAACATACTTATATATCTTACAGTTTTACAAGGCTCTCCCATCTATTAAAAATATGTTTTCCAGATTTTTATTTTATTTAACCTTGATGTTTACAACCAGTTAATCGTTTATTTCTTTTTCCGGGAAAGGCCTTTCAATCAACTTCATGTGATAAACACTCTGTATTTAAATAATAGGGATAAGATGTTTTTATCCAGTATGAAAACGTTTTTATTAATTAAATTCTTTTCTAAAGTTCTCCTGGGTACTGGATATTTACTCAGTAACAGGAATTCAGTTTATTAACCTGCCTTTTTTTGTATTTTGATTAAAAGATATCTGACTAAAAGATATTTGATTAAAAGATATTTGATTAAGAGATATTTAATTAAAAGACACTTGATCAAAAGATACTTGATTAAATATCTCCGATTGAAAGATATTTTATTAAAATTAATTTTATTAAAATAACTTTGATTAAAGAAATGCTTTAATTTTACTTTTTCGTAAGCGGGTTACATCATAACAAAACAGGGAATTGATCAGGTTTCTGAGATTTATTCTTTCCATCCGGAAAAATATTCTATTCTCTTAACAGAAACCTGTCTTTTTAATATTTATCTCCAAATTTTTATCTGTTTAATTTTTGCTCTTTAGATTTCCAGCTTTGAAATCCCTTTCCGGATAGTCTCTGAGGATTTTTTGAGTATCTCGCACTGGCTGTCTTCAAGTTTGAGTTCAAGAATTTCTTCTATGCCATTTGCTCCCAGTTTTACTGGCACTCCAAAGTAAATTCCTTTCTGCCCGTACTGTCCTTCAAGATATGCAGACGCCGGAAGTACGCGCCTGGAGTCCTTAATTACAGCTTCTGCCATGCGTACGATAGCTGCTGAGGGAGCATAAAAAGCACTTCCCTGTTTGAGAAGCTCTACTATTTCTGCTCCTCCATTTACTGTCCTTTCCACAAGCCTGTCAATTGTTTTTTCCGGAAGCAGTTCCGGAAGCGGGATTCCCGATACTGTGGTGTACTGCGGGAGCGGAACCATAAGGTCTCCATGCCCTCCTATGACCATTGCCTCAACGTCCCTTTTTGAACACTTAAGTTCCTCTGCTATAAAGCTTGCAAAACGTCCTGCATCAAGAACTCCACTCATCCCGAAGACTTTTTCTGGATCAAAGCCCGTTGCCTTCATAGCTACATATGTTATGATATCAAGCGGATTTGTGACGTTTATAACAATAGAGTTCGGAGCGTATTTCGCAATGTTTCCTGCTACATCCCCTATTATTTTTGAATTCGTTTTAATCAGGTCTTCCCTGCTCATTCCGGGCTTTCTGGCGATTCCTGCCGTAATAATTACCAGGTCGGAATTTGCGATATCTGCATAATCGTTAGTACCTGTTATCCTAGTGTCATAACCGTTAATTGCCCCGGCCTGCATAAGGTCAAGAGCTTTTCCCTGCGGCATCCCTTCCACAATATCTGTCATGACAATTTCGCCAGGCTCCAGTTCTGCCAGCCGCTGGACTGTTGTCGAACCTACATTTCCTGCACCAATTACGGAAATTTTAACCATTACCTGTACACCTGTATCAATATTTATTTGCAGGATATTTTCAGATTCCTGCCTCTAAAAATAGGTTTTACTCAATCAGTCTGGAGGTAACTATATCTTGATATTTATTTTTTTGGCTTTCTAGAAGTCCTTAACGTCCCTTTTACCCCTATTCTCAGGTTGAACTTCATAGGCTCTCACTCTATATTCTGTCCCCCGCAGAATTAAAGTGTACTTTCTATTATTACTAACTAAGTATATTAACCTTGTTGGTGTGGTACTTGCCGGTTTTACAGAGCAAACCTGATAACTGAATACACATGATAAACCGGTCAGGATTAGCAGATTTCTGGCTGTGATTTCTCTGTTTCAGACTTTTAACCCGGGATTTTCTGTCGCTAAAAGCTGTTATTTGTGTCCTGTAACACTTTCAGCCCTCATGCAGTATTTTTATTAAATATCACTACCAATGGTTCAGGGGAAAAATGCTGAAGAACACATATATTCACATTCCTGGTGTAGGAAAAGCGCTTGAGCAGAAAATCTGGGCTTCAGGCATACATACATGGGACGAATTCCTTGAAATGGAAGACAGGGTTTTAATTCCTTCTGTCAAGAAAGCCAGAATCTGTGAAGGAATAAAGGTATCTTCCAGCCATCTCGCTGCAAAGGACTGCTTCTTTTTCTCACAGCGCCTCCCTTCTGCAGAGCACTGGAGGGCGTACTCTCTATTTTCTGACTCTGTTGCTTTTTTTGATATCGAAACCACAGGTCTTTCGCCCTGCAGGGATAAAATAACCGTTGTTGGAATCTATAATGGAAATGAAGTCAAAACGTATGTAAGAGGAACGAACCTTGAGGATCTTGTAGAGGAATTCTCCAGATACAGGCTTCTTGTGTCTTTTAACGGAGCCCGTTTTGATATCCCTTTCATAAAATCCGAATTTCCCGAAATAGAGTTCAAACAGCTCCATATAGACCTGATGTATCCTCTCAGGCGTATAGGGTATGGAGGGGGCTTAAAAAAAATTGAAAAGCTTCTCGGGATCTGCAGAAGCGAGGATACGGATGGAATGGACGGATTTGATGCCGTTAGGCTCTGGAAAAAGTACGAAAAAGGAGATCTTGAAGCCCTCAACCTGCTTGTTAAATATAACAGAGAGGACATAGTAAACCTGAAAACTATTATTGAACTTACTTACCCTAAAATGGTTGAAAATGCTCTGAAGATATGAAAAGTATATTTTTTCTTTCGAGGGTTTCGCCAAAAAGTAGAAATGTCAGTAACAGGAATATATTGTCGGTTAATAACTGAATTTATGATTGACAACTGCGCTTATATTACTGTTCTGGATTTTTACCTTACTGATTCCTGTTAGTTTTCGTAACAGGATTGTATATGTAGCCTACATTCGGCAGGTTGACGTAATTAGAGATAGATATTTTCATATTTTTCTCCCATGAGCCTCAGTATCTTCCAGTGAATATCCTCCATATTCAATATTTCGGACTCTATTTCTCCTTGTTTCTGAATCCTAAGTTCTGTAATTCCCTGGAAATTGAAAAATATCCATCTCATTGTAGGTCTTTTTGTTGGCTTCCCTTTTTGATCTGGAACCGTTTCATTTTCTTCTTCTAACTTTGTTCTTAATTTCCATTCTGCAATTGAATAAATCATTAAGCAGAGAACCATTATCATAGTCAGTGCTTCAATTCGGGATTTTTTCTTGAGGTAAACTTTCGATATGCTAAACGTATCACTTTTCAAGAACCTGAATCCTTTTTCTACATTGTCCTGTCCTTTGTAATACTTCAGCATATCTTCAGGAGAAATACTGATATCATTACTTGCAAGAATGAAAAGTCCCATTTTCTCCATTTCTTTCAAAACAAAAGCTTCATTAGTCTTTAAACTGCCATCAATCCTGTAATAAGTCTTTAATTTCTCATCTTTTGAAGGTCTGCCTCTTTTACCCGATTCACGTTTTTTAATGGCTTTCAAATCAACATTTTCAAACACAATTGAGGGGAAATCTTGAATCCATTTCTCTGCGGCTTTTAATGCATCATCTTCACAGAAGAAGTCCTCTCCTTTCAGCTTTTTAAAAGACTTCTCTGCTTTTTCAAACTCTTTGTCAAGCTTTGTTCTGAGAGTTTGCTCTTTTTTCTCTTTCATCTTGTGAGAAAGCAGCAAAACCCACTTTTGTTTAACTCCACCATATTCCACAAAGGTTTGATAAAATGAGTATCTTTCGTCGCTTTTTAGCGTTTTCAGGTTCAGATTTGCAGCTAACAGTTCCTTTGCCTCGGTAATTGTTGCAGGAACGCGACTGATCCAGAATGACGTTCCTATGTTCTTGATATTATTGTCTGTGTAAAAGGAACTATCAGCGACATAGTACACTTTGCTTTCAGGCCTTAGAACTGATTTAAGAGAGTTGATAGCTTCCAGAATTGTGTTTTTGTCGGAAGCATTTCCTGAATGGGTGTTCATGAAAAGAGGTATGCCATGCTGATTAACAATCAAGCTCAGTACAAATTGTTTGAGGTCCCATCTTCCGTTTTTGGGAATTCCAAAAGTAATATCAATAGACTCAGTTTCTTCGTCTTCATAATCCCCATAAACGCTGACACTTGTAGTGTCAGCGTGTAAACAGTGAACAGGAATAGGTAGACGAGCCATAATGTGAAGAGCAATTTCCGTAAACAGTTTTGTAGGGCCATATTTTACGATTCTATCAAGAGTCTCTCCGATAGCATATTGATTCAGGTCTTCTCTTGTTACATTGTCTCCGAAAAGCCTTTCAGTAGAAATGTTTTTGAAAAAATCAGGAAAAAGGTACAGACGTTGCCCTATGAAACCAAGACCATTGAGTACCATGGCAAGGATGCAAACTGAGTGAGGAACATTGTGATCCCTTTCCTTGGGAAGTTTCTCATCGATCAGTTTGTCAACTTCAAGTTCTCTGAAAACTCCAGCCATGAGACCAAGGTGACCTAAGAACCTTGTACGTTTTAAGGAAGATTCAACTCTTCTACTACTGTTTTTCTCTGACATGGGAAGACCAGGAAAGAGATATAAAATTAATAATATTAATCTATATGTTTACCTGCCGAGAGTAGGATGTAGTTGAACAGGCTCTCTATAGTATTGAAGGTTATTATATACTTTAAAACAAAGGGGAATTCAATGGCAGTAACACTGAAGTTCGGGGATAAAGTCACTGTGGCAGATGTAAGAAAACTCCATGATATGGAAGATGTGGTATTTGATAGAGAATGGTTTGAAAAGACCGATGAAATGAACAGAGATATGTATTATATGTTCAGGGATCTTGCCAGAAGTGATTCTGATCTTGAGATTATCAAATCCCGCCACCTCAGGTATGACATTACAAGAATCCCTCCCGGAATGCTCGGGTCGGAGTATATTAAAACCGTTGGCCACTACCATCCTCAAGTTCCGGGAACAGACGTCTCCTATCCTGAGATTTACCAGGTGCTTGAAGGCTCAGCTACCTACCTGCTGCAAAAGGTGGAGCCCGGAGAAGAAGAAATTGTTCTGGACGTTGCGGTTATCAAGGCTGAAAAAGGGGATCTGGTTCTTGTTCCACCAGGATACGGGCACGTAACAATAAATTCCTCTGAAAATACTCTTGAGATGGCAAACTGGGTTTGCGGGGACTTCTCTTCGTTCTATGAGCCTATAAAGAGGCTTTCCGGAGCCGCCTATTTCCTACTTAAAGACGGTTTTGCCAAAAACCCCCTTTATAGAAATATCCCGCCCATACGTTATACTGCACCTCTAAGCTCTGAAGAATTCGGGCTTGATCCCGGAGAAAGCATGTATGAACTTATACACGATGCTGACAGGCTAAGGTTCCTGACAGCTCCTCAGGAGTTTATGGGATTTCTGGCAGGAGTGCTCTGAAATAGGCTCCTGAATTTTATAATGGGTAAGGACTTTGTATCCGGTATTCATCCCAAAAGCTACTTTTAGAAGCTTCAGTTTTACCTTTTTATAATTCTTGAAAGCAGAGGTTTACAAACAGAAGTCCAATACAGATCGAAAGGGTGCTTTCCTTTCGATAATACCCGATAATACATAACTTATAATAGGTATAAATACCTTCAATTACTGGAGGGTTGAAATGCAAAAAAATGGATACCGTATTCAGTTTACATCATCCAGAATCAGAGATCTCATGTACAGGACCACATTTGATCCTAAGAAAATGGATGGAGATATTATTCTTAATCTTTCCCTTATTGATAAAAAAGACCTGGACGATGTTCTCGGCATCTTTAAGATGGTAATCTCAAGCGGGCTTTCCGTTACTCCCTATGTGAAAGTTATTTCGGAAGGGGAGTCCATAGGAGACATGACCATTGAGAAGGGAAAGGTAGGAATCGGAACAGTATGCAGCATAACTATTGACGGCGTGCTGCTGAAAGCGGGGATCCCCGTAAACCCCAAGCTTGGAGGGGTTGTTCAGATCCGAAATGGAATTCCTGTACGCTTCACTGATGTGCTCACGTATGTAAGTACAACCGTTGACCCCCTTGAAATCCTGATGTCTCAGGGAATCACTTCAGTATCTGAAATGCTCAGAACAGGTTCCGGCAAGGTTCTTGCAAACCTCAGGGAGGCTCCCATGGTTGCAAGGGATGAGATTGAAAGCAACCTGTCTGATCTTCTGGACGCGGGTTTCAGCGGAATTCTGGAAGTGGGAGAGCCCAATACAAGAGTGCTTGATGTCCCTATTGAGAGGGACCATCTGGGAATAGTCGTTATTGGTGGGACCAATCCTATGGCTGTTGTGCAGGAGTATGGGATTCCTATAGATACAAGTGCCATGTCGAGGTTAATTTCTTTTAAGGAGATGAGCCGGATCGAGGATCTGGTCTGAAACTCGCGTCTGTTTGAACCTGAATATAATTCCTGTTCCGCAAATTCCTGTTTCAGAAAGTCTTTGCTTCATTGACCTTGAACTTCTTTTCTGCGGAAACCAGGCTTTCCGGATAGTTTCCGGAGGGCTGCCCCTTCTTATCCTATATTTGCTTTTCTTCGAAGTTGTTCCCCTATGAAAAAGTCAAGTTTCCTGGCAAACTCTTCTTTTGCATTCTCAGGAATGGTTGCTCCTGCGGCAATATCATGCCCGCCGCCCGCACCTCCGACTTCTGCCGAAACGGTTGACATTGCTTCAGACAGGTTTACTCCTCTGCGGATAAGGTCCTGCGTGCCTCTTGCTGATACCTTAATCCCTCCTTCTGCCTTTGCAAAAGCAATAATCGGAAGGTTTCTGTTTTCAACTATTGTGGAACTCATGCCTGCAATTATTCCCACAATGGTTTCCTTAATCTGAGAACCTGCATCAAAATACTGGATGTTTTCCAGCTGGGTGACTCCATTCTCTTTTACGTACATAAGCCCGTTGACAAGGTTTTGCCTGTGTTCTGCTAGAAGCTTTCTGGCGTCTTCGTAAGCAGTTTCCCTGTCTCCCATACAGACTGCAAGTCCTATTTCTGCATGGTCGTATCTCGCAGTAGCATTGAGAAGTGTAGAAAATTCGGAGGCGTCTCTCATTTCCGTTCCTTCACGTTCTTTAAGAAGGACATAGACCTCGCCTATCAGCCGTTCAATTTTGTACGAAGGTATCCCTGATTTCAGGCAGTACTGGAAAAGTCCCGAAATTATTTTCTGTTTTTCCGTAATCTCCAGGTCAATCCAGCGCCTCCAGCGTTCGTCCTGGCTGAAACGGATATTCAGGGAATGAAGGAAATTAATGGAGGCTTCTTCATCTCCGGTAAGTCCGGGAAGATATGGATCGGATGAGTACTGCAAAAGCTTGTAAATAGGGCGGGTTTGCTTCCCGAACAGGGTCAAGTCTTTTTTGAACTCAAGATCCCCTCCTTTTACTCCTTCTTCCAGAATTATCCTGTTAATCCCTACAAGCTGCCCCATTTTCAGGTGCTGCATATCTCCTATAGCGCCGACTATGGCAAGTGAGGAAAGATCCCTGTTTTTTCCCAGGGCTGAAGCAAGAAGGTAAGTGCTTCCCGAACCGCTAAGTTCGTAAGAGCCGTTTGCCCCAAAAAGGTGAGGGTTTAAGTGAAATTCAAGGGTCCCCTGCGGCTGGTGATGGTCTGAGATTACGGCATTGATCCCGCGGGACTTTATATGCTCGCACATTCCGCTTCCAAGGTCTGTAAAAACCACAAGTTCATGGTTCTCATCTGCAATGGTATTGAGGGCTTTTTCATCGAGCTGCTTTACAAAACGGGTTGTATAATCAAAATTTCCCCTTTCAAGAGCTGTACAGATAATCCCCGCAGAAGTCAGTCCGTCTGCATCTATATGGGATACTACATGTACAGATCTATGTTTTTTGATTTTTTCGGCACATCTGCCTGCTTCTTTTCTGAATATTTCTATGATTTCAGTCATCGGTTTCTCCGGAATTCTCTGCTGGCTTCGGTTTAATATCTTTCTCCCAGCGGCTCTTTCTCCCCCATTCTTTCGGGTTTATTATGTAATCTTTTCCATCCCTTCTTATTTCCGGAAAGTTTCGTATTTCCTGAAGTGTGAGCTTGGGACTTTCCGAATTGTAGCTCTTCTCCAGATCTTCCCAGGGGACCATATACGCTTCCCTTCCATGTCCCGCTCCGAGGCGGAGTTCCACTGCCAGAAAGCCCCTTCTTCCAGACCTGTTAAGGTAGTCTGAAATTCTGTCTATCTGATGAATGCCTTTTTTGTCCACTGTAAAATGCTGGGAAAAGTAAAGCGCAGTTGCTCCTTTATCTACTGAGATACTTTTGCATTCTATACCCATATAAAGGTCAGGGTCAAGGGAATCTACAAGTACGTCAAGGAACTGAGATGTAAACCTGTGCTGTTTAAGCCTGTAAGAGATGGCTCTTATGCCTTTTTCCTCAATGTATGCGTTAAATGAGTTTACAAGCACACGTTCGAATTCGGTCACAAAATCCATTCTCCTGCTTTAATCTTATTTGCTAGATCTGTACCTTAATAATAAAAGTTTATACGGGTTGTTTTACAGGATAACTTTTCTTTTAATATTTGATGTGCTGAAAATCGAAATTTACCAGCTTCCGGACTATCTTTTTTAATAAATATTTCTCAATAGATATAACAGTTATGAAGTTCAGGATAAAAATCGGGGCGAAGTTCGGACAAACACAAGGATAAAGTGCAGGACGATAACAGGGGTTAAATTCAGGATATAAATCTGGGTAAAGTTCAGAATAAAAGTCGGGATGAAGTTCAGGATAAAAATCCAGATCTAAAAAAGTTAAGGCAGGAAATTTTATAGAAAAATCAGTGCCGATCAACATTTTGACCGGCTAATCTAAAATTCTACTTTAGCTGGTTTAATTTAATTTGATATGATAAAGGTCACAAAGTCCGGGCTAAGTCTTGTTTCCCTTACAAGTTTCTCAATGGTGTCTTCATCGGAAAGGCCTTCTTCTTTTAATTCCTTTATACGGTCAAATACATGCTCGGAAACTTCTGAGTACTCATTAATGTCTTTTCTGTGTCCCCACACATCACCTTCAAGAAGTGCAATGTTCTGCATAGAAAGATACATCTGTGCAGAACTGGAAATTGTTCTCTTGTATGAGCTTGGGATGTGGATCGCTTTTACTTCCGGACACTTCAGAATGAGCTTGAAAATGTCCTTGTTGGATGGTCTAAAAGCGAGATGGACAATTTCCTCATTGAGTTTTAAAGTGTCAATTTCTTCTTTTGAGCTTACAACTCTAATTTTCATTTTTATCACCGTTCTTTCCAGGTTTTTTAGAGTTTGTTCAGGGTTTCTTAGGGTTCTTTTTAGGGTTTCTTTAAATTTGATTCAGGGATTCCCAGGGTTTGATTCGGATTCTCGAAATTTTGATTTTCGAAATTTTCTTTTAATGCCCCTGGAGTTTATTTATTTTTCAGTTAATTTCGATTTTCAGGGTTATCAGTGTTAATTCAGATTAATTCCGGTTCATAAGCCCAATATTACAGTTTGTTTATCTCTAAAATTCTGCTTTCAGGCAATTTTGAACCTGCATATCACGTTTTTTAATGTTAAGGACTCATAATATTTATTTTTTTATGAATGTTTTTAAACTTTTATTTTTATCAAAAATTTATTCTTAAAGCCATATTTTTTAATAACTGTCTTTTTGATCGTGTATTTTTTATTAAATTCAAATTTTTATACATTGAAATTCATCTTCAAGTGACTCATTTTTATTTTCTGAGTTCTGAAGATTATTTTCCGAAAATCAATTGAATTTTATCTTTTTCTTACCGAGCGTTATCGGTTTGTACTGTTATTGAAGGGGTATACGATATTATACTATACTATTTAACATTTTTCTGTAAATCCTCTCATAGAATGTATTAATTTGAATGCGCTGGATTGGGATTTTGGCTGGTAATCATTAATTAATGTTTTTGTCCCCTTTTCTCAACGTCATTATCTTAAAACTCTGAGTATCTATGATTTTCAAGTCTGTATATCCCCGCCACTCTTTTAAATCCGTATCCAGACTGAATTTCTGTCATTATAAGTTCTTTTATTAAGGCTGAGTCAACTTATTGATGTAGATATTTTGGCTTAGATTCAATCTAAATTTTCTCCTGACTTACTTTATTTACACAGTACTATTTATATTTTTACATTACTTTTATTTGCCAGATATTAAAATAATATAATAATCATAGTTAGTATAAAGAAAGGGTTATGAGGAATATGTGCGCAATACTGCTCATTTTTTTAATTACAGCATTTCAAATCTTTTAGTAAAACATTTAGGTCTGTGTCGAAAACATTGCAGAAGTACAGTTACAGAAATACGGTTACAAGAATACGGTTACAAAAGTACAGTTATAAAAATACGGTTACAAAAGTACAGTTATAAAAATACAGTTATAAAAATATGCTTAATATATAGTTATAAAAATATAGTTCTAAGTTGATAATTATGCTGATATTTAAAACAGTTGAGAGCTAAGAGCTTGAATTCAAATTATGTTTCAAGTGAATATGCTGATCGGAATCTCTAAAAATATCGAATAAGTATTATGAATACAATATTAAAAATGACTATATGTTAAAGTCTCTTGAGGATCGTTTTAATAATCTTTAATACTCAATAACCTGGGGCTCCGGATGAATTCCAGAGCCCAAGGTGGTTAATATATTGCCTGGCTGGAAAATCCGGTCTCCGGTTATTTCATATCTCCATTTTTTAATCCTTCAGGGGTTTTGACATGTATACTCCGTCAAGATCGTATCCCAGTTTCCTATAATATTCCCTTGCGCCTATTCCGCTAATTATAGAAAGCTTGCCGTAGCCGGATTCGGATGCCGTTTTTTCTGCATGTTCAATAAGTTCCTTTCCATAACCCCTGTGTTGCCATTCTTTTTGTTTTGCGCCTTTTCCTACAGGCACCATGGAGCCGTAAACATGCAGTTCCCTTATAAGTGCAGAGCCCTGCAGTTCTTCTCTGTGAGGTTCGGCAGGGAAACGCAAACGTGTAAAACCTATCAGGACATCTGCCGAAAGGTCTTCAAAAGCGATGAAGTGTTCTTTACCGTTACAGGCTTCGTAAGATTCCACAGTAAGCTCGATGTCTTTTTCATTTATCCTTCTTCCTTTCAGGCTGTTGTGTCCGACCTCTCTGCAGCGTATGCAGCGGCATTTCCCTCCCTTTTCCCGGAGTTTCTCCTCTGCAAGCTGCCTTAGGTTACTTTTCCTCACGCCTGCAAAGATCTGGTGGGCAGGAATATCCCTCTGGATGCGCTGAAGCCTTACCCATTTAGGCAGGACAGCCTTTATATCTGCGACAAGTTCTGCAGCTTCTTCGTCTGAAAGAGCCTGATATTCTCCGGATTTCCACATTCTGTACAGGGGGGTGCCTTCGGTTACAAGGGTAGGATATATTTTCAGGTAATCCGGCCTGAAACGCTGGTCATCGAAGAGCTTTTTAAATCCCCTCAGGTCAAGTTCGGAGTCCGCTCCAGGAAGGTGAGGCATCATGTGAAAGCCTACTTTAAATGCACTGTCTCTTAATACCCTGTTAGCTCTGACAATTTCTGCAACTCCATGCCCTCTCTGCATCCGGGATAATACAAAATCATAAACGCTCTGGACTCCAATCTCTACCTTTGTCCCTCCAAGCCTGAGGAATTCGTCTACATGTTCTTCTCTTGCCCAATCAGGTCTTGTCTCAAAGGTTATGCCAACGTTTCGGATGTCAGCTGTTTCGTTTGCTTTCTGAACCTCTTCAAGCGGAACATAAGGCAAGGACTTTCCGATCGTCCAGGCTTTATCCCTCCATTCCATGCCTGTAAAATCGTTCATTGCTTCAAGGCAGCGTTTGGTAAACCATTCCTGATAGTCAAGGCTGCGTGCTGAAAAAGTGCCTCCCATCACTATAAGCTCAACTTTTTCAACATCATGCCCTATCTCTTTTAGCTGGGAAAGCCTGGACTGAACCTGGGAGTAAGGGTCAAATTCATGCTGAATTGCTCTCATTGCTGCAGGTTCCCTTCCCATGTAGCTCTGAGGGGATTTAAATGAGGAATTCGGACCTCCCGGACAGGGCAGGCAAACCCCGTGAGGGCATGGGGCAGGAGAGGTCATTACAGCAATTACCGCGACTCCGGAAATCGTCCTTACGGGTTTTCTCCTGAGGAACTCTTTTATTAGAGCCTGCTCCTCAGGTGTGCCCTGCATAATAATATCCCCATTTCTAGGCAGGCTGGCAAGATGATACAGCTTACTCACATCTTTTTTCACTTTGTTTAACTGGTCTTCGTCTTTTATTTCCCCGGCAAGCACCTTTTCAAGGATGTTCCTGCAGGCCCTGTTGTAATCAGCTTCTTTCATCTCAAATTCCGTCTTTAGGGTCATATTCCAGGCTCTTTCATTGGCATCTGCAACTGAAATCCTTAACCTGAACTTGTAATCAGGTTCCAGGGAGGGATTCATAAATTTTAAATTCCTGTTTTTAAGCTTTGATAAGCTACTTCTGGTGAGCCTGCTTAATTCTGATAAACCTGCTACCGGGTCTTAAAAAAGATAATTCCAGTCTTTTTTATTTTGTAGCTACTATCCAGTTCCCGGTAACTGTATCTGGCTCCGGTATTAATGCATTAATCATAGTATAAAGTACCGGTTCCAGTGTAATATACAAAGCACAGACAATATGATCAAGATCCGATCACACTATAATATAGTCAGAGTACAGGTCATATTTTATATAATCAAGGTCCAGCTGCACTATAATATAGTCAGTTGATCAACTGTACTCAACTGACTATATTATAATTCCTTTTTGTAAAACCTCTTTATTGGTGAATTTCCCTTTAATCTGATTTCGCTTCGCAGAGGTCGAATCCTATGATAAAAGTTCCCATCCCCGTTGCTGGTCTAAGCCCCATTACAGACCTGATGTACTCATCCGTAGGGGTAGAAGGAGATGCCATTACTATACCGGTTAACCCCTCTACACACTCTAAATCTTCACATTTTTGTGGGGGGAGCACTACAGTGATAGGTTCTTTCTTTGCATCTTTTGGCTTTGGTACTGCACTTCTGTAAATTACAAAATTCCCCATCACAACCATATCCCTGCACTTTTTACATTCCTCGAGTTTTTCGGGGTCATAAACATCTTCGCCTACTTTTTCCCCGTACTGCATTAGAATCACATTGGGTCCTTCAGGCCATACGTAGTCCATGTTGGTCGTAAAGGCTATGATTAACTGGCGTTTAAGAACCTCCTTGATCCCCTGATTATCTCCTATTCCCATGCCCATCAAAACCGCGCCTTCGGCTTTTTTCTCGAGCTCAAGTATTTTTTCCTTATCTTCTTCATTTAAAATGTATGTTTCTTCCACGCCTTTCATGGCTTTTATCCTGCAAAGGACATCCTGAATAATATCTTGACATTCCAAAACTGATACACCTTGTTATTTTTATCCTATGTTGAGCTGTTCAGATATAAATAAGTCTTATATAGCTCCCATTAATGAATATCAGGGCTCACTATCTTCAGGTTTTTTCAGGTAATTTGCACACCGCCCTTTATATATTTTTCTTATTTTATATTTCTGTTATTATATCGTCAATTTCTAATATGCTGTGCATTGTATTATATGGCGTGCAGAATAGACAATCTTCAACTTTTATTATTATAAAATTAATGAAAGTCTGAGCAAAAAATATGATATTTATTTCGTATGTTTCTCTGCAGCTTTACTCATGATCCTATTCCGGCTCTTACAGATCGATTTATAAATTATATTTTTTGAATTGATGCTTCAAACTCTCTAATTGTTCAATCATTGAGTAACTTAAAAAATCGTAGTGCGGATATAAGACAGCTTTTTTGACAATGCTTAATAGCTTGTAAAAAAGTGTTTAAATAGCAGGAATGTCGGTTTCCGGCAATATACACGATTAAAAAGAAGATTCCCATGTGAAATTCGGAGTTTTTTCGTGGTTTAAAAAAATTTTGATGGGCTGCAAGAGGCAGGTTAGAGCATTTTTTACATAATGTTTTTTTGGAATTAGTATTGTTTTAAATTATTTAGTTGCTCCCCTTTAAACATATTATTCTTTTTCTATAGTGTATTATAAGCATTTCTACTTAGTCCCGTATATTAACCTCTGACGAATATTCTACCCCGGGTCTTTCGACATTTACCGTTATTTGTATCGTTGTTTTGCGCTTTTCCTCTTCAATTCTTCGGAAATAGACCACAAAAGATTTAATAATGCAATTATTTTATAGAACACTTGTAATCCAATTTAGAGGGATAAGGAGGGAATGAAATCCTCTTCGGCAATAGACGAAATGGACAAGTCTGATTTGGTGAAGAATGGTGAAACCCTTTAAGTGTTCGATCCCGACACTTCTTCTTACATACGATATATCTTAACAAACATGGAGGAAACAATAAAATGAAGAGATTTGCAGCAGTATCACTGGCTGCTCTCATGCTTCTCACTGTATTTGCATCCGCCGCAAGTGCAGCAGACGTAATTGAGATCCGCGGTCCAGTATACAACGGCTCTGATATCAACGACATTATTGACACATATGGTGAAAATAATGCCCTTACAATCGATGCTACAAAGTTTGCAGCATTCTACTATGACATTGATGACAATGTAACAACCGAAACCCTTTCCATTCTTGCGGTTCCAGGCACTGAAGGAAACGTCATTGGAGAAGGCGGAATTGTCTATGAGACAACAATCCAGCAGGTTGACTACGAATTCTACAGGCCAGCTGCCGGATGGAGCAACTACAGCTTGATTGGTTTCTTCGCAGAGAAGTACATCCCGATCAACCCTGACAAAGCTGACAAGCTTGCCAAGCTCGTCCTTGACAGCGATGACAAGTACACCATCAGAACCGGCGAACAGCTCGACCTCGGAGAAGGCTATTCAATCGAAGCCAAGCAGGTCGATGTTGACGGTGAGAAAGTCTGGCTCGAGTTCACCAAGGACGGAGAATTCGTAGATGACGAAATCATCTCAGTCGTTAGCGGCTCTGACAACACCTGGGAAGTTGAACTTGATGACATCCAGGACGAAGACGATGTCGTTGTCCTCAGAGTACACGTCAACCAGGTCTTCCAGGGTGCAGTCGACAGCATTGCCCAGATCGAAGGTCTCTGGCTCATTGACTACACAAATGCAATGAAGATCGAGTCTGACGATGAATTCGGAAACCTTGACAATGTCAAGATCAACGGTGACACCCTTACCATCACCAACGAAGACACCTTCACCCTGACCAGGGACGATGAAGAGGAAATCGCTGAGGGTCTGTTCTTCAAGACCGCCGATGACACCAGAGCACTCAGGTTCTACGCCATGAAGCAGATCACAGAGCCTGGCACCTATGAAATCAGAGGAGAGGTCGCTGAGGGTGACTTCAGCTGGGATGCAACCAACTTTGCAGGATTCTTCTATGATGTCAACGACGATGTCTCTACAGAATCCCTTACAGTAACCGGCCTTAACGGTGGAAATGTAATTCCTGAGGGCGGCCTCGTTTACGAGACAACCATCCAGATGGTTGACTACGAGTACTCCAAGCCTTCCGTTGGCTGGGACCAGTTCCCTGTTCTCGGATTCTTCGCAGAAGAATACATCCCGATCAACGCTGACAAAGCTGACAAACTTGCCAAGCTCGTCCTTGACAGCGATGACAAGTACACCATCAGAACCGGCGAACAGCTCGACCTCGGAGAAGGCTATGCAATCGAAGCCAAGCAGGTCGATGTTGACGGTGAGAAAGTCTGGCTCGAGTTCACCAAGGACGGAGAATTCGTAGATGACGAAATCATCTCAGTCGTTAGCGGCTCTGACAACACCTGGGAAGTTGAACTTGATGACATCCAGGACGAAGACGATGTCGTTGTCCTCAGAGTACACGTCAACCAGGTCTTCCAGGGTGCAGTCGACAGCATTGCCCAGATCGAAGGTATCTGGCTCATTGACTACGCAAACGCAATGAAGATCGAGTCTGATGATGAATTCGGTGACCTCGACAATGTCAAGATCAACGGTGCCACCCTTACCATCACCAACGAAGACACCTTCACTCTGACCAGAGATGACGAAGTCGAAATCGGCCAGGGAATGTTCTTCAAGGTTGCTGACACCGCAGCTTCTGACCTCAGATACTACCCATTCGTCGAGAAGACCATCGACGGAGAAGTAGTTGATGATGATGAAGATGATGACAATGTGACTGAGCCTGTAGACAACGACACCGAAGTTGAGGAACCAACCGAGGAACCAACCGAGGGACCAACCGAGGAACCAACCGAGGGACCAACAACTGAGGAACCAACCGAGGAACCCACTGAAGCAGATGGCACCACTCCTGGATTCGGAGTTGTCCTTGGCCTTGTCGGACTCCTTGCAGTCGTCTACCTCGTCAGGAGGAACAACTAAATTCTCTGAGTGAAGGGTTCTACCCTTCTCTCTTTTAAATTCTTTTTTGGTTTCTTCTTGCAGATAACTTTTTATTTGCAGATTTCTTAGTTCTGATGTTCTTTTAAATCTAAAATCCTGATTCTGTAAACCGTCTGGTTATTCAGGGTTTAAGATCAAGGTGAATTTTATGAAAAAAAGCATAGCTTTAATATCAGTGTTTGCGGTTTTGATGATCGCGTTTTCAGGCTGCGTGGATAATTCTCCTGCAGTTAACGGGACAGATTCGGACAACCCGGAAACAAACCCAATTTCTGATGATGATGCGGCTGGGGTAAGCACAATTGAAAACCCCCCAGCAGGCTTTGAGTATATCGATACCATCCCGCTTTCCACAGATGAGATAAAAGTTACTTACGAAGCTGAAAACGTTACGGGTATCCTTTCAGGCTCTGAAGGAATCTACAGGGATTCCAATAATACAGACTATTATGTAGATGCGATCGAGCTTGAGAATGAAGAGGCTGCAAACAATCTCATCGATGCATACAGGTCTTCCTTCCCACCATTAAGTGACGGATCCCGTTTTACGGAAGTTTCTTTCAACGGGCATTCCGGAGTTAAAATTACTGACTACATCACATCCGGAGGAAAGTCCGTTCCCAGATACTCCTATATCTGGAGCAACGAAAATTATGTGATAGTGGTTTTCGGAAATACTGCTGAAGAGGCTCCTGTAAGGCAGCTGGCAGAAGCAACAGGATACTGATTATCCAGTAGATCTGTACTTTTTCCTTTTTCTCTTTTTTCTTTTTTTCTTTTTTTCTTTTATCTCTTTGAAATTACAAACTGCACATGCAAAGAGATTAAAATTTACTGAAAAAGCAGGCAGATTTAAAAAAGTAAGCAATTTGAAAAAGAACAGTGAGCGGATAAGAACTATACCGTTTCATTAACCCGAAAGATGCTTTGAAGCGGCTGTTTTTTAATTTCTTATCCGCAATATAAATTTAACCAGATTCTGGTGTTATTCAGAAGTCCCTGCTTATACGGGCTTAATCTTCTTCAGCCGTTATTTTATAAGCAGGACGCCTTTTCCGCCGACGTTAACGTCACCTGTAAACTTGCGGTATGTAACTCCATCAACCTCTTCCGTACCTTCTTCTTTGTAAGAGGGGAGCAGGTCAAAGACCTCACCTTTGATGATTACGGTGCCGTTCTTCATTTCGCTTGCCGGCATGGTTGCGTTGCCTTCAATAACTATTCTTCCGCCGTTGTTAGAGATTGCAGGAAGGAGCCCCACATCGCCTTTTACGAGGATTTCCCCTCCGCACATGTGTTCTCCAAGGTAGTCCTTTGCATTGCCGTTAACAGTGATCTTTCCTCCGCGCATGCCGCAGGACTCTCCGCGGTAGCCCGCACCTACATAATAGGCGGCATTCCCGTTGAGAATTATCTCTCCGCCTGACATTTCGCAGCCGAGCCAGCTGTCAGCATTTCCATTGATTACGACCTTTCCGCCCTTCATCGCAAAGCCGCAGTGCATATCCACGTTGCCATTGATCTCTATTTCTCCGGCACTCATGTTCTGCCCTATGCGCTTTACTCTGGAAACATCGCCTTCAAAGACCAGCTTTGTATTTTCTACGGAGTCTTTGCCTTCCACTTCCACATTGAAGAAATCCCCGAGAGGGCACTGCCCATTTCCGTACCAGACAGGAATAGCCTTAATTTCTTCTGCAGTTTTGCCGGCAAAGTTGTCAGGGTTTATGTTATCGGCTTCAATTGGAATTTTGTTTGCTTTTTTGAGGGAGAGTTTTACAATCTGCATTTAGAAAACCCCCTCTGTGCCGATCTCGACAGGCTTCTGGATATACGAGTCTTCAACCATGTAATTGGATTTGCTCACAGTGTAATACTTCCTGAATTTGCGGTCTATATCTTTCTGCATTGCGGTATCGATGCTCTCCGGAATCTTTGCGTTAACCCAGTAAGTCTTTCCTTTCGGGGTCTCTTCGATCTCTCCGTCTTTTACAACGACCTCTCCGCTCTTCAGGGTATATGATGCAGCAGAGAAAGCTTTCTTGACCTTTGCATACTCTGTCGAGGGGTCAACCTGCCCCGGAAGGATGTCATAGATAGCAATGTCAGCGTCAGAGCCCACTTTAAGGTTTCCTTTCTCAGGCATGCTGTACATCTTTGACTGTGTGCTCCTTGTCATGACAGCAAGCTCATAAAAGTCAAGTTCCCTGTCGATTCCGGGCAGTACCATCCTGTCGAGTGCCATCTTAGAGAATCCCGAGATAACTTCTTCTCTTCTCTTTGCACTCATAAGGTAGGTAAAGGCTTCAGGATAGTTGACAAAAGACCCGCCGTTGGGGCTGTCAGTTGTAAACATGACTTTCCAGGGGTCTTTTACAAGCAGGGCGAGTTCAAGCCCTATTGCCCACTGGACCGCGTTCACAAAGCTTTTTGGTGAGTAGAACAGGGGTACGACTCCGGAAGCATCTTCCAGTTCAATGTCCTGGTTGCTCCACTTCTCGTGCAGCATTCTTGAGTTTGCATACTCAACAGGCCCGTCTGCGGTCATTGTAACTGCGGGTCCGAAGATTACCTGTCCCAGGTCGAAGGTTAGGTGGTTTGCTCCATTTATGTAATCTGCAACCATTGGGGCTCCTGTCTCGAAGTCCCTCCAGGAAGTCCCTGCATAAGCATTAAACTGAACGTGGGTTACGTGAAGAGCCTGCCTGTCCCTGCTGGGCTTAACCTTTTCCAGAAGCTTCATGGTCTCTATGGTGGTAGCATAGTTTCCTGGCTTTCCGAGGTTGTTGCAGTGCACGTGTATGGAGTGAGGGAGCTGAAGGCGCTCATTAGCTTCTGCAAGCCCCAGAAGGATCTCTGCAGGAGTTACATCAAAGTTGGGTACAGGGTCATAAAGTCCGCTTACGTTTCTTCCCCAGCCCCAGGCTTCTCCTCCTCCAGGGTTTACAATCTTTACTCCATATCCTCTTGAGGCTTTCAATCCCCAGGCAATGTATGCTGCAAGTTTTTCAGGCTCCTTGTCACGGATGTACTCCATGACCTGCCAGTTGCTCCCGAAGAGTGACAGCCCCATTTTGTCAAGGATAGGGATTTCCTTGAATTCTTCATGGGTATGCCTTGCAGCAAGCAGGGGGATTGCAGCTTCACAGATGGTTGTATACCCCAGTTTTGCATACCTGTATCCGATTGCGTAAGTGTTTGGGGTATTATACCCTACCTGAGCTCTTGTCTTTTCGGTACGTGCGACCTGGCCAGAAAGCCCGGGTACAGGGTTTTTCCTTGCATCGTTTGGGTTGATGAAACGTCCTACGTTGATCTTTCCCGCGCTGTGTGTGTGCCCGTCAAAGCCTCCTGCCATGGTGAGCCTGCCCTCTGCATCAATAACCTCTGCACTTCCGGAGACGCTCTCCACAATCTTTCCGTCTCTTATGCAGATGTCCATGGTCTCGCAGTTAATTCCCTGTGCCGGGTCACAGACGCTGGCGTTTTTAATCAGGATTTCCGACATCTTATACACCTCTCTTCATTTCCCTTACTTTTGCAGTCAGGTCTTTTACGATCTCTTCGTCGGTCTTGAACTCTGTATCAATCAGTTTCTTCATGCGGAGGGAGATTGCATCCATGCGGTAAGCCGTACCTTCAGCTTCGATTCCCACAACTGCTGCCGGGATCACCACATCTGCGATTTCGGTTGTAGGGTTGGCATAGGGGTCAATCTGGATTACGGGAATTCTTGCCAGGTGCCTGACAGCTTTTTGAGGGAAGTGTGCTCCGGCATCAGCTGCAGCTATAATTGCAGCATCAGGCTCTTCGCGCACAAGCAGGTCATTTGCTCCGGTTTCTCCGGGGTTGTAATATGGATAGCCTCTGGAGAAGTCAATCGCCATGGGGAAGCCGGTCTCCCAGGTAGCCACCTGTCCGAAACCGGTAACATTATAGTGCCCGCGCATTCCGATCATTACAGCTTTGGTGTGCTGGTTAAGGTCTGATATCAGAGAAGACACTGCATCTCCGTTCTTGTACTTTGAGCGGGACTGTGTGACTCCCATACCGAAGAAAATACAGGTGAATTTTGCATTCTTCAGGGTCTCTGCAAGTTCAAGAACTTCGGCTTTTGGAACACCTGCAACTGTTTCCGGGACAACATCCTCATGCCCGTTTACAATTGAACGGAGAGCGGTCACAAGGAGCAGGTCTGAACCCTGTTCAATCTCCACATATTTGTCAGCAATTTTTGCAGTATCGGTCTTTCTGACATCAATAACTACCATTTTCCTGCCTTTTCGCCCTTTTTCCGTGAAGAATCCCTTTGAAAAGCTTGAATAACGGGACATGTGCCTGGGATGGGCGTGCACAGGGTTGCAGCCCCAGAAAACTATTACATCTGCCCTATTCTTTATTTCTCCCAGGGAGGCTGATGGGGACCCTTTCTCCTGAGCAGCAAGGGCAGTCGGTCCGTGGCAGACGTTTGCCGTAGAGTCTATTATAGAACCAGTCTCCTCTGCGAGCTGAATTGCCCCGCTGACTGCTTCACATGAGGTGGAGCACCATCCATAGGAAAGTGTCCTTCTGGAGTTTACCAGGATTTTTGCGGCAGCTTCGATTGCCTCTTCATAAGATACAGGCACAAGCTCCCCGTCTTTTCTTACCATCGGGGTTTCTATCCTGTCATGCTCGAACATGCCGACAAACTTGCTGTGCCCAAGAATGCAGGCATTTTCTATTTTTGTAATCTTATTATCTTCTACAGTGACTGTGATATCGTCGCAGAGGGATCCGCAGAGGGAGCATACTGCGTCTTTAATTACTGGCATATTTTTTTCCTCCGAATTTTCAGGTTTCTCCGGGCCTGATGAACACATGAGTTACTCGATTCAGGGGGTCTGGACTCAGTCTTCCAGGTATTTCCTCATGAGCGCTTTCATTTCCAGGGGCTTTTCATCCGTGACTTCTATCTCAGCAGGGACGCCTTTGAACCCTGGCATTCCGCAGCCGTGGGTATCAGGGTCCAGAACTGCATTTGCCCAGGGGCCCATAGGGATAAAGGCAAGACCATCAGGGTTTCCTTCATTTGCTTTTGCGAACACTACTACTTCCCCAAAATCAGTGGTAACCTTCAGGCTGTCCCCTTCGGAGGCTCCAAGCATCTCAAGGTCTGCGGAGTTCAGTTCGCAGTATGCACAGGCATCAAAATAGCCTTTATGTGTTTTAGCTTCCAGATGTGCGCCCTGGTCGGCGGTCCTTCCGGATATAAGGTTTGCTTTTATTTTCATGGAAATTCCTCATCTGGGATTTAATCCAGGTAATGAAAATACCGAATTAGTTGGATCACTTTTTGAAGCATTAATCCCGAATTCTTGATTTCTTACATCTTTCTGGCCCGGAGATTCGTATCCTGGTCATAATTGAAAGTCAAGCTGAGGCATGGGTCTTCCTGAGAAACTGCAGTTTCCGGGTCTCAGCCGGGGGAACCGGGATTTTAATTTTAAGGTAAATCTTGAAAGCAATTATTTAGCAGGTGTTTAGAATATCGCACTGCTGGAACTGATCTGTTTAAGCGGGGCTCTTTTAAAGTATCTTATAAATGGTTCTTCTGCTAACGTTCCGGGTCCTGGAGACGTTTGCAGCGGAAAAAATGTAGCTTTCCAGAAATTTCCTTTGACTGGAATCTATTCCGGTTATTCGTTATAATTATGGGGTTTATATATATTTATTCAGATTTATATCTCTTGTCAGCCTGTATCTTTGATATAAATGATCATGTCTCAGATGGGCGCATATTTTGCTTTCCCTGTTTTTAAAAATCGATCTGAGGGTTTATTATATCACTTTTCAATTATATATTTATTTATTATACAGACTATATCTCTTTAATTTCCTTTTATTATATATCACCATATTATGTCAGGCCTAACATAACGTGTTCAGAGATTTTCTTCATGAATTCTGATCACTGGCAGGCTCACCTTTTCCATTCTGTCATACACTTCCCGCACAAATGAAGTTAAAATGGTCTTTTTCCCCACTTCCGATCGTTACCCTTTAATATATGTTAATACATTTGTGTGTTGCAAGCCCGGATAGCCTAGTCGGTTGGGGCGCCAGACTCATAGGGACCTTATATGAGGCGTCTTTAATCTCCTGAGATATCTGGAGGTCGCGTGTTCGAGTCACGCTCCGGGCACCTGATTTTTTCTTAAGTGAGAATTTTTATCTTTTTTCCTAAATATTCAAGATCCTGCCAACGTTTAATTACTGAGTGTGGTTATCCTTGGATTCGACTCTTTTTTTGCTTTTTCGGATTTACTTTTTAGATTTCTGAAAGTTCTTCTCCTCTACTTATTATTCAGGTTTCATAAATCCAGAATTACGCCTTTTTTCAAAAATTTCTTTCTTCGGGTTTACTATCCATGTTTAATTCTGACGTTATATTCAAAAAATTATACTTTTCTTGTATTATTGAATAAATATCTTAACATAAGCATAATGAGGGCAGTAATCTGCTAAGAATTAATAATTCTGGTTAATTAATATGCTTATTAAATTATATTTTGTTTAATATCCTTGACATGTGGAAACACTTGCTATGGATAGGTTTTTTTCAAAATAAAGGAGTGGAAAATATGAAGTTCAGTACATATATGGTTCTATTATTTGCTGCCTTTGTATGTATGATATGCATATCAACATCAGTGACAGCATTTGAACCTGAAAAGGTAGAAGTTAATCCTGAACTGGAGAACTTCACAGCGCAATTCTTACCACCTCAGGTCCTTAATGTTACTGATGGGGTTTACGTTGCACGTGGCTACAACAGGGATAATCCTGTACTTATAGAGGGTAAAGACGGGCTTATTATTGTTGATCCTGGGGAAAGCTTACAGGCCGCAGAGGTTGTCAAAGAAGCATATAATAAGCAATTGAATAACATCTTTGACAGGAAGCCTGTAAAAGCAGTCATCTATACTCACCACCATGACTGCCACATCCACGGGGCTTCTGTTTTTGCCGATAACGACACTGAAATTATTGCTCACGATCTGCTGGACGATACCCTGTACTATGATTGGTACGGTCAGCTGTTTCCCAGCAGAGCCGAAGGTGGCATGATGATGCTGGGGGGCTTATATGGTAATGATTCTGACTGGTATGCAGGTGGTGCACTTTTCTATAAGCAGATCCGGGGACCTTCAGGTTATATGCCGCCTACAATAACTGTCAATGATACGCTGGAAACAAATATTGCAGGAGTGGATTTCAATATCTTTTCAGCTCCGGGTGAGACCCGTGATGTGCTTGTCATCTGGCTCCCGGAGAAGAAAACCCTGGTCCAGATCGCCAACTGTTACGAGGCATTCCCGGCAATTACCACCATGAGAGGGGCAGTCATGAGGAATCCGCTGGATTATATCGATAGCATAGACCTTTACCGCAGCTTTGATGCTGAATATATGGTCTCGCTCCATGGTCCCAATCCCGTTGTGGTCGGGAAAGATAATATAAGCCATACCTTAACCAGCTATCGTGATGCTATCCAGTTTATCCATGACCAGACAGTGCAAAACATGAACAAAGGTATGACACCGGGGGAAATCATAGAAGTGGTTAAGCTGCCGCCTCATCTGGCGAACGATCCTTATTTGCAGGAATATTATGGAAGTGTTGAAAGAGATATATACGAGATTTTCTGGTGGTATAGAGGATACTACACAGGCAAATCCAGAGATATGTATCCACAGTCTCCCACAGAAGAAGCCGAAATGGCGGCTGAGCTGGCAGGCGGGGTTGACGAGCTAACAGCTAAAGCCGGAAATGCCCTGGACGAAGGCAATCTTGAATGGGCCCTGGTACTTGCTGACGATGTTCTTCTACTTGACCCGGATAATTCTGAGGCGCGTGAGATAAAGAATTCAACGATGATTGCCCTTGCAGAAAATACTAAGAACGTTCAGGAACGCAATTATCTCCTATCCGAGTATCTCGTGGAGACGGGACAGGCAGCATATCCGGCAAGTGGGAAACCGAAGCTTGCTTTTGCCAATATGGAGGATAAAGCCGTTACCTATATGCCAATGGATACTCTCTTCAGGATAATGGCTGTCAGTCTTGATGCCTCCAGGAGCCTGGACAAGGAAATTACTGTTGGGCTTCAGCTAACAGACATGAAAAACACTGAATCTTCTGACTATGCCCTGTACGTCCGCAAGGGCATTGTTGAGATTCAGCCCGAGGTCCCGGAAGATGCTGATTTTACCATTACCACCAGTTCAATGGTATGGAAGAATCTGGTTCTGGGAAAACTCGATCCTCAGAAAGCCGTTTCTGACGGAAAGGTGAAAATTTCCGGAGCAGATTCAAAGGCATTCTATGAATTTATGGCCTTATTTAATGAGTAGTGAGGGTGTTCCATTAAACACCCTACTTTTTTTCTTTGAAATTATGTGTACAGGACAAAGCATTAAAATTCGTTGAATGGGTCAAATTTCAGGATTTGTTTCCGTCAAAGGTATCTGCTTTTTTCAAATTTCTCTGTTTTTATTGCTTTCTTTTTAATCGTAACTTTATTATATTTTTATCCCCCTACATACTAAATAATTTCAAAAATTTATATCTATATTTAAGTATTTTTAAACTTTCAAACTTTCTGTGGGGGTCTCTATTGGAAATATTGCTCTTTAATCAGTGAAGTTGTCTTAAAAACAGTTTAAGGTGTGAAAAATGAAACATAAATTTGACGTCTTTGTAAAAGCAATTCCTATTTTCTTTGCAGCTTTTGTTTTGCTTTCTTCATTTACTTTACTGGTATGTGCAGAAAATGAAATGACCCCGGGCACTGTCCTGGAAAATAATTCAACTATGACTATTCCCCGCACACTTGTCAGGGGAGATTCAGGCACTTCTTTACAGCCGATGGTTACGGAGACCGGAAAAATAAGTCTTTCCGTAGACGGGCTAGGCACTGACAGCAGTGGTATTATTCAGGTGGAAAAACCTGAAGGTGCGACTGTAAGAAGTGCATATCTTATCGCTGCTGGAGAGTGGGGTAGTCAGATTCCTGAAGGAAGCGTTTTGATTAATGGAAGTGCCGTTTACTGGAATAATACTGTTTTTTCGACTGCCTGCTATAACTACTGGGCAGATGTTACATCTATTGTTAAACCTGCAGTTGATATCGCGCCGGCAGGAAGAGTTAACTTCACAGTCACAGAAACAAGTCCTTACAGTTCTGATGGAGAAGTTCTTGCAGTTATTTTTGATGATCCTGACCAGAAGGAAGACAATACCGTTATATTGCTTTTTGGAGGGCAGAACCCTGCTGGTGATACTTTCAGTATTAAGCTATCAGATCCTGTTGATAAAAACGATTCTAACTTTGCTATTGATATGGGGCTTGGTATTTCCTTCAGTTACCAGAATAGCGGGGGTAGCCAGGTCAGTAATGTTAACGTAAACGGAGTAAGAGTTACAAGTTCGGCTGGAGGAGAAGATGACGGGTTCAGTGGAAACGGGGCACTTTTGACCGTAGGGGGCCTGGACGATAGTACTGCAAATCCTCTGGACCCATATGCAGGCCCGAGCAATCCACGGACTGATGACGAACTTTACAACCTTCTACCCTTCGTAAATAGTGGGGATTCAAATATCACAGTATTTACTCAGAATCCTTCTAACGATGATAATATATTCTTTTCATACTTTTTCCTGAAATCAAGCACAGCAATGGTAGGCGAGGGTATTCTCCTGTCTCCTGCTTCAGGAAACGCTTCTGTCGGATCTCAATATACCCTTTCATCCCTTGTACAGGATGATAACGGAAATCTTCTTGCAGGAAAACCGGTCAGTTTCTCGGTAGTTTCAGGTCCCAATGCAGGCCAGAGCGGTACTTCGATAACGGATGCAGCCGGAAGGGCTAATTTTACCTGTTCCGGAGCTTCTACAGGCACTGATATTATAGAAGCAAGTTTTGTAACTAACGCAGGCGAGACCATCGTATCAAATCGCGCAAGCATCGAATGGATTGTTCCTCATGTCCCATCTCCTGCAGCAGATTTTAATTCAAATGTTACACTTGGAGTCCAGCCTCTGACAGTAGAGTTCTACGACCTGTCCGAAAACGCGGTATCCTGGAACTGGTATTTCGGAGACGGAAATAGTTCGGAACTTCAAAACTGTACCTGCACATACTTTGACCCGGGATATTACACCGTGTCACTAACTGTGAATAACTTGGCAGGCAGTTCCAATACAACTATCCGTGAAGATTACATATTTGTCCAAATGCGGCCAGTTCCTGGTTTTATTGCCAATGTTACTGAAGGCACATTTCCTTTAACAGTTCAGTTCACTGATGAATCTCAATACCCCGAATCCGTTGAGTGGGATTTTGGAGACGGAAATACCTCAAATGAACTGAATCCCGTTCATACTTATTCGGAAGCCGGACTATACAGTGTTTCACTAATTGCAACAGGAAATAATACTTCAGTAACAAAAACCATCGATAATTATATCAATGTTACAACTTCTCCAGTTCCAGATTTCTCTTCCAATATTACTGCAGGCACAGTTCCACTGTCAGTCCAGTTTATTGATGAATCTCAATACGCTGAATCCGTTGAATGGGATTTCGGTGACGGTGATTCTTCAACTGACAGAAACCCGGCCCATACCTATTCGGAATCTGGACTTTATACTGTTTCCCTTACAGCAATCGGTAACAGAACTTCAGTTGTAAAAACCGTTAATGACTTTATTAACGTAACAATTCCTCCTCTCCCCAATTTCAGTGTCAATATTATTGAGGGCACTTTCCCTCTGGCAGTTCAGTTTTCAGACAACTCTAGCTATACTGAATCTGTTGAGTGGAACTTTGGCGACGGTGATTCTTCAACTGAAAGAAACCCTGTCCATATCTATTCAGAAGCCGGACTGTACAGTGTTTCTTTAATTGCAACTGGAAATGGGACTTCAGTAACTAAAACCGTTGATGATTTCATCAATGTTACTGCCCCTCCTGTTCCAGATTTCATCACGAACGTTACTGAAGGCACATTCCCATTAACCGTTCAGTTTACGGATAATTCCAGATATGCCGAATCCGTTATATGGGATTTCGGAGATGGGGACAGTTCTTTCCAAAGAAACCCTGTTCATACTTTTACAGCCTCTGGTCTGTATACTTTTTCTCTTACAGCAACAGGAAACAATACCTCAGTTACAAAAATCGCTGACGATTTTATTAATGTTACTGTTCCCCCTGTTCCGGATTTCAGCGCCAACATCACCGAAGGCCTTTATCCTTTATCAGTTCAGTTCACGGATAATTCGAGTTATGCTGAATCTTTAGAATGGGATTTTGGAGACGGAAACACTTCAACTGACCTGAGCCCTCTTCATACTTATTCAGAAGCTGGTCTGTACACCGTTTCCCTCACGGCAACAGGAAACAGGACTTCAGTAACAAGAACCGCTGAAAGTTACATCAATGTCATCCTTCCTCCGATTCCTGATTTTGGCGCAAATGTGACCACCGGTCCTTACCCTCTGACCGTACAATTTATGGATAACTCCATCTATGCCGAATCCGTTGTATGGGACTTTGGAGACGGGAGCGTTTCAAACGAAAAAAATCCTGTACACACTTACAAGGAACGCGGCCTTTATACCGTTACTCTTGGTGCAGGCGGGAACGGGACAACAGTAAACAAAACCGTCCAGGATTTCATCAACGTTACAATACAGCCCTTCCCTCCTGAAGCAAATTTCTCTGTAAATGTTACGAGAGAGCCTGCGCCGTTGACTGTAAGTTTCTTAGATGAGTCTTACAATTCCGTTTCGTGGGAATGGGATATTGACGGAGACGGGTGGGTAGACTACATCGAAGCAAATCCGGTCCATACCTATGAAACTGCAGGTATCTACAATGTGAGTCTATACGTTTCCAATGCTTATGGAAATGATACTGAGGTTGTCAAAGGCTGCATCAATGTCCTCACTCACCCGGTCATTTCGGAAAGAAATCTGTCTAAAACGAGCGTTTATCCAGGCGAAGAGTTCAATGTAAATCTTAACATTGAAAGTGCCTGGGAACTCACTAACCTTACTGTAGTGGAAGATATCCCTGCTGGCTGGAACCTCACTCCCATAGATAACGCAGGTGCGGAATTCAACTCTACCTCCAATAAATGGATATGGAAAAACTATTCAGCACGTGATCGCAGGCAGCTGGTTTATGTTCTGAAAGCTCCGCTTGATTCGGACTTTGGGACCTTTAAGCTTGAAGGGGACGTTTTGGCTGAAAATGTGGTAGCCATCCCGGTTGAAGGCGAATCCGAGATAACAATTACCCCGATCGCTGATTATAGCCCTGAAAACCTGAAACTATTACATGTGGGAGATCCTGATCAGGAGTTCAATATCTCAACTCATGTGCTCTGTAACTTTACATGGTATGTAAATGGAAACGAGTCTTCTGAAGGGGATAAGAAAAACAGTGCCTATGCATCTCTTACCCTTTCTCCGGAAACTCTATGGAGAAACGATCATTTCAAAAACAGTTACACAAGCGTCGAAAACAGCAGTCTCTTTGCGGGTAAGTATTCCGTAACCGGTAGAGTTTCAAACAGAAGCACTGCCATAAACCAGACATGGAATTTCCTTATCACCAGGTCCGCTGAAAGTAAAAATAACATCAATAACACTGTAGTTTTGCCTGTCAGGAAAGTTGAGGAAAACGAATCGGTATCCTTTAATTTCACGGAGGAACCGGACAATACGGACGATAACAGCATCCTGGCAATCTCTTTCAACGCTTCTTCAACAGGAAATGTTTCTGTCTTTGTTGAAGTGCTGAAAGATAGAGCTTCTGAAGTTACAAAAAACCCTGAAGGGGAGGTTTTCCAGCATATAAACATTCACTTCAGCAATCATACGGTCATGAATGAGACAGGTTCTGATTCAAAGTTTATCGATTTCAAAGTCAATAGAGCCTGGATGGAAACAGTTGTTAAGGGTACTGTCCGGCTGAACAGGTATCAAAATGGGGAGTGGCAGCCCCTTAATACCTGGGAAACCAGTTCAGATGCCGAATACCATTATTTCCGTGCAGAAACTCCGGGATTTTCGCCTTTTTCCGTAACCGCCGAGAAAATCTCCACGCCATCTGTCTCTACCCCACATAAAGGAGGTAGTGGAACTGGCTCAGTTACTATCATTTCTTCCACTAAAGTTGAAGATGAAAATATTTCCGGGGCTGAAAACGAAGGTGCCGATTCAACCCTCTCAAAAGGAGCAGAGGATATTCTGGTATCTCAAAGCACTGATACCGGAAAATCCATTTTTGTTGAAGAAGGAAATGGTTCCGAAGCTGCTGGTTCAGAAGAAAATAACGGATCAGAAAAATCAGGTAGTACAGGAGTTCTGTTTTTTATCCTGCTCGTTCTATTTATTGTCGGAGCCTATCTGGTATATAGGCAGACAAAAGAGGAAGAGTAATTGGACTCTTTGCAGGAAGGTCAAGACTCCTTCCTGGACCTTTTTTAACTGTTTTCTCATGTTCATAGAGGTATCAAATAATCTGGTAGTATCAAATAATCTGGTAAATAATCTTGTTTGGCCTGAATTTCACTATATTTTTTGCCTTAAATTCGGGCTTCTTATCTATGTCTGATTCTGTCAACATGTATTCCAGCTGGTTATTTCTGGATATCTGCCGTTTTCTGCGCTTTTTTTAATTTTCGAGGACATGATAAAGGAATTAAAGCCTCACAAAACAGGTGAAAAGGTTGAGAGCTCAGGTTACTATTCATGCTATAAAAAAGGTGAGATTACACGGCTGGAAAAAACGGTTCATTTTTAGACTGTAGAGGAGGCATATGTATCCTTTCCGAAAACTTATGACTATTTTATATTCATTTTTATCTTCATACTAATATCTATAAAAAGAAATTAAGAGTCTGCCATCTGCCGTTACTGTTTTTATTATTTCGAGGCACCGGTTACTTATTTATACACTCCCCCGAATAACCTTTGTTATACCTCAAATAAGAGGGGGGGAATTATGGAATCAATTTATGATATACTGATAAAAGAACACAATATGGTCTCTGACCTCTTCCAGCAGGTCCTGCGCGACAACTCAAGAGAAACCCTGCTTAAAATAAAAGCAGCACTGGATCCTCATATGGCAGGGGAAGAGAAACTCTTTTATTCTGAGCTTGAGAAAAAAGAGGAATTAAGTGAGCTTGTCAGTCACGCCGTGGAAGAGCATGATGAAGCAAGGTCCATTATGTCCGAACTGGAAAGTATGAAAGAAGGGGACAAAAACTGGACCTCCAAAATCAAGGAACTGAAAGAAAGTATAGATCACCACGTAGAAGAAGAAGAAGGTGAGGTTTTCGAGAAAGCTCAAAAAGTAATTAGCCAGAAGAAGGCAGAAGAGATTGCTCAGCAGTACCTTGAATTTAAGAAGAGCTTTAAACAAGAAACACCAGCCAGTATGCATTAAAACTGAAAATGATAGAAAAAGAGACTCGGTATCCAGGATTGATTTCTACATAACCGGTTCTCTTTATTCTATTTCTGGTTTCCTTCATTTTGCTTTTTTCCTGGATCCGGTAATTTTTAATTTTTGTAAACTACATCTTACCAATAAGGTATTTACACGCTCTTTTAAATATATCCCGTCATATATTATATCTGGAGGGGAAATATGGAAACAATTTATGATCTCTTAATAGCAGAACATAACCAGATGACAGAACTTTTCCAGCAGGCATTGAATGATAGCTCAAAAGTGAGTTTTTTTAAAGTAAAGCTTAAAGCTGACCCTCATATGATGGGAGAAGAGCAACTCTTCTATCCGCGGCTTGAAGAGAAAGAGGAATTACGTGAGCTTATCAGTCATGCATATGCGGAGCATAATGAGGCAAAAGCCCTGATTTGTGAAATGGAGAACATGGATGAGGGAGATGAAGAATGGGCTGTTAAGCTCGGTGAACTTAAACGGAGTATAGATCACCATATAGAAGAAGAGGAAAGTAAGGTGTTTGATATAGCTCGAAAAACCCTGAGCCAGCAGGAAGCAGAAAAGATAGCAGAAGAATATGTTGAGTTCAAAAGGAGCTATATGAACAAAATAGAGGTCGGGGAGGAGACATCCGGCGTAATGAAATGTTGAATATAATCTGTGCCAGGGGTGTGATTTTCCGTTAATTTGCTTTTTTCCGTTAATTTGCTTTCTTTGTTTTTACTCTTTTTTCCATATTTTTAGAAAACTTTTTCAGCTTTCAGCTGATCGCCTGAGAAAAAATTTATTTTTTATAAACCTATTTTTATACACAAATTGTATGTAAAATCTTAATTAATTCTATGTTTTTTCTTAATTCGCCCTTAACCCTATATACTATACTTAGATGGTAAAATCATAGGTTATTTCTTTTCTCATCAGCTACTTTCAGGATACCTTTATATATCAATATCGTCTATATAGATTTTGTAATATTCATTACTCTCTCTAAGGGGGCCTATTTATTACCAAGGATAAAAGAAAAGTCCAGTTTACAGGAAATTCTACTTATATTGTGTCTCTCCCCATAAAATGGGTCCGGGATATAGGGCTTGAAGCCGGAGATACCCTTACTCTCACTCCCATGCCTAACAAAACACTGCTTGTTTCCTCAAGTGCAATTTCTAAAGATCATTCCGTCCTTAAGGCAACTATAGACTATCTTCATTCCGATAGTGCAGAAAACAACTTAAGGATCCTTATTTCACATTACCTTGTAGGTTACGATGTAATCAGGCTGACCACAAAAAAAGGTTTCAGTGCCTATGACCGCAAGTTTATAAAGGACTCCGTGCGCCAGAAACTCATAGGTCTCGAGCTTGTGGAAGAGTCCAGGAACGAACTTGTTTTCCAGTGCCTCCTGAACTACAATGACCTGCCTCTTAACCGTGTAATCAAAAACATGTACGGGCTCGTCCTTTCAATGCTTGAGGATTCCATGACCGCCCTTCGGGACCATAATGTGGAAATTGCCGAAGACGTAATCCAGAGAGACGACGATGTGGACCGCTTCTACTTATTAGCCGTCCGCCAACTCAAAGCCTCGATTGAGGATATAGAGCTCTCGGAAAAGATCGGAATCAGGCACCCGCGAGAATGTCTCGGGTACAGGCTTATTACCAAGAGCATTGAGCGTGTGGGAGACCATGCTGTAAGGATCGCCAGAAATGTCCTTAAAATGGAGTCCGGGATTAGCAGTGATGACCCTATTTTCAAGATGGCTGACCTCTCAAGGAAAGTGTTTGAGAGTTCCATAGATTCCATGCAGGAGGAGGACCTTCAGGCTATAAACAAAATAGTTGTTGAAGCCAAAAAAGTTTCCCAGTTTGGCGTTTCCCTCGAGTCCAGAGGCGACGAAGGTGAAGGCAGCATTGAGCTCAGCATGGTTCTTGAAAGCCTGCGCAGGGTAGCCGAATACAGTGCCGATATCGCAGAAGTAGCAATTAATATGAATATAAAACAGATCTGAGTAATCAGATCTAAAAACAGATCCGAACCAAAAGGTTCTGCTCTGTCCTTTTTTTGCTCTGTCTTTTTTATTTCTTTTTCTACCTTATATTTTCTTACTCTCTATTTTTCTCCTCTCTATTTTTCTCCTCTCTATTTTTCTCCTCTCTATTTTTCTCCTCTCTATTTTTCTCCTCTCTATTTTTCTCCTCTCTATTTTTCTCCTCTCTATTTTTCTCCTCTCTATTTTTCTCCTCTCTATTTTTCTCCTCTCTATTTTTCTCCTCTCTATTTTTCGGTCGTGTCCTCATATTATTGAACAGGAACTCTAAATGTTAATAGTTCCTTTAAACTCCATATGTGATCAGTTATTCCTTCTGCCATAGCTGGAGTCCTTTGAAACCATTTTCTGTTTCCAGAATCTATTTTTAGCCTTAGAGACTTATGAGGTTTTATAAAGTTATACCATGCCTGGAATAAATCAATAGCTTTCTGATGCATCCTTTTGGTTTTACTGAAATTCATTCCTTTTCTTATAAATCTTGCAAGAGATGTCCTTATCGTAAGGTTAATCCTTTCTGCATAAGAAGTTCCAATATAACTATCCGCATCAGCTCCAAGCATTTCGAATATCTCATCAGGATCTCCAAAGATGATACGTTGAACTGTTTCAACTACATAATTTTTTACCTTTTTCTTCAATACTTTGACATATTTTAAATCGTCAGGTGGAACCAGTTTAGGTAGCGGTTTTCTTCCGATACCTTTGTATTGTGGCAACTCGATTTTACCATAAACGTTTATAAGTGCTTCTTCAAAGGCATCCCAATCATCTGAGGTAAATACAGGAATAGGAGAAGATGTGGAACGCATCTTCTCAACTTCTTTAAATAACTCTATAGCATCCTCAGCACTACGTTTTCCTTCATGATGAGAAAGGAGCAATCTTGTGTCACTTTTGATTGCTGTAAGTGAATACACATCACCACACTCTTCAGAATCCTCGTCAGTCACATTTTTTTGCTTTTTTTTATATATGACCAGATCTCATCAACCTCTACTCTCGTAAGATTAAGATTTTTGAGGAAATAAGTTGTAACTTCTTCTGCATGGGTTCCTGCAATCTCAAGCCATCTACAAATAGTGTCTTTACTATGTCCAGTAGCTCTTGCAACTCCACGAATACTGCCTTTTTCAGGAAGCATAGCTATTGTCCTTAGAACTTCTTCATCTGGAGTGTTTAATTCGAAAAATATTGTACCTTTGGTTTCACTAAAACATTTTTTACAAGTTTTACATTTAAAAAGAGCATGGTTATTTTTACCATATCTTTCTTTAAGGACTATATTCCCTTGATTTTTAATTCCATAATCAGTGCAGTCTTTGTTCCAGCAAAAAAATTGTGAAAAATCGATTTCAGAAGTGATTAAGATGCCCCCAAATAATAATAGATTCAAGATTATATAAAACTAAGTCAATGATTTGAGGACACGACCTATTTTTCTCCTCTCTATTTTTCTCCTCTCTATTTTTCTCCTCTCTATTTTTCTCCTCTCTATTTTTTACTCCCTATTTTTACCTGATTTTCTTTCAAATACTTTTATTGCTTCGTCTCAAAAAGGGATTTAGCTCCCTCAAAGGGGCGATTAATGTTTGTTTGGAAGGAGCAACCGGATAATGTAAATCCCTATAATCACAACCAGTAAACTGAAGATGGCCTGCACGAGAGCCTGGTATTTTGGATTGAAAAGCGCAATTATTGCCTCCCGCATATTGAAGAAAAAAGAAAACAGTGCAATAAAGACAAAGGCCAGAAGGACGATCAGTATGGCTGAATTTACCAGTTTTTTAAACGAAGAGTCATTATTTTCCGTTCTATTGTCTTTTTCAGGCTTCTGGATTCCCACAGAACGGTTATCTGTGCCTTTTTCTTCATTGTGAGGGTTGAGTTCGTTTTCAGTCATATTACTCCTCTTTTTCATTCTTTTTGTTATCAGGTCCCCTGTTAATTATGATGCCTGCAGCCAGAAGGAAGGCTATAAACATGAACAGGCTCTCAAAACCCGGAGTTGAACCTTCGGAATCGGGAGTTTCTTCTGCTGGGAGTTCAATGGGTGTGCCTTCTTCAACAAGAGGGTAATTTTTGACAGCATTCCGCTCTATCTTATCCATTTTTACTGGCTCTGTTGTTTCGGAAGTGATAATTTCCCTGCCATTCTCTTCCACACTAACTGCGAATGTATATTCTGCCCTTCTGGGAAGCACGAAGCGCACATGTCCTCTGAGCTGGCCTGAACCTTTTACAATCCCGAGTTCGTCGCTTTCGGTGTATGAAGTGTATTCATCCTTTTTTGCAGTGACCAGCATGGTTAGAGGTCTGGAATCTCCACCCTGGTTATAAACTCCGGGGGAAATATCCACCACAGCCTTTGCGTCCCTGTCAGTGAACTGGGTAATTACAAGGTTCATATCTGTAAGCAGGATATCAGCCGGCTGATCAACAGAGGTATCTACCCTGATGGTGATGTGCTCACTTTCCGAATCAAGGATTTCCCCTTCCCTGAAAAGCTGGACTTCCACCTGATAATTCCCCGGGTTTACAGTCCCTAGAGGCACGGCATTATAAACAAGAGATCGGGCTTTAACGTAACCCATGTCCGCATCTTTTTCTGCTGCTATCAGATGGGTTTCCTCATCAATAATTTTGACTTTGACAGAGAGCATGGAACTGTCAGTGTCCTGGTCATTGCGGATATAAGGGGTAACTGTCAGTAAGGCATTCTCTTCCTGCGGAGTGGCCATTATATCTATATTCTGAAGAAAAACCTCATCATATTCCCTGAAAACATCTCTATGCTCTAAACTCCCAAAACAGCCGGAAGAGAGGATCATAATCAGCAAAATGCTGATTAAAAATCCGCCAGATAATAAAAGAGGGGATTTTCCGGGTTTTATTCGTTGCCTGAATCTCATGAGGACCAGATCCGGATTATAGTTTTACTTTAAGTACAAGGGTCTGGGAGTCAAGCAGGTAATCCCCTTTCATCAGATTTACGTACACATTGGTTTCCCCGTTGGGGGCATCTTTCTGGACAGGAAGTTCCACACCCCTTGTATAGGAAGTTCCACCTTTTGCCATCGCTTCGGTGATATTGACAGTCGAGCTGTTCCCTATCATCTTGTTTTCTATGTCTACTACCACATACATGGAATTTCCGGCTATGGTTGATTGCCCATGGTTCTTTACAGAAAACTTCACCGTTATATTCTCCCCTTTCTTTGTTTCCCAGGCAGAAACCGGTGGAGATTTGCGCAGATTGTCCATGCTTTCTGCAAAGCCGACAAATTGAAGTTTTGCATCAGGAAGGACAACCATCTGGACAGGAACAACTTTCGTCCTGATTATGGGCTGTTCTTTTTCATCAATACCAGAAGCGTAAGACACTGTTAGCATCGAAGTGTTCTTCTCAAAAGAGGGAGCCATAACCCTGAAACTTAAAGCAGCCTTGCTTTCCGCAGGAATGTTAATCTGTGGACTCGGACCCACAATAGTAAACGGATCAAAAGAACTTACAGACACCGAGTCAATTTTCTGGGTGCTGTTATTATTTAACACCTTTACGGAAACATCCTGTTCATTAAACTCTTTCATTACCAGGGGCTCGATGCTCACAACCAGTTCTTCCGGACTGACCGGTGAGTTTGCCTTTATTGTCGATGCACAACCAGATATAATAATTACTGAAATAAGTAGCAGCAAAGACAGCAGCTTCTTCATGTTTGTATCCTCCTCAAATCTTATATCCGGGTATTATCCTGTAACTATTGGGCAAATACAGGAAGAGTCTAACATTCCCTTGCCTAAAAATGAAATTCAAAATCTGAATATGCCCGGTAAATTGAAGATTTACGTAGCAGTCTTTTCTGTCTATAAAATAGACGTATGTAAATATAATCTTTACTATCTATAGTCAAAAAAGAATTATTCTGAATTTTCAAGCATATATTTTTACATAATTTTTATTTATAATATTAAACTATTCTTATTGTATGGAAAATTGAATTATTTAGCTTTGCACTTTGGCTTTTTCCGAGCAAATCCCTCTTTCATATTTTAGGGAAGACCTCTTTTCTTCGCCGGCTGTGACGATCAAGATAATGCAGTTATAACCACTCCTGCACGGGTGAGACAGGTCTGCACGAAAATATGTTTTGCTTTCACAATAGCTTCGGCCTGATGGAGGAGAGATTCTCCATCCCGGATAAAACGGTTTCAATTTCTTGCCTGATTATATCTGACAGCCAAGCTGGATGTCTTTCAATTAATTTTTTTTCACACAACTGCCTTTCGGAACTGATACGTTCCGATGATAAGCATGATTCCGGCTCCTGCTGCGAGCCCAAGGATTCCATAGACAGGGATGGATCCCTCGAAAAGTAACCTTGTACTGTCTATCGCATAGCTAACCGGATTGAGCCTTGCGACTGCCCTCAACCATTCTGGCATTACGTCATAGGGCATCAGTGCAGTACTCGTGAAAAACAGAGGCATGCTTATCATGCTGTTTACGGCTGCATAGCTGTCATGGTCACCAAGATGCAGCCCTATCATGGTTGAGAGGGCAGAGAAAAAAACCGAAAACAGGAACAGCGTAAGATATATCAGAACAATGTTTATCGGGTTCAGTCCCCTTACTCCCAGGAGTGTGGCTATAACGAGAATCACGGTAGCCTGCAGCAGCCCTCTTACGCTGATGAAGAGGATTTTTCCGTACAGCATGCTTTCTCGCGGGGAAGGCATTGCGAGGAATTTATTCAAAAAGCCCAGTATTTTATCAAAAATCATGAGAGACCCTCCCTGCAGGGAGGAAAAGAGGGTTGTCATAACGAGGATTCCCGGGGTGATAAATTCAAGGTAATTATCAGTGAATTTTGTGGGCAGGGCAAGCCCGACAAATACCAGCCAGGCTGCGGGCATTACAAGCGAAGAAACGACAGTTACTCTGCCCCTGAGCCATTTTACAAGATCTCTTTCAAAATAATAGAATACAGCTCTCATCATCTCCTCCTCAGAAGGTTCCTGAACTGGGCCGAGTTAAACCCTGCCTGTTCTTCAGGGGTTTTTACTTTTTCAAGGAAAACGTCATTGAGCGAGGCATTTTTTCCAATTGAATTCACAAGTTTTTCAGGTGAGCCGACAGCTGCTATCCTGCCTTTATCGATAATGGCAACACGGTTGCAGTATTTTTCTGCCTCTTCAAGGTAGTGTGTGGTCATGAAAATAGTCATTCCTTCGGCTTTAAGCATCCTGATATGTTCCCAGATCTTTTTTCTGCCGCTCACGTCCAGTCCGAGAGTGGGCTCGTCGAGGAAAAGCACTTCGGGCTCATGCACAAGCGCCTGGGAGAGTTCAAGGCGCCGCCTCATTCCTCCCGAGTACTTTGCTACAAGGTCGCCTGCCCGGTCCGAAAGCCCCATCATTTCAATCACCTCGTCTACCTTTGAATTCCTGTTCTGGATCCCATAGAGTTTTGCATAAAGCATCACATTTTCCCTGCCTGTGAGCTTTCTGTCCACTGCCATGTCCTGGGGGACGTAGCTTATCTTTGATCTCACTTTCTTTGAGTCCTTTACAATATCATAGCCACAGACTTTTGCAGTGCCGCTGCTCGGTCTCAGCAAGGTTGTGAGCATCATCACAGTTGTGCTTTTACCTGCCCCGTTTGGTCCAAGAAGCCCGAATATCTCGTTTTCCACATCAAGGTCGAGTTCATCAACAGCACGCAGGTTCCCGAAAGATCTGGATAATTTTCTTATTTCTATCACAGGTATCCCTTGGCGATTGCATAAACAGGTCTTAAACCTGAAGTGTAATAAATTCCACCTGTATACATGCTGTAAAGAAGCTTTATAATCACAATACTTATGGCAGCAAAAATACAGATAGCAACCACTGCCTTATCAAAGTCAGAAAATTCCAGTTTTTTGAGGTATGTCCTGTCCGAATTTGCCCGGAAAGCCCTGCTCTGGATGGATACCGCAAGTATTCCGGTCCTCCTCACACAGTTTGACAGGGTTGGTGTCAGTATATTAAGTGATGTCTTTATGATCCCTGACCCGAACCTTTTAGGATTGAAACCCCTGAGCCGCTGGACTGTTATTACGGTTGCTACTTCGGTAATAATTATTGGCAGGAACCTGACGGCCGTTACTACCATGAAAGCCACGCTGTAAGGGACCCTGAGCCCGACAAGTCCGTTTAACATATCTCTAGAATCCGTGGTCCAGCACATTAATAATCCCAGGGACAGGATTGAAGCTGACCTCAAGCCCTGAATTGCACCGTGCTGGAGCCCTTCCACATAAACGAACAGCCCCCCATTTGTCAGCCAGCCCAGAACCGGAAACCCAGGACTGATTATGGTGAAAATCACAGTTCTAGGAAGCTGGGAATAAAACAGTGCCTGAGAATAGATGGTCCCCCAGATCAAAAGTATGAGCAAAAAGGCGAGGGTTTTGAGCTTTATTGCAGGCATCTTTGCAAATGCGAACCCGGAAAGTACGACCAGGAACAGCAAAAACATGGTCTCGGGATTGTCCAGGCTTACTGCTATAAAAACTGTGGAGATCAGGACCAGGATCTTTGTCCTGGGGTCCATCCTGTGAATGATCGTGTCCTTTATTGCTGGTTCTGCAATTGATCTTGCGCTTATCATATTAACACTTCCGCTACCTGCTGTACTGGCACTCGGAGTTTTCGCGGGTTAAATATTCTTCATTTCAGAATTTCAATTTCAAAACTCTAATTTCAGAATTCTGCCAGTTCAGCATTTTATCCCTTCAGCAATTCGGATTTCGGGATTTCTGTGGATCAGACCATCCACAAGTTCTGTAATCGAAAAGGCGTCAATTCCGAGATAGCTGGCAATTTCAACAACTGGAGGCTGGGTAAGGGATGCTTTTCTCAGGATGTCGATATCCTTTATGACATCTCTTCCCCTTCCATCTGCTATAATCTGCCCTTCATTCATCACAAGAATTCTGGTGGCATAGAGCATCGCAATCTCAATATCATGGGTACAGAACACAAGCGTGGAACCTCTAGTTTTGAAATAGTCCATCATCTGCTCTATATTCACCCTGTCCTGCCCTGTCGTGGGTTCATCAAGGAGGACAAGAATGGGATCTATAGAAAGTATGGAGGCGACAGCTGTCCTCAATCTCTGTCCTCTGCTCAGGGACTGGGGGAGGTCCTTTCTGAGGTTCAGGATCGACATGGCTTCAAGGGAAATTTTCGCCCTTTCTTCTATGTTATCTAATTTTAACCTGGCAGGCCCGAACTTTGCCTCCTCTTCCGTCGAATCGCAGAAGAGCATAAGGTCAGGGTTCTGGAATACAAAGCCTATTCTGCCCGCAAAAGAATACGGATTTTTTGTTTTTGTATCCTCCCCGAAGATCTTTACATTTCCTTTATACGGCCTGAGCATGGCTGCAAGGTTCAGAAGCAGGGTTGATTTCCCCGAACCATTTGTGCCCATAACTGCAACCCTTTCACCTCTATGGATTTCCAGATTTATGCCTTTAAGAACCATCCGGCTTTTATCGTATCCAGACCAGAGGTCCCGGACTGAAACCAGAGGTTCGTTATTCTCTGCGGACCAGCCCGGAGAACTGGTTTTTTCTTTCCTGCCAGGGCTTGCTGGATAGTCCCCGATTTTTTCTTTAAAATTTCCGGTGTTCAATAATGGAAACGTTTCCTCTGCACTGAAGGGGCTTGCCTTTATCCCCAGAGTATGGCAGAGTTCAACAGGTTCGGGAACCCGAAGCCCAAGCCTGTGGAAGACCTCAAGATTTTCAAAAGCTTTTGAGGCGGGCTGGTCAAGGATAATTTTCCCGCTGTCCATTATGACGACCCTGTCCGCAAAAGGCGCAATTTCGTGAAGCCTGTGCTCAACCAGCAGAATGGTTATATTCTGCTTCCTGTTGAGTTCTCTTACCGTATTCAGGATCTCCTGTGTCCCTGCAGGATCCATCTGGCTTACGGGCTCGTCCATTGCAAGGATTTCAGGCATCATCGCAAGCATGCTGGCAATGCAGACCCTCTGTTTCTGCCCCCCGGAAAGAGAATTCGTGGAGTCCAGCCTGTGCCCTGACATCCCCACCATCTTGAGAGCGTCGTCTACTTTTTTATCAATCTCTTCCCTTTCCATGCATAGGTTTTCAGGCCCAAAGGCTACTTCATCTTCAACAGTTGTAGAAAATATCTGGTCGTCCGGGCTCTGGAATACAAGTCCTGCTTTTTTTGAAAGCTCCATCTGCCCTGAATCTACGGTCTCTATTCCGGAGATCTTTATGCTGCCTGAAAATATTCCTTCTGATTCATGGGGAATTATGCCGTTAAGTGTTTTCAGTAAAGTACTCTTTCCGCAGCCTGTAGGTCCTGTAAGGAGGACGAATTCCCCCTCTTTTATTTTCAGGTCGATTCCTTTTAAAGTCGGTTCCATTCTCCCCGGATAAGTGTACCACAGGTCCCTGATCTCTATTATTGTACTGCCCCTGTTCTGATTCACTTTATCATCCTCTCACTTCACAGCCCTATTCTGCGACTTTTATTTTCCCGCCTTATTCTGCTACCTTTTTCAGTCTGTTTCCAAGGCTTATCCCGAACCAGGCTCCTATGAAGGTGTAGAGGAACCCGTCGATCAGGATATTAGCCATTATGTACCAGTTGCTGTAAAACAGCCGATAAAGCACCATCCACACACTGAATGACGCATACCCGCTGACCATGTCCGCAATTCCACAGACAACTCCCATCCTTATCCTGTTTTCCGGGTCCGGGGTTTTGCCGGTTATGCCAGTAACATACATCATGGACTCCAGAATTACCGCACTCAGGGATAATGTTATAAAAGTAATCGGGGTGAAGCTTCCTGTTATAAAGCCCCCGAGAAGGAACCTGACCACCATGAAAAGGCTTATAACCCCTGGCTTTGGGATCAGGACAACAAGGGAGGCAATGAGCATGTAAAGAAGGACTTCATGAAAGAGCCCGGTAAAAAGAAAACTGAAAGGCCCGAATATGGCGTGCGACAGCTCCCACAGTATAGTCATTGGCAGGTTTATGGCTGCAAAAGAAACGGTGCCGAAAAGGGAAATCATCACGAGGTTGCGGGTTTTGAACCTGTCCATTATCTCCTTTGACCTTGAGAAAAAGAGGATAACTGCGGTCAGTCCGAGTAGTGCGGAGGCAAATGTAATCATTATAGGTCCCCATTTCCTTGATACTGCAGTTATTTTCTGGTCCTCTGTTACTGCAACCCAGTCGCTTCCTGTGATCTTTACTTTTACCCTCAACAGGTAGTTCCCTCCCATCGCATTATCGGATACGTAGAGTGGAAGGCTTACCAGCGAGCTCGAGCCTGGAGGAAGTGTTAACGCAGCATAGCAGAAGGTATCTGCATTCATTCCCAGAATTGTGGGCTTGAAGGTTTTTACAGGCTCGCCTGTCCTGATATCAAGGATATCATAGGTGATAACGACAGGGACTGTGTTTTCTCCTTTATTGGAAACCTCAACTCCCATAAAGGTTGAAGTGAGCTCCTTCCTGTCGATCCGGAGGTCCGTAACCTTAAGAAGCTTTTTGAGAGCTGGAGATGTTTCCCGGATTACCAGGGTATTGGAAGGATGGCTCGGATCACCATATCCGTCCTCATCTGAAGGGACGATCACTCCGGTTATTGTGATCTCGTCTGCAACTTCCTCTTTTGAAGCAACCCTGAGCCGGGTTCTGCGTACAATTGTATGCTCATTTCCATTAACATCAACAACTGCAGTTGCAGTTATATCATATGTCCCGGAATGCAAATCCTCCGGAATATAGATATCCACGAGCCTGTACCAGTCATCATATTCGGTCTGAAGCGAAAAAGAATGGACAGGCGTATCCTGGAGTACGAAACCCTCAGGTAAATCAAGCTCCAGTGTTACATTCATATCCCCGCTGTAATAGCTCTCAAAAAAGACGTATGCAGAGAGGTTACTGCCTCCGACTGCAAGCCCACTTCCATCCACGCCGTGCGGGACCTGAATCATAAATGAGGTCATCTCTTCTGGTTCAAAATCCTCCTGCGCCCGGGCTGTGGCTGGCTGTAAGACAAGCATCAGTACGAGAAGGATAAAAGCTATGTTTTTCATTCCGCAGCCCTTTATCTGAGGATTTTCCGGATTTCCTGCATTTTCCTGTCCCAGTCAGGGACATCTTCAAAACTCACGATATCAACAGACCCACCCTGAAATTCTCCATCCCCTGCCAGCTCCTCCATCCAGCTCTCGATTTCGAGGTAGGAGTTTTTCAGCTCTTCAAGAAGTTCGGGGTCCGGGTCCCAGAGCCCTCTTGACTGCGCTTCAAGGAGGCGGCGTGCCATTTCCTCAAGGGCATATGGGTTATTTTCTTCAAAGAACCTGCGCATTTCTTCATCAAGCACGAATGTCTTTGTGATATCATCAAAGATCCAGTCGTCCACTTCCTGCGTGGAAGCTTCCCAGCCGTAGACTCTTCCAACTCTTTTAGAAATGTCCTGTGCACCTTTATACCCGTGCTGTTTCATGCCTTCGATCCATTTCGGGTTTAAGAGCCTGGTCCTTACTACCCTGCGAAGTTCATCTGCCATATCCCTGACTTCAACATGCTGTGGTTCTCTCGTATCCCCAAAATAGACTCTTACATCCCTGCCCGAAGCCTGCTTTGCAGCAGCCGTGAGCCCTCCGTGGACTCCAAAATAACAGCAGCAGCCAAGGAGATCGTACTCGTCACTGACCACTTTGTTGAAGGTAGCATCAACGGTTTTAAGGCTTGAAGCAAGCTGTGCATGAGCCTCCTCTCCCTTAACATCTTTTCCATATGCATAACCGTTCCAGTAAAGGAAGATGTCTGCCAGGTCTTTTTCATCCTTCCAGGCACTTGCATAGACTGCAAGCTGTACCCCTGCCGAATAGGTGCCGGGTTTGCTTGAAAAGATCCGTAATGTGGATTCTCTCGCATCAGCTCCTTCTTCAATCATCCTGAGGCTGTGTTTTTTTGGATAATTCATTTCTTCAGGTTCATCAAGGGAAGCTACAGCCTGAATTGCCTCATCTATTACCTCCAGGCAGTTAGGGAAGTTGTCCCTCAGAATTCCTGAAACCCTTACGGTTACATCAACTCTGGGCCTGCCCAACTCTTTGAGGGGGATAATGGAGAATCCCTTCAGCTGCCCGTTGCTGAGCCAGACCGGTTCGACCCCAAGCAGGCTCATTATCTGTGCCATTCCCTCTCCGTCAGCCCACATGATATCGTTTGCCATCCAGTAAAAGCCCACATTTTCTGGATAACGTTTCTCGTCTCTGAGGTGTTTATCGATCAGGACCCCTGAAAGCTGCTGCCCAACTCTCCATGCAGCTTTTGTCGGCACTCTTCTGGGGTCAAGAGAATAGAAGTTCCTTCCTGTCGGCAGCACGTCATCTCTTCCGCGCATGATGAGCCCTGAAGGACCGGCAGGGATGTATTTTCCTTCAAAGCCGTGCAAAAGAGCCTCAATTTCCAGAGATTTTTCTATCCTTGACTCAAGATCAAGGACCCTTTCACAGATTGCAGCAGTTTTCTGAAAGATGACAGGATTTTGAGAAACTTCAGGATTCTGAAAGATGACAGGATTTTGAGAAACTTCAGGATTCTGAGAAATGGTGGGATTTATTCCCTTCTCTACAAAGTTCTGACCTGTAAATATCTCTCTGATTATCGAGGACGGTTTTTTTTCCGGGCTATTTATGAATGTCCTGATGAGGTCTTTTGAAAGAGAATCAATCTCTTCAAGCCTCTGACCATTTGACTTCCCATTTTCCGATATCCGGCTCTGGTCAGTGATCAGTTCGTCAAGGTCAAGCCCCAGGATTTCTGCGATAAGCCTACGGATAGAAACCCTGTTTCCCATGCTTTCCTTGTCATCATACCTTAAAATCGAATTTATGAATTCTACTTTTTTCTCGCCTTCGGGAATCCGCCCGAAAATATGCATCCCGTGGTGGATCTGGCTGTTTCTTATCCGACCAAGGGCTTCATGCGCTTTTCTTGTAACTTCTTCAAAAGGAGTCTCGTGGTCGGCTCTTATCTCGGAGTCAAGGTTCGATTTTTTAATCTCATCAAGGATCAGGTGCTTTAAAGCATGTTCTCTGCCTCTGTCGTGTTTTACCTGTTCGTATTCCCCTAGCAGCCTGTCAAGCTCTGCAAGGCTTTCATAAAGCCCTCCTGAGGTCATAACAGTCTGCATATGGTCAACAAGGCAGGCGAGGCTCCGGCGTTTGGCGATTGTGCCTTCGGGGGGGTTGTCGGAGTTGTATATATAAAGATGGGGGATTGTCCCGATTCCGATGTCCGGATAACAGTCTTCGGAAAGCCCGACTCCTTTTCCGGGAAGGAATTCAAGATTCCCATGGGTTCCGACATGTACGAGCACATCAGCCCCAAAAGTGTTTTCAAGGTACCTGTAGGTTGCCAGATACTGGTGAGTCGGAGGGACTTCAGGGTCGTGCAGGATCTTACAGACCTTCCCATCACACCTTGAACCTGCACATCCCCGTTTTGGCTGTACGCAGACCACAGCGTTTCCATACCGTACACCGGTTACCACAATTTTATTCTCGTAGACCATTGCAGCAGGGATGCCGTTGACCTCTTCTCCAGGAGGGTTTCCCCAGCTTTCAATTACCTTTTGCCTGACACTCGGGCTCAGGGTATTGAAAAATTTCTCGTACTCTTCCTTCTCCACAAAAGCGAGGGCTCCGCCATTCTTTACTATTTCGTTAATGGGAGTCCACCTGAACTCTGAAATTGCTTTTTTGCTCAGGATTGTGTCTATAAGCTCTTTGCCATCCCGGGGAGGGTCAACAGAGTAACCTGCTTCCTGCATTCTGTGAAGGATTCTTGACACACTTTCAAGGGAATCAAGGTTGGCAGCATCTCCGATCGAAGCTTCAACTCCCGTACAGGGCCTGTTGTGGAGGATAAACGCGATTTTTATCCGGTCAACTGGCTTTTTCCTGAGTTCTATCCATTTTAATATCCTGGATGTCAGCTTTGAGCAGCGGTCCTGGATAGGGAAGCGCCCCATATAATTTTCTTCAGCTTTGCCTGCGCCTATTATGATGGGCTCAATCCCGCCCTCATACTCAGGAAGAGCAACACTCCACCCAATCTCAGTACTCAAGCCCTGCGACTCCCGCCATTGTTCTATGGTCATATAATGTGAAATTACAGGCTGGAAAACCGGGACATCGAGTTTTTTGAGCAGCTCTACGCCCTGTGCTGCACATGAGGCTTCCCTTTCTTTTGCCTTGCTGCTGGCAATAAAAAATGGAGAAAGCTTCACAAGGCAGTCTATGATGGGGCTGCCTCCTTCCATGAAATAGTCCTCTATGACTTCTTCCATACTCCTGCTTCCAAGTTCCTCATCTTTCAGAGAGTATGCAAAAACAGGAATGACGGATAAACCCAGTTTTTCAAAATCCCTGATAAGGGCTTTCTCAATTTCAAGCTCATTATTTACCCAGGAAGTCCTTGAGATGAGAATCCCTACGGTTTTATCCTTCAGGGGCCCGTACCAGTTCAGGTAATCCCGGATATTTGAGAACATTTCCCCCGCATCCGGGTGATAGAGCCCGTCCCAGGGTATCTTTTTCGGAGGTTTTGCTTCGGTTTCAGCTCCGAAAACCTCTTTTAAGAGGTACCTGAGCATGTTGCTGAAGTTTTCTTCCCCTCCGTAAATCATATACGAAAAACATGTGGCTGCGATTTCGAGTTTTACTGATGAAAGGGTGAAACTTGAGGGGTTACTTCCAACACAGATTAAGGGTCTATCTGCTTTCAGCGGTTCAAGTCTTTTATAAAAATCCTCCCAGAAGGGATTGGCTATGTGGTAAAGAAAGATAGCATCAGCATGCTCGCACGCAATGAGCACGTTTTCGGCTTCTTCAGGGTTTTCTTCAAGGATTTTTGAATAATAAGCCTCAAGCTCTATTCCAAGTTCTTCTGCCGCCCTTAAAAGGGTGGGAATGTATGAATTCCACGTTACTGACACGATTTTCATACTTCCCCCTCAGGTCAGGATATGCACTTTATATTCTCCGAGAACCGTGCCGTCGTCAAGCCTTGAAGGGGCTTCCAGGGCTGCAATATACCTGCCGTCGGGTGAGATATCAGCAGAGACCGTTATTCCTTCGGTATTGTAGGTCTGGATGAGCCTTGAACTTGCGCCTCCGCTTTTTGATGCGTCAAAGACATACACTCCGTGTACACTTCTGTCTTCGGTTACCAGGTTCTGGGCAAGAGGAATCACAAGGTAGCGGTCATTTACTGCACATTCTCCCGCATACCCGTCAACTCTCCATTTCCAGAGCAGGTTTCCATCATAATCATATGCAAAAAGGCTGTTTCCGCTCGGGTGTTCAAAGGGTGCATCTTTGTTTTTGTCTTTGGAGAAGGTGCTACCTATTGAAAATATAAGGGTGTCATTGACTATGTAAGCATAGTTAGCACTGCCGTAGATAGGGACTCCACTCACGACTATAGGGGTTGAAATGTTCTGCTGCCATGCAATTTCCGGGGTCCCGGTCTCTATGATCCGGGAATTATTGAATAAAAAAGCCCTGCCGTCGCTTGTCATTGTTATCAGCTTTTCCCCGTCAGGAGTGATCTGCGTGCTGTACCAGATTGCGGAATAGTCAAAAAACGGCTCAACCGGTTGGATCTTGTAGCTCCAGTGTTCCTGTCCTGTGTTTCCGTTCAGGGCATGGACAGTGCCTTCTCTCCACTTTTCTGTTTCTGTAAAACATGTGGTGCCAAAAACAGCGTATTTCCCATCAGGAGTGGCATCAATCCATGTAACTCCAGAGTCCATGTATTCTGATTCCGGGAATTTCCAGCGCAGGTTGCCCTCAGGGTCAAAGGAATAGACTCTTGCTAGGTATTTGTATTTCTCACCGATATAACCGCATGCCCTGCTTGCAGCGACGTAAATATTCCCTTCCGAGTCAAGTTTTATCTTTTTCATGGCAGGCATGTACTTGAGGTCCGAACCCAGTTCCTTACCTGCTCCATATTTCCAGATTTCAGCTCCTTCAAGGTCAAAACAATAGAGGAAAGCATCAGGGCTTTCTTCTCCCACAAAAAGGCGTTTGCCGTCTTCTGAAAACTCTATGTCTGCTATTCTTGCGTCCGCTATCCCTTTAACGAGCTGTTTTTCCCACACCTTTTCACCTGTTGCTACCTTTATGAGTTTAAGAGAGCCTCCATTTGTCCCTATGGCTAGATATTCGCTGTCAGGAGAAAATTTTAACGCACCTTCCACGTTTGTTGAGGTTTTTTCGATATCTCCCGGAGTTACATCTTCAAGCTCTATTGTATACTCCTTTTTCAGGGAGGGTTTTGAAGGGGCATATGCTTCTATAGTGCCGGATGCCCCTGAACCTGTAATCACTTCAAACCTGTACCGGGCTTCAGGGTCCCAGTTAAAGGAAACAAAAACATTGTCTTTGTTTTTTCCGATCTCCTGAGAAGCTATCTCTTCGCTTTCAGAGTAAACCCCGATTTCCGAAATTTCTGCCTCATCTTTCAGAGTAAGTAGAGCCCCAGCCCTTGAGAAAACCACTGAGTCTATGTGGACTCCTTCTTCGGAATTGCCTGTTTTCTCAGTATCCTGAGTATCTGACTCCGGCTCCTGAAAAGCTGCGCTGGCTCCAGGCCCCTGGCTTTTTTCAGCACATCCCGAAGCCAGTAAAATCACAATAAGCAGGACTACCAAATATTTCCATCTCATTCTCTCACCTGACAATTATTAACCTGTGTTTTCCGGTTACATCCCCGTTTTTGAGTTTTAGAGGAAGTTCAACCGCAGCTACGGTACAGTCTGAAGAAATTGCAGCATCTGCAACAACCCCTTCGGTCCTGAAAGTCCAGAGCAGTTTTGAGTTCCCATTTCCGGATTTCCGGGAATCGAATACATGGATTCCATGGACCTGAGTATTGCCTGATGAGGTATCTTTTCCGACTGGCAGGGCAAAGAACCTCTCATCGGGAGAGTAAATAATTCCTGCACAGCGTCCTCCGAGGCTGTATGTCCAGGAAGTCTCTCCTGTTTCGGCATCGCATGATACGAGTGAGTTTTCAAGTGGGTATGCCATAGGGACGTTTCCGGGATAATATGCAGGAAGTGTGGCACCTGTAAGGTAGAGTATTTCATCTTCAGATGCGATTTTCGCGTTTTCGCCATAGGCGTAGATGACGCTGCCTTCAAGCTCTTCCGGGGCTGTCACATTGGACTGATATTTTTCGGAGTGCCATTCGGATTTTCCGTCTCCAGGTTTTTTCATCTCGGAGTCGTAAAACAGGTATTTTCTTCCGTCCCCTGTAAAAGCAGTTATTATGGAACCGTCATCCGAAACATCAAGCCCGTGCCAGACTGCTGCAGAGACAAAATAAGGTCTAAGAGGCGGGATTTCGTATTTCCAGCGTAAACTCCCTCTTTCATCCACAGAGTAAATTACCGCACCTATTTCAAGGGAATTTGTCCAGTCTCCCGTTGAAAAAACAACATTTTTTCCGTCCAGGCTTGAATCTATCCAGTTTACACTTCCGGGGTAATTTTCTGCTGCCGGAAGTTTCCAGGACAGATTGCCATCAGGACTGAACCTGTAAACCCTTGAAGCCAGCTCATATCCGGAATCTTTCCAGTATCTCCCTGCTGCAATATACACGGCATCATCAGAAGTCTTTATTTTGTATATGCAGGGCTGGTTTCTGTAGTTCTCGTCTGTCCCCAGGTCATCTGCAGTCCTGTAACGGTGTATCTCTTCACCAGTGCTGGCATCAAAGGAATATATGCAGCCGTCAGCGCTTCTCTCTCCAGCAATGAGGTACTTTCCGTCTATTGAAAAAGAAAGGTCTGAAATATTTCCTTTAAGAGTCTTTTTCCAGAGAACATTTTTACCTGCCACATCAAGAACAGTGAGGTCTTTTCCTGTCCCTGCAGCTAGATATTTTCCGTCTGTGGTAAACCTTACACAGTCCTGAGTGTTCCCCCGTCCTTCACTTATGTTTTCCGGAATTATGTCCCCAAGCTCATACTCCCAGTAAAGATAAGGCGAAGATTTTTCATAAGATGCCGTATCTATCTGATTCAGTACATTGCGTGAGTTTTCCCCTGCATTTCCTTCGCCTTCATCCGGAGATGTGCTGTCAGAAGACACATTACCTGAAGACATTATATCGGAAGATATGCATCCTGAAACTGTCAATAAGATAAATGCAAATAATAGTATCAATGCTATACTGCTTTTTTTCATTTTCAGATCCCTCTGGTTTTCAGGCTATCTGGTTTTCAGGTTATTTTGACTGATTACGCTTTTCCGTGGATTTTCAGGTCTGAAATCTTCAACAGGTTCGTGTGATCTGTGCTGTTGTCTACAAACCCTGCACTCATTTTCACAATCTTTATATTTTCAGCAGGACCGCAATAACCGGTATAATCCGCAATGATATCTCTTTCAACCAGACCCATGGGGATTCCGGAGATTACGACAGAAGGAGAAAAACGCCTCCTGTTTTCCTCATCCCGGTAAAATTCGCCTTCAGACTGTGGGTTCCTGCTCCCTGCTGCAACATAATAAATAGATTTGTGGTCACTGAATGAGATCTTTAACCAGAGGCTGAAGTTATCCGTATCCTGCCCTTCCCAGTTCCATGAGATTTTTCCGGGAGACAGGCTTATATTTTTATTCCATACCCCTTCCCCGGTCCGTGCAGGGTTTTGAGTATCCAGATAAAGTGTGCTGTCTTCGCACCCGAGGAAGCCTCCTTCGATCCCGGATCTGTCCTCAAAATTTTCCTCATAAATTATCTTCTCATCAGTTGCTGTTTGAAAGTACAGTATCATCAGGACTGCAAAGAGGAGGAATATTAATCCCGGAATGGCTTTTTTTCCTGAAGGCATAAAAAATAGTCATTGTTAGTAGGTAATAAATATTTCTAAATAATCTTAAATTCTGCAAATATATTCATACTTTTTTTAATATTTTGATTACGAATTGGGAATAATTTTAAAAATTATATTTGCAAAAAAATGGATCTCAGGTTATAATTGTGATCAAATTTCACTGACTCTTTATTTTGAATTTTTCTATTTTTCAGGATCTAATGACTTTATTATTTCATTTGCGTCTTATAAGTAAATGGGCATTTTTTCAAAAATATACTGAATTTGAATCTATTTTTTCTTTCACGTTTTTTTGATTTCATAAAATAAAAAAGAAAAGATTATTTAGTAATACTATTCATGCTATTCTTATGGATATTATTGATGATAATCGTATTATTTTACCATTTAAGTATTCAATTTTTTTTCTAATAGTGGTTTTATTTATTACCATTCCTTCAGAGGGTGCTATTGAACAGCGGGGCCAGCTTATAAGCATCGCAGCGGGAGACCATCACATTCTCAATGCGGAAAATTGCCCGGGGTTTTATTATTCAACAACTTCAGGAACATATTATGAAACTCTGGAGCTTACTTTTGCCGAAGACGGGTTTATTGACACCGAAGACGCAATCTATACTTCCAAAATCACTTCCGGTTCAACTGCTTTTTTTGGGAAGAAATATAAGGTTCTTGAGGACGGGCTGCTCAGTGAGAGCCTCATCAGTTCCGGAAGCCGTGATCTTCAAAGGGGAAACGATTTTGATCTCGGGCACGGATGTAAACTGGTTCTTCAGGGCATAAACGGGAATTATGCCCTTCTCGAGCTCCAGAAAAATTCCGAGCAGGTTACCACAAAAACCGTGGAAGAGGGTTCCAAATTTAATTTCACGACAGAGGTCGACGGCAAAGAGTATGTTATCCTTGAAGGGACCCTGGAAAAGGTTCTTGACAGCAGGGACCCGATAGTGCGCCTTAAAAGCGTAAACCATTATTCGGATACTCCTCGCAGGATTGAAAAAGGGGATGAATACGGAAAGTTCGAAGTCAGCTCAGTTACAAATAAGAGTATCGAATTGAAAAACAAAGCACCTATCAGGATGCAGCCCGGGGACCACATAACCGTCCTTGACAACCTGATTGATTTGAGAGTTGCTGATACTGTTTACAGGGCATGTTCTTACAACATGACCCAGGACACTATAAAATCGTATAAAATCAGGGGCACATCCTTAACTGTAAACCGGTCCGATTCCTATCCTGACTCCTGCAACTGGACAGCAGATTCTTTTGGCATGCTATTCTATGACCCGGAATACGACCTCAGTACGGAAAGCCTCAGCATAACGCTTGACGCCGGAAACGACTGGGTCCCCGAAGGAGGCCTTGTTTATGAATCCCTGCCTGTTAAGGTAACTTATGAAAACCCGGAAATGATGGATTACGGGACAGACTGGTTTAATCAGGGATACTCAGTGCTTGGCTGGAACGGTGAAGAATACGCATATCTCGGAACTGATAGAGGTATTGTAAATATCCTTCTGGAAGAAGATGAGAAAATCCTCTACCCGAATGAAGAATACGACCTAAAAGAAGGGTATACCCTGAAAGTTACAGATCTGGCATCGGATAAAGCCTGCCTCACTCTTTCCAGGAACAAACTCCCGGTTTATTCAAGCATAATCTCTCCCGGTAAATCCGCTGACCTGGGAACTCACACTTTCCTCTACAAAAAGGAATTAAATGGTGTGGAGGTGCCCCTTTTTTCAGTATATGTTGACAGTGTAATACAGGGAGATGAACTCTCTGCTGTTAACCTGAAACACCTCCTGCACTTCTCTGACAGCCCGCTTGAGCTGAATTACGGAAAGGAGTACGGAGAGCTTACTATTGTTGAAACATATCCGAAACTCAGGCTCGAAAATAAGCATGTGGTCTGGTCCGGTTCGGATATCAATGTAACGGAGGATATCTGGATTGGAAGGTTTGAAAAGAAGACCGCGGGGAATCTCTTTGTTACCTTTTACCCTTACATGAATAAGGTGGAAAATGTAAGGTCCATCCTTCCGTCCGTTTCAAGCTGGTCCATACCAGCTATGAGTATTGAAGAATACCTTATAGGAGTCTGAAAATAAACCGGGGCAAAAATATGAAGAACCATAATATTGCTGTCTATCCCTTTACCGCCATAGTCGGGCAGGAGAAAATGAAAAAAGCCCTTGTCCTGAATCTCATTAACCCTAAACTTGGCGGAGTCCTTGTCAGAGGGGAAAAAGGCACTGCCAAATCAACGGCAGTACGGGCCCTTGCAAACCTCCTGCCTGAAATCGAAGTCGTTGAGGGCTGTAAATTCAAATGCAATCCTCAATATCAAAAAGAGCTGTGTGAGGAATGCCTTGGAAAACTAAATGCAGGAAACCTGAGAGTTTCCCGGATAAAAATGAAGGTAGTGGACCTCCCCGTAAGCGCCACCGAGGACAGAGTTGTCGGAACCCTTGATATTGAACATGCTATTAAAAAAGGAGAAAAACGTTTTGAGCCGGGTGTGCTTGCAATGGCTCACAGGGGCATCCTGTACGTGGACGAGATCAACCTCCTGGATGACCACATTGTAGATGTACTTCTTGACTCTGCGGCAATGGGGGTAAATACTGTTGAGCGCGAAGGGATTTCTTACTCCCATCCTGCAAACTTTGTGCTCGTGGGCACCATGAACCCTGAGGAAGGGGAACTGCGTCCTCAGCTTCTTGACCGTTTCGGCTTATGTGTGGATGTAAAAGGCATCAGTGATGTTTCCAGAAGGGTTGAGCTTATAAAATTCAGGCTCAGTTACGAGGCAGACCCTGAGGGCTTTGCAGCAAACTGGCAGGCTGCCGAAACCGAGCTTTGCGGACAGATCCTCACCGCGAAGCAGCTTCTTTCCGAAGTTCGGATTTCGGACGATATGCTTGAGCTGATCAGCCAGATCTGCGTTGATATGGGTGTTGACGGGCACAGGGCAGACATAACAATGATGAAAACCTCAATCACTCTTTCAGCTTTTAACGGGAGGGCTGACGTTCTTGAAGAAGACGTAAAAGAAGCTGCAGAACTTGTGCTTTCTCACCGCATGCGCAGAAAACCTTTTGATTCTCATTCCGACAAACAGGATAAGCTGGATGAAAGCATTGAAAAACACAGGGAAAAACAGAAAGAGAAGAATAAAGAGAAAGAGCAAAATAGAGATCAAAATAATCAGGAACAGCAGAAGCAGGACCGTAAAGAAAACCCTGAAAAAACTCACGAACACCCGGAAGGGCAGCAGCCGGAAAACGCACAGAGCAATGCCGAAGGGCAGCCTGATGCCTCTTCAGAAACTATTTTTGCTACAGGGGAAAACTATCAGATAAAACAGCTTGCTCCTGAATTTATCAGGGCTGACCGGAAAGGGTCGGGCAGGCGAAGTAAAACCTTTACCAGTTCCAGACAGGGCAGGTATATAAAGAGTGCAATTCCTCATGAAAAAACCACAGACCTTGCCTTCGATGCTACTCTCAGGGCAGCTGCTCCTTATCAGCTCACAAGGGAAAAGAACGGAAATTCCATAATAATTCATGATCCTGACTTAAGAAAAAAAATTCGTGAGAAAAAGATTGGCAACCTTGTCCTTTTTGTGGTGGATGCCAGCGGTTCCATGGGAGCCAGGCAGAGAATGGTTGCTTCCAAAGGTGCGGTCCTTTCCATGCTGATGGATGCTTACCAGAAACGGGACAGAGTAGGGCTTATCGCATTTAAAGGAGATAGCGCAGAACTGTTGCTGCCTCCGACTTCCAGTATAGAACTGGCTCAAAAATATCTTCAGGAGATGCCCACGGGAGGGAAGACTCCGATTTCCAGGGGGCTTGTAAAGGGGTATGAGATTATAAAAAGCGAACTCAGGCGTGACCCTGACACCTGCCCTTTTATGGTCCTTATCTCTGACGGCAGGGCAAATGTAAGCATGAACGGCGAACCTCCTCTCCATGAAATAATCACAATAGCATCCAGGTTAAAGGAGGAAGGCATCCAGTCTGCTGTAATTGATACGGAAAACAGTATGATTAAATTTGGGTTTGCACAGCAGATCTCCACAGCTCTTGGAGCTACCTATCTCACTCTTGAAAATTTAAAAGCGGATTCTATAGTTAATGCTGTTAGAGCTTCAGCCCCGTTTGAAATCATGATGCATCCCGGCGTTTCTTCAGTTTGAGTTTATTAAGATTCTTGTATTTTTTCGGGTATGGAGAGCTTTTTCAGGGTGAGACTTCATTTCTCAAAAATACAACAAAAGCTATATGTCTATCTTAAGCTTTAAACCATGCCTATGGATTTTCAGATCTTGGATGCAGATTACGAAATCGTTGACAGTAGACCTGTCATCCGCCTCTTTGGCAGGGGGGCGGACGGAAAAAGTGTATGCTGCTTTGTCCCGGATTTTGAGCCTTACTTTTACCTCAAGGCCTCAGGAGACCTGCACGCTGTAGCACGGCTTATTAAGGATACTTTTGAGCAGGTCAAAAAGGTCGAAATCATCGAAAAGTTCGAGCCTGTAGGGTACCAGAAAACGAAAACAAAAATGCTCAGGATTACTACCAGCCTGCCAAGGGATGTTCCTGAGATAAGGGACGAAGTTCTGAAGATCCAGGATGTTTTGAAAGCTGAAGGTGACTGGCAGGTTTATGAGAGTGATATTCTTTTCAGAAACCGCTTTTTAATTGACAGAGACCTTGGAGGCATGGTATGGATTTCTGCAGAAGGAAAGCCTGTTGACCCTGCCAGGTACTTAAGAGCAGGCTCTGCAGGAAACTCCCGCTGCGAAAAGTTTGCATGTGACACTTCAATACTCGGGTCTGAGCTAAAAAGGGTTGAAAACCTGACTATTGCTCCCCTGAAATACCTTTCTTTTGATATCGAGTGTCTTCCCCTCGACGGAGGGATGCCTTCTCCGGATGTCTCTCCAATAATTATGATCAGTTTCTCTTTCGAACCTGCGTATAAAGAGCATAAGACACTTATCCTGCTGGCAAAGCCTGCTGACGGCATGAACGGAGACGTCCTCCCATGCAAAGACGAAACCGATATGTTAAACCGCTTTTTCGAGATTATTTGCGAGTACGACCCTGATATTGTTGCAGGATACAACCACCAGGACTTCGATATCCCCTATATAACTGACAGGGTCAAAGCCCTGAATGCAAAAGGGGAAAACATCAATCCTGTTGTGGGCAGGGACGGCAGCCATATAGGTTACAGAAGGTTCGGGCTCATTACTCGGACTGAGGTTAAAGGAAGGGTGGTTGTTGATGCCCTCCCGCTTGTAAGGAGAGCTTTCAGCCTGAAGCAGTATACTTTGAGAGCCGTTTCAAAAGAGCTTCTGAGCCGTGAGAAACTTGATGTCCCTCCGCTGGAAATGGAGGAGCACTGGAATGACTCCGGGGAGAAATTCCTTAAATTCGTTGATTATGCACGCAGGGACGCTGAACTTGCACTTGAGCTCGTACTTAACCTGAGGCTTCTTGACAAATATATTGCCCTTGCCCAGGTAAGCGGGAGCCTGCTCCAGGAAATCGTTGACGGAGGCCAGACTTCCATGGTTGAGACCCTTCTTCTCAGGGAGTTTGGGCTGAGAGATAGGGTCATCCTTCCAAAGCCAGGAGACGAACTTTCGGCAGAAAGGTATGACATGAGTTCTGACCTGAAAGGCGGGGAAGTTCTTGAGCCAAAAAAAGGGCTTCTGGAAAATGTGCTCATCCTTGACTACAAGTCCCTTTATCCTACAATTATGATGGCTCACAACCTGTGTTATACGACTGTTGTGACAAAGGACCGGCCTGACGGGGAAGCTATAAAGCCTCCTTCAGGGGGAGAATTCGTGCCTCCCGAGGTTTACAGGGGAATTGTCCCCTCCATCCTTGAAGACCTTCTTAACCAGAGGGGCGAGACAAAGAAAAGGATGAGACTGACTTCAGACAAAAATGAGTACCGTGTGCTTGATGCAACCCAGCTAGCTATAAAAATCCTGCTGAATAGTTTTTACGGCTATTCGGGATATGCAAGGGCAAGGCTCTACAGCCTGACACTTGCAAATGCTGTAACCAGCTTCGGGAGAAGTAATATCCTCAACACCAGGGATCTCATCAATAACGATATAGGAAAAATTGTCCTCAGGGATTCCGCAGCCCTGTTTCTTGAGGAAGCAGGAGAAATTTCCCCTCAGGACAGAGTAATTGATCTGTCAGTTGCTTATGGGGACACGGATAGTGTTTTTGTACACTGCAGGTCAGAAGGAGACCTTTCCCTTGAAGATGTAAGCCTTGTAGGGAACAGATTGTCCCAAATTGTGTCGGCATCTCTTCCGGACCCCATGGAACTTGAATTTGAGGCAATTGCAAAACGCGCCCTGCTCATTGCAAAGAAGCGCTATGCTCTCTGGCTTTTTGAACCCAGAAACTCTGGCTGGGAAAACAAAATCAAGGTCAAAGGAATGGAAACCGTTCGCAGGGACTGGTGTGAACTGACCTCCATTACACTTAATGAAGTCCTCAAGCTTGTGCTTATAAAAGGTGACGTTGACGGGGCTGTAGAACATGTACGTAACGTGGTCAGTGATGTCAGAAACCTTGACCCGGGGAAAGATGCAGGTATCATTGAGAAACTTGTCCTTACCCGGACACTTACCCGGAGAACGGACAGTTACAAAAATAAGCAGCCTCACCTCACAGTTGCGGAAAACCTGAAAAAACGGACAGGGGTCATGCCTTCAATAGGGACAAGGATTCCTTTTGTCATCGTGGCAGGGAAAGGTCTTTTTGTAGACCGCGCTGAGGACCCTGATTATGTCCGGGAACATAATGTTCCTCTTGATGTTGATTATTACGTTAAGAAACAGATCCTGCCTCCTGTTGAACGCATACTGGAAGTCTTCGGGGTCAATGTTTCATCTCTTGACTTTGACTCTAAACAAAAAGGCCTCTTCGATTTTGAAGTTAAAGAGCCCGGAGTGAAAAAACAGGAAAACCAAAAAGTTCCCTCCCATAAAATAACAGGAATCGTGCAGGAAGAAAAGGTCCCATGTCAGGAAAACGGACGTGCAGAGCAGCGTTCACTGTTTGACTTCTAAAGAAAAAGGAAAAACCAGAAAATAATAACACCAGATAGCTTCGGATCTGCTGAATAATTAAAATTACCCTCATTTGATTAAAATTGCCCTTCTTTGATTAAAATTACTCTTCTTTGAAAATAATCTGGATATTTTTTAATCCATTTCTCGCAGTCATCTCTTTTTTTGAAGACGCCAGAAAGGCTGGAGAGGCCCTCCGCAACTTTTGAGGAATAATAAACTTTCGGGGGCAGGAGAAGTGTTCCTAAGTGTGAATATACTGAGCTGGTATGTTTTTTATTCTTTTAACAATTAGTCTTTTACTTTTTTGGCAAGTTTTATCTTAGCTATATGCTTTACATACTTGCTATATAGTTAAATAGATTACTGGGGCTGGACTCCTTATATATATCTCAATATATTATATGTGGAGAATCCTTATATATTTCTCTCTTTTTATTACCTCCTGTACGATAAATGATATTGTAGATTATAGATTGTTAGTTTATTGTTATTTGTTTAATGGAGTATGTGTAACATGGTAAATAAATTAAAAACATATGCAATCCTCACGTTACTGGTGTTTGGACTTGTATTTCTGGGAATTGGATGTACCGGAAATGAAAATGGCGAAAGTTCTTCTCAGGGTGAAGAAACCTCTTCAGGGGAAGTTCCCGGGGCTGAATCCCGGAGTATTACTCTGAAAGGTTCAGATACGGTTCTCCCCCTTGCTCAGGCTGAAGCTGAAGAATTCATGCTTGAAAACCCTGACAAAAGTGTAACTGTCACCGGTGGTGGGTCGGGTGTTGGGATTACAGCTCTCATTGATGGTGAAGTCGACATTGCTGCAGCATCCCGAGAAATTAAAGCCGAAGAAATAGAAGCTGCTCAGTCTAACGGCATCACCCCTGTGGAGACAACAATTGCCTATGACGGCATTTCAGTTGTTGTTAACCCCGGGAACCCTGTTTCTGAACTTACCTTTGACCAGCTGCGCGGCATCTACAATGGAAGCATCAGCAACTGGAAGGACGTAGGTGGAGAAGACAGGAAGATTGTGGTGATTTCCAGGGACAGCAGTTCAGGTACTTACGAATATTTCAAGGAAGAGGTTTTACAGGGAGATGAATATAGACCTGATGCACTTACCCAGCCTGCAACAGGGGGAATAGTTGGGGAAGTTTCTCAGAATCCCAATGCAATCGGATATATCGGTGTTGCATACCTTGATCAAAGTGTAAAAGCCTTAAGCCTGGATGCAGGAAACGGCCCTGAAACCCCAAGTCCTGAAAACATCCTCAGCGGTGCATACCCTCTTTCAAGGTCTCTTTACTTCTACACCAATGGTGAACCCTCAGGCTTGACAAAGGAGTTCGTTGACTTTGTACTCAGCGAAACAGGACAGAGCCTGGTAACTGAAGTAGGGTACTTCCCTGCAGATCAGTAATAAAAGCCTACAAGCTGTTACAGTAAAACCACTTTAAGGTAAAAACATGTTTCGCAGGAATTATAAGGAGAAGACGATTGAGTCGGTGCTTTTCTCAGTAAGTGCCCTTACGGTTGTCATCCTTTTCCTTATATGCCTTTTTTTGTTCAGGGACAGTTTACTTCTCTTTAAAGCAACGTCCCTTCTGGACTTCCTCACAGGAAAGTTCTGGTATCCAACATCAGTTAACAGGCAGTTCGGATTATTGCCTCTCTTCTTCGGTTCTCTTATAGTTACTGCCGGAGCAATCTTTTTTGCAGTACCTCTGGGAATTGCTGCTGCCATTTATATCTCTGAAATTGCGCCCCCAAAGGTTGCGGATGCCCTGAAACCTTTTATTGAGATTCTCGCAGGTATTCCTTCTGTTGTATTCGGTTTCTTCGGGCTTGTCATCCTGGTTCCTGCAGTTCAGAATATATTCAACCTGCCTACCGGACAGACTGCTCTTACAGGTTCCATAATGCTCGGAATCATGGCTCTCCCCACAATAATTACCATTTCTGAGGACGCTATAAGTTCGGTTCCCAGTACTATCAAGCAGGGTTCGCTTGCTCTGGGGGCAACAAGGTGGCAGACTATTTACAAGGTCATAGTGCCTGCAGCTCTCTCCGGAATTTCAGCTGCTGTGATGCTCGGCATTGGGAGGGCAATAGGGGAGACAATGACCCTTATGATGGTAACTGGAAACACTGCAGTAATTCCTTCTTTTCCCGGCGGCATTCTGGACCCTGTAAGAACAATGACTGCCACAATCGCACTTGAGATGGGTGAAGTCCCTCAGGGAAGCGCGCACTTCCATGCCCTCTTTGCGGTTGGGTCTGTCCTTTTCATCATAACTTTTCTGATTAACCTGATTGCGGATATGGTCAAAAAAAGATACAGGTTTAAGGTGGACTGAAAGTGGAACTAAGTACAAAAGTAAACGAAAACGATCATAAATCCCTTCGGGTACAGGGGGGATTGAGTATGGGGCTAAATGCAAGAACAAGCGAAAAAATAGCCTTTTCACTTCTCACCCTTTCAGCAATGACCGTAGCCGGGTTTGTGGTTGTTATTCTCGCCTATATTATTTACAATGGTTACAGTGCAATCAGCATTGAGTTTCTTACCGAAATGCCCCGGATGAGGATGACCCAGGGTGGAATCTATCCTGCAATTGCAGGCACTGTTTATCTTATTCTGGGATCAATGGCTGTAGCTCTTCCTGTGGGGATTATGGCTGCTATCTACCTGAACGAATATGCAGGAGAAAACCGCACTACCTGGCTCATAGAAATGGCAATCAATAACCTTGCAGGGACTCCATCTGTCGTATTCGGGCTTTTCGGACTCGCACTTTTCGTTAAGTACTTCGGGTTTGGTTCTTCTCTGCTGTCGGCCTGCCTTACTCTCTCTCTTCTGATTCTTCCGGTAATTATTCGTTCCACTCAGGAAGCCCTGATCGCAGTCCCGAACGAATACCGTGAATCTTCACTCGCACTCGGAATAAGCAAGTGGCAGACTATAAGGCACGTTGTATTGCCTGCGGCAATCCCGGGGATTGTTACGGGCTCGATCCTGAGTATAGGAAGGGTTGCAGGGGAAACAGCTCCTATTCTTCTTACAGGCGCTGCTTACTTTTTGCCAAGGATGCCTGATTCTGTGTATTCCCAGTTCATGGCTCTTCCCTACCATCTTTTTGTTCTTGCAACCTCAGGGACAAACATTATCCAGACCCGGCCCCTTCAATACGGGACAGCTCTTGTCCTTTTGATGATTGTGCTGGGATTAAACATCATAGCGGTTATGATCCGCAGGCATTACAGGCAGAAATTGAAAATCTGAATCAATTAAGGTAAGCAGGATATTTTCTGTAATTTTCAATAATTATCAGGTTAACACAATAATCGGAGTCAATAAATGACTGAAGTTGTTCAAAACGTAGCTCAGACGCATATAACAGTAGAAAACCTTAATCTCTGGTACGGGGAAAAACAGGCTCTTAAGAATGTATCCCTGAAGATACCCAGAAACAGCGTAACTGCTCTTATAGGTCCTTCCGGCTGCGGTAAATCCACATTCATCCGTTGCTTAAACAGGATGAATGATCTTGTTAAAAACTGCAGGATAGAAGGCAAAGTTTTAATCGAAAACGAGGATATTTACGGAACTGATGTTGATGTCGTTGAGCTGAGAAAACAGGTAGGAATGGTTTTTCAGAAGCCCAACCCCTTCCCGATGTCAATTTACGATAATGTTGCATATGGGCCGCGTATTCATGGAGTAAATAAAAAGGATATTGACGGAGTTGTCAGGAATGCCCTTCGTTCGGCTGCCCTCTTCGAAGAAACTTCAGACCGGCTCAAATCTCCTGCTCTTTCTTTAAGCGGCGGTCAGCAGCAAAGGCTGTGCATTGCAAGGACTCTGGCGGTAAAACCCCGAATTATCCTCTTCGATGAGCCTACCAGCGCTCTTGATCCTATTTCTACTGCAAGGATTGAAGACCTGATTATGAACCTCAAAAAAGATTATACAATAGTAATCGTAACTCATAATATGCAACAGGCAGCCAGGATTTCGGATTATACCGGATTTTTCCTTATGGGAGAACTTGTTGAGTTCGGTCAGACAAGGCAAATCTTCCACAGCCCCAGGGAAAAGAGCACTGAGGATTACATCACTGGCAGGTTCGGGTGATAACTATGGTCAGAGAACGATACCTTCAGCAGCTAGATCTGCTTAAAGAGTCCGTACTTTCCCTTGGGGAAATGTCTGAGCTGGTTTTTCGAGACTCAATGGAGGCTGTTATAAATCTTGACGTCGAGCTTGCCGGAAAGACTCTTGCTCTTGAGCCTGAAGTGGATAAACTCGAGGAAATAATAGAGGCTTCTGTTTTTGACCTGCTTGCACTTCAGCAGCCGATGGCAAGTGATCTCAGGCTTGTCGTGTCAGCACTCAAGATCTCAGCAGACTTTAGGAGAATAGTCGGGCTTTCTATTAATATTGCCAAAATTCCTGGAAAATTCGAAGGCGGCCACATAAAGCCACTTATAGATACGAAAAAAATGGCAGATATTGCAGCATATATGCTTGAAAATTCCCTTAAATCCTTTGAGACTCAGGATGCTGAGCTTGCAAAAGTGGCAGCATCCCGGGATGAAGAGGTGGATAAACTCTTTTATGCAGTCTGGGTTGAATTGATAGAAATGATGGCAAAGGATACCAGCATTATTTCCAAAGCCACATATTTGCTTTTCCTTATTCGTTATATTGAAAGGATTTCAGATCACTGCTGTAATATCTGTGAAAGCGTTGTTTACCTTGCAACAGCTGAACGCATTAAACTGAACTGAAAAGGGTTTTTTTCCCTATTTCTTTTTTTCTTCCCTGTTTCTTTTTTCTTCCCTGTTTCTTTTTTCTTCCCTTTTTCCTTTTTTACTTTTCGTTTCTGGCTCTCACTTTTCGCCCATGTGTATGTTTTAAGTACGTTTTAAGCATATAGACGCCCATGCCTGATATTCATATCAAAAATACAAGAATTTACTATAATAATTCTCTCCAGCCTGCAGAAATCATTATTGAGCACGGCAAGATTACAAAAATAGGGAAAGATTTCAGGGTATCAAGTTCGGATATGGTGATAGATGCAAAGGGATCGCTCACTCTGCCAGCAGGAATTGATGTTCACGTCCATTTCAGGGAACCGGGCATGACCCTGAAAGAGAACTGGTACACCGGGTCATGTGCTGCAGCTGCCGGGGGGATTGCCACAGTTATCGACCAGCCGAATACTATACCTCCTACAACTGACAGGCGCTCTTTTGAACAGAAGCTTGAGCTTGCCAGGAAGAAGTCCATAGTAGACTTCGGGATCAATGGCGGAGTAACAGGGAATATAGAGAAGCTCAAAGAACTCTGGAGGCTGGGGGTTACAGCTTTTGGAGAGATTTTCATGGCTGAGTCTACGGGCGGGCTTAATATCAAAGAAGAAGATTTTGAAGAAGCCCTGGCTGAGATCAAAAGACTCGGAGCCCTTGCCACGATCCATGCTGAGGATGAAAAGATGCGGCTTGAACTGGAGCAGCTGCTGAAAGGGGATGTTTCCTGTGACTATCATTCGAAGGTACGCCCGAATGCGTGCGAGGCATCTGCTGTCCAGTGTGCGCTTGAGATTATTTCCAGGCTTGGAGTAAAGGCACATTTCTGCCACCTGAGCACACTTGAAGCTGTGGGGATGATCCGAAAGGAAAAGTATCTTGCAAAAAGAGAAAATAAGGAACCTCTTTTTACGTGCGAGGTCACTCCTCATCATCTCTTTCTTTCCACAAAGGACTGGGAGAGGCTCGGGGTTTTTGGCAAAATGAATCCTCCTCTCAGGGGGAGCCACAGCATCAAGGCGCTTGTAAACGGGCTGAATGACGGGACTATTGATATGGTAGCCTCGGACCACGCTCCTCACCTTGAATCTGAAAAGGGCCCTGATATCCGGGCTGCTCCGTCAGGAGTGCCGGGGGTTGAAACTCTTATGCCTCTTATGCTTGCAGCAGTCCGGAAAAATATCCTGCCACTTGCAAAGATGATAATGCTCACAAGCTGGAATCCTGCAAGAGCTTTCGGGCTGGACCTTCTGGGAAAAGGAAAACTTGAGGTGGGTTATAATGCAGATCTTATGATTGTGGACCCTCGAAACCTCCAGCCTGTAAGAGCTGATATGCTTCACAGCAAGGCGGGATGGACCCCCTTCGAAGGCATGGATGCGGTTTTTCCGGAATATACTCTGTCGAGAGGCGAGGTTATCTGGATGGAAGAATCCATTAATGCAAAACCCGGAAGAGGTAAATTCCTTGAGGGCAGAGGAAAAAGGTCAGAAGAAGATGAAGAAGAGGTCGGATAAAAATAAGATTCCGGAACTCTCCTTTTTTAATTAATTTTTGTAATGGTCTTTCTTTTTTTAGTAAAAGTCTACCGAATCCAGCTGCGAGTGCAGAAGTTCCTGGTGTTTCTTTTCAAGGAATTTGTAGACCGCGCCGTGAGTGGCTCCATCGAGCAGCATCTTTATTGCTGTTCGTATTATGGTGTTCTGTTCGGGGTAACCGAGTACGGATACGGTTTTTCCGTATACCGAGATTTTGACATTTATCAGGCTTTCCGCAAGCTCTCTGGTCCGCCCGTTCCTTCCGATAATCCTTCCTTTTATGCGCTGGAGCTCTTTTGGAGTTGTGGCAACATCTGAAAGGTCAATCACTTCAAGCATGAGCATCTCATCATCAAGGATTTCAAGAGCTTTTTCCGGGCTGAAACCTCTTCCAATAGCTTTGATGGTTTCAAGGACCCTGAATTCTTTTAAAGGGTCTCCCTCGCAGGTAACATCGATTTTTCCGCTATCACTCTCTATTTCCAGCTGGCATGTGGTTTTGTCCTCTATGAGTTTTTTTATTTCTCCTTTAGGACCGATGATTACTCCGATTCTTTCTCTGGGGATTTTGACATACTGAGTCATGTTGTTTCCGCCTGTATTTTTGAAAGCAGTTCTTCAGGTTTGTCCGTGATCCCATAGCGGCCAAAGAACCTGAGTATATTTAGCACGTCTCTGTAGAGAAACTCTCTTGCATTGGGATGTTCCAGGGTTACGGACTGCCCCATATCAATAAAGACCGGGGTCTTATCTGCCGGGTCAATGAGAATGTTATATTCACTCAGGTCAGCATGCACAAGGTTTGCTTCTTTATAAAGGAGATGCATGTATTCAACGATTTTGTTATAAACAAGCTTTGCCTCATCATCTTCCAGAGGAGTGTTCTTCAACAGGGGATAAGGTTTCTTTTCTTCTCCCATGAATTCCATAATAAGGACATTCTTTTCAGCAACTATTGGTTCAGGCACCCTTACGCCTGCGCTCTTTGCACGCTTCAGGTTCTGCAGTTCCTTGCGCGTCCATGCAAAAATGATGTCTCGCCTGTTGTTTCGAATGTTCGTGAAGCGGGGGTCTTTCATAATATAGGCATCCATTGCCTTGAAAGTGCTGCTGGCCATCCTGTATATCTTTATTGCCAGTTCTTTTTCATCGCCTTCTGCATAGAAAACATTTGCTTCCTTCCCAGTACTGATGGCTCCTCCCATTGCTTTTATTATCCCTTTATTTGAAAGTGTATAAAGGATTTTAAGGGTGGGAACATCAAATACATTCTCTTCCACCTTCAGCCGATCAGAGTCTTTTTCTCTTGCCCGGGCTTTGTCTGTAGCACTGTCAATGCGCTTTACTTTCTCTTCCAGATCCCTGCTCATGTTTATCCTTTAAGGTATCCTTTTCTTTCAAGCCAGTCTACCTGCGGCCTTGTGTATTTCCAGATCACATCTGCTTTTTCATTCTGGAATTCCCAGGGCACGGCAATGACGACGTCTCCTTCTCTAATCCAGGTCTTTTTCTTCATTGACCCCGGAATTCTTCCCATACGGACGACTCCATCCATACAGCGGAGTCTGAGCCTGTTTGCACCAAGGAGACTTTCTACAGTTGCCAGGATTTCGTTGTTTTCCCTGCGCGGAGTGCGCACTCTTGTCACGGTCTCTTCTGTGCTGGGAGAGGCTCTTGATGTAGGTTTCTTTAAGTCTGCCAGTGTGATACCTCATTACATGTAATTTGTAATTATTATTTCATCTTTTATTTTTATATCCTTAAATATCCCTATATCTCTTTTTTCGGGTTTTAAGGTTATTCGTCGTGCAGCTTTCAATTTCCTGTTGTTATTTTAATGCTGCGCTTTTCTGTTATCCTTTAATCTCTTCTTATTATTATTTTTTTCCAAGTAATGCACCGAGCGATAGATATATATACTGGATGTTCCTTTGTATGTCTCACGCGCAAAACAAGCGTGCGCTGCTCTCGAATTATCAATTCAAGAGTGGGAATTCAGGAATTGAAAAAGCAAAATATCATAGTCTGTTATGATCTTTTTTCTTTACAAAGTTCTCTGAATAACAAGCTTTATATACTAAAACTTATGTATATGTGTTTCCAGTCAAAGCATGAATGTCTTTGTGCAGGCTGGTTTTCTCATTGTCTAAAAGTTTGATATTTCTTCTTTTTCAAGAGGGAATGGATATCTTTAAATACAATGGATGCGTAAATACTAAGTTTGCTCTAGTGTGGTTTCAATCACATGCTAGATGTTTTTCTCTCATGGTGACCGGTTATGATCTCTCCTGTCAAACAGGGGGGTCGATACCTTTAAATACTATGGGTGCGTAACTATAACTTCCTGCATCATAAATGCAGATTACTAATCATTAAAAATGGAGTCAGGAGTTATTTCCTGACTGACGAGGATTTGTCGGTTCGGTTAATTCTGGGTGATATTTGTTATTATACTACATTTATCGCGACATGAACTAACTGAATTGATAGTTGTTAGTGCAAGTTTCTGCGACCAAGACCTTTAATTTTGAAGTGTGCGATACATTAACAATTCTGGTTGATCCTGCCAGAGGTTACTGCTATCGGTGTTCGCCTAAGCCATGCGAGTCATATGTAGCAATACATGGCGTACTGCTCAGTAACACGTGGATAACCTGCCCTTGGGACCGGCATAACCCCGGGAAACTGGGGATAATTCCGGATAACGCATATTTGCTGGAATGCTTTATGCGTCAAAAGGATTCGTCTGCCCAAGGATGGGTCTGCGGCCTATCAGGTAGTAGTGGGTGTAATGTACCTACTAGCCAGCGACGGGTACGGGTTGTGAGAGCAAGAGCCCGGAGATGGATTCTGAGACATGAATCCAGGCCCTACGGGGCGCAGCAGGCGCGAAAACTTTACAATGCGGGAAACCGTGATAAGGGGACACCGAGTGCCAGCATCATATGCTGGCTGTCCGGATGTGTAAAATACATCCGTTAGCAAGGGCCGGGCAAGACCGGTGCCAGCCGCCGCGGTAACACCGGCGGCCCGAGTGGTGATCGTGATTATTGGGTCTAAAGGGTCCGTAGCCGGTTTGGTCAGTCCTCCGGGAAATCTGATAGCTCAACTATTAGGCTTTCGGGGGATACTGCCAGACTTGGAACCGGGAGAGGTAAGAGGTACTACAGGGGTAGGAGTGAAATCTTGTAATCCCTGTGGGACCACCTGTGGCGAAGGCGTCTTACCAGAACGGGTTCGACGGTGAGGGACGAAAGCTGGGGGCACGAACCGGATTAGATACCCGGGTAGTCCCAGCCGTAAACGATGCTCGCTAGGTGTCAGGCATGGCGCGACCGTGTCTGGTGCCGCAGGGAAGCCGTGAAGCGAGCCACCTGGGAAGTACGGCCGCAAGGCTGAAACTTAAAGGAATTGGCGGGGGAGCACAACAACGGGTGGAGCCTGCGGTTTAATTGGACTCAACGCCGGACAACTCACCGGGGGCGACAGCAATATGTAGGCCAAGCTGAAGACTTTGCCTGAATCGCTGAGAGGAGGTGCATGGCCGTCGCCAGTTCGTACTGTGAAGCATCCTGTTAAGTCAGGCAACGAGCGAGACCCGTGCCCACTGTTACCAGCATGTCCTCCGGGACGATGGGTACTCTGTGGGGACCGCCGATGTTAAATCGGAGGAAGGTGCGGGCCACGGTAGGTCAGTATGCCCCGAATCTCCCGGGCTACACGCGGGCTACAATGGATGGGACAATGGGTCCCTCCCCTGAAAAGGGCTGGTAATCTCACAAACCCATTCGTAGTTCGGATCGAGGGCTGTAACTCGCCCTCGTGAAGCTGGAATCCGTAGTAATCGCGTTTCAATATAGCGCGGTGAATACGTCCCTGCTCCTTGCACACACCGCCCGTCAAACCACCCGAGTGAGGTATGGGTGAGGGCACGGACTTCGTGCCGTGTTCGAACCTGTGCTTTGCAAGGGGGGTTAAGTCGTAACAAGGTAGCCGTAGGGGAATCTGCGGCTGGATCACCTCCTAAGCATAAAACAATATCACCCAGATGCCGATAAACCGAACAAATCCTCAAACCAGAAATCGATAAGATTTCTCCATATTAATCTCACAAATCATCAAGTGCACCCGGAAAGTAAATTTTCGGGGAAGGATGGATAGCCTGCGCGGAACCGCAGGCACATGAAGTCGTGTATAGGTGCTGTATATTGAACGCTAACTGGACCTGGTTAGGTATACAGGAAATATGCTATCAGGTGGATGGCTCGGCTCAAGAGCTGACGAAGGACGTGCCAAGCTGCGATAAGCCCGGGGTAGGTGCATGGATCCAATGAACCCGGGATCTCCGAATGGGACCTCTCCATAGTGATCAGTCATGATCGGGAACGCTCCGAATTGAAACATCTCAGTAGGAGCTGGAAAAGAAATCAAACGAGATGCCGTAAGTAACGGCGAGTGAAACCGGCACAGTTCAAACCGAATCCCTTCGGGGAAATGTGGTGTTGTAGGGCTGTTCAAAAGTCTCGCGGCAAAACCAAACTTGCCTGGAACGGCAGACCATAGAGTGTGACAGTCACGTAGGTGTAAGCCAGAAGACGGGAACATGTCCCTGAGTACCGTGCGTCGGATATCGTGCGGGAATCCGGGGGGCACCAACCTCCAAAACTAAATACTCCTTGAGACCGATAGCGAAATAGTAGGGTGACCGAACGCTGAAAAGTACCCCGAGAAGGGAGGTGCAAAGTGCCTGAAACCTGATAGTGATGGAACGATACGGCATGAAAGGATCTTTGATATGAAGGAACCACTCGCGAGAGTGTTGTACGAATATCACTGCCAGTGTCGTATCTTACGTTTTGAAGAACGGGCCAGGGAGTGTATCTTGATGGCAATGGCTAACCTTTTAATTGGGCAGCCGAAGCGAAAGCAACATGTGCGCAACCCTTACGGGTGAGGCACGACGTATACAAGTGCGTGGAGTCATCGGGGTACGACCCGAAGCCGGGTGATCTAGGCGTGGGCAGGTTGAAGCGTGGCGAAAGCTACGTGGAGGACCGCAAGCGGTATTGATCTGCAAATCATTCGTGTGACCTGCGTCTCGTAGTGAAATGCTAATCTAACCCGGCATCCGCTGGTTCCTTCCGAAACATGTCGCAGCATGACCTGACTGGAGATTGTCGGTGGAGTAGAGCACTGATTGGCGGTTCCGGGGGGGAAACCCCTCGCCCGCTTGTCAAACTCCAAACCCACTGTCATCAAAGATAGTCGGAGTCCGGACTGCTGGGGTAAGCTTGTAGTCCGTAAGGGAGACAACCCAGCCCGTGGTTAAGGTCCCCAAGTGTCGACTAAGTGTAAACACTAAAGGGCGTCCCAAGCCCAAGACAGCTGGAAGGTTAGCTTAGAAGCAGCTACCCTTCAAAGAGTGCGTAACAGCTCACCAGTCGAGGTTTGGGGCCCCGAAAATTGACGGGGCTCAAGTCGACCACCGATACCACGGAGTACCGTAAGGTAATCTCGTAGGAAGGCGTTGTGTTCGGGCTGAAGCAGGGCTGTGAAGTCCTGTGGACCGTTCACAAACGAAAATCCTGGTAATAGTAGCAGCATAGCAGGGTGAGAATCCCTGCCGCCGAAGGGGCCAGGTTTCCTCGGCAATGTTCGTCAGCCGAGGGTTAGTCGGTCCTAAGACGTACCGTAATTCGAGTACGCCAAAAGGGAAACAGGTTAATATTCCTGTACCATTTAGCACTGAGTCTGACGTCTCAGGGCAGGCCGAGCGGCGTCGTCGCGCCGTCTAAGCAGCGAAACCCGTGGAGAGCCGTAATGGCGAGAATCGGGCGAATCTGTAATGGCTCAAGTCGGCTGCACCCAGGGACCCGTGAAAAGGCAGCTAAATGTCCGTACCGAGAACTGACACAGGTGCCCCTAGCTGAAAAGGCTAAGGCGTGTCGGAGTACTTCAGTTAAGGGAATTCGGCAAATTAGCTCCGTAACTTCGGGATAAGGAGTGCCTGCTGTGAAGACAGCAGGTCGCAGTGACCAGGGGGCTCTAACTGTCTAATACCAACATAGGAGATTGCAAACCCGTAAGGGCTAGTACAATCTCTGAATCCTGCTCAGTGCAGGTACCTGAAACCCCGGTTCAACGGGAAGAAGGGCCTGTAAACAGCGGGGGTAACTATGACCCTCTTAAGGTAGCGTAGTACCTTGTCGCTTAATTGGCGACTTGCATGAATGGATCAATGAGAGCCCTACTGTCCCTAACTGGAATCCGGTGAAGCTTACATTCTAGTGCACAGTCTAGAGACCTCTAGGGGGAAGTGAAGACCCCGTGGAGCTTTACTGCAGCCTGTCGCTGGGTTGTGGTTCTGGATGTACAGAGTAGGTAGGAGGCGTCGAAGCGTGTGCGCCAGCATGCGTGGAGCCACAATTGGGACACTACCCTTCTGGGACTACGACCCTAACTCTGCGAAGAGGACCCCGATAGGTGGGCAGTTTGCCTGGGGCGGGACGCCCTTGAAAAGATATCAAGGGCGCGCAATGGTTGACTCAAGTGGGTCGGAAACTCACTGAAGAGTGCAAGAGCATAAGTCAGCCTGACGTTATTCAGCACAGCAGTGGATGACGAGACGAAAGTCGGTTCTAGCGAACTTTTGAGCCTCCTTGGTGGGGGCCAAAAATGACAGAAAAGTTACCCCGGGGATAATTGAGTCGTTGCCGGCAAGAGTACATATCGACCCGGCAGCTTGCTACCTCGATGTCGGTTCTTTCCATCCTGGCCGTGCAGCATCGGCCAAGGGTGAGGTTGTTCGCCTATTAAAGGAGATCGTGAGCTGGGTTTAGACCGTCGTGAGACAGGTCGGTTACTATCTACTAGAGGTGCACAAGGTCTGCGGGTAAGCTGCTTTTAGTACGAGAGGAACCAAGCAGCGGCGCCACTGGTGTACCGGTTGTCTGACAAGGCATCGCCGGGCAGCTACGCGCTAAGGAATAAGAGCTGAATGCATCTAAGCTCGAAATCTGACCTAAAAAGAGACCTTTTTAAGGATTCCGGTAGAAGACCGGTTTGATAGAAACGGGATGTAAGCACCAAGGCAACGAGGTGTTCAGTCCGCGTTCACTAACTATCCGTTCCTTTCCCTAATTCAGGTCCAGGCGAAATTCAGTATGCAGCACTAACACGACTTTCATATTCCCCTATCCCATTTATAGGTTGAGTTTGGCGGCCATAGCGGCAGGGCAACTCCTGTACCCATCCCGAACACAGAAGATAAGCCTGCCCGCGTTCCTTACTGTACTGAAGTGTGCGAGCCTTCGGGAACTCTGGATCGCTGCCAAGCTCACCTTATAATACTTTAATTTTAAAACCGATTTTTGAAATTGATTTTTCTGGTATTGTTTTTTGAATGATTTTTTGAAATTGTACTCTTATGTCGTATTCCGATATTGTTTTATTTTTTGAAATTTCTTTAATCTCCTTCTAGTTTTCTTTCTACTTCTTCAATCTTGTTGCTCTCTGTTCTGTGAGTTCATCCCAAAACCAATTTTACCTCAAAATTAGCAAAGTTTCAAAACTATTTTCCATGATCTGAAACTCTATTGGTTATTCAGCATACGGAGTTTAGAGTCTCAACATTGAGTTTCGGGATCAGCTTTGTAGTATACATCCTGAAGTTCTGCAAAAAAAATGTGAACTCTGCAATCTATTTTTCATATACTTAATACAAATTTTTATATTATAAACACTTAAAGAATAAGTACATACAAAAGATCTTTTTCATTATTTATCCTATGTTAAAGTACCCTCAAATGTCAGAGTCTCTGGTGGATCTTTCAGGATCTGAGGATGATCCGAAGAGAAGAAAGTAATTGATAAAATATGAGATTTATATTGTATTCTCATTAAAATGAGACCTTTAAAAAAGTATTAAATCTATAAAATTATTCCACTTTAATTTAATTTATCTTTATAATTTATCTTTAAATACAAGGTAAATAGTTGTAAAATGAAGAAAAGGAATCAGGCAGAAGAAAGTGCCACAATGGCTTCTGCCAGATCTCCATTTGAGTTCTTCAGGGCATTCCTGGCTTCTTCTTCGGAGACGCCGGTCTGCTCCATTACGAGTTTGATGTCTTCAGCAGGGATTTCCAGAGATTTTGGGACTTCCTTTACATCGCCTACGATCTGATATGTTTCCGAACCCTGGACTGTCATTATAGTGACGTTTGCATTCTCAATAACTATGTTAGAGTCTGCTGTCTTTATAACAACCTCTTCAACATCCTTCAGTTCCTTAACATCAATCCCCATCTGCTTCATCATCTGCTTCATTTTAGCCGGGTTCATCCCCCGACCACCCACGCCTCCCATTCCTGGAAACATAGATTTTATTCTCCTTTGTTTTATTTCTTATTTGCTTCTTCAGGCTCGGGTATTTAGCATTCAGAGCAGTTAACTTATTTAATGGCAGCCACCACAGGTGCCACATCCGCCGCCGGCGTTGGGGTTGCGGATAAGGAAACCTTTTCCGTTTTCGTCTTCTATGTAATCAATGCTGCCTTCAGAGAAGTTTCTCTCGATATCTTTTGCCATTACAAGCTTTATTCCATTGCTTTCCATGGTGACGTCGTCTTCTTTAACTTCTTCGTCGAGGGCCAGTCCATACTGTACTCCACTGCAGGCTACTCCAGCAACAAAGATTCTGAGCGCAAGGTCAGGCTTGCCTTCCTGTTCCAGCAGTGCTTTCAGTTCTGCTGCAGCTTTTTCTGTTACTTCGATCATTTATATGCACCTCTTTTTTCATTTTGGTAAATTTAGAACTTGAAGATCTTTAATTTCTAAAGAATGCCATCCGTTACAGCTTACAGATAACTCCCAAGAGTTATATAATCTTGCATCCAAAACATATAATGCTTATGTGAGATGACACCCTTTTTCCCCTGAAAAAGCCTTATTAAGGAGTCTTGAAGGGCAGATGAGGATCTTTTAATGAAAGCCCTTTTTTCTCCAATATGTAAATATATTTTCTATATTATATATTTTTCTTCTGATATTTTTTCAGGGAATTCCTTTACACAAACTCGGCATCTTCATCCACAGGCTCTTCGAGAATGCTGGCATTATAAGCGTTAATTTCAAGAGAATTTCTTTTTCCCTTTACTTCCCATACTGGAACATAAACAAGATCCATATTAAGTTCGACTTCATCAGCTCTCGGGCTAATATTCTTTTGCTCATAGATAACTGCCTGCCCTTCGAGGTTATTAAAGCGCATCTCACGTGTATTTTCCTGTATAATAAAATCAAGAAGAATCTTCTCTGCCTGCTTTTTATCTACATTCGGCCTTTTTACCTCATACTGCACTGCCGGAATTCTGGTGGGTGTCCCAAGCCCTTCTATATCCATATTTTCTTTTGACTTGTTCAGTGCATTAAGAAAACCTTTTCCTTCCCCTGTAATATTTACAACCTTTGACCTGAACCGTTTTTCTGCTTCCACGCTGTAAGAATACATCCAGAAGGGAACGAATTTTAAGATCGCATCTTTAGGGCCGATAAGATAGGGTTTTGCAATAATAATAGCCTGATCTTTAGGAATCCTGGGTTCTACGGACTGGATATTCAGCGTCTCATACTCTTCAGTCCCCGGAGTTTCATCGTCCTCTATTCTCTTTAAGGGTTTCCTCTCCTGAACCGGAGGCCGGATCCTTGACGCAAAAGAAACTCTTTCTGTTCCCCCTGATAGTTCCTGTAGAGGTACAAGTCCCCCGCCTGAACAGGGCTCCTGTTCGAAGCTTTCTTTCCAGTTATCTCTGGCAGATTCAGAGGTAGGACTTACATTATTCTGGCATTCCCTGGAGGGCAATTCAGATTCTGTTTGACAGTTCCTTGATTTTCTTTCCATATTTGTCAGAACCGCCCTTCCGATCTGGAGAGCCAGTTCATCCCTGTCCCATATGTATATCCCTAGCTCGGCTGCGTAATCATCAAGTTCTCCTGAAGTCTTCTGGGTTATGACATAAATTCCAGTGCAACCCTTTATCTTTTCAGAAAAAGATTTTATTTCTTCGTAATCTGGACTCAGGGCACACATGACATAAGCCTTATGTCCGTTTTTCTCCACAAGGATGTCATACTGGCTGGATATTATGACATTGTATCCGGATGATTTGAAAATATCAATAAGGAGTTCTAAAAGGTCTTGCTTCATGATTCTCACTTTCTTATGTCCTGCACAGCTAAAATAGTTTATGTTTACAATTAAAATATAATTATCTTAAAACTTATTATACCGTATGCTTCTTTCTCCGTTTAAACCCCTCCCTTCTAAATGTACAACTATATAAGAAATTAAATCCTAATCAGGTATGTATGAGTGGGATACGGCTTGGAAGAGATTCGTTTCATACCTATGAAGAAGGCATAAAAAGAGAATGGATTATAGGTAACGGTATTGGTGGATACGCTTCATCTACGGTCATTGGAGCCGGGGCAAGGACTTACCATGGACTTCTTGTTGCGGCTCCTCCTGATTCCCCTGGCAGGGTTTTACTGCTCTCTTCCCTGGATGAAGAGATTTCCCTTAATGAAGAGATCTACCCGCTTGCAACCCATAAATACCCGGGTACGGTTTATCCCGAAGGATTCACCTATCTTACCAAGTTTATTCTTGCACCTGCCCCTCTCTGGGTCTACCAGCCCGGGGACTTCACTGTAAAAAAGAAAATTTTCATGGTACATAACAGTAATACTACATGTATCCTTTATGAGGTCAGGTGCCGTAAAGAAGGTGCTTTGCTCAGGATCTCTCCCCTTGTCAACGCAAGAAGTTTTCACGGAACTACACGTTCCGGAGACCTCTCTTTTTCCCAGAAAGCTGAAACTGACGGAACCAAACTGGAAAGCTCAAATGGTTTTACTTTCTGGCTTTCATCCAATCTCCAGTATCATGCTGACCCTAAGTGGTATTATAACTTTGAATATGATATAGAAAAAGATCGGGGGCTTGCGTTCAGAGAGGATAATTTCAATCCAGGCTATTTCGAAAGCAAACTTAAAATGGGAACATCTTATTTCTTTATTGCCGCTTCAACTGAAAATATATCCTCTCTTACTCTTGAAAAAGCTGAAGAACTCTATACCAGGGAGGTTTATAGACAGAACCTTTTTGCTTTTAATTCAAGGCTTACCGAACCTTTTGCCCTCAAACTTCTCAGAGCTACTGATCCTTTTATTGTAAAACACCCTCTGACCGGTGAAAAAACAATAATTGCAGGTTATCCCTGGTTCTCAGATTGGGGCAGGGATGTAATGATCTCTTTTCCAGGGCTTGTTTTGATCCCCCGCCGTTTTGAGGATGCCAAATCCATCCTTAAAAATTTTTCCAGTAACTGCAGGCGAGGCCTGATTCCCAATAATTTCCCGGCTTTCGGAGGAGAGCCTGTCTATAATACTGTAGATGCATCTCTCTGGTTTATTCATTCCCTGAGCCGTTATTTTGCATATACGGAAGACCTGCTCTTCCTCTCGGATATCTGGGGAACTGTGGAAGATATAATAGATAATTATAGTAAAGGCACGGATTTCGGGATTGGGATGGATTCTGATTATCTTATCAGGCAGGGCCCTCAGCTGACCTGGATGGATGCTAAAGTAAACGACATCCCTGTAACTCCTAGAGCAGGTAAAGCCTGTGAAATCAATGCCCTGTGGTATAATGCTCTCAGGACTGCTTGCAGACTGGGAGACCTGCTGGGGAGAGATACGTCTTCATACGAAACTCTTGCAGCCGGAGTAGCCTCCAATTTTGAAAGAGTTTTCTGGAATCCTGAGAATAACTGTCTCCATGATATTGTGTCTGAAGATAAGGCTGGAAATCAGATTAAGGACTCTTCAATTCGTCCAAACCAGATTTTTGCAGTCTCTCTACCCTACACAATGCTCTCCCCTGAAAAAGAGAAAGCTATTGTGGATAGAGTGGAGAAAGATTTGCTGACACCTTTCGGGCTCAGGACACTTTCATTGGACGATCCTTCTTACATAGGACTTTACAGGGGAGGGTCCGAAAGCAGGGACTCAGCTTACCACAACGGGACAGTCTGGCCATGGCTCCTTGGACCTTATGTTAAAGCATACAGGAAAGTGCATAACTATTCAAAAAAGAGCCTTGAGGATATGCGTGCTCTGCTTCAGGGATTTGATTCGCACCTTGAGACCGCAGGCATAGGGACGATTTCAGAAGTGTTTGATGGCGACTTCCCCCACTCTCCTGGAGGCTGCATTGCCCAGGCATGGAGTGTTGCAGAAATTTTAAGGGCATATGTTGAGGATGTCCTGGGGATCAAACCTTAAAATAAGCTTTCATCACCTTTTTAAAATAGTTTTTCCGGTTTTTTACAAAACTCCATTTTTTCTATAAATCCATTTTTTCTGTAATAGTGGACACTCCTATTTCCTGATTTTATTCTTTCTGGAGGCAGGTCTTATCCTTCTCCTTTTTTATACTAGTTTGGCAATTTCTCTCACATGATTGACTTTGGTAACCTTAAATATGAAAACGGCTTGATTATTGGCATAGTTCAGGACCGGGCCAGCAAAGAGGTTCTGATGTGTGCCTACATGAACCGGGAAGCTCTTGAAAAAACGGTTGAAACAGGAATTGCCCATTTCTGGAGCCGCAGCCGGCAAAAGCTATGGAAAAAAGGTGAAACATCCGGGCACCTGCAAAAAGTAAAGGAAATCAGGATTGATTGCGATATGGATTCCGTTCTCCTGCTTGTGGAACAGGTTGGAGGGGCCTGCCATATGGGATACAGGTCCTGCTTCTATCGAAATCTTGACGGAGAAGTTGTGGGTGAAAAGGTGTTTGAGCCTGAGGATGTTTACTGAACCTTAATTTATCAAGAGAGATTTTCTCAAATCATAATTAATCAAATTATTATGTTGTATTTTGCTCCTCTTCATCCCTATTTTATTCTTTTTTATCACAGGATCTTTTAAAACTTCGTTTTTTATCAATTATGCTTTTTTAACTTCATTCATCCGAAAAAAAGCAGCAGAAGTTTTATTATATACTTTCTGGCTCTATATCCATTTATATGGCTGATGAGAAGCGGATATGGAGAATCATTCCGGATACAAGCGTGATTATTGACGGGAGGCTTTCTTCCCGAATTAAAAGTGGTGAGTTTGGGAGTGCTGAAGTTATCATTCCCGAAGCTGTTGTATCGGAACTTGAAGCTCAGGCGAATAAGGGCAGAGAAATAGGTTTCAAAGGGCTTGAAGAACTTTCTGAGCTTCGCAAGCTGGCAGACAGGGGGGATATTCAACTTAAGTTTAGCGGGGTTCAGCCAAGTCTTGAGGAGATTAAGCTTTCCAGGGAAGGAAGAGTGGATGCCCTTATCCGGCAGACAGCTCTTGACGAAGGAGGGCTTTTTGTTAGCGAAGACCGCGTGCAGTCTCTTATAGCCAGGGCAAAGGGACTTGATGTTGAGTACATGCATCCCAAAGTTCAGGACCCTTCAGAATTCGGTCCCCTTAAAGTCGAGCACTTCTTTACTGATGACACAATGTCCGTACACCTTAAAAACGGGGTTTCTCCCATGGCTAAAAAAGGTCCCGTCGGACAGGTGAGATATGTGCGGATCAGGGAGGAACCTGCAAGTTCCCAGGAGCTTTCCAGCATTTCAAAAGAGCTTATCGAAAGAGCCAGGCTTGACCCTGAATCTTTCATAGAGATGTCTTCAAGCGGGGCTACTGTCCTGCAGATCCGAAATATGAGGATTGCAATTGCACATCCGCCTTTTTCCGATGATATGGAGATAACTGTTGTAAGGCCTACAGTTGTTGTTGACCTTGAGCACTACCGCCTGAGCGATAAGTTGAAAGAGCGCATAATAAGCCAGCGCGGGATCCTTATTGCCGGACCTCCCGGAGCTGGGAAGTCCACTTTTGCTGCCGGAGTTGCACGTTACCTGAACGACCACGGGCAGGTTGTCAAGACCATGGAATCTCCAAGAGACCTGCAGGTGCCTGCTGAGATCACCCAGTACTCTCCTCTGAATGGAAGGATGGAAGATACTGCAGATCTTTTGCTCCTTGTCAGGCCGGACTACACTATTTATGATGAAGTCCGAAAAACCGGGGATTTTCTGATCTTTGCGGACATGCGGCTTGCTGGAGTCGGAATGATAGGGGTGGTGCATGCGACACGTGCGGTCGATGCGATCCAGCGTCTCATAGGACGGGTTGAACTTGGTGTGATCCCGCAGGTAGTTGACACTGTAATCTTCATCGATAAGGGAGAGGTTGCAAAAGTCCTGGTGCTCGCCTTTACGGTTAAGGTGCCTCACGGGATGACCGAGCAGGATCTTGCAAGGCCGGTAATCACCATTGCTGATTTTGAAACAGGAAAGGTCGAATATGAGATTTATACTTATGGAGAACAGGTCGTGGTCATGCCAATCGGCTCTCCACGGGAAAGCAGAAAACCTGCCTGGAAGCTTGCAGAAGAAGAGATAAGGAACGTAATCAGCAGGTATGCGACAGGTCCAGTTGAAGTTGAAGTGACCTCAGACGATAGTGCAATTGTAAAAGTATTCAATGAGGACATGAGAAAGGTTATAGGCAAAGGCGGGAACGTCATTGACAGGATCGAAAATATACTAGGGCTCCATATCGATGTCAGGGAGATCGAAGCTGAAGCTCCAAAAAGTACAAAGGGCCCGAAGCGCGGAGAGCGCAAAGCTTTTCCGGGGAAAGCCAGGGAAGCTACGCCTGAAAAAATTGCTCCTGCTTCTCCTGTTCATCCGGTCATTGAAAGGACCAAAAAACACCTTATTCTGGGAGTCCCCGAGCTTTCAGGAATGGATGTTGAGATCTTTATTGAAGACGAATATCTTTTCAGTGCAACTGTAAGCAGGCATGGAGATGTTAAACTCAGGATGAACTCGGATCTTGCACTGGAAATTATGGGAGCTCAGGACAGCGGAGATTTTGTTGAGGTAAGACCCATCTAATCTTTCCGTTTTATATTTTTTCTTTTTTAATTATATTTTTCTACTTTCTGTCCTATCATCAAAAAATTTATATACAGTTTGCATGAGATTTCATAGTAGAAATTTTTTGGGGGTTATGGTTCTATTGAGTAAAGCATATCAGGCAGAACCCGAAATAAGGGAAGATCTGCAGGGGAGAATAGAGGTCTTTGACCAGAATATCAGAAGTTTTGAAAAGCGGCTGAGGGCAATTGAACGCCGCCTATCTCTTGAAGCGCCTCAAAATTTACAGGCTGGAAAAGCCCATCCGGGGGTTTCTTCAGACTCTTTTCAGGAAGTAACTTCTGCAAAGCTCGTAGCCGGCACTTCGATTACTCCGCTGGGTCCTTCTATTTCTCCTGAAGCTCCTTTTTCTCATCAGGGCAGTTCTTTACTTTCAGATTCTGCTCCGTTAATAACACAGGAGAGCACTTCGAATTTTGCCTTCTGTTCTGCACTCCCTTCTTCAGAATCTTCGGAAGCTTCCATGATTTCACTTGATAGCTCATCCGAAGTCTCAGGAGTCGTTTACAGAATAAAAGAAATAAGTACTCTTTTTTCCAGCCTCTCTGAAAGCCTTCATACTTTACAGGCTGCAATATCCGAACTTTCCGGTTTTGTGCATGAAAACCTTGATCCCGAGGTTAAAAGACTTGAGGGCGAGATCCAGAATATGAAATGCCAGGAAAATGCTTCGGAAGAATATATACGAAAACTCGAATCACGTATTGAATTCCTTGAAAACCGTGACAGGTTTACACTGGGTTCCATAAAAGTCCCGGTAGAAATCTCAGGAATCGCCGGATCTTCAGTCCTTTTTCTTACAGGGATTCTTATCCTGTCCGGCCGATGGGATATAATAAGGTCGCCTTACTTCTCAATCGGGCTTGCGGTAATTATGGCAGGGGCTGTAATTTTAAAGTTTTCCATGGTCAACCGGGAACAAAAGTCCCTGACGCATTAATTTGAAAACAGATTACGGACATCAATTACCTCTTCCGGTCATTAACGGATAAATAGGTTAATAAATCGGTAAATAGACCTCGGAATATATGGAATAAATAACTGGATAAATAAACAAGCAAACAAGCAAACAAGCAAACAAGAAAAAAACAAATAAATAACTGAACAAATGACTGAATAAATAACTGAACAAATAACTGAATAAATAACTGAACAAATAACTGGACAAATAACTGAATAAGTATATGGTAAATAATCTGATAGATAAATAAATATTCAGGTAAATAATCAAATATTCAGGTATATATATAAATTTAGTTTTCAGGTTATCCACTTAGGGAGAACAGATTCTTTTTCAGGCTGATGATGTAAATTCTATTTTTTTATCAGTCTCAAAACATTTTTATATAATAACTTTCTACATTTATATTTTAAGATCCATTCCGGGTGGGACTATAATCGAATTAATCAAAGCTCTTGTTTTCGGCTTCACTGTAGGCATATCTGCAGCCATTATTCCTGGGCCCATGATGTTTGCAACGATAGGTGCGTCTTTTCATAAAGGCTGGAGAGCAGGGCCTTCGATTTTCATGGGGCATGCCCTTGTGGAATGCATTTTGTTCATGCTTATTCTCATAGGCGCGTCATCTTTTCTCAGGCAGTCAATTATCTCCTATCTGTCTATTGTAGGCGGCTTTGTAATGGTAGCATTCGGGCTTCTAATGATTAAAAAAGCAAAAGAAGCCTCCACAATGGATGTCTCTATTTCGGCCAGCAGCCTGAACCTTTCCTCTGGTTCCATGTCTTCAGGGATCATAACCTCAGCCTTAAACCCTTTTTCGAGCACGGTCTCAGCAGGAATTATAACTTCAGCGTTGAATCCTTTCTTTGTTGCCTGGTGGTTGACAGCAGGCAGTGCAATTATTCTTCAGGAATATCTGGCAGGCATTCTTTCAGTCCTTGCATTTATTATCGGGCACTGGATAGCAGACTTTGGTTTTCTTCTAACCGTCTCATCCTCTTTTTCCAGAGGAACGGAAATAATTTCACAGCCCACACACCAGAAGCTGGTATACCTGTGCGGAGGATTTATGTCATTCATCGGCCTGTGGTTTATGATTAACAACAATAATGTCCTGCAATGATTATTCTCAGGTTAAAACAGGTATGTTAAAAATCAGGCATATTAAGTTGCAGAGTGTGAGATATTCCGTCTGTGAAACGAATTATGTACTGAAAAAAAGTTGTTAGCATTAAGAAATGCTGTTTTTAAAGTCCTGTCTTTTTTCTAAATTTTTGCTGAATCAGAAATTTTACTTAATCAATCAACTTTACTTAATCGATCAGTTTTATTTAATCGATCAATTTTACTTAATCAATCAACTTTACTTAATCAATCAACTTTACTTAATCAATCAACTTTACTTAATCAATCAGGAATTTTAACTTCTTTTTACCTTTACGAAATACGCTTCATCGATATCTGTGTATCCGCTTCTCATCGCTTTTATTGAAATATACCCTTCGGCTTTTCCGGGAGGCAGTTCCGGATTGGAAATTGTTATTATTACATTTCCGTCAGAATTCGTAACTCCTGAACATGCTTTTTTTCTGTCCGGACTCCAGACAATTACATTTGCTTCTGCAACTCCCCGGTTTTGCCTGTCAAGCACGTTTATTTGAAATGTAATGTTTGACCCTGTTCCTCCGGAATTGAGTGAAAGTGTGCTTATATTTGATGTTGCATACATGGATTCCGGAGGTTCTGGAGCAGATGAAAGGGCTGAGAGAATCGCACAGAACCCGATAAACCCGACAATCGAAAGAACTACAATCCTTATCGGAAGCCCAACGGTCCCGGTTTCGTTCTTTTTCAGGTCTTTCGGCAGCATATGCGGCTTCTCCAGATTTTATTCTTATCAGGCTTGTTAGCAAGTTAACTATTAGCGAGTTTTTACTATCATGACTGCATCTTTTTTCTCATAGTCATAGAAACCGTCTGCTATGATTTTCAGGTCCATTGTACCTTCATTCTGGTTCGGGTCAAGCCTTACAAGCGCACCTGGAGGTGTTGTCAAAACAGTAACCCCGTTAATGTCAGTTGTGTTTGATGCCACACCACCAAGTCCTTTAAGGATGACGTTTGCATTTCTAACCGGGTTTCCGTCTTTATCAGTGACTCTTACTTCTGATGATACTGTGAACGGGTTTTGCGCAGTTGTAGAACTTACTATTATTGAATTCCCTGTCTGAAGGTCTCCTGGCGCAGGTCCTGTGCTTTCCACAAAAACTGACATTTCCTTTGTAGGAGTCGGTATTATCGAAATAAGGGTTGCAAGAGCGACCATTGCCACAACGAGCATCACAACGATGTTAATCGGTAATTCCATTGCTTTTTCATTATGTCTGAATAGTTGAATTCCCATTATTTCCCCCCTCACTTTAGTTCTGAGAACTTTTCAACTTTACAACATTCTATCAATATTCTATCTTTCTATTTATAACTTTTCTATATGTTGGCAAAGCTTGTTATATGTATGAATCAAGGACTATATTTCATACATTGGATAATGTGGAAATTATCTTGGAAGTCCTCTTTCGCCTGTTTCCGCTAGTTTGGACTATCGTAAGAGTTCTACTGATTTGCTTGACAAGCTCAAAATTTCAGGTGCAAATGTTGATGCGTCTACATGGAGGTTAAAAGAGCGTGTTTCAGACACACATAATAGGTGCAAACTAAAGTTAAGTTCCAATAGAAAAAACCCGAACCTCCTTTTAAATAAAATCGAATTTGGAAAAGACCTTAAAGAAATCCCTGATTGCTTCCTGCCTTTAGTCCTTAGATTTGTTGGATATCTTGCGTCTACTTCTACATTCAGTTTTAAGACTGAATGCAGGAAACATTCAGGGAAAGGAAGTTCAGGAATCAAGTAAAGGAAATAAATTAAAATGTTAATGTATGACATAAACAAAAAAGTTGTAGGGAAAATTTACATCAAATTAAAGATTTCTACATAAACACACTAAAAAAATTATATACTTTAGCTATGCTATAACTAAAAGTGAAACGAATGCTGAGTATTTTTATGCTATTGACTCTTTTATTTTTACCAGTAGTCAGTGCAATGCCAGTAGCCAGTGCAGCAACTTGTAGTACTACAATTACAAGTTTTACAGTTTCTGGGAATGCCAACAGAGTAGGATTCCATGCTGTAGTTAATGGTCCCGTAGACAAAGTGATATTCAACGTTTACAGTGGGACTACAAAAGTTTTGACAACTTCTGCTTATTGTCCTCATTGTAGACTGGATGGGATCTGTAACCGTAGTGGTGTACTCAAACCAGGAACTTATAAAGTAACTGCAACAGCAATTACAGGAACATGTAAAACATTTATAACAAAAACTCTGGTTGTTACAACAACAAGAGCATACCTGAAATAATTTTTTAATTTTTATTTTTTGGTTCTTTAATATTCTCATCATTGCATTCTTTTCTTAAAATTTGTACTCTGTAGAATTACTATCTGGTCTGAGGAGTTCATGCTCTAAAACTTGTTAATTTTAACAATAGTCTTCTTTTTGAAGCTTCTGAGCATTTGCTGCTATCTAGGGTAGTGTCTCAATGATGGTATAAGGGTTTCCTAATACCTACGTATGGTTCGCGGCGGTATCTGTGGGCAGTTGGTATTAGGTGCGGGTGCTAAGGGTCTAAGACCTGTCGCATGGCTTGGGCGGTGCATGTGGGTAGGCCTGGTCTTATTCTTTGCGTGTAAAGACTGGATGGAACTTTAGGTGTCTCTATAGGTTTTCCTAAAGCTGGCTTCTTTGTCCGGTCTTTCCCTGCGGGCAGGGTAGCAAAAAGAGGTATTTTTCTTAATCCTTTCTAGATTTGGTACAGATTGATTTCCTAAATTGCTAAAAGGGGAAGTTAAGCCCACACGGAAGGGAAGGCTTGCCTTCCATCCTTTCAAAATTTAGTTTATTTGTATCTTTTTAGTGAAAAAAAGATTTTTATTTAGTCTGATTTCTCAAATCACCATCTATTAATGCGGTAAAAACTCCTGAGAGTATATTTTACGCCAGCAATGGCGTTGAGTAAGTACTTAATTTAACTAAAAAATAAGTTTATATAGAGTGCAGTTGAGCCTTACTTAGTAAATATGACACTTGATTTTAAAGCCTGTGTTGCTCTTGCTGGCCTGTGTATAGCATTTGGCGGATATTTAGATAAAGAGTATAATCCTGTGAATACAAGTATGAAGAGGTTACTTGAAAGAAGTAGGAGTTTCAATCATTATTATATAAAAGAAATTTGTGATGTATTTGTTAAATCGTTTGACTATGTTTTTGTAAATAGATTCAAACATCCATTAATTTCTTACTGGCTTTGGGTCGTTATCTTTATTTGTTGGGGGATTTTGTTATTTTTTATCGCAATTGGACGTTTAGCATATTTCTCTTATCCGGTTTCCGAAAATGGGCTTGTTTTTACACCAATCATACTTTCTATGAGTACTTTTTTTGTTCCTAGTTATTTGATTATTTCTATATTGTTTGTTGGACCATTTGCTATTAGTATTCCTGGTTATAATTATTTGTTTGATCAGTTAGTACTTATTATCAAAAAAGAAAGGAAAATAATATTTAGTTCATATGGCGAAAACAAAGTTCGCGATATTCCTGTTCTCAATTATTTATATGATTTGATGCTTTTGGCTAGACATATAAGAAAAATAATTAATGAACCGTATGCTGAAAACAAGTTCTCGCGGGGTTCTGTACCAAAATGCTTTTTTGTGAGCACATGTGTGGCAATTTTCACAATTACGTCTATGATGTTGATGGCCATAATCGTTAGATTCGGAATGAATACACAAGCAATGCAAGAAAGTATGCAAGAAAGTGGTTTTCCGGATCTAGGTTTTTTCCATATGGATAGCTTACATTATTATAGTTTATTTATTTTAATGAGTCTTTTTGTGGGTGTTATGTTTTTTATTCCTTCTGTATATGTTTATCTATTTTTGTTATTCATTGAGAAGCATAGATCACTTTTTGATATATCTCCTTTAATTGTAATGTTAAATTCGATTGTTGCAATCGCTTTAGTCGCTGCACTTAATATAGATTTAGTTACCCCTTTTATAATGGAGGGGAATAAATTTTTTGTGGAATTCCTTCCATTTATTTTCTTAAACATACTTTCTGATTCTTTAAGTATACTGGAGACTCGTTATATGTTAAGCAAAGTAATCTCAGGAACTCCAGGTAAACTAGTTTTATTTTTATTTTTGGATTTTTTAGTATCGAGTCTTATTTACCTTATAGTTCCAATATTAAACGGGGATCTCAAATATTTTTTAGACGCAATACTTTTTAAAGGACAAATTGCCTGGGTAGGAATATTTTATTGGTCAAGTTTGTTTACATCTATATTTTTATATATGTATGTATTGGGTTTTTTCGGGATGCATATACTGTACAAGTGTAGTAACATAAAATATCTTGTAGAAAAACCGAGTTACTCACTTGGATGGATTTTAGCATCAATAGTTATGATTTTTTATCTTTTCTCTTTAGGATGGGAAATACTAACTAGCCATATTTTTTTCATTATACTTTTACTGTTACTAGTTTTATTGATAACTAAAATTTTTAAAAAAGTATCTGCAAATAATTAATTTGTCAGTTATTTGCGTAAACCATCTGTGGTTTTTAGGAGTAACTAACTTTCCCCCAAGAATTTTTAAGTTTGCTACACAGTAATATTTATAGTCTTTTGGTGCGTATACTAAAATAACGGCAAGTTTTCGATAAGAATTCTTCAATTCGTAATTCTTATAGGATTTTGCAATGTATCACAACGATGTTAATTGGTAATTCCATTGCTTTTTCATTATGTCTGAATAGTTGAATTCCCATTATTTCCCCCCTCACTTTAATTCTGAGAACTTTCTATTTTTGGAATATTTTATCAATATTCAATCTTTCTATTTATCACTTTTCGATACGAAGGCAAAAATCTTTTTTTAATGGGAAATCTGGTTATCCTTGTCCTTAATAAGTATATACTTATATAGCACTTTTATGCATAAAACTCCTTAATACTGCAAAACAACCTTACTGAATCTAGCGAGGGAAAGAGGTTTTTGACTCAAGAATGTTCTGATGAGCCAAGTGAATCGGACCATAGACAAAATTTTTTATGTCTTCTAGGACTGCACGACTGGAAACGAAAAAGCGGAGCGCTCTGCTGTTTGCCAACTGCGCTCGAAAAACGTTATAAATGCGTTCGCTGCGGCAAGTACAAGGTGATTTTTGAACAGGAGAAAAGGACCTGTAACATTTCTGCAGATAGATACTGACCTGAAATGTTTACTTTTATATTTTTCAGGTATATTTTCTATTTTTCTTTGATTCTTATTTCCTGATTTTTCTTGCCTTTCTAAAATTCTTTGTTCGTAAGCTTAATCTATCTTAACTTTGTTTGTTAGAGCTATGAAAAGAATCGTGATTATCGATTACGGGCTTGGAAATCTCAGAAGTGTTCAAAAAGGGCTTGAACACGCTGGAGCAAGTCCCGCAATCTCCGGGAATCCTGAAGAGATCCTGGCAGCAGATGGTATTATTCTCCCAGGAGTCGGTGCTTTTATAGATGCAATGAAGTGTCTGGTCCCTCTCAAAAAGACCATAGCCGAATTTGCAGAATCGGGAAAGCCAATGCTTGGAATATGCCTGGGGCAGCAGGTTTTGATGAGCTCTTCCGAAGAAGGCAGGCTGACAGACGGGCTTGACCTCATTCAGGGCAGGGTGCTTCGATTCCCGAAGTCTGAACTGAAAGTTCCTCAAATGGGCTGGAATAACATAAGGGTCAAACAGGACCACCCTCTGTTTAAAGGTATTCCCGACGGTTCTTTTGTATATTTCGTACACTCGTACTATGTGGATACGTCTGCAGAAAACACCCTTGCATCATGCGAATATGGGCTTGAATATGCGGCTTCAGTTGTAAACTCAAAAGGAAATGTTATGGGCACTCAGTTCCACCCTGAAAAAAGCGGAGCCACCGGATTAAAGATTTTGAGAAACTTCGTTGAAATGTGCTGAATATTTTAAACTATAAATCTACTGGCTTGCTTTGTCTTTGCGGCTGAACATTTATTTATCATTTTTTAAACTTTTATGTCTGGGTTTTGGGCATTTTGTATTGATCAGGATTCAATTATAACTGATCAGGATTCAATTATAACTGATCAGGATTCAATTGAAATTAAACAGAAAACCGATACTTTAATTCCAAATTATCCTGTCCTGCTCCCTGTAAAGCAGAGACAGTATCTGCGAGAGGATGGTTGTTATGGATATAGAAGGCTATGCAAAACGGGCTCTTAAAAAAGACCCTTCAAATGAAACCGGACTTGAAGAACAGCTTGCTTCAAGAATACTTGAAATCAAAAGCATAAGCTCAAAAAGGGCTCATGAGATTGCAGCTGCAGTTATCTGCGAAGCAAAAGCCACTCTTCATACCAAAGGAGATGTATTAAGCCCCACTATTTCAGGAGTTGCTATGGGGGAGTTCGGTGTGGGCTCAAGAGGCACAGGGGACTTTTACGTTCATTCCAAGCTTGGAGAGGTTATAGGCAACACGGGTGCGGTGGTTGATAGTTCCCAGCTTGATGATTCCGGCGTTGTGAAAATAGGGGATGAATACCTTGTGGTTACAATTGATGGCATACATTCCCGCCTGAGTGACTTCCCTTTCCTATCAGGTTTTCATGTAGCCAGAGCAGCCCTGCGTGATGTATATTCAATGGGAGCACGTCCCCTTGCAATGCTTTCAGACATCCACGTTGCAGACGATGGGGACGTTGCAAAAATATTTGATCATATTGCAGGGATAACCACGGTCTCGGAACTTACCGGAATTCCTCTTATTACCGGGAGCACTCTCCGTATAGGCGGGGATATGGTCATAGGAGAAAGAATGACAGGAGGCGTCGGAGCGGTTGGTGTTACTTCCTCCCTTACCTCACGAAACAGGACAAGGCCGGGAGACCTCATCCTTATGACTGAAGGCGCAGGAGGAGGAACGATTTCTACAACTGCACTTTATTACGATATGCATGACGTCGTGGAAGAGACCATAAACATCCGTTTTCTTGAAGCCTGTGAAGCCCTTCTGCAGTCCGGCCTGTATAAAAAAGTCCACTCCATGACCGATGTTACCAATGGAGGAATTCGTGGGGATGCCAGAGAGATCTCAAAGACCGCAGGTGTAAAAATGGTCTTTGAAGAAGAAAAAATGCGGGCTCTTGTAGACCCCAAGGTGCTCTCCATGCTTGAGCTTCTTAAAATCGATTATCTTGGTGTTTCTCTTGATGCCCTGCTGGTCATTGCCCCTCCGGAATATGCCGGTGAAATTCTTGAAACAGTTCGCGCTGCCGGGGTTGAGATTGACATCATAGGCCATGTTGAAGAAGGAAGCGGGGCTGAAATTATTGTTAATGGAGAAGTCCGGGACTTTGCACCCAGGTTCAGGGAGTCAGCCTATACTCCTGTTAAAAAGGTTCACGGGGAAGAGAATCCGAGAGACTTTGAAGAAATGAGGGATGCAATTGACAGGGCAGCTGAGGAGGCTATAAATAAAAAATACAGGGTTCTTGAGAAAATAAAGAACAAGAGAAAAGATTAAGCTGAAATAAGGAAACACAACTCTGTATAAAGAAAAGCAGAAGAGAAAGGGAGGTTTATACTTTTCTTTTTACTACCAGCACTTCCCTTTCTTTTCCAATAATTTCCACTTCCTGATCAACTTCTATCTCTTCTTCTGACCTGGCTTTCCAGTACTCTCCCTTATACCGGACAAATCCGGCTTTCTCAGGGCTTACTGCGTCTATTGTCCGGGCAGTATCTCCTATTATAGTTCCAATAACAGGTTTCTTTTTCCTGATCTCCGCCACTTTGTATACTGCATATACCAGAAACAGCCCAATAACGACTGTTGGAGTAACAATTGCCAGAACCAGCAATCTTGTGAACTCAGGTGTATAGATATTCTTTTCCCCCAGAGGCACGAGGAAGAGGCTGCCTATTACCAGGCTGATAAGCCCTGCAAGCCCGAAAATTCCAAATCCCGGAGAATTAAGTTCTAAAATAAGGAGCCCTGCCCCTACAAGGATAAGGAAAAACGCTGCTATATTGATATCAAACCCTGTACCTATCAGCCCGAGAACGATAGCAATAATCCCCAAAATTTCTGCTCCGGCACCCGGGTTTGAGATCCCGAAGATAATCCCATAAAGCCCTATTGTCAGCAGAAGGGAAGAAAGGATAGGGTTTGAAATAATCTTCAGAAAGAGTAGATGAAAGGGAGGTTCGTAGGTTTCAATCTCTGCATTTGCAGTTTGCAGATTCCTGCCTTTTACATTTTCTCCATCTACCTGAGCCATGAGGTCAGGAATAGAAGAAGCTCTGTACTCGATTACCCCATATTCCAGGGCTTCTTCATCGTTCAGGTTCCGGTTTTTGGTAATCACTTCTTCTGCAAAAGTTTCATTTCTCCCGTGTTTTCTCGCGGTTTCAACAGAGAATTTAACGAGGGCATTTATGATTTTATCGTCTTCTACAGGCACTGTCCCCTCTGCAGACATCTTCACTGGCTGTGCTGATCCTATTACTGTATAGGGAGCCATTGCAGCAATATCGGTCCCCATAAGGATGAGGGTTCCTGCAGACCAGGCTTTTCCGCTCTCCGGCACAAACCCGATAACAGGAACTGTCGTATTCTCAATTGCTTTTATGATTATCTGGGTCTCTTCCAGCCCTCCGCCCGGAGTATCCAGAGTAATCACGAAAGCCTCATAGTTCCCGTTTTCAGCTATTTCTATTGCGTCAGCTATTAAATTATCGGATGCTGGAGTAATAGATTCGGCTATTTCAAGCACAAGCACTCTGTTTTCAGTTGCTCCCTCTGCAGAAAGCATAAAAGAAGCTGTGAGAGTGATGCAAAAAAATAAAATAAAGAGAGGATGGAAGGCCTTTTTCATTTTCATAATTCTGGTCCTTTCTAGCCTTTACAATCCTTTATAATTTTTTTCAATTTTAATACATTTTTACAGTTCTTTCTTTTCGGATATAGCCTTAGAAAGGGCGGCTATGTTTCCGGTGTCAGGGGACTTGGATTCTGTAACCACAATGAGGTTTTTCTCCCTGGCAATCTCAGCAAGCGTCTGAAGTTCTCTTAACTTGATAGCAGTTGGAACTCCCTGGTAAAGGGTTGCAGCATCTTTCATTCTTTCTGCAGCCTGGAACTCTCCTTCTGCAAGGATGATCCTTGCACGTTTTTCCCTTTCGGCTTCAGCCTGTTTTGCAATTGCCCTTTTCATTGTTTCAGGCAGGGATACGTCCCGGATAGTCACACCTGTAACCTTGATCCCCCAGGGGTCAGTGTAAGCATCCAGCAGTTCCTGAATCTGTTTGTTGATATTTTCCCTTTCCGATAGCAGCTCATCGAGCTCCATCTGGCCCAGCACGTCCCTGAGAGTGGTCTGGGAAAGAGTTGAAGTTGCAAACATGTAGTTTTCGACCTGGGTAATTGCAGCCCCTGGCTCGACTACTTTATAATAGACAACCGCATCCACTTCAACTGTAACATTATCCCTTGTGATGACTGCCTGTTTGGGAACATCAATCGCAATGACTCTAAGGTCAATTTTTATGGCTTTATCAATAATAGGAATGATTAAAAATATACCCGGTCCTTTTACCCCACTAAGGCGGCCAAGCCTGAATATGACAACGCGTTCGTACTCATTAACCATTTTTATGGATTGTGAGAGTATTAATATTACAACTATTAATACAGGAAGCGTTAATTCACCAATGAAATCAACCATAGTTTTATTCCCTCCTATCCATTAATCTTAAGATTGAACTTAATAATAGTTAAGTGTTCTTCGTTTGAGAAATTTATGAAAATTTACATAAAATAAACAGTTCTAGGTTAAAAATTTTACATTCTGTCGTCTACCTAAAATATCTGTGAAGCTATATAAGTCCTCACACCAGATTTCGTTCCTATTTTCAATGGAGTGAAGTCATTGTCTTTAAGAGTGAAGTCACTGTCTTTAATTATGTAATTCACCTTAAAGTGACAGAAACAACCTCAAAAGCCTGTAAGTTCTGGGTATCTGTATAAGCTATACAGAATAGAACGATAACAAATACTTATATCTTGCATATACAAGATATTGATCTGAAATACAGGACATATTCGGACTGAGAATGAATCTGCAGGCGCTAATTTCGGACCGGGGGAAGACCTTACAGTTACCAGAGGCTGAGGGTCGGCACAGAATATAATGAGTACATGGAATTCAGGCAGGATTTGAATTCCAAATAAGTGTAAAATTAAGAAAACGCAGGTTCGGAAGGACCACTGGTGTTGATATTAATGAGTAAAGAATGTCCAGACTGCCACGGGCGTGGCTACGAAGTTATCTCAACTGAGGTCTGCCCTCTTTGTAAGGGGAAAGGCAAGTCAAAATCAGTTGATTTCATGAAAATTTCAGAAAAAGATATTGACAGTTTTTTGAAAAATGGCGCAGTATGTGAAAAATGCAAAGGCAAGGGAAGTATCGAAATTACCAGACCCTGTGAAGCCTGTGAAGGGCTTGGAAAAATCTATACCTGCAAGGTTTGTGGAGCAAGGATTCATAACCCGGAGGATGCAGAAGACGAAATTTGCAGTACATGTGCACGTTCCCAGCATGTATATGCTCTGGACGAGTCCTGTGACCTTAAAGATGTTGAAGCAGGCAAATTGTATCACGGCATAGTGAGCAGTATTGCTTCTTTTGGAGTCTTCGTGGATTTAAATCCTCATGTGAGAGGGCTTATGCATTCCAGCAATGTCGGAGTCCAGCCTGAAGTCGGGGATGCTGTAATTGTTCTTGTAAAAAGCATTAAAGCCGGAGGAAAACTGGACCTTATCCCCAAAACTCTTGCAAAATACGAGACCATAGAACTTGAAAAAGAACTCCCGCTTAAGGACTCCTCCCAGATTGACACCAGTATGAAAGGCAGGCTCATAAGGATCGAGGGAGAGGTTATTCAGGTAAAACAGACCAGCGGGCCGACAATCTTCACCATAAGCGATGAAGGTGGCTTTATCCCATGTGCCGCTTTTGAAAGCGCAGGGAAGCGTTCTTACCCTCATATCGATGTGGGGATGATCGTGTCGATTACAGGGGAAGTGACTCCAAGGGACGAGCAGGTCCAGATCGAAGTCATGAGCATGAAACTGCTGACCGGAGAAAAAGAGGCTGTTGTCAAGACCAGGGTTGAGAAGGTAATAGACGAGAAAGCAGCACCTGCTGATATTCCTTTCCTGATCGAAAGCGAAATTCTGGAAAAGCTCAGGCCTAGAATGCTCCATGTCGCAAAAGAGATCAAAAAGGCAATCCTTCATTCAACACCTATTCTTCTCAGGCACCATGCTGATGCGGATGGGATCACTTCTGCAATCGCCATTGAGCGGGCAATTCTTCCCCTTATTACAGAAATTGGCGGGTCGGATGCAGAATATTATTTCTATAAACGCGCCCCATCAAAAGCTCCTTTTTATGAACTTGCCGATGTGACAAGAGACATTTCCTTTGCTCTTGAAGATTATGCCAGGCACGGGCAAAAGATGCCTCTTGTTATCCAGGTAGACAACGGCTCCACTGAAGAAGACGTGCCCGCAATGCGGCAGGCGAATGTCTATGGCATCGACATGCTTGTGATTGACCACCACCACCCTGACGACATCGTTGACCAGTACCTTATAGGGCATGTCAACCCTGCCCATGTAGGAGGAGATTTCGGAGTTACTGCAGGCATGCTGTGTGCCGAGGTCGCCCGTATGATCAACCCGAATATCAGTGATACGATAAAGCACCTTCCTGCTGTTTCCGCAGTTGGAGACCGTTCTGAAGCTCCTGAGGCTGAAAGATACATATCTCTTGTCTCGGACCGATATACCCTTGAGGAGTTAAAAGAAATGGCTCTGGCTCTGGATTATGAGCAGTTCTGGCTTAAATTCAGCAGCGGAAAAGGCCTTATTGACGATATCCTGGACCTTGGCGACCATACCATCCATAAAAACCTTGTCTCTCTGCTCTGTGAACAGGCAAACGCCATGATAAAAGAACAGCTTGAGACCTGCCTCTTCAATGTCAAGTCCCAGAAGCTGTCTAATGGAGCTATTATGAATGTAATAGATGTCGAAAACTATGCCCAGAAGTTTACTTTCCCGCCTCCAGGCAAGACTTCGGGTGAAGTTCATGACGTGCTCACCAAAAAGTACCCGGATAAGCCTGTTGTCACTATCGGTTACGGGCCTGACTTTGCTGTCATCCGTTCAAAAGGCGTGCTCATGAATATCCCAAAGATTGTGAGGGAACTCCGTGAAGACATAAAAGGAGCCGGAGTAAACGGAGGTGGACACCTTGTTGTCGGGAGTATCAAGTTTGTCGAAGGGATGAGAACCGAAGTGCTCTCAAGGCTCGCAGAAAAGATCGCATCTGCGGAAGTTGTGTATTAACAGGCCTTTTCAATAACCTGTTAATCTTTATCTTTCTCATCTCTTTTGACAGTGAAAACAAAAAAAGCCTCATTAAGAAGTGTGGCAGATGTAAATAAAAAAGCAAGTATAAAATAAATGTAAGTTCTGGAAAAACCCTTCCTGAGAAAGGCTCTCCAGTAAAAAAGATTGCTTCTGTTTCATCTTTTCTGTCTTTTCAGTCCACGCGCACTATCCTTACAAGGGACTGGATAGGAACATTGGCGATTGTATCCGCACCTTTCTTGTCCACAAGAACCACCACTGCTCTGGGTTTTGCGTCCATTTCACGCAGCTGCTCGATTACTTCCATTGTGGTCGAACCTGTGGTAATTACATCGTCAACGATTACACAGTTTTTGCCTGCAACGCTTCCGAAGTTCCTGCTGATGGTGCCTTTCTGGCCTGGCTGGACCATGTCCTGTCCTTTACGGGAATGGTAAAGGGCAAAATCTGCCCCCAGCTCATTTGCCATCATGCTTGCCAGTGGAATTCCACTCGCTGCAACACCAACTACCACATCCACCTCGGTGTTTGTTTTTTCCAGCGTCTCAATCACCATATCGCAGAGTGCAAGCGAAATGTAGTGAAGCCGTGTAGCGCTCTTTCCTATGCTGCTCCAGTTTACGGATATGTCTTTTGGAGCGGGAGCTGCGACTTCTTTTTTCGAACGGGTTAAAAGCCATGTAACTGTTTCTCTTGATACGTTAAGCTCATCGGCAATCTGGCCGGTTCCAAGCCCGTTGTTCTGAAGTTCCACAGCTTTCTGAATGAGATCTTCTATATTCTTCATGCCTCCATTCCCACCTGAAATTTTTTATCTGGCTGTATTTCCGGCCGATTTTGCAGTTCTTCTTATGAATACTGCCTGGAATTACTGCCCGAAAAATTTTATTCAAGTATATCTTTTCTCAGTTAAAAACATTATTAGACTATCAAGCGTTATATCTTTTTCTTCAGCTTTCCCGGTAACCTTTGCCTTTAAGTTTTCTTTTTCTCTTTTTTTTCAGGGGTGATCCGCAAATAGGGCATTCATCTCCCTTATCAAAGGTTTTTTTACAGCCAGTACACTGCTTTTGCCAGATAAGAACATCCTTTATCTTTTTCTGGGCTATAGGTTTAACCTGAATCCCGAGCTGCACGGCAACATTCTGGACCGCGTAATCATCCGTGAGCAGTACAGCTGTCTCCCTGTGTTCAAGAGCTTTTGCAAGAATTTCCAGGTCTGTTTTTGAAAGTTCCTCGGAGTCCCGCGTCTGTTCAGCTTTTTTCCGAACCTCTTTTACCATTTCCGGTTCTGGCCATTCTACCCTTAACCCTTCCTCTTTTGCAAGGTCAAAACGGAGCATGGAATCCCTGCTCTTCAATTCGTCCGCAACCGAAGGGACAGTAATAAGCAGCGAACTGTCCACGCCGCAGTTTCCCATTATAAAGACTGCCGAGTCTGCTATGTAAGAGGTCATTTTCTTTCTCTTTTCTCTGTTAGTATATAATTCATTGTCTCCCGAGTTTCGCTTCGGGAGCACGAGGTCCTTTTCGCTCGCTCAAGAGGACTACTTTAAAAGTTATATAATGATCTAAACTCAATCAGAACTTACTGTGGTTCTAATTAATTTTATTGTCTAATAGAACTTTTGCAATTTTTATATTTCTCTTTAAAAGATAACCAGAATAACAGGTTTATATTCAAACTGGAGTTCAAAAAGAGGTTGACTTCCTCAATACGTATTGTTCTCGGTGTTGTTCTGAGATTAGTGCGATAGTAGAGGCGAGAAAAATAGTTATCAAATATGAAATCGCAAACAGGTCATGTCGCGATCTCATATCTGGTTGTAATTCACCCCTTTAAGGGATATATATGGAGGAATTTATATCATAAATAAGGATTCGGGTTTTATATTTATTCGGGGCAGATTGCCTTGAGGCCGGCTGCGATGTCGGGAAGAAGGTCAATTGGGATACCTATTGTCATTTCTTCGTCTGCAATATCTGTATAAAGTCTGCTGCCGCTACAGCCTACTGTTACTGCCATTTTACCTTCTTTAGCCTGAACCACACCGTCGGAACAGAGGCTCTGTTTGCCCGCGAAACTGACTTCAAGCCTTCCCCCTTCTTTGTACATGTAAGCCTGAGTGAGCAGCATTACCTGCCTGGGATTGCAGATCACCAGTACAAGGTCCGGAATAAATGTGGTTTTCTCAAGGGGCGAATACAGGATAGCTTCTGTAGAGTGAGGGGCAAGGGTTGGCACCATATCAATAGTGCGCTTTGCGGCTTCCTGGGTGCCGAACTGTTTTAAACCTTTATAGTAGAATTCTCCACTTGCGACTTTTGGGGGAAGCGCTCCAAGACCCATGACTGCCGCGCCTCCTTTGCATAACTGATCATCCCACCCGGTGTATAACGCTTCCCCGGTCCTCCTTACACGGTCAACGAACTGGCAGTGTCTCATGGCTTCCTCAGCTTTTTTGATCCCTTCCGGAACTTTTTCTCCTTTAGGGATCAGTTTCACTGCAACAGGGGATGTTTCAAGTTTAAGGCAATTGATTATTTCCTGTCCATAATTGTTGATTTCTTTTAATTCCATTTTATCACTCTAGCCGCTATTTTGTTAATATTGTTTTTAATATTTTTGTTAATATTATTTTTTATATGTATCTTCTCTTTTTTACCTATTTGTTTTTGCTCAGTTTTGACTAAATTATACATAACCGAATTCAATATAAATATTCTCTAGTTATGATTTCTAAAGGATTTTTTCGCAGTACTCTTAATTTTTTATCCAGTTTCCATAATTCCTTTTTTCGGTCCCGTACTGCTCATTATCTTAAAAGGAGTAAAAACTGGAATTCATTCATTGAGTTATCTTCACTCAAGTTTGTCAAAAATAATTTCCATTTTTCCCATTCCCCTGGCAAGGTTTTTAGAGATCATGCCGTTTTCGAGCCAGCAGGCGTTCATCACGGCAGCCGGGACAAGGCATGTGGGAGTAAGAGGATTTTCAGCTGATTTCCGGGCGAGAACTGTATCGGGCCCTCCCATGAGGTCTTTTGTGCCCATATCGAATTTTGTGCCCCATTTTCTAAGTTTTTCACAGGTGGTTTTAATATGTATATGGGTGTTTTTTCCTTCTTTTGTAGCGATTATTTTTGTTGTATGTCCGCATATGGTATTGAGTGAAATTTCAGTGACCATTATTTATCCTCGTTTATTGAATAGTTATCCGGAGACTAAAAAGCTTTTTAATGCAGAATCTGAGAGTTTCTTCCTTTCCTGTACCTGAATCTCTTTTCCTGTTGTTTTTTATTTAATTCTGCATATATGTTTTTCTGTGCATTTTGTTTCTTTTTTAATCCGATAACTTTATAGGCTTAGGATGCTACTTTTGAGCCAGGTTACCTGTATTGAGGATCTGTACGGAAGTTCGTATTTCTATGGCGGTATGATCGCAAAGTTCATATACAATTCTATTCGTATTGCTTACTCCATAGCAAATATGCTAATTAAAGTACTCCTGTTAATACATTAATATATTAGCAGAGCAATTAAGCTACTGAAAGGTATGCTTATGCCCTGATAAGATCACCAGACAAGGATCACCAGGATTACAGGATATTCACTATCCGGATCATTCAAAGTCACGTCAAATATCGGCAGAATAACAATGAAAATAACGTTGAATAAAAGTCTATACTTATATTTCAATAAAATAATGAGGTTTTAATAATGAGATGGCAAGGCAGCTCCAGAAGAAAGGCTACCGGCGGGAAGATTATTGCTGCCCGCGGAAAGCGCAAGTTTGAAATGGGCCGCGAATCTGCGGAGACCCGTATCAGTGATGTAAAGAGAAAGAACGTTCACACCATGGGCGGTAACAGGAAAGTAAGACTCCTCCAGTCCAATGTTGCAAACATTACCAACCCAAAAGACGGAAAAACAGTTACTGCAACAATCGAGACAGTAATTGACAATACCGCTAACAAGCACTATGTCAGGCGTAATATTCTGACAAAAGGTTCCGTTATAAGGACTCCCGTGGGAACTGCCAGAGTTACAAGCAGACCCGGGCAGGATGGAGTTATAAACGCTGTATTAATCGAATAATTGAAGAGAGCCCTGACCCCAGACCGGGGTTCTGTGCCTATTCTTCCCAAACTTTGTGCCGGTGGTCAATATGGATGAAATGATTCAACATATACTGGAAATTCTTGAAAACGATGCTCGAACAAGTCCTGAAGAAATCGCGACTCTGACAGGAATGTCTGCACAGGAAGTTTCCCAGACGATCGCAAAGCTTGAAGAAACAGGAGTTATCCGGCACTACAAGACAATAGTTGACTGGGACCTGGTTGGGGAAAATTATGTTTACGCCGTAATTGAGTTGAAGGTCACTCTCGAGCGTAACCAGGGCTATCAGGCAATTGCAGAAAGGATTTATAAATTCCCGGAAGTAAGGTCTGTCAGGCTTCTGTCCGGGGACTACGACATCTCCCTAACTGTCAGGGGGAAGTCAATGAAGGATGTGGCCTTTTTTGTGGCAGAAAAAATCGCCACTCTTGACCAGGTCCAGAGTACGTCCACGCATTTCGTGCTGAAGACCTATAAAGAAGACGGGGTAATCCTTCATGAACCGGAGTCCATTCAGAGGCTCCCGGTTTCGTTTTAATGCGAAACTGCTTAAACACTACCCCTTTTATCCCGTTTTACTTTACATCTGATTTAAATAATTTTTTATAGAGGTGTTTGCTTGAGACCTCCATGCGATCCTTCAAAATTCATTGCGGAAGCTGTAAAGAGTATCCCCCCATCAGGAATACGCCGTTTTTTTGACCTGGTTTCCGGACTTGAGGACATTATCTCCCTTGGTGTGGGAGAGCCTGATTTCATCACTCCCTGGCATATCCGTGAGATGTGCATTCACTCACTTGAAAAAGGGCAGACTTCATATACCTCAAACTCCGGGCTTCCGGAACTCAGAGACGAACTTACAAGGACCTATTACAGGCGCTATGGACTGGACTATAATCCGGAATCCGAAATTCTTATCACTACAGGAGTAAGCGAAGCCCTTGATATAGCAATCCGGGCAGTGGTAAACCCCGGAGATGAGGTAATTGTGGTTCAGCCCTCTTATGTAGCGTATGTCCCTTCAGTGATTATGGCAGGAGGCAAGCCTGTTATTGTTTCCACACACAGGGACGATGATTTCAGCCTTACTGCAGAAGTTCTTGAACCTGCAATCACCAGCAAAACAAAGGCAATAGTCCTCAATTTCCCCAACAACCCTACAGGCGCAATTATGCAAAAGGAAGGAATGGAGGATATCGCAGACCTCGTTGTTGAGAATGACTTATTTTTAATTTCCGACGAGGTTTATGAGTGCCTCACCTATGAAGGCACCCATGTCCCATTCTCTTCCCTTGAAGGCATGAAAGACCGTACCGTTATGCTGAACGGCTTTTCCAAGGCTTATGCCATGACGGGATTAAGACTCGGTTTTGCTATGGGAGCTCCGGATATCATTCATTCTATGATGATGATCCACCAGTACTGCATGCTCTGTGCCCCCATAACCGCGCAGGTAGGGGCAATTGAGGCTCTCCGCAATGGTAAAGGAGAGATGGAGAGGATGGTCAGGGAATATGACCGGCGCAGGCACTTTATTGTAAATGGTTTTAATAGGATAGGGCTTGAATGCTGTAACCCTAAAGGAGCTTTTTATGCCTTCCCTTACATAGGAGATACAGGGCTTTCCTCTTCTGACTTTGCAGAGCGCCTGCTGAATGAAAAGAAAATTGTTACTATCCCGGGAGATGTCTTTGGAGAAGCGGGTGAAGGTTTCCTGCGCTGTGCATATGCAGCATCTCTTGATGACATTAAAAAAGCAATCGAGAGAATGGGAGATTTTGTAGACGGATTAAAACAGTGAGTATGACCGAATTTTTCGGTCTACATTTTTCTTATTCTTTTCTGCTGGTTTCTACATTTTTCCTTAATTCTGATCTTTAACTACTTTCTTATTTTTAATTACTTTCTAATCTTTTTATTGCATTTTTATATTCAACTTTATTATTTCTGTTTAGCCTCGTCATCTTCCAATCGTGTAACCAGGGCGTTTACTTTATCATCCATTTTTTCAATCAGCTCGTTCATCTGATTGTACCATTCATCAACGTTTTTCTTAACCATCCGCTTCATTTCCTGAGGTTCGATGGCTACATATTCGTAATAGTACCCCCCGCTTTCGATGGACCTTGTTTCTCTGTAAACAATTCCACAGGCTATGAGGTTCTGAAGAGAACGGTATGCAGTGCTCCTTTCTCTGTTAAGAATCTCTCCCAGCTTTTCTGCTGTCTGGGGTCCATGCATAAGCAGAGCCTTATATGCCTCGATGTCGAGCGACTTCAAACCGAGCACACATTTTACCATGTCCTCGCACTTGAAGCTTGCTCTGATCATTTCATGAATGGAATTTGTCATAAAACCACTATTTAAGGGAAATTCGTCCTTTTTATTTTAGAATTTATTACTGTTTTATGGGACCGGCCAGCATTTTCATACAATGCACAGATATGGGTTGAGGGAGCTCACAAAACAGAAAATCTTTTTCCAGTCTCCAAATCTGCTTTTAAAAGCATGTCCTTTATTGTATTATTCCCTCTAAGCGTTTTTTATACCCTTTTACTATTTGTTATTCCCTTTTGGTGTTATTTAATTACCAATATCAGTGAATCTATTTATAAACTTGTTTCTCGATCCTGATGTTATTATTTTTGTCAGGCAATATCTGCTAATATTTCATCATACCTTCATGGTCATTTTTAAAACGTTAGTTCAAGAGTTTCTGGTCGGGAAATTTTATATATCATTTCCTGACTCAATAAGTTCGAGGTTTATGCAGCCCATTATCCCTGAAGACGAACGTTCTAAAGAGCCTCTTGATACCGAGAGAATAATTTACCATCCTGATATGATAAAAGCCAACGACTGGGTTATTAATGAGTATGAAGCCCCTTACAGGGAGGTATGTATTTTTGTTCCCTGCGCCAAGAGAAAGCCTTACCATGAAAGCCCGTCCCATAAAAAATTTGACCGGATAATCTTCGGAATTTTAAAGCCTGAAGATGTACACATAGTTACCTTCGGGACCTGCGGAATCGCTCCAAGGGAACTTGATACCCAGTACCCGTTTATGAATTATACTTTCATGATGGGCAAATGCAATGTGACAAAGATCAAGAGAGACTTCATCAAAATAGAAAGTGAAAGGATTGCCGCCTACCTTGAAAAGACAAGGAATAACTACAGGCACAGGATAGCCTACTGTATCGGGGATTTCCGGACTGCAATGGAAAAAGCCCTGGTGATGGTTGATGTAAAAGTTGATATCGTCCCCAGGGAAGCCACAATTCAGAAGATGATTCAGCCCGATAAATCTTTCATTTACAACAGCCTCTCATCCAGAGAGTACCTTCAGGACCTTTCCGATGCAATTACCGACGCCTTCGGGCTTCCCGAACGGGAAGTAGGCTTGAAGGAAGACCTCTCGGTGGACGATTCTGACTGGTATGTTTTGTAATAACCGGAGATGAACTTTTTAGTTGCTATCAACAAAGTCCGCTTTTAATTTGTGGATATAATTTTTCTATCCACTTTTTTCAAATGATAATGCCCCTTCTTTTGAGCATTAGAAATCTTTTGAATTACATAACATTGTGTATTTGCTTTTGTTTGTAATGAGTATTATTCATTCCTTTACTCATCCCCCAAGCGGTGGAGAATTGAATCGATAGATTCTATTTCAAACTTCTCTGCACCAACAAGACAGGATCCTTCAAAATCACATGTCCAGATAGGGTATGCTGCATATTTGTCCACAGCCTCTTTGTGGAACTCCCTGACCGGAAGTGCTCGAAGGTTAATATACTTGTCCAGTTTTAGATCCAGGGTATCGTAAAGAATTTCAGTTAATTCGTTTAGTAAATTTAACAGTACTATCGTTCTCTGGAATTCCGGATTCCACAATTCGATTCTTTCTACAATCTCTTTAACCTTTATGTACTGCTCATACTCCCACACATCAAGAATATCATCATTGAAATGCCTGGATACGATTTCATAAACGCCTGGAATATTAATTATTGACCCGGGAGTTTCTTCTTTAAGAAGTGTATCATTGTTGAAATGTTTGGATATTATTTCCGAAACACCCGGAATATTAACTATTGATTGAAGGGTTTCTTCATTGAGACGTGAGTTAAGAATTCTGTCAAAATCTTCCTTTATCATTTTGCTATAGTTCATGTATATCGCCATTATTTCTCGCGTAATAATCCCAACGGAAAGAGAAGATCTATTTTTAATGAAGTTTTCTCTTTTGGATGGTCATGACATAAATATAACAGCTTAACTTAACAGCCTAACTTGTAACTTTCATTTCTTTAACCTTGTTAACCAGTGATGAAGACTCGTTACAAAATAATTGTTCTCTTAATAATCATTTCTGCCGCGTTGCCATCTGTCTGGTGGTAAGACCAAAAGCAGAAGCTGTATGATATGAGTTTCATGAGTGGTTATGATTTACTATATCGAGTTAACTACAGACTCAACCCTGGGCAATGTACTCTTTATCTTCCACTCCCGGTGATAAACAACACATAATCTGTGGGTATGGATAATCCTTGAGCATGGTCTGCAATGATGAATCCGCCAAAAGGCCAACTTCATAGCAGTGCTGGGTGGAAAACTTCAACGGAGATATCTGTTTTTCAATTCCTCCATATGATTAATTTCTCATTTTCACAGGCATGGCTAATTATATTCCATCTGTTCAGAACTTCGAGACAAAGGTCCTTGCCTGCCAGAGAGCAATAACCGCAAGGATCAGGATAAGAACCATCCACATTATATCCGCTCCCGGGATGAAGGAATTCTCCCAGTATGCATTGTAAGCTTCCATAGCAGCTGCAGATTGTACCATCTTTTTCTTCCCTCCTTTTTTCTCCTTACACGTACCTTACGCAGGCGTCTGATCCGCGAACCTTTCCGAAATCCGTAATTACATACTTATGCAGCAGGAACCCTTTTTTATAGATCCCTTCTTCATCAACTCTCTGTTCCAGGTCCCTGAGCATTCCGCCTGAAGCAAGTTCGATAATATCAAAGTTGATGCTGTCCCTGCCGTAATTTCCCTGCATGTTATATTCTTCCTGGATCTTTGAAACAATTTCATAGTTCCAGTGCTCTTCTCCATCCAGAAAAAGCTCCAGAATCCTGAACTTTATCGGGCGGTTTTTCCCCATATCTTATCATCCCCTCAGGGTTTCGATTTCTGCAGCTTCTTCAGTGAACATTACGAAACTTCCTATGATGCAGAGAGTCCCTCCAAGGAGAATTGTCCACTGGGGTACATCACCGAAGAACAGGAAAATGAAAATAACCGCAAAAAACCCGTAGAGGTTCCCGATTCCCTGTCCTCTTCCTACTCCTATCAGCGGGAAAGACTTATACCACGAAACATAACAGAATCCGAAGGTGATTCCTGCAAAGATCAGGACAAGAAGTGCCATGGGTTCAAAAGCCTGAAGCGCATAGGTATACATTGGAAAACCGACAATCGCCAGAATAGGCACAATAATGATCCACCAGATGATATTTTCTCCAAGGAATCGAAGGGTCAGGCCTACATCCGGTTCTGAAATATCAAGTCCTTTGCCTGCGATAGCCCCTTCAATCCCCCAGCCGACTGCAGCCATAAGGCCACCAAGATATCCTATCCAGGGGACATTACCTGTCCCAAGTTCGGTAATCAGGCCGCCTCCGAAGATCGTAATTCCACCTATAATTATGACAATAATCCCTGCTGCAGCCCTTTTCGTAATTTTCTCTCCGTACCAGTAGTAAGCAAGTATGGACCCTATGACCGGGTAAAGAAGAGCTGCGACAGCTGCAAATGCTCCCCCTATGAACCCCATAGCCATAAAAGACCCGAGAATTGCTATAGGTCCCCCGAAAACCGAAGCAAGGAAGAACCACTTGGAACAGGGACTGAATTCCCTGAGTGTTCTCGAAAGTTCGCCGAATTTTTGCAGCACTCCATTCCAGAGCATAAGTGCAAGCATAACAGTCAGGGCATTAAACGCGGTTATCAGAGCTGCAGTAACAACGAGAGAAACCCCATCTCCATTTGTTTCAGCAATTGCTCCGAACATTTCGTCAAAAGGATTAAGCACCCATATTACAGTTCCGGGCAGATACCAGATCCCCCAGAATACAGCACAGAAAAGAGCCCACATATACCCTTTACTGACCCTTCTTCTGTTTTCCTGTTCTTTCAAAGCTTTCAGATCTATGCCCACTCCTCCTTTGTTAGAGTATCAGGCAGGTGTGCCGGGGGACTTTCTGGTTTATTTTTGCCCCCGGGACTGCCCGCTCTTCCGATTATCCGACCTTCAGAGCTGCTTTTACCTTGGCGACTGCATCGTTGGCGCTTTCACCGTAGATATCTGCACCGATCTTATCTGCCCAGTCCTGGGTTACAGGAGCACCCCCTACCATGGTTTTCACCTGGTCGCGGACACCTGCTTCTTTGAGCTGTTCCTCTATCTGTATCTGGTTAACCATTGTGGTAGTCATAAGTGCAGAGGATGCAACAACCTGAGGTTTGAGCTCCTTCACCTTTTCTACAAAAGTCTTAATTGCAACGTCTCTTCCAAGATCCACAACCTTGAAACCGGCAATGTTCAGCATGGAAGCCACAATGTCTTTTCCGATGGAGTGGATGTCACCTTCGATAGTCCCTATAATGACCGTTCCCAGGTTTTTGGTCTGAGACTTGCGCTTCTCCATTTCCGGCGTGATAACTTCTATGCCGGCCTTCATGGCTTCAGCAGCTGCAAGTACATGCGGAAGGAAAAGGGCTCCCTGTCCAAACTGTTCGCCGACTTCTTCCATGCCTGCAGTGAAGCCCTTCTCAATCAGCTCTACAGGGTCAACCCCTGCGGCAAGGGCTTCCTCTGCGACTTCTGCTGCAAGTTCTTCATCAAACTCGGTAATCGAATTTTTTGCCTTTGCTATAATTTCTTCTTTGCCTGCCATTTTTACTCCTCCCTGCTCTTATCCCTCTTTGAATGCTCTGTCAGCTTTATCCACAATCGCCTGCATGTCCTTGAGGATATCCGCATCTACTGGTGGCACCTGATGGTTTTTCAGGATATCCTGGACCTTTTCGTTTGCCACGGCTGCAAGGTCTTTTGACCCGGATGCTGCCCAGTCTCCGAACATGCGCCTGTCGATGAGCATGGGACTTGACGGGTAATCTACAAGCATCCTTGTCTGCTTAAGGGCGAGGAAATTGTTTCCTATTCCTACTTTCTGGATAGATTCGACTGCAAGGGTTTCAGGGGAAACTGGAATTCCCTGCATTGCTTTCTTAACCATTTTGATAATGTCGTTGTCAATGACGAGCTGTTCCATTGAGAAAGTCATCCCAAGCTCAAGCATCCCGGCTCCGTAGATGGTATTTGCTCCGGCAAGCGCCGGGAGGAGACATGTCATTGTCTTTTCGTGTCCTGCCTGGTTGTCCGGGATCTTGGCATCAGACTAGGTGCCTGCAACATAGGAAGGCAGGCCATAGAACTGGGCAAGTTTTGCTACAGCAGCACTTATCAAGCCGAGTTCTGGAGATCCTACAGGGGCAGTGCCTTTCTTCAGGTCAAAAGTGGTTGTTGAGCTTCCGTACCAGACTTTAGCTCCGGGCACTGTCAGCTGGGCAAGAACAATTCCTGAAAGGACTTCGGCATTATGGGTCACAAGGGTCCCTGCAAGGTACACAGGGGACGATCCGCCTGACATTGCCATGCTCAGGACATTCACAGGCATTCCGAAGCGTGCACCCCTGATTATGACCTGGCAGGCATTGACGCTGAGTTCAAGCGGGCTTGTAGGGCAGAGCAGCATGGAAAAGATAGGCTTTTTCCTTGCTTCTTCTTCATCGCCGCCGTAATAGGCTTTTACAATGTCCCGGTAGTAATCGACATGTTCCCCTACAGGGTCAATGTGGTGGTAGTGTTTTGCAGTATTTGCTATAGGGGTAAGGGTTTCATGGACGTCCTGTGCGCCCTTCCCAGCCCAGTCCCTTGCGGATACCGGAAGTGAGAAGTAATCGATATTTTCTGCCCAGTCGCAGAGCTTTGCGATGTCTGCAATGTCCTGTTCCACGGAGTCAACAGTTACGTATTTTCCGTCCTGGTACTTACACATCTTAACACCGGTACCGAAGCAGGTCCAGTGTACCTTGCCTCCTGCTTCCTGGACAGTGTTGTACTTTTTGTCCCTGCCCCAGAGAACGAACCTTGAAGGCGCAAGCTGAAGGGCTCTCCTTACAAGGTATTCGGGGATCTTTACAATACTGGTTTTTTCGTCAACTTCACAGCCATTTTCTTTGAAGATCTGCCTTGCTTCAGGGTCCGATACCTGAACACCCGGGTTCATCAGAACTTCCATTGTGGCATAGTGAATTGCTTTGAGTTCATCGGTAGTAAAAAGGCTTAATTCTACGCCATTAAGTGCGTTGAATCCTGCAACTGCATTATTTTGCGCCATTCTCTATCTCCTTTTTCCTGAATATTTCCGGTTTGCTTCCTCTCATCAGCTGAGTTTGTCTTACTCAGGGCAAATTCTTTTATCTTCGATTCAGGGTGCAGAGACTATGAAGAAAAGAGTACTTTTTACATGAAATGAAGGTTTTTCATGTAAATAGACATAAAATAAATCAAAAAATAAACTTCAGATTTTCAATTCCTGTTTTCGGTTAAACAGGCAAAATCTGAAAAAAATAAAGTCCAGTACTTTCCCCCATTTTCTTAAAGCCTGTACTTCTCCCCGCTTTTCGCTCCAGAAGCTATCTGTTTTTGTGCCTCTGCTGCTTTTTTCTTGATACTTATTTATACTTCAGTTATTTCTTTTTTAATTCCGGGAAAATTTTTTAGTCTTTCCTCTTAATATCATCTTTTTTCTGGTATGCCCCCAAGGATTACTTTTTTACAATATATTTTATACTATTCTGCTTATTTTATTTTGAATATTTTTCTATATATATTTTCCTGATAATTCTTTTTTCTCCCTACTTTCCCCGCTTTTTGCTACCTTTCTAGCCTTTCCTTTTTCCTGACCCGGGTTACTTCCGGTTTTTTTCCATACTTTCCTTTTTGTTCTTGACCTCTGGGTTATTTTCCGGTCTGTTTTCTAAAGAGTTCACATGAGTTAATCTTAATACCAAGCAGCTTCTCAATATTCATTTTTGCAGCAATTCCCTTTGCAGATCCCGGAACCGAGGTAATAACTCCTATATTTAGTTCTTCACGGAGTTCACGCATAATGTATTCATCCGCAAGGTCCCTGATTTCTACATTAAGCTTCTTTGCCACGTACTCCTTTGCCTCTTTAATCTTCATGTTCTTTGAGAACTGCATCCTTGCAACAAGGTCTCCTGCTGCTCTCATTCCTGTCATACCTGAAGCCATTATGTGGGAGATCGGCATACCCAGAGGGTCGCCGACCCCGATCTATATGCCGTCTACTCCTGCAATCTCAACCATTGCCTTGCTTGCCCTTGTAACTGCATCAATCGGAGGAGTTTCAAGCATTGGTATCCCGCCTACTCCCATACCCATGTCAACATGGCAGGGCAGGGAAGACACTTTTACAGCTTCTTTTATGAAAGTTACTGCGCGTGCAAGGTTCCATGGAGAGGTCTTGCTTGTGTTTGTATTGACAACAGGCCCGAAAACATTTGCACCCGCTTTCGCAACAAGTGGAGCCTGCTGGTGTGGCCAGAGCCCTGCAAGGGTAACTCCATCATACTGAAGGTTTCCATGCATTCCAAGCACCATCTCGCCTGCCATTCCGGCTTCGATGTACATCTCAGGGAACTCTTTTCTCAGAGCCTCAATTGCGTGAAGAGTCCCATAGAAATCTCCATCCCCTGCGGCAGCAGTTGTGTCAAAGTTAACGCCGTCTGCGCCTGAAGCAAAGAGCTTCTGCATTATCCAGATCGTATCCCTTGTAAGGTGCTCGGCTGCGTGCTCCATGGAGTCCCAGGCTTCCTGGATCTTGAAAGCCTTCATGAGGTCGCCGGGGTTTTCGAAAGGTCCGTCAGGAGTGTAGTACAGCCCCATGTTCGGCATTGCACCGTAAAAGAGCGGAATGATCATGTTCTGCTGGCAGACTTCCATTGCCTGGCACTCGTTTGCAACAACTGGTTTTACCGGCTTGAAACTGTAGTCAATGTGGCCGAGTTCCATTGTGTCAGCGCCAAATGCCCTTTCGTGCATCATGCACCCGACAAGACGGCTGGAAGGGATCCCCACACCGCTGTTGCCCTGGTCACCGTCAAGCCGGATTGTACCGATGTCATGAGTCACAGGGATTTCCATACCATGCTCGACACTGACGGCTTTGCCGGGCATCATAAGGATTTCTGCAAGCTTATTCATTTCATCAGCACTGAGGGCAGGGATCTCACCAAGATCTGCAGCATTTGCAGTACCTGCCTCAATCTCCTCCATAATTTTTTCCCTGGCAAGGAAAACCCTCTTTCCGTCTCCCATTCTCAAAGCATATTCAGTTGCCATTTCTTTTCACTTCCCCACAAGCAGTTCTTTTGCCTTTGCTACAGCTTCGCTTGCATTCTCAGCGTAGCAGTCCGCACCTATCTTGTCAGCCCACGCCTGGGTTGCAGGGGCACCGCCAACCATCACTTTCACCTTCTCCCTCATGCCTTCTTCTTTAAGAAGTTCAATAACCTCTCTCTGGCCCTGCAGAGTTGTGGTCATAAGCGCGGAGATCCCTATCATGTTTGCATTAACTTCTTTTGCTTTCTCGACAAAGTTCTTTATGGGAACGTCCCTGCCTATGTCGTGGACTTCAAAGCCTGCAGACTGCAGCATTGTTGAGACGATTGATTTCCCTATATCATGAACGTCTCCTTCAACTGTCCCATTTACAATGACTCCAAGTTTCTTTGTCTCTGTCCCTGCAGGCATATCCGCCTCAAGGACTTTGACCCCGGCAGTCATTGCATCGGCTGCCATCATCACATGCGGCAGGAAGAGTTTTCCTCTCTCAAATAAAACTCCCACCTGGTTCATGCCGGCAGCAAGCCCATTTTCGATTATTTCCGCAGGCTCCATAACCTGCTTTGCTTTTTCAACTGCAGCGAGCACTGCATCCTTTTTGCAGGAGATTATTGCTTCCGAAAGCTCCTGAAGTAACTCCTCTTTGCTTGTCATTCTCAACCCCCATTTCAAGTCATATTTAAAAACAGGATAAATGCTTCACGCCCAGAAAATTCCTTACTCACTGTATAAAAATAAAACACTTTTTCAGAAAAACCGATATCCGGGATATTTTTATAGCACTCCTCTCCGAGGTAATCCTGCGAAAATCTGTCAAGTATCTTTTTTCCATCAAGACATTTTATTTAATGTTTTTTAATTAGATATTACTATCCGATAGAAATTATTAAATCTATCCCATATTTCTCAAACGTCAGGAATTTTCCGGACTGAAATATGAGATTTCTGTGAAGCTCATGATGTATAAAATAGAAAATAAAAGGCGAAAGTATACTGATGCGGATGCAGGTATGCCAGTTCTTGCCACAGTCCCTGATAAGCACTAATATGAAAAAGTGTTTCAAGCATGAAAAAGTGTTTCAGGCTGTTAATTGACCGGCAGCAGGTACAGAAGATGAAAAATTAGTTAAATAAATGATCTTTGACTGAGAACATCTCAGTCATCATCTATCCCTGAGTTTTCTCCTACTGAAAGCATAAGTTCCCCGTAGAGCAGTTTCTCAAGGGTTTCGGCTACATACTTTCTCTGCTGGTATTTCTGAATATCCTCGTGCATCCTTATATCCGAATCTACCTGGACTCTGAGCAGGGCGAAATGAAAAGCTTTTTCATTTTTTATCTGCGCAGTATGAAAGGTTTCCAGCATGTAAGGAAGTTTTCTGGGATCTTCGATTACTTCGCTTAAAAGCAACATTTCTTCAGGGATATCCTCAGTATGCACACATATGTCTTTTTTCCCGGTTATGAGCTGCAGGTTTTTTTCCGAATATTTTTTCTCAAGAATTACTACTTCACCCAAACTTTCAACCTCCATCCCTATAGAAATCTTTGAATTTCCCTGATAATTCGCTGCATATGAATAAAAACATCTGCTTATCAGGGCAGCGGTTGAAATAAAAAAGGAATAAGTGGCAGATTCAGGCCAGCATTCCCTTTACTATAATATCTATTGCATCGTCCTCTTCAAGCCCGCGTGCCATAAGAGTTTCCACTTCTTTTTTGTCCACACAGCCAATAGCTGCTTCATGTGTGACCTTGGCAAGAGGGTTGTCTACACGGACAATTGGCACAGCTTCGGCTTTAGCATTGCCCTGGATAACTTCCATGCAGTCGACATGCCCGCGGGCTCTTGGGGCATGACCTTCGGTGATCCCTCTGAAAACTGATTCTGCATTATCGGTTATGGCAATACGGCTTTTAATAACACTGCGTGCATTTTCCCCGTTAAGGGAGATTCTCTCCAGAACCTTTATTTTATCGTCCGCTTTTCCGTAGACTTTGGTTACCATTTCACATATCGAGTCTTTCTCTGCATCCACGCTGTAATCAAATTCCAGATACCCTACCCTGCCCGAGACCAGGGAAAAATTCGTGTAATAGCTGCCTCCTTCTTCGATTGTTATGTGGGCTTTAGGTAAAACCTGAATCCCGCCGTGAGGGCCGTGGAAATGCGTCTCTGTGTATTTCAGGGCTGCATTCTTTCCTATAATCATCTCGGCATCCATTTTGTGGATAACTTTTTCAGCATTGGGGAAGGTGCAGTGGGCTATAAGCTCGACAGCGGATTCTTCTTCAGCTACGAAGTCCATTTTGATTTCCTGAAGCCCGTCTTTTGGGACCAGCCCGAAGCAGAGGTGGACAGGCAGGGGGATCTTATAACCTTTTTTAATGGTCAGTTTAATGTCCACGCCGTGTTCGGTCTCTTTTTTCTCAAGCACTATGCCTTCAGTCGCATTTGCGCTGAGCACTTTATTTCCGCTTACCACAAGGCTCGAGAGCCCATGGTTATGCAGGACTGCAGCATCTCCTCCCGCTGCTGTGTAAGCTGCTGTTATATCTTCTGCTTCTCTTGAAAGCGTATTCAATGTAATCGGAGTCATTTTTCAGACCACCTTGGTGGGAGATACCCGGCTGTCACAGGGTATACATCTGTTTTTGAAAAATTCGCTAATTTCCAGGGGGTCTCCGCTCCTGAGGATGACCCCTTCGCACATCAGGGACGCTTTATCTGAGGCTGCTGCTATTTCTTCCCTGTGTGTAATAACTAGCACTGATGAGCCGTTTTCTTTAAGAGTCTGGATGAGTGAAACAATTTCTTTTAATGAGACCACGTCAATCCCGGAGTCCGGCTCATCAAGGATTGCAAGTTTCGGCTTCATGGTAATTATGGAGGCAAGTTCTATACGCTTCCTTTCGCCTCCGCTCAGCGCTTCGCCCACTTCCCTGTTAAGGTATTTCTCGGGCTTCAGGTCGACTTTTCTGAGGGCTTCCTTTATCTCTTCTTCCGTGATGCCGCCGTTGCCTTTTGCCCCTATAGCAAGGTAATCCCTGACCTTCAGCCCTTCAAAGCGGGCTGGCTCCTGCCAGGCAAGGGTTATACCTTTTCTTGCACGTTCGGTTATTGAGAGAGCTGCAACATCTTCCCCGTTAAAAATGATGTTGCCCTCCTCGTGTTCATAACCCTGGAGCCCCATCAGGGTATAGGCAAGTGTACTTTTTCCTGCACCATTTGCGCCTATGATGCTGTGGATTTCACAGTCACCTACCTCAAGGTTAATACCACGAAGAATTTTTTTCCCATCGCGGATCAATATCAGGTTTTTTAAGGATAGAATCTATGACACCTCTAGCAAATTTTAGTTGGAGCACTGCAGTAAATCCTTGCAGCGCTGCAGGTCTTTAACGGTATTTACGTTTATTGCTAGTCTGGGATTATCAAGTATGAGATTAAAGTCTTCCTGTTCGTTCCTGATTTGAGAACTGTCAAGGATATTAACTCCAGCAGGCACGATGAGTTTTCCGTCCTTATTAAATACTGTATCAGGCCTGGTCCCGGTTCCTCTGCAGACATTGATAGGGACATAAACGGAAAGTGCAGGTTTTCCTTCTTCCCTGTATTTCTCTATCACCGAATCAATAAGGGCAGGATTCACCAGAGGCAGGTCGGACATAATGATCATTACCGGGCCTGCAGTATTTGAAGTCTCTACTGCGTGAATCATGTCTCCCACATAGTTTCCGCCGAAGGTCCTGATTACCTGTACCTCTCCCTTATAACGTTCCTGAATCATTATTTCGGTTTTCGGGGTAACAGGCGAGACCGCTACGAAAACCCGGTCTATATTTTTTGAAGCTCTAAGGTTATCTATTACATAGGTAATAAGCGGCTTTCCGAGCAATTCTACGCAGGGCTTTTCCCCCATACCAAGCCTCTGCCCGAACCCTCCTGCCATTACAATAGCGTCCATTCTAAACCTCCAAGGTATCCATTTAATGAAAGTTTAAGGGTAACTGCAATTACAATCAGGGCAGTTATCCTCCCAATCTCGTTGGCTGTACCGATTCCGTCACCGTTCAAGCCACCAAAGTGTGCATAACTCCTGTTAAGGAGTACGAGAGCAGAGATGCATGCTGCCAGGTATGGAATAAGCCCTATCAGTCCAAAGGGCAGGCAGCATACAACCGCACCGAAAATAAATCCTATAAGAAAATTTTTCCTGGTTGCTCCGTTTATTGTCATCTCCCCGAGGCCAGGATAAGTTTGTTCCTTCGGCCGTGGAAGTGGTTTTCCAAAAGCTGCAATTGTTAACATGGACTGCTTGGCGCTGACTTCCGCTATAAACATGGATGCGAACATCAGGAACGGAAGATTAGAGCCAAATGCAGCAATTCCTTCTTCCTGGACTGACCTTATAGAGCCGTAAAAGGTAAGCAGTACAAGTATGCCAAAAGCAACCCCTCCTGTCCCGAGGGTTGTGTCTTTAAGGGCTTTGACTTTTTTCTCAAGGGATCCATGGGCCATAAATCCGTCTCCCATGTCCGTGACTCCATCGAGGTGGTTAAAGCCTGTGATGTAATATACGAACCCCATAATAATAGCTGCCAGAACAGGATCCGGAAATACCAGCTGTCCTGCATATGCAACTATCCCTATTAAAAGCCCGAGAACGGCTCCCACTACAGGGTAAAAAAAAATCTTTTTCATGAGTTCATCGATCCCTTCCATAGTAATTCCTACAGGGATCGTGGACAGAAAACCAAAACCTGACTTAAATGCAAGTAAATATGAATTCATTATGTACCGCCTGTTTTTCAGTCTTTTCTTTCAAACTCTGCCATCCCTCTTGAATACATATTGGAGGACACCCCTCCTATGAGGCCTCCTATGACATCGTCCATAAAAGGTCCCAGGTTTGCAAGAATCCCGGGTTTTTGCTTATCGTACCTGACGAACTCGAATGCACCTTTGGAGCCGCTGATGTAGGTTGCTATGCTTGTGCCGAGCACTTCGTCCGCAATTATAAACGTCAGGTCTTTTTCGTAAGACTTTTTGCTGAGGTTAGGAAGGTTTCCGGCTTTTCCCTCTCTCTCAAGCAGGACCCCTGAGTAAATCAAAAGGCAGAGATTGGGGTCAGAAAGAGCGAATTTGAGTTCTCTTTTAAACAGAGCTTCAGCTTTTTCCCTTGTCTCAAGTCCAGGGTGAGGGACATACATTTCGAGAGCTGTATCTGCAAGGTCCTGGACACTTATGCCTTCTTCAGCCAGGACATCAAGGATATCAATGGTAGCTTTTTCCTCTATATTTTCAGGCTGCCCTTTTTTAAGGTCTCTTTCCTCAATATCTGATAACTTCAAACTGATCACTCCGGGGTTGTCAAAACGGTTATTTCAGGGGTTTTTAAATTCTTAAAACGGTTGTTCTTAATACAGTTAAGCTTAAAACAAAAATCCGGGCTTAAACCTGGTTTCAAGCTTCTGTACAGGTAAATATGATAGTACAAATGTCCCGGCACCACCTGCCGGGCACACTCAGCTTTCTCTGCCCCGGGCTGCGAATAAAACTCCGGATTACAAGGTTGACTGAGATTCTAAATTAATATCTTCCAGCATAAAGGGTTGAATTAACGGGTTTTAATAGGGTAATTGAGGATTTACGTTTATTGATCAAAAATAAATGATCTGGAGTAAATCTATTTTTCAGGGGTGAAGATAGATGCCCGCCATCCGGATCACTGCCACAAAAGCGACGAGTGAGAAGCCTGAAGCAATTGCTATTAATTGGGACACCCGTTTTATATCTTTTATCTCGGTGGGTGGGTACGAGGCTCCCAGAACATAAGTGTTGGGTTTTTCAAGTTTGACTCCCAAGGCTCCGGCGGTTGCAGCCATGGGATAACCGGAATTGGGGGAGGGGGTCTTCATTCCGTCTTTGAGTGCCGTCTTTACGCTGTCAAAAGGATTGATTTTTCTTCCTTTTTTAGGGAATAAAGATACTGTAAAGGCTGCTGCAAGGATAAAGATAACTGAGATCCGGGCAGGGATCCAGTTCAGCACGTCATCGGATTTTGCTGAGAAGTATCCCAGTTCCTTATAGGGCTCGGTTTTGTACCCTACCATTGAGTCCAGCGTGCTTATGGCTTTAAATGCATACGCTGCTACAAGCCCGTATTCCCCAAAGACTGCATAATAAAATATCGGGCTCAATATGCCGTCCACATAATTTTCCGATACTGATTCCACAACTGCCGAGGACATCTGGTTTTTTGTCAGTTTGGATGTGTTCCGGCTCACGTAAATGGGAAGCAGTTCCCTTACTTTTTCCAGCCTGTTTTCCTCAAGGTGTTTATAAATCTCTCTCGCGGGGCTCAGAAGGCAGTTGATTGCAAAGGTAGCTTTGAGGAAATAAGCTTCTATAAGAAGGGCTAAAAATCCCGGAATTCCGGGGAGGGCTGCAATGTAAAGGACTGAATACCCGAGCAATGACGCAAATAAAACGCAGAAGAGAGCCATTGCAGTACCGTAAAGTTTTCTGTGGTTTTTTGGGGCTGCATTTTTCAAAAAGCTGATCAGTTTTCCTATCCAGACGACCGGGTGGACAGCAGCAGGAGGTTCCCCGAAAACTATGTCTATGACTGCAGCTAGCAGAAGTACCAGAGCGAGGTGCCCGCTGTCCGGTATGATCATAAGATAGGCTCCATCACTTCTTTCCAGGCTACTTTTACGAGTTCGTCAGTATCCCCTTCGTGCATAAGGCAGTCAAGGATTTTCTGGGCTATCTCCTTTTTATGGACAAGGTGGCAGTCAACGCAACTCCATACCCTGCCTCCTCTTGAACTCTGTATCCATTTCCCTCCGGTTTTTTCGTTTTCACAGGGGTAAAACGGACAGAAGCAGAATGTGCAGTTCTGGCCTTCGAAATGGCACGGATAGTATTCGCAGGTCTTTCTGCCTCCGATGCCTTCTTCACTGGCTTTTTCGATTACGTGCTGCAGTTCGTTCTTTGCCTGTTCTCTGCCCCATTCAGTGATAACGTCCCCGATTGCAGCAATGAGCCTGTCGTTTTCTTTTTCTGTCCTGACTGCAACCCTTATGTAATTCTTTTCAAGGCCGTGGAAAGAAACACAGTCCCGGACAAGGACTCCTCGTGCTGCAAGGCGTGCAGTTAGTTCGCTTGAATTAAGCATGAACTTGCTTACATCAACCAGTATGAAGTTAACATTCACTTCTCCGGCTTTAAAACCCCTTATCCTGTCGATTTTGGCTTTGAGGGTTTCTCCTTCTTTGAGTATCATTTCTCTTGCTTTTTTCAGGTAAGGGCTGTCAATTCCGCCTTCGATATTAAGAAGCGCAATTCCTGTATTGTTTGCAATAGCTCCCAGGTTCCAGGACAGCCTTGCTGTGTTAAGTATATCAGCCATAGCCGGAGGAGCTATTCCGAAGCCCATTCTGATTCCGGGAATTGCAAAGTCTTTTGTAAGGGAACGCATGACAAAAACATAATTATTTTCTGCAGGAAGGTCTGCGACACTCTGTGAAGGGTCTGAAAGCTCTATGAAAGCTTCATCCACATAGAGGAGGGTCTTATGTTCTCTGCAGCGTTCCGCAAGGACTTTAAGTTCTTCCCTGGTGCGGAGTTTTCCTGTGGGGTTGTTAGGATTACAGATAAAAAGGATTTTTGCTTCTTCCAGCACCTCATCAGGGAGTGTATTTACTTCTTCCTGTGAAGGACATACGGGTTCAGCTCCTGTGATCCGGCACTGCATTTCGTATTCTCCGAAAGTAGGCCAGGGTAAAAGGACTTTATCTCCCTTTTCTATCACGGATTCGACTACCAGCCTTACTATTTCCGTTGAACCGTTCCCAGGAACAATGCTCTGCGGTGTTACTCCAAGTCCTACAAACCTTGCAGCAGCTTCCCTGAACTCTACATACCTGTTATCAGGGTATTCCAGGAGTTTTCCACAACTCTTCTTGATAATATCTTCAAAGTTTAGCCCGTTTTCCGGATAGTCAAAGGGACTTCCCAGTGGGTTAAAGTTTGCACTGAAGTCGAGGATTTCGTTTTCGGGGATCCCGTACGTCTCCGAAGTTTCCTGGATTAGCCCTCCATGTCTGCAGGGCTTCAGGGCCAGCAGATGCTCCCTTAAAGGTACACTTCTTTGCTCTGACACGTTGATCGCAAATATTTAGCGTGAAGCCTGTATATTAAGTTGTTTATTATATTAGCTCGTGCAAACATGCCTTTATTTGCTTTATGGTTATTTGATTGCGAAAACTTTCTCTCATGGAATCCATTCTACTTTATTTTACAAAATAATTATATTTAATCTGTTTTTTAAAGTTCTTTTCCAGCCGGTTTCCCAGTCTCAATCATATGCATAGTACGCATATTTTCACTTTGTTAAGCATAAATAACGAAAAAGTAAAATAGCTTGCTTTTTACTACCATCCAGAAAAGCTGTAATGAGCAGAAAAAATCCCTGCACTTACATGTATACAGGCTGTTTACAGGAGTTTATATACTTTTGTGGAATGTATAAAGTTACTGGATGCAAGAGTTATTTGCCCAGACAAACTCCATGTATTCAGCGGAATATTCTTTCAGAATAATTCTATATTTGATACATATTTGATATTTCTCTAAATTCGATTGTACCAGGTGTATTAAAAAATGTCAGTCAACAGGCCAAGAGGGACCCGGGATTTTTTACCCGCAGATACTGCCCGGAGAAGGTACGTGGAAAGCGTTATGCGAAATGTTGTCCTCAATTGGGGCTACAGTGAAATCATTACGCCCACGTTTGAACATCTGGACCTTTTTACCCTTAAGTCCGGGGAAGGAATTATAGGGGAGCTCTATAACTTCACGGATAAAGGGGGAAGGGAAATGACCCTCAGGCCGGAGCTTACGGCTCCTGTGATGAGGTTTTACGTTAATGAACTCCAGCCTTTCCCCAAACCTCTTAAACTGTTCTACTTCGAGAATTGTTTCCGCTACGAACGCCCCCAGAAAGGACGCTTCAGAGAGTTCTGGCAGTTCGGGGTCGAACTCATAGGGAGCGGGAAATCCGACTCCGATGCCGAGGTTATTGCCCTTGCCAGTGCTCTTCTGAAAGCAGTGGGCATAAAGGGGGACATGAAGCTCGGAAACCTTGCAGTGATCCGCACGCTTTTGAAAGGGCTTGAACCCGAGATCGTAAGCAATGTCATGAGGCTTGTGGACAAGAAAGAGTATGCAGGTCTTGAAGCTCTGCTTGATGAGATAGGGGCAGAAGAACAGTTGAAGTCCGACCTCTTCCGCCTTATACACCTCCAAGGCAGGTACATCCTCCCTGAAGTAAAAGGAATAGTCGGAAACATTCCTGAGCTCGTGAGCTTTGAGAAGACCCTCAAGCTTCTTGATGCATACGGAGTCGATTACTCTCTTGACTTTGGAATTGCCCGCGGGCTTGATTATTATACAGGCATGGTTTTTGAAGTCTACGCTGAGGGCCTCGGCGCCCAGAAGCAGGTCTGTGGAGGTGGCTCTTACCAGCTTATCCAGCTTTTTGGGGGCGGAGATGTGCCTTCTACAGGCTTCGGAATCGGCTTTGACAGGATAATGGAGATCTGCCCTCTCGTACCTCCTGCACAGAAAAGTCTTGTGGTGGTCTCAAAACCCGATACTCACCTGGAAGCTGTAAAAGTTGCGACAGAATTGAGGAACTACCTGCCAGTCCAGATAGACCTTATGGAGCGCAACTTTAAGGCACAGCTCTCCTATGCAAACACCATCAATGCTGACTATGTGATAATTGTAGGGGAAAAAGAACTTGAAGCTGGAAAACTGACCCTCAGGGATATGGTTTCCGGAGAACAGGAGCTTTTGACGCTGGAAGAGATTATTGAGAAAATTTCAGGGCAATAAAACCGATAATTCTAAAACCGATAATTTTCTTTTCTCTTTTTCCCTTTTTTCATTCCACTCTCCTTTCTCTTTTCTCTTCCTACTCTCTTATTTTTTCTCTTCTCTCTTTCCTCGTAGATTTTTTTATTCTCACATACTATCAGTTTGTAAACTATATCTTATTCCTCTAAATTTTATTTATCAAATCGCATTGTTTCTAGTAAAAGTAATCTTTTTATATACAAACTGTGTAATTTTTGTTATAATTAATTACTTAGTTTTTTTACAATCCGGATTTCTGGGGGGGAATTACAGCGGGAAAAGCGAGAGTATTAGCATGTCAGATAGCATGTCAGATCGGAGCTGAGGAGTCCGCAGTTTGTGGGCTTCCCTTCAGGCTCACGGTTACAGGAATTCTTTTTGCTGTACTCCTGCTGATCTCTTCTGTCTCTGTCTCCGGCTTTCTGGAAGGAGTAGAGGAGCGGGAAACCATGGGTGAGGTTTCAAAAGTAATAGCTGCTGCCGAACAGCTCTCCATACGCGGAGAAGGCAGTGAGCTTGCCCTTGAAATAAACGTACCTCAGAGGGCATCGGTCATCTTTGGGGCTTTGCCGGGACAGGAAGGCAACTGGCCTGAGGATGCGGATAACTATGGCATCACTATTGAAGGAAAATCAAAAATTTATCCCGAAGCTGCTTCTTTTTCGAACTCTGAGCTAAACGGGCCCGTATCTTTTGGTCCGGGCAGACACAGGTTGCTTCTTATTACAAAAATTGATTCGGAATCAGGCAGGCTTTTTGTCCTGATATCCGAAACAGGGGCTGATTGAGAAGATGAAATCGGGAAAGACCTGCACAATAAAAGAGTTTCCAGCAGATGAGTCTGCATGGGCTGACTTTTTAATCTCAAAAGCTGCACTGGTTCTATCCAGTATAGTCTTTTTTGCAGCCCTTTTTCAGCTGGCTGCGGGTTTTAAAGATCTTGAAGCGCAGGAAGAGCTGGATTTTCTTGCAAGGGATTTTAAAGCCGCAGTAGACAGGGCCGGAGCAGAGAGTTTTCCGGAGGGCAACCAGGAGATGTCTTATCGTTTTGATGAAAACGAAGTCTTTTTTTCCTCTCCTTTCAGAGAAAATATAGAGGTCTATGTATCAGGGGAATATGTCTGTTTGAAGGGAGAATCGGGTGGAGAAAATTTCACTGCTGTGAGGCCCTTTACATTCAGGGTGCTGCCTTTCAATGAGTCCGAACTCAGGGGGAAACTGTACACAAGGTTTGGAAGCGACGGCAGTGAAGGGTATCCGCTTTCGGCTGATTTTCAGGAAATTTCTGAATTTCTCAGGGTTTCCGGAACCGGAGAGGCTGTGCTGAAAGCGGATGATAATATCTCAATAAGAAAAGAACATGTTTATATTAAGGGTAGTGGGGGGGTTTCTGCTTTTGAATATATTCTCGTTTATCAATAAGTGGATAGAGCCTGTAAAACATTTTGTAAAGCGTGAAGATTCAATTCTGCGGGATGAAAAGGGAGTCCTTGAACCTCATTCTGATCTCATTGCCACAGCTCTCGCTGTTATAGGTTTCGTTGTCCTTGCAGCTCTTCTTTCAAAAGCATATCTGGGATACGAAGACCGCTCATTTGCGCTTGAAAATTATGAAAGCGCTTCCCTTCTTGCAGGTACCGTAGCAGAAGCATCTGCCCTGAAAGCCGAAAATCCGGGTGTACTTTCTGCATCAGCTCTTGACAGGCTTTCATGCCCCGAAGGGTCTGATGAAAGAGAGAAATTTTTTGCAGCATTTTCAGAAAATTACCCATTTCTGGTCGAGATCCGGACAGAAAATGGGCAGTGGGACTGGATTATAAATTCTGAAATTGTCGAAACAGGCTATCTCATGGGAAAACAGGAAAAAGTTGCGGCTTCAGTGCCGGTTGTAATCGAGTTGAATTCAGCAGAATCGGTCCCGGGAACCCTTACTGTCGTTCTTTATAATACTCCCTGGATGTAATGCAATGAGTCCGGAGCTTATCAAATGCAGGAATTGAAGTTCCCTGAAAAACATCCGATTCAGGAAAGAAATAGTCAAATAATTGAAAGAGGCGAACTCTTTGAAAAATACTGATAACTCTGGAAAGATACAAACATTCAATGGTACAAAAGTAAATGCAGAAGATATCAGGGAGTCTTCCGCTTATTCTACAGTCTTCGACGCCCTCTTTTTGCTTGTTTTAATCTCACTTTCCGGTATTATCCTTATGCCCTCTTTGCAGGCTGATGAACAGTATGCTGCAGCTTTGTACGTAACTTCTTCAGAACTGGATACCTATCTGCTTGAGTCTCTCCTTTCCTGCAAGCTTGAAGATTTTGAATACGAGATCTCACCTCTTTCGGTAGTTAACGTTTCAGTCCCGAAAAACTCAATTGTAGCGGACCCTGCTCACACCCTTTTCGGAAAGGAACTGAAGCACAGGACTTTTGCCGACCTTACAGCCGAATATCTGGCTATTTCCCTCAGGCTGCAGGGAAAAGGCTCTTCTGTCCCCCTCAATCCTCTTTCTGAAGGTTATTCCGACCAGGCTTCCGAAACCATAACTGCCTATCTGGACAGAAAGGCAGCAGGGAGATTTTCATATCGGTTTGAAGCTTACTGGTATCCTCTGGAAGCTTTCCCTATGGGAAGTGAACTTATAATCGGAGAAGAACCTCCTGTTGATGCCATACGGCAGAGTGCAAAAATTTCCATGCCTCTTTATGCGGCAGCACCCTCCAGAGATTCCCTTCTTGCCTGCGTGAATGATTCCGTCCTTGAAGCTTCTCTTAACGCTTCTGACGGAGAGGCTTCAGTAGCACTTTTCCAGGCTTTTAATGCTTCTCTTGATGCTGCAGCCCTTGAAGGAGCTGAAACAGCAGCTGAGCTTCTTTTCCCCTCGGATTATTCAGGATCGGTTTTTGGAGAGGAAGCAGATGAGTCTTTTGAGACGCTGCTTTACGGGGTTTCTGAATATTCGGATGGAGAAAACTCTTCCTCAACAGAAGAAGAATTTAACGCTTATCTTTATGATCTGTTTAATACAGGATTTGCACCCAATTTCGAAAATTTTTCTGAAAATATATCTACTGCAGAACTTTCTCAACTTGAGGTCCTGCTTGTAGATCATATAAGAGCAGATATTCGAACAGAACTGGAGGCTGAGTTTTCAGGTGAGATTAATGAAACTGTTTATGCTGTAGCTGAGGTCAAAGATCTCTCCGAGGCTCGGGTTCTGAGGGATTATCAGATAGATGCAATTTACAGGCAGATCAATCCCGGAGGGGCGAGGATAGTCCTCTATCTCTGGAAACCATATTAACCATTTAAAATGCCATGTGTGGCCTAACTTAAACCATTTAAATGCCTTATGTGGTCTTATCCTGAAATTCCGACACAAAGTATATATCATATGGTGCGCTCTCTAGTGATGTTTTTACCGAAAAACTCAAGCTTTTACAGGAATTCCTGAAAAGCCACGCAGCAATTTGCTGTGGCGGATTAAAATCTCCCGATCGATGTGTTGGTCCGTTATAATCGGTAAAGATATAACTTCAGCCCGAGGAATTTTTTTCCGGGCATCGATCAATTGATATCAGGAGAAATATTATGGCAAAAATGCATACCAAAAGAAAAGGCAAATCCTCTTCCACCAGGCCTAACAGGACTGAACCGCCTGAGTGGTGCAAGATTGGAGCAGACGAAGTAACCACAATCACTCTTGACCTCTGGAAACAGGGAGTCTCCACATCCGAAATTGGAATGATTCTGAGGGACCGCTACGGTGTCCCGGATGCCAAGCTCGTCACAGGCAAGAAGATCACAACAATTCTCAAGGAAAACAATGTTGCTCCTAACCTTCCAGAAGACCTTACCAACCTTATTGTAAAGGCTCTGGGACTGAGAAAACACCTTTCTACTAACAAGAAAGATGTCCACAACAAGCGCGCCCTCAACCTGACCGAATCCAAAATCAGAAGGCTTGTTAAATACTACAAGCAGGAAAAGGTACTTCCGAGGGACTGGTTCTACAAGCCTGAAACCGCAGAAATGATGATTACCAGATAAGCCTGGAATTTCCCTTCAGGGGACTTTTCAGTTTAAGGATTGAGTTTGCCGGAAAGGCAAACATCCTTTTAACTCTTTTTTAAAAAAAATTAATACTTCTATGCTTCTTTATAGAGGTATCATAAAGTCCGTACTTTTATAATGCCCGTACTTTTGATCAAATTTATTTGTCTCACGATCGTTTCGTTTTCTTCATTATGCTTTTTATAACTACGTTATAATTTACCTGCAACGCAGTCCGTGCTGCAGTCTGTGCTGCAGTCCCACGCCGGACTTCCCGGAACCACGCATCTCATGCCTGAGATTTCCCCTATGATAACGGGCAGGCCGTATACTTCTTCGATTACCTGGGGAGTGATCACTTCCACCCCTCCCAGTGCGTGGACCTTCCCTCCTTTAAGGAGGATAAAACGGTCTGCATACCTTAGAGCCTGGTTGAGGTCGTGCATGGTCATTACAGCTGCAATCTTATGGTCAAGAACTATCTGCCTGATAGTAGCAAGGATTTCTACCTGGTTCTTCAAATCGAGACTGCTTGTCGGCTCGTCAAGGAGAAGGACTTTCGGCTCCTGAACAAGGGAACGCGCTATTGCCACCTTCTGGAGTTCTCCTCCGCTCATCTCATCGATATATGAAAGGCGCAGGTTTTCCATTGAGAGAAGCTTGAAGACCGAGTCAACAATCTTCAGGTCTTTTTCTGTCACGTCCCATCTGATGTGGGGTCGGCGTCCCAGAAGGACCGCATCAAAAGCTGTCAGTCTTCCCGTTTCCACACGCTGGGGGACATAACCTATCAGGCGTGCGATCTCCATAGTCCCGAGGTTGAACAGGTTTTCTCCATCTATATGGACTGCTCCTCCTTTCGGGTGCAGAATCCTGTTAAGGCATTTCAACAGGGTAGTCTTGCCAACCCCGTTGGGGCCCAGAATTGCTACAACTTCTCCTTCATCGATTGTAAAGGCAATCTCATGCAGGATCTTACGGTTACGATACAAAAACTGAAGTTCTTCTACAGATAGAATCATCGTCTATACCCCCTGAGAAGCAGGTAAATGAAAGTCGGTGCTCCCATGAAAGCAGTAAGTATGGAGACAGGAAGCACATATGGTGATATTATGATCCTGGCTGCCGTGTCAGATGCCAGGAGAAGAATTCCACCAAGCAGAGTTGAACCCGGGATGAGGTATCTCTGGTCATCCCCTATGAGTCTCCTTACCATATGAGGGCAGATCAGTCCTACAAATCCGATTACTCCAAGGAAAGAAACAATAACGGCAGATACTAGAGCTGCAACAATCATGCCTACCATCCTGACTCTTTCCACGTTGACTCCAAGACCTTTCGCGGTCTCGTCTCCTGCGTCTATGGCATTGTAGTCCCAGCGGTTGATCATAAAGAACAGAGTTGAAAGCAGGACAACAACTGCCATAATCTTAAATTCCAGCCAGTTTGCTCTTCCAACATCGCCAAAGGTCCAGAACACAACTGCTGCGAGCTGGGTATCGTCAGCAAAGTACTGAAGGAACATCGTTCCTGCGGTAAAGAGGGAAGAAAGAGCCACTCCTGCAAGCACCATCACTTCGGGTGAAGCTGCCCGTATCCTGGAGATAAGCAGGATTATCCCGGTAGCGAGGAGACAGAAAATAAAAGCCACAATCGTGGTCATGTAAGGGTTGTTAATTATGACAGCGTCTGCAGCGGTTGATTGCATTTTTCCTGTGCCAAGGATAATTACCGAAACTGCAGCTCCGAATGCTCCTGCATTGGAGATTCCAAGGGTGAAAGGAGACCCGAGTGGATTGCGCAGGATAGATTGCATTACGACTCCCGCAACTGAGAGACCGGCTCCGGCCACTATTGCAGCAAGGGCTTGAGGGAGGCGTATATTCCAGATTATTGAGTCCCATTTTGTAGAGACACTCTGCCCCATCAGGGTTTGCAGGACCTCATAAGGAGGTATTGTTACTGCTCCTACAGAGATTGAGTATATGAGCATAATAAATAGGAGCAGGAGCCCCCCCATAATCCAGAAGAATTTTCTTCGCACATATACGAGGTAATCTTCTGGAACTGCTCCGTCGGCAAAATGCACTTATTTGTACCCTCCGTGTTATAGCGGAATCTGCTTGAAGCCGGTGTCGTTGTACTGTCCGTTAAGGTCAGAGAACACAGGTTTTCCAACGAAGAATGTGTATATTTCGTCGGCTTTGGCTTCAGGGTCGATATCCTCGAAACGGTCCGGATAGAGCACCTTCCCTACAAAGTAAGCGTTTGCAAGCACTGATTCATAGTTAGTGCTGTAGAAATTGTAAGGAATTACTCCGTAAACATTGCCGTTTTTAACGGCTGAAAGTCCGGTAAGAGACGAGTCAGTCTTGAGTTCTCCGATGGCTCCTTCGTTCCCGAGCTGGAGAGTGCCTGTGTCGATAAAGATGTATTCCGGATCCCAGTCGACAAGAGCCTCTTTGGCAATGTCAGCGTGGTCTGCACCCATTCCGGCTGCAACGTTATTTGCATTCACCCAGAGGAATGGAGCATAAGCCGGCTCTGTGGAGATTATCCCGTGGGCGCCTGCACTGCTGACCCCTCCTACATAAACATTCTTTCTTTCAGACTCCGGAATGTCTGCAGTCCTCTTTTCCAGATCCTCCATGGTAGCATCGATATAAGCAATTACCTCTTCTGCTCTTTCCTCTTTGCCCACTGCCTCACCCATTATCCGGAGTGAGCTGTACATTTCGGCTTTACGTTCATCATTATTCAATGAGCCGTAAGGGAAAGAGATCACAGGGACACCGGTTTTTTCCTGGAGGCTGTCTGCTTCAGCTGCGTTTGCTGCCGGTGCCTGACCGGTTGTGCCGGCTTTCAGGACCAGCTGGGGGCCGATATCAATGACTTTCTCCGGATCATCTTTGCCCCTGAACTCGCCAATAAGCGGGTAGTCTTTAAGCTGGGGGTTTGCAAGGGCATAGGGACGACCTTCGATCTCAGCTTCCTGCTTTTCCAGGCTGTCTACTCCGACCACCAGGTCCTGAGATTGGAGATATACAAGATAACGCAGGGAGCCTGCCCCTGAGCAGACCACGCTTTCTACGTTTCCGGGTATGGTGACGGTCCTGCCGAACCCATCAGTTACTGTTTTTTCGGCAGACTCCGTTAATTCATCGGTACCTGTTGCGGTTCCAGCATCTTCAGCCGGGTTTTCGTGTTCCGCGTTTTCAGCAGGGCTGGACTCACCCGTACACCCTGAGCTTGCGATAAGGGTGAGGATGAGCATTCCTATAAAAATAATTTTTTTAAATTTAACACTGGAAATAGTTTTCATGTTACTTTCCTCTAGTTTACTAAAGGAAGAGTATTACATAAATTTAACTAAATTTTTCTGCTAATTATTATAGATCATTAATTTCATAAAAAATGGTATGACTTATTAGCATTCTTATTTTAACTGGTAGTAATCAAAAGAATAAGCATCAATACTTTGTGAATAACTTAATGCTCCTTCTGGAAAATATATGTGTATGCAGTAAGAAATATTCATGCTCACGTATGTTAAAAACGAGGTCATGGGGAGAAGTGTAATAGACCTGAGCAAAAGACCTTTAAATACTATTAAAGAGAAAGGTCTCTTCAATAAAAAGAGAAGTAGTGATTCTTCAAATTATACTCATATATCATTTTTTAACACTTATACCTCGTTTTTTTAACACTTATTTTTTCACATTTATATATTATTTTTTAACATTTATTCTTTAGTATTTATAACTAACTATTAATACTTATTTTTTAATATTTATATCTCATATCTTTAATACCTATATGCTGTTTTTTTAATTTTCTTGCCCTGTGCAGCTTTTTCGGTTCTGATTTCTATTTGGAGCTAACTTATGTCTCCAATTTCCAGAATATATTTTAGCTCTCAGGGCGGACTATTTCCAGGCTGACATCTATCCATCTTGATCTGTGGATCAGTAAGCCCATGGATATTACATCCACTCCTGTTTTTGCATAAGCTTCCAGGTTTTCCAGAGAAATCCCTCCTGAAGCTTCTATAAGAACTGATTCTCTGAGCCCTTTTCCGTTAAGTATGGAAATAGTTTCTTTAACCCCATCAGGCTGCATATTGTCAAGCATTATTATGTCAGCTCCCAGCTCTGCGGCAAAGACCGCATCTTCTGCAGATTCAACTTCAACCTCAATTTTCCGTGTAAAGCTGGTTTTCCGGGCTTCTTTGATTGCGGCTTCTATCCCCATAAGTTTCACATGGTTATCTTTTATCATGACCGCATCCGAGAGGTTAAACCTGTGTGTATCTCCCCCACCTGCGGCAACAGCCAGCTTTTCGAATTTCCTGATTCCGGGAGTTGTCTTTCTTGTGCAGGCGACCCTCACAGTCTCAGAGTGCTTTCTAGCAATGTCCATGCATTTTCTTGTCAGGGTTGCAATTCCGCTGAGGTGTCCCAGGAAGTTGAGGCTGATGCGCTCTGCCCTTAGAATGGAAACGGCTCCTCCCTTAAGCCTGAAAATTATGTCTCCCTTCTTTAGCTGGTCCCCATCTTTAAAATCAGTTTCAGCCTGAATCCCAAAATAATAAAATATTGATACTGCCTCATCTATCCCTGCAACCGTGCAGTCTTCTTTCGTAAAAATAATGGCTTCAGCAGGCCTGTCCGGGACAATAGTGCATGAAACGTCATCGTACCCAAGGTCTTCTTCTATGAAGCTTTCAATTTCTCTGATAAACATAATTTTTACCCCGCTATTTTATGTCTCCTGCATTTATAAGAGGCGCGGGCATTTCGGGTTTTTCTATCTCTTTCCAGTGGCTATTTTCTTGAAATATATACATCTGTATTATGGAAAAACGAATGCCTGAACCATACTTTAAATGCCTGAAGGGCGAGGGTTTTCCCGTAGCCATATTTACCTTTTTAGTATCTTTATCGACTGCGTTTTTTACTATCAAGCTGCAGCTTATTTTCCGGCGTTCCCGGATTTGTTCCTTAGACTCTCTGATATATAGAAACCTATATGAATATTTAGAAAAAACAATAGGTTTTTCCGAAAAGTAGCACTAAGAAATTTATATTTCCTGTTGCCTGAATTTCGGAACACCTTCTAAAAAACATTTAATCCTTTAGCTGTATACCAGTTGAAGCTTTGGCACCTGACTTTCGTTTCCGCAGTCACTGCTGTAGAATGCAATATAGTTGTTGCTTTCGGTGTGTGCTTTTATGAGAAAACCGGTGTTTTCGTATTTTCCACTGGTATACTCTTTTACGAGATCAGTTACATCCAGCTTGTAATACTTATTGTCAGGAGGGCTACTACCCCTAATAGTTATTGTAGCGTATGGGGTGCCTCCCTGCAAAACACCATTTTTATCGTACCAGTCTCCGCCTGGACTAGTCCAAACAACACCGTTGTCCCTTTTGTTCCAGCTCACATAGTCTGAGTTCCATGAAGATGCCGGCCTGTAAATCTCAATTACAGTATCTTCAGGCCTTGTTTTTCCTGCTGGATAATACCAGTAGAGATAAAGGGCTGCTTTTTCAATAGAAGTATCACCTTTATATTCGCTGAGATCAAATCTTATTATATCTCTGTATCTGACATTATTCATTCCCCCGATGTCAATAAATGAAGTGTCGGAATATACAGTATTAGGAGAAGCCTCACGTAAACGATTATCCGTTGCACCGGTAACAGTTACTACAGGTACTTCTTTTTCAACCACAGTAATCTTTGGTTTCTGGTTTTCATCTGTCCAGTCACTGCTATAAAAAGCGATATAGTTATTGTTCTCTGTGCGTGCTTTTATCAGGAACCCGGTGTTTTCATATTTTCCACTGGTATATTCTTTTACCAGGTCTGTTACATCCAGCTCGTAGTATTTATCGCCAGGAGGGAAACTGCCTTTGACAGTTATTGTAGCATATGGAGTATTACCCTGCAAAATACCATTTTTATCGTACCAATCTCCTCCTGGTTTTTCCCATGCAACATTTTTGTCTTTTTTATTCCAGCTTACATAGTCTAAGTTCCATGAAGATGCCGGCCTGTAAATCTCAATTACAGTGTCTTCTGGTCTTGTTTTGCCCGCTGGATAATACCAGTAGAGTGAAAGAACCGCATTAGTAATCCGGGAGTTACTGGTATATTTGCTTAGGTCAAACTGCAATATATCTCTGTATCTGACATTATTCATTCCGCCTACGTCAATAAAGGATGAATCCTTATAGACGGTGTCAGGAGAAGCTTCACGCAAACGGTTGTCAGATACTCCTATTTCGGAAATTATATATTTCCCTTCTGAGACAGTACCCACGAAAATATCATTTTTATCCGTGTAGATATCCTCGTGATCAATCCAAACTATCGTGTCACCGTAGATATCAGGATACATTGCATTTCCGCTGGTGGTAATCTGAGTTTCTTTTGAGTTGGAGAGATCATACATGTAGATATTGGACATTCCATTCTGGAAGAACTTTCCCCACACTATTCTGTCATTGTAAATTGAAGGGAGGCTGTAAATTATAGGGTTGCACGCATTTCCACTGGTGGAAACTTGAATTCCCTGTTGAGTGGAAAGGTCATATACATAAAGGTCATATACGTAAATATTATAACGGTCTGATTTTTCCAGATATGCTATTCTGTTATCATATATTGCAGAGCTATGTAGTCCTCCGCTGATAATCCGGGTTGTTTCCTGAGTGGAGAGATCATACATGTCGATAATAGAAGGTTGATATGTAACCGATGTAACCCCAGAGCACACAACTATCTTATCGTCGTGGATAGCAAAACTGTATAAATTTTTATTGCTGATGGGTATCTGAGTGTTCTGTTGAGTGGAAAGATTATGTATGATGAGATTGGATCTGTAGGTGTCATGATTGGATCTGTAGGTGTCATTAAGTTCCTCCCACACTATTGTATCTTTATAGATATCAGGACCGCTATCTCCGTTACCTAATGCTGTTCCGTTTGTTGAGATCTGAGTTTCCTGAGAGGTAGATATGTTATACATGTATATGTCGGATTTCCCATTCCGATCTTCCATCCAAACGATCTTGTCACCGTAGATTGCAGGAGAGTTAGCAGTCCCGCTTTTGGAGATCATATATAAATGGCCGGAAAGTTCATACGCATATATGTCAGTTTTTCCATTGTCTCTATCCTCATACACTATCATGTCGTCATAAATATTAGGATCATTCGCTGATCCAAGAGTGAAGATCTGAATTATATTAATTTCATAAGGTAGTTTCTCTTCAGTCACAGTAATCTTAGGTCTCTGGTTTTCATCTGTCCAGTCACTGCTATAGAAAGCGATATAGTTATTGCTCTCTGTGCGTGCTTTTATAAGGATTCCTGTGTTTTCATATTTGCCGATAACATACTCCTCTACCAGGTCTGTTACATCCAGCTCATAGTACCTGTTGTCAGGAAGGGTACTGCCTTTGATGGTTATTGTAGCATATGGAGTATTACCCTGCAAAATACCATTTTTATCATACCAGTCTCCACCCGCATTCCTCCAAGCATCATCTTTGTCTTCTTTATTCCAGCTTATATAGTCTTGGTCCCATGGGAATAGTTTCCATGAAGTTGCCGGCCTGTAAATCTCAATTACAGTGTCTTCTGGTCTTGTTTTACCCGTTGGATAATACCAGTAGAGTGAAAGAACCGCATTAGTAATCCGGGAGTTACTGGTATATTTGCTTAGGTCAAACTGCAATATATCTCTGTATCTGACATTATTCATTCCGCCTACGTCAATAAAGGATGAATCCTTGTAGACGGTGTCAGGAGATGCTTCACGCAAACGGTTGTCAGATACTCCTATTTCGGAAACTATCTCCTCAGAATCTTCGGGAGGTTGATAATTGGTGCTTTCAACATTACAAATTGTTGTAGCTGCTGATGATGTATATGAAAAAAGAATTAAATATAAAATCAGAGCTGCTGCTGCTAAAGATAGCGAATTCAGCTTTTTGTTAGTTATCATATATCTACTCCTTCATCTTTCTTTACTCTGACATTTTAGCATATGTCAGTTTTTTCAAATCCAGTATTGATTCCATGGGCCATTGACAGAAAAAGACCGCTTTCCATGAGAAATTAGTATTCTCAATATGCACTATAAAAACATCAAATGTCCTTATTTATAATACTTAACACACTTTCTTATAACTTTGGATGGGCGTTAATATCTAAACTCGAGCACTGAAACTTGTTTTACATAAGTTGATCTCAAAACTCAAAATATTTCTTTGAATCCCTTTTGCAGATCTCCTAAAAAGCAAAAATGAAATTCTTCGAATAACAAGCGCAAAAAATGAAAATATCTGGAAGTACTTTCATGCCAATGAAAATTGAAACTAACAGTATGCTAGAAGAGTCATACTTTGAAGTTGTGATGCATGAGAAACATAAAATTAAGTCAGGTTTTGGGACGAGTTCAATGAAAGGTTCTGGGAACAGACAAAGGAAAAAGTCAGAATGCTAAAGGATTTTAAGGAAAGAGTAAAATCCTGGTAACAGAAGGTTTAAAGAGAGAGAAAAGAGTACAGTACTCCCATTCCCGGGTCTCTTCTGCACCGGGGTATGTTAAGAGTATTAATTATAAGAACTTATAGTTGATTGAAAATTACCAGATAGACTGGTTTAATAAACTAAAACTTTATTGATTATTCTCAGGAGCCTGGAATACTGAAAATAGGAATTATTGGTTGCGGTTTTATTGGCGGACAGATTTGCAGAGCAATTGACAGCGGAGAGATTGATGCTGAGCTATATGCCTTATGTGACTCTTCTGAAAGCAAAGCCTTTGGTCTTGCAAAGTCCCTGAATACCTGCAAGCCTGCATATATGAAGATTGAAGAACTTATTAGCAGTGTAGACCTTGTTGTTGAAAGCGCTTCTCAGAATGCTGTCAGGTTTATCGTACCTCAGGCCCTTAAAGCCGGATGCAGTGTAATGGTGCTGAGTGTGGGTGCTCTTGCAGATAAAGAATTGAGAGAAACTCTTTTCGGGCTTGCAAAAAAGCATAACTGCAAGCTTTACTTCCCCTCGGGTGCCGTTGTCGGAATCGATGGTATTAATTCAGCGCATGCCGCCGGGATTTCTTCTGTTACCCTGACAACCAGGAAACCTCCTTCCGGACTTATGGGGGCCCCTTATGTTGTGGAACATGGCATAGAACTTGAGAAGCTCGAAAAAGAGACCATTCTTTTTGAAGGGACTGCCTCAGAAGCCGTAAAAGCCTTCCCCGCAAACGTTAACGTTGCAGCCACTATAAGCCTTGCAGGTATAGGTTTTGAAAGGACGATGGTGAGAGTTATAGCTGATCCGTCCCTTTCGAGGAACATTCATGAAATTAATGTACAAGGAGAGTTTGGGAAATTCTGTACAAAGGTAGAAAACCTTCCTTCTCCGGAAAATCCTAAAACAAGTTATCTTGCAGCCCTTTCTGCGATCTCAACCCTGAAAAAGATACTTAATCCTGTCCAGATAGGAACCTGAAGCCCGTTAATATTTCATTCCTGGTGAACATTTGGGTTCTGGTCTTATCTCCAGTACAGATCCTATCTACAATTCAGCCTTGAATTGGAAGGGATAGAGTTCATAAACAAGAGATAGAGTTCATAAACAAGAGATAGAGTTCATAAACAAGAGATAGAGTTCATAAACAAGAGATAGAGTTCATAAACAAGAGATAGAGTTCATAAACAAGAGATAGAGTTCATAAACAAGAGATAGAGTTCATAAACAAGAGATAGAGTTCATAAACAAGAGATAGAGTTCATAAACTATAGAAGACACGCAGGGTTATTTCAATTTGATTTTCCCTTTCGTTTTTCCTCTTTTTTCTTCCCTGGCGCGGGTCCTGATAATTTTTTCAGGATAGGAGGCTGGCTGTGTTCACAAATATTATATAGGACGGAAGAGTTAAGCAGGTACATCCCAGGAGACAGCTATATGCGCGAAAAAAGCTTTATGGATTAAATCTTTTCCCTACTGCACTTTTTTACGTTTGATATGCCCCCTCTATTAAAATGCCAGTAAATCAAATATCACCGGAGCTTCCTGAGCTTGAGAACCTCTCTGCTAAAAAATAGCTCTGTTTAATTACTCTAATATTATGGTGGTCCCATGCAGCAAGCAGACCTTACAAAAAGGATTAATGAATTGAAGTTAAAACGAAACGCAGTAATTCTTTCTCATTATTATTCACGCCCCGAAGTCCAGGACATTGCAGATTTTGTCGGTGACTCCCTTGCCCTGAGCCAGGAAGCCGTACGCCAGGACGCTGATGTTATTGTCTTCTGCGGCGTCCATTTTATGGGGGAAAGCGCTGCAATCCTTTCCCCTAATAAAACGGTTTTGTTGCCTGAAATTGATGCTACCTGCCCGATGGCAGATATGGTCAATGTTGAAGGCCTTAAAATATTGAAAGAAAAACACCCTGAAGCCCCTGTTGTCTCTTATGTAAACAGCTCGGCTGCAATAAAGGCAGAATCCTATATATGCTGCACCTCTGCCAACGCTGTGGAAGTTGTAAACTCCCTGGACGCAGACGAGGTCATCTTTGTGCCTGACAAGAACCTGGCTGCTTATGTTGCGTCCCGGACTGACAAGAAAATCATTCCCTGGGAAGGGCACTGCCCGACACACCACCAGATCCTTCGGGAAGATGTCCTGAAAATGAAAGAAAAGCATCCTCGGGCTGAATTTATAGCTCATCCCGAGTGCCGCCCTGATGTCCTTGAACTTGCAGACCATGTGGCAAGCACGCGGGGCATGATCGTACACGCAGAGAGATCGCCTGCAAAGGAGTTTATAATAGGTACGGAGTGCGGGCTTATTCATGGGCTTCTTAAAGCAGTTCCTGAAAAAACATACTACTGCGTCTCTGAATTTGCCTGCTGCCCGAGCATGAAAATGGTCAACCTTGAAAAAGTCCTGACTTCCCTTGAAAAAATGCAGCAAAGAGTAATTGTTCCCGAAGATGTTAGAGCCAGGGCAAAAGAAGCCCTTGATAGAATGCTTGCAGTAAAAATAAATTAATTATTTGAATCTTTTTTCGCTACATTTTGCCGCGTCTATTTTGGCGAAGGCTATTTTTTATCCTTTTTTCCTTAGGGCATAACTCATCCAAGATTTCATAATTTGTCTTCAGAGGAGGATTGTACGTCCTCTCCATTAAAATTTACGATTTTTTAAGACAATGATTGCATTTTAAGCCAAAAATGGGATGTAGTTTTTTAGGGGAATTATTATCCTGATTTATTGAAGGAAAAAAGAAGAAATAAGTTCCAGTTAAAGGATGAATTTCAGAAAACCATATCTTTTTATTTCTTTGCGGTTTGCAGGAAAAATAACATTAAATAAGTGAGGCAGGAAGACCTCACATACTTTTATGCTAACAGTGTTTTCATGCTAACAGTATTTTCATGCTAACAGTGGTTTTTATATTTTTTTCTTTAACACACAGTATCCTGCAACAACCAAAAACAGTGGTAGAGCAATTGCCAGAAGCATTTTAGCTGCTTTCATAGGTTCTCTGGCTGTGCCGTCCTTTTTTGAACCTGCCAGGCTTCTCAAAGTTTTCTGCAATTCAGTTTCCTCTCCCTCATACTCTGTTATTGCAAAGAAGGAATAACCAGGGGTTTCCGATTCAAAATAGACGTATTTTTCGTCCTCTCCTGTTTTTATAGTATCAAGAGGTTCCCAGCCTCTATTATACCATTGAAGGGTTATAAAGGATTCACTAACATTATTCTTTTCCATCCATTTTTTCTCAACTTTAAACCCTACGAGTCCGTTTTTAAGGGAAGTTGGGAGTCCTGCTGCGTTTTCTCCTACCCAGATATTTACGTGCTTATATACTTCTCCACGAGGAAGTACCTTGACAAGAGTGGATTTGTCTCTAAGGACTTCAACAACTGTTGTTGTTTTCCTGAATGTCCTTTCAGCATCGTATTCGATATATGTTATGCATGTAACATTTTGCGGGAATTCGTATTTGACATGATAACCACTCATCACGTTTCTGGTAGCAAGCTCCTTTATAGCAATATTTGTGGCAGGCTCGGTAGAGATTCCGCTTCCCATGCCGCTGGAGCCGGAGTCTGAATCTGGGCTTGAACCGGAACTGGAACCGGTATCCGGATTTGCAGTATCACCGGAATCTGGGCCGGATTCTGGATTTGCGGTAGAACCGGGATCTGAACCTGCAGCTGGATTTGCGGTAGAACTGGAATCTGAACTGGAACTCGAACCAGAGCCGGAATTAGAGCTGGAAGTATCACTTACCTCGCTGTTTTCTGTTTCTGGATTGTCAGTACTGGGGCTCCCTGTTCCTGAGTCATCTGTTTCTGAACCATCATCCGCTGGATTATCATCTGTTGAGTCATCTTCATCGGATGGTATATCTCCACCTGATGTTTCATCATTTCCAGATTGATCATCTTCACCTGATGTTTCATCGTTAACTGATGGTATATCTCCACCTGATGTTTCATCGTTTCCAGATTGATCATCTTCACCGGATGTTTCACCGTTATCTGATGGTACATCTCCACCTGATGTTTCATCTTCACTGGATGTTTCATCGTTGCCGGATTGTTCATCGTCTCCAGATTTTTCATCTTCTTCTGATGTCTCATCATCATCTGAGGAGGAATCTTCCGGGTCCGAATTTCTCCAGCTAAAGTATTTTGAACCCAGATCTCTCAGGTTAAATTTTTCTGAATCTCCAGAGTCCGAATCTGAGTCCGAACTTTCAGTTTCTGAGTCTGAATCTCCTGTGTCCACGGCATCCGAACTTCCACTGTCTCCTCCAATATCATCTGCAGCAGATGCCATTTGGGGAGTCATTCCAGGGATTATTAGTATTACCAACAATACATAAATTAAACAACTTAAAAAATGGGGTTTCATTTTTACTGGCCTCCGCCCGCCGTCCATAAATAGAAATGTCTACTGTACACCGTAAGTCCTTAACAATTTATTACATTATTCATACGAACAAAATTTAGAATCTTTCTTAAGTAAGTTTGTTCAATACCTGAGATCTATAAGAGTGAAATTTTATTTCAGGTAGATAATAGCTTCGGATTTTCTTAAAAAAACAGACTCCAGATGATGTATTTATGTAATTTTGCATCTGACAACCGGATAAAAATCCTGACCTCCTCACACAGCCAGAGCTTTTTTATATAAACGCTCAAATCTTATTTTACCGGTATTTTTCTCTCATGAGTATTTTTCTCTCATGAAGCTCTGGATGAATCAGCATGTAAGATTTAATCGTCGTCGTTTTTGGCAAAATTTTAATACTTTATAATGCTGTTTCTTCTGATGTCTGCCGGAATACGAACATATCTTGAGCTCATGAGGTACAAAAACTGCCTGATGGCAGGTTTTGCAGCAGCAATAGGAACTTTAATAGCGTTTAATATCCTCATTTCCGGAACTTCAACTCCAAATTTTGAGGATGCTTTCCCCTTTCTTGATGCAGGCTTAGTATTTCTGGTGGTATTTTTAGTCTCGGGCGCAGGAAATGCGATTAACGATTACTTTGACATCAAAATAGACTCTATCAACCGCCCTGAAAGACCCATCCCTTCCGGGAGGGTAAAAGCAAAAGAGGCTTTTTATTTTTCTTACCTTCTGTTTGCTCTTGGCACTTTGATTGCTTTTTCCATAAATTCTATATGCGGGTCAATTGCTCTTTTTAATTCCCTGCTATTGATCCTCTATGCAAAAACCCTTAAAGGCACTCCCCTTTTAGGAAACCTGAGTATAGGCTACCTTACAGGCTCCGTTTTTTTATTCGGGGCTTCAATTTTTGGATTCGGAGGAATTAAGGCCCTTTCCGTACTTTTCCTGCTTGCTGCTCTTGCCATTACAGCCCGTGAAATAGTAAAGGACATTGAGGACATGGAAGGCGACAGTCTGGAAGGAGCAGACACCCTGCCCCTGAGGATCGGGGCAAAAAAAGCGGGTTATCTTGCGGTGCTTACAGGGCTCCTTGCAGTAATTTTAAGCCCTCTGCCTTATTTCATGTCTGTCCTTGGCCTGCGTTACATTTATCTTGTCTCTCTGGCAGACCTCGGATTTCTTGCAGCCATTATACAGCTCCTCGTCCGAAATAACCCCACTAAATCCTCTAAACTGTTTAAAATAGCCATGTTTTTTGCCCTCATCGCGTTCATTGCAGGGGTATGAACCGAATAAATTTAATAATCTGTCAGGATTTGATCTCTTACAATAAATTTAATAATCTGTCAAGATTTGATCTCTTATTATTCTACCTCTTACTATTCCATCTTTTATTTAGCAGTCAAATTTGACAGAAAAATTTTTACTGGTTTTTTCAGCAGATAGGTCTCTTCCCTGCTACAAGTTCCATTGAAAAGGAATGGATATCGTCAAGTTCTTTTTCTATAACTTCTGCTGCCTCTTTTTCAACGTCATCCGCTGCACCTTTTTTCATTATCAACTGGGCAGTTGCAATCTGGGGCTGGTCAATAGGGGTTCCGATCTCACTCAGGAGCCAGACATATACCTCCGAGACATCAGGCACCTGCCTGTAAATCTCTGCGGCTATCCTGTGGGAGAGGAGATTATAGATCTTTCCTATGTGGCTCACGGGGTTTTTCCCTGCTGCAGCCTCACTGCTTACAGGGCGGTTTAAAGGAATTATCCCGTTTACGCGGTTTCCACGCCCCACCTCTCCGCAGTCTGCGTCTTCTGCAGAAGTTCCGGTAACTGTTGTGTAAATTCCTTCCATCCCCCTTCCAGGCATGTCAAGGGTGTTAAGGGAAGCCGTGGGTCTTGCACATATGCAGGCTTCAGGCTCAGTTCTTTCTTTTTCCGCAAACCCGGCAGTAAACTCTTCTATCCTGTCGTGAAGTTCTATCTTCTTTTTAAAATAGTCATCTTCAGATTCAACATACATGTCCACAAAAGGAGCAGCAACCGTGAGGTGAACATTCTCTTTATGCCTGAGCCCCATGACCTTTATATCTTCTCCCGACTCCGGATATTCTTTCTTGAACCCCCTTGAGTTAAGGTAGCGCTCGGTCTCTAGCACCAGCCTCTCCGTTGAGCTCAGAGGCGCATATCCGACCGCTGCAGAGGTATCGTTTGCCCCGAGTACCTTCCCACCTCTGCTGAAGATGTCAGTAAGTTCTGCAGATCCCTTTTTAAGTTCAACCTGGTAAATGACACTTTCAGCGTCCACAAAACGGAGTTTTTCCGAGAACCATTCTTTTGCCGTGTCAACAGCAAGCCCGGAAACATCGATCTCGGTCCCTTCGTATTCGAAGGTTGCCCTGTCTCCGATTATCAGCCTCATAGGGCTTACAACCCTTCCCCCCAGAAATTTTCCTTCTACCTGCCCTGCAACAAGCATACCCTTGTCTATGTTGTGGTGCAGGATGGTTCCGAAAGTCTCAAGGTATTTCTGGCTCAGGTTTACGGAAATCTGTTCCATAATTGCATCGCAGATATAGTCCGGGTGCCCGAGCCCTTTTCTTTCAACAACCTCTACCTTTTGCCGGTAGACTTCCGAAGCTTTCAACTCTTCTATAACAATATTTCTCAAAGTCTTTCCCCCCAGATTGCCCTTAAGGGCGCAGTAGATGCCGATTTGATGTTACGGATATGGTCCAAATAGTTCATCCATATTTGTTAATGACCTGTAACTCCTATTTATCAATAAATATTCCTGTGACGCGGTCAGAGATTCCTTCTGCAAATATAATACATGGTGGGCAGGATAGATAAAGACAAACATGTTAATAACGTACCTCTGGCTAGCAGCTGCCCAGCCAGGCTTCATGCCTGATTACCAGAGCCTGACAAATCCTTTTAGTGCCTGTTAAATGAAGTCCGCGTCATCCGAATAATCAATTCTCTTTCTATCCTCGTCCTCCTGTTCTTTTACAACTTCCGGGCCGTGCCTGAGGTATTCTTTAATCATCATTGGGAAGGTGTTTGCAGGCACGAAGCGTACTCCGAGCTGCTCTGCCCATTTTTCAATTCCATAGTCACTTGCTATGACTGCAGCATCAAGTTCTTTTGCAAGGATCAGGACATCAATATCCGGAGCACTGTCAAGAATCCCGTATCTCAGAGCTGCTCTGTACTTGTTCCTGAATTTGCCGATTATTCCCCCTATAACCTCTCTTTCAACCTCTTCCCTGTACTCTTTTTTCTTATTTTGCGGATTTTCCATAAAGAGACATTCGGTTGCAGCTTCCCATATTGCATCTTCCGCAACTCCCATCCCGCGGTTAATCCTTTCTCTCATGTAAGAGACGTATTCATGGAAAATCTGTGAGGTTACATCCACTCTATATCGGTCAGGAGATTTTTTTACGAGCCAGGTATCTATCTTCGCAACTACCTCTCTGTCGCAACCGTTACGGCTTGCAAATTCGTACATCTCTTTGTATACCGATGGATAAGGGACATAACAGCTTATCCCGAAATGCAGGCGGGCTTCGGCTATAAGGTCGAGTATCGTTTTCATCCCTTCACAGAGGGATGTATAACCCATAACCTCCCTGGTCTGCAGATCCGTCAGTGCCGTTGTGTCCAGCACAAATCTCTGCTTAAGCATTTTTTCGAGTCCTTTTATTATCTTTTACCCTTCTTATATATTGATCAAGGGGCAATAAAATTCTTTGTTTTACGCTAATTCGCTTTATTTGATCTAAATGGATAACTGTATATAGTTTTAAAGCGAATAATTCTATAGGGAAGTTTAAACCAGAGCTGAAAAGCGGTTTGAAACATATTTTCGGAATTTTTTAGGTAGGATTACTCTTGTCTGAGCGCTTCAGGCATTTCCTGGTTTACATTGTAACAATAATTACTATGTTTCTTGCCGTTTTGACTTTGCTCAGTCTCGGGCAAAGCTTCTCTCTGCTGAAACCCGGAAATCTCATACTATCCGGCAGGGTGAAGGATTCGGAATAATAGGTGCGCACTGAGTCTGAGTAGAAATCCAGGAAATGGATCGGCTCTATATAAGGAAAACAGGCAAAGAATGGGGAATTTGATGAGTGCAAACGCAGAAAGTTCGGAAACCTTTGTAGACTCAGCACAGGGTTTTGTGAGAAATCCTCTTAGGAAGGGAGGCAGCGCAATGAAAGAATACTGTAATATCTGTGGTCGAGAACTGCTTGAAGATGTGCTAGTAGTTGATACCAGTCTCGATATGAAACCGATTAAATTTAAGGACGTTCAGGGAGATAAATTTGATCTGATATGCATTGAATGTGCAATTGATTCGGTTGAAAATCCACCTTTTGTATGCACAAGGTGCGGACAGCCAATTGAATTTAATGAAAAATTCTATGTGGTCAGGGAAGCGACAACAAAACCAGGCGGACCGAAAGTAGATTTCAAAGAGACATGCATTGGAGATAAATATATCTGCCGCACATGTTTCGATGAAACGATGAACCCCGAATATGATGAAGAGAAAGAAGTCTAAAAAATATTTGATATAATCCCTGCGGTGGAGTACTATGCTCTACCCATAATTTTTTGATGGCTGAATTTCTCAGCCTGTTATCTTTTGTTTCTTTGCTTTTTTATTTGATATTTTTAAATTCTATTTCTCTTTTAAATTATATCTTTCTTTTAAATTACATATTTTTAACTATGTATTTTGAATTATACATCTTTAAATTATATATTTTTGAATTATACATCTTTAAATTATATGTTTTTGAATTACTCATTTTTCGCTATGATATACGGGCTTTCCTGAGGATGCGTGAACTTTAATTCTATGAAGGCATAAATGTGATACAATAAAAATGTAAAAATTCTCTACTATGAAAATTCATGTTTTATGAACCTTCATGTTTTATGGATCTGGAGCAAATTAACTCCTGAATTTACTCTATTTATAGTTTTAAGGGGGAAGTTGATTGAACGGAAGCAGTATAATCGAATTTGAGGACATGACCTGGAGCCAGCAGGTTGAGGATTCCAAAAAGCCCGTTGTTGTGATGTTTTACAGCCCTGCATGCCCATATTGCAAAGCTATGGAACCATATTTTGAGGAATATGCTAAGGAATACGGTTCTTCGGCAGTTTTTGGCAGAATAAATATAGCAACAAACCCGTGGACTGCAGAAAAATACGGGGTTCAGGGCACTCCTACCTTCAAGTTTTTCTGCCATGGAAGACCTGTATGGGAACAGGTAGGCCAGATCTATCCTTCAATACTGAAAAATGCTGTCCGGGATATGCTTCAGCACGGTGAGGAATGCATAAGAAAAAGCACCCCTGTAGGGCAGGACATTACAGGATACGTATAATTCATGTTTACTGTGACGATTCATGTTTACTGTGACGATTCAGACCCACTGTGATGATTCGGGTTTACTGTAATGATTCAGGCTCACTGTGACCTCTTCTTTCTATTTTCTTTTTCTTTTTTCTCTGTATATTTCTTTCTTTACCAGCCCGTATTCGTCAAAAGTGGTATGAATCGTGCTGAAAATACTGAATGCAGTACTCATGGACGTGGAAACATAAAGAGCAATCATTATTGAGATCTGATACTTGATTGCAAGCATCGGGCTTGCACCTCCGAGGATCTGCCCTGTCATCATCCCTGGAAGAAAGACAAGCCCTGCAGTTGCAATGTTGGCAAGGGTAGGCTTGAGAGCGGAGCGAAGGCATTTTCGAATATAAGGTGTAAGGGCTTCGTACCTGCTCGCCCCGAGAGAAAGGTTGTAAAGGTATCTGTTTTCGTTTCTGCGTATATCCTCGTAAAATTCTCCCATACCAACAATATTGCCCCTCAGCGAATTGCCGAGAATCATGCCTCCTACAGGGATCAGGTAGCGGGCTTCCAGGAGGTTTCCAAGGTCAAGCACGAATTCGTTGAAGTAGAGCAGCACACTTATATTTGCTGCCATAAAGGAAAGAACAACAGGCAGAAGTAGTTTTTCCATTTTAAGCTCTACATTTTTTATAGTCGTGTAACTGGCAATTACAACCATTCCCAGAACCCACGCCATGTTCAGAGCTCCGTTGTTCAGGTCAAAGACATAGGTCAAAAACACTCCTGCCATAACGAGCTGGACTGTCATGCGGGAAACCGCATCTATTGTTGCCCGGGAAATACGAAGCTTTATTCTGTAACTGATAGCCAGAGGAATTATAAGCAGCAGAAAGCAGAGCAGCAGGGAAGTTATCGATATATCGGGGCTTGCCATTTGAAAATTCCTCTTTTCATTTTTTCCTGACTCTATTGACTCTATTTTTGTTATCTTTCCTGTTCTATCATTACTTTTCTTTTTAAGGCTCAAACTGCGTGCATTCACGAGAGAAACTGCATTTTCTAAACTGGTTCTCTGAACTGGTTCTATTTCAGCTATTAGTATGATCAGTTCCGTTTTTCCCTATTTCCACAATTTCTACCTCCTTACTTTCCCATTCCCGGTCATGAGATACTATGAAAAGCGTCCAGCCCGCTTGTTTAAGGAAGCTGTCGGCAACTTTTTTCTTAAGCCCGGAGTCAAGAGCCGAGGTTGCTTCATCCAGAAGAAAAATATCTCTTTCAAGCAGCAGAGCTATTAAAATCCCTATCCTCTGCTTTTCTCCCCCTGAAAGGTTCTCAAAGTTTTTGTCGAGTATATCTTTTTCCAGCTCGAGCTCATTCATAAACATATGCAGTTTTTCAGGTTTCATCTTTTCCCGGTTGGGCCTGTAAGAATTAACTTCTTCAAGCAGGGTTTTTACAGGTCCCTCCCCGAGGTCCGTGTCCTGGGAGACATAGGCTACCTCTTTTCTGACCTGCCAGGCTACTTGAGGGCTCAGGGGCTTACCTCGGTAATAAACCGAGCCTTCGGACAGTTTCTCAAATCCCATAAGTATTTTTATCAGGGTTGATTTGCCGGTTCCTGATTTCCCTTTCATAAGGACCTTTTTTCCTCTGCGAATGCAAAGAGAAAAATCGGAAAGAACTTTTTTTCTTCCGAAGCTTATGCCGGCACTTTCATACCTTATTATCTCATCCTGCATTTTCTACCCTGATTCTTATTCTATTATATCTATAAAGACATCTCCAATATGTTATTCTGTTTATACCGTCCGCTTTTCTCCACGTTTTTAAAACAGGTTTCCCGGCTGTTCTTGAAGAGAAAGTTTATCTATACTGAGGTGTTCACTTAAAGCAGCATATAGTTACCTTGTACGAATACTTCAGGCTGGTTAACATGCTACCTGTTTATTTATCCGTGACAGGCTGCAATGTATGCTTATATCCTGCACATTTTATTCATTACAGTTTAACACGATTACATTTAATAATCTTGTAATTTCTGAGGAACAAAAATGGATTTTGGAGCTTCTGCTAAAAATCTCAGTACTCCGGTCAAAGGGGCAAAAATAGTCCCGAATATGACTGTAGACGAACTTGTAAAAGAGTACACCGGCTGTGCCTTTGGAGCAGGCAGGCTGGCTGAAGCTGTGGACATTTATTATGAAATGCTGGCTTCCGGGAAAACTACGAAATTTTTCGGGCTTGCAGGAGCAATGACACCTGCTGGCATGAGGAATATCATCGCAGACCTGATCCGGGACGGATATATAGACGTGCTTGTTACAACAGGCGCCAATATGGTTCACGATACCGTCGAAGCCCTCGGACTTCACCATTATAAAGGTTCGGACTGCGCAAACGATATTCAGCTCAGGCATGAATGTATTGACAGGATCTATGATGTTTATCTCCCTGACCAGCATTTTACTGATCTTGAAGAGTTCCTTCAGGGCGTTTATTCCGGGCTTCCGCAGGAAAACCTCTCTATCAGGCAGGTCCTTACCGAAATAGGAAAAAATCTGGACGATGACTCTTCTATCCTGAAAACAGCTGCCGAAATGGGAGTTCCGGTGTACTGTCCCGCCCTTCAGGACTCCGTAATAGGGCTTCAGGCCTGGCTGTACAAAGAAGGAAACCCTCTTCATGTGGATGCTTTTGCGGACATGCATGAATTCATGGATATCTGCTATGGGGCTGAAAGCGCGGGGACGATGCTGCTGGGAGGAGGAGTTCCCAAGAACTATATCCTGCAGTCCATGCTTGTAACTCCCAGGTCCTTTGATTATGCAATCCAGCTGACAATGGACCGCCCGGAAACAGGAGGCTTGAGCGGGGCAACTCTTGACGAAGCCCAGTCCTGGGGGAAGGTCGGGGAAGATGCAAAATCAGTTACCGTATATGCAGATTCAACAATTACTCTCCCGCTTATAGTCTCTGCTGTGAGGACGCGCCTTTCAAAGAGGTGAGCTTATGGAACGAAATACATGTATGATCCTTGCCCTTGATGTGACTGAGAGGGAAGAAGCGCTGAAGATTGCAGAAAATGTCCGGGAATTTGTGGATGCAATAAAAGTGGGATACCCTCTAATTCTTGCCACCGGGCTTGATATTATTAGAGAGCTTGCCAGATTTGCCCCGGTCATAGCTGACTTCAAGGTTGCAGATATCCCTAACACCAACCGTCTTATCTGCGAACAGGTCTTTAAAGCCGGAGCCGATGCGGTCATTGTGCAGGGCTTTACTGGCAGGGACAGCCTTGATGCCTGCATTGAAGTTGCTTCCAAATACGGAAAAGATGTTTTTGTTGTAAGCGAAATGAGCCACCCGGGAGGAGCCGAGTTCCTGCAGTCAGCAGCAGAAGCGATTGCAAAAATGGCAGTTGAAGCCGGAGCTTTCGGGCTTGTTGCTCCAGCCACACGTCCGGAAAGGGTAAAAGAGATAAGAAAAATTATCGGAGACAGGCTTACCATTATCTCTCCGGGTGTGGGTGTCCAGGGAGGAAAAGCCTCTGACGTTATCTCTGCAGGGGCAGACTGGGTGATTGTAGGAAGAAGCATTTACAAGGCGGAATCTCCAAAAGAGGCTGCCTGCGAGATTGCTGAAGAAATTCAGGCTGAGCTCCGCGGAAAGTAATAAAGAATATTTTTGCTGAATGAATATTTTTTGGATTGATTGATTGATTCCATAGAAATTTTAAACCTAAAATACGTGCCTGTGATGAAAAATCTGGCTGATTCCATGATGAGCCCTATGAGTTCTGAGGCACGGAAATTATCCTAATTTTAAATTTATTTCAAATTTAAAACTATTCCGAAGAAGGTTTATGCTACGTTTTCCTTGATAAGAACCTATCCGGTAAGTAGACAATTGCCTCTATAAAAATCGCAATAAACTTTATTCCGTGTCTTTTTGACACGGAATATTAATATTCAAATTTTTTCACTTTATTTTATTTCTTTGGTGGCCAGTTCTTCTCCATCCAGCCTGGTAGCCTTCCTGAGTCCATTGGACCAACCATAACTTTTACATTGAGTTTGTCCTCAATATCACCCTGTAGACGGGCAGCAAGACCCGGAATAACTACACTGTTATGGGTAACATCGCTCTTGAGGTCAAATCCTGACTTCTCAAATGCATCCTTCACCTTATCAGCTGTCAGCTGTCCACCTGCAGCCGCTGCTTCCACACCAATACCATCGGTGTTAACTGCAAGCAGCCAGCAGTCTATTCCGTTTGATGCAAGGTCGCTCTCTACTGTGTAGTAAGTAAGGGCGAAGTTTGTGGTAAAGAGTACAGGTGAATCTGCTGTTGGGTTTCCTACCTTATACATCTTTGAGTCTACGGCAACAGGAGACCTGGGGTCAGTGTATATTGTCTCTGCCAGGTGTACTTCTGGCATGGTGGCATATGGCTCCATGCTGTGGAGAAGCATAATGTCTCCGTACCTTATAGTAAAGATTGATGAAAGAACCGTTTCCCAGTATGATGCACTGACAGGGTCAGCAATTCCCGCCATCCAGGCAGTAAGCGGCATAGCCATGATCGGATACGCGATCTCGGTGTCTCCCATAATGCCTGCTCTCCTGATCTTCAGGAAGTTTGTGAAAGTATCCTTCAGACCTTTCCCGGTTGGGTAAGTTCCCGGGTCAAGCACAATGTCCTTAATTCCAGCCTCTGCAAATGTCTTTGCAAGAGTCTTCAGGCCGTCAAGGTCATTAAACGCCGAAACAACCACAGGCACGTTATACTCGAGTGCTAGTTCTCCTACCTCTTTCCAGTTGTCCTTGTTTGCAGCATACAGCAGCGGGTTTTTACCCTTTGCTACCTCAAGTCCTGCCTTCAGGACTGCAGGATTGAAAGAACATAGAATTACAGGCAGTTCTGTGTTTTCTATAACTTTCTTGACAGCTGTTGCAAACTTTGCAGGATCATTGGATGCTGCTCTTATTGCCACACCATCGAGAAGCAGGTTACGTCCTACATAGAACTTCTTGTAATCACTGATCTTCTTCACTCTTTCAACAATGGCAGCTTCGTCCATGTTGTCTGCCACATCGAAGAACATCTTTGTCTTGTTAAAGAATGTCAGTTTGTGGCGGTACAGTACATCGTCTCCACCAATATTGGCTGCTCTTTCGCCAACACCAATAGTAACCTGGCGAATTTCAGGAGCAAGGAGCCTGTCTAGTTCTGCCAGTTTCTTTGCAAACTTCTTTTCTTTAATCAGGGGAGGGCAGTCTGTTGTCTTGCCTGACCTATCGATCAGCGTGGAGGCAAATGCCATACATGTAGGCTGACCACATTCTCCACAGTTGGTCTGAGGCAGGTACTTGTACGCTTCTAATGGGCTGTTAATCTTCATTTTTCACACCTCCGCTCCGATCCAGTTTGCAATATCCACCTGCTCTGTGTCTATGGTACCGAATAGCGTCTGGGTAATCTGCTTCAGGACAGCAACCGATGTTGGGTGCATCATCATGAATAGGTCGTTTCCTGCAATTGCAAGTGACAGACCTGTGACAATCTCCCATATAGGACCTCTGTATTCCCTTGGTCCCCAATCAGAGTCTTCTTTAAGCGGTGATCCCACCATCCATGACTCACGGGCACCCCATGCATTTGTTGTACCTGATGACATCGGGAATGTGAGTTCATCGTCACCCATAAGTGCTGCAAGTCTGATACGCTCCATGTTTGTGTAAGCGTAGTCGAGACCATATCCGAGGGCTGCAGTGGTCGGGTCCATTATGATCCTGTCTCTTGGGACATTGCACTGCTTCATGAGTTTCCTGTTAAGCTCCTTCTGTGCGTTCATGTCCAGCTGAGTCCAGGAAAGGACGTCGTGGTCATATTTGAGTGCTGCTTCTGCAATTGCTGCATAGTCCAGGTTCAGGCTTGCAGATGCAAGCAGGCATCGTTCTCCTTCTGCAACTTCCGCTGCTCTTGCGAGGACTTCGGGGTCTTTCTGCGGGTTACCTGATCCGCCGATTGCTATTGGGACATCAACAGCCTGGAGAACTTCTTCTACTGTCTTTGCTGCTTCTTTTGGAGGTGTGTCCTTTACAAGCGGGTCAGTTGAAATCAGGTGAATGGTGATCATATCTGCGTTGAACTTCTCAACGTTCTTCTTTGCCCATTCTCCCGGGCTGTCCATGACCTCATCATAATTTTCTTTGACAGCTTTTGCAAGCCCAATTCTCATATCGAACACGTCAATTGTTACCTGGTTCCTGTTTGGCATTGGCGCGTCAGGGAAGAACGGCAGGGCTTTTTCTCCACCTACCAGCACTCTCTTTCCACGGCTTCCACCGTCTGCTGATGTGTTTCCGATTGGTACTTCCTGAATCTGAGTTGCCCATTCTGCAATATTGGCAACATCAAACTTTGCAGGTATGAGATCCTTGAGTTTGGGTGCTGCCAGAGCAGGTGAAATTGCCGGAGCTGCTGGTGCACCTATGCCTACCGGGTACCCGAACATGCCTGCAATTCTTGCGAAGTGCTGGGCGAGTACTGCGCTCTCCTGCCCCAGGGCAGCGGCAAGCATGGGGTCAAAGCCGCCTCCGAGTCCACCGAGATCAATCTCAATGTCCCCTTCTATAGTAACACCTTCGAGGGCTTCTACATCCATGCCCGCGAACATGTTTGTAATATCAGATAACTTCATTTTCTTTGCCATGTAAACCTCACCGTTTCCGTAATTTATCCGTTTTTATGAGTGGCTTATAATAAAGGATATAATACAGGATGTGTTTCCATATTTTTTGCCCTGATAATACAGGGTCCGGAGCAGGAATCATTCCGTTCCTTTGAATCATTCCTTTGAATCATTCCTTTGAATCATTCCGTTCCTTTCCTTTAATTCTGGAACAGATTCTGCCCCGTTCTTTTTATTATTTTAATTTTGATTTTGGTTTAAATCCCGTTTCAAGCTCTTAAACCGGATAAGTTCACCTGTTCTCTGTCCCGGTGATTTTCTGCATTTTTTGTGGTTTTCTGCTGATCCACAGATTCAAAAGTAATCTGGGGTTAGAACCCCAGTTTTTTCACAATATTTTCTATTTCCACTGCAGCAACCGAATCGTCGGGTATTTCAAAGAGAGGTATACCTTTTATGTCCATTTCCTCAATTTTCGGGTCAAGAGGAATCATACCTATCAGGTTCAGTTTCAGTTCCTCTGCCAGTTTAACGAGCTTTTCCCGGTTAGTATCTGTAACCTTGTTTGCAATAACGTGAATACTGCCTATATTTGACTCGAGTTCATCCACAAGTTCATGAATTCTTTCTGCAGTTCGGAACCCTCTTCTTGAGGCGTCAGTTACCACAATAAGATCATCAATATCCCGGATGATTTTTCGGCTGAAATGCTCAAGCCCGGCTTCTGCATCAATCACAACCAGATCATAGTTTTTGACCAGTTTGTCCATAATGCCCCTCAGGAGGTTGTTTACATAACAGTAACACCCTGAGCCTTCGGGCCTTCCCATTACCAGCAGGTCGTAACCCGGCATCTCTTCAATGATCTCATATACCTTGCTCTGGAGCACGGACTCCTTATTCATATCGGGATTGTCAGGCCTTGGTTTTGTTATCTCAGCCTGTAAAAACTCCTTTGCATCCCCTATCGTTTTTACGTTCTCACATCCAAGGGTTTCCGGCAGGTTAGTATCTGCATCTGCATCAACTGCCAGTATGAACTGCCCTTTTTTAGAGAGGGAGCGGATCAGAAGAGCCGCTACCGCTGTTTTTCCAGTTCCGCCTTTTCCCGTTATTGCAATTACTTTGGTCACAGAATACCCCTTTTGATTGTTTTTCGGTTTTAGGCAATTGCCCGTTGTTGTTCAGTTATTTCTTTTCCTTCTTTTCGCTGATGATCATCCTGTCAATGGTGATCTTTGCGTTTTGAAGGTCAGCTTTATTCCACCGCTTGAACCGCCTGACATCATTGGCATTGCCGGCATCTGGAATCCTGCTGCTGGCATCATCATCGGAGCTGCTGCAACAGCTACTTCCTCTTCTTCTTCCTCTTCTTCTTCCTCTTCTTCAGCTGCTGCCCAGGTAGCAACTACAGGGTGGTTCTTCTCCTGGAGGAAGGCTTTCAGGGACTCGATGTCGCTTGCATCGTTTTCTGTTGCGATCTTGTCTTTGAGGTCAGCGGGTATTGCTTCGTCGATCTTCTCTTTGAGTTTGGAAGGCAGCCATACAACTCTGTTCCATCCGCCATCAGCCTGGATGAACTTTGGTGAGTAGAAGTAGTTTACACCAATACCGAGGAACCCTACGATCTGCTTTCCACCACCGGTCTGGCCTGCCATGGTTGAGAATCCGATACCGTTCGGAGCCATTCCCTGGTATTCTCTGTCTACCCATCCTATACCATCGACTTCAGGGATGTAGAACCCTACAACTTCAAAGCAGCCGCATGATGTGTGCGGGCAGTCAAAGAAGGAGTGAAGTTTAATCTTGTCAAATTCGCCGCTTGAAAGTTTCTTGGCGATTTCGTTGACTCCGGTGTATTCACCTGTAACGGCGTCGATAAGGTCACCCTTTGCAATTTCAAACTGTGGTCCTTCAGGGTCTACTTTTGCTGCTGCACGGCCGTCGAACCAGTTGATAGCACCGCAGAGTGAGATCCTGTCAGGGGACACAACGCAGACGTTTGTCGGAGCAAAGGACTGGCAGAGTGTACATCCATAGAAGACTTCAACATCTTCATCGTGGAGGTCCTTTGTCCTTGCATCTCTTGCCTTGAAGATCTCCTTTGCTGTTTCCATCTGCTTTTCGACTTCATCCTTGTCTGTGTAGAAAGTTACCTGCATCTTCTCGATAAATGGAAGTTCTGTCTTGAAGAGCATCATAACTGCCTTTCCGAATGGCTCAAATGAGTCCATCTTTGCAGCTGTGTCCTTGGAAACTCTCATCCAGACATCATACCTCTGGTTCAGGTGCATAATGCCCTGGCAGTAGTTGATGAAGTCGTGGACACGCCTTTCTACGACAGACTCAAGGTCAGGCTCGACAAGTTCTCCGCCTATGTTGAAGATCATTGCCCAGGGGTAGGTCTTTCCCTCTTCCATGTCCTTGAGGTCAGGACCGATGATTGTGACTTTGTCGTCTTCAATCGCATCCATGTCTGCAGCCCTGACAAGTTCGAGACCAAGTGATTTTGGACCACCGAGTTCAACGAACATTCCTTCTTTCCTTACTCTTTCTCCTTCAAACATTGGGGAAATCTCAAATGGGAATTCATCTGCCATTTATTTTTCGCCTCCTAAATCAAATTTATAAGTTGTCAATTAGTTCATCCAGGGCAGCGTAGTGGTCTTCCCTGCTTATGTTCCCGAAGGACATTGTTGCGTTCTGGATGTAATCTCTGCCGATTGAAATTGCTTTTACATTGGAGAAGTTCTTAGTTCCGGACAGTACCTGGTTGATGTAATATTTTTTGAATTCCAGGACGATTATGGTGTCGTAGTTGCCTTTTCCGTCAAGCCCGGGCCATGCAGGATCGGTTAAATAGAACCCTAGCTGGTGCAAATTGATGTATTTAGCATCTACACCCTTGTCTAAGAATCCCTTGAGGGAGCTTCCGGTAGCTGCAATCGGAATGTTTGCTTTCTGTGCAATCTTGACTGCACGGTCCAGAACTTCTGGTCTAAGAACTCCGGTCCCGACCACAAAAAGCGGCCTCTTTGCCTTGGAGATCATCTTAGCTACCATGTCAGGGTTGACTGCTTTGGAGGTAGTCACCCCGTAGCTGGTAAAGAGCTTGGTGTTCTTTGTTGTGTCAACCATTTTCAGGCCCCCTTACAGAGTCTCTTGAGGTTAGTGGGCTGTGCCGATACGTCGAACTTGATCTTCGGACCAGATATGATCTTCTTCTTCTTCCAGTCAATTTCCCATCCGCGTTCTGCTTCGAGTTTTTTCATGAGATCTGCACGTTTGGCAAGTGGAAGGTCGGCTTCTGTCCTGATAAACTTCCACCAGTCCTCGGGCAGTCCGCCGATGTATTTGTCGTGGAGTTCCATCCAGTGAGTCAGCTTAATAGATCTGCCCAGGCTGTTGTCGGACGGGCGGAGACAGGCTTTTGCCATCATCGGGATTGCTTCCTGCCAGGTCTCTGCTGTGGTCAGAAGGAATTCTGGCGCTGGTGGGATTGGCATCTCCTCGCCGTTTCTGGCGTCGTAGACTTTCCACTTGGACTCATCATAGTTCTTTGCAATCAGGGCTCTCCTGTACTTGGAGCTGTGAGCACCGAGCACGGCAGGGATACCGTAGATGTTACATCCTGTACCAATTGAGGAAGCTTTCTGAGAGAATGCACCCCATGCAAGTCCGCAGGCACCAACACGGTTAAGGACATAGTCCGCAATTTCCGCCAGGTTGCCTTCCATGGTTCTGCCACCGAAAATTCCGGCTACTTTCTGAGCGGCTCCGGTGATATGGGCGTTCGAGACACATGATCCTATGTTGACAAGTCCTCCGGACTGGAAACCTCCCGGGAATCTCTCATAAAGCGTCTTGCCGTCTTCGTCCTTGTACATACCCATGTCCATGGACCCACAGCCGGTACCAACAACGATGTAGTTTCTCTTCAGGAACTCCTCTGCAATGTAGTAAACGGCTTTTGCACAATCAGAATAGTTCGGACATCCGATGATTGCGATGATACCGGGGGTTGTACCCATGACGAGGTTAAGACCTTCTGCACGGATTTCAGCGTCAGATACCTGACCTCTGCCGGCTCTCATCCAGCCTTTTTCCTCAGCGATAATCTTCTGTGATGCCTTTTCGATGACACTAAGGATTGGGATTTCCTTCTTACAGACCTGTTCGCAGCGGCGGCAGCCGATACATGCATCGTGGAGGTCTTCAAGATAGCTGAAATCTCCCTGCTTGGCGAACTTCATGGCTTCCGGAATGTCCAGCTCAATCGGGCATGCCAGATAGCAGGCTCCACAGTCGGCACACTTGTCAACCCATTCCTTTAGCTGTTCATCGGATGGGATTTCCCTGACTCCAGCAGCTTCGCGGATCGGGTGCATTTCCTGAGCGAGCCTTACGGAGATTTCCCCAAGCTTTTCGTAGTCAAGGATCACTGCACCGGGAATTGCTCCGGACTTGAGTTCCTCAATTGTCTCTTCAACGCCGGCATCGGTCCTGTTGGGAAGACCATACATAATCTTTGCATTTGATGCGATGACCGGAATCTTGAGTTTCTGGGCTTCGGGTACAATGTCACCACGGACGCACTGTTCGTCAACGACAATGACATCAGGCATTCCAGAGCGGATGATCTTGAGCTCTTTGGACATGGAACCAACGACTTTGGTGTATGGTGGTCTCCTGTCGGCTTCCTTGTACCTTGTAAGGTCGATTGCGGTACAGCAGAGCCCACCGAGTTCTACCTTGTCGGTCAATTCGTGTTCTTCCATGTAGTCCATCATGTAGGTTACACCGCCTACATTGTGTCCGATCACACAGAGGAATGGCTTGTCTTTGTCAATTGTTCCCATACCCATTTCAATGAGGGGGGCTTCTGGGTCGGCCTTCGGGAAGTCGAGGGCTGCGATCTGGACTATATCGGAAATTTCCATTCCTACGTGGTCCAGGCTTCCACTGAAAAGAGCCTTTGAGTCGTAGTCGATCTCTGCGGATTCCTGCCCTGCGTGGACGGTTGCAAGGAGCTGGGTTAGCTGCTCTTCAACATGTTCCATTGCAGGTTTGATTTCTCCAAGGGTCTGTGGTCTCTGCCCGGTGGTAATTGTGATATTGGGGGTCAGGACATCGGATTGCCCGAGGTTGAGAGGTAACTCTTCTCCAAAGACTTCAATCAGATGGTCAAGCAGGTGGCGGCCATGGGCTGCGTGACAGGCAGTACCTGTAATTACACGGAGGAAGAATTCCCTTCCGTTGTGGCCAAGCATGTCGATACCACAGGCACCTCTCTTGTTGTTTGAGAGGTCACAGGGACCGTATGTGCAGTAACAGCACTGATCACACATAGGGGTGACAACAGGCTCATAGCGGTCGAGCAATTTGAGGTTCCAGTCGTCCCTGTAGGTTTCAAGACCTGGGAACGGAGTTGGGCCCATATGACCGAGCTCTTTTGTTTTTTCTTCTGCAGCCTCCTTTGCTGCCCCTACAATATTATTGATAGTGATCTGAACGGATTCAAGATCTTCTATTGAAAAACTCCCAGTAGTTAATTTGCTCATTTTAGCTTTACCTCCTAAATATACTTAAAGTCACTTTACCGACGATTCTTGAAAGCTTCAGCTACTTAAATGACTTTTTTTAGAGATCGTTTTTGACTTTTTATAGAATTTACACACTTACAATACAAAATAAAGTACAGTAAATTAAGCAGTTAAAACTTGGATTTTAAAAATTGGGAGTTCACTGCTTTTATTTTTGACCTCAAGTGGGTAAGTCCTATAGTAGTAAACGTTGTGATCTCATAAAAATAAAAGAGATCTTAGAGACCGTCCGAAAAGTTCTATAGATGTTGTAAAATTACAATTGGACAATTAGTGTTTATTATCCGGAATCCGTTCATTTGTATCGCAGATTGTAAAAGTTACAGTAAGCATAGCACTTTTCGGATATACTCCTAAATTACACATTAGCGACGTATTATAAATAATTTACACTTTTGTTCTGTTTAAATATAAAAATAAAGGATTCTCTTGTATACTTTCCGTCTGAACTTATTACAGGAATTTAAATCATTATATGAGCTCAAAAACGGTATCTTGTGCCTTTTTTCTCAAAAAAAGCGCATGAAATTATTCGAACAGGAAGAAAAATGTAATTACCGGTGGTCAGTAGATCTCCTTCCTCAAATCAGGTGCAAACAGGCAGAAAGCAGCTACCGGACTAAAGAATATAATATATAAAGCTATTAAATATACGTTGCAGTTTCCATTGTATATTATGCACTTATGAGTTTATCGCTATTGGTTTTATACTTTTGATATTGAATCTTTCAAATCGATTCGAAACCTGTTAATTTTATCAATAGTTATGTCATTGAAGCATTAGTTATATATACTTCATCTCTTTTGTGTAGTTTGAGGGTTGATTGAGTAAATAAGGTGTCAAAAACCCCAGAAGTTACTTAGTAAAAGCTCAGTGAAATTCAGCTAAGTGTCTTGCAGTTATTAACGTGCTACTGGAAGAACTTGAACCATTTGTTTTCACGACCTGTCTATATACAGTGAAATGAAGCAACTGGCAGTATAGGGTATCCCGGAGAATTTTCCTGGATGGTCTTCAAAAGTTCCGAAAAAAGTATGGGTTTGCTTAAGAAGATAATTTCCTTTTTTATTGAAAGCTCCATTTATTTAATAACTTTTTAGAGAACTTTTTTAACTTACTAAACATTTTACACATCCACAATACAGAATCAAGTATCGCGAATTATAGTTAAAGCCTGGACTTGAGAAGTTGGAAGTCCACTGTTTATATTTTTAACCTAATTGAGTAAGTCCTGTAGTATTAAGTCCTGTAGTAGTAAGTCCTGTAGTAGTAAGTCCTGTAGTAGGAAAAGCTGTGATCTCATAAAAATAAAAGAGATCTTAGAGAAATCCGAAAAGTTCTATGGATGTTGTAAAATTACAATTGGACAATTAGTGTTTATTATCCAGAATCCGTTCATTTATGATCGTTGATTGTAGAAGTTACAGTAAATCCATCACTTTTCGGACATTCTCTTAAATTACACATAAGCGAGGTACTATAAATAATTTACACTTTTATTCTGTTTTATTATAAATATAAGAATAATCCTTTGTATAAGTCTTATCCAAATTTTTACTAGTTATTAACTCATGATAGGACTCTAAAAAAGGCATCGTAGGCTCCTTTTAATAAGAAAAGAACATGAAATTATTTGAATAAAAAGTAAAAGAGAGTATCAGTAATTAGTAGAACTTTTACGTTAAAACATGTGTGAAAGGCAGAAAATGGTCACGTAATTGAGGGACAATTGATACAAAACTGTTAAGTAAAGATCATGGTTTTAATCGTATTTTATACTGTTATCGGTTATTGCTGTTGTTTCTGTGCTTATAATACCAAATCCTGAAAATGAGTTCATAGTTTTTAATTTCATCAATAATTATACTCTATAGCGTCAGTTATTTATATCACATCTCTTTTGTGTATTTTGACTGTTAATTGAGTTAAGGGGAGTAAGAAGTCAAAGAAGCTGATCTAAGAAACTTTCCATTTAAGTTTAATATACTTGATTTCTTGTTTACTTCTGATTTTATAGCACATTCAGGATGATGAGAAAGCTATTGCTGAGTTTAAGAGGATTTTAAAACCATGGAAATAGCAATTCTTCCAGTCTTTATTATTTTTAAATTTTAATCCATTTGAATAAAATATATCGATCGATAGATATTTATTACGTACGACATAAGTGTATTTTAATGGTCAACAGAGTTAAGCGCAGGGTATCTTGCTTTCCAAAGGCCACCTATTACAAGCCCAGGGAAATCCCTCTTTGCTGTCTGGAAACTGCCAATCTATCCATAGAAGAGATTGAGGCCATTCGTCTTTGCGACCTTCTCCAGATGGAACAGAACGAGGCTGCTGACAGAATGGGAATATCCCGGAAAACTTTCTGGAGCGACCTCCAGAGGGCACGACAGAAGGTGGCTGATGCTCTTGTCAACGGAAAAGCGATCGAAATTTCCGGAGGAGAATACGTTAATACCGGTGAGTGCAGGATCCATTTTCTTTGCAAAGAATGCGATCATGTGTGGGAAGCAAAGTTTGACCAGTCCCGACCCACAAGCTGCCCGAACTGTGGCTCCAATCTAATTTTCCGACTCGGCGGCGATGGGAAAGGAAAGAGGTTTATTGAGAATGATTACTGTTGCCCTAAAGAAAAGGAAAGCAGCAGGAGTACTGATGAAGGAAGTAAAAAAAAGCGATAATAACTATACCATCGATGAGTGATCCTGGACTGTATTTATCAAGCTTTTTTAAACTCTGAACTCCTTCAAGCTTTTTTTGCTTCCCCCTTTTCCAGAATTCTTTCAAGTTCTTCTTCCAGTTTTTTCCGTCGGATGTCCAGGCGGTCGGTTCTCAGGTTAAGGCTCTGGAGCTGCCTTAAACGTATTTCAGGCTCGGGTTTTTCTTCTGTTTCTTCGATCTGTTTTTTCAGTACTTCGAGTTCGGCTTTTATTTCTCCTGTTTTGTCTTTCAGGAACTCCAGTTTTGTCTTTAAATCGGCTTTTCCATCTTCTTCAGGTATGCTGCTGACCTGCTGTTCAAGTTCTTTTCCCTTCTTTTCCAGTAATTCCAGGAGATACCCGATCTTTCCCAGGATCTCAGCTTCTATCGCTTTATCAAAAATTACTTCTTCTGGTTTCTTTTCGGGGAACTTTTCCGTTTTTCCGACTTCTGCAGGCTCTTCAGGAGGAATGAAGATAGCCCCTTCTTTCAGGACTCTCTGGTTCATGAAAGTGGGTGAGACGATTTCGATGCGGTCTTCATGAAGGGAATCAAGGACAGCCTTTTTAAAATCAGAACGGGCTGTTATCAGGTTTTCCACATTCTTTAAAAGCCCCCCAACCTTGTATGTGACTGAAAAGTCTCCAAGCTCCAGAATGTGCACGAAGGGAGTTTCAAGTCCGGCTTTTTCTGCGGCAAGGAGCAGGTTTTTTTCTATCTTCTGGCGGGGGACATCATAACCCAGGGAAACGCAGGTAGAGATTACGGTGCCTGAAGTCCTGATTGTTTTTAAAGAATTAGAGACCAGTTTGAGGTTTGGGAAAGTTACCAGGTCCCTGTCTATCGACTGGATTTCGGTGTGAAGAATATGGATGTCGGTAACTCTCCCGAAGATGTTCTCACTTTCAATGTAATCCCCAATCCGGAAAGGCTTTATAATTCTTAGCATGATCCCGGACATCGCATTGGCAATAAAAGTCGTGGAGGACAGCGCAACTGCAGCACCGGTGATGATACCGAGCAGGCCGAGAATAGATTCCTTGTACTCTCCTGCAATCGGGAGACTGAACACGACCAGAATAAGGCCAATGCTGAGGATGATAAACTGGATCAGCTGCTTTGCAAATTTGACGTCGGCAAAGGTAAGTTTTGTTTTCGCAAGCAAGCGGTCAACTGCAAAAATCAGAAAAAGAGTAACTGCTGCTGTAATAATACTCACCAGATAATCCCCAAAGATCCAGGATAAATAGCTCAGCTTTTCTCCCCCTTAATATTGCCTTTTCTCACTATCTTTATGACTTTATCCAGCTGTTCTTTTCTATTTTCTTTAAATTAATTCTTTTCTCATAAATAGTGGCCAGAGTTTTATTCGTTTCTCTTTAAAATACCATCTCATGTGCAGGTAAACAGTACTGTCTATTGATTGCAGCAGATCTTCCCGGCAAAGGATCAATTTTTGACTTCCCATAAAACTTTTTCAATATCAACTTATAAAACCTGCTTAAAGGAAGTGCTTTTAATCCTTCAGGATAAATTACTAAGGCAGGTGAACTGTATGAGAATAGCAGTATGCGGAAAAGGAGGAAGCGGAAAGAGCACGATTTCTGCTCTCCTGGCAAAGCAGATGGCAAAAAAGAAAAATGTGCTTGTGCTTGATATTGACGAGTCCAATTACGGGCTGCACAGCCAGCTCGGATTGAAACCTCCTCGGGACCTTATGGAATATTTCGGAGGAAAGAAGGGCTTTAAGGAAAAACAGAGGGAAGCTCCGAAAAAAACGCAGTTCTGGGGGCTTGCAGCTAACGGGGAAACCTCCGGGCAGAAAGTGCAGCAGCAGTCCAGATTTTTCGATAAAAGATGGAATTTCTCCGACCTGCCTCCGGAATTTGTGGAGGAAAAAGGTAATTTGAAGCTCATGGCTGTTGGCAAGATCCATAATTATGGAGAAGGCTGTGCCTGCCCTATGGGGACACTGACGAGGGAGTTTCTTGAAAACCTTGACCTCGGGAAAGACGATATTGTTATCGTGGATACCGAAGCCGGAACCGAGCATTTCGGGCGCGGGGTTGATAAGGACTTTGACCTCATCCTTGTAGTCATTGATCCTTCATACGAATCCCTCAAGCTTTCCAAGAAGTTCGATGAATTTGGTGCGCAGTGCGGTTGCAGCGTCTACTTCGTACTCAACAAAGTCGAGCCGGATATAAGGGAAGAAATGCTGGATTCAGTCAATTGCGTTAATGTCCTGGCTGAAATTCCCGCAAAAAGGGAACTTTTCAAAGCATCACTTAAAGGTGAAGAACTCGACCTCGAGCTTGAAGAGATTAAAAAACTTGCTGAGTTTCTGGATAAAGCACGTTCACTGGATAATTGATTCAATCCATTCGTTAAACTATATTACGGTGGTTAAGAGGGATTTTCTGATTTTCAGCTCTTTTTAACGTCCTCTATTTATTTAAAAAATGTTTTCTAAATTTATTTTACTTCATTTCATTTTACTTCATTTCATTTTACTTCATTTCATTTTACTTCATTTCATTTTACTTCATTTCATTTTACTTCATTTCATTTTTTATTTTATATGTCTAAATTTTTTACTATTTATTATTTTCAATCTGTGTATGAATGTTTATTAATTTTTATTGTTCTCTTTCTGGCTCATAGAGAATGTTTTTTGTGTTTCCTAGTTCTGAAGGAGATATTTTTCTGATTATCATTTGGAAGTATATCAGCTATCATTTGGAAATATATCAGCTATCGTTTGGAAATATATCGATTATTATCCGGAAGTATATCTGTGATTATCCGAAAGTATATTATTGATCGTGTTATTTTGAGTAATACAAAAGTTTTACCTGGTGTGCGGATAGCAGGTTTTATCTGCCTGATCTGCTTTATGACTTCAAATTTATTGATTCGGATTGATATATAATTATTTTCAAACTGATATTTAATTTAATTAGTTGTGTTTTTCTCATCTAAACACTGGAGACAGTTATTATGACGATGCGTGAGTATATGCTTGGAAACGTAGCTATTGCCCGTGGGCTTCTTGAAGGAGGCGTGCAGGTCATTGCAGGCTATCCCGGTACCCCTTCTTCGGAGATTATAGACACGCTTGCTTCCCGCGAAGACCGCGATTATCACATAGAATGGTCGGTTAACGAAAAGGTTGCAATGGAAGTCGCAGTCGGAGCTGCCTGGACAGGCGTCAGGTCTGTCGTAACAATGAAGCACGTCGGGTTAAATGTTGCAGCCGACCCTTTTATGACCCTTGCCTATGCAGGTACAAAAGGCGGGCTGATCGCAATTGTCGCCGATGACCCTTCCTGCCACTCCTCCCAGAACGAGCAGGATACAAGGCGCTATGCCCAGTTTGCTCTTGTGCCCTGTTTTGACCCTTCAACCCCCCAGGAAGCCAAAGATATGCTTCCCTATGCTTTTGAGTTTTCGGAAAAGTTCGAAATCCCTGTTATTTTCAGGCCCACTACCCGGATCTCACATGGAAAGTCGGATATCGAGCTGGGAGAAATCCCTGCAGAAAAGGCGGTTCCACACTTTGAAAAACTGCTTGACCGCTGGGTAATGCTTCCCAAGAATGCCCGCCCCCGCCACACTCATATCCTTTCTATCCAGCAGGCAATGGAAGACGAACTTGCAGAGTCTCCCTGGAATTCCCTTGAAATTAAACCCGGGGCAAAGATGGGAGTAATAGGTTCAGGAATCGCATCCGTTTATGCAAAAGAAGCCCTTCGGGAACTCGGGCTTGAAGCTTCTTTCCTGAAAATAGGGACCTATCCTGTCCCGAGAAAGCTTATCCTGGAACTGCTAAGCACAGTTGACACGGTCCTCATTTTTGAAGAGCTCGAACCGGTTGTTGAAGAACAGGTAAGAATACTTGCCCAGGAAGCCGGGCTTGAAGTTTCCGTTCTCGGAAAAGAAGGGGGTTTTGTTTCGCGGGAAGGGGAACTGGATGTTAGCGCCTTCCTTGAAGCCCTCAGGAAAGCTTTTGACCTGGATATAGAGCCCGACTCCGGAAAAGTCCCCCTTGAACTTGCCCCGCGTCCGCCTTCTCTCTGTGCAGGGTGTTCCCACAGGGCGACCTTTTATTCCATGAAAAAAGTTTTCGGAAAGGACGCTATCTACCCAAGTGACATTGGCTGCTATACTCTTGGGATCCAGAGCGGGACAGTTGAGACCACGCTCTGCATGGGTTCAAGCATAAGCATTGCATCGGGGCTTTACCATGCAGGAGAAAAGCGCCCCATCTGCTGTTCTATAGGGGACTCGACTTTTTTCCATACAGGCATGAATTCTCTCCTGAATGCGGTCTTCAATAAAGCCAATATTACGGTCACCATCCTTGATAACCGCATAACTGCAATGACAGGCCATCAGCCAAATCCGGGAGTCGGCTTTACGGTCACAGGAGAGCCTACAGTCGAGGTTTCACTTGCCGAACTCTGCAAAGCAATGGGTGCAGGGTTTGTAACTGTAGTTGACCCTTACAATCTTGAAGAGACCCAGGAAGCTTTCAAAGCCGCAAAGGAATTTGAAGGGACAGCCGTGGTCATTGCAAAACAGCCCTGCGTAATCTCCGGAAAAAGGGCAGGGATCAAAAGAGTCCCTTATATCGTTGACCCTGAAAAGTGTGAAGGCTGCAAGCAGTGTGTTAAATTCGGCTGCCCGGCAATTGAGTTTGACGAAGAAAATAAGTGCGCTGTAATCACTTCCCTGTGCAGCGGGTGTGGAGTCTGTGCGCAGATATGCAAATTTGATGCTATCCGGGAGGTGAAGAGATGAGCGAAAGAGCAGGAGAGAAGAAACTCGACCTCCTTATCACAGGGGTCGGCGGTCAGGGAGCAATCCTTGCCTCGGATATCATTGGAAAAGCTGCAGTCATTTCAGGCATCCCTATCAGAGCAGCCGAGACTCACGGCATGGCACAGCGTGGAGGTTCGGTTGTAAACCACATCAGGCTGGGCTCTGACCTGGGCTCAATGATCCCTAAAAAGGGTGCGGATATCATGCTTGCCCTTGAGCCAATGGAAGCTGTCCGGTATCTTGATTTCCTGAAGGACGGCGGAGTAATTATAGTAAACACACAGCCAATTATTCCCGTCACTGTGACCTCGGGCCTTTCAAAGTACCCTGAGGTTCAGGAAATCCTTGATGCCCTTTCTGAAAAATATGTTGTTAAAGCCTTTAATGCAGACGAACTGGCTCATGAAGCCGGGAGCAGGCTTGCAATGAATGTGGCAATGGTCGGGGCAGTTTCCGGCTACCTGCCCATTTCGAAAGAAGTTCTGCTTGAGAGTGTTAAAGCCCTTGTGCCAAAGAAGACGATTGAGATTAATATCAGGGCTTTTGAGATGGGAAGGAGAAAAGTAGAGGAAAGTTAAATAGAGGAAAGTAAAAGCTTTCCTTTTCTCTTACAAACAGTTAAGTTGCTATTTTCCCTGTTTTTTAGTTTTTTACCTTTTTATTTTTATTTTTTAATTTTGATTTTAATCCGCCGGCGCTTCAACCTTTTTTTTCCTGTTCAGGACTGACTTTAACGCCAGTACAAAAAGAATCACAAAAATCTGTGCAAGCAACAGCCCTATGAGATTTGAAACTGCGTCTTCAACACTTGCTGTCCGATACGGAAGAAAGCTCTGGAATATTTCGTTCAGTATGCCGTAAACAGTTCCCATAAATACTGCAAAGGCGGCCGAGTTTCTTACCATCCCTGGATTTTTTGAACTCAAGAATACAAAATATAGCAGCACTCCAAATCCAAAGTAAATACCTATATGCCCGGGGTCTAAGGATGCTTTCTGGACAGCGTGCAGGCAGTCAATCATAAATTTAGATATGGAAGACATGTCGTTGGCAACTAGGAAGTTTCTAAGCGGGTATCCAAGGTCCATTTTGAGAAAGCGCTTGATATCTCCCACGCCGGAGCTAACTGACAGGTAAAAAACCATTATTGCATATAAAACTGTAATTATAATAAAAAAGCGAGATTTTTCAGGTTTTTTCATTTTATCTTTAAGGTTTATCACATGAAGAGCATTTAAATTCTTTGTTTTAACAACCGGTTAACAATAAAATTCGAGAAATAATTCTTATTCATTTTATGAGCTCTCTCGGTGGTATTCAGAGCTATTTATGCTGTTTTTCCTGAAAAGGAGGTTTAATTTTAATTAACCCGGAACTACCATCATGACACTTCATGTATATTCCGGGATAATTTATGATCAATATTTTCGATAAGTATTTCTATATTTATGTTTTTAATGTTTTAAACCAAATACAGCCTTTATTTTCGTGTCAGGTAAAATATGAAACGTACTGGTGAGGGTAAGTAAAAAATGATATTCAGTTCCGCTTCGTTTATTCAAAATATTATGCTTACAAGCAATTTTCTTGTCCCGCTGATAGTAACTGCAGCTGCAATGCCATACTTTATCCGGAAGCTGACCGAAAATAATATTGTAGCAAAGGATGTTTACAAAAAAGGCACGCCGACAATTGCAGACCGCGGAGGGACTGCAATTTTGCTGATCGCAATGCTTTCCCTTTCCATGAACTCTCTTTTTTTTAAGTTCACGTCCACAAACTATGTTGCGATGATTGTCATTGCGCTTTTCGGGCTGTTTGGCGTCCTTGATGATATGATCAACATCGGCAGATCTTCAAAGCTGCTGATTATGTATTACTGTTCCTATCCGCTTATCCAGTACGCGACTCATACTGCGGTCACCCTTCCCAGTGTTGGAGACCTGGAACTTGGAATCCTTTATCTCCAGTTCATAGTCCCTACCTATGTTCTGGTCGCATCAAACCTTGTTAATATGCACTCCGGGTTTAACGGGCTTTCTTCAGGACTGGCTATACTTGTGCTTGTTTCGCTGATCATAAAGTCGGTTTTGATTAGTGACGTTGAGAATATAATATCCGTTGTTGCCATTACAGGAGCTACAATTGGTTTTTACCTTTACGAACAGTATCCAGCCAGGATTTTCTGGGGAAATGTCGGGTCACTTACCGTAGGGGCAGCTATCGGGACGATTATCGTCATCCAGGGCTTCATCATAAGCGGTTTTATTATGCTGATCCCACATACGGTTAATTTCCTTATGTATGTTTACTGGAAAATTAAAAAATATCCGCATGTCAAGTTCGGAAAAGTCAGGGAAGACGGCACCCTGGAAGTCCCAAACCCTCTTACTCTTAAATGGGTCCTGCCTTACTACTACAGGGTAACTGAAAAGCAGGCAACTTATGCAATGTTTTTGTTGACCTCTGTTTTCTGTATTATGGGGATTGTACTTCCGGGAAGGGTGTAAATGGTTAAAAATTAGATCGTCTTAAAATTTTAAAATTCTAGAAAAAACAGGGTATTTCAAAAGTGAAAATTTGAAAATCTGAAGAATTAGATCTTCAGATTCAACCCAGAATGCCTTCAATCAGTTTCCCCAGCAGTCCCCTTGGTTTTTTCGCCTCCGAATCCGAGATTGTAATACCTGTATTTACCAGTCTTACATCCACAGGCTTTGATGCGGAGCTGCTTATAGTTACGTTTTTCAGATAAAACTGAGAAGTGCCCTGCACCCCGGTGTTTGCTTTCAGGGTTATGGTTGCAAAGGTCTCAGGAGTTGAGACACTTGAACTCCCAAGGACACAGCCGTAAATATTACTGAACCTTCCGTTTCCGGTCTGCCCGGGGCTGAAAAATGTTTTCTGACCGCTCTGGCTGAACAGGTTGCCTTCAGTCACATCTGCTGCCTGGAATAATGAACCGTCATATTCAAGGTCGAACTGTATGCCTGAGATCTGAGTATCCGGAGTTACGACGACATTCAATGTGATATTTTCCCCTGCATAGACACTTTTAGATGACGGCTGAAGTGTTACTTTTGATGCAGCTGCTGCAGTTGAACTCAAGAAGGCAAGAATTGCTATTAGTGCAATTAGACTGACTATACTTTTACTGACTATACTTTTTCTCATTTATCCCACTCCCATCTTGTTTTTCTAAAAGGTTACGATTTGATTTTTTTAATCCTTTTAATCAGGTTACTTCATGATTTACGACTTAATATTTTTGTCAAGCATCCGGGTCGATGGTTTCCCCTCCCAGTTTTCCATCGAAATGCAAAATAGCGGATAAGCACAGGTTATTACGCCTGTGCCTGTCTGTTTCATTCTACCTTTTCCCCGAAATGGTGTCCTACCAGAGTGAGGTCCAGTATGTTTATCTCTCCATCCTGATTTGTGTCGTAGCGTGGGTATGGCTTGCTAACGGTTGTTTCGTATTCCCTGCTTACGTTTGTTATGTCCAGAATATTTACCACGCCATCTTCATTTACGTCGTAGCGTGGGTGGCAGTCGGTTATGGAGATTATGTGCTGCATTTTGGCTTCATCAATGCCGTCGCTTACCGATATTTCTATGGTGTGGTTTCCACTGCTGGAATAGTCTGTTTCCCAGATATAGGCGGGATCGGAGCTGTACATTACTCCATCGATTTTGATAGAGTAGTTCAGTGCCTGCTTTTCCGCATCGGTTGCGTTTACTGAAATCCCGATCCTTTCCCCTTCGCTGAAGGACGAGCCGTTAATGGGTTCGAAGAAATTAATGACTGGAGGATTATTCAGTTTGTTTACTGTCACAGTGACATTCTCAAAATCTGTGAGGTACCCATCACTTACCTTGAAGGTGATCGTGTAAACTCCAGCCTGCCCTACAGCCGGCGTCCAGGCAAATGCTCCGGATGTTCTGTTGAAGCTTGAACCTTCAGGAAGCCCTGATGCTGAAAGGATGAGCCTGTCTCCGTCTGCGTCTTTAGCGCTTATTTTGAAAGCCAGGTTACTCTTCTCATCAACTGATTTCGGGCAGCAGATAGGGTCTATTGCCGGAGCAGTGTCTATCAGCACGGTCGCATTTGTAACAGTATACGGAACGGATTTTGAATTTATGTCGCTGATGAGCACGTTCGATAGGCTGAATTTTGCTATACCTGTCCTGTTTCCTGCAGTCAGGTTGACAGTTGCAAAAGTTCCGGGTGAAGATACGTTTGATGTGCCTATTATGAGGCCGTAAATATGCTTGATTATCCCTTCACTGCTGTTAATATCTCCCTCGTTGAAAAAAGTAGACGCTCCCTTCTGTTTGAAGAGATCTCCTTCGATTACACTGTTTGCTGATGCCATTGAGCTGTTGAATTCGAAGTCAAGCTGTGTGCCGATGATTGGGGCTGAGGGATCAACAGTTATATCCAGACCAAAAGATTGTTTCGGCTTAACGATCTGGTATTCAGGAGCTATTGCGATTATTGATTCGGTACTCTCTTCATCGTTTTTCTTTTCTTCAACTACGTTCACAGTCCAGGTATGTGATACGGGTTCCTCGCTTCCGGCCCCTTTGAATGTTACATCATGAGTGCCTGCTGTGCTCCAGCACCTGGTCATGGAAGTTGTGTTGTTCTGGATCGGATATCCATTAATGTACCATTCTTTTGTTGTGAAGACATCCGGGCTGACGCTGAAAAGAGTTTTTTCGCTTACGTTCAGGGTAATCTCCGAGTCCGAAGGTGAGAATTGAATTTCCTGAGCTGGGTTATCATCCGGGACTGAAGGTTCATCGGGACTTTCACCCAGCGGCCAGATATGGTTGACAGTACCATTGGAATTGGACCCTATGAATTCAATTGTAGTATTCCTGTCTGTTACAGTCCATGTATAATTAAGGGATCCTTTGAGAACAGATGATCCATTAACACGCCATTCCATACTGGTTAGAGGTTCATCAGTCCAGATCCTGAAGTTTTTCTTCTCTCCTGAGTTGAATGGGTTTTCTTTAGCTGGTGCAAAACCGGTTATGTGTGGGCCCGTTGAGTTATCTGGAATTATTGCTGTGATGGTGTACGTACTTAAGGAAGGGTTTTGCCTGTACCAAGTTGGATCTGGGTTCACGCCTTGGAGGTAGACCGATTTTGAATCCGGAGATCTTATCGCAAAGTCATATTCTATTGATTCTTTCGATATTTTTCCTGTTTCGTTTGTTAACACATAATCGGTAAGAACTACTGAATTATTCACGTTTTCAGATGGCAAAGAAGTTCTACCATCTGTATTTGTAGTAGCAGAAATTAAAGGTTGTGCGTTATACCAGCGTACATATGACCCGCCTGAATATGTAATATTTTGAATATTTCCTACTAAAGTTCCGTTTTCATCATAGTATCCCGGTGCATAATCAGATGCACCCCCTTGCCCTGGGCCATATCCATCTGAAATGTACCAATCCCATTTATGCAGATTTTCAGCTTCATATTCTTCATTTGAAGCATTTGGGGTAATTACTGCATTTCGTATGAGATTTCCTGATGCATCTTTTACAACTATATCAGCATAATATTTTGTTTCAAGTTTTGAATGGTTTGTTTCTACGTTTAATTTACTCTCATTGAATTTGCAGTTTAGAAGTGAGAAATCTGAATGTTCTGTAAGATTCCAATAATGGACGAAATATACCATCTTGTATGCTTTTTTTGTGCTGATATCGACACCTGACAAATCACAATTTTTTACAGTTGTAGAATTGAATATCCATTCGCCGCCAACTACTTTCAGATCAATGTCTGATTTAGGGTTTACAAAAGATATGTTATTAATCATGAAATTTGCCAGATCGTTTCTTGGAACTATCCATAATGCTTTTTCACCTTTTGATTGATTTTTTGCATTATTATGTCCGTAATATGATCCACGTAATGTGTAATCTCCATAATCGCTACTACTATGATTAGAAAACACTACATTGTTTAGTACAATTTCAGAAGCACCATCAAGGAATAAATTACAAGTATTATTTATCATAGAATTTTGTATAATAAAACGACCACCAAAATCATATATGGAATTTTTTCTTTCATAATACAACGATGATGTTCTGTCTGTTTCGCTTTTAGTAATGTTCGGGTTGAATACACTAACGGTTGCTGCGCTTGCTAGATTCCACCTAATCGGATTATTGCCAATCGTGGAAATTGTAGAATTTTCAACATTGAAAGTTGAATGTATCATTAGATTTATATCAAGCGAATTAGTAGACGTGTCGAATAGTAATGTTTCATCCGTAATATTTAATTTGCCACCTGCTTCGATGAAAAGATTTGTTTTTATTATTGCTGTATTTGTAACGGTGTCATAAGTCATAAGGCTGTCATTATTTATTGAATCTGAAATTGATTCCAATGTAAGATTCTGGCCAAAAGCTATGATACCGTTTTCCTCAACTGGGTTTAAGAATCCATCAGATGGATTTGCTACACACCACCATTTTGGATATGAGCCATAGCTGATTCTTGAATTTGGGTAAAGATATTTGTCTTTATAAACTTCTATGCAGTCCATTTCAAGAAGATTGTTCGCAGTCATTGTTAATGTTATTGCGTTTGAAAATGCATCCGCGAAATGTTGATAATTACCTGGAATTTGAACTCCATTATCCCATGCACTCCACCAATCATCACAGGTATGTATAAGTGTGATTTCTTTCCATTGAGCATCATCCGTTCTCCAAAAATGCATTGAAGGAGCTTGTCCTATCCACCTTCTTGAAATTGGTATGTAGCTTTTCTCCGATATTTCGCCATTTAATATAGCATAATAATCATGGAACCCGTTTCCATCCGGTACATAATTCCAATTTCCATACTCTCCGAGTACTTTGAAGTATACTACATCAACACATCCAGGATTTCTAATCTTGAATTTAAATGTGCCATATGTAATGTCAAAATTGTTATCTATAAGCATGGTTGTTCCAGAAGAAGAGCTTGACCCTGTAAGGAAACCTTTTGAAATGTAATTATTGCTTGTAGTATAAAAAGGCGGATATCTTCCCCAAGGATCAGCAGCGAATCCAGGTCTAAATGTATTATTCAGATCGCTAAAATATTCTATGTAGTCAGGGGCTTCTGACTCAGGTAATGAAGAAATTAGCCATTCTTTGTATATACTCGTCCCATTTGTATAAGTGGCATTTACCCAAATTTCCCAGATACCCGTAGAGGGCTGTCTTTCATCATAAGCTGGAACTATAAAATCAAAATATGATGATGTCGCAGGCTGATCTGTTTTATTTAGTTGCCATTGATAAGTAGTTATATTTTCTGAATCCGGAGGAGTTATCGAGAATCTGATACAGTCGTCGGTATTAACTAGGAATGTGCGGTTAGTATCATTCGTTTTATTATTGAAAATTATATCTGTGTATGGAGAGGGTTCAGTTTTTAAATAAGGAGTATTTGCTAAAGCTTCTGATGAATTGTACGTGTGCCGACTTGCATACTGTGACTTTAACTCAAACGAGTAATACCCAGGCTCCGACACTACAGAACTAACATCAATTGTGTACCAAGTGTTTGTCGTTGGCATTGGGATTTCAGATAATCGTGTAGGGTATTCCACACTTGGGGGATTATTCCAGGTCACTCCGCTTTCATTCCAATCAGGAGAGGTTGCATATACATATGCATTACCAGTTGCCTCAGTACAATATAGATTAAGTTTGGCTGAACTTACGTAAGTAGGAACATAAAATTTTAGATATGTACTTTTCTCGTTATACTTAGTTTCCAAATATGGAGAATTTCCATAGTTTGTGGTAGCATAGTTACTGTATGTGTTCGAATCTTCAGTTGGAGCTAAGTCTATATATTGAGCATTACATGGATAAATAAAAAATAAAGTTATAATACAAAGTATAATTAAATGTTTAGCTTTGAACATGCTCTCCCCCCCTTCTTAGACATCTTTAAAACTAAACTTTTTAATCTTTTCTATTAAGATGTCTGCAGAAAATCATAACTATGTTGCTTGGCAATATTACAATTTTTGTGTAAAATTACAAATTTTAAGAGATTTTTGAGTCCAGAATCCGAGATAAGTAGATCAGTTTTACAACAGTATTCAAAAATTTGCTGTAAATTTAAAGCAAATTCGTGACACTGCCTCGTTGCTTCGTAAGTGCTAAAGGTCACGAGTATATCGGTCTTCATCTCGGCATCCCGTGAATCCTCTGCATCTTTTCTTTTAATTCCATCAACCCGTTGGAAATGTAACCTTTTACACAATCAAGCAATATATTGAGGAATTTTCAGAGGATGCCAAAAGCAAAGTTTCAATCGCGTAGATTAAGGATATCTGAGCAACAGAAACTTGATTATCTCTTCATTCCTTCAAAAAGGGCTGAGACCCAAATACTTCGCCCTTTATCCCCCATGATTATTATACTAGACATTGTTTTACTAACAAAAACGCCCTCAATAGCGTCTTAAGGCAAAAATTTGTTATATATAAAATAAATTCTTTAGTTACCTCCTTTAAGCAGAAAAAATTTAGAATATGCAGTTTTATAATTTCATTGTCTTCAATGAATTTATTTGTAATTGGATATTACGTTTTGAGATGAGTATAATATTATGTCATTGTATTACAGTAATTTTCGAGGGATGAATGGTCTTTCCATTTTTGGGTCGTGTCCCTAAATCATTGACTTAGTTTTATATAATCTTGAATCTATTATCGACCTTCCGCAGAAGTCTTCAAAAAAATAACATTTTTCTTGCTATCGTTTTTGGAGAATTATTCAAAATTTGCAGTCGTTATTTCAACTTAGAGCCCATCCGAAAAGTAGAATAATTATCTTTTATGGTAATATTGATTAGTGGCAACACGAAAAAACGTACCTGACTACGAGATCTCTAATGAGCTTTGGAATAAAATCAAACCATTATTACCTCTCCCTAAACCCAAAAAGAAGCCTGGAAGACCTAGAAAAGATGATAAGAGAATCCTGAGTGGTATTTTCTATCTTCTTCGTACTGGTTGCCAATGGAAATCTTTGCCCCGATTTTATGGAGCTCCAAGCACTGTGCACGATCGATTTCAGGAATGGCAAAAATCTGGATTTTTTGAGAACATGTGGCAAGCTGGTCTAATGGAGTACGATACTAAAAATGGATTGGAGTGGGAATGGCAAGCAATTGATGGCGCTATGACAAAAGCACCATTAGGTGGATCAGGAACCGGAGCTAATCCAACTGATCGTGGTAAAACCGGTACAAAAAGGAGTATTTTAACAGACGGTAAAGGTATGCCACTTTCAGTAACTGTTGATGGTGCAAATCGCCACGATAAAAAGCTTGTAAAAGAGACTTTTGATTCCATAATTATTAAAAGACCGTCTACAGATGAGGGAATTCAGAATGTCTGTATGGATAAAGGATATGATTTTCCTGATATCTGAGAATTGGTTAAAGAATATGGTTATACTGCCCATATAAAAAGTCGTGGAGAAGAAAACATAAGAATAGAGATACCAGGTTTCAGGGCAAGAAGGTGGGTTGTAGAAAGGACACATTCTTGGTTAAATAGATTCAGAAGACTGCTTATAAGATGGGAAAAGAAAATTGAAAATTACCTTGCTATGCTTCATTTCGCATGTACATGGATAACATTCAGAGCAGCAGGACTTTTCGGATAGGTTCTTAAGCTTTGGAAATGGGAACTGAAAGTATTTTAATGAAGGCAAAAGGTCAAAAATTGGGGGATATTTCGAAAACATATGTTTGAGTTACCAGAGCAATTTTCAGAAAAAACGATAGCAGGAAAAATTATGAAAATTGAAAGGACATCTGCGGAAAGTGGGTTGTAGGGAATGCTTTCTGTTTTGTGATGTTCATTGGACCGAATAACACAAAACAGAAAGCACTTATTTTTATCCCTAATTTGACAGATTCTACTAATTCATATAGTATTTTGTTACACAAAACACGTTGCACTGGCACACTACATTTTGATAAAATGAAAAATTTCAAATAATCATAAGATGCAAGAAAAAAACTAGAATTGTCTAAAGAAAACAGAGGCATGAAGCCCATTTTGACATTACACAATGTGTGTTTCTGTCAAACTTGGGTTATATAACTGTCAAAGTCAGGATAAAAAGTATCCGTTTTCAGTCTCCAATTTCATGTAGCCTATTTTTCGTTTTCAACTTTTTTACTTTGTAAGTGAATCATCAAACCGATTTTTGGGTACTTAAAAATCAGTTGGATGTACAAAAATATAAAATAGAGTATGATAAATTAAAAACCTAATAACGTGTTGTGAATATTCGTTGGTAATATTTTTTTACTTGTGAATATAAAAACACAGCATATAATTATAGTCATAAAGACAACGATTAATTGGAAAACAGGTTGAATAATGTAGTTAATACCATCTCTGAAAATAGTGTCTTTCAAAAAATCTACAAGTGCCCAAAGAACCGGAATATGTATCAAGTAAATCCCAAATGAATAGTTTCCAAGTGAAATAAGTAGATTTGGCCATTTACTCACTTTTTGTCTAATATACAAAAATCCTGTGATGAAACATCCAGAGTATAAAAATGAAGAAAATTTTACCGCAGATGTAGCGAATTCTAAATTATTATATTTTGTGAAGACAATTTTCGCTTCAAATAAGCTCATTGCAAGTGCAAAAATAATTGATATCACTATTAAAGTGGCTGCATGGTTAGATATTTTATATTTGTCAAAGTTTCTATATATTAGTCCAAGTTCATAAAAAATAATCCATGCATAAAAAGGCATTGCATATACAGATAATGATGAAAAAAAAGACGAACCAAAATATAGTCTAGTAATATATGAAAATGAAAGACTTAAAAAATTAATAAGTAATATTAAAATGAAACCGTATAAGTTCTTATTAACACGCTGGAATATTGGTGTTAACATATAAAACTGGACAATTAATATTATGAAATAGTACGGTCCAATTGCACCTCCAGTTAGGAGCTTAAACAATATTTCTTGTGCATCAAAAACTTGAGTTCTAGTCGTCACGAATGACAAAATAAATATGGACCAAAATAAATATGGTATAACAATTCGTTTTAATCGTTGTATCAAAAATTGCTTATATCCCTCAAAAGAGTCGACTTTTTTATTGGACATCCAATATCCAGATATAAAAAGAAATACCGGGACTGCAAAATTTAAAATTTGTCGATATAAGAACGCTACGTTAAAATCATTACTAGCTGAAGAAACGACTTCTGAACCAAAAATATAACCACTCGCATGAATTGCTACAACGGCTATTATTGCAATTCCACGAAGAGCATCAAAAGACTCGTCTCTTTTTATCAAGAGTTTGTTACTTATAGCATTCATCATACGAACATCATCTTATAATTTCAAGCTAGATGGAGACAAATTCTATATGAAGTTAATGAATTTTTACCATGGGCTTTGATTTACTACTTCCAATTATAGAATCCTCCTCTTGAAATATATTTTCCAGAGTTTAGGATTCTTTCTATATTTTTACTATTCACAGAAGCAAAAGGAATTTCGGTATAGATTTTTTCCTCAATTAACCAAACCGGTCAGAACCGGCAATCAGAAAATAAGTGGATTTCAGTCCCCTTAGGTGGAGAAATAAAGGCAGGGAAACAAAGGTTGTGGTTTAATGCACACGAGCGTTTTTCGCTTTTCCTGGTATTATGTAAATAAATTGATATAATCAGTATAATAATATTTTAATGTTGGGGCAAGGTTCTCTTTCTATAACACTTGGACCAGTATTTCCATTTATGATCCCGCTACTATTTTCTAAGCTCCCATTTGACCGATAGGTATCCATGCTTGCCGTAGTTTATTTCACCCATTAGTCATTCCTACTCATTTAAAACCCTAACTCCACCGCAATTAGGGTATAACTTCTCTTGGGAACCCTTCTCTTACTCACATTTTACATTTTTACAGTAAAAATAATAATCATCCTATATATATACTCTCTTTTGCTTCAATCTTGACATTGTCACATTAACTTCTTTTTCTTTATTATCCTTCCATTTTTTCCAATCTTACCTTGATCTTAAAGATTCTTATTCGATTTCTTATTCTATAACTTCTGTTTCTCTTAATTGATAACCACATTTATTGTGACTTTTCAACTGTTTCCTTCCAAAATTATAGACTTTTCGGCAGTGTCGCGAATTTGCTGTAAATTCGAAACCAATTTTTGGATACTGTGTGAGAAAATACTCTACTGATCTTGAATTTTTACTCAAAAGGCTCTTAAAATTTTTAATTTTACAGAAAAATTGGAACACTGCCGAGATAGGGATCCCTCTCAAGGAAGTAACAATTGTTTTTGATAGAGGGATGAACTCTACAGATAACATAGAAACGTTTTGGACAAAATGCATGTTGTCGGAGCTTTGCCTTCTTCTATGTGCAAAGATTTATTTCAGGTTCCTTTGTCGGATTTTGAAGAAGAATGGGAGAATGGAAAAAAGAATCTCATCAAAGCTCATCGTGTAAAAGAGAATGGTATGGTAAAGAGTTTACTGGAGTCATAAAATACACTGAGATCACCACTCGAAAACAGATACATGAGTGGGAAGCTAAAAAATATGATATTCTGAAGAAGATTGAAGAAATAGGGTCAAAACTTAACCGTAAATGGAAAGGCAGAAAAATGACTGCAAAAGGTCTCATGAATTGTGTAGTTGATGCAATTCCAAAGCAATATAGAGGTCTCTTTGATTACAATATCGTTGAAAAAGATGGAGAGTTACAATTTAATTTTAGTTTAAATGATGGTCATAAAAAGAGTTTCTTTTAGGGATGGGAAAGACTGTTGTGTTTACCGATAAGGATAATCTTGCAACAAAAGAAATTGCGGACATGTATGATTTCCAGAAACATGATTGAAGAGGACATAAGGTAACTGAAAGACGAGTTACTGATACCGGTAAAGCCTGTGTATATCAGAAAGGATGTGAAATCAGAGCTCATGTGTTTCTCTGTGTAATGGGGTTACTGCTACACAATTATTTGCTTCATCTGATCGACGACCATGAGCTAACAATTCAAAAGCTGGCCGATAATCTTGAAAAGATAAGAATGGGATTGGTATATAATGGAAAAGAAAGGGAAAATCCAGAGTTTATCGTAGAGGAAATGAACAAAGAAACTGCTGAGATCTTTACAAAACTCCAACTTGGGGAGTATATCCCAAGTTGAAGTAATCAGCTTAATTAATTTTTTGTTATACTGTAAATAATCATAGCCAAGAGCCTTTATTTTTTGATATCTTAGAAACTTTGGTTTTACTGCTCTTTTTCCCATTAATCAATATTATGTCATCTAATATAATGCCCACTAGATGTTTATGGAGCACCAAAATTCGATATTTGAAGAATAAGAAGTGAAAGTCGAAATATGGTCTTTTTTTGAGTTAAAAATTGAATCTTTAGTAGCTCAGTCACACTTTGAGAAGCGATTCTCAAATTAGATTACCGATTTTTTAAGCTAATTTGAGATCCTTTTTCTATTACAGCAGAAAAACCACAATCGATATATAATTTGTGCAATATTCAAGACCGTCATATCTCCAAAATATTATCTTTCCCTAAAGCTCCCAATAAAATATTTAAAATTAGCATAAGTGCGAAAAATACAGGAGTTATAATTAAATCTGGTTCTTCTCTATTTCGAGTGGGTAACTTACATTTATCCCCTAAATGTTGAAGTAGCATTTCCAAAATTTAGAAACATTTATTGGTGAAAATCATATTCAAGATTGATGTTTTTCTTTTTGGCCTGACTACTTGCTAACTAAGCGGTTATTTTCAACCCACATAAAATAGCGAAGAGCCTTAAACCTACAAGAATATTGCTCCATAACCCGATGAATGATGAAGCTCAAGAAGGGCGTGCGCATCCGGCGATCATCGACGACAGGAATGTGGTGGAACCGGAAGTCTAGGTCGATAATTTGTCTCTTGGGCTCGGATGGGGCGGCAAAAACGGGCATACATTAAAAGAATAAAATCTTATTCTTTTTCAATCCGATAATGTGAAAATATTCCATCCCTGAGGACAGATCGTGCAGACAGAGACAGACACAAACCGCCGTTTTGCGGCGCAGTTCCCCCGCAACCTTGCAGCGAACATCGTCTACTTCCTTGTGAACGTCGTTATCGGTGTCCTCTTGGTGCCGTATTTCATCTCCACCCTCGGGGTTGCGGCTTATGGTCTCATCCCGCTCGCAACCTCGGTTAGTGGGTATGTGGCAATCATGGTCCAGTCCCTAAACACTGCAGTATCTCGATTCCTCACCGTCGACCTCCAGCGGGAGGACTATGTAGCAGCGAATAAGACGTTCAACACCGCTCTCTTCGGGTTCACTGCGATTATCCTCATTATAGTTCCTTTCATCCTTGTGGTCGCTTACTTTGTCCCAGCAATCTTCAATGTCCCTACCGAGCAGGAAACTAGTGCAGTCCTCCTTTTTCTTGGCGTTTCCGCCGCATTTTTGATCCGTTCGTGGAGCGGAAATTTCGCCGTCCAGCTTTTCGCCTACAACCGCCTCGACCTCCAGAATTTGGTCAACCTTACGAATCTCCTTGTTCAGACTGGGTTGATCATCCTCCTCTTCACTCTACTTGGCCCCGACCTCTGCCTTGTCGGCGAGGCGTATCTAGTCGGGGCTGTCGTAGCATCTGCTATCTCGATCATTCTTGCCTGGCGGATCTGCCCCTTTCTCCGAGTTTCGATCCACTCCTTTGACCGTAGGAGAGTGAAGGATCTCTGCGGGATGGGAGGGTGGGTAGTCATCAACCAGATCGGCTCTATTCTCTTCCTCCAGATCGACCTCATCGTCGTGAACCTGCTCTTCGGGGCGACATCTGCCGGAGAGTATGCAATTGCTTTGCAGTGGGTTGTACTTTTGCGTGCGATCTCAGGGGTGCTCTCTGGAGTGCTGACCCCAATGGTTCTCACCTACTATGCAAAGGGGCAGACCGAGATTCTGATTCGGGTCACGAAGAGCGCCGTCAGATTGATGGGACTAGCTATGGCCCTCCCGATCGGTCTCGTCTGTGGTTTTGCTCCTCAGCTCCTCACTGTCTGGGTAGGCAATGAATACGCTTTTCTCGCTCCTCTCATGATCCTCTTGACGGTACACTTTGCGGTGAACCTCGCGGTGCTACCCCTCTTCTCTATCAATGTGACCTACAACAAGGTGCAGATTCCCGGTTTAGTGACGTTACTCATGGGTATCGGGAACTTCGGCCTTGCAATCACTCTTTCGCTTCTAAACGGCTGGGGTTACTATGGGGTTGCGATTGCGGGAGCGATCGTCCTCACTCTAAAAAACGCCCTTTTCACTCCTTGGTACGCGACGAGGGTGCTCGGGGTCGGTGCCCATACCTTCACCAAGTCGATACTCCTAGGTATTGTGGCAACTATTCTTATCGGGGTCATGGCAGAGGTTCTTAGTGTGTTCCTCCCGTCTCTTACCTTGATGACACTTGTCGTTGCCGGTGCGGTCGTTACTCTCGTCTACTTTGTGGTGGTCTGGGCGTTTTGTCTCAACGAGTTTGAACGCAGGATCTTTGAATCCTACCTGCCTCTAGCGCTCAGGAGAATTATTGCATGAAATCTTCTGTCATCACCAAAGTCGTCGAGCACGACCTCTGCATCGGCTGCGGCCTCTGCGTTGCTTTATGTCCATATGGCGTTCTTTCAATGCGGTGGAACCACTATGGGGAGTACAACCCGGTAGAGGTAACATCCTGCACAAGGGAGTGCGGTCTCTGCTTGAGGGTCTGCCCCTTCACCAATTCTGAAGAGAACGAGGACACGATCGGAAGAGAACTTTATGGTGGTGTATCAGGTATACATCATCGCTCCGAGACCGGATATTACCTTGCCTCCTACGTCGGCTACTCAGAGAAGCATCGGCTGACCAGCGCTTCGGGCGGGATGGCTACTTGGATTCTGGAAGCACTGCTCAGTGAGGGTGTTATCGACCATGTCGTCTGCGTCATACCTACCAGCGACTCTAAGAGGCTTTTTGACTTCCAGGTTTTCGATGCCCAAGATGGTGTATGTACTGGAGCTGGCTCAGCATACTATCCGGTGGAGATTTCGAGGGTGATCCGGCAGATACTTGAAGTACCGGGGCGGTATGCCATCACCGGTCTCCCCTGTTTCCTCAAAGCGATCCGACTTGCCCAGAAGCAGAACAAAAAACTGCGGGAGCGGGTTGTCATCACTGTAGGCCTTACATGCGGGCAATTGAAGAGCAGGCACTTTACCGACTACATTGCCTCCCTTGCCGGCGTGAAGGAAGAAGTGATGGCGGTGTGTTGTCGTAGGAAGAGTTCTGACCATCCCGCTAGTAATTCTCACTATACATTCATTACCGCAGATTGCAGGGAGCAGAGGATCTTCTGGGAGGAGGGGATCGCCGAGGCTTGGACAAACCGATGGTTCACGCTGAATGCCTGCAACTACTGCGACGACGTCTTTGCCGAGTGTGCTGATGTGACCTGCATGGATGCTTGGTTGCCAGACTATTCGCGAGATAGTCGGGGCACGAGTCTCGTGCTGGTGCGGTCACCACAGGTGCAGAGTGTGATTGAGCGGGGGGAGGGTGTTTGTCTTGATCATATTTCTGTTGATCAGGTGGTGAAGAGTCAGGGAGGGGTTCTAACTGTCAAACGGGAGCATTTGGCGTACCGGCTTAACCTTTATTGTAAAAAAGGAACAAAGATTCCGAAGAAGCGAGTGGAACCGAAGAGCGAGGGGAACCCTATCCTTCGGCGAGAAGTTTTTTTGAAGGAAAAGATGAGGACGGAAAGCAGAGAGGTCTGGAGTAATAATGCGATAGACGCAGAGCGCCTTCAGGAGATCATGAGGCCGTATTTGTGGCAATTGACAGCCGGGAGACAGATCTCAAAAATTATCACATTTTCGATAAGAATTCTTCAGTATATTCAGGGGAAAATAAGAGGTGAGTATCATGGATAAAGAAAGACCACTGTTTATTCTAGCTGGTAACGGGCCTTACGAAAACCGAGGATGCGAGGCGATCGTTCGGGGAACAACGAAAATTTTGCGGGAGTACTTCCGGGATCCCCGTTTTGTTTGTCTAAGTCATTTTGATTCCGACAATCAGTATCTGAAGCAGTGCCAATCTGAGACTGACCCCGATATTGTCCATCAAGCAGTTAATAGAGTGAGAAAAAGAGAAGTGATAAGAAGATTCTGGAAACCCTCAACATGGACTCACTTATATCAACGTTTCTTCAATCCCGATGCCTTGAAATATTGGACATACGAGAAAATATACCCGCATCTTGACGAAGCAAAAGCGGTCCTTTCTATTGGAGGAGATAATTATGGCATTGCATCAAAATATCCTACGATTTTCACTAATCTCGATGATGTAGTCCTTGAAAAGAGAAAAAAACTCGTGCTCTGGGGAGCATCGGTTGGCCCATTCAATGCAATTCCAGAGTTTGAATTATCTATGAGTAGCCATCTCAAATCAGTTTCTGGAATCTTCGCCAGAGAATCGTCTACTATCGAATATCTCAAAACTATTGGTGTCGTCAACAACGTCTACCCCGTTGCAGACCCAGCATTCCTCTTGGATCCCATAAAACCCCCACATATCGAAGATAAAGTTCCCATTGAAACGGGGGCAATTGGACTCAACCTGAGTCCCTTAATGGGATATTATGTAACTGGAGGAGATCAAAAAAAATGGACACAAATTGCAGCAAAAATAATTACAGATGTGATGAAAAAAACAGAGATGCCCGTATATTTGATTCCACATGTAATTATTTCAGGTTCAAATGACTATGAATTTATGCAAAATGCAGTTTCTTTGATGGAAGATAAATTTAAAAAGAGCGTTACAATTGTTCCAGCATTTAGTGCCGCTGAACAAAAGTGGATTATCAGTCAAATGGATATATTCGCCGGAGCACGGACCCACTCCACGATCGCCGCCCTTTCAACGGGAGTGCCTACGCTGAGCCTCGCTTACAGCATCAAAGCACTAGGGATCAATAGAGATATATTTGGAGATGAATCTTATGTTCTCAGATCAGACAATTTAAATGCGCTTTCGGTTGCCGAGAGGGTCATATCGATATCTGAAAATGCCACCACTATTCGGAGACTCTTGGACGATAAAATACCAGATATGAGGAATTTGGCATTGCGTGCGGGAGAACACCTTCAAATGTTAATAGATATATGAGAACAATTATCGATCCTTCCTTAAATTTCAGAGAATTTCAAAAAACCTCTAATTTTAAGAAGCTGCTTATATCCCATTTATAAGCAACCAGTCATAAACTGGGGTTTTTCGAAATTCTCTTCACTTTTACAGAAGTTCTCCTGAAAATCTGTATCTTCGCTTTTTCAACTGACTTTCCGCAGGTGCGACAAGAAGCTATACAATGAATTGCGTCATAAGCTACCTTTCCATTAGAGGTAATCCTACTGTGACATGCATAAATGGTTATGTTTGTGTTTGAAGCTCACATGACAATACCAAGAACTCAAGGAACTTGACTTTGATAATTGGTTAGAATAAAGATACTATGAAGAACATAAAGGAATCCTCGTAAGAATCGTGAAGTCAATGGGCGAAAACGGGTTGACACGCTTAAACCAAAAGGTACAGAATTAGGCTATAATGGGTCTGCGGACATTATAGCAAATGGACAGTGATTCTCGGTTTATAGATGGCTTATAAGGTTTTATATTATTCGTAGTATGGAACTTGGAAACCCTATATGCTCTTTTTTTTCAAAAAAAAGAAGTATCAAAGAAGCTGGTAAATGGTTAAATCAGAAAGAGATTCTCGATATCTTAAATCTTGAAAAGTTTCATGAAGAGTTCTTTATAGAACTCTTGAACTCTTAGGACGTAACAGAGAGGAAATTCTCTCTTAGACTAAAGTAGATAATTTTGGTATCATGAATTAGCTGTACATCACTGGCTTATATCCCTCATATGAATATGAAAACTGACACGCAGAATGATTATTCATTGATTCTGCATTTCTTTGTACAATTCTATATATCTATCGGCTATTTTTTCCCATGTGTACATAGCAGCAAATTCTTTCTGTTTATATAATATCTTATTATCGTAACTTTTTTCTAGTAACATTTTAATAGCATTCGCAATTTCCTTTACTGAAGGCTCAAACGTGTAAAATTTATAACCTTCCTTTATCACGAAGTCATTTATTCCGCTTTTATTCGAATAAAAAACAGGGCCATTTACAATTCTAAAAGCCTCCAAAATTGCAAGTGAAAATGGCTCATATCTTGAAGGATAAATTGCAGCGTCAACAGAGTTTAAATATGATCTCAATTGTGTTATCGGTAAAGATCCCAAAAATATTACATCTTTATCAATTCCTAAGTCTATGCATAAATTCTTGAGAAAGCCTACATATTTTTTATCTCCTTGAGGCCCTGCAAGATAGAGTTTTAATTGAATTTCTCCTTTCCTAGAATTATAGGAAAAAGCTTTAATCAGTAAGTCAACTCCCTTCTCAGGAGCAAGTCTTCCGTGATAAAATAAATTCACTGTATTCTTTTTATTTTTCAGATCTAGAGTTTTATTTTCATTTCTCCAAGAGTTATCCAAAGCATTTGGAATTACAACTAAATTCGAGATATTATACCTTGAATGAAGTAGTTCTTTCATTGAGTAAGAATTAACAACAATGGCATCGGCATTTTTCATTATAAAGGAAGTCAATAAGTAATCCGGTAATAACAAAAGACAAGCCAAATAGCTTCTATTCTTTAATTTGATTTCGAATTCAGTTCTTGGATCTCCATGATAATTAATTATTAATTTATTTCTTCTAAACATCTTTTTATTTGTAATTGACACTAAGTATAGCAAAAATTTTCTGTTTGGAAATGTAAGTGGCTCTACAGAAAAGTGAACAATATAACTCTTATTTAATCTGAGTAAGTCAAGAAAGGACAGTACATCTAAATTAGTGTACTTTTTTTCTAGGCATTGATTTTCTTTTTTATACTGAGAGAATAACAAAATTTTAAAAGACAATCTCTTGTTTAAAAGTCCCAATAATAAATTCCTACCCACTTCTGAAGGCGCACCGTTCTTGATAGGATAATAGTATACAACTTCAAACATAAAAATTTATAATGTTCAATTTATTTATAAATATTTGGATTTATGGTCTTATTGAGTTCAATCTTAATCAAACTCTGAACTTGTAACATATAACTATTGTGCACGACTTAAGGTTGCTTATCCTGTCTTTTTTCCTGATCATCTTAATAATAATTTTAATTTGTAATTTTGCCTTTTTTTTCCTTAATTACTTTACACTTTTTATATTTGTGTATATTTATTCTCAGTTTTCAAATATATTGTAATAATTTGTTAATATTTATAATTTCTGGAACAAAAAAGCAAAGTTTAATTAGATAAAGTTGCTGAAAGTATAACGAAGGGATCTTAGACGAAAGAGACAGCATCTAATAAAATACAAAAAAATCATACTCTCATTAGGGTTTTGGGAGTAACAGTTTTATTAATAGTGGCGTTAGTGAGCACTGCAAGCGCTGACCAAACTTCAATTAGTAGTATATATACAAACCCAAGTAATCCAATATATAATGAAGAATTTACTATTTTTGTTCATATTTTGAACCCTCCAGAAGGAGGGTTTATGATCTATTCAATTGGGGGGATGACTGAAGGGTCGGGTTATGCACCAATTGACAGTGAGGGGATAGCGAATTTTGATGTATCGATAATGGATTACTATTCCACTGAACCAAGTACGTTACGTTATCTTATACATGATAGTCAAGGCAACATTGTACTGACCGGACAACAATATATAAATATTTATAAACCTTCAATTGATAGTATAACCATAAATCCAAGTAACCCAGTATACAATCAGGATTTTACTGTTTCTGTTCATGTATCGAATCCCTCATTTCATCGAACTTTATACTATGAAGTAGGAGATCCACGTGACGTTCTTTGTCAAGGTGAAGCACTAATAGATGATAAAGGAATAGCGAACTTTGTTGTAAGCCTACCTGATTATTATAAACCTAGTATTTTAAAAGTGAGCGTTCCATATGGAGGTAATGATGTGCGTGCAGAGAAACTCATAGAATTTGGAGGTGAGATTCCAGAGTTTCCTTCTATTGCTTTGCCTGTAGTTTCAATTCTTGGTATTATTGCCATCATTGGATGTAGAAAAGAATAATTAATGATTACTGGAATAGTTGTTTTTTCCCTTCAACTATATTTTTATTAAAAGTTTCTATCTTGCTTTTTTGTTCATTGTGTCTCTATGGTTTTTGAATATGAAATATTTGAATGTGAAGGAAATATTTATTACAAGTATTTTAAGAGCCTTTTTACCATAGCTGGTTTTTTAAAGTCTTTTACCATGAGAATATACCTTCCGGTTTTTGTGCGGTTTATTACTTGACAATCTATTTTTTGTTTTGTGATATATTTTTATATAATTGGAAATATTCATTCACACACTTTTCAAGAGGAAAATTCTCAATAATGTGATTTCTCATTTCTTTCTTACGGAAAATATCATCTTCTTCTGAAAGCACTTCGACTACTCTATCCGCTAGCAATGTATAGTTTTTGGGTACTATCTGTGATTCATTATGAACGACCTCTTTTATTGCACCAGAATCAAATGCAACAACAGGTATTTCCATAGCCATAGCTTCGGCTACAATAAAACAAAAGGCTTCTTCGCATACTGAAGGAACTACCACACAAGAAGAAATATTATAAATGTCTGTGACATCTGTCACAATTCCTGTAATCAAAACATGGTCCTTTATTTTTTGATCCTCGATTAACTTTTCCAGGTAATCCCTGAAATCTCCGCCTCCTACTAAAACAAACTTTATGTTTGGAATTTTTTGAAGTATTAATGGGGCAGCTTTGATCAGGCAATGAGGACCTTTGTCAAATCTCAAGCCTATACAGGTGACTATTATTTTTTCCTTTAGGTTGTATTTTTCCCTTATTTCTTTTATATCTGACTTTTTTTGGAACCTTATTGTATTAATTCCATTATGGATAACGCACATTTTTTTGGGATTTATTCCGTATTCTTTAAAGTATTTTAATTTAACAAACTCGGAAACGCAAACAACTTTTTCAATACCACAACTATACAGTTTCGAATATGTAAAGTAGTATGGTTTTCGCATGATTTTTTTGAATGTTGATTTTGGTTTTCTGCTACCCATATGGTCAGTGTATATTATTTTTATATTAAATAAAAATGATAAGTAGTTCACCACAGAAAAAATCGGATAAAAATGAAAATGTACATAGTTTGGTTGGATTTCCTTTATTATCTGATATAATTGTACAAAATTAATTATTCCAAGTTTTGAGGGTTTCATAATCCTTATTTGTGCATTTTGGTTCAAAAGGGATTTTTCTACTTCTTCAATAGGTCTTTCTCTGAAAATAATTACATGCATCCATCCGTCTTGTTTGAGTTTTTCTGATAATGTAACTAAAAACTCTTCAAACGAACCAAAACTATTAGGAGTTGCGTCACAAACTGAGAGTAAACATATATTTTGTGAAGAGTCTTCCATTCTATCCCTATTTTTTATTATCTAATTATAAGTAATCAATATTAAAAAGCGCTTTTTTCTGTCCTAATCTATCCGTATTTCCTAAGCAAATATGCCAATAACCTGCAAAATTTTACTATTTATGATTTTTGATTTTATCTAAAATTCAATGTCAAGTCTTAATATTTTCAATTTTAGTAATTATTCGTGTTTTTGTCTGTAATTAGGACTTACGCGGTTGAACTGAAAAACAATGGCTCTAAACCTTCAACTGTCTAAACCAACGATTTCACAGCAAGGTCCACTGGCCCTGATTTTGAATCTCAAATGCGTAAGTCCTATGTAATGTGATCTGGAATCCTTATTAATATAAAATAAATTGATACTAGAATTGTTGATACCTACTCAAATTAGTCTAACATTCTCTTATTACGCTATTTCCCAGATAGAAATCCGAGGGCTGTCATAGATTAAGTTTGATTCGATCTTTACCTTGTCAATTATTGGTTTATACTGGTATTTATCTTGAATAAAATAATCAAAGTTTCTAAGACTTCCACTCGTTCCAGCGTATTTTATCCACTCCATTTTTCCAGAGAATGAGCTACCGCCTTTAGAATATGGTCCTTCAAAATAATATTGTAAACTTAAAGGTGAATTCTTTACGCTAACAATATCGCTTTCGTTCGTCCAACCATAAACTAGATTTAAAATATCTTCAGATGTAGTTATTGGATGTGCTTCTGATATTGCAAGAAATCGGGAAGTTTCCATTCCTGTATCCAATCCACGAGCATTCTCAGGGATATGATTTTTTGCCCATGTGCCAGAAGCATAAGTGCTTTCTTGCATATACCAAAAAGAATCTGAACTTCCAGTTCGATAATGGTTGTAAAAGCTTGAAAATGATACAAAAAGAAGAATGGTTGCTACAATACCTATTGTCAGTAATTTGCTCTTATGAGTGATCATAAGTTTTAATGAATTATTAAACGCAATGCTTATTATAAAAATACTAATAAGTATGAGTACGAATGGTCCATATATTTGAGAATAGAATATTGGAGCCAACACAGTTATAGTTAGGCACATGAACATTCCTTCAAAAGTCTTCTTTTTTAGGAATAAGTAAGCTAAGCCTCCTGGTATAAACAGTACTAATGGTCCGGTTTGTCTTATATTTGTAATTATGGCATTCAATATCCATGTATATCTCGATCCAGATGATATGAATAATCCTGTAAAGAAAGGACATGTTAGAGCTATTAAAAAGAATACTAAAAGTACATAATTTAGATATGATATCTTGAAGAGTTCCGGTTTCACATTCTGAATAGCTTTAAGGAATATGTATATTATACTAATTGGTACTAAAAAAAATGCATAATGATGGGTCGAAAAAATAAATATAAGACAAGTAGGTAATAAAATATATTTTTTAAATTTGAACTCTTCTTTCAATAATATGTAAAGGAATAATGGGAAAAAAACTATAAATTGTCCTCTGGTACTTACTTCCCATGTGGTAAATAACATGAAACCTGGCGCTAGAGACAAAAATAGACTCATTATATATTTAAACTGAAAGCTATTGTAAATACGTTCTGCAAAAACATATATGGTACATATTCCAAAAATCCCTATAATTATACAAAATAATAGAATTGTTTTTTCCATTTCAATTCCCATTACTTGGGACATTCCAGAAAGAGTGAAAGGTACAGCACTGGAATATGAATCCGGGTAAAATCCAAAGACAGACAACCAGTTTATCCACCATTTTGCAGAACCAAATATTGTTAATGAATTTGCTAAGTTATGTATAAAGAAGGAATCATAACCTTTTTCATGTGGTATGCTGGGGATTCTAATTATGATATTCAATGCTAATAACAAACCCATTAACAGAAATTTGGTTCTTCTACTTGGATTATATTGAATATCAAAGTTTGAACTTGAATTTCCCTGCATAGTACCTTCCAACTTCAAGGTGTTTATTTCGATAGTATTTTCTAACTTCTGGAATGTCGATCTTATTTCTAATTTTTATAATCCCTCTTATATACCCTCCTAAATATGCAATTCCTATATATGAAGGACTTGTTAGACTATATTTTATAAACTTGAAAATAACATAGAGAGGATGATAATCTCTGTAATAGTCGGATTCGCCTTTAGTCCTGTATCCTTTCCATAAACCTTCAGCGCTGCTGGTTCTTCTTGTTTGAATTCCTACAATATCATTGAATTTTTTTGTGTCCCAGCCACGTAAAATAGCTAGAACATTTGATACGGAATCTGCGGAGTAGCTTATTGGAAAGCCTCCTGTTTCTATAAAGCATTCTTTCTTCCAGACTCTCAAGCCACCAATGGGAAGATTTTCTCTGCCTTCTTCAGCAATTAATTTATCACCATTGTAATATACTGCATTTCCACTGGCAATACCTAGACTGGGGTTTTTCTCAAACCTATCTATTATCTTTTCAAAAAAATTGTTCTCTAATATCATATCTGCATCAATAAGACCCATATATTCAAAGGAGATTTTTTCGATAGAACTTTTTTGTAGGATCAACGAGAACCCATCATTAACCACTTTTGCGTAATGAAAACTTAGATCTCTTTTAGTTCCCTTAGAGGTGACTACACGAATCCAGCTATTTTCTTTTTCAAGCTCTCTTAATATTTCGGGAGAATTATCTGTACTATTGTCATTTATAATAAGCCAGAGGTTAGGTGTTAATGTTTGATTAATTATGGATTCCGCAAGTTTTGGAAGAGATTTTTCCTCATTTTTACATGGGGTCATTAAAACATAATTAGATTTTCTAGTCATCTTACTCCTACTTTGCTGGGAATTATTCTTTTATTTTAAGTAAACTGCATTGACAAATCTTCAGTTCCCTTCAGCTGTAATAAGCTACAAAAATTATAGGTTGAATTCAGTTTCAGTATAATATTTAATATTATTATCAGATTCTGCTATTTTTTCGATAATTATGTATTTTGTTAGTTTTTTGTTATTTTGTGTTTACATATGATTCAATGCTTTTCACAACAAATTTGACAATATCTATCTTTTCGCTTAACATTCTGTCTCTCTTTAGATTCCATTCCTTTTTAAAGGATTTATTCTCTAAAATTTCAATTGCTTTTTGCAGACCTTCATCTCTTTTTTGGACCGTATATGCTAATCCATATTTTTTTTCAAGCTCATTCAAGTATCCCCGTTGAGTATTTGATACATATATTGAAGGTGTGCCTAAGATGGATGCTTCAGATGCCATTGTTGCTCCTTCTCCGATACATAGGGAAGAAAAAGAGATCAAGTCATGCAAATCTTTAGGATCAATTTTTAACTGATGATTTTTTATTGTCTGCCATTCTGCAGTCTCAGAAAAAATTAATACTTTCCCGTACTTTTCAAGTTGATCTATATATTCTTGTAGCTCTTCTTCTGTTTTAAAGTTCATTCCTGTTGCATTTATATCGTGATGAGCAGCCAGAGCTGATAAACGTAGAATGATGTATTCTTCTAGGTCATACTTTTTTAGGACTTCCGGATTTGGTATGAAGTACTTTGGATGCAGGTATGCTAATTCGTAATATCCGTTAAAACGTTCCTGCTTTGGTCCAAGGTCAGTGTAAAAACTTGAAGACGTGTATACTTTATCGGTAAAAGGCAACATTAATTTTATAGCAGGTACTGCGATTTCGGTATCTATATATGCTAAATGTATTTTCCCAAGAAGTCGACTAACATGGGCAGCATACGGAGACCCAAAGCTGATAAAAATATCTGGATCATATTTTTTGGCTTTTTTATAAAGCCATAAATCGTTAATTAAAATTCCAAAAACTTTTCCAATAATATTTTTGTAATAAGGACTAAAATCACATTCTAACCCATAATTCTTTATTATTTCTTTTATATTTTCTTTGGATCTTGCTACTATTTTTACTTCATGACCATGATCATGAAGTAGGTAGATCACATTCCTGAAGGTGTTAATATCTTTTGGGTGCCCGATGTCCAGCATCAATTTCAGTTTTTTCATCCAATCCCTACTAAAGTTTAATAGAACTTTTTCCCTTGTTTTTTAAAATGGGTCAGATCTTTTTTAGTTGGTTGTGAATAGTAGGAACCAGACCCCAAATTTTGTTTTTTAAGTTCAAGTTTGTTTAATTGAATATTTTCAATTGCAGTTTGTAGAATTTCACTTCCTACTATGGACATTCTTTTTGTTAGGGAGTCAACTGAATCACTGGATAATATATCTACTTCTTTTTGGATTACGATGTCTCCTGTGTCTAGGCCTTCCTCTACAATATGAATTGTAATCCCGGTCTTAGATTCATTATTTTTGAGTACCCAAAAGACAGGTTTCACTCCTCTGTATTCTGGCAACATTGACAGATGTATATTTAATATCCCAAAAGAGGGAATTTTTATTAAATCTTTCTTTATTATTTGATCAAAATACCCTGAAATAATAATGTCAGTTTTATCTTCTCTAACCTTGTTCACTATTTTTGTATCATTTATATTAGGGGCATCAATTGTATGAATATTATATTTATTTGCAAGATTAATTATTGTGCTCTCACTATTTTTGTTTTTAATATCGTGAATTACACGTTGTAAATAATATCTGATTCCCAACCCGTTTATTACCTTTCGAAAGAAAAATTTATGATATTTTTGCCTTTTCAGTGGTTTGGATATATATATCGCACTGATATTTTTATGATGGTTATGAATAAAATCCTTTAGCAGAATATATGAATATAATGAATCGGTTGTGAATATTGAAATATTATTGTACATTCTATTCCCCTGAGTTTTACACATACGGACAGGCAGTTATAACTCCAGCCACTTTTTCTAATTCTTTTTTCTTAAGTACATAGTGATTTGGTATGGTAATTATGCTCTTTGAAATCTCCTCAGTTCTGGGGCAATCGCCTTTGTAATCGTAAATAGCTTTTGCAACTTCTGGAGTTTGGCTGAAAAGTTTGGTCGTATCGACTCCGTTTTTTCGCAGGTGTTCACAGGTTTTATCACGGTTTTTCACTATAAGAGGAAATAAATAATAATTACAATATGTGCTTTTTTCTTCACGGGGTAAAATTAAAGAACTATCCTTCAATTTATCAAGCAGGAAAAAAGAGTTCTTTCTCTGCATCTCAACTTTATTTTTGAAGCTGCTCAATTTCTTTGAAGATATATCTGTATAGGTTTTGTAGCCGGCTGTCATCCTTGAACTTTTTTTAGTCATCAGGTCAACTTTGTTTTCCAGCATCAGGCCTATAGGTAAGCCAAAAAGTCCGAACCATGGCTTGTGGTAAAAGAATGATCTCATATATGCTGTAGTAATGTACTGAATTTCATCTAAAGCAGAAGGTTCCTGCAAATTCTTCATTTCTTCCTGAATATTTTCTGTAAAGGAGTTGTTGTTTACAATTAGTAAGCCCCCTCCTCCTGCAGAAAGATATTTTGCGAGGCTAAAAATTGCCATATCTCCTATTGTGCCGGTTATTTTCCCTTTGTATTCACTGAGTAAGGAATGGGAACAGTCCTCTATAATAGGGGTCCTTCCTGCTATTTTTTTTATTGAATCCATGTCTGCAGGCCGGCCAAAGGTATGGATAACCACAACAGCACTTAAATCCTCTATCTTACTTTTCAGGTCTTCCGGATCCATTGTATAATTGTTATTTATATCAATAAATCTGGGGATGTGTCCGGCGTTGATTATTGCATCAAACACTACAGTACAGCAATATAGTGGGACACCAATTTTTGATTTTGGAGGCAAGTGCAGCGATTTGAGTATTACATAAAGGGCTGTCCGCCCATAGTTCGTAAAGAAAAAATCCTTCTGGCCGAAAGTTGAGTATAAAGGCTCTAGGTTAGATTCTCCTTTAAAAAGAGATCCAATACTGATAGAGAAATCGGTTAATGTATAATCAAAGTTGAATCGTGGAATCAAGTAAGGATCTGGCCTCATGTTAAACACCCGAGCTAATTTTATTTATCCGACATGTTTTAGGAGATGAGGTCCCAGTACTTTTAGCAAAGGAACAGGTGCTTTTTTCCAGCAATTAGTTACAAGATTAACCTTGAAAGAATCCCTGTTTTGTGAAAGCAATTTCGGTTGCTTGGGGTAGTAATAATAGGGGATCTTGTAATTTTGGCAGCCCCATTTACTTTTAAATTTCAGCAATGTCTCATTCTCGGGTTCCGTCCTGCCAAAATCAAAGTATTTGTAACCGTTTTTACATCCCCATTCTATTGCTTGCCAGTAAAGCAGGTTATTTGGCATATGGGATTTGTAGTCATCATCGGAAGCGATATATGCGGGCATTACTGTGTCCTTAAAAGCGTAAAACATAAGAGCTGAAACTATCCTGTTATCATATTCAGCGACCCATAGTTTCACAATATCTGTTGGCCCGAATTCTTCCATTATTTTTTGAAAAAACCGGAGTGAAGGAGCAGGTGAGCCATGTTTTTGTCTTGTTTTGACCTTTAAATCGTGTAGTATCTGAATGTCTTCTTGATTTGTTTCCGTTCGTATTTTTACGTTTTCTCTTATAGCTTTCCTTACTGCCCATTTTGTCCTTCTGGCATCCATATTGAACCAGATTACTTCGGGATCCGATGTGAGGTTTAACACGCTCGTGTAAAAAAACTTACTTTCAATCAATTGGTTCTGTTCGATTGAGTCAGCCGGGAGTGATGTTCCCATTTTCAACTCCAGATATTCACACTTCAGTTTTTCTGTTAATTTCTGTGCTTCATTAACTAATAAAGTGTAAGATTCGTCCGAGTTCGCAACCGGGCCGCAATTATAAGAAAAAGGCAGAGAAACGATTCTATTTCCAGTAATCAAGCTCTTAACCTGAAAAAGTGGAAGAATTCCGCAGACTTCTGCTCCATCAATTGCCAGTAAGTAGTAAGGCTTGAATCCATACTCTTTTTCTATAATTCTTTTCCACTTTAGAGTATGCCAGACCCCTGCATTATTCGGGAGCGATACAAATTCTTCCCATTTTGCTTCATTTTTCTCTGATAAAAGTTCTACTTTTATATCCATCAGTCCCACATCAGTGAGTTATTTCTTTTCTTTGAATATTTCTGTACCACACAATCCCTGCCTTCCCTACATTTTTCACGTTCTGGAACAGCAGTTCTTTTGTCCAGCCGCCAAGGTCTTCGCACCACCTGTTAGGGTGGACAAGCAGGCAGATCTGGGACATTTTTTCAGTTTGAATCAGGTGGATTACATCATCAGTAGAAGAAATTGACCTCAGGTCCGATTTTTCATTTGCTCCGGGGTTATCAATTATATCCTTTACTCTGATCTTTAAATCAGCCCAGGTCCTCCCCGTATCTGTAAGGTAAAAGACTTTATTATAGTCAATTGAGAGGTATGGTTCCCCGATAAGCCCGAAATCCCTAAAATCATATTTCTTCCACAGGTCCCGGTTTGACCACGGTTTGAGAGGGTTTCCATGCATGCATACCGTGTTTATTTTGGTAACTTTTTCAGTAGCTTTTCTGAGGTCTTCAAGTTCTTCTTTAAAGATTTCAATTGCCCTGTCCATATCCCCGTTTGCTTTATCCATAACCTCATAATGAAAGCCGATCTCGTGGCCCATTCTTGCCATCTGGCGTATAATTTCGGGTTTAAATGTCTCTTCGATATGGCGGAAATAATATGTCGATTTTATTCCGTATCTGTGCTCAAGTTTTGCCATAGCGAGGTTCCTGTTAACTGCACGGTCGACGTCGTGCCTGAGGATTATGCAGTTTTCGGATTCGTTTTTAAGAAAATCGTGTACTGTGCAGGTAGAGTAATTTGTTTTTTTGATCGCCTGCAGCAGGCTTTCGTATTTTGTTAAAGTAAAGTCCCTCACTTTGACGCCCCCGTTTTTGGCCTGAACCTTGTTCCTTTCTCAATTTCAGTCCATTTGAATCTATTTTCAATTTTTCCTCAGTTTAAGTATTCATAATTCTGAATAGGTTTTTTAATATCTGAATTTTTTGTAATTCCGGCTGATAAATTCGAAGGTATCTTCTGAATTTATTTTTTGGCTTAGAATGTCGTGCATTTAATATATATTTCTTACTATTTTGTATTTTTTTTATAATAGTTGCCAGGGAGATTGCCTGAAACTTTTAGAAAAGTTTTTAAATAATTTGCTCAATTATATATGCATGTAAAGAGTGGGTACAATGGACAGCGAAAACAAAAACCTGGTTCTGATTTTACTTGTTCTTGCATTGTTCACAGGAATGGCAGTTGAGGTCAGCGAAGGCTCTACTGCTGTCGGAGTTATTCTTTTCCTTATTTCCGTTTTCTTGCTTACACAAATTAATTTCAAGCATCTGGGAGATTCCGGCCTGTTGAAAAAATCGAAAACCTATTTCGTAATCGGAGTTTTTATCGTTTCAGCCGACCTTTATTATAACTTTAAAAACAGCGGAGAACTCGGGACCCTGGACGTTATGACTCTGTTCTTCGGAGCCTCTTTAATCGGCACCCAGCTCCAGAACCCGCAGATCGCCCGCGTCTCAAAGTTCGGAGCGTATATCTCATCGGTTTTTGTTGTGCTCTACCTTATCTTCTATTCCATGTTTGCTTTCCTTAACATTGATTTCCTGCACAAGTTCGACCATTATATGATACTTCTTCCAACTGTAAAGATAATCGGCTTGATGGGGATTCCTCTTGAGGTAATTGCTACGGAAACTGTCAGGATCAGTGGTGTTGAAGAAATGACTATGGTCATTGGGGGTCCCTGTTCGGGCCTGTACTCTATGTTCCTTCTGATAGGAATCGTTTTTGGGTACAGCCAAATTGAAAAAATGGACTTTAACAGGACCTTTATGATGCTCGGGTTCTGTGTTGCTGTCGCTTACATATCTAATTTGTTCAGGGTAATTGTCCTCTACCTGACTGCCTATTATTACGGGGAGGAAACGATGATGCTTGTACACACACATATAGGCTGGATTATTTTTGCAGGTGTTGCAGCAGGTATAATGTATTTTATAGAATTAAAAAGGTGAAATAATCAGCGTTTTTTATTCATTCTTTCTTATTTGTTTTATTCATTCTTTCTTATTTGATAATTATATTACTTGATTATTTGACATGCATTACTTGAGAAGATTATCTCAAGGTATTTTTCTTATAATATCTCGCTTTTCTTCTCTTCCTTCTGATCCGATTTTTTTCTATGGATCAGGTGGTTAGAGTTGAAATGAATAGACTTTATTCTCTTTTCATCAAATGCTTGAAAGCCTGTACAGAGTTCAAAATAATTCTTTTGCGAATTAGAGAAGGACCTTTAAAATAAGTCTTCCTTCTGGAGAGTTTCGCAGTAGCTCCGATAAGCAGTACGACTGCACCTGTATATACTGCGGCAATTCCTCCGTTCACAAGGAAATTGAAATCTTTGATTGCAAACGTGACCCCCACGATAACCACAAACAGGAAAGCCATATAAGATACAAAGCTTATACCAAGTGAAAGCCTCCAGTTTTTCACATCAAAAAAGCCTGGGACTCTTGAGAAGTTATTGCTGATATTCTCGTTTTTAGAGTAAGTTGTATGGCTCAGGATGCGTGCGACTCTGTCTCCGGTTTCAGGGTGAGTGTCGAATAGGGATATGAATATAGACAGGTATCCTCTCACCTGCTGGGTGTGTGTGCTGAAAAGGTGGAAATGGCCCGGGTTAAACCTGGTGGATACAGGCTGGAGGGGGATGTAGTTTTCAAGGTACTCTATCGTCTTTGCCAGGACCTGAGGGTTTTTTGTTAATTTCACTGCTACTTCATCGGCTTCGAGTTCTCTTCTGGCAGGGTTTGTGAGGTGTATGAGAAGTGCTGCAGGCGGAGCGGCAATAGCAGTTCCTATATACCTGAAGAACCTGGGTGCAGGGTCATCGGGCTGTCCGAAACCGGAGAGCATGGAGCACCACATTGCAAAGTTAGGAAACGACATTATTGTGCCTGCAATAAGTGCTATAAACGTATTTTTGCCCACATCCCCATTTTGTATGTGTCCGATCTCATGCGCCATCAGGGCTTCCAGTTCCAGTTCTCCAAACATCTCCAGCATGGATGTCGAAATAGCGATTGAAGATTTACCTGTGTGACCAACTGTAAATATTGAGGGAATTCTGGACTCAAAACTGTATATTTCGGGGGGATTAATTTTTGCTCTGGAAGAAAGGTCCTCAAGGAGTGAGTAAAGAAGAGGTTTTTCGCTCCTCTTGACCTTCTGTGCTCCATACCATCTGAGGATCCATTTGCTGCCTGAGAAATATATGTAAGCATACAGCAGGAACCCTGAAATTGCAATTATTGCAACAATCAAAATAATTTCTATTGCAACCTCGCCTGAGAGGGCTGAAGAAAAATTAAAAGATTCAGGCATTTCGGATCCGGTCATTTATATGTCCCCCTGCTTTTTGTTTTTTAACGCAAATTTGTTTTTTAATGCAGATTTTTTAAACGTAGATTTGTTTTTTACATGTAGATTTTTTAAACGTAGATTTGTTTTTTACATGTAGATTTTTCATCTGTTATTTGAATTACTTATACCAAAAATATTGATGAAATAATAAAAAGCTTAACTTTTTAAAGGGGCTTTCTCTGTGATATCTGTCTTCTTAATAATGTAATTGTAGGCAGTAATTCTCAAGAAAGTAAATACTTTTCGAATAGAAATCTCCGGATGAAGGCTCGATACACTTCAGGTTACTTAATAATTACATTTACTTCTCCGTCTTTCTATCCTCACAAATATTTATTCACTCTGATCATCCGGGTTTTTATACTTTGTCAGACTACAGGTCACAGGTTTTTGCTCCCGGGTTATAAAGTCTCGGAAAAATATTTTTAATATTGGGAAAATATTATATCTTTTGTTGAATTACTTCATAGTAGAATGCCACACTTAAAAAAATGTGTTTTTGTAGACGATTTGCTTGCAGTTACTATTCTTTCATGTCTGGGAGTTATTTTTGTACTTGTTCCTCCATTCAATGAAACATTTCTTAGAATTCCTGTAGCGCTGTCCCTCTTTTTTTTCGTTCCCGGTTATGCTTTTATATCCGCACTCTTTCCTGGTAATAAAGAAATCAGCGGGATAGAACGTTTTACATTAAGTGTTGGCTTCAGTCTTGTACTTACAGTTTTTGACGGCTTTTTAATAAGCCTGCTTCCCTGGGGTTATCGCCCTGCCCCGATAGTTATATCCATTCTTGGGATCACGACTTTCTTCAGTATTCTTGCAATTTTTACACGAAAATTAAAAGATGAAAGCGAGCAGTTCTCTTTTTCATTAAAAGAATTCATAAAATCCATTCAGTCTGATGAGGTTGATGAAGAGCCTGAAGAGTCCGAAGAGCCTGAAGAAATGACTTCTCCAGTTGAAGTCAGGCGTTTTCACAGGTCAAAAAGCAAAGTTAAAGCAAAGGGTTTGAAGTACCCGTCCATCACAGGGAAAGGGGCTGATACCAGAAAAAAGCCCCTGCCTCCGGAAATTGAAAAGGCTCTCGTAATTGCTTTGATAGGCTCTATTATTATCTCAAGTGCAATGCTAGCATACGCCAAGATGACCCGGGAAAAGGAGACTTTTACCATGCTTTATCTCCTTGGTCCCGACGGAAAAGCCGAAGGTTATCCTGATGAGAGCTTCATCAATGTTCCTGTTAATGTTACAGTAGGAATTGAAAACCATGAGCTTCAGAGTGTAAACTATATCCTCCAGATGAAAATCGATGAGGAGGTAATTCAGGAGCTTAATGTTCCTTTGAAAGACGGAGAGGTATGGCAGAAGAATTTGACTTACACGCGTCACAGCCTGAAAAATGACAGGTCCAAACTTGAGTTTGCTCTTTTTAAGGAGAAACCGGATTATTTCTCTTACAGGTCTGTCCATCTTTATTTGGATAATAATAACACCTTCACTCATCTGGTCGATGAGAAGTACACTGATGCCTCATCGCTTCCGGTGATTAAAAATGGAGAGATGGAATCTTCAGAAATATGGAACTTTACTTCAAATACTGAGTATATAACAGGTTCTTATGTAAGTGGGTCCGGAGTAAACTCCTCCCTCGCATACAGAATAAGCAGCTCCTATAATGGAAGCCTTTTTGATCAGCCAGGGCAATCCGGTGAAATCTCTCAAAATATAACATGTGATGAAGACACCATGGCTGTGCTCTCGGCATACGTGATAGATAACTTCAACTTAACTTCTAAGGAAGACTCTCAGCTAAAATACGTTGCAGTTAATGGAGACACCGTGTGGACAGACGGGGTCAGCGAAGCGGAAGGGTGGCAGCACCTTGAAATTCCGGTATCTCTTCAGGCAGGAGAGAACAACCTCTCATTCGGTTTGAGGCAGATGCCGGGTGAAATCGTACCTGTTGACGTTTTCTGGGATAGAATTTCCTTTAAACCTCTTTCAGAACTATCTGCTTATATTTCGGAGACAAATACTGTCGAAACCGTACCTCCAACCTCAAGTGTGCTGGAGCTCCCGGCATTCACGGACAACAAAACCTTTACGGTTTCCTGGAACGGGACAGATGACCTTTCTGGAATTGCTTATTATTCCATAGACTCAAGCACTGACGGGGTTAACTGGGAGCCATGGATTTCAAAGACAACAGATAACTCTTCCAGCTTTAGCGGAAAGGATAACCAGACCTATTACTTCCGTTCAAGAGCTGTTGATAGGGCAGGCAATGAAGAGCCTGAGCATCCGGAACCTGATGCCCGGACTCAAATTTACACAGGCGCCCCCAGGGTCATGCTGGACATCTTCCCTAACCCCTGCAAGACTGCCACAACCTTTAATGTAACATATCCGGTGCCTCTCCAGTCCGCAGTATGCCTGGTTACAAGGGACGGTTTTGAGTCCGAATCCTGCGAGCTGACAACTTCGGATAACATTACATGGACGGGTAATTACATTGCAAGGAACGGAGACTACTTCAGAGTAGAAGCTGTGTGTACGGATGTCTTTGGAAATACGGTCTCCACTCTCGATGAACTCTTTGTCGATCGCTCAATTTCAAACTTTACAATTGAGCTTACCCCCAGAACCATAAATAAGGGAGACCTGGAAATCAACGTTACTCCCTCAACCACTTTAAAATCCAAACCCTCAGTTTCAGTCTCGGGTAGTCCAGCGGTTAATGTCACCTATCTGACATACTCGGACGGGTCTTACTACTATAAAGCAAGAATTAAGTCCGAACTGAACGAAGGAGAACATAAAGTATCGGTAAATGGTTATGACCTGGAATCCGAACAGATGACAGGCAACACCACTTTTATAGTTGACCATTCTGGCTGAGCGGTTGCTTTGCTGGATAATCTGTACAATGCCAGTTTGATCAACTGACACTATTTTCTTCTATGTTTTTTACATCCTTAAATTTATATTATTTGATTCATATTATTTGATTTTTAAAATTGCCGCTAAACTCAGTTATTATTTTATTATAGGTATCAACTCACTCTTGAAGTTTTCATTTTTTCTATTATACTCACCAAGGAACATATAAATGATAAGTTATAATTTCAGAACTATCATTTTTGTAAAAAAAGTCCAGAATTTCTTTATATTTACTTTTAATGTCAGATTATAATTTTATGACTGACGAATTTGATATATAAATGTATATATATGTTGTATATCAAGCGACTTTCTATAATGATATATGGCCTAAATTAAAAATTTAAACTCTAAAATTCTTTTATATTCTAATCTTTTAATTTTTCTAATCGGCCGCGGTCTTCTTATTTTATATATTTAGCCTGAACATCCTTATATATTTATTATTTAATATAACAGTTGACATTATAAAATGATTAATTTAAAAATTGGTTATAAATTATTCATGATTAGTATCCTTTTCCGGGATATCCCTGGTCCTTTGTGTTTGATTCCAGGAGTTGCCTTTGTAAGAAGGCTCCTGATTTTTCAAACTTTAAGGACGTGGCTCTCGATTCGAGTACCTTGATATTTCGAAAAAGTCCTGACATTTAAGGAACCCTGAAATTAAGCATTTTATGTGTCGCTGAAAGCTTTCCAATAATTAACGGGTAGATAAATCTGGAAAGTAGGGGTATATTTATGAAAAAAATGTTGTTGCTATTAGTGAGCAGTTTATTGATAGTCTGTATCGCCGGGCCGGCAGGAGCCAGCAATACCGTACTGACACCGGATGACGTAACTATAACTCCGGATGGAGACTCTGTAGCCTCCGTCGCTACAAGTATAAGAATTAACACTCAAGGGACATACCATGTAACACTTACTGCGACTGACGGGCTTTTTGCATATCTTGAAAGCTCTTCTCCAGTTGCAGTGGGCAGTTCCGGTAACTGGGCAAGCTCTGGGACATCTCTTTCAAGTTCTTCTTTTACCTCTGGAGTAGAGACCTATAGCGGAACCCTGTACATAAAAGGAACAAAGCCAGGGACTGTAACCGTAACAACCTATTCCGAATCTACCGGGGATTCGACTACAAAATCATATTCTGTTTATTCGGCAGAATCTGTTAATGTATCAGTTCCCGAATTCCCAACCGTTGCCCTCCCTGTGGCAGCATTGATCGGACTTGTTTTCGTATTTGGTCGTAAGAAAGAAGAGCTGTGAAGTTTTCCTGCCTTTTTTCTTTTATTTTTTTCTTTCGCACAGCTCTTAAATATTGAAATTTATAACTTCAGTATTTTTAAAAAAGCAGGCTAAACTGATTTATAATTTTATTACATATTTCCCTCAGCTTTTAAAATATTGGCAGAATATTTATTTTTTGTTAAGATAAATTTGGGGGAATCTCAGTATCACTAAAGATCTGTATTTCTGAATAATATGACTACCTTTAAGTTTCTAAAATATAGAAAATAAGCAAAAATTCCCTTCTTTGATGAATTCATATATAAATAGTAGTTACTGTTGTTTTTTGAAAGTTTCGCTTTTGAAGCTTACAATCTATCATATTCTGTATGTAATATATATTTCATAATTATATATTTCTCCGAGTAAAACTTAAGAAATCTTGTATTATATATTAATCTTGAACACCCTTATATATTTCGTGATAGATATATTGGATGACATTATAAAATGCTTAATTTCAAAATTGGCGCAATCCATTATCCGGTTGGTATTTTTTCCCTAGAATACTCCCTCCCTTTCAATTTCTTCCCGGACCCTGCCTCGTTAAAGGAAAGTCTGGTTGTACACCGCATGATTATTGCAACTTGTGTAGGCGAGTCTATGAATATTCAAGGAAAATACTGACTTTTTTAGTGGATTTACCTGATTAAACATTTATAATATGTCTAAATGTTATAACTTTCCAAAAAAAATTAAGAAAATATCTGGAAAGTAGGGGTAGATTATGAAGAAAATTTTGTTACTAATAGTGAGCGGTTTATTAATCGCCTGTATGGCCGGATCCGCAATGGCAGCTCCATTTGATCCAAGTCTCTTGAATGCAGCAGGTACTGCAGAGGCACCAAATCCTATAACTTTGGCTCCTGGACAATCTGTAGTTCTTAGCTTCAGAGGAACAGGCATTTTAGAGGAAGCTGTTGATACGGATTTACCTTATACTTCTACGGTTGCAGTAAAAGCTGGTTCTCCTGCCGAAGCAAAAACTACTGACATTACTGTTGGGTTTGTCCATCCGAATTTTCACCCAACCGCTAGCTCATACACTGATGTAGGAGTTATAACACTTACCAATAATGGGCCGGCTGGTGCAAGTTACCTTGTTACAATTAAAGCTGGATCTGAAACTAGTATTGAATTTGGAGCAGCTTCGAGGACAGTAAACTCTCAGATTCCAGAGTTCCCAACCGTTGCTCTCCCTGTAGCAGCAATCCTTGGATTAGTTTTCATCTTCGGGCGTAAGAAAGAAGGTCTGTGATTTCCCTCCCAGCTCTTCTTTTCTTTAACTTTTTTTAATTTTTTTCTTTTTTTATTTATTAAATCCATTTCTAAATCTTTCCGGAAACTCCTATTTTTTCAGTAACAATTTTCAGAAACTATTTTTCCTAATGTTATTTACTCATTTAATGTCTACTATCTACAAACTTTTATTATTAAATGATAGGTCCGAACAAAATTATAGAAACTTAGAAATATGAGTTAATATTATTACGCTCAAAGTTTTCAGATGGTTAATAATATTCTTCTGTGCTTTTAATTCCTTTATCAGGAATAAAATGTGCAGTAGCTGCCTGTAGAATGTATTATTTGAATGAAAGTTAACAGTAAGTGGGTGATATTTTATGGAGTATGTGAGGAAAATTTGTCCGATTTGTGGAAATGAGTTTATAGTCCTTAAAAAAGTGGAGGATAAGGCAATTTACTGTACACTTGAATGCCTTTCAGCAGCTCAGGGAAAGGTTAAGAGAGAAAAGGTCTTCTCCGGAGTGTCTGCATAAATCTATTCTACTTTATTGTAACAGGGTAATTAATTTCCTTTCTCTTTTTAATATTTATCCTATAATATTTTTATTCTGTTGGTGGCTTATCTTCTTCTGGTTTTGCAGTTACTATCTTCAAGAACAGCAGCCAGATATTAGAGTAGATACGTTTACTCTTTTATTAATGAGATCTGACTTTTTGACAAAGTATTTTATATCATAAATGTATTAATTTTTTTACTCAGTTTTGTAAAATCTAAGGGGATAAATAATATGGTAAGTGTCGGTCAGGAACTATTGAACGTTCCTTTTGGGGAAATGATTAAAGAAATGGCCCTTGCGATTGCAGAGGGACAGATGGCTCTGGACATGAATTCCGTGCAGGTTGCACAGGCCCTTGCAGGGACAAAGCTTGATGCCGGAAGCGTTGTAATGTACATTGAAGAGACAACGGACGCTGACGGCAACGTTACTGCGAGCGATGTTGTTACTAATGACCAGCCAATGTCGCTTCTGACTTACGGGCTTGAGCCTCGTTTTTACGAATTTACGGAATCTATTATCGAGGTTAAGATGACGATCACCATGATGAGGGAATCGTCAACTGAGCTCACTTACGGCAGTGAGTTTAAGCTGACCAATGAATCAAAGGTCACCGGCAGCATGGAATCAGGAGGGCTTGCAAAACTGCTCTTTGGAAAGAGCAAGGGGAGCATTGAAAACACAACAACCGTTGCTTATACTTCAACTTTTAATGCAAAATACAGTTCAAAATATTCTTTCAAGGAAGAAGGTACAAGCCTGTTGAGGACAACCCTGAGGCCTGTCCCTGCCCCTGAGAGGACAATTCCCAAAGTGACAGTCAAGGCTGCTGCCCCAGCCAGCCCGAATTAAAATTTTCCGTAAAATGTTTCTTGCTGCAGTCAGGATGTTTTAATTAATATGAGGTTCTGACTGCAGTCGCGGCATGTAAGGCTTTAAATATACTTCTTGCATGATGTCTGCACTGATGTGTTTTTTCATATTCATTCCGAAACTTATTTAAAGGAGTTGTAATTGTGGCAAACAACGGGGAAGAAATCGGAGAAATACTTATCACCCCTCTTTCCAGGCTTCTGGGGGAAGTTGGGCGTTCTGTTGCTGAGACCCAGCGGGCTCTTGACCTGAACTCCATAAAGACCCAGATAGAAATTGACGAAGAAAAAGCCCTCCGCGGATATGATATACAGGCTACATGGTATCATATCCCGGAGGTAGACCTTGAACTCAAAATGTCGCTAACTGTGAAGCTTGAAGAGGAAAGGGACTCCAGAAACCGGATCCGGGGCTACAGGCCTGTCCTCAACGCTTCTCCTCTCAATGCCTCTTATAACTCTCTTTACAGTTATGATGTTCAGGGCTCAAGCTGCATCAAAGCAAAAATAGTGTCCATACCTGCCTCTTCAAAGGTTAGGGAGGGATAATGCCCTTTTAAGGAGACGCTCTTCCGGGAGGAACAAGATGACGAATATAGGTGATATAAAGAGCAACCTGGAAGCCTTCAGGAAAGCCGGGACAATAGATGCCAGCAGCTATACCAGCATTCTGAATAAATTGAATTATACCGAAATAGAAATTCAATCCATACAGAAAGAAGCCCTTACTTATAAGGAAAATCTGGATAAGGTTCTTGGAGAAAAACTTGTCCTTGAAAGGGAAAAAAGCAGTCTTGCAGCACAGGTGGCAAAGCTCTCAAATGAAAAAGCAGGACTTGAAGCAAAAATCTCCATTTTACAGAAGAGCAGGCCTGTGCTTTCTTCTTCGAACCTTGTAAGCTCTTTTGCTTCCTCACTTGCGGAAATGGATAAAGGACTGAAGAAAATCCAGTCAGGTCCAAAGTACCTTGTCAGCGGTATGAACGTGACCCTTAAAACAAATATTGCTCTGGAAGGGGAGGAACTGAGGTTCCAGATGCCAGAAGCCGACGATATTATCAGTCCCGAAAACCTCAGCACAATAGAATTCTCTTTAAAAGCTGTTCCTGAAAAGCCGGATATTGCCTCGTGTAAAGAAGTCCCTGGCCTTGTCGGGCTTTCAAAAGAAGAAGCAGAAAGCAAACTTCAGGAGGCAGGTTTTAAGGCAGGAGAGATTCTCGAAAAAGAAAGCAGCACCTCCCAGGGCACGGTAATAGGCCAGCTCCCATCGGAAGGCTCCCTCGCAGCACCGGGGGCAGCTGTGGATCTTATCATTTCGAAAATAATTTCATTAAAAGTGCCGGACTTCTCAGGTCTCAGTCTCGAAGCTGCAAAAGCTCTCATTGAAAAATCTCGGCTCAGGCTTGAAGGGGTCAAAGAAAAACCTTCTGATAAAACCCCTGGCATAGTCCTTGCACAGAGCCTCCCTCCAGGTTCTGAAGTCAGTGTTGGCACTGCAATTGTCCTGACGGTTTCGGTGGCGGTTTTTAAAGCCCCTAACCTGCTTGGACTTGAGCTTGAGAGCGCAAAGCAGTTAATAGATAAATCCGGACTCCTGCCTGGCAGTATCAAGGAACAGCTCGTTAGCAGCGGGAAGCCGGGCATTGTCCTTGCACAGAGCCTTAAACCCGGGGCTGAAGTGGAAAAAAATTCAAAAATTGATCTCGTAGTTTCAGCAGGGAAAATAGGATCAGTTATTGAAGCGCCTTTGAATACTTTTCCCGAAACTGCTGCTAAAGAACCTGTAAATAAAATTTTATCCGAAACCGCATCAAAGCTGCAGCCTGAAACTACATTTAAAGTTTCAGGTGAAACTCCATCGACTGCGCCTTTAGAAACTCAGGTGAAAGCATCTGCAGAGCCTCAGGTCCGAGCCCAGGCCGAGCCCTCAGTTAAACCGGTTCCTAATCTTGTCGGAATGCCTCTTGAAAAAGCTATCTCCTTACTTGGGGCTCAGGAGATAAAAGCAGGAACAGTATCTGAAGCTGTTTCTACAGCTGCTGCAGGAACAGTTATAAGCCAGAATCCGTGTGCAGGCTCTGCAGTTGATCTGTCAGTCCCAGTCAGCCTTAGGGTTTCAAAACAGGCACCTGTGACCCAGCTGCGCAGCAATACAATTTCCAGGATTAAGCTTTGATCTGCAGGTTTTTCAATGCCATTTGAAACGTATCTTATAAAGGTTACAGATAATGCTACAGCCTTTCAGGTCCAGAAGCTCCTTAAATTGGTTCTGGAAACCGGGGGGCGGATTGAAATGGTAGCAGGAAAAACACTCATTGCAAGCTTCGACAGCAGTTATGCCGAATTAATACGAAAAACAGAAGGGGTAGCACTTGCAGGCGGGATCAATTTCAGGGGCAGGAAAATTCCAAGAATTGTAAAAAGGGAGTCTGCCAAAAAACAGGCAGAGTTCTGAACTCTTTCTAACCCTATCCAATCTGGAAATCTTCAAGATTTCTTTTTTCAGGGGTTTTTTGTTCCCCGGTCCACTCAGGACTACAAACAGAGAAGGTTTGTTGCCCTGAATGTATTATATAGAGCAATTTACATTTGTGTGTTGCAGATTTCTGTATATTCTCCGGGTACGGGCAGTTAGGAAGTCTTTAACTTCCCAGTTTACTTTATTTCTTTTCCCCTGCCATTGATTCTTCTTTTTTATTTTTTATCCTGCTCTGCAAAGGCTTTATATAATAGATGTGCCCTTTAAAGGCAAAGTACATCAGAGATGTGAAGTTTCAGGCATCTTCATGCTTGAAGCGTTTAATCAGATCAATGTGATGCTTAATGCTAAACTCCCGGAAATCTCCGGAAGTAAGGGTTTTCTACCGTTTTTGCGGTTGAATTTCCTGCATTGAATACAAGCCAGTGAGAAAAGTCGGATCAACATTAGTGTCAAAGGGCCAATGCTTTGAAACGCCCGCTTTTGGCGCCCCGGAGGCGTCTAAATCGCACGAAACTGTTTCAGGTTTTCGATGAGTTGCGGTTGCAGTTACTGAATACTGAAGTTTCAAATCAGGTTAGCTGAATTAGAATCAGGTTACTGAATACTGAAGTTTCAAAATCAGATTGCTATATGTTTCAAATCAGGGCCAAGTGCCTGGATTTGGGTCTGCCAGGATCGTAAGGTCGGTCCCTCAATTAGAGGTTTCCTGCAAGGCAGGAACGAGGGATTCGAATATCTGCAGATGCCTGAAGGAATGTAGGGTACCAGGAGTACAGAACTCCGGTCTGCTCGAGGCTTTGTGCCGGCAGGTCTGATGACATCCCTCCCCCACCTGGTAGCGTTCGGGGAATCCAGAGCATTTCTCTTTTGTCACTTTTGTTGCTCCGACCGGAGGGACTGGTTTTCAATTGAAGTTTACGGAGTAGAAATATGGCAAGCATACACCGACCAAAACGAGGTTCCCTCGCATTCAGTCCGCGCAAGAGGGCCAAGAGCCACATTCCAAGGTTCAGGGCCTGGCCGGAAGCTACGGGCGAGCCAAAGCTGCAGAGTTTTGCAGGCTATAAGGTGGGTATGACCCACGTGATCATGGTTGATGATATAAAGAACAGCCTTACCCAGGGTATGGAGATCTCCGTACCTGTAACTGTTATCGAAACTCCTGCAATAAGGGTCGCAGCCGTCAGGGCTTATACAGAAGACAGCACCGGGGAAAAGGCAATCGCTGAGGCATGGGCAGCAGACCTTGATTCTGAATTAAAGCGCAGGATACCCATCCCGGCAGCAGGCAACCAGGCTGAAGGTCTTGAAAATATCGGAAAACTGATCGAAGAAGGCAGAGTAAGCGACATAAGGGCAGTTACCTACACCCTTCCAAAAAGCCTTACTGGTGTCCCTAAAAAGGTTCCTGACATCATGGAATCCGGAATCAGTGCAAAAGACCTAGGCGCCAAATTCGAATACGCAAAATCAATTCTCGGAAACCTTGTAAACGTTACAGACGTTTTCAAGAACGGAACCGTTGTTGATACTGCCGCAATCACCATAGGTAAAGGTACCCAGGGTCCTGTAAAGCGCTGGGGCATTCAGCTGCAGAAAGGCAAGCACTCCAGGCAGGGAAGCCTCAGACAGATAGGTACTCTCGGTTCTTTCAACCCGTCTCGCGTCTCATGGAGAGTTCCGCAGATGGGCCAGACCGGATATCACCAGAGGACCGAGTTTAACAAGCGTATACTCAAGATCGGGTCCGACGGGGAAGAAGTAACTCCCGAAGGCGGGTTCATTAACTACGGCCTTGTCCGCGGCGATTATGTCCTGATAAAAGGCAGTGTTCCAGGGCCTTCCAAGAGGCTTATAAGGCTCAGAGATCCGATCAGAGCAAAGAAAGCCGACCTTGGCGAACCCAACATCCTGTACATAAGCAGGGAATCCAAGCAGGGGTGATCTAAGATGGCTACAGCAAAAACCATAGACCTTACAGGAAGAACTGTAGGGGAAATCGAACTCCCTGCAGTGTTTGACGCAGATTATCGCCCTGACCTTATTAAAAAGGCAGTGCTTGCAGCCCAGGCAAACAGGCTTCAGCCCTACGGTCCCAGCCTCTACGCAGGTATGAAGACTTCGGCAACAGGCTGGGGTTCCGGAAGAGGCGTATCCCACGTTCCCAGGCTCAAAAACAGCAGCAGAGCTGCAAGAGTCCCGCACGCAAAGGGTGGAAGAAGGGCTCACCCGCCAAAACCGGAAGCTGACAGGAGCGAGAAGGTCAACACAAAAGAGCGCCGTTACGCAATCCGCTCGGCAATCGCAGCAACCATAGACCCTACCCTCGTAAACCTGAGAGGGCACATCTTTGAAGCCGAACTTCCGATTGTAGCAGTAAATGACCTTGAAAACCTTGAGAGGACAAAGCAGGTAATAGAGTTCCTTGAAGCTGCTGGTCTCTACGAGGACGTGCTCAGGGCAAAATATGGAAGGCACATAAGAGCCGGCAGAGGAAAGCTCAGAGGCAGGAAATACAAGCACAAGAAGAGTGTTCTGATTGTTGCAGGAGAAAACTCTCCTATCCTGAAGGCTGCAAGAAACCTGTCGGGAGTAGACGTCGTAACAGTAGACTCACTGAATGCCGAACTGCTCGCACCGGGTACGCACGCAGGTCGCCTTACTGTCTGGACAGAGTCTGCAATTGGAAAACTGGAGGGCGCATTCCAATGAGTTCTATCAATTATCCATTTGTTACTGAAAAAGCGATGATGCTGCTTGACGAAAACAAGCTCCAGTTCATCGTTGACACCAGGTCAAACAAAAAGCAGATCGTAGAAGATGTTGAGAAGCTGTACGGGTTCAAAGTAAAAGCCGTGCGGACCATGACCACAATGAAGGGTACAAAAAAAGCAGTCCTTGCCTTTGAAGAACCTGAAGCGGCACATGAGATTGCAACCCGAATAGGACTTATGTGAGGTGTGATCCATGGGTAAAAGACTGATATCACAGAACAGGGGTCGAGGCACTCCTACCTACAGAGCTCCTTCTCACAAGTACAAGGCAGACCTGAGGCACCCCCGTGTGGATGAAAATACCTCCCTTCAGGGAGAAGTCATAGACATCGAGCACGACCCTGCACGTTCAGCCCCGATCGCAAAAGTTGCCTTTGAAAACGGAGAGGAACTTTTCCTTCTTGCGTCAGAAGGCGTTGCAGTAGGGAACATCATTGAATGCGGAGACGATGCCGAGGTAAAGCCCGGGAACATTGTTCCTATCGGAAACGTGCCTGAAGGTTTCTTCATCTGCAACATCGAATCAAAGCCAAACGACGGTGGCAAGTTTGTCCGTTCCTCCGGAGTATATGCAACCGTTGTGACCCACGAACCTACCAGAACTGCAGTATCCATGCCCTCAGGGAACATAAAGTGGCTTAACCCCAAATGCAGGGCAGTTGTAGGGATTGTTGCCGGCGGTGGCAGAGTGGACAGACCCTGGCTCAAAGCCGGGAAAAAGTATCACAAAATGAAAACAAGGGCTGCAAAGTATCCGAGGGTTTCAGCTGTTGCCATGAACCCGCGTGACCACCCGTTCGGTGGCGGTGCCTGGAAACACCCGGGGAAGCCAACTACTGTTAGCAGAAACGCCCCGCCCGGAAGAAAGGTCGGACTGATTGCAGCAAGAAGGACCGGAATGAAGCGCTGATGAGGTGTATTCGTTATGGCAAAAAAATCATCATCAAGGTTACCAAAGAGAAAGGGTGAGTATACCTACCGCGGGAAGACCGTCTCAGAACTTCAGGAACTGAGCCTTGAAGAGTTTGCGGAACTTCTGCCTTCAAGAGAGCGCAGGAGCATCAAACGCGGGTTTACCGACGGGCAGAAAAAAGTCCTGCATGAGTTCAAGGAAGGAAAGAAAATCAGGACCCATCACAGGGACATGATCATCCTTCCGGAAATGATCGGAATAGCTATCGAAGTCCACAACGGGAAGGAGTTTGTTAATGTAGAGCTCCAGCCTGAAATGATCGGGCACCGCTTCGGAGAATTCGCACCTACAAGATCCAGAGTTAACCACGGCAGTGCAGGTGTGGGAGCAACCCGTTCAAGCAAGTTCGTGCCGCTTAAATGAGGTGAAAGGGAATGGCAAGAATCAATTATTCAATCAATGCAGACCCTGAAAATACCTCTAAAGCAATGGGTTCCGAACTTCACATTTCTCCCAAGAAATCCCGTGAAGTCTGCTGCAAGATTAAGGGCATGAAAGCCTCTGAAGCAAGGAAGTTCCTCGAAGACGTAATTGCCATGAAACAGGCAGTTCCCTTCAAGAGACACAGTGAAGGAGCCGGTCACAGGAAAGGCCCCATGGCTGGAGGAAGATATCCTGTCAGTGCTTCTAAAGAGATCCTGAAGGTTCTTAAAAACGCAGAGAGCAATGCCGAGTATAAGGGTCTTGAACCTGCAAACATGTATATTATTCATGCTGCTATTCAGCGCGGAAGAGTAATTCATGGGTTCATGCCAAGAGCCAGAGGAAGGGCATCGCCCAAAGACACGGAAACTGTAAACATCGAGATGATCCTCTCCGAGGTGCGCTAAATGGCAATAGAGAAAAAGTTCGTCAATGACGGGTATGTCAAAGCTTCCATGGACGAGTATTTTGCAGAACAGCTCAACAGGGCTGGATACGGCGGCATGGAGTTAAACAGGACCCCAATGGGCACTCAGATTATTATCTACTCCGAAAAGCCTGGAATGGTAATCGGAAAAGCCGGGAAGGTCATCAGAAAACTTACCCGTGACGTTGCAACCAAATACAACCTCGAAAACCCGCAGATCGACGCTCAGGAAGTCAAGAAGCCCGAACTCAATGCCCAGATGATGGCATCAAGGCTTGCAGCTTCCATTGAGAGGGGCTGGTACTTCAGAAAGGCCGGTCACAACACCATCAGGGCAGTCATGAACGCAGGCGCACTTGGCTGTGAAGTCGTAATCTCCGGAAAACTTACCGGGGCAAGGTCAAGAGTCGAAAAATTCGTTGATGGGTACATAAAGCACTCCGGACACCCTGTGGAAGAAGTCGTGGACGAAGGGTTTGCAGTAGCAATTAAAAAGCTCGGGACCCTTGGCTGCAAAGTAAGGATTATTCAGCCTGGAGTTGTCCTTCCCGACTCATACAAAGTAAGGGAATCCGTCGAAATTGAGGAACCCGCTGAAAAGCCTGCTGAGAAACAGGTTGAGAAACCTGCCGTAGCTCCCAAAAAGGAAGCCGCAAAGGCAAAAGCTCCTGCTCCTGCAGCAGCACCTGAACCGGCACCCACAGAAGAACCTGAAGTTGCAGAGCCTGAAGAAGCTGAAGAAGCCCAGGTCGAGGCATCCGAAGACTTTGAAGAAGCTGAACTTATCTATGTAGAGGGCTCAGAAGAAGTCCGCAGGCAGGTCAACGGCGTCTGGCAGCACAAACATGAGAGCTATGATTACTGGCACCCCATGGCAAGAGTCCACAAGGAGGCTAAGGAATAATGGCAATTCTCAGGACCAGCGAAATCCGGACCATGACAATTGAAGAACGGGCAGATGAACTCGAAAACCTGAAAAACGAACTGGTCAGGGAAAGAGCTCTTACCTCAGCTGGTGGAGCTCCGGACAACCCTGGCAGGATCGGAGAAATCAGGAGAACGATTGCCCGTATAAAGACAATTCAGCACGAGCTAAATGAGATCTAAAGTGGAAATTCTGCCTTCGACTCTTATCTTTCATGAACTGATAGGGCTCGAAATTAAGGTGAGTAATTCCACTAATCCATCATTAATCGGAATCCGGGGCAGAGTAATCAACGAGACGAAAAATATGCTTGTGGTAGAAAACTCAGAGTCCCGGGAACTGAAGATTCCCAAGGCGGATTCGGAATTTGTTTTCCGGATCCCTGCCGAGCTCTCAGAAAAAGGCCGCAGATCCGATATATTCGTTAAAATTCAGGGAAACCTGCTGCTCTCACAACCCGAAAATCGGATCAAGAACATTAAAAAGCTACGTAAATGGGGCTAAATTCATGGCAAGAGATATTGGATTAAATATACCGGCGCCATCAGAGGAATGTGACGATGCATACTGTCCCTTCCACGGAACACTTCCGGTAAGAGGACAGATCCTTGTGGGTACCGTTGTCAGCAGTAAAATGGACAACACGGTAGTCATCGAAAGGCAATACATGAAGATGGTGTCGAAATATCAGAGATATGAAAAGAGACGCTCGAAGATTCATGCACATAACCCGGCCTGCATTTCCGCAAAAGTAGGTGACATCGTCACTATTGTAGAATGCAGACCTATAAGCAAGACCAAATCCTTTGTTGTCGTCAAAGCAGAGGTGCCGAAATGAAAGGCATACGCTCAAACATCCCAAGAGCACTCAATGCAGGTGCCCAGATCGCCTGCGTGGACAACACAGGGGCTAAAGTAGTCGAGATCATTTCTGTCAAAAAGTACAGAGGCGTCAAGAACAGAATGCCCTGCGCAGGAATTGGGGATATGTGCGTTGTGTCCGTAAAAAAAGGCACACCTGAAATGAGGAAACAGATCCTCCTTGCAGTTGTTGTCCGCCAGAAGCAGGAATTCCGCCGCCCGGACGGTCTGCATGTCTCATTTGAAGACAATGCAATGGTGATCACGGACGAAGATGGAATCCCGAAAGGAACGGACATTAAAGGTCCTGTTGCCAGGGAAGTTGCAGAAAGGTTCCCCAAGATCGGGACCACCGCATCCATTATTGTCTGAGGTGATTGAAATGGTATCCAAACAGCCCAGAAAACAGAGAAAGGCAAGATATACCGCACCTCTCCATATCAGGCAGAAATTCATGGGTGCAAGGCTCAGTGAGGCACTTGCTAAGCAGTACGGCACAAGAAGTGCTGCAGTTATCACTGGCGACACAGTAAAGATCATGCGCGGAGACTTCAAGGGCACGGAAGGAAAAGTCCAGTCCGTATCTCTTATGGACGGCACTATTGCAGTGGACGGGGTCATTTCCACAAAAGTGGACGGCACCGAAGTCCCGAGGCCCATCAACCCCTCCAATGTTATGATCACAAAACTGGAAATGAAAGACGGGCGCAGAGCGTCAAGCATTAAGAAGTGAGGCAGGTGATTTTGTGACACACCAGAAAAGATTATCAGTTCCTAAGAGCTGGAAGGTTGGGAGAAAAGGTAACAAGTGGATCTCCACTACCCGCCCGGGGCCTCACAGCCAGGCACGCAGTCTTCCGCTCGGACTCATAATCCGGGACGTTCTCAAACTTGTTGACAACAACAGAGAAGGTAAAAGGATTCTCTCCGAAGGAAAAGTCCTTGTTGACGGAATTTCCAGGAAAGATCTCAGGTTCCCGGTAGGACTCTTTGATGTAATTACACTTCCACTCGTAAATGAAGCATACAGGATGCTCCAGGATGAAAAGGGACGTCTTGTCCTCTACAAGCTCAATGAAACCAATGTAAACAAGCTGTGCAGGATCAACAATAAGACAACCGTTAAAGGAGGAAAAATACAGCTTAACCTCAATGACGGAACCAACATCCTCGGCTCCAACGATTACGGGACAAAAGATTCCCTTATCCTTTCCATACCTGACAAGCAGGTAGTAAAACACCTGAAGTTTGAGGTGGGCAACCTTGCAATGGTTATAGGAGGCCAGCACTCGGGAGAAACCGGTAAGATTATGGAGATCAGGGAAGTTAAGAGTTCCAGGCACAACACGGTAATGATTTCCGGGGAAACCGATTTCGAAACAATCGAAGACTACGTAATTGTTATCGGCGAGGACAAACCTGAAATTCGGCTTGGCGGTGAGATAAGTGAGTAATCCTATGCGCACCCCCATGGTTGAGAAAGTAATTGTCCATATGGGTGTTGGAGAAAGCGGTCAGCACCTTGTAAATGCCGAGGAAATCCTCAAGACCATCACAGGTCAGGAAGTCGTAAGGTGCTTTGCCAAAAGGACCCTTCCTGCATTCTCAATCAAGAAGAATGAACCCATAGGCTGCAAAGTAACCCTCAGGGGTCAGAGAGCCCAGGAATTTCTTGGGACCTCTTTCGAGATCATTGAAAAGACTCTCAGCAGGGCCCAGTTCGATTCCCTCGGGAATGTCTCTTTCGGAATTGAAGAGCACACTGATTTTCCGGGTATGAGATATGACCCTAATATCGGGGTTTTCGGAATGGACGTGACCGTTGTACTCAAGCGCCCGGGAGAAAGGATCTGCAAGAGGAGAATTGCAACCCGCAAGATCCCGACTGACCACAGGGTCACGGTGGATGATGCGATCGCTTTCCTTAACGAAAGTTACGGCGTGGAGGTCATGTAAATGACAGATTCTATAGACAAGTCCGGAAGAGGAGTTAACGAGTGCAAGCGGTGCGGTAGAAAGCAGGGTCTTGTCCGCAAATACGACATTTACCTCTGCAGGCACTGCTTCAGGGAGATTGCCCACGAGATGGGCTTTGAGAAGTATTCTTAAGGTGATTTAAATGGTATTACTTGATCCTCTTGCAAACGCCCTTTCCACTATTAAAAATGCTGAAGCCATTGGGAAGAGCTCCTGTATTGTCAGGCCTGCTTCAAAGAATATCGGCAACGTCCTGAAGGTTATGCAGGATCTCGGCTACATTGGAGATTTCGAGTTTATCGATGATGGAAAAGCCGGAATCTACAGCGTTACCCTTGTGGGAAGAATTAACAAGTGCGGTGCAATCAAGCCGCGGTATTCAGTGGGAACTGGCAGCTTTGAACGCTGGGAAAAGCAGTTTCTGCCAGCAAAGAACTTTGGTGCCCTTATCTTAACCACTTCTAGCGGTGTTATGTCTCAGTATGAGGCCCGCGATAAGAAGATCGGTGGGCAGCTTCTTGCTTATGTATACTGAGGAGGGAACAGGAAATGGTTAAGGAGATTGCAAGAACAATAGAGATTCCTGAAGGAGTTTCCGTCTCTCTCTCTCAGGATGTTTTTACTGCGAAGGGTCCCAAAGGAACTGTCGAAAGAACGTTCTGGTACCCCGGAATCAAGATCGAAGTAAGGGAAGGCGAAGTGGTCGTTGACGCTGAATCCTCAAGGAAAGAGCAGAAAGCGATGGTAGGAACTTTTGCTTCCCATCTCAAGAACCTGATCATAGGCGTAAGTGAAGGCTTTGAGTGCAAGATGAACATTGTGTACGCTCACTTCCCCATGCAGGTAAAGGTTGAAGGCAAAACCCTGGTTATCGGGAACTTCCTTGGAGAAAAGAAGCCAAGAATTGCAAAAATCCTTGGTGAGACAAAAGTAAAGGTAAGCGGGAACGAAATTGTTGTTTCCGGTATCAACAAGGAAGATGTTGGGCAGACTGCCGCAAACATAGAACAGAAGACCAAGATTAAGAGGTTCGATCCAAGGATCTTCCAGGATGGAATCTACATAGTGCAGAAGGCCTGAGGTGGTTATGATGGCAGAAGACAATAAAGTTGAAGGTACCACGGTCTCCCTTGATATGGATCCTGAATCCAGGCGTTTGTTCAATGTGAGAAAGGTTCTTAAAGGAAAGAAACCCCAGTTCAAGAGAACCTGCAGCCACAAATTCAAAAAACTTGACGACAACTGGAGGCGCCCCAGAGGTTCTCAGGGTAAGCAGCGCAGAAAGTATGCTGCAAAAGGAGCTCTTGCCCAGGTAGGGTACGGAAGCCCGGCAGCGGTAAAGGGCCTGCACCCCTCGGGTTATTCTGATGTTCTTATTTCCAGCATTGCAGAGCTTGAGCTTGTTGACCCGTCTTTCGAAGCAATAAGAATTGCAGGAAAGATCGGTGCAAAAAAGAAAGCTCTCATTATTGCAAAAGCCGAAGAAGCCGGGATTAAAGTCCTGAACCCTGGAAGGAGTGAGTAAGATGTCAGACCTGGCCAACCAGAGAAGACTGGCTTCCAAAGTTCTTGAGTGCGGGCTTGACAGAGTATGGCTTAATCCTGAAGCTTCCGAAGAAATCGCTTCCGCAATTACAAGAGAAGACATCCGCGGACTCATTGAGAAAGGCGTCATTAAAGCAAAGCCTGTAAAAGGGGTCAGCAGAGGCAGAGCCAGAGCTCTTGCTGCCAAGCGTAAGTATGGGCACTGCAAGGGGCATGGTTCCAGAAAGGGTAAGAAAGGAGCCCGTACACCAAAGAAGGAACAGTGGATGAAAAAGATCCGGGCTCTTAGAAGAAGACTCAAGGAGCTGCGCGCAGACGGAGCACTTGATAAGTCAGTGTACTGCAGACTCTATAGAAAGGCAAAAGGCGGAGAATACAGAAGCGTTTCTCACCTGAACTCCCACCTTGAGTCCGAAAAACTGTTACAGAAATAACCTGGAGGAGCTGAAAATGGCAACAGGACCAAGATATAAGGTTCCTTTTAGAAGAAGAAGAGAAGGACGCACCAATTACCACCTCCGCCTTAAATTACTACTCTCAGGGCAGGACCGTGTGGTTGTCAGAAAGAGTGCAAGAAACGTTCAGATCCAGTTACTAGCTCCGACCCCTGAAGGGGACATAACATATTCCTCAGCCGTTTCAAGTGAACTTGCAAAGTACGGTTACACAGGAGCTACCGGAAACACAACGGCTGCATACCTTACAGGGCTCTTATTCGGGCTGAAGAGTTTGCAGAAGGGCTATGAAGGAGGCATTCTGGACATAGGTCTCCAGGCTTCCTCTGCAGGTTCAAGAGTTTACGCCGCCCTTAAAGGGATCGTAGATTCTGGCTTTGAAATTCCATGCAGTTCCGACGTGTTCCCCTCTGACGAGAGGATCCGCGGAGAGCACATAGCCGAATACAGAGAAGAGAGCTCAGACCTGCCAGAGCAGTTTGAAGCAACCAAAGAGAAAATCTTTGCTGAATTTAGTTAAGGTGATTAAATGGCATTCGATCAAGATTGGGTCCCGAAAACCAGGCTTGGAAAATTAGTCGTTGAAGGACAGGTTGCTTCCATGGACGAAGCAATCAAATCAGGCCTGCCTATTAGAGAACCCCAGATAATTGATATGCTGCTTCCTGACCTGGAAGATGAGGTGCTTGACATTAACATGGTCCAGAGGATGACTGACTCAGGACGCCGTGTGAAGTTCAGAGCAACCGTAATCGTAGGAAACAGAAACGGCTATGTAGGGCTCGGACAGGCAAAAGACGTACAGGTCGGGCCTGCTATCCGCAAGGCAATCGACGCTGCAAAGCTCAATATTACCTATATCCGCAGAGGCTGCGGTTCCTGGGAATGCGCCTGCGGACTGCCGCACACTGTACCTTACGAGGTCACAGGAAAGGCAGGCAGTGTAAGCGTAACCCTCATCCCTGCCCCAAGAGGTCTCGGGATTGCTGCAGGGAACACTGCAACCAAAGTGCTTGAAAAAGCCGGCATTAAAGACGTATGGACCAAGACCTTCGGAACTACCAGGTCTACCCTCAACTTCGCAAAGGCTACATATGATGCCCTCAATCAGGTCAATGTCGTAAGACTGCCTGTGTACTACGGTAAGGAGGAAATCTGAGATGTATGCAGTTGTGAGACTGAGAGGTCAGGTCAACGTTCGCTATACCATTGAGGATACTATGAAGATGCTCCGCCTGCACAAAGTTAACCACTGTGTGTTCTTGCCGGAGAATCCTCACTACAAGGGCATGGTCCAGAAAGTAAAGGACTACGTTGCATACGGAAAGATTGATGCAAAGACTCTTGCAGAAGTCCTTGAAAACCGTGGAAGGCTTGAAGGCGACGCTCGCCTTACAGAAGAATACATCCGTGAAAACACGGACTATGATTCCATAAAGGCCTTCGCAGAAGCAGTTGTCGAGGGAAAAGCTTCCCTTAAGGACGTCCCCAAACTGAAACCTGTATTCAGGCTTCACCCGCCCAGAAAAGGGCATGCAGGGATTAAGAGGACAGTCCAGCAGGGCGGCGTACTCGGAAACCACGAAGAAAATATCAACGTGCTCCTGCACAAGATGAGATAAGGTGGTTTAAATGGATATTAAGAAGTTCAGAGGGTCCAGGACCTGCGGAGGCGGGACCCATAAAAACAGGCGTGGAGCCGGAAACCGCGGAGGCCGTGGAAAAGCCGGTGGCTGCAAACACCACTTCGTAAGAGCTATGATGCGTGGATACAGCTACGGAAAGCACGGTTTCAAGCGCCCTGTTGAAGTTTCAAAGGACATTTCAATAGTAAATGTTGGAGAACTTGACGAACTTGCTCCCTATCTTGTTGAAGAAGGGCTTGCAGAAGTTAAGGATGGAGCATACCACATTAACCTTGAAAACCTCGGAATCGAGAAGGTCCTTGGAAGCGGACGTGTCACAAAGAACCTTGTGGTCACTTCAGAGGAGTTTTCCGCGTCTGCCCGCGAAAAAATCGAAAATGCTGGCGGAAGCTGCATCGATGCAGAATAAGTAGTGTCATCTCGACCCTACTTATTTCATTCTTTTAGTAACTTTTTATATTAGGTGTGCTATATACCATTATTTTACGGTAAAAGCATAATCTAATATTTAAAATAGTAAAAAAATTTATGTTTTGAATGGTGTAATCGATGACTCTCAGGGATACCTTAGAACCGTTTTTTAATAAGTTACCTGCAGTAGCAAGTCCGGAAAAACATGTCCACTTTAAAGATAAACTCTGGTGGACTCTGGGAATTCTGGTGCTGTATTTTGCTCTTGCAAATGTGCCGCTCTTCGGAATGTCTCAGGATTCTATTGACCTTTTTGAATCTTATCGTGCCTTCTTTGCCGGGGCTTCGGGAACTTTAGTTCTCCTTGGTATAGGTCCAATTGTTACGGCTTCCATTGTCCTGCAGCTTCTTGTCGGGGCAGACATTATCAAACTGGACCTTTCGGACCCCAGAGATCAGTCATTCTTCCAGGGATCTCAGAAGTTCCTTGTCTTTGTTATGATTATTCTGGAAGCTCTTCCACAGCTTCTTGGTGGATACATCCAGCCGGATCCGGGGCTTGCTTCTACTCTTGGTGTAGGCCTGGGAGTGATCACTTTACTGCTCCTTGTCCAGATCTTTATTGGAGGCGTGCTGGTTCTTTTCATGGACGAAGTGGTCTCCAAATGGGGTATCGGTTCAGGAGTCGGGCTTTTCATAGTTGCGGGAATCTCTCAGCAGATCGTTACAGGGATATTTAACTGGGAAATGGAAAACGGGCTCCCTGTAGGTCTTATTCCCAAATGGATTTACATAGCCCAGAATACCGATGCAGGCTACCTCTTATCCGGTGAAGGCCTTTTATTCATGCTGGTCAGTGGAGGCATTCTTGCTCTCCTGAGTACGATTGCTATCTTCCTGCTCGTGGTGTATGTGGAGAGTACAAGAATAGAAATCCCTCTCGCTCACAGTGCAGTTAGAGGAGCAAGGGGCCGCTTCCCGGTCAAACTTATTTACGCATCAGTCCTGCCAATGATCCTTGTCAGGGCTCTTCAGGCTAACATCCAGATGGTAGGGATTATTCTTTCCGGCAGAGGGATTACTTTCCTCGGAGAATTCAGCGGCTCAACCCCATTGAACGGGATCATGTATTATCTGTCTCCTATAAACAGCCCATATGACTGGATCCCGTCCCTGGTACAGCAATCATTTGCAAGCTATGGGGCAACCGCTCCGGCTATGTGGCAGATCGCACTGCATGTCTTTATAGATGCCACGTTTCTGATTGCAGGAGGTATTATCTTTGCCCTCTTCTGGATAGAGACTACAGGCATGGGTGCTAAACAGACAGCTCAGAAGATCTTCAACTCAGGTATGCAGATTCCTGGTTTCAGGCGGAACATCAGCAGTATTGAAAAAGTCATGCAGCGTTATATCCCAAAGGTTACCGTTATAGGCGGGGCTTTTATAGGATTACTGACCCTGATTGCGAGCCTGCTCGGTACTCTTGGAAGTGCTGGAGGTACGGGGCTTTTGCTGACTGTAAGTATTGTGTACCGTCTGTATGAGGATATAGCTTCCGAGCAGATGATGGAGATGCACCCGATGATTCGTTCTTTCTTTGGGGAGCAATGAAACTTTATAACTTTTTATTGCAGGGCTAACTGAAAAAGATAGATGATTAAGGGAAAACAATCAAATAAAAGGATGCAAAAAGGGGATCTTCGATGAATATAATACTCTTCGGGCCCCCGGGTGCCGGCAAAGGTACCCAGGCCAAAAAACTGGTTGACTTCTACGGAATTCCGCAGATTTCCACAGGAGATATCCTGCGGGCAAATGTTAGAGAAGGAACGGAACTGGGACTTGCAGCCAAGGCATACATGGACAAAGGAGAACTTGTCCCTGATAACGTACTTATAGGCATTATCAAAAACCGCCTTAATGAGGAAGACTGCAAAAAAGGCTTCATTCTTGACGGATACCCGAGAACTGTCCCTCAGGCTGACGCCCTGGAAACAATCCTTGATGAAATTGACAAGCCCATCGATGTCGTCCTCAACCTTGAGGTTCCTGATGAAGTGCTTGTGGAAAGGATAAGCGGGCGCCTTATGTGCAAATGTGGGGCAAGCTACCACACAATTGCCAACCCACCAAAGAAGGACAATATCTGCGATATCTGCGGCGGCGAAGTCTACCAGAGGGACGACGACAAAGCAGAGGCTGTCCAGAACCGTCTGGACGTTTACAAGAAGCAGACCCAGCCTCTTATCAATTATTATGAAGAAAAGGGCATTCTTGTCACACTTGACGGCACAAAGGACATAAATGTGGTCTTTGAGGATATAAAAGCAGTTCTGGCAAAATTTGCCTGAATTTCTTTTCCTCTTATTTTTGTTTTTGTTTTTCTGTTTGTTTATTCTTGCTTTCCTTTTTGTTTTTGTTTCTGTTTTTGTTTTTGGTTTTTTACTCCTTGATTGAATTCTCTTAAGGTAAAAGCTTAAATAATTTCTCATATATTACCATATATTCTCATACACATGATTACGGAGTATACATGACTGATGTTGTAATAATCCTTGGCAGCAAATCCGATAAAGAAGTAGCAAGAAAGGCAACCGAAGTCTTTGACAGGTTTGGTATTGAATATACCATCACTGTTGCATCCGCACACAGGACCCCTGCGAGGCTTGCTGAAATAATTGAAACTGCGCATAAAACCGACGTAAAGGCATTTATTGCTATTGCCGGGCTCTCAGCCCATCTTCCAGGAGTTGTGGCTTCAAGCACTATAAAACCTGTAATCGGAGTCCCTGTAAACTCAGCACTTGATGGGATTGACGCCCTCCTGTCTATTGCCCAGATGCCTACGGGAATTCCGGTTGCCTGTGTGGGAATCGGAAGAGGGGATAATGCTGCAATTCTTGCCGTTCAGCTGCTGGCAGTGGAAAACGGGGAGCTTGCGGAAAAGCTTTCGAATTATCGAAAAGAGCTTGTCGAGATGATTGAGAAGGACGCAGAAAGCTTGATGGACGAGCTTGTCACTGCAGGCAGGGCAGCAAGCTAATCCTCTCTTCAGGACAGCAAGCTGATCCTCTCTTCAGGACAGCAAGCTGATCCTCTCTTCAGGGCAGCAAGCTGATAATCTATTACAGAGGCTGAATTGATAGGTAACAGGAAAGATCGGGAAGCAAGCTGTTTTTCTGTAACAGGGGCTGACTCGAGGTTAGAAAGATAAAGCTGTTCAGTTTTCCTTTGAAGAATTCTGCAGCTCTATTCTCCAGCCTTTTTTCTTTCAGCTCGTTATTTTTCAGCAACAGTTATTTAATTTTAGATCCCATACTATTTTGACTACTCATTACTTCCAATAATCAATTCATTGTTGAATACCGTTCTTTAGAACCTCATTAAATGCCTGAACAGTCTTTCACAGTTGATTCTTTGCACGACACAGTGATTAAATTTTAAATATTATGTGACTGCTTATTTCACTAGGAAGCTTTTGCTGGAGAATCTGAATTAATATGACTGAAAAATTGACAGACGAATTGATAAAGTGGGTCATCAGCGTTGACCGCCGCCTGATACTGATGGAATCCATGAAAAGGCATACTGCAGTAAGGGCTTCGGATATCGCCCATGAAACAAACAGGTCCACGCAGAATATTAGCCGCGCTTTGAAAGAGCTTGAAGATAAAGGTTTAATCGAATGCCTGACCCCTGAAAAAACGACCTGGAAAAAATACATGCTTACGGATAATGGAAAAAAGGTTCTGGAAAAACTGGAGGGAAAATATCTTTAACTCCGGTCATGAGCTTCTTATCTAATTACTTTTTTCTTCTTACTCTTTTTTTCTTACTCTTTTCCTTCTTACTCTTTTCCTTCTTACTCTTTTCCTTCTTACTCTTTTTCTTTCATCATGGATTCCTGAATGTCTCCGGAAATTTCCATTCGGTTCATGATATTATTCTGTTTTTGACAGTTTCGGAGAGTTTGCATCCCTTTGTTTTCAGCTTTCCTCTACAAGCCTGATATATCCCTCTACGAGGTCAACATTTGCCCTGACTACGGACCTTTTAAACTCATTAAGGTCTTTTGTGGTTCCTTCAAGGGTGTCAGCGCATCCCTGGCCTGTAACCACACTCCCGTCAGGTACCACTTTGCCCGAAGAAATATTTACTCCGCGGACTACGGACCTGTGGAGGACAAGAGTATCTTTCCCTATATTGCAGTCAAACACCACTGCTCCAAACCCTATAAAGCAGTTTTCTTCTATCCTGCAGGGCCCGTGTACAATGCACCCGTGGGCAAGAGATGTATTTTTGCCTATGTGGACTTCTGAGTGTGAGAGGGAATGGACAACAACATTGTCCTGTACATTGCTGCCGCTCTGAACTGTTATGGATGACCCGGGCTCATCTGCCCTGAGAACCGCGTTTGGGCCTACGAACACATCATCTGCAATACTCACATTTCCGATTATTACTGCAGTTTCTGATATCCATGCCCTTTTACTGACTTTCGGGTGCTGTTTATGGGGGTTTGGAAGGTGCATTTCTAAACTCCTTTTTGATACCTGAAAGCGCTTTCTAGCGGATCATTTCTATAAATCTGCTATGGTTCTCCCAGGTCAGGCTCCATGTCCTGTATCTCGATTCTTTTTATGATAAATTATGATAACTTATTTAAAGCTATGTTTTGGTCTTAATTTTTAAAAAATTATTCAGGAATTTTTTGGAAACCGGAAAAGGAATACAATTTCTCAGATAATGTCAGAAACAATGTTCGCATAAGAAACAGGAATAAAAGGCATTTGCAGCATGAACCTGATATAATATTTCCGAATAGTATAACTTATATATACATCGAAACTTATTAACAGAAAACCCTGTATGATGTCTTAAATAGCTCATTCATCATGAGCTGACTCATTGAGCAATTTATGCGCCGGATTATGGCTGGTTTACGGCTAATTTAATCACTTCGGGCTTATTGTTATCAAATCATTTTCGGGATTTATTCGTTCAAGCTCATCCGGTAATACTCTCCCGCTTGAAACAATTTAAATTAAATCTATCGAACCTTAATGGTGAGGACAACTTGGTTACAGAGACATTAAAAAAGCAAATTGACCGTTTCCTTCTGGCTTTCGGTTTTTCCCTTATGTTCGGGATAATGCTCCTTGGGCAGGAATTCAGGCAGGCTGTAGGAGAAGCAGTAGGGATCTTTATGGACCCCGTTCTCATGCTGGTCGGGGAGCAGAACTTCCATCTGATCCTTTTAGTCATGGCTGCCATCACTGCCATTTATGCATCCCTTATCCAGAAATATACCATGGACTGGGACCTGATGAGGAATACTCAGGAGCGCATGAAGGTTTTCCAGAAAGAGTTCCGGGAGGCACAGCTTTCTCAGAATACATATATGCTGAAAAAACTTGAAGACCAGCGTAAAGAGATGATGGAAGACCAGATGAAGATGTCCAAGCAGCAGTTCAAGCCCATGGCTTATATAAGTATTATCTCCCTGCCTCTCTTCATGTGGGCTTATTATTTCATCAGCGGGCACGAAGCGGCTACCATGGTCTTTCCTTTCTGGGGTGAGCAGCTTCTAACCACTTCAGCTATTGGTCCTTTCCAGCACTGGATCTACTGGTACTTCATCTCCTCTCTTGGAGTCAGCCAGCTTGTCAGGAAAGCCCTTAATATCGGTGGGGTCTGATGCAGATCACAGTGAGCGGGCTTCCAGGAAGCGGCACTTCCACTCTCTCAAAGCTCCTTGCTGAGTGTTATGACCTCGAGCTGATTTCTTCGGGGGAAATTTTCCGAAGAATGGCTAGAGAAAGAGGGATGAGCCTGGCTGAGTTCGGAGCCCTGGCTGAGAGAGACCCTTCCATTGACCTTGATATTGACAAAAACCAGAAAGCTATTATTCACAGCCGGGAGAATATTATTCTTGAAAGTCGGCTTGCAGGCCATATGGCTCAGGGAAGATCTGATGTGATTAAAATCTGGATAAAAGCCCCCCTGTTGACCAGGGTAAAGCGTATCCAGAGGCGCGAGAAAACGATCTCATTTGATGAAGAACTGAAAAAAACGGTTGAAAGGGAACGGTCCGAAACCCTCCGGTATAAGAATTATTATGGGATTGATATTACTGACCTGTCTATTTATGATATTGTCATTGATTCTGAAAAATGGAACCAGTACCAGACTCTTGATATCCTGAGGGTCGCTATTGACGCTCTTGTCGGGCCTGAGTGACTTTCACCGGCCCCAGAGGGAGTTTAAACAGGTTTTACATCAGCGCGGGTTTTTATCTTCCGAACACGGATATTATCTTGTGTGAACAGGGGGACATCCGTTATTCTGAAGCCTTATAAACACATACTGGTCACAGATCGCTAATTGAATATACCATACCCAGGAGTTTAAAATTACCATGTCATCCGCCGGCAAACTGCCATCAGAAGTTGAAAGAACCCTTGTCCGGAAGTCCGGCGCCTGGACAAATCCAGCCTACGGCTGTCCTCCGGAAAAGCGCCCCATCCATGAATATATTGAGAAGGGAGTTGTGAATATTGACAAGCCCAGAGGACCTACAAGCCATGAAGTTGCAGCCTGGGTAAAAGCCATCCTTGGCGTACACACGGCAGGACACGCAGGCTCTCTTGACCCTAAGGTTACAGGTCTTCTGCCAACACTGCTCGGAAAAGCTACCCTTGCCGTGCCAGCCCTGCGCCTCTCGGGAAAAGAGTACATCTGCCATTTGAAGCTTCACAGGGCTATGCCCCAGAAGCTGGTCCGCCAGGTATGTGAGGAGTTTACTGGCCCTATTTACCAGATGCCCCCTATCAAGTCCGCTGTTAAGCGCGTTATAAGGGTAAGGACAATCTACTATCTGGAAGTGCTTGAGATCGAGGGTACGTCTGTGCTCTTCCGTGTTGGGTGTGAAGCAGGGACTTATATCCGGAAACTCTGCCACGATATAGGGCTCGCTCTGGGCTGCGGCGGACATATGCAGGGGCTCCGCAGGACCAAAGCAGGTCCGTTTACGGAAAAGACGCTTATTACCCTCCACGAACTGAAGGATGCTTATGTTTTCTGGAAGGAAGACGGGGACGAGTCTGAATTGAGAAGGGTTATAAGGCCGATGGAATCCGCCGTATCCCACCTCCCCAAAATTATCCTGCGGGACAGTGCAGTGGATGCTATCTGTTCAGGAGCTTCCCTGGCAGTCCCTGGTATTACAGGTCTCGACTCTAATCTGGCTGAAGGAGAACTCACAGGGCTATTTACTTTAAAAGGGGAACTTGTTGCTCTTGCAAAGGCTAAAATGACCACTGAGGAGATCCTCAAAGCCTCTGCGGGTATTGCAGCTTCTCCCATCCGTGTACTTATGGAAGCAGGAACTTATCCAAGAGGCTGGACTAAAAAAGAAGAAAAGGTACAGTTCTGACCTTTCAAATTTCTCAATATCTCTTTTAAAGTTCTCTCTTCTTTCTTTCTCATTCTTTCCTAGAATAAGATTTATATATCACTATTCCGTTATGGTATAAGTCGTGCCATACGCTCTGTGCCGAGGTAGTCTAGTGGTAGGGCGCAAGCCTGGAAAGCTTGTGGGGCTTAGCCCCTCGGGAGTTCGAATCTCCCCCTCGGCGTCATGTTTTCTTATTTTGATATCACATAAAATTTTTCAGAATTTCTTTAGATATTTTCTGTATCACTTCAATTATTTTCTACATTTATTCCTGCGTTAATTTGTCTCCCATACCAGCTTTTTATCCTGACGGCATTCGCTTTTAGGGGGGGATAAACGCAGATATCCTTATATACTGGCAGCTGCATGTAAAGGAACTCATCAGTATATGCTGTAAAGAAGCTCCTATGAGAGCTGCTCCTGAATTACTCGCGTATTCTTAATGGGTATTCGGTCAGGGGCTACAGGATGCTGCATGCACTCCAATGGAGGAAGTATATGGCAGAAGAAAATAACAACGAAGAACTAAGGCATCTTGTTCGGATTATGAATACCGACCTGAAGGGGGCAAAGCCCGTAGAGTATGCTCTTACAGGTCTTCCCGGAATCGGGAGACGCACTGCAATCCTTATTGCTAAGGGCGCAGGTGTTGACCCCACTGCTACACTTGGATACCTTCCGGACGAGGAAGTAGCCAAACTCGACGCTGCAATCGGAAAATTCGAAGAGATTGTCCCTAGCTGGATGCTTAACAGGCAGAAAGACCTCACCACCGGACAGGACAAGCACCTGCTCGGAACAGACATCCTGCTGACATTCAGGGAAGATATTAACAACCTGAAGAAGGTCCGTGCTTACAGAGGACTCAGGCACGAGAGAGGCCTTAAGGTCAGAGGGCAGAGGACAAAATCCACAGGCCGCCGCGGGTCAACTGTCGGTGTGAGCAGGAAGAAGTAATTTTTCGGTTGGTGATTTGAAATGGCATATCCAGGTAAAAAAAGTAAAAGTTACGAGACTCCTAGGCACCCCTGGCAGGAAGCCAGGATGGCTGCTGAAGTCCAGCTCGTGAAGGCATACGGCCTCAGAAACAAAAAGGAAGTCTGGAAAGCAGCAAGTATGCTCAGGATGTACAGGTCCGAAGCAAGGAAACTTCTTGCACAGGTAGCTTCCGGAGGACAGGAAGGGGAACTTGAGGGGCACTACGCAACCCAGTCCGAAGAAATTCTTTCCAAGCTCATCCGCTATGGCATTATAAAAGCTGACGCCAACGTTGACGATATTCTCTCTTTAAAGACCGAAAACATCCTTGAAAGGAGGCTCCAGACCCAGGTTCTCCGCCTCGGGCTTGCAAGGACTGTTATTCAGGCACGCCAGTTCATTACCCATGGCCACATTGCAATTAACGGCAGAAAAGCTACAATTCCGGGAATGCTGGTCTCAAAAGAAGACGAGATGCATATAGGATACTATGGAAGTTCTCCTCTTATGAGTGAGTCCCACTCTGAAAGGCCTGTCCAGGTCGCATCCTTCCTTGCAGACAGTGCAACAACCCTTAAGGCTGCTGCCGAGGCGAAGCAGGCAAGAGAAAGACCTCCTGAGAGAGGCGGCGGCAGGAAGAAGAGAGGCGGGAGGAGATAAACATGGCAGATATGAAATGGGCTGTAGCTCACATCAAATCCTCATTTAATAACACAATTATTACAGTAACAGATATCACCGGGGCTGAAACTATTGCCAAGTCCTCTGGTGGTATGGTGGTAAAGGCTGCCAGGGATGAAAGCTCTCCTTACACTGCCATGCAGATGGCAGGCCAGCTTGCTGACCAGCTCAGGGACAAGGGCATTAACGGGATCCACATCCGTGTGAGAGCTCCCGGAGGAAACAAGCAGAGAAGCCCTGGACCCGGCGCACAGGCTGCAATCAGAGCTTTTGCAAGAGCAGGAATCCGTATTGGCAGGATCGAGGACGTGACTCCTGTCCCGCACGACGGAACCCGTCCAAAAGGCGGAAGGCGTGTATAATAAAAATTGTTCAGAGAATTCTTCAAAATTCTCTTTTTTTAATGTGTTCAAAATTCAGGGGAATTAAGGTATATGACGATGGAAGTAGACATTCTGGAGTTATCGGACAGATCTGCAAAGTTTGTGCTGTCCCGGGTAAGCATGGCTTTTGCTAACGGCGTACGGCGTGCCATGATCGCCGATGTACCCACTCTTGCAATCGAGTATGTAAACCTTTACGACAATACCTCCGTGCTCTATGATGAACAGCTGGCTCTCCGTCTCTCCTTAATCCCGCTTGTAACGGATATAGAGACGTATATGCCTCAGGCTGAGTGTGAGGTCTGCGGAGGAGAAGGCTGCCCTGCCTGCGAGGTCTCCTTAACCCTCAGTGCAGAAGGTCCTGGTACCGTTTATTCGCGTGACCTTATCTCTTCTGATCCCAAGATCCAGCCGGCAGATCCTAATATCCCGATTGTTGAGCTGAAAAAGGGACAGAAGCTCGTGCTCGAGGCTATTGCCCATATGGGCTACGGCAGAGACAGCGTAAAATGGCAGGCAGGCGTTGCCTGTGGCTACAAGAACGTACCTGTTATAACCATTGAGAACTGCGATGCCTGCGGACACTGTGCGGCAGAATGCCCTAAAGGCATTATCCGGGTTGAAGAAGCAGGAGCAAGGATTGCTGAGGACGACCTTATAAAATGTTCCCTCTGCAGGCTCTGTGAACAGGTATGTGACATTAACGCTATAAAAGTGGACTTCTACGAAAACGCTTTTGTTTTTACCATGGAGTCCGATGGTTCATATACTGCTAAAGACCTTACCATTAATGCCGCAAACGTCATTAAAGGTAAAGCCGAGGAACTTCTGGCAATTCTGGACCAGCTCTGAACCCCTGGTTAAACCAGAGAGTTCAAACCGATTTTTTCGGAGCCTATTTTCTGGTTCCGGAAAACTCTCTGCACAGAGGATTTTCTTTACATGATTACTTCCGAGACCATTTCTTTTATTGCAGGATCTTTCGGCAATTATTGTCAGCGCCACTCATGACTCGAAACGTTTATATATTATCCATGATATTGTGAGGAAGTGCAGGGCGCAAGGCGCGCCATAATTCACAGGAAAACACGATGCGAGGGTTGCCCAGCCAGGTCAAAGGCGCTAGGTTGAGGGCCTAGTCTTGTAGGAGTTCGTGGGTTCGAATCCCATCCCTCGCACCAGATTTCTTAATTCTGTTTAACTTAAAATCAATGTATTTTAATAAAAAAATTTTTAAAATCATTAAAGCCAATTCATTTGCTTAATCGAAATGCGAGGGTTGCCCAGCCAGGTCAAAGGCGCTAGGTTGAGGGCCTAGTTTCGTAGGAATTCGTGGGTTCGAATCCCATCCCTCGCATCCAGACTTTTTTCTATATCTATCAGAAGTTTATGTTATTTTTTCTTGTAATTTTACAGAAAAATTACTGCCAATCCTTTTGTTTCGATTTAATAACGAGTTGATCCTAAAACTCAAAATTGCTCCTCAAAATCTCGAACTCATGATACTCAATCGATTTTCGAATCATGAGCTATAATTCTGAAACTTTCATTATTTGAGAATAAAATTGGTTTTGAGATGAGCTCAGCATGTGATTCATTTGCCTTTGAGTTCAAAGTTAAATTACAAGGTTTTTCAGACTGAGTTTGCTGTTACACTAAAATCTTCTTTAGGCATACCAATATTTAATTTTGGTATTTTATTTGATTGCGATTTTGAAATTATGTTCCATAATTACCTATAGTTTATAGGTTTACATATGAAAATTAACAATTTTACATATGAAAATTAACAATTTATCATACTAAATTTCAATGAAAATTTGTTCAGTATTTTTCAGTATTTATATTTGTTGTGGAATTTATCCACACGTTAACAGCTTTTAACCTGATCTATAGTAGTTAATTTGCTAAAACGGCACCGTGAAAAATATTTTTATTTTTAATGTCAATCTGCCGAAAGCAGGTAAAAAGCTTCTAGTATTTTGAATAGTACAGAAATTTCAATCACAGATATTTTTTCGTTATTGCTGCTACAAATATTGTAACAATACCTCCGAATAATGCAAGAATACTACCAGAAAAGATTTGTGGCCAAAATGCATTGGAGCCGATCGTTAACTGGAAAGGAGGTGATGTACTGGGTCTAATATCTGTATCACCTGTATACCTTGCTCTTATAATGTGCGAACCAAATGGAAGAGACGAAGTATCCAAAGTTGCCTGTCCATCTGTTAAGTCTTTAATTCCATTTTCTATAGGGGTTGATCCTTCCATGAAAATAATTTTGCCTGAAGGGTGTTTTGTTCCTTGCGATGTTGTATTTACTTTAGCTATAAGCGTTATAGGTTTTCCAATTAAAGATTGAATTAGATATTGATCGAATGAAGAAGATATGGAAGTTGTGGTTTCTACTCTGGATTCTTGAAAAGAACCTATAAACTGGCCTATACCAGAAGGACGATTTCCTACAAACACTCTGCTGGGGAGAACAGTGTTAGTTGTGGTGTTAATTACAGAGACACTGCCAGAATCGTTTTCGCTACCTGCAGTTGTTACATACACCCACTTTCCATCTTGTGCGATCGAAACTCCACAGGGATTCTCATCTACAATTATATTTTCGGTGACCATATTTATGGTTGTATTAATTACAGAGACAGTGCCAACGTATTTGCAATGGTTTGCCACGTATACCTTTGTTCCATCAGGAGTAACTGCAACACCGGCGGGATATTTTACTACTTTCACAGTGGCTGTAACATTGTTTGTAACTGTATCGATTACAGAGATATTGTCGCTACCTTGGTTAGTTACATATACTTTTTTCCCATCCGGTGAAACCGCAACTCCATAAGGGCTGGTTCCTACCTTCACAGTGTCTATAACATTGTTTGCAGTCGTATCGATTACGGAGACAGTATTATTGCCACTATTTGCCACGTACACCCATTTTCCATCAGGTGTGATTGCAACTCCAAAAGGTTTAGGTCCTACATCGATCTCGAAAATAGTATTGTTTATAGGGTTAATTGCGTAAACCTTTTCGGTCACATAGCTTGAAACATATAGCGTTTCATCTTTAGCTATCGCAACTCCAAAAGGTTTGATTCCTTTGCCTTCGTCTACAAGCCTTGTTGTAACCTCGTCGGTACCTGTGTTGATAATAGAGAAAGTGTATCCAAGATCATTGTCATTGCCATAGTTTGTTACATATACCCTTGTTCCATCATGATTGACTGCAACTCCTACAGGATTATTCCCTACAGGCACAGTGGAGATTACCTTATTAGTTGTTGTGTTAATTACCGAAACATCATTGGTTTTCTCATTTGGAACATATGCATATTCAGCAGACGAGCCACTTTGTAAAGAGGATACCGGTTCTATAAATGAAAAAAGAATTAAAAATAAGAGAATAATAGTTGAAGCCAAAAGTAGGGAATATGTTTTATTTTCTTTTTTCATTTATTTCCTCGCCTCTCTATGTAACACCTGGATATCTAATTTAATATAATATTTTTGTAATTAATATTCGGATACTTAATCCATAGTTTAAAATAGTTGAGTTTTTGTGCTAATTGGTTAATTTATGCGATATGTATGTTTCTATATATGTTTTAAATCAATGAATTCTGATCCGTTTAAATAATCATAGTAGAAATAATTGTCAGAAACTCGGTTATTCATTAATAGTCATTCTAAATTATGAGTGAAGTAATAACAGGAGATTTATAGGGTCATAATGAGGCATTAAAAGAGGACTGATAACGTTATAAGTAAAGGGTTGCTCAAGCCAGTTCAAAGGCTCAGGGTTGAGAGCCTGGTCTCGTAGGAGTTCGTGCGTTCGAATCGCTTCCCTCGCATCTGGACTTTTTTCTATATCTCAAAAGTTTATATGTTTTTTCTTGTTTTCTCTCTTGTTTGTCCTGACTTCGTTTTTCTTTCAAATCTTGGAACTCATTAGAAACTAAAATTGAGTGCCTAAAACAGTAATTATTTTAATAATGTTAGCATTTGCCTAAATGTAGGAGTACATCTAAAATGTCAAAAAATAATTAATCTTTTCGCTATACTTCTAATAGCTCATTTGGTTAGTAAAAAAATTGAAAAAATTCAATGAAAAATATCAGTAATACTTTCTCAAAAATTTTATTCGGGGCAACTTTGTGATGAGATGTATAATTCAAAATGTTTGTTCTCTTAGTACACGTCTTTATAAGTTAGAAAATCATGAGTAAAAATTAACCTGCTTGTTGATTTTGACTGCAATGGTTATGTTATTATGGAAAAAATGAAGATAAAAGTGATTCGATCAGTAATTGTACCATTACTTGTATCTGCATTGATTCACATCTTTGCACTATCGGTGTTTATTTTTGATATTTTTCACATATTACCGGAACTTTTTGAAGTTCTTATGGTACTGATCAGTATATTTGTATACCCACTAGCCCCTATCTTTTACGGATTGCAGACAAAAGATCGAATAGGATCTGTTATAGTTGGAACGGTACCAATATTATGTTTGTTCTACGAATTACATCTAAATTCATTTATTGCTGGAAATGTTCCTGAAACAGAGCGGATTCTCGACATTTTTACTTATTTTGGAAGTTTGGCAATTATTGGCGGACTAGAAGGGTATTATGCATCAAAAGAGCAGTTTGATTCTCTTATCATTGCAGTAGTTCTTGCGATATTTTGGATAAGCATATTTCTAAACGGATTAGATTGAAAGTATTTGAGGTTTTGCCAAAATTGATAAAAATTCTCTAAAAGAAGAAAAATGGCACATAATCATTTATTTTGTCAAAAAATACATCAAATACCTTAAAAATATTGACATTAAATGGTATTGAATACTGAACCCATGAAGAGAACTTAAATAGCAATATGTATTTTTAGAAAAATCATATTTGGTATGATTTGCTATAGCAAATTGCATAAAACTATACATATTAATTATGTATTGATAATTTAAACTGGGGGTTTTCCAATATCACAAGATTAATAACCTCTTTAATGGAATTTATTTACATAAAATTGTGTTAAATTGATTTTAACTGGCTTTAGATAATTTTTTTTGTAAAAGACTTATTTCTATTGAATATTATTGAAAATAAAGGAATTTGGTGGATAATAGCAAAACCTCATTTTTTATAAAAAATGAAAGTGAGAGTATAACTATACTCTGAATTGTTACGAAATATGTTCAGATCAAGTCCATGTCAGTTAGATGCTTGCCAGATTTGAATACCAAGATTATGCATCAGATATATATTTCGTGTTGCTTCTCACCCGGAATGGTGCTACCAGAATTCAGGCAATCGGCTACGATTCAGGTCATTGAACTTGATTTTGTGAAAGCATATCTCTTTATCTCTTCTCTATACTCTTCTGCCATCTCAACATACTCTTCAGCATTTTCCTGTATAGCCTCAATATCTTCCTCGTTCGTTTCCCTTTTTACCGCACCCGGGACCCCAATAATAAGGCTGTTAGGCGGGAACTTCTTCCCCTGGGGCACAAGCGCGTTTGCACCGACAATTGAGTTTTTCCCTATCTCTGCCCCGTTCAGCACAGTCGAATTCATGCCTATTATTACATTCTCCTCTATTTTACACCCGTGCAGAACAGCCCCGTGCCCTACAGACACGTTGTCCCCAACCTGAACCCCATTTTCAGGGTCTGCATGGATAATAACGCCGTCCTGGATGCTTGTCCTGTTGCCGATCTCTATTTTGTTCTGGTCTCCCCTGATTACTGCATTAAACCATATGCTTGAATGGCTCCCTACCTCAACATCTCCTATTATGTCCGCAGAATCCGCAACGAAAGCCGTCTCAGCAATTCTGGGACTCATCCCTTTAAATCTCATTATCATCTTTATCCTCCACTTCTCAAGCTTTATCTTTTCTTTATCGTTTCTTTATGCGTATTGTTTATGTTATTTCTTAATTTTAGCTTCTGCTACACATTGTTTTCCCCACTTATTTCTGCATGCTTCAAAAATAGCTCCTGATTCAGGCTGCATAACGATAAATGAGATATGTGATAACAAGTATTATCAGAACAGGGCGGAAGTTTGTCCCTACTTCTGTATATTCTGCATTCTTTTTTTCAGGCTTTTCTCGCTTGAGCATGTGGTCTATTATTGAACTGATTGAAGGGTCTGTCAGATATTCCTTTTTCCTGTACCTTAGCATGAGCACAAAATGTATTGCTGTTAGCACAAAAGCCAGGAAGAAAGCCGCAAGGCCATCTATTGAGATATAGCCTGTATAATTCAATGCTCCAATGGCTAAAAAAGAAACAAAATATACCGGTATTGAGCGCAAGAGTTCTTCTTCCACAATAGGGTCCAGTTTCACGCTGTGGCTCCTTACTATCGATCAGCATATGACTTTTAATTGTATACTTATTTCCCATCACTGCCTTAATTAATTTATGTTGCTCGTGCTCTTTCTCGTGATGATGGTGTCCTTTTCACTCCTCGAGGTTCTTCCCAGGAGGATAGTGTCCTTTTCGCTTTCTCCGCTCGCTCAAGAGGCCTAATTCATAAAGAGTATAAGCTAAACTCAAAAAAGACTAATCTGGAAGATATGATTTGGAAGGTACGGAGCGGACTTTTCTTAAGGGGCTAAAAAGAGTTAAATCACGAAAATATCTTTTACCCGTACAGGTCTAATCTCTTTACAGGGTCTTTCCTCCAATGCTCGAATGAGGGAGGCCTGTCCAGGGAAGAAGAAAAGGAAGAGAACAGATAAATGGTCTATTCTTGATTTAACTTATTCCAGGCTTGACCTATTCCAGGCTCTTCATTTTACTTGTCTTTCATCTGCCTTACTTTTTCTGAGCTTCCTTTGCTCTGGTGAGTCCGAGCTCGATGAAACCTATCCATGTTTCAAGGCTTTCCCAGTCGTGTTTCGATGTAAGGATCACCGGCACTTCAGGGTTTAAGGAAAGGATGTCGTCCCTCATCTTTTCGGAATCAACATCAACTGCATGTGCAATATCAACCTTGTTTATGACAGCAAGCTCTGAAGTCTTGAAAATCATGGGGTGCTTGAGGATAATGTCGTCTCCTTCCGTGACGCTCACAACCACAACCCGCAGGTGTTCTCCCAGCTTGAAGTCCACAGGGCAGATCAGGTTGCCTACATTCTCAATAATCAGGAGATCCGTGTTATCAAGGTCTATCTCACCCAGAGCCTTTTCTACAAGCTTCGCATCCAGGTGGCACTCTTTTCCGGTATTTACAGGGATTGTCGGAACATCCAGCTTTCTAAAACGGGAAGCGTCCATCTCTGCAATAACATCGCCTGCAACAACGGCTATTCTGTATTTATCCTTAAGGTGCCTGATAGCCTCTTCAATCAAAGTGGTCTTTCCTGAACCTATTGCTCCCATAACATTTACTGAGAAGACACCGTGTTTGTCAAGAGTTTTCCTGTTCTTTTCGGCAATTTTGTCATTTGCCTTGTAAACATCATGTCCCATATGGATTACATGCATTAACATAAACATCACCAGGGTTGCTTATTATCTTGATCGGAATTCGATATTTATTATTAACTTAAATGAATTAACTTAAATTAAATTGAATTAACTTAAATTAAATTAACTTAAATTAAATTAAATTAACTTAAATTAAATTAACTTAAATTAAATTGAATTAACTTTGAGAAGCTAAAGGCTATTCATATAAGTATTTTTGAGTGAGATCCGTTGTGGACGCTTGAGATTTTTAGTGAATATCTTTTGAGAGTGATTTGAAAAGGATGTACTTTCCTTTTGCCAGTATCAACTTTCACTGAGATTCGTTTTCAAAGGAGTCAATTTCTTCGAGACCGGCCATAATCTTGAGAAGGCGCATGGTTTCTTCACTTTCCTCTTCCGAAATCTCAGATATCGCATATCCAACATGGACGAGGAAATGCTTTCCAATCATGGATTCCTCGGCACCTCCCATAAGTGCCATATTTACATCTCTGCAGATCCCGCCCATGTCAATAGTTGCTGTGTTTTCATCCACAATAGCCGTCATTTTACCAGGAATTGCTATACACATATTATATCTACCGTTTTCTTTTCCAAATTTCATTTTTCAAAATTCGATATTTTAGAGGTTTTTATAAAAAAATCATTTAAGAGAATTGATTTTGTGCAATCTCTAGCTATTTGATCTTTTCCGCTCTATTAATAGTATTCGACTTATGCTTAAGGTTTATTTTATCAATATGGTAATTGATATTTTAATTTGTATTTAACTGATGTCTGATTTAATATTTATAGAATTAAGTTCTGGTCTGTTTTATATCTTTAAGAATTTATTTCATATTTGTAAAAAAGATAAGTATTGTAATGCTAATATCTAACGAAAACTGGTTAATAAGCGAGAATTGGTCTGGCATATTTAATCAGGATGATTGTTTCTGGATTTATTAATTCGGTTATTAATCCGGTGTTTTGTAAAAGTACATATTCCAGAAATTTTATTTCAGCTGATAATATAGTTCTATTTTATATCCTTTTTGTTTCCTTATCTTTACTTTATAACTTATATTAATCCTTTCTCTACCATCTTTTTGTCTATATAAAGCTATAAATCATTATTTTAAGCTGTATTTCACTGTTTTTAAGATGATTTTTGTTTTCTTGTCTGTGATTAGTAACTTTCTTTTTATGTTACTTCCTGATTGTTTTTAGATTTAAAATTCTTTTTTATCTGAGTTTCTAACCTTTTCTGACATTTTTTCAGGGACTTTATCAGGACTTTCAGGAGGGGCAGGTTTTAAATTACCCGATAAAAACCAGGATTTGAATATATTTTTAATTATGGCTCTATACTCTGGTTTATTTATAATTCAAACATCAATTCACAAAGTCGTAAAAAATAATTTATTATTTTTGAATTTTTTTTGTGCTTTTAATTATAAAATTATCTATATTTTGGCTATTTTTTCATATTTAGTTTGCCATTTTAGAGTGTGAATTTCTGCAGTGACAGATTTTAATTTTTGCTTTTGTTTTTATAGTCAATCAATTTTACTAAAATTTATTTTGCTGATTAGTAAGGTATCTCAACACGTATTCTCATTTTCGATATATTTATATATATTTATGTTTATTTAATATATTCTATCTCTTGATTAATATATTAACCTACTTGTGTAAAAATCCTTAAATACTATTCCCTCATTCAAAACATTATCAGTATATTTATATATGCATTTATATAGTTACAGTTAGATTAATCTAAAGCCCCTTTCGACATATATTTTGGGTAAAATCAAGATGTGGTAGAGATGAGTACTGGAATGAAAAACCTTACCCGTACACTTGAGAGTATGGATTTCTTAAAAATGGACCGCCGCACCTTCATGAAGGCGGTAAGCGCTCTGGGTGCAACTGCATTTCTTGGCACCTATCAAACAGAGATTGTAAATGCGCTTGAGTTTGCAGAGACAAAACTGATCTGGATACACGGTTCAGAATGCACCGGATGTTCAGAATCTCTTTTAAACGGAGGCAATCCTGATGTTGCACAGGCTCTGACAAAACTCAATGTAAACCTTGCTTACCATGAGACGCTCTGTATGCAGCAGGGAATATGGAATGATGGTGAGCTTGTAAACACCTCAGAGCTTAACTCAGAGATTTTACTTGAAGACCTTTACAAAGAAGGAAATTACATCCTGGTCGTTGAGGGATCAATCCCCAACGGTCCGGACGGATCAGGAAGATACCTGGTTATAGGGAACAAAACGTTCAAGGAGACACTAGGAGAGGCTGCAGAGAACGCAAATGCAATAGTTGCAGTCGGTGCATGTGCATGCTGGGGAGGAATTACCTCTGCAGACAGCGATATTGAAAAGGAGACAGACTACAGAGGAGTTGCTTTCAAAAAGACCGATGCATCAAAAGGCATGCTCAAGGAACTTGGAATTGACAAGCCGGTAATTAACATACCGGGCTGCCCTGCTCACCCTGACTGGATACTCCTGACACTGGGTGCGGTAATACTTGGAAAAATAAAGATACCGGACGACCTGCCAGCAGCTCTGGACCAATACGGAAGGCCGAAGCTGTTCTTCCCGCCGGACCACACAGTGCATGAAAACTGCCCACGCCGCGGGTACTATGACAGAGGAGAGTTTGACGAAGAAGTAGGAGGAGAAAAGTGCCTCTGGAAACTGGGATGCAAAGCTCCGTATGCACATGCAGACTGTGGAATTAGAAGATGGAACGGATCGGTAAGCATGTGTACACAGGCAGGAGGACCGTGCATTAACTGTGTAGACCCGGGTTTTCCGGATGCGTCAAGGCCTCTGTATGTTGAAGCGGAAGACAAGGGAATTGTAGGGGCAAATATTGACACAGTAGCAAAGGTAGCTGTAGGGGCAGCCGCAGTTGCTGCAGGTGTGCATGCAGTAAGGAGAATGGGAAAAGGAGAGTGAGTGAAAAATGGTAAACGTTACAGTTGATCCCTTAACCAGAATTGAAGGACACCAGAGAATTTCAACAGAAGTAGATGCAAACGGTGTTATTACAGATGCACAGTCATCGTCCCTTATATTCAGGGGATTTGAACGCATACTGCAGCACCAGGACCCGAGAGACGCAGCTTTTCTTACACAGAGGATTTGTGGAGTATGCCCGCTTTCTCATGGGTTAACAGCAACAAACGCACTTGATGAATTGTATGGCGTGGCTGAACATGTCCCAAAAGATGCTCTTGTTATGAGGAATATTTTCCAGGGACTTAACATGGTGGCAAGCCATGCGACTCATATATATGTCCTGTTTGGACCTGACCTTGCAAACCCGGCATACAAAAAGGTCCTTACACCACTCGGAGACACGGGAAGCGCAGTCTGGGATGAAATGCTTGGAAGGTTTGCACCTATAAGCTACAAGATGGACGGTGCGGCTATACCTGCAGGAAGTTCATACATGGCAGCAATTCCTGAAAAGAAACGCCTTCAGGAAATGATTGCACTTATTGCAGGAAGAATGCCAGGTCCATCATCCCTGTATCCGGGAGGATACACATACCCGGCAACTGTTGCAGATATTACAAAACTGTCAACATACTATCTGCAGGTAATGGACTTCGTATCTGCACATACTCTGAAAGTTGATTTCAATACATGGATCGAAAATACATACAAGGCAAGCTCCCCTACGAAAGCGGTAAACTTCGTTACCGAACACCTGACTGACCTTATCAACAAGTCAACATCTTCCAACGACTTCTCAAAAGAAGCAGGATGGGGAGATGTAGAGTTCTATGCAGCCTTTGGTTCGGAACTGGTAGGAGAGAAACTTCTTGGCCTTCCGGCAAGCCTGAAACATGATACTATCGGAGGGTACCAGGACCCCTCAAAGATATGCTTCGTTGCATACGGAGGGTATTACAAGCCAACAGACGGATACGACCCGAGGAGCCCGGCAGGAGACAGGATTTTCACATCAGGCGTGGTATCAGGAAACCTGGAATACCTGAAATTTGATCCGGACAAGATCACAGAGAGTACGGCACACTCATTCTACCAGAACAGTGTAAACGACCTCCCGCCAGTAAAAGGTGAAACAGTTCCATTCACAGATCCTGAGAAAATCGTATACACAGGAGGATCGGACAGCCAGTACAGCTGGGACAAGGCTCCGAGATATGACGGAATTGCAGGTGAAGTCGGGCCTCTTGCACGCATGCTGAACATAAAAGAGCCGCTTGTAACAGGACTTGCTCTGGCACTGGCTGAAAATGGATATTCGCCAGCTAATGTTTATACAAGGATGCTGGCTCGCATGCAGGAAACCGCAATTCTCGCATATGAGCTTCTCAACTGGGTTACTGTTGACTACGAACCCGGGGGAAAGATTTCCGTGCCTCTTGACTTCAATGCAGCTAAAGACAGTCAGGGAATGGGCCTGTGGGAAGCGCCACGTGGAGCTCTTGGTCACTGGATTTCTACAAACGGAAGTGGCAAGGTTGCAAACTACCAGTGCATAGTTCCGGGTTCATGGTTGATGTCTCCAAGGGACAGCAATGGAATACCTGGACCGCTTGAACAGTCTCTTATCGGCTCAAAAATTAACCCGGTTGGAGAGGTAGATTACACAAATCCAGTTGGAATATTCCACATGGGCAGGTCATACGACCCGTGCATTTCATGCGCAGTCCACACAATAGACCTTACAGGGAAATGCGCTCCAAATACTCTAAGGATACTCTAAGTACAGTACAGGGAGATGACCCACGATGAAATCTAACAACAACCCGAAAACGATGGTTGTTGAGCGCTATACCATAACGGACAGGATAGCTCATACGGTACATGCTATCGCGATGATAGTGCTCATCATCACCGGGTTAAAGATATACGCTGGATGGGAGTTTATGAGCTTCCATACAGCACGTACACTGCACATGATTGCGGTCCCGTTCCTGCTTGCAGTAAACTGGATACTTATACCATACAATATCTTTTCCGAAGGGCACGGGTTAATGGGAAAAATATCGCATTTCGTAGACCATTACATCTTTGGTCCTAAAGATTTAGCTCGCCTGGTAGGCATAATTAAAAACTTCTTTGGGAAAGGCGAATACCCTGCATTCACTGTCTATGATGAAAAGACTGGCCACTACAAGACCAAACTTCACCCCTTAATGAAGATCCTGATTCCACTCGAAGGATTAGCACTCTTCTTAATTACGGTGTCAGGAATCGTCCTGTACAAGCTTGACTGGTCACTCTTTGGTCTTCCGGTAGCACAGTGGATCATTTCAATATCTGGCATGATCGCACCCACATTCGGAATGACTCCTGTAGGGTTCCTGAGGGTTCTTCACCTGCTGATGACATACTGGTTTATCTTTGAACTGGTGGTTCATGTGGGAATTCTCGAGTTTGATCCTCGTGTCTGGAAGTACTACAAAGCCATATTCTGGTCAGGAAAAGAAGACCTCTCAGACAGGCACTTTGTAGAGGTTGCAAGAAACAATCCAAATCACCTGCCTGACAGGGAACTATGGCGGGACCCGTCCGATAAACCCTCGGAAGTAAAAGAATAATTCATGAAATATTCATGAAATCCCGGAAAATGTGCGGATACAGGAAAATGCGGTATAGACATCCAAACATATCAAAATGAATAAAAATACATATATTCAGTTTCGTAATGGTGAGAGTATGACTATATTGCATTCTCCTATCCGTATCCTGGGTTTCGGAAGCCCTATTATGGGAAATGACGGCGTTGGTCTGAAAGTTATCGAGATCCTTAAAAAAGAAGAGTTTAAAGAGCTTGAAGGTCTTGACATCGAAGATGCAGGAGTCTGCGGGCTTGATCTGCTAAATCTTCTCGATGGTGCCAGAAAGGTCATCATAGTGGACGCAATTCTGGCGGGCAGCCCTGCGGGTTCCGTACACCGCATTGAAGGCAGGGATCTGCTAAAAAACGCCGAATTTCTCCCTCTGATCTCAGTACATGATCTGACCATTACAGATGTATTGATGATTGGGGAGCAGGTTCAGACTCTGCCGGAAATTGTGGTAATAGGAATTGAAATCGGATCCAGAGCCACTGAAATTACCAGGGAAATAAGCCCGGATGTGTTTAAAGGCGTTGATAAGGCTATAAGGCTTATCAGAAAAGAGGTCTCATCCTCACTTTAATTTTTTATTTCTTTCTGTTTTATCTTTAATTTTTCCGTTTTGTCTTTAATTTTTCTGGTCTGTCTTTAATTTTTCTGATCTGTCTTTAATTTTTTTGATTTATTTTACTTTTCCTTTCTGTACTTTGCATTTATCCTCTTTTTAATTGATACTTCAGATTTACCTTGTTGTCCGTAATCGTATCCTTAAAAGAAGTTCTCTTAAATAGAATGCATGGAATTTATGTATAAATAGAAGGTATAACTAGAAAGGGGTGTAAAGATTCCATATCTGGATCTTCGCAGGATATTTAGAGCTTTCTTTCTTGCATCTGTTCTTTATATAATTCTTGGTCTGAACAGATCAATTATCCGGAAAGAAATCCATACCGAAATTGCTATTAACGCACCGGCTTCCAGGGTATGGGAGGTACTTATTGATTTTGAGGCATATCAGCAGTGGAATCCATTTATTCGTAAGATCGACGGGGTTGTCAAACCGGGCAACAGGATTTCAGCTCAAATGCATCTGGGCAATCGCAGGATGACGCTTCACCCGGACGTTCTTGCTGTGAAGCCTGAAAAGGAATTACGCTGGTCAGGGCATCTTTATGTCCCCGGGATATTTGACGGCGAACACTGCTTTATCATTGAGCCTCTGAATGAAAATCAGGTTCTTTTTATTCAGCACGAGAAATTTAACGGGTTACTGGTTCCTTTTTTTACCTCAATACTTGCAGTTACCAGGAACAGTTTTGAAGAGATGAACCGGGCGCTTAAAGAACGTTCTGAAAAGGAAAAGTAAAAAAGGAAAGGGTTTTTTCTACCTTTCAGGGATTATCAGAATCTCCTGGAACCCAGTTGCTGTAGAGTTTCCACTCGATTAGAGAATCTTTACTATCTGTCTCAATGTAAAATCTCCATATAAAAGGCTCTTTATCTATTTCAACAAATTCGAAGTCTACAAGTTTGCCAGGTAAAAGCACGGATTCTTTTACTTCTCCCATGTTTGTTTTTATTATGACGTTTGACTCTTTGGATTTCAGGTTCTTTACCTCAAGACGTATTGATTTTCCAGCCTCAGCTCCAAAAGAAGATTTATCGCCTTTCCATGTTCCTGCAGCATGGAATTTGCGCCCCCGACTATCAACCGTATGAGGTAGCCGGGTTACAGGCGGAGTTATAGGCCTGGTCACACGGTCTGGTGTTTGTTCAAGCGGAACTGCCTGTGTCGTCATAATCGGAGGTTCAACTGTTGGCACTCCCGGAGGCTGGGGTATTTTTATTTTTAATGGAGGTACTCCCACCTTTGGAGCTCGAGGTGCCTTTACTGGCGGGACTTCAGGTGCCTTTACCGGTTCAACCGGAGACGCCCTTGGCGGTTTAACAGGAGGCCTGGGTTTCAGGGGAGTTGGAACTTCAGACACGTATGGCTCCGTAGCCGATGAAACCGGAGTCTTTTCCACCACACCGGGGAATTCTTCATCCAGACTTCCTATTGTCTCTGAACCTATTACCCCATCAACCTTGAGTCCTCTAGCTTCCTGGTAGCTTCTGACAGCCAGTTCAGTTTCGTCCCCAAATATCCCATTAGCTCCGGCACCGGGTACAGGGATCTCCAGAAATATGAGAGCTTCCTGTATTTTCTTTACCGCCGGGCCGCTATCTCCTCTGCGCAGGACCCTTTCTTTATCTAAACAGGCCTCTAAAACCTCATCACCTGCGAATCTAGATGATTTTAAATCGTGACCATCCCCGATAGTCATTTTCTATCCCCCACATTCTTCATAATTCTAGTCCATATACTCTGCAGCGCGTTCCGTTTTTTATATGATGTGCCGCAAATACAAAATTAAAATTTCAATATATAAACTGGTTATTTAAATATATAAATCTTTAGAAAAACTATATTTCTTTTAAATGTATATTTATTTTTAATGTAACCTGACTATTTTAGTATGTTTTAAAAAACTGAACTATTTTAATATTCTTAACTATTTCCTGAATGGTCCTTAAAAATATATTCTGGTCATTTTTATTTGTTAGAGTTTAGAAGGTTCTCCAAAGCCGTAATAGTCTTTTAATATAATAGGACCTATGTTTTATTATATTCTATTTAAAAAATAATTTTTATTATTGGGGGAGTATAATGGTTGAAGACTCTGTACTTGAAAAGTTCAGAAATCTTGATTTCATGAAAATGGACCGCCGAACATTTATAAAAGCCGTAGGTGTACTGGGAGCTTCTCTTTTTTTACAAACATATAAAAATGACATGGCAAAAGCCCTTGCCGAGCTGCCGGAAACCAAAGTGGTATGGCTTCATGGAGTGATGGATTCAGGCTGTACAATATCCATGCTGGACGGAGAAAATCCTGATATCGTGGAATTTTTACAGCTTTTTAACCTCAATTTGATGTTTCAGGAAGTTTTGATGATGCAGCAGGGGATTTTTGTTGACGGAGAACTTGCAAACACATCCGAGCTTAATTCTGAAATCCTTCTTGAGGAAATTCTTGAGCACGAAAGAGGCTATATTCTTATTTCGGAGGGAGCAGTTGCAAACGGGCCGGATGGAACCGGAAAATACATGATGATTGGGGGGGTACCTTACAAAGAAATTTACGGGAAAGCTGCAAGAAATGCCTCGGTAATCGTTGCAATCGGGCAGTGTGCAACACATAGTGGAGTAAATGCCGCTGAAAGTGAAATAGATGCCCTTCTGGACCACCGGGGAATCGCTTTTACTCTGCAAGATCCATCAAAAGGGATTGTGGACCTTCTCGGGATAGATACTCCTGTAATCAATATCAACGGTTGTCCTGCACATCCTGACTGGGTATTTTTGACCATAGGGGCAATAGCCCTTGGAAAAATCAGGGTACCTGATGATTTGCCTGAAGTGCTGGACAGGTGGCACCGTCCGAAGGTCTTCTTTCCTCCTGACCATACAGTTCACGATAACTGTCCCCGCCGCGGATACTATGACCGTGGAGAGTTCGAAACAACCGTGGGAGGGCCAAAATGTCTCTGGAAACTGGGATGCAAAGGTCCCTATTCTCATGCTGATTGCGCCACACGCCACTGGAACGGCCACCTTACCTTCTGCCCGCAGGCAGGCTCACCATGCATAGGCTGTGTACAGCCCGGTTTTCCGGATAGCACCAGGCCTTTTTTTGTCGAGATTGAAGATGCCGGGATTGTTGGTACCAATCTCGATACCATAGCAGGCGTTGCAATAGGAGCTGGACTCCTTGCTGCAGGCGCTCATGTCTTAAGAAGGACGGTTTTCAAAAAGCCAGAGGAGAAAGAAGGCACTTCCGGGGAGAATGTTCCTGAGGAGACAGGGGGCAGAGAATAATGGTGCAGGTCACAGTAGACCCCCTTTCAAGAATTGAAGGGCATTACAGGATTAATACTGAAGTCGATGGAAATGGTGTGATCACTGATGCCCAGAGCAACGGCACTGTCTTCAGGGGATTTGAAAGGTTCCTCCAGAATCATGACCCAAGAGATGCAGCACTAATGACAATGAGGATATGTGGCGTCTGTCCTGTATGCCACAGTATAGCTGCTTCCAATGCCCTGGATGAACTTTTTGGAGTTGCGGACCAGGTGCCTAAAGACGCCCTTGTTATGAGGAATATTCACCAGGGGATGAATTTTATAGCAAGCCATGCAGCGCATGTTTATGTACTCTTTGGCCCGGATCTTGCAAATCCGGCTTACCATGATATTCTTACACAGTATGGAGATACTGGAAATGCAGTATGGGACGAGTTATCCGGGCGTTTTATGCCTCTGATAAATCACTCTAACGGTACCCACTACCCTGCTGGCTCTTCTTATCTTGGTGCTTTAAGAGAGTTCCGCCGCCTTCATGAGGGCATTTCTCTTGTTGCAGGAAAAATGCCCCATTCTGTTTTACAGCACGTCGGAGGCGTGGTTTATTCCCCGACAGTTGCAGATATTCAGCAGCTTGGGGTATATCTCTCACAGACCTTAAAGTTCATAGAATCATTCACTCTTGGGGTTCCTCTGGAGACATGGTTAGAAAACACTTACAGGGCTTCTTCTCCTGAGAGAGCTGTCAATTTTGTCGTCGAACACCTTCAGGAGCTTGTGGACAATTCCCTTACAAACAATGATTTTTCGCACTCTACCGGGTGGGGAGATGCCCCTCTTTTTGCAGCCTTTGGTTCGGAGCTTGTTGGAGAAACACTTCTCGGGCTGCCAGTTAGTTTGAAATTAGACCGTTCAGGGGGTTATGAGGACCCCAATACAATTGGTTTTCTTTCCTATGGCGTTTTTTTCAAGCCAGAGCAGGGAGATGGTTATGACCCGACAAGCCCTGCAGAGGACAGAGTAATTCCTTCAGGTTATATGGACGGGAATTTGCAGCCTGAAAAATTCGACCACACGAAAATTTCTGAGAATATTACTCATGCCTTTTACATTGATGAGGAGGCGGATCGCCCTCCCTGGAATGGGCTTACAGTTCCTGAGGACAATCCTGATGAAATTGATTACACACGGGGTTCTGAAAGCCGCTATTCCTGGATAAAAGCGCCCCATTATGATGGCATTCCCTGTGAGGTCGGCCCAATTTCCCGTCTTCTGATCATGGAAGAGCCTCTTATTACGGGACTGGCAAATGCTTTTGAAGAAAATGGGTACTCCCCTGTGAACAACTATACACGTATGCTTGCAAGGATGCATGAAATCCTCTTATTGATTCCTGAAATCATGAAGTGGATTGTAGAGGACCTTACGCCAAATGCAAAGGTAGCAGTACACACGGAACTTTCCATGGCAAGAAACTCAGAAGGCATGGGCCTGTGGGAAGCCCCGCGTGGCGCTCTCGGGCACTGGGTGGCTTCCGGCTCTAATTCAATGACAACTCTGTACCAGGCTGTAGTTCCAAGCACCTGGAACCTCGCCCCGAGAAATGCTCAGGGAATTCCAAGCCCTGTTGAGCAGGCTCTTATAGGCACTAAAATCTCGGCTGCTGAAAATGCGCTTGGGGTAGACTATTCAAATCCTCTTGGAATCCTGCATACTGCCCGCTCTTATGATCCCTGCCTTGCATGTGCTATTCATACAATTGATAAAACTGAAAAGAATCCGGATCGCATAATCAGGGTGGTTTAAAGGGGGATGAAAATATGGTACGGTCTGCTGAAAAGCCCGCTTCCAGAAGACTGGTTGTTGAACGCTATACCTGGCTTGAAAGGGTTACCCATCTGGTCCACCTTATCTCCATGTTTGTCCTGTTAATTACGGGATTCAAAATTTATACCGGATGGGGTTTCATGTCTTTTGAATCAGCAAGGGCTCTGCATATGATTGCAGTGCCTTTTTTCCTTGTCGCAAACTGGCTTCTTGTCCCTTACAATATATTTTCCTGCAAAGAAGAGCACTGCAGTATTGGAGACCGCCTATATCATTTCAAAGAATCTTATTTATTCGGAAAAGATGACGCAGAACGTCTCCTTGATATAATAAAGAACTTTTTCGGGAAGGGTGAGTATCCGGCATTTACAGTCTATGACGAGCGGAAAGGACATTATGTCACCAAACTCCACCCCGGGATGAAGCTTTTGCTTATTTTTGAAAGCACGGCAATTGTCCTGGTAGCACTTACGGGAATAGTTCTTTATAGCCTTACCTGGTCTCCGTTTGGGATTCCAGTCCCAGAATGGATACTTTCAATATCCTGGTTCTTCGCGTCTATGATTAATATGGACGGTCTGGCATTAATCCGTTATCTGCATCTTCTGGCAGCTTACTGGTTTGTCCTTGAACTTATAATTCATGTAGGAATCCTTGAGCTTGACCCTGATGCATGGAAATACCATAAGGCAATTTTCTGGTCAGGAAATGAAGATCTATCAGACAGGCATTTTGTCAAAGTGATTGAAGAAAAAGACCAGGTAGGAACGCTTGCTGACCAGAAACGATTACTGGAAGAGCAGTGACGGTGATGGAAGAGAATCAGGTGATAAGAAAAAAGAACCTATCAAAAAAGAACCTATCTAAAAAAGAACCTATCAGCAGTTGAAATCAGAGAAAAATAATTGCTAAACAGGTTGAGACCTGAAAACCTCTTATTTAACCCCCTTTTTCAGGTGCAAGTATTTGTGTAAGTATTGAAAAATTTCCAAATGGTTATATAGCGTCCTTTCCATATTTATAAATGGGAATCAAGATGTATGAACTGGCGTCCGTCAGGATGAAAGTCGGCCAGATCATCCTCAACCTTTTCATTCTTTTTTTAGTGGTAGCATTTGGGTTAGTTGTGGTTGAGGTTGTTCTCAAATGTTTGATAATTGAGGGCTTCTTCTGAAAGCTTCGGCTTTCTTTTTTATTTTCTTTTTCTACTCTATTTTAATTTTCTATTCATTTTCTTTTGTTATCTAACCATTCCTTTCTTTATTTATTCTCTTTTATTTATCTGATCTTTCTTTTTTCCCTTATTCTGTTTTTTATTATCTATTACTTCATTTTTTCCTTACCGCATTCATTTTTCTCTTTACATTCATCATTCATTTTTCTCTTTACATTCATTTACTGAATTAAGTTTAGTTTGCTTCTTCCTTAATTTTCTCTTTTTCTCTTTCAATTTCAAGATTATACGGTATTTGTACAGGACTCATGTATTCCCTAATTTTGTTCTGGGGATTTTTTGGGATCCTGAATGTGAATATACTTCCTCCACCCGGGCTGGCTTTAACCCACACCTTTCCTCCGTGGAGCTCTACGAACCTTTTGACGAGTGCAAGCCCGAGTCCAACACCTCCATGTTTTCTGGATATGGACTCATCAATCTGCACGAATGGCTGGAAGACTTTTTCGTAATCGGATTCCTGAATGCCAATGCCTTCGTCCTCTACGCTGATCTCAATCATGTCTTCTCTGGGTTCTGCATAAATGTTTACTTTCCCGTTTTCTGATGAGAACTTTATGGCATTGTTCAAAATATTGTAAAGGATCTGTTTTAGTTTTACTCTGTCGGCAATTACAGTTTTCAGGTCCTGCTCGATATAAGATTCTATTATGATGTTTTTATCAGCTGAAAGGGGAGAGAGCACCCTCTGGACTTCTTCAATTATCCCTGCAACGTCCACTGTTTCGTAGTAGAGCTCAATATTTCCCAGCTCAAGCTTTGAGATGTCCAGCACGTCATTGATTACGTCGAGAAGGTGGTTCCCGCTCTTTGAAATATTTTCGGTGTACCTTTTCTGTTTCTCATTAAGAGGACCGACAGTTTCACTTAAAAGGAGATCAGAGAACCCTATAACTGCGTTCAGAGGAGTTCTCAGCTCATGGCTCATATTGACAATGAAGGTGGTTTTCGCCCGGTTTGCGGCTTCAGCAACCATTTTCGCCTGAAGCATTCTCTCTTCAGCCTGCTTTCGTTCTGTTATGTCAATCATAATCCCCAGGAGAACCGAGTCTTCTTCTGTCACGCCGCTGAATATGAATTTATTGAGCATCACCTGGTGTACTGAGCCGTCAGGAAATTTCAAAGAGGTCTCATATACATGGTTTCTTTTGTGTTTTACAAGTCCTATATCCATTGCATGGTAATTTTCAGCAATTTTATGGGGGATGAAATCGTAGATGTGCTTTCCGATAATATCCTGTTTTTGCACCCGCAGAAGGTTTTCAAAACCCTTATTGCAGGCAATATATACCCCGTTTCTGTCCTTACAGAATGCAGGTACAGGAATTGAACCAACAAGCTTTCTGAGGGTCTCTGTTTGCTGAAGCCTGACTGCTTCCAACCTTTTTACTTCGGTCAGATCCTCCACAAGAATAATGCCGCCGTTAAATCTGGAATTTTCCGAAATCAGAGGCTTATAGGTTATCTCACCGGGTATAATTTCGTCCTCAAGGCTGGAAATATATTTTATGTCGCAATGGATGGGAACTTCGGGGATACAGGTGAAGCCTTTTTCCTCCTGTTTCTTTTCTTCCGGAGGGTTCAGCAAATTGAAAATGAGTTTTTCGTTCTCACCACTGCCCGTAAAATTTACAAAATTTTCGTTGCATACGATGATAGTCCCGTACTTGTCGAACTGGGCTATTCCCCCGGGGAATTCTTCAAAAAGCATGCGGTATTTTCTTTCGGAATCTCTCAGGGCTTTTTCTGTCTGTCTGCGTTTGCTGATATCTCTGCCTATGGATAGTACGGCAGTTTCCCCGTCGTATTCAATCAACCTGTTATTGACTTCTTGAGGAATAACCGTGCCGTCTCTCCGCAGTGAATCCATTTCAAAAGTAAAATATCCTGTTTGCTTCAGTTTTTCTATCTGCTGCCCGAACTCTATAAGGTGGATGCTGGTCCTTAGATCTTTTATGTGTTTTCCGATCATTTTACTGCGAGTATATCCAAAGGTTTCACAGGCTACATGGTTTGCTTCGAGAACTTTTCCATTCATATCGTGTATAAGAATTGAGTCACCTGAATTCTCAATCAATGTCTTAAATTTTTTGTCCGGGCTTTCTTGTTTTATTTTAAGAAACTTCCACTTACCTTCTCTTTTAATTACAAGTTTTTCTCCGGCTTCTATAAGGTTGAAAACCTCTTCCGCGGAAAGATCTTCCTCTTTTATCATAAAGAGTGGCCTGATTTTCTTTTCAGGCATATTCTCAGCAAGGACGCACCTCAGCTCCTTAAGGGAAGTTGTTATTGACTTTCCAAAGGCTCCAACTTCAAGGTTAATGCGCAGATATCTCCAGTTTCCTGCGTGAATGAATTTGATTATCTCTTTCTGCGGGTTCCCTGCTTTCCAGTCAAAATAGATCCTTGAGGTCTCTGGCTGTTTGACGGAAGGGTCATCTTTCTCCTTCAGGGGAATTATCTTAAGCCTGGATTTCTCTATACGGTTTTCGATATCCAGATCAGAGTTCGAAAGTAAATTTTTCGCTTTTTCTGCACTCTGGAGGTCCGGAACAAGCCAGATGCAGCGCTCGTTCTGTTCAAGGCCTGCTTTAATATATGCTGCTGTAAGTTCCATCTTTTCTTCCGGATACTTGTAAACTGCAGCGAGGCCATTTGCCGGGATAGACGAACAGAAACAGAACTCTGATTTGACTTTTCTCTTTTGAATATTTAACACCCTCCCGGAAACAGATAAACTAAATTCTCTGAACTTTCCAAGTGCAAAATATCTTTTGAACTTTTGCAATAAATATGTGAGCACTTTATTAAATTTATTAACTACTCACTCTACACATTTGAAGAATAAAAACTTTTATATCAGGTTGATTACTACACCCGCTTTTTCATAAACTTTCATCAACCGAAATCCTTATTGTAAAGCCCGGGATATGGCAGGGATATGGAAATGCAAAGGGAAATTGAGGTTATTTGCGGAGAGGTCAATATCTCAGACCTTTCAGCTTTTCTAGGTAAAATAAACACTATCGCTTCGGATAACAGAGTAACCATTCAGGGCCTTAACGCTGACCTGCTTGCGGGTGAAAAGCATCTTCATTTTGCAGTTGGGAAGGCTCTCAGGGCTGTAGCATCAGGAAAGAACGTGGCAAAAGACCCTGGAGTCGAGATCATGCGCTACGCAGCCGGAGAAAGGCAGATTGAAAGGAGTTTTTCCATAGGGCTCCATGAAGGAGAAAACAATGCGGTTTTTGTGCTGCTTGGAAAAATAGATGGTCTGCTTATTGCTTTGGCAGAACTCAGGAAGCTTATCGAAGAAAAACCATGTTCCGAACTTCTAGCCTATTCCAGTTCAAAGCGAAAAGGAATCCTTTCTCTCTTCGGGATTACAGATGAAGAAATAAAAGCTTCAGGGGAAGAACATATCCCTGAACTTGTAATCGAGAGAGTTGCGCTTGCAAATTTCGTAAAATGAAAGGTATTATTTAAAAAGGAACCGTGGGAATTTATCTAAGGACGGAGCAATTAATATCCGCTCCTGCCTGAAGGTTTAAAGATTTTTACTTGTGGCTATCCACTTTCAATTCAATTTCCACATTTTTTCTCAAACCAGTCCATGAGGGAAAAAGCAATTTTCCGGGAGCCTTCAAGAAAGTGCTCGTTTTTGAGCATTTCTTCTCCCGGCTGGATATATTCTCCTTCAACAAGCTCATGTCCCGAATCTTCTATCAGGTTACATATCCACTGCCTGTCGGTTTCAGGGTGGAACTGCAGCCCGAGGACATTATCCCCATAAATGAAACCCTGGTTCTGGCAGGCTTCGCTTTTGAAAAGCCTTACCGCACCTTCTGGGATTTCGAAAGTGTCACCATGCCACATAAATGCGGTAAACTCGGGAAATAAGCCTGCAGGAAGCCCTGAGATTATTTTTCCTTCATTATTCGAATTTTCCTCTGCAACAGCTTTTACCCTGTGCCAGCCTATCTCCTTGAACCGGTTTCTGGTAACTTTTCCTCCCAGAACATCTGCAATCAACTGTGCCCCGAAACAGCTTCCCAGTACAGGTTTACCCATGCCTATTACTTTTTTTACAAACTCTTTTTCAGGTTTCAGCCAGGTGTACTCTTTCTCCTGATAAACACTCATAGTGCCGCCCATTATCAGAAGCATATCAAATTCTGCGGGATCAGGAAAAGCAGATTTTTCACAAGGCAGGGTTTTTGTAAGGCTGTGCCCTTTCAGAGTCACCCAGGTTCCTATGTTTCCAAGGGTCTCGTTTTTCAGGTGCTGGAGGCAGTGGATTTTCATGGGGTTTTCACTTTGGGTTCGATTTCAGTTTCACTTTAGTTTCGATTTCAGTACTGTTTTATTTTTTCAAAATCAGGTTTTCCCGGTAATCAAAGACATTTTTATATAAACTTTACCGGAACAACAAATTCAATGAAATCCCTTTATCCGAACTCTTCCAATAGATATTAATATACTATTGTGTTAACAGATCACACTAACGAACAGGGAATAGCCAGAAAAGAGTTATTATTATCAGCATATTATCAGGAAGCAGTAAATAAGAGTGGATTATAATGCCTCATCCAAAGACAGTAGAAAAGATGTTTGAGTGCGCCGGACCAATTGAATACAAGTTACTGCCAAGGCTCATTCATGTAACCGAAGCTGCTGCAATTGCCGCAGCCTATCAGATGGGACGTGGGGACAAGCACTTTGCCGACCAGGTAGCAGTTGCCTCCATGAGAAGAATGCTCAACAAACTTGACATGCAGGGCATAATAAAGATAGGGGAAGGAGAGAGGGACGAAGCCCCCATGCTTTATATAGGGGAAGAGGTCGGGACAGGAGTTGGAGACCTTGAAGTTGATATCGCAGTCGACCCGCTGGAAGGCACAAACCTCTGTGCCGACGGCTGTCCGGGTTCGGTTGCAGTCATGGCTATGGCCGAAAGGGGAGGGATCTTCCACGGACCTGACATTTACATGGACAAGATTGTTGTCGGACCCGATGTGGTTCGTTATGAAAAGGAGCACCCCGACGAAAGGATAGATCTGGACGCTCCTGTCAGGCAAAACCTCGAAATTGTTGCAAAAGCCCTCGGGAGAAATGTTGAAGAACTCGTGGTCGTGATCCTTGACCGTCCCAGGCATGCCCAGAAGATAACCGAAATACGCGAAGCCGGAGCCCGTGTAAGGCTGGTTACTGACGGAGACCTTATGCCAGGTGTTGCAACTGCTATCCGTGGCTCAGGCATCCATATGGTTATGGGAGCTGGCGGCTCGGGAGAAGCTGTCCTGACAGCTGCCGCAATTAAGATTCTGGGAGGAAAGATCCTTGCAAGGCTTGTCCTGCCATCTGTTGCAAACGGAAAATCCAAGGAAAAGATCCAGGAAGAAATTGAGGAAAAAATGCCCAGGCTCGAAAAGATGGGGATCACACTTGAGAAACTCAATGATGTCCTCGATACAGAAAGACTTGTTCCGGGAAAAGATGTAATTTTTTCCTCAACAGCCGTAACCCCCGGTCATTTCCTGCGTGAAACACGTCTTTTTGGCGGGGGAGATGCCAGAGTGCATACAATTTCGATGGGCGCGTCCGGAGCTGTCAGGTTCACGGATAGTATTTACATAAAGGATAAGCAGGAGACTCCTCTCTACCTCTAATCCTTTTTTACCTTCATTTTTATCTTTTTTGAAAAACGACCTGTAGAAGCAAATACCTGTAGAAGCCAATCCTTCTGGACTTTTCCGGAAAATCTGAATTATGGGCATTAATTATAAATATCAGATAAATATCAGGGCAAACTGAAAAAGTCGATCAATCAAATGGTATAATATTAACTTTCAGGTTAATTGCTAAATTAAATAATCATCAATTTCAGGTTAATTGTTAATCTCAGTCAGTTATTAAGTTCAGGTTAATTGCTAAATTAAATAATCATCAATTTCAGGTTAATTGTTAATTTCAGTCAGTTATTAAGTTCAGGTTAATTGCTAAATTAAATAATCATCAATTTCTAGTAATTGTTAATTTCAGTCAGTTATTAAGTTCAGGTTAATTGCTAAATTAAATAATCATCAATTTCAGGTTAATTGTTAATTTCAGTCAGTTATTAATTTCTAGTAATTGTTAATCTCAGTCAGTTATTAAGTTCGGGCTAATTGTTAATTTCATATCAGCTGTTAATTAAAGTGCTGTCCCGGTATCAACTAAATGTTAAGTTAAAACATCAGTTCAAAATGTGAAGGCAGAATATGAAGGTTTATCTTGAGAGTTTTGGCTGTTCTGCAAGTCAGGCATCAGCCGAGATAATGAAAGCGAGCATTGGGAAGCTCGGGCATGAATTATTGAGCCCTGAAAATGCGGGGCAGGCAGAGGTCTATATCTGCAACTCCTGCACGGTGAAATACACAACAGAACAGAAAATTCTCTATAAAATACGCAGCATGGGCGAGAAAGGCGTACAGGTGATTGTTTCAGGCTGCATGCCCGAAGTCCAGCTTGAAGATATCCTCCATGCAAACCCTGAAGCCCATATTCTTGGCGTGAATGCGGTTTCCCGCCTGGGGGACCTTCTTTCCACAATCGAACAGAGAAAAAAGACTGGAATCCCCGGAGGAGAACGTCTGGAAATCCGGACCTCCGAGCCTCAGGGTTTCCTGAATGTCCCTCGCGAGCGCTCAAATCCGAACATCCATATCTGCCAGATCTCCCAGGGCTGTAATTTCGCCTGCTCTTATTGTATAGTAAAGCATGCAAGGGGTAAACTCCTCTCTTTTCCCCCTGAAGAAATAATAGAAGACATCCGCTCTGCAGTTGCAGACGGCTGCAGGGAGATATGGCTCACGTCTCAGGACGACAGCCAGTACGGCATGGATACGGGCGTCAAACTCCCTGAACTCCTGCGTGCGATCTCAGAAATTCCGGGTGATTTTAAGGTAAGGGTTGGCATGATGAACCCCTTCTCTGTCCTCCCTATTCTGGACGATCTGGTGGATGCCTTTGATTCGGATAAGATTTTCAAACTTCTTCACCTCCCGATTCAGTCTGCCTCGCATTCGGTCCTGAAAAAAATGAACCGCCTGCATAAAATGGATTCCGTGGATGAAATTATTACGAAATTCCGTGCCCACTTTGAAGACCTTTCCCTCTTTACCGACATAATTGTCGGCTTCTGTGATGAAACCGATGAGGATTTTGAAGAAACCATAGAGTGGGTAAAAAAATACCGTCCCGAAAAGATCAATATTTCCAGATATTCACCCCGCCCGCATACAAAGGCATTTTCGTTCAGGAATCTGGACTCCAGAATTTCAGTAAAACGCTCTCACCAACTTCACAAAGTCTGTGAGCAGATAAAGATTGAATCCAAAAATGAAATGATTGGCTGGAAAGGCAGAGTTTTTGTCTCAAAATACACAGAGATCGGAGATGTTCTCACGCGTACGGACTCTTACCGTCCGGTTGTGATTAGCGGCTCAGATCTCAGACCCGGCGAATATGCTGAAGTGAAAATTACGGGTGCAAAGCCCGGTTACTTCCTTGGAAAACTTGTCAGCTAAATATGGAGACTATCCCAAAACCTGTTTTATTCAAAATTATCAGAAGTTTTCAAGATCATTTCCCATGATTAGATATTCTATTGACTGTTCCAAATACGAGATTCAAAAATCAAATTTTGAGTTTAGGAATAGCCTCATTTTATATTTCGCTCATTTTCAATAATCTGGTTCATATTCTTAATAATTTCAGTTATTTGTTGTTTACTATATTTTCACCAGGCTTTTTATTTCCTGGCTCTTCAATGTACCATTGTGATATCTTTTTTTCATTAAAGTTGCCTGTTCTTGTTATTATCTGGGATATCTCTATTTCTGCAAAGTCTAAGCCGTCTTTTCCTCTTAAAATGTATACCAGGGTCTGGTTGAATGAGCTTTTAGGTGAGCCAGAGAGAGAAAGTGTAAATTCAAATATTGTATCTTCTGTTTCTGTCTTGCTGGTAATATGCATGTTTTTTCCTCTTATTCTCTTATGTAATTCCCAATTTTGCATGTGGCATCCGTTACGAGTTTACGAGACTTTGAGGATATATTTAATAAAGAAGTCCTAAGTTGTCGAACTCTGTCTTGACGATCCGCAGACCCTCTTCACAATCCTCCGGACATTTTCCACCTGTGATTACCAGCTTGCCAGAGCTGAACACAAGCACTACTACCTTGGGAGCCTCGACCCTATAAATAAGCCCCGGAAATACCTCTGGCTCGTATTCGACATTCTCCAGACCAAAAGCTATAGCAATGGTGTTCAGGTTAAGGTTTGTTTTTAAATCAGCACTAGCTACAATGTTCTGAACACGAACATCAGGTTCGAGATCTATTTTCTCGCAACATATGGATTTGAGCGTGTTAGCCAGATTGATTATGGCCGCATGAGCGTTCCCGATGCTCTTTGATCCTGTGCATACCACTTTTCCAGAGGTGAAAATTAGAAAGGCAGCTTTGGGGTTATTAATTCTGTAGACGAGACCAGGGAACTTCACTTTGTTATATTCTGCGCCTTCCAACCCAGACTCCATCATTTTTTCAAGGTCGAAATCTTCTGCCAACCTGGTAGATGCTACCACGTTCTCTATAGTTATTGTAGATTCCATACAGCATGTATTTGGAAGTTCTATAGTTCTGATTGTCGGTTTAAAGCAAAAAAATAAATATTTTAATAGTGTGTATTGGGTACATTTTTTACTTTTTTTATAAATCTTTCCAATATAAAGTAAACTATTTATGCATACAACTCTCTACTATTTTTCACAAACATTTTAAGATTCTTTGCAATCTTCTGTTTTTGGGGTGAGAAATATAGCCGGGAAACGATCTCTCAACTATTCTTTTTCTAAATGTTCCTGGCTTTTTCAGGATACCAGCGCCTATATTCCTTACGCTGTAATAGGAATTTTCATTGTTCTTATTGCAACCTTTACCTCTGTCTATCTCCTGAAGATGGACAGCGAGGTTGCCGAAACAATATATACTACAGAGAAAAGTGATCCAAGACAGGAGGCTATCAACCTTGCCGCATCTGACATCTCTCGCTGCCTTAACTACGCAGGCATGGAAGCCCTGGAATGGCAGGGAGAACATCCTGTAATTCTTCCCGAAGGATCTCCTGTCGAGAGGTTCTCTGAAGATAACTTCATGGCAACTCCGCAAAACCAGAATCTTGAGAAAGGAGACACTCTTCAAATTTCCATAAATCTGCCCTCAGATGTCTGGGGAAGAGTCGAGTCCCTGTGGAAAAACAGGGATGTTGTCCTTGTCGTAAATGACTCTGCAGGACAGCAACTCACACGAGTGAATTACGGGCAGGCTACCGGCTTTCTTCAAAAAGTTTCCTTTTATGAATACGTGGAAGTCCCGGAGAATTCAAAAGCCGGCTATGCATCCATTGAACTCTATTATGGGGATGAACTAAAAGCTTCCGACTGGTTCCAGATTGAAGCAGGCCCCATAAAGGACATCACGACAGAATCTTTCAACCGGCTGCTTTCGGCAAACTATCAGGGCAACAGCCACACATTCATGGGATACGCTATTAATGTCGAACCAGATATAGAACCCGAGCAGATAAAGATAAGAAAAGTAAACGGGACTTTGCAGCGGGAAATTTTCCCCTCTGACAAAAATTACACGATTTACTATATATTCGAAATTCCTGTTTTGAATTACACTCTTGTTGACCTCGAGTCCGGAGAGACATATAACATGAGTATGAACCTCTCCACTCTCATCACTTCAAGAGAACCCCTGCTTGAAGAACTTGTAAAGGAATACGAACTTTCACTCAAAACATCTTCAAGCCTGGACTCTACTTCAAATCTCGTTCTGGGGGCGACAAACCTCAGGACTTTTATCTATGGTCCCTGGCAGCATTATGCAAACGGGCCGCTGAATATCCTTACCAATCCTGCCCTTGCAAGTTCGGTCAACGGAGCGACGCTATATACTCAGAAAAAAGTCTTTGACTCGGTTGACCCTCTGGCTCTTACATATACCACCTATTACAACGGTAAGGTCCTGTATGAAGACGTCTGCGATTCCGGCAGCTTAAAAGCAGGTTCGGGCTTGATGAATTCAACATTGGGTAATTCAACCGACTCGAATAGCTCTGCGTCTCCCTATGAAAAGGATAAAGGCGTGAACCTTACTACAGCGTATTCTTCTCTTGCAGAAAACAGGTCTTTTTCCCTGGATGTGGAGGAAGGCATTGAAGAATCTCTTGTGGAAGCAAACACCTCCTATGATAATCTTTCCGAATACTCGGAAATAGAAGTTTCAGCTTCGGACTATACACAGGGAGTTCTCGATGGCTGGGTCTTCAATGACCATGTATGGACGGAGGAAAACCCTGACCTTATCCACACCGTTACAAACAGCGTTTACACGGCTCCGGTCCAGGGTCAGATCCTGAGGGACGGCTTCAATTCTCCTTCCCCTCTGGCTTCAACAATCACAGTGGACTTTGACCGTGATTCGGTTTCATACAGCGGGCACACTGTTAACTGGAATGCTGATTATTTCGCTTCCGGAACACATTCAGGGTCGCGTATCCAATCTTACTCGTGGAATCATCATGTTGCGAATTACTATTTTAACACCATATATCCTGATATCAATCCTCCCAGAGGAAAGCTGAAAAGCTGGTATATTACGGATGCCTCCGTTAGATTGAATTCCGTGGATATAACCAATGTCAGGGTTGTACCCCATTACGAATACAGGGCTAATGACAGGCTTGTTGCCGAGCGCAGGACGGATGACGGCTATCTCAGCGGGGAAGACCATACATTTGATTGGGGAGTCCGTTATGATATTTATTATAATATCAGAACAACCTGGAAAATTGATTACGATTATGCCTACACATATTCCTGGCACACTGTAAACCATAATGCAGATGGCACCACTTCCATAGAAACACATTCGGTTACAGAAAGTGCTTCGAAATTCGAAACGGTAAGCAAAATAGATTTTGAGTCCCTTTTACACTATGAGACCGAATCAGAAAACCTGACAGTAGTCTATCACCAGCGTCCACCCACAGGCATCTATTCAGGCATATCAACCTACACTGACCCGATAGAAAGAGAATACAGAAACACAACTCTTTATACAGCCGGTGCAGAAAGATTTGATCCCTGCTGTTCAGACGCAGCAGACAAATATCGTGCTGCTTATGTGGACCTCAGAGCAATTGAGAGCACATACTGGGCTTACCCTGATGGAAACTATCTTTCAAAACGGGGGGTCGTCTGTGATATTCCACCCTGGCTTCACAGGGTTATGGCTGAAGAAGTGCTGGAAATGCTCGATGCCATTGAAAGGGACAACCCCACATTCAATTATTCTCTTCTGGAATCTCCCGGTCAGGATCCGACAGACCTTCAGGTTAAGACTGCCGAAAGATTGATTCGTGATCTCAAATCAAGCCGGGAAACCTATGTAAATAAAAAACAGCATCTCACTTCAGCCGGAAAAATATACACTTCCAGTGACTCTGCCCGTTACATTGCCAGAAACGAAGCCTATAACAGGCTGCTCAAAGATATCGAGCAGAAGAACAAAAAACTGGACTCCAGCCTGAACTCTTACATCCTTGACGCCCTCGAGGAAAAAGGCCTCAGCACCGGTGCTTTTGACAGCGTAACCTCAGGTCCAATGACTCTTTTCGATAACCCGGCAATGGAACGGGCTGCCTCTGCCCTTGGGCAGAAAATGGGCATCATCTCCACGATGACAGTCACAGGCCAGCCCGAAAGCAAATACAACTGGACTGAAAACCTGACCGTCATTGTTGACCAGAAGCCTAACTACCTCTACCACGATCCTGACTTCGATCTCAGGGGAGAATATGAATTGACAGATGCAAGGGGGAGGATCACTTATCCTCTGGGTGTTCGCAACACCTGTATTTTTACAACCAATATCTCTGAAGAAATAGCAGATGCCATTTCTTCAAGTGGCGAATATGTAAAAACAGAAATGTCGCACCAGATCAGCCAGAACATTTACACGCTGAATAAGGAAGTTGACCTGCTGGAGCAAAACCTGAGCGAGCAGGGAGTCTCTTTGAATATGGCTCCCCTTAATACGGAAGTTTATAAACTGAATCTAATTTATGTCCGGGAAATGAGAATTCAGATTATCGAAGAGGTGGTCTCCGAGGTAAGTTCAAATCCTATTATTTCCGGATGGATCACAGAGAATCATGTCAGGACAATTACAACTGGTTATCTTACCAGTCTTTCTGATGAAGACTTAATCGAAAAATCCACAACAGACCAGCTCACAACTGAACTTGCTGCTATCATAAAAACAGAAATTCAGAACGCACGTCCATCTGTTGGTTCTGATGAACTCGAAGCTGTCCTGAACAGGGTCGATACAGATGTTAGAATGGGTGTTGCAAACGGGATCTGTGCAGTAACAGTTAGCAAAGGTGAAACTCTTGACATCCTTTTTGGAAAAATTGACAATGAGCTGAAAAATCTTGCAGATGAGACTGTAGACAAATATTCGGGAGAGATAGCTGAAAGAGTAACAAAAAGACTGGACAGGACGATGGCAGCTGTTCCCTGCGGACTTCCGGTAATGCCGCCGCACTGGATTTTTACGGTGAATGTCTGGACGTATGAATTAATTGGAGAGTATGAAGTGTTTACTATTATTGACAACGATAACGAAGTGATTCCGAAGCCTTATTTTGGGCATAAAGGTCAGAAATATGTGAGGAAAGAAGATCATATAAGACATCCATCTAAAATTGATACTTATGGAAGCAGCATATGGTTAGGAAATAACAAACCAATAACATTTCATTTAACAGGATATTCTGCCACGATAGTTGGACCTGGACCAAAAGGAGTTGGAGATAAAACTGGAGATGGGATTGAAAAATCAGTAATGTACGATGATCTTTTGACAGAGTTTGGAGGATAATTATGAGAAGGAAAATAGCAATAATAGGGGCAATTTTAATTTTATTTACAAGTACAGCATCCGCATATAATCCTTATGGAGATGTTTATGAGTATAACCTGTATTTTAACGGTAAATTGCTAAACACTACGGAAGTTCCAAAACCAGTTTTAAAGATCGGAGAACCTTTTGATGTTAAAATTGATTTTGCAATCTATAAAAAATGCGAAATGTCTATAAAATTAAGTGAAATAGAAAAAGGTTATTTTGTAATTCTTAATGGTTCAACTCCTAAAATGGATGTATATAGAGCTGATATAATAGAAAAAAATTCTACTATCACTTATGAGTGGACAGTTAAACCTACTGATAAATGGAAGGGAGGATCTTTGCCAATTGATCTTGTTTATCAAATTGATGATTTTGAAACAAAAAATTCACTTGTTCATGGTTCATTTACCATAGCGTATCCATACATTTCCAACGAACATTATGAAGGCAAAATTCCCACTTCTGAAGAATCATCAGTTTCAGAAACCGAATCCTTACCCACATCATCGCCCACTCCAGCCTTTACACTTGCAGGCACAATTTCAATTCTAGTACTGGCTTTTGCTATTTTCCGCAGATGAAAACCTCGAGTTGGAGATCTATTTTTAGATGTCTCCAAACCTTTTTTTCACCTATAAAATCTTCAGGGCTGTTTAATGAGGCTTCAGATTATTGAAGAAGTCACCGGTGAAGTAAGCTCAAATCCAGTTGTTTCCGGGTGGATCAAAAAAGACCGCATTCGTGCAGTCACAACCGGTTATCTTAACAGCCTCTCAGATGAAGAGTTAATCGAAAAATCCACAACAGACCAGCTTGCAGCCGAGCTTGCTGCTATCATAAAAACAGAACTTCGGAATTCAAATCCTCCGGTTGGTTCTGATGAACTCGAAGCTGTTCTTAACAGGGTCGATACAGATGTTAGAATGGGTGTTGCAAACGGAATTTGTGCAGTAACAGTTAGCAAAGGTGAAACTCTTGACATCCTTTTTGGAAAAATTGACAATGAGCTAAAAAACCTTGCAGATGAGACTGTAGACAAATATTCGGGAGAGGTAGCTGAAAGGGTAACAAAAAGGCTGGACAGGACGATGGCAGCTGTTCCCTGCGGACTTCCGGTAATGCCTCCGCACTGGATTTTTACGGTGAATGTCTGGACGTATGAGATTGTGGGGAAGTATCAGACTTTTACTGTTATTGATAATGACAATGAGGTGATTCCAAAGCCTTACTTTGGACATAAAGGACAACGGTATGTGAGACAAGAAGAAAGTGTGTATCATCCATTTAAAGAAAACGAGGACGGGTCTTCTATAGCAATTGGAGAGAATACCCCTATAAAATTTCAGTTTAATGGATATGCTTCAACAATTGTTGGAACAGGACCTAAAGGTGTTGGGGATAAACTGGGCGATAGCACAGAAAAATCAGTCAGTTATGATGATTTGATATTTGAAATTGGGGTAAATTCATGAAGAATGTAAGCTTTGTTACTTTGGGAATTATATTTCTCTTCTTGATTGGAACAGCTTCTGCAAGTAGCCAATATGGTTCGATAGATGTCTACTACAATGACAAAATTCTGCCAGGAAAAGAAATTGCGAAGCCAGTTTTGAAAATAGGAGAACCTTTTAAGGTTAGGTTCGACTTTACTGTGAATCAAAAGTGCTATGTTGCTGTTAAACTAAGCGAACTTGGAAAGGACAACTTTGTAATAATAGATGGACCTACCCTAAAAATGGAAGAATACTATAGAACAATTATGGAAGAAAATTCGACGGAAGTTTTTGAATGGACTGTAAAACCAACTGAAAAATGGGCAGGTGGGAGCATGCCTCTTGACTTCGTTTATCAAGTAAATGAGTTAGGTGCTGGTGGGGAAATATTGGTAAAAGGGGAATTTACAGCTGCTTACTGTACAATCTCCAACGAACATTACGAAGGCAAAATTCCCACTTCTGAAGAGCGGCCAATTTCAGAAACAGAATCCTCACCCACATCAGCATCCACTCCAGCCTTTACACTTGCCGGCGCAATTTCAATTCTAGTACTGGTTTTTGCCCTGTTCCGCAGGTAAAATGCTTGCGGAAGGATTTATTTAGCTATCCCTTAATCCGTTTTAAAAGTCAGGACCAAAAAAGTAATTTTTAAGTTAAGATAGGTTCGTCTTTCGGAAAAAAGGGATTGTTTAGCCCTTTGACCGACGAGCCTGCCTGAAAAAACTATGAAGGAATTCTTATTCAAACGCAGTAAACTTTTCTTTTACTGCACCGCACACGGGGCATCTATCAGGAGCTTCCCCTTCGAGAGTGTATCCGCATACCTCGCAGATCTGGACAGGCCCGAGTTTGACATCCTTTCCCGCATTAACCGCATCGAAAGCTTTTTCAAAAAGCTGTTTATGCAGTTTTTCAGTAGCGTAAGACCACTCAAAACTTCTCTGTGCGAGTTTTTCTCCCTGGAATTTTGCTACTTCTATATACACCGGATACATTTCTTCAATTTCAAAGGTTTCGCCGTCGATTGCAAGTTGAAGGTTTTTCAGGGTATCTCCAGGCCCGAAAGCTCCCATGCTGTTCGCGACAAAGCCTCCGTTGAGATGTTTCAGTGCCCTGTAGTGGTCGCCTGCATGTACGTATTCGGCATGTGAGATTGCTCGGAATAAGCGAGCTACATTTGTGAATTTTTCTTTCTCTGCCTGGTTTGCAAAATGCAAATATCTCATGTGTGCCTGGCTTTCCCCACCAAATGCATTGATCAGATGCTGTTCTGTCATCTTTTTCATTTAAAAAACCCCTTTTCAACAAAATTCAAAGCTCTATATTTTCAGGACTTACGCAATTGCGCTGCCAACAAATTACGCTGCCAACAAAAAGTGAGATTCCTGCCACTTATCTATTATTTAACAGTAAGCCATGTTATTGCTTTTCAGTTCAACCGTGTAAGCCCGAATTTGCTGTTTATTAGGGTTTGGAGAATAAAAGTGTTTTTGGTTCGGACAGGGCTCAGAAGAAATTTCTCTGAAGGTGCGCTATTCCGGACAGCGATAATCTGAATTAGAGGCAGGAATTACACAGGAAATAATTCAGGAAATAACACCAAAAATTATTCCGGAAATAATTTAGGAAGTAAAATTGCATTTAGTTATTCTGTCTTCGATTTCTGTTACTTTCTATTTTCTATAGAAACAAAGTGGGTGAAGTTTTGAGTCATTTTTGTTTTTACACAACAAAGTAAATGTGTGGAAAAGTTAATAATGATAAAAATCATAATTATAAAATATGGCAGAATGCCCATATTGTGGAAGGTCTTTCAGTAGTGAAAAAGGAGTCTCGGTTCACCTGCTTTCCTGTCCGAAATGTTCCGGTTTTGATATGTATAAAAGAGAACAGGGTAAGCAGCGAAAAAATGAAAGTGATAAAATTTTTAAGGCACATTAAGATTTTGGGATAGAGAGAAGGGAAAGAGTTTTCGAGTTCTTTTGAATTATTTGTCATTCAGATCCTCTCAGCATCAAGATGTTCTTTCGAAAAAAACATCTCTTTATCTGATGCAAGAATAATGGCAGCAACGATAGTAATAACCACAGTTTCAATGCACTTTGCAAATTGGGTCATTTGCAGAGCTTCCTGCAAGAAATTGATGGAAACGTGAATGAGAATTGCTGCCAGAACACTTTTTCCGTTTTTTATACAGATCCAGCTGATAACCACTCCCATAGGGATGACGCCGACAAAAAAATTCACTGCATACCAGATGTTTTCGTGGAAAATCTCATACTGATACATGTCCTTGACAAAGATAAGTGGGAAGTGCCAGAGTGACCAGAGTATGCCGAAAATAAGAGATGCCATAAAGAAAGTGTACCTGCTTTGCAGACTATCAAAGGCATATCCTCTCCATCCAAGCTCTTCAAAAGTTGCAGCCAGGAGAAGAGTAAGAAACGCAGGGACAAACCCTGATGAAAATGAGTAACCTTCAGCAAATTGGAATTGAGAAGTCGATCCACCAAATGGAAGAGAAAGAAAAATAGATACCAGAACAGTGAGTGGCATTATTATAAAAAATGCCAGCAGCACTTTTGGCCTTATTAACCTGAGATTAATAAGCCGATTAATAAAATCCTTTTTTAAATCCGAATTTTTGGACGTAAATATCATAAACAGTGAAACAAGAAAAGGCGCCATCAGTCCAGGTATCATTAATAACATATACAGCCCGCTATCATCCTGAAAACTTAAATATGCCCCTGCAAACCAGAGAGTATAGGTTATAATAAAAGTCGCAGTAAAATAGACTCCGGGTTTGTACCTGTAGCTGGGGATCATTTATTCACCTAAAATCGAAATTGTTGAGATTTGATACTTGATTTTTCTAGTATGGATGAAGATTTTTTCCTTTTATTATTCATAGTTCCCCAACTTTTTTCTCTGTGATTTAATAGGTTAGATTGAATTTTTCTATCCATATCGATACTTTCTAGGACTATAGTATTAATTAATTGAAGTATTTACTTTTAAAAGTGTGTATCTGATAATTTATGCTGCACATATTATTTAATTGCCTGTTCAAGCGGAGTCTACAGCAAAGATCTATACAATAGGCTTTCAAAAAAATAACAAAACAAATTTAAAGGGAAATTAATATAGTGTTGCAAAGTAAAATTCACGAATTCTCAAAAAGTCATTTCGAGTGACTTACAAATTTGCTATAACTTAGATATAAGGGGCACGGGAATCTTTTAATTCTCTGTAAGGAAAATCCCCCTGATTTTACCATTGTAATAATTTATAATTTCCGAGGAATAATTCTTGACCACTGAAAAAATTACACTTCCTCAACTCGAAAACTTCCTTTTCAAAGCCGCTGACATTCTGCGTGGCAAGATGGATGCCTCCGAGTATAAGGAATTTATTTTTGGAATGCTTTTTCTCAAGCGTCTATCAGATGAGTTTGACTACAAACGTGATAAACTGTGCAAGAAAGATTATGCACATCTAAGAGATAAGCCAGAACTGCTCAATGAACTAAAGGAAGAAAAAACATCTTACGGCGAGACCTTCTTCGTGCCTGTTCGCGCTCGCTGGCACGAGTCATGGATTGATGAAAATGGTGAACGAGTTCCTGCTCTCAAGGACCTAAAGCATGATATTGGTAATATGCTTAACAAAGCTATTGCTGCTATCGAAGAGGAAAATGATTCTCTCGCAGGAGTTCTAAAAAACAATATTGACTTTAATGCAGTTAAAGGTAAGACCAAAATTCCTGACCAGAAATGGAAAGATCTGCTGGATCATTTCAACCAGCCCCATTTCGTGCTGGTCAACGAAAATTTCGAGTTTCCTGACTTGCTGGGTGCGGCTTATGAATATCTGATCAAGTATTTTGCCGACAGTGCAGGTAAAAAAGGCGGCGAATTTTACACCCCTGTTGAAGTGGTGCGTCTTTTGGTTCAGATCACCAAGCCGGAGGCAGGCAATGAGATCTACGATCCGACTGCCGGTTCTGGTGGTTTCTTGATTCAGTCCCATCAGTACGTTGAGGAGCAAGGACAAGATCCAAACGATCTAGCTCTTTATGGTCAGGAATCAAACGGCACTGTCTGGTCGATCTGTAACATGAATATGATTCTCCACAATATCACCCGTTTTACCATCGAGAACGGGGATACGCTGGAGGATCCAATGATTCTGGATCACGGTCAGATCCGCAAGTTTGACCGTGTGCTGGCTAATCCCCCCTTTTCACAGAACTACAGCCGTGCCAGCATGAAATTCGCCAGTCGCTTCCGAGAGTTTTGTCCTGAGACAGGAAAGAAGGCAGACCTGATGTTTGTGCAGCATATGCTCGCCAGCCTCAAACCTGATGGTCACATGGCAACAATCATGCCTCACGGCGTGCTGTTTCGCGGAGGTAAGGAGAAACTGATCCGTGAGATTTTTATCAATGACGATGTGATAGAAGCCGTCATTGGTCTGCCGCCAGGTCTCTTTTATGGTACGGGCATCCCTGCCTGTGTCATCGTTGCCAACAAAAATAAGCCTGATTCGATTAAGGATAAGATTCTATTCATCAATGCCGATCGCGAATATGCCGAAGGTAAGGCCCAGAACAAACTACGCCCTGAGGACATCGAAAAGATTGATTTTGTTTTCACCAACAAACGTGGAATTCCCAAATATTCACGTTTAATCAGTAAAGCAGAGATTGTTGAGAACGATTATAACCTTAACATTCGCCGCTATGTGGACAACACACCAGAACCTGAACCTGAGGATGTGCAGGCACACCTGATTGGCGGTATCCCCGAAGCCGAAGTTGCAGCCCTTGCTCCCGACTTTGCTCGCTTCGGAGTCGATCATGAAACTATGTTCCGTCCCGAACGCTCCGGTTATCTCGCCTTCCGTAAGGAGATAGATACAAAACCGAAAATCAAGGCAACTCTGGAAGCAAATCCTACTCTCCAGAAGACTCTTACAATTCATCATGATGAGCTGGAAGCCTGGTGGACAGTAGCTCGCGATGATTTTTCCCAGCTTCACAATGGAAAGAAGATGCCTGAAGTCCGTTCTGAGCTGCTGAAAACGCTTAAAGAAAAACTGATCCCCCTTGGTGTGCTCGACGAGTTCCAGAGCGCCGGTGTATTTGTAAACTGGTGGCAGCAGATCCGCTACGACCTCAAAACCATTATCTCTACCGGCTGGCATCACAGCCTGATTCCGGATGATTACCTGATTGCTGAATTCTTCCAGGCTGAGTCCGAGAAGATTGAAACACTGGAAGCTCAGATAAGCGAGGCACAGAGCGAACTTACTGAAGCAGTAGAAGCCGCGCAGGAAGTGGCAGCCTATGAACCGAATGAAGAAGAGACAGTTACTGCTGCCGTCATTAAAAAAGCCCTCAAGGAACTGATTGACGATCTCAAAGGCAGCCCTGGTGACTCCGCTCGCAAAGAACTGAAAAACCTTCAGGACCAGGAAAATACCATCAAGGACATAGAAAAACGCATAAAAGATAGCAGGGCTGCTCTGAAAAGCAAAACCGACGAACTGGAACTCAAACTCCAGATTAAACGCCTCGGTGGCGACGGATTCAAGGCTGAAAGCCGTGAGATGATCCGGCAGGTAAATGATCAACTGGTTGAGCTCGATCCGAAAAACAAGGACGATAAGAAGAAAATCACTGCCTTGAATAAGGACAAATCTGTCCTTCAAGCGCGCCTCACCAAAACCGATAGTACTCTTGTCGCCATTGGAGGCCAGCTAACTGAAGAGGAAGCCCAGCAGTTAATTCTGAAAAAGCTCTATGATCTGATAAATAACGAACTGAACCGCTACCTCAACGCCGAAAAGCGCGGGCTGGTTCAGGTGGTCGAAAACCTCTGGGACAAATACGCGGATTCTAGTAGCGATCTGGAAAATAAACGCAATGAAACCTTGAATACTCTAGATGGGTTCCTGAAAGGGATGGGGTATTTGAAATGAAGGTCATAGAGGGGTGGAGTGAGAAAAAGCTTAGCGAACTTGCCGAATATATAAATGGCTATTCATTCAAACCAGATGATTGGGGGGAGGATGGATTACCTATTATCCGGATCGAACAACTGAAGAATCCCAACGAACTTATAGACTACTCTTCAGGCAAAATTCCTCAAAAAAACATCATTGAAAACGGTGATTTAATCTTTTCGTGGAGTGCATCGCTATTCCTTAGGATCTGGCAACATGGTCGTGCAGCACTCAATCAACACCTTTTCAAAGTTATTGAAAAAGAAGGTGTTGATAGAGTTTTCCTTAAGTTATTCATTGAGTTCTATCTACCTGAACTGACAAAAGCATCTCATGGTTCCACAATGCAACATATTACGAGGAAGGAACTAGACAGGTTCAGAGCTCCGTTTCCCATTTCCAAATTTGAACAAACTAAAATCGCCGAGATCCTCTCGAAGGTGGATCAAGCGATTGAACAGACCGAGGCGTTGATTGCCAAGAAGCAGCGAATCAAGACCGGCCTGATGCAGGATCTCCTCACCCGCGGAATAGATGAGCATGGCAACCTCCGCTCCGAAGAAACTCACGAATTCAAAGATTCTCCATTGGGGAGGATTCCAGTGGAATGGGAGGTAAAGCCATGTGCAGCACTTTGCCGAGAAATTGTTGTTGGTATAGTTATTCGTCCTGCACAGTATTATCGTCCGGAAGGTATACCAGTTTTGAGGTCTGCAAACGTAAGAGAAAACACAATTTTTTGTGATGACCTTGTTTTTATATCCAAAACAGATAACGAAATGTTATCAAAGAGTCGTCTTAGAGAAGGAGATTTGGTTACAGTAAGAACAGGTTACCCAGGGACAACCAGTGTAATACCTAGAGAGCTAGATGGAAGTAATTGCGTTGATCTCGTAATATCGAGACCGAAAAATGAAGTAATTAGGTCTAATTTTCTTTCTATATGGGTTAATTCCGACAATGGGAAAAGGCAAGTTTTAGAAGGTCAAGGAGGATTGGCACAGCAACACTTCAATGTCGGGGAAATGCGTACTCTATTGGTTAAGGTACCGGATATTAGTGAGCAGGAAAAAATTGAACGTATATTAATATTGCAAAGTTCAGTCCTCGAAGATCTTACAAGAACTCTTCAAAAACTCTTCTCACTTAAAACAGCTCTCATGCAAGACCTGCTCACGGGTAAGACGCGCGTCACTGCTCTTTTTAATCAGACGGAGGTTGCAGATGTATGATGAGTCAAGGCAAAGAATATCAGAGCACCCTGTCAACAATGGATGAACGCTCTATAGTTGGCACCGAAAAGTCCATTTCATTCCTTAAATCAAAATATCCCAAAGGTTCTCAATGGCGTCTCTGGGATCTTCATGTTCATACTCCATGCAGCCGGATGGGAAATGCCTTTTCTGGCATGGAGTGGGATGAGTACGTCAATGCCTTAGAATCTGCTTCAGAAAGATCAGGAATAGCGGTAATCGGCGTAACGGATTACATGTCTATTGATGGCTATGAAAAACTTGTAATAGCAAAAAAAGATGGCCGGCTTAAAAACGTTCATCTTCTGATACCAAACGTTGAATTTAGGATTATGCCTCAAACAAGGGATGGCAAAGCATTAAATTTGCACCTGCTAATAGATCCATCAGACCCAGACCATATTGCTAAAATTAAACGGTCACTCAAAAATCTAAAATTTATTTATAAAGGCGAAAGATATGGATGCAGTCGCAATGAATTGATTGAATTTGCTCGTAAACAGAAAAGTGATTTCGAAAACGATGATCATGCTTATCGCTTTGGAATTGAACAATTCAAACCAGACCGTACCGACCTAAAAAAATGGTTGGAAGAAGAGGCATGGCTGCGCAGCAATTGCTTGATCGGAATTGCAAATGGAAAAGACGGAATAAGTGGACTCCCATTGGATGGTTTTGCTGCTATTCGAGATGAGATGCTTTGTTTGTGCGACTTCGTTTTTTCCGGCAATCCGAGAGATAGAGAACATTACCTTGGCAAGAAGTCTGAAGTCACAGCTGAAGATATCATTAGTCAGTATGGGTCTCTTAAGCCTTGTATACACGGTTCTGATGCCCATGAGATAGAAAAGCTATTTCAACCAGATAATGAACGTTTTTGCTGGATTAAAAGTGACCCTACATTCCAAGGACTACGACAAATCCTCTGGGAGCCTGAAGATCGGGTTCACATTGGGGCTGTTCCACCACAGCCAACAGACAAGAGTCAATTAATTCGTCGTATCAGCTTTTCCAATACAAAAAACTGGTTCACTCAAAAGAATGTTGAGCTAAACGCTGGTCTTGTGGCGGTAATTGGTGAGAAAGGGGCAGGGAAAACTGCAATTGCTGAACTTGCCGCTTTTGCTGCGGGTGTTCCATGGGATAAAAAATCACAGTCGTCTTTTATTACTAAGGGGCGACCACATCTATCCGACGTAAAAGTCCAATTAAAATGGGGAAATGGGAGTACTACATCAGCTATTCTAGTAGATAAACCGCATCTTGTATCGCTTCCACTGGTTCGTTACCTCTCTCAAGATTTTGTGGAGAGACTTTGTTCATCAGATTATGAAGGACACGAGCTTCAAAAAGCTATCGAGGATGTAGTCTTTACCCGTTTAAATGAAATTCAGAAGGAAGGCTATTCATCTTTTAGTGAACTGCGTAAAGCGCGAGAAGCTGCTTCGAGTATGAGGAGGGAAAAATTTAGGGGAGAGATTGCAACACTTAATAAAGAGATTGAACGTCTGTATCAGACTATCAGTCAACGTCAATCAAAAGTGGATTCCAAGAAAGAAGTGGAGAAGCAAATTGAAGATCTTAATAAACAACTTCCAGATGCAACGCAGTTTATAGATCAAGAGATGTTTGAACAGCTTCAAGAACAGCAAAACCTGCTTGCAGGTATTGAAAAGAATATTGCCACAAAAACACGCCTCAGAAGGGAAATTGAGGATGTGAAACAAACGTATGGTTTATTGAAGAGTAAAGTGGAATCGGAAGTAAAAGAAATCCAAGGAAAACTTAGGGAAGTGGGGATAGAAGAAGATCTGATTAAAAGGATGCCACCGATATGGGATGGAACAGTCGATTTGTCTCTTAACAGTAAACTTCAAACTATTGACTCGGATATTACTAAGCTAAAGGGGAGCGAGCCTGAAGATACAGAGAGCAAGAATGATGGCACAAATTCCAAGACTATACTTGCTGTAACAAAATCGATAACCGAGTTAAAGGAAAAAGTTTCAAAAGATGAGGAACGGCGAAAGAGACTCCTTGACCTTCAAAAGCAAATTTCGGAGCGGAAGGGAACTGTTGAGCGCCTTGAAATGGAAATAAAGAACTTGGATACCCGAGTCAAAAAGCTTCTTTCTAAGAAGCAAAGCCAACTATTGGAAATTTACCTTGAATTTTTTTCAGCACTCAAAGATGACGAGGCAGGTCTTCGTGACCTATATATACCCATTCAGCACGCGATTGAAGACCTTGGAATGGATAAGAAATTCGAGATTTTTGTAGGTTATCAGATCGACTTCCGGGCATGGCTTGAAAATGTAGGGAGATTCTTTGATAGACGTCATGCAGGCGTGGATGAGAAGAAGTTGGAGATCGAAAGATTTGTGGAATCATCTCTAGTTCCAGCATGGAAAAAAGGTGAAATAGAAGAGATCAGGGCTCAGTTTGAAAAGTTTGTAAAATTGTTCGATGCTGAATCATTTTTAGAAAAATTTGCATCTCTAAAAACATCACTCGTTGAGCTTTATGATTGGATGTATTCCACTGACCATATTTCGCTCAACTATAAGATTCGATACAATGAAACAGAACTCGAATACCTATCTCCTGGCACACGAGGCATTGCATTGCTGGTTCTCTATCTCCTGATGGACGAGGATGATACTCGCCCCCTAATAATTGACCAACCAGAAGGTAACCTCGACAACTCATCGGTATATGACCAGCTGGTGCCATATATACGGAAAGCAAAAAAACGCCGTCAAATTATATTGGTGACACACAACCCAAATTTAGTAGTCGCTACTGATGCTGAGCAGGTTATAATAGCCACTGCAGAAAGGTCAAATTCGCAGTCATACCCCACTATAAAGTACAATCCTGGTTCTCTGGAACACATTGGGAAGGCTAGTAACCTTGGGGTGCGTGAAGCGGTTTGTCTTCTTCTGGAAGGGGGAGAACCCGCTTTCAAGGTGAGAGAAAATCGATATGCTCTTTCTAAATAATACATTTGTTATCAATAAAAATATTCATCTCTCTAATAAAGAAGTTTAGGACAGAGAAAAGATGAGAAATCATGATCCAAGACAAAACACCTCCTCACATAAAACTCGACGAACGCAACCACGTCGAAAAACCTTTTCTCAATCAACTTCATAGCCTGGATTGGGAAATTATTGATCTCGATAATAAACAGCATCCCAGTGACAGCTACAGGCAGAGCTTTACCGAGGTGGTGATGCTTCCGATTTTGCGTGAGCAGATCAAGATCATAAATCCTTGGCTGGAAGATGATCAGGTAGAGGAAGTAATTAAGCAACTTACTGCAAGCTTTCCTGGAACCGACCTGATCAAAAACAACCGCCACGTCTTTTCCCTGTTGCTGGAAAACACCAGTGTCAGTGAGAACCGCCAAACAGGTGAAAAAAGCCCAACAGTACGTTTTGTGGATTTTAAGCATCGGGATAACAACCGCTTTATTGCCGTTTGCCAGTTCAAGGTGCGTATCCTCGGTACCGAGCACCATATCTTTCCGGATATCGTACTGTTCCTTAATGGTCTGCCGGTAGTGGTTATCGAGTGCAAATCACCTAAGGTCAAAGATGCTATTCCCGAAGCTATTGACCAGATACTGCGTTACAGTGAACAGCGCGGTTTCAAGGGAGAAGGCAGCTCCCCTCTCTTTTATTACAATCAGATCGTTATCGTCACCTGCCGCCAGGAGGCTAAGTTCGGTACTATTACTACCCATAACGAAAATCAATTCTTCCGCTGGGCTGACCCCTATCCTCGTACTGTTGACGAGCTGGAGCATGGCAGCAGCGGTCCCAATGATCAGCAGCGTCTGGTCGCCGGAATGCTTGACCGCAATAACCTGCTGGATCTCATCCGTACTTTCACTCTATTCTCTGTCAATGATAAAGGCGAGACAATCAAGATCGTGGGCCGCTACCAGCAATTCCGCGCCGTCAAACTGGCTGTCAAGCGCCTTTTAGAAGGTCAGAGCCCTCGAGAAAGAAGCGGGATTATCTGGCACACACAGGGTTCAGGAAAATCTCTTACAATGATGTTCATGGTGCGTGAAATGTACCAGCATCCCCAGCTTTCCCACTGGAAGGTAGTTTTTGTTACCGATAGAACCCAGCTGGAACAACAACTTTCGGAAACAAGTCAGAGCATCGGTTTTACGGTCAAGGCAGCCGAATTTATAAATCCCAAGAAAAAACCAGATGGGAAAAGCTTGAAAGAACTCCTGCATTCGGACTCATCGGATCTGGTTATGGCTATGATCCACAAGTTCCGCGAAGCTGATCTGAAAGAGGTCTTCCCTGAGCTTAATCCTAGCCCGAATATTCTGGTAATGATCGATGAGGCGCACCGTTCTCAGTATAAGACTCTGGGAGCAAACCTTGACAAGGGCGTTCCCAACGCTTCTCGTATTGGGTACACCGGCACGCCCATCGACAAGACCGAGCGGGTCTTTGGCGATTACATAGACAAATACACAATGCGCCAATCCATCGAGGACGGCGTTACTCTGGAGATCATCTACGAAGGTCGCACTCACAATGCCGAAGTCACCGACAGGGATGAAATGGACAAAGCGTTTGAAGATGTGTTCAGCGAATATAACCTCAAGCAACGTCTTCAAATTCTGGGCTATGGCTCTCGAGACGCTTATCTGGAAGCTGAGCCAACTATCGAGGCTAAGGCCAAAGATATGATCGAACACTACCTGACGCATGTGTTCTCCAATGGATACAAAGCCCAGATAGTAGCCACTTCCCGTGAGGCGGCAGTGCGTTATAAGAAATTCATCGATGCTTCATTGGCTGATGAAATTACCTGTTTAGAAAAGGAGAACCCTAAGAAGCTTGATCTTAGCCAGCTAAAGAAGCTGAAAACAGATGTCATCATTTCCGGCAATAATAACGATTCACCAGAACTTAAGGCCTATTCTGACAATTCAAAACACGAAACCAGCATCAAGAGCTTCAAGATGGCCTTTGGGAGTGAAGAAGAAGGAATTACTGGCGATATGGGCATCCTCATCGTCAATAATATGCTGCTGACAGGTTTTGATGCTCCTGTAGAGCAGGTTATGTATCTTGATAAAGTAATCTTCGCACACAATCTCCTTCAGGCTATAGCTCGTGTAAACCGAGTGGCTGGCGTGACCAAGGAAAAAGGTTTTGTGGTTGATTATGTAGGCATCGGTCATCACCTGAAAAAAGCCCTGGAAAACTACGATGAGCGTGAACAAAAAGAAGTGATAGATACCCTCAGTTTCCCAGAGGACGAACTGCGCGAACTCATTGCAAGTCATGCAGCTATCATGGATTTGCTCAAAAAATACGGCCTTACAGATCTAACTGATTATGATGCATTCTTCGATCTTTTCTATGATGAAGACTTGCGTTTCGAGTTCATGCTAGCGTTCAAAAAGCTGACCAAATGCTTAAACCTTATATTCCCTGCCCGACAAGCCCTTGAGTACATTGACGATTATAAGGCTCTCACTGAGATCTATGGGCTGGCAGGTGAACACTTCCGTGATGGACGCTTGAGTATGAAAGGCATCCCTCCGAAACTACGTGCTATTACCGATGTTTATCTTGAGTCAAAAGGCATTGCAGTGAAAGTCAAGCCAATTTCCATCCTCGATGAGGATTTTCTAAAACAAGCAGGCAAACGTACCCGTACCAAAACAAAGGCAGCAGAGGTTGAACACGCAATTCGCCACTATCTTGATGTCGAACTGGATGACGACCCGGACCTTCAAGCTTCTTTTGCAGAAGCATTGGCGAATATTTTTAGAGAATTCCATGACAACTGGGAGAGGATTTACGAGGAACTGGAAGAATTAAGGGTGCGTATCATCAATGCCAGTAAAGAGCCTACTTATGGGCTTCATAGGAAGAAGCAAATGCCGCTGTTCCGAATGTTTAAACACGAAGTCTTTGGAGAGAAAAATCTTAGTGAGGACGAAATCTCTTCGCTTGTCAATCTGACGCAGCAGATCTTTTTAGTCGTAGAGCGTGAATTGAAACTCACCGGATTTTGGGAAAGTATTCCTGCACGCAACAAGTTGAAAGCAGAGATTCAGAGTATACTTCTTGCATCGGAATTTGCAAATATGCCCGTTCTCGTAAAAAACCGTGCTCAACTCATAAGCCGGATCATGGAAATAGCTGAGAAAAACAATGACATCATTCTCTATGCGGAGTAATTTTCAATGGATTTGGTCTATACAATTAAAAGATCATCCAAGCGAAAAAAATTAAACATCACCGTAGAAAGGGACCGAAGTATAGTGGTGCATGCACCGGAAGGAGTATCTGACGAAAAAATACAGCAGGTAGTGGATTCAAAACGTCAGTGGATATACGAAAAAATTAACCATCCACAAAAATATCAGGATCTTCCTCATCCACCGGGAAAAGAACTGGTTAGTGGCGAATCCGCACTTTATTTAGGTCGTCAATACCGTATAGAGTTGGTTAAAATGGGCTTATCCGAGATTAAGTTCTCCCAGCGATTCCTTATTCCGGCTACTCAGGGGGAAAAGCGAGAAGAAACCTTGCGAGAGTGGTATATAGGCAAAGCCAAAGAAAAAATTGTCCCGCGAGTCAAGAAACACGCTCGTGAGCTTGGTGTCAACTTTGCCGAGGTCAAGATAGTTGATAACCGCTATCGTTGGGGGTCATGTACCGTGAAGAACAATGTTAACTTCAACTGGCGGTTGATAAAGGCACCAATGTTTGTTATTGATTATGTTATCATTCATGAACTTGCTCATTTTATTGAGCCTAACCATACTCCCAGATTTTGGAATATTGTCCGCGCACAATCTCCAACAATGGATAAGGCAAAATCATGGTTGAAAGAGAATGGACAACTTCTGGAACAGGTAATATGAAAAGTTCTAAAATAACTACAAAAATCCACGTTTCCTCCAAATTGGGTTGCTTAATATCTTTGAGTTTTTCATGTTTATGCGAGGTGCAAGATTTCATCCTTCATAATGTGAATTTTTCCTTGTTCAGCTGCGGATTGCTTCTATGGAAATCAGTTAAATACTAATATACAAATCCCTATACCGTAAAAACTAGAGACTGATACCATGGACCGGGAAATAAGGATACTCCACACAGCAGACACGCACCTGGGATACCGGCAGTACCACAGCGAGGTACGTAGGCAGGACTTTTTTAAGGCTTTTGAGACGGTCATAAAGGATGCGGTTGACATGCAGGTTGATGCTGTCGTGCATGCGGGGGATCTTTTTGATTCACGGAACCCGACCCTTGAAGACCTCCTTGAGACTATGAACGTCCTTTCCCGGTTAAAGGTCGCAAACATACCTTTTTTCGGAATTGTCGGGAACCACGAGAGCAAGCAAAGTACCCAGTGGCTTGACCTCTTTGAGGAAATGGGGCTTGCGGGGAGGCTCGGGAAAGCCCCGAAGATGGTCGGGGATGTAGCAATCTATGGGATTGACAGTGTCCCGAAATCAAAAATTCCTCTTTTCGATTATTCTGGATTTGAAATTCCGGAGTCTCTGCCTGAAAATTGCAGGAAGCTGCTTGTAATGCACCAGATCATGCAGCCTTCCCCGTTTCCGGACTGGGACTGTGCTGAGGTGATAGAAAATCTTCCTTTTAAGGCTGATGCAGTTCTCCTCGGTGACTACCATGAATATGAGAAAATAAAGGTGGGGGAGTCATGGGTCACATACTCGGGGAGCACGGAACGCAACAGCGCATCTGAAAAAGAGCCCCGTTCTTACAGCATTATCACTCTTTCCGGGGAAGGGCTGGAAATCAGTAGAAGGACGATCCCTACCCGAAATTTCCTTTTCATTACTGCAAAAGTTGACGGGGAAGAAAAGCCCTTCGAACAGATTTTTTCTGCTGTAAACGAGCATCTCGAAGAGATTCCTGAATCCGTAGTATTTCTGGATGTTTCAGGAGACTCGGGTTCGGTCCTCTCCTTCAGTGAAATCGAAGAATACCTCCTGAGCAAAGGAGCTCTTGTGGCAAAGGTCAAAGATGCAAGGATAAAAGACGGGATTCCGGAAGAAGTTATTAAAGTTGCATTTCATGACCCTGACAGGGCTGTTGCCGAAGAGCTCCGCAGGATGAGCCTGAACGACGGCGGTCTGATAGTCGATGAGGTTATCCGGAGCCCGGATGTGCCCAGGTCAAGGGTTGATGAAGAGACCGAGAACCGGCTTCTCGGGTTGATTGAGGCAATAGATTTCAAAGACCCGGATTTCATGATAAAAATCCCTGTCAGTCATGTCAGTCCGGTCGATCCCTCCAGCTCTGTCAGCTCAATCGAGTCTTCCGGTTCTGTCAGCTCAATCGAGTCTTCCGGTTCTGTCAGCCCGATCGACTCTGTCAGTACTGTTAGTCCTTCCAGTCCTTCCAGCTCTGCCATAATCAAAGAGCCTGAAGAACTTAAACCGCCAGGTGCAGCTGAAGAAATTGAAAATCCCAAGCCTGCGGGAGTAATTGAGTTTACGGCAGCAGTAGCAGCGAAATCCGAAACCCTGAGGGTTCCTGTGAGAATTCAAAGGTCTGAATCTCTCAACGAATCTCTCAATAAGATTTTTGAAAAACATGATGTAGTCCCCGAATCGCCTGAAACCGCCGGTTCAATTGCCGGTTCTGTGGAAACAGCTGCAGAAGATGAAATTTCTAAAGTAACTCCTGATTCCGGAGTCATTACTGCTCCCCAATCCAGTTCACCGGTTAGTTTCTCAGATAACTCCCAGGCTGGTTTCTCAGCTATTTCTCCGCCTGAAAGCATTCCGTCGCCTGAAATTTTGAAGGAAAATTCTGAAGCAGATGCAGACGAAAAGCCTGTTGACGGAAAGCTTTCTGAAGAAAAGCCTGTTGGGGTTCCGGATAAAGCCACAAAAACTGTAAAGCAGAGCCATAGGAAAGGAAAAGAAAAATCTGCCGTTCCCAGACAGTATAACCTTGGTGATTACCTGTGAAGCTGAAAAACCTGTACATAGAAAATATTCGGAGCTATAAAAAGCTGGACTTCACCTTCGAAGACGGAGTAACTGTAATTTCCGGGGTAAACGGAAGTGGGAAATCAAGCCTGCTCGAAGCCTGCTTCATGGGGCTTTTCGGGAGCAAAATCCTTTCAAAAGACTTTGTGCTTGCTGATATGATCTTCAAAGGGGCGGAAAGTGCAAAGATTCATCTTGGATTTGAACACCTCGGCAGGGAGTACCTCATTGAGCAGGCTTTCAGGTATTCTTTAAAAAGTGAAAATGCTTCGAACTCAAGATGTGTGCTGTTTGCTGACGGAGAAAATATCGTTGACCAGGCAACCCGTACCTATGAAGAAGTCTGTGCCCTCCTGAACATGGATGAAGAGGCATACAGGAACTGCGCATATATCCGGCAGGGGGAGATTGACGTCCTTATCAATGCAAAGCCAAGGGACAGGCAGCGAATGATTGACGACCTGCTGCAGCTTGGAAAACTCGAGGAGTACCGCGAAAGGGCAGGGTATGCAAAGACTGCTGTAAGAAGGCTTGAGAGGGATGCAAAAAACAGCTTTCTGGGAGTGAAAGCCGAAATCGAGGGAATCGAAAGCACCGAGCCGGTTGCAGCTGTTAACAGGCTCAGGCAGAAAGTAAAAGAAACTGATGCTATTCTCGAAGAGCTTAATAAAAAGAAAGAATTTGCAGCTGCACGTAAAGGAGAACTTGACCTCAGGATTGCCGAATACAGGGAACGCCTGCAGGAAATTGAGGTTTTGAAGCAGGCTATCCGTAAATCTCAGGAAGATAAGGCTGCCTGTTTTAAAGAAAAAGAAACTTTTTCTGAAGAAGTACAGGTGCAAAGGCGTGTTCTGCTTGAACTCGGCGAAGAAAACTCTGGCATGAGGGAAGAATGTGGTTTTGGAGACCTTGAAATTGAAGCCCTGCTTTTGCAGCAGGAAAAGTCGGAATCTTCTGCCAGGGAAAAAGTAAATTCCGGATCAAAAGAACTTGCCCTCCTCCTGAAAGAAGAAGAAACAGGCGTACAGGCATTGCGTGAGCTTGAAAAAGATAAAGTTGAGACTGAGCGTGTTCTCGTTGAATGCAGAACCAGTATCGGAGCTGCAAATAAAGAAATTGAAGGGTACAGGGCAAATATAAAGCAGCTCGAAGAGGAAAATAAGCGGCTGAGGGAAAAAGCAGGTTTTGGAGCTGCTGGTGAAATTGCTTCAGTCATAAAGGAACTCGAAGAAAAGGAAAGCCTTCTCAGAGACCGGAAAAATGAAGTATCGACAAAACTTGGCTTTGCTCTTAAGGAAAAAGAATCCGGGGATGCAAGCCTTCGTGAGCTTGATTCTGAAATGCAAAGCTGCAGGGTTGCGGTCAGTAAAGGGAAATCGGAGATTGAGGCGCTTGAAAAGGAAATCAGGGATAACTCAAAAGCAGTGCTGGATTTTCAGGAGCAGAAATCTGAAGTTTTTGCAGGGCTGAAGGCTCTTGGTTTCACAGAGGAGCAGCTTGAAAACCTTGAGGATTTTAACGAGCTTCTGCTGGAAAACAAAAACCGTCTTCATGGAAAAGAAAAGGAGCTTGAGGTTACTTTAAGGGAAATTGAAAATACCCTCCGTAAAAACCGGGAACTGCTTGCCGAAGGGAAGTGCCCTACCTGCGGGCAGGAGTTGAAAGGGTCAGGAATTGCATGCACGGCAGAAGAGTGCGAAGAGAAAAAAGAAAAGCTTTCTCTGGAACTTGCTGACATAAAGCTGCAGAGGGCTGAACTTGAGAAAAAGCTCAACCGGCTTAAGGAAGCAAAGAAGCTGGAAAAACAGGCATATGATTATGATATCGAGATTGAAAAGCTCCTTGAAAAGGCAAAAGCTTCAGAAAAACTGATAGATACCCACAGAACCCGGATAGAAGAAGATTCTTTGAAACTCGAAAGCTCTGGTAAGCGGAAGCAGGAACTTGAAGCCGCTGGAAGTAAGCTCCTTCTGGATATCAAAGCTTTGCGGGAGCAGGAAAAAGCTGCTCAAAAAGTCCATCTTGAAAGTGAAAAAGCCCTCAGGGAGGCAAAAGTTTTTGAAAGAAAGCTGGCTGAAAACGCTTCTGAAATCGAATCCCTGAACGGCAAAATCCGTACATCTCTTGCGCTGATAGAAAATTACGGGCAGAGGCTTGGAGAACTAAATGAAAAGTTAAAGGCATTTGCGGAAAAAGAAACTCAGTCGAAAGAAAAACTCGAAGCTCTTGAACTTACCCTGGAAACTGCGCGCAAAAATGAAGAAGAGGCAAAAAAAGCCCACATCGAAAGTGCACGGCTTCTTGGGGAGGCAAAAAAACTTCAGGCTAACCTGCTCCGCATGCAAAATATAAAGCATAAAATATCCGAGTTTGAGGCTGGTATTGGGAACCTCGCAGAAAAGATAGGTTTCTTTGACCGCGAGATTGTGGAACGCAGTGACAGGATAAGGCAGCTGGAAAGAAAACTGGAAGGAAACAGGCTTGAAGAACTCCAGCAGAAACTCGTCCTGTTTGAAGAAGCGCATGTAAATATGACGGAGAAAATCCGGGAAATAACTGCCGAAAAGGATACTCTTCTAAAAGAAATCGGCATGATAGAAAACAGCTTGAAGCGTTTAAAGGAACTCAAAGAAGAACTGAAGGCTCTTGAAAACAAAAGGCTCTATCTTGAAGCCGTATACAATAATGCTGATGAGCTTGAAAACACCTATATGCGCGTCCGGGCTGATATGCGGGCAAGGAACATAGGAGCCCTTTCAATTCTCCTGAATGAAATGTTCAGCTTCATGTATACGAATAATGCTTATTCACATATCGAGCTTGACCCCGAATACAACCTGACGGTTTACCGAAAAGACGGGACCCCTCTTGAGCCCAAACTTTTGAGCGGCGGAGAGCGTGCAATCTTCAACCTTGTCCTGCGCTGTGCCATTTACAGGCTTCTTGCTCTCGGTTTTGGTGGGGACAGGCCTGACGGGCTTCCTCCGATGATCCTTGACGAGCCCACAGTTTTCCTTGACCGCGGGCATGTCAGGCAGCTTTTGAAACTCATAGACATGATGCGCAGCATCGGAGTGGGGCAGATCATAGTGGTTTCCCACGACGAGTCCCTTATAGATTCTGCTGACCATGTCTTCCAGGTTGAAAAAGACCCTCTTACCAATATGTCATCGATTACAAAGATCTGAAATAAACTTTAAAATCCCTTTTTCCAGAAATGGAAAGTAAATAAAAACAGGACCTGTAAAGTGGACAGATTAAAAAGACAGGCAAAAAAGTCAGGCAAAAAGACAGGCAAAAAGACAGGCAAAAGAGACAGGTAAAAAAGACAGGTAAAAGCCGGAAATTACAAAAAACTTTGTAATATGTAAAAAAATAAAACCTGATGGGAAATTCATCCCATCTTCTTTAAAGCAGGTAAAACGTCTTTTCCGTACCTTTCAAGAAAGTCTATCTGGTCCCCGGCTGCAGAATGGAAATAAAAATGTGTGAAACCTGCATCGATGTACTGCTTTACATATTCTATGTGCTTTTCAGGGTCTCCCGAAATACAGACTGATTTTTGAATAGTATCCCTGCCAACTACCTTGCCGTTTTGGGCAGACATCGCAGGAGTATAGATTTTATTCAGGAAAAGGGCCGGGATCATAGCCCCTGCCCAGTATTTTTTAAAGCTTTCAACCACTTTTTCGGTATCATCTGTATACTCCACAAAAAGCTCCACGGCTTTTGGCATCTTCTCAAAATCTCTGCCTGCATCAGTAGCCCCTCTTCTGACCTCAGAGAGCATCCTTTCATATTCCGGTATCTCAAGAGACCCTCCTACGGTAATGAGGCCGTCTCCATAATACCCGGCAAGATAGGCGCTTTCCGGAACAAGGGAAGAAATGTAAATAGGAATCTCATTTTTGGGCAGGGTATAAAGTTTAGCCTGCTTTGTCCGATAATAGCACCCTTGAAAATCTACTTTTTCTCCTGTCCACAGGCTGCGGATAAGCTGTACGGCTTCTATCATCATTGCCTGGCGCTCTCTAAAAGCCGGCCATTCGAAGGTTACCGGATATTCATTGAGCGCTTCCCCGGTCCCGACTCCAAGGTAGGTCCTGCCTCCAGCCAGAGAAGAGACAGTTGCTGCTGCCTGGGCAATAATTGCCGGGTTATAGCGCAGAATAGGGCATGTAACTCCGGGTCCCAGTTCAATGGTCTCTGTCCTTGCAGCTGCGGCTCCAAGCCAGCTCCAGGAAAAACATGCCTGTCCTTCTTCGCTCCAGGGATGGAAATGGTCACTCACATCTATGCTTTCAAACCCGTTTTTCTCGGCTACAATCGCCTGCTCAAGCATCTCTGACGGTAAAAACTGCTCAGCTCCAATTTTGTATCCTATTTTTAACATATTTGACCCCCGGTATCTCCAGTTATATCTCGGATAATTATATTTTTTGCGTTAATATAATAAGGTCCTGACGCCTCTGATAATGTGGCGATAAAAATAGTACTGGAAGACTCAAAAGGGAAATGAACTGAAACATGACAGGTAAAATTAGAACATGTCAGGTAAAATTAGAACATGTCAGGTAAAATTAGAACATATCAGGTATAATTAGAGAATTTCAGGTAAAATTAGAACCTGTTATGTAAAACTGGATCTGTTTCAGCAAGGATTTCTATTGGTGATTGCGTATCTAAGTTTAAAGTTGAAATTTTAAAGTTGAAATTTTAAAGTTGAAATTTTAAAGTTGAAATTAAAGCCAGATATTTCCCGGTTTATTCAGTTCATTTACCGGTCTATTTCATTCTGGCCTGTAACCCGGCTTATTTTACCGGGGATTCCCAGTAAACCAGGTAGTTAAACAGTTCATCCGTCTGCTCTTTATATTCCCCAAAAAAGCTGTGGTCTTTTATCAGGTAGCCTTCGTCTTCGGAACTGAGGTCTTCGAGGTAACCATACCAGTAAACTACCATGCCTTCCCCGAAAATGTCGGCGTATTCCCTGAACTGTTTCTTTGCGTAATGCTTGTGTTCGAAATCGTCCCCAAAAAGGGCTTTGCTTTCAATCCACCTGACCATGTGGTCCTCTATGGGAATAGGGTCGGAAAGGACAAAATCCGGGGTCTTCCCGTCTCCCTGAGCCCTTATTTCAGCTTCGGTGCAGTAAGAAATTTCCCTGTCATCAAGCCATTTGCGGATAATTTCTTCTCCCATTTCGCCCTTTTTGCACTGCATCTCATGGGCACGCGGAGAGAAGAAATAGTCTGCTTCAAGAGCTTTTCTGACTTCTCTTCTCAGGCGGCGGTTTTCAATGCAGTCCAGGTGCTTGAACAGCCAGTTTATATTTTTTCGGGACAGGTCACAGTTTTTAAGGATTAAGGAAGCCATGAGGGTTGGAGGAAAAAATGTGTGTTCTGCAAGTTCAAGAATGGACCTTCCCTGCTTCCACCGCAAAAATAGTTCCTTTTCTCTGGAATAGACTTTTCTGTGCTTGAACCTCGTCATTTTCACTATTTTTTGATTAAGAATGGTAGCAAGCATGCCAGGAGGCATGGTATCTTCCTCTGAGAGGCGGAAAACGTCTCTAAAGTTATGCAGCGAACTATATAATTTCTGGTATGTCTGGCGGTCCATTCTCAATCAGTGAGTCCCTTTTCTGGTTTTAACATAGAAAATAAAGTTGAATAACATGAACGGAAAACGAACTTTCCAATATGCAGGGTTTTTTTTCCTGTAGACTTTTATCTTTTTCTTTCTATATAAATTTTTGACCCTTACTTTCAGACCATGCTTTAAGAAGCAAAATCCCGGAAAGAGATACAACCGGAATCAGGCCTTAAATTCCGGTGTCGTTAAGGAGGCTGTGCAGGCTTGCCTGAAGCTCAGAAAGCGAAAAGAATTTTTCTTTTAGCTCTAAATGATTTCTGAAACTTCAGCCTGCTGCCGTTCAGGTTAATTTGAGTAAATCAGGATACTTTCCATAGATGAGGGATTCTTTAACTCCAGAATTCCTCTTTGGAATTGTCAGGAAGGTCTATATCCATTACTTCATCAAATTTTTTACGTTTATCTCTACTTTCCGCCATTTTTCTGGATTCCTCTTCCCTGCCGGAAGGATAAATATCTTTCTTTTCTTCCCCGTCACAGGGTGCAAAGATTGTTGCGTGTTTATCTCTGGAGATTATTTTCTCCTGAACCCTTGGTTTCTCCTGAACCCTTGTTTTTTCCGGAATCCCTGGTTTTTCCTGGGCTGTTTGTTTTTCCTGAGCCTTCTGCTTCGGGTCTGCGTATATAATCGGGCTTTCGTCAAGGGGCTCTTTTTTCAGCCTGGCTTCCAGCCTCCGGGAAGCTTTTTCAGCCTCACCTGCAGCCTGCTTCTGTAACCTTTCAGCCTGGATTTCTTCCGGGCTCTTTTCGGGTTTTACACATCTGGTTTCTTCCCTGCATCCAAAGAATAATTTATTTGAATCTTTATCCGCAACATGAGAAAATTTGTCTTCTCTTCTCTCAGCCGGCCTCTCCGGGGGTCTTTCTGCTATTCTGGTAGGTGTCCAGTCCCCTTTTTCAGAAACGTTCTTCCATCTTGGCTGGGGCTGGCTTCCCAATTTGCGGAAAGTATCTGCGGCATATGTATCTTTATTACGATCAGCTTTGTTAGACCTGACCTTACTTGTTGTATTATAACCTATAAGACAGGTGGGTTCCCTTGTTCTCCATTCCAGGCAGAAGAGGTGGCATTCCCGCCCTTTGCATGTCTGGGATTCATCAAGTGGGCAAAATTCTGGAAGGGTCATGATAATAAGAATATGCAGAATATAAAAAATAGTTAACGGTGATGAAGTGAAGCAAAACAGTTAGAGCCCGGAAAGGGCTTCTGCAATAAGAGGGGCAACACTCAGTTTGCTTTCAGCTTTCTCAAGAGTGTCGGTTCCTATAATGTCCTTTACTCCTGCATTGAAGAGCCTTAAAGCTGCATTTCTTGTAAGGACAGGGTGTACGCAGGCAAGGTGGACATCAATTGCTCCCTGGGCTTTAAGCATCCGGATCGACTCAGCCATTGTCCCTCCGGTTGCAATCATATCGTCCACAAGGACAACGTGCCTGCCTGTTACATCAAGGTTCTTTGTTTTGATTACAACTGTATCTCCGCTGAGCCTTGTCTTCTGAAGGTGGTCATGGTCAAAACCGTGCCCTGAAGCCACATTCTTCACAAGCCCCTGTGCCCCTTCATCGGGAGCGACCAGCATGGGGCGCTCAAGGCCGAAACCTGCAACATATGAGCCGATAAGGGCTGCTGCGTCAAGATTTTCTGCGGGGCAAGGGAAGTGTTCAAGCACGCTCTTTTCATGGATATTTATTGTAAAAACCCTGTCAGCATTGATACAGCGGGCAATTGCACGGGCACTTACAGGTTCTCCTGACTTGAATTTCTTGTCCTGCCTGGCATAGCCCATGTAAGGGATCACAACATTTATTTCGGCTGCCCCTTCACAGGCATCGATAAGCTGGAGCAGGGCGACAAAATCAGAGTCAGTGGGCGTGCTCTGGATGAGGGTAACTTTTTCGTTTTCTATTTCCTCTGCTATCCTAAGATAAAGTTCCCCGTCAGGGAAGCGGTTAAACTCGCAGAGAACAGGCTCTGTCCCCAGAGCTCTGGCTGTGCGGCTGGCAAGTAACTGTGATGCTGGTCCACCTATGATCTTCAAGATATATACCTCAGTTGCCGTCTTGATATATTCCATCCTTTAAAAAACTTATTTTTATGGACCCTGCTTTTCAGGCTCTAGCTTTTCAATGCCATTTTTATCTTTTCAAGCTTTACCCTTTAGCTTCTCAAGCACCCTGATATTTCTTATAAGTGTGTGAGGATAGTTGCCGATTTCGTCTTTTTCCGCAGATTTTACCATATCCCAGACTGTTAGCAGAGCAGAAGAGACACCTGTCAGAGCCTCCATTTCAACTCCCGTCTTCCCGACAGTCCTGACCTCGACCACAGCAGAAACCGCTTCTTCCCCTATCTCAAAGTCTACATCTATCCCTGTTATGGGGATCTGGTGGCACATTGGGATTGTTTCGGGGGTCTTTTTAACTGCAAGGACAGCTGCAACCCTGGCAGTTGCAAAAACATTTCCTTTTTCAACGGTTCCTGTCCGTATTTTCTCCAGCGTCTCTGCAGAAAGCACGATTTCTCCGGCAGCCCTTGCCAGTCTTGAAACATCGTTTTTTTCGCTTATATCGACCATTCGTGCCCTGCCGGCTTCAATATGAGTAAAAGATTTCTCCACGACACCACCGCGTTTTTATTACTGTCCGGAACTCTATGTAATTTCAATTTCATATCAATTCAATTTCATATCAATTCAATTTCATATCAATTCAATTTCATATCAATTCAATTTCATATCAATTCAATTTCATATCAATTCAATTTCATATCAATTCAATTTCATATCAATTCAATTTCATATCAATTCAATTTCATATCAATTCAATTTCATATCAATTCTTAATTTCTTTTATTATTTCCTGCTTTCTTTAACAGCAATTTCCAATTTCAATTTTTCTGTTCAGTCAATCCTTATTTGTTTTCTCTGCGAGTAGTCCTCAATCGCCTGCCCCAATTTTTCTGCAAGTTCTTCGGCTTCTTCAAGGTTAAGCTTCACAACTTCTTCGTCTTCCCCGTGAAAAACCGTGATCCTGATCCTTGTCCTTTCGATTTCCACGTCTATTTTTCTCTCAAAATCACTTACCATTTCTATTTCCCTCTCTCCCGGTGTATGATTGATCATTAATCGAATATTGTACTGTTATTTTTGAATATTGTTTGAGTAGTATTTGAGCATTATCTGAACATTGTTTCTGTATTAAGTTCTATTTTTTTGAGCAGGTTGTTATGGTATAACTCTTTCATCTTATTCCTGCTTCTTTTCATCTTATTCCTGCTTCTTTTCATCCTATTCCTGCTTCCCTGATTATTTCAGGAATCTTTTCAAGCACATCGGTCGCAAGCAGTGCATTTCCTGATTTTTCGAATGCCAGGTCTCCGGCTGAGCCGTTGATAAAGGCTGCGCAGGCTGCAGAAAGAAATGCCGGGTTTCTTGAAAAAAGAGCCCCTGTTATGCCTGCCAGTACGTCTCCAGTACCTCCTACGGTCATGCCCGGGTTCCCTGTCCTGTTCAGAAGGGTCTGCTTTCCGTCAGAAATAATATCTGTCTTCCCCTTCAGGAGCGTTACCACCCCTTTTTCCTCGGAAAACTCCCTCACAGCTTTTTCGCGGGCGTCATGGTCTTCAGGGGTTTCCACACCTCTCAGCAGCGCAAACTCTCCTCCGTGTGGAGTTACTATTATTTCACAGTTTCCTGCAAGGGTCTCAAAGAGGACACCTGACAGGGCTGAAAGGGCATCGGCATCAAGCACCATTTTCCTGCAAAAGGGCAGAATTTTCCTGACAGTTTCGAGTGTTTCCGTAGCTCTTCCAAGCCCCATCCCCATTACGACCACGTCATGAGAATTTATGAGATCGGGCAGAGTGGACATGTCTTCAGGGCAGAGCACGTTTGAAGAGAGTTTTCGGACAATGAGATCCGGGGAATAAGACGCCACTGTTCTGGCTACAGATTCCGGAACTGCTGCTGTTACAAGGTCTGCACCTGTCTTCAGGGCTGCAAGGGCTGCAAGTGCGGGAGCCCCTGAGTAGGGACCTCCCCCTATTATAAGGATCCTTCCGGCATTTCCTTTGTGTGCATCGAATTTTCTCTTTCTGAGCATCTGCAGGTCGCCAGGGCCCACATAATGTTCAGCGTCTGCGCAGACTCCGATTTCTTCAACCTTTATCGTACCTGTGTATTCTTTTGCCTTCTCTGTAAGAAGTTCGGCTTTCATCCGGTGGAAGGTTACGGTAAGGTCTGCATATACCGCTTTATCAAAGTCTCCTCCCTCAGGGTCAAGCCCGGACGGGATATCCACGGCAATTACTGTTTTTCCGGCTTTTCCTTCCTTATTTATAAGCTCAATTGCAGTTGACTCGGGCTCTTTTATCTTTCCTTTTACCCCTGTGCCGAAAACAGCGTCTACAAGCAGATCTGCTTCGGAAAACCATTCCGAGGCTGTGAGCTGGTTTGAGTCCCTGATTTCGAGTGTTTTCACCCTGCTGAACCTTAACAGGGAAAAATTATGAAAAGCTTCCTCACTTCCTATATCACTGCCCTTTCCCAGCAGTATGACCCTTACAGCGTATCCTGGGATGCCTGCAAGGTGCCTGGCAGCAACAAAAGCATCGCCCCCATTATTTCCCCTTCCTGCCACAAACAGTACTTTTCCATTACCAAGCTTTTCCTTCACACTCCGTGCAACAGCTGCGCCTGCATTTTCCATCAGCTGAAGCGGGAGCAGCCCCAGATATGCACAGTTTCTGTCTATCGCCTTCATCCTTAAAGAACTGATATATTTCATGCCCTTCGCCTGCAGGTTTTTTTATAACTTGTATAATCTGATTATTAGCCGGACTCTTAGCCGGACTCATTTTCCCGGAAGCTGAAATATCTCACCAGTTTCTCCCGGTATTTTCCAGGGTATTTTCCCTGTTTCTTCAGCACCCATTATGAGTTCTTTTGCTATCTTTATTTACCTGCGTTTTTATACTGAAATAATTTATACAGAGGAAAACTTATCTGCTGTTATTTACTATAGATATGCTGTATTCTGATATAGCATGTGTACCGGCAAAAAAGGTCAACTGTCAAGGATCAACTGTCAAGGATCAACTGTCAAGGATCAACTCTTATGCTGTAAGCGCCTTATAATCAAAGCCGCTCAGCAATACAATCGGTTCTCTTCAGGAAACTTCTCAGTTACATGCAGCTTAAGCAAGGTTTAAGGCTTTAGCAAGGGTAAGAAATGTATAGTAAAAGCAACTAATAACTCAGGTTAGATAACTAATATCAGCAAATCTATTAGCAAATCTATTAGCAAATCTATTCGCAAATCTCAGCAAATCTATTCGCAAATCTCAAAAAAACATCAGTATTCGAGACTCGAGTTGTAAAAACGAAAGCGAATATGTAAATTATAAAATTGACTGATGAATCGGATTCGATACTTAAATAATTTTAAATAGCCTTATGTCTAACAATGTAATGTTTTCGTTATTCTTATATTTGTATCCCGTAAAGAGAAAAGTGAAAAAATTGTAAGCAGGCAGGAATCTGATCAAATGTTTGCTTTCCTTTGCACGTGTCTGAACTTACATGAAAGCAGGAGGACGATTTTTGTCTAATTCTTCAAAAGATGCGGATAGCAATCTTAAAAGTACAGTTAAACCCAGGTATCTTATTTTGGGTAGCGGTAGCATTGGTTTTGCTCTTGCAAAAGAGCTCAGGGAAAGCAATAAGCTTGTAATTATTGTTGATAAGGACGAAGCCAAGATTGAGACTCTCAGGGAAGAAGGGTTTGAAGCCATTCTCGGAGATATCTCTGATCCTGAACTCGTTAATAATATTGATCTTAAAAACGTCGTTGCAATACTCTTCCTGAGTTCTAACAATGAGGCTAACAGAAAAGGAATTGAAAACTTCAAAAAAGTGGTAAACCCTGATATCCAGATCTTTTCCAGGGCTTCGGATATCATCAATAAAGAAAAGATGGAAGACCTGGGATCGGATTATGTCTTTATGCCTTCAAAGCTCGTTGCAAGCTCTCTTTCCCGCTCTCTCGAGAGAGCCGAATCAGTCCACAGGGGCAACAGGCTTGCCAGGTGGCTGAAGGGAATCAGGGATAAAAAACTTGCCATCGTAATCCATGACAACCCTGACCCTGACGCAATATCCAGCGGGCTTGCCTTAAAGGAAATTGCAAAAAGCCTCGGTGTTGAAGCAAGCATTCTCTACCATGGAAGGATAGGGCATCAGGAGAACAAGGCTTTCGTAAACCTTCTCGGGATTGATCTCGGCAAGATGGAGGAGCACGATCTGAAGGACTTTGACGAAATTGCCCTGATAGACTGCTCGATCCCGGGAGTTAATAATATGGTTCCCCCCAACTCCTACGTGGGAATTGTAATTGACCACCACCCTCCGGGAGAAACCGAGATAAAGGCTGAATATATCGACATCAGGCCCAACTTCGGGGCGACAGCCACCATAATGACAAAGTACCTGCAGCAGTTGAATATCAATATCTCCAAAACCCTCGCAACGGCTCTGCTTTATGGTATAAGGACCGATACTCAGGACTTTAAGCGGAAAACAGATCCGGCAGACCTCTCTGCTGCTTCCTACCTTTATCCGCTTTCGAACCACGGGATACTGGACCAGCTCGAGCAGCCTTCGATGGCTATTGAAACCCTTGAGGTACTCGGGGAAGCTATTCGGAACCGGCAGGTACTTGGGAGTTACCTTCTCTCAAATGTCGGTAACATCCGCGATAGGGACACCCTTCCCCAGGCTGCGGATTATCTCCTGAGCCTTGAGGGGATCTCCACAACCGTTGTCTTCGGGGTTTCGGAAGACCGCATCTATATCTCCGGACGCAGCACCGATATAAGGGTCAACCTTGGAGAAATTATGCGCCAGGCTTTTGGAGAAGATGCAGGAGGGCATGCAAATGCAGCAGGTGCCCAGATACCTCTCGGAGTTTTCAGTGCCACAAAAGACAGGCAGACACTTCTGAGGCTCGTTAACGAAGCAGTCGTTAAAAGGTTCCTCAGCGCGGTAGGGGTGGAAAGTACCGGAGAATAAGCCTTAAAAAACAGAATAAGCCTTAAAAAACAGAATAAGCCTTAAAAAACAGAATAAGCCTTAAAAATGGGTTTTCCGCGGAAACAGAGCCTTCCGCAGAAAAGTTACCAGATTTTCTAAGGAAAAATAAGGAAAGATTTTTTTCTTTCCTCTATTTTTTAGATTTTTTCATATTTTTTAGATTTTTTCAGACCTTTCTACATTTTTAGGCTTTTAGACTTTTTCAGGTCTTTTTTTAGACTTTTTAGATTTTTTATCCGTTTTTATCTTTTTAACTTTTTTGGTTTTTTCAGGTTTTTTTATGCTCCTTCAGGGGCTTTTACCTCTATTCTGTTCCCGTTCAAAATATCGTCTTCAGTCACCTGAATGCCACTGGTGATCGGTTTTTCCCCTGATGTCAGCGAGTAGGCAGATGTAGCATGAACTCCGTCTCCTGTGCTTTCAGTTGAGTAGGGAACAGTTATCTCAAACAAACCATTTTCATCTGCAACGTCCCCTTTCTGATATGTAAATTTTCTGCCTGTGTTTGAGCTGAGCTCAAGTGTCGCCATTACGGTCTCGTTAGGGCTTGCAGTGCCTGAAAGAGTTGCCCCTTTAACATATTCGAATACCTTTACAGTATTTTCTTTACTGTTCCCATCATCCGTGGAATTCACGGCACTTTCGTGGACCAGCCTGAAATGTCCCAGAGAGGTCCCGTCGAGTTTGTGAAGCTTATATACCTGAGTCTGCAAAAGCGCCTGTTTGGGAGTCGCAACGGTCCTGAGGCCTGTATCTCCTTTTACGGTTTCGACTTCGTAATACTCTCCAATCTCTTTCCCTGCTAACGAGGTAATAGAACTGAACTTGCCTTCTGCCATCAGTGTGTCTGTCATTACATATTTTACTTTGAGTTTCTCAACTATTGTTTTTGCTTCTTCTTCTGAATCTGTCAGGAGGAAGTTCGCAGAGTCTTCTACACCTGTCTGGAAGTTATTTGAAACTGCGGGGCGCTTTCCCACATATACTATCCAGTTTCCGTAGTCCCACCAGCTGAGCACTCCATACTCAGGGGTTTCTGAAGGCTCAAGATAATAGGAAGTCTCAGGTGTGGAAGCCTCAAGCCATTCAAGAGAGTCCTGCCATCCAGGGTCGATAGAGACACCATCTTTTGCATAAGTCACATCAATCCAGATCGAAGAAACAAAAATAAGTGCAATAAGTGCAGTTCCGGAAACAAGTTTAAAGTAGTCCGGTTCATCAGTCTTACTCTTTGATTCCGTTACCTGTCTGTTTTTCGACTTCCTTTTTAATGATGACTTTTTTTCTGTTTGAAGAGCGGTTTCAGAAACTTTCCTCTCTCCCTTCCCGCGTTTTATCAGCTTTTTTATTTCATTTTCGAAATCAAGAGATTCCATCAGAACCCAGAAGAGATAGGCAGTAAGAATTGAAACGTTTAATGCAAAAAGATAGGTAAAGCGTCTCTGGGAAAGGGCAAGATAAGCATAAAAAAGTGTCCATACAAGGAAAAATATATTTTCAGGTCTTGATTTTTCGCTTTTCAATTCAAGGATAAGAAGGAAAAGACCTGCCAGTGCAGTGAGGAAAGTAAGCCCGAAACTTCCCAGCACCCCTGAAAGAGTAAATTTTCCCTGCCCTGTCAAAAACAGGGGGACTGCTTCGACAATCGTGCTTATGTATTCTCCTTTGCCTGAAAAGAACCTCATGCCTTCAATAATAAAAGCGTAGTATTCACCGGAAAACATCCTCAGGAAAAGAAGCCCTGAGCCAAAAACGAGGATTAAAATGCCAGGATAATACTTCCAGTCCATTTCTTTCTTTGAGGCGTATGATGAAAAGCCCCAGAGAAGGAGTATTCCGGTAAGCATGATCACCAGATACACTACCTGGAACCAGGAAAGGTACATTGCACTCATCTCAAGTCCTTCACGGACCGCCCCGGCCGAGAGAGGAATGGTAAACAGAAGTGTTGCAAGCAGGGCTACGGCAGAGCAAATGAATACGTAATCCGATTTTCTTCCTGTTTTAAGGTCGAGTGTTGCCTGAATTAATGCGTAAAGAACAATAAAACTGACAAAGGCAGGAGCTCCTACCCATGTGAATATGAGGAGGGAAAAAAAGAGCCCTGAGACCGCGGAATAAACCAGAGGCTTTACAGGTTTTTTATCTGATGATATATTTTTAAGCGAACCTGATGAAAGCTTACTTTCCCCTGCCTGCTTTAACGCAAGTATGAAAAACGCATAGGCTACTGTTGAAAGGAACACTTCAGCCACATGATGGTCAACTGTCCCAAAACGTGATATATATACGTGAGCGGGCAGAACCGCAAAAACTAAAGCTCCAACAAGTCCTGTTTTTCTGTTAAAGATTGAGGCTGCAATCACATATACCGGGATTATTGTCAGGACTCCGAGCAGTACGGGTAAAATAGCTCCTGCAAATTCGACGGTGTGTACATCGGGCTGTCCTGCTCCGAGAATTATTGCAAGCAGAGCACCTAACAGGTCAAAGAATGGAGGCCACCCAACTTCAAAACCATAAGGATAATTAATGTAGGTGTCAAAGTTAAGGAAGCTGGGGAAATTAAAAGTCGTATAAAGAATGCGCCGCATATGATAAAATTCATCATAGCCCGTGAAGGTTATGCCTCCGTCTGCGGTAAGTGAAGCATAGGAGAGCATGCGCATGAGAAACGCTATCATGAAAACTATAAGCAGGGATATTATCCCCAGGTTGATTTTTTTTGGAATCTTTTTTGTCTCCGAAATCCTCGTTATATTATTCGTAATAATCAACTCGGTTGTATTTTTTTCTACCCATGAGGAGGGGGTTTGGGGATTTTAATACATGAAGTATTATAGGTTAAATCTTGTTCTTGCCTTGTTCTTGCCTTGTTCTTGCCTTGTTCTTGCTTTTCCTTAAAAATTTTCCTTTGTTTATAAGATGCTTCAACAGATTCCTTCTGTAAGAAGCCAGGACTTATAAAGTTGACTCTTAAAATATCGTTTTCACCGGGTCCCGAATTGCAAATTAGCTTAATATGTCAGGGCACTATTTAAATATTCTCTCACTGCCACTCTTACATTTTCCACAAAACTGACTTATCCATAATAATATTCTTAATTCTCCGTAATTTATTTACGAACTCTTTTCTTTAATCTTATTACCCGGTGTCATCTTTCTTTCTTATTACCTTAAGGTTCCTGTGCTGGAATACCATATGTAAACAAAACAAATTCAGATTTTTATCATCTTCTGCCCTGCTCAGCATATCATAATTATCATTTTTATCTTCTCCTCTATATTATAAATTCTGAAGACAATGGGAATATAAGTTCATTATCTTTTAAGAAGCAATTTCAAGATTAATGCTATTTACAATCTATGACTTTTCTACTCTATTGCCTGTATACAGGATCCATTTTTGTAATAAGGTTTATCGAGAATAATATTATAGTGAGTAACACGTTTCACAGAATGACGGATACTTGATATCTTCTTGCAAAGTTTCTGGATAGACGCTGACGCAGTGGGGACGGGTAGAATAATTATTTGCTGGAAGATTCAACAGGATAAATGCATGTGGGAGCCTGGGATCTCTAAATACACATAGAGATTCGCGAAGACTATACGCTTTTTTATATACTCTCGATAGTGAGATAACCCGAACAATAAGAACCCTCAGTAATTGTCTGGAGATAACTTGAAGTTGGTCTGAAGGTTGGTCTGAAGATCCATGGGTTATTTACACACGGGCTCTCAAAAATTATTTTTATTATGAGGGATAACTTCCTTTGGAATCGTTTCAATAGACAGTAAGTATTTTTGTGGAGATAAAATGGGAGAAACTTTATCTTATATGAAAAGATCAACAGTATAATGATTATTTTGAAGAATGGGGTGAAACTCGGAATATTTACAGGGGTATGAGAGGACAGACGGAATAAACGGGGTGCCAGCAGTAATATTTATATCTTTATTTATTGAGAAAGTTACAGGGACGATTAAGAATGAGTCTAAGTTTAAGAAATTAATCCTGCTGCAGTATTTTCTGTGTAAAGTGGTGAAATGAATTGTAATATATTTTTTTGGTGGTATTTCTAATGCGCAAAATGATTAGCCATACTGACGTTCCTATAAAAAAGGCTTTATCAGCAGTTACTTCTCCTTCAATACTAACACTGATTCTTTTGCCAATAATAATTGGATTGTTCTATATTCATTCATTTGGGGTTAATGTTCCATTTCTGGATCAATGGAATGAGTTTCCGGCATTTTTGATGAAATATGAAAACTCTGATTTAAGTATTTTTGACTTATTTAGTCAGCAAAATGAGAGCAGACCGTTTTTTCCTCGTATATTTATGTTTTCCATGTCTTTAATCACTAGCTATAATGTAAAAAGTTTGATGTATTTATCATATGGATTCTACTGTATTTCTTTCTTTATATTATTCTCCATGTATAAAAAAGACCATGGGGTTACGAAACTATCATTATTGAAGTTCGTTCCCATTGCATGGTTCTTCTTTAACCTGTTCCAGATGAGTAATTTCCTTTTTGGCATTAGAACCGAGCAGTCTTTGCATATTCTCGCATTCATTTCAGCAGTGTACCTTATAGATTCGAGTAAAAAGTTTGATAGTAAATTTTTAGCTTCTATAGGTTTTGCGTTCGTTTCGCTATTTTCATTCGCAGCGGGCACGATTACATGGATTGTTTGTCTGGTTCAGGTTGTCCTAAGCAATTCTGACGAGAAGATCAAAAAAACAGTTGTCTGGATAACGTGTACTGCTGTCTCTTTTTCAGTTTATCTTTTCGGTTATGCAAAACCCTCACACCATCCCTCACTCTTATATTCTCTTTATAATTTAGAAGATGGAGTTTCAACTTTTCTTAATTCCGTTGGATCTACTATAATTAGAGACCCTGTTTTATCTCCAATTGTAGGTTTGCTGATCATTACTATTTTAGTTTTTATTTTTATTGTGAATAGAAAAAATCTTCAATTGGAGAAAAACTCAAAATGGTTTTCTTTAGTACTATTTTCTCTTTTTGCATCACTCGAAGTATCAGTGGCAAGAGCCGGATTTGGATCATCTGTTGCTTTATCGCAAAGATATCTTTTACTCACGTACTGGAGTATAATCGGGTTATATTTCATATCTCTAAATTTCGTAAACATATATTGTCGAAACTTTCAAATTGTGCCTGACCGTTTTTCTGCAAAAGATATAATTGAGAAAACAAAAATCCTTAATTATTTACTTTTAGGGAGCGTACTTTGCTTACTTTTTATAGGGGTCTCTTATCATTTTGTAACAGGGATTGAGACAGGATCAGTTTTAAATGAACAATTTGAACAGAATAAATACTACTTGGAAACTTTTGATCTGCAACCCGATAAAAATTTAGAACGACTTTACCCAGATGCTACTGCAGTTAGAGAAAAAGCCACTTTATTAAGAAAATATAATCTCAGTGTTTTTTCCCAGGAGAAATATGATTTAGAGGCATTGAAAAAAAAAGATAAGGAACCGCAATATTCTGTGGACAGCATTAATGGGCAACAGGTTAATTTGATCAAAGATAAGACAGTTAATATTGCTATAACTAGTACTGAAACTGATGAAATAGTAATTGAAGGTTGGGCTGTAGATGTCGATGAAAATAAGCTAGCGAGGGCTGTTTTCATTGTAGTCAATGACAAAATAACTGTCCCTTCGAGATATGGAATTAAAAGAGAAGATTTGATAAATAATTTAAATAACAAAGACTTCCTTAAAGCGGGATTTAGAGCCTCTTTTAATCCTTCACTATTAGGAGATGGCACTCACAGAATCAAAATTGCAGTTGTTTCAAATGATGGAACTAGCTACTGTATTGGACAGAAAAACGAATACAACTTATACGTCTAATTTGTACCCAATTGGAGAAAAGTCCTGAGTTGATTTTAATAAACTAATCCCAAAACTCAAAATTATTTCTCTGAATCCTGTATTCTGAATAATCAATCGAGTTTCAGATCACAAAAAACAATACTACAAATTTACTGATTTGAGCATAAAATTGGTTTTGGGATGAGCTCGATAAATATGTAATTGAAGCATAATAAGTCTTGCATCGTGGTTTAAATTAAAACTTTGGATAGTATTAGCTTAATGATATAGTCTTGCAGTCCAAGCGCGTAAGTCCTCATAGATAAAATATAAACCAGTTAATGGGGCAAGACTGAATGTTATCAGAAGCTAATCCGGCAATGTTTCGTATCGACACTAAAATAATATTATATAACTTTAAGTGCTCTTTATGCAAGTATGAATGATTTATCTACTCAAAAAAATAAGAGAATTGGGGAAGTCGACTATTTAAGAGGATTTGCTGTGCTAGCAGTAATAGCTATCCACACCTCTTCGAACTCACAAATACTAAATCTAAATTTGTTATTAATAGTAAACTTAATAATAGACGTATTTTCACACTTTGCTGTCCCGTTATTCATATTTATATCTGGTTTTGTTCTTTCCCTCAATTATAGAGGTCTATTTTCACAAAAAACATTTTACAAAAAGAGAGCTAAATCAATACTTCCTCAATATATAATCTTTTCAATATTATATTTGTTACTTAATATAATAATTTCTGAAATACATGGTAATCTGGAATATCCTTCTATAAAGACAGTAATATTTTACTTTCTTACTGCGGGTAGTTCTTATCATTTATGGTATTTTTCTTTAATAATTCAATTTTATCTATTTTATCCTTATATTATAAAGATATATGAAAAGTTTGTGGGTAATTATGAAACAATTTTTATATTTTTAGCACTGATTGCACAACAATTATGGATAGTAATTAAAATGATTGCAATAAATTATATTAATTCAAGCACTCACTTTAGCTCATTAACTTATTTTATATCAATTTACTTTGTAGATCGTGCATTTTTTTCTTATATTTTTTATTTTATACTTGGTATCTATTTATGCCGAAATTATGAATACGTAACAGATAAAGTTTTTCAAAATAAAAAATGGATTATTGTAACAATAGTAGTCTTTACAGGAGCAATTTCTGCTTTACAGATAAATGGTATCATTAAATATGGAAGTTACCGTAGCATCCCTCAATCTTATTTTTTAGTTTCTAACCTTCTTGACTCAATATACTTTCCACTTATTTTTTCAATGCTTTCTATAATCAGTTTAAATATTCATACTAATAAATATAAATATTCAAAATATTTAAATGTTTTTTCACTGATTGGCAAATATTCTTTTGGGATTTATTTAATCCATGTTTTATATATTACACTGATCGGTACACTAATATTTCCACGGCTTGGTATCGACCCTTATCATTTAATATTTTATCCTGTTCTGTTTATATCGGTACTTATACTAAGTTATTTGTAACTATTCAGGTAGCCTTAACGAGGCTACACATTTTTCCTCGTTCCGAGGAAAAATTGGATATAAAATGATTCCTTTTTAGCTTTATGAAACGTGATGAGATTCTTTCTTACTGTGCTTCAAATCCTGAAATTATTGTAGCTTACATTGAGAGTTTAGAATCTCAAGTTAAAGAACTCACTGAAAGACTTGTAGCCTTAGAATCTCGTTTAAATCAAAACAGTCGTAACAGCAGTCGACCTCCTTCTACTGATTATTTTGTCAAAGAGAAACCTAATCCCAAGAGTCTGCGTAAACCAAGCGGGAAGAAACCTGGAGGTCAGGAAGGTCATCCAGGCACGACTCTTGATATGGTTGATCATCCTGAGTAGGTAATAGAACATTCTTTGACCTGCTGCAAAGAATGCGGATCTACCCTTGAGAATGTTGAAGTTGAAGCTTATGAGAGAAGACAGGTCTTTGACATTCCTCCCGTAAATCTAATTGTTACAGAACATAAAAGTCAGATTAAAACCTGTCCTTGTTGTGGAAAGTTGAATAAAGCCGTTTTTCCCGAATCAGTGAAATATCCGGTTCAGTATGGCCCTAATATTTTAGCTTCAGCTATTTACTGTAAAAATTACCAGTTTGTTCCTTATGATAGAATTTCTGAGTTATTTGAAGACATTATGGGAATAAAAATCTGTCCTGCTACGATAATTAGAGCAGAAAGAGAATGTTTCCAGAATTTAGAGGAATTTGAAAACGTTATTAGAGAGAAGTTATTAGCCTCGCCTGTAATCAATTTTGATGAAACTGGTATGAAGATTGAAGGAAAAAGACACTGGCTTCATGTAGCTTCTAATGAAAAATACACATGTTATTTTGCTCATACAAAAAGAGGAGCAGAAGCAATAGATGCTATGGGAATTCTTCCGAAGTTTAAGGGAGTAGCAGTTCATGATGGATGGAAACCTTACAACGTTTATGATTGTGATCATGCTCTGTGTAACGCTCATTTACAGAGAGAACTTACAGGAATTGAAGAGAACTATAAACAGACATGGGCTAAAGAGATGAATGAACTGCTCACTGAGATGAAGAAATACACTGATGAGTGTAAAGAGCAATTAAGAGAACCTGATTTTGAGCAAATTAAAGCATTGGAAGAAAGGTTTGATGCAATTATCATTAGAGCGCTTGAAGAAAATCCGCATTCTCTAAATCCTGAAAAACAGGGAAAACGCGGTAAAAATCCAAAAACAAAATCAAGGAATCTGCTGGATAGGTTTATAGAACACAAAGAAAAGATTCTGAGATTCCTGACAGATTTGAAAGTTCCATTTGATAATAATCAGGCAGAAAGAGATATCAGGATGATGAAACTACAGCAGAAAATATCGGGAACTTTCAGAAAAGCAATGGGAGCGCAAGCTTTCTGCAGAATTAGGGCGTACATTTCTACAGGAAAAAAGAACGGTTTACCTGTTTTAGAGGGTATTCGTGCGGCGCTCATAGGAGCGCCGTTAACTATACTCTGAGCAGTTACAGTTATTTTAGTATTTACTTGATATCCTATCTGCCTTACAGTAAAATAATAATAGGGAATTAAATAACTAATCCAAAAACTCAGAATCGTGTTATTAATTTCTAATTCGTAATAGTTTATTCCAAAGCAATTTAATTCTCAAAAATCAGAAAGTTTCAGAAATATTTCCCATGATCTGAGACTCGAATTTCAACTGACGACTTACAGAATGTATCTTAATGTATAGTTGATGCAGGAAATATTTGCTAAATGAAAATGACACTTAAGTAATGTCCTGGAAAGCATGGCTAATTTTTAATTTGGCTCGATTCTTTGTTTTTACAATTCAAAGATGTATACTATGGAAAGCACAGAAAATAGGAAAGGGAAGTAAAGACATATTTATTTCCATGTTTTCCATTATTTTAATAGTTGCTTTTTTTTGAACTCTTCCATTCCCATCTGCGTTTCCTACTGCTGCATATTTATATTGTAATGTTTAAAAGTGCACATACTATGTTGACTATTATTTACGGGAAAAAGCTTCACATACATAAGCCTTGGTTTTATTAACTGTATAGATAAAACCGTTATCATAATAGCATTGAACTAGTCTCCTGGGTAAATTTGCACTGTATTCAGCTTCTATGTTTGAGGTTTCGCTGGGTGTATGTAAATTTTCTGAGAATATATTTTTTAAGAGGTCATTATTGGTGAAGACATTTTGAGAGAAGTATATGGGGGTTATAGATTTTAAGTAGGTTTTGTAAACTGTATCATATTCAAATATCATTGAGTCCAGGTCTTTCAAACTAATTTGCTGGACTTCGTTAGTTTTTGCTATATATTCTTCAGGCTTTGATATAATTTCAAGTATTTTGTTTTCGACATTTTTTGTCTCTGATATATCTACTACCCAACCGCCACCATTTTTCTCCACTCTATCTTTCAGGGCGCCCAGGTCAGAAACCAATACTGGAACCCCTATAGACCAGGCTTCCGATAAGGTATATGAAAAAGTTTCTGCCCATTTTGCAGGAAAAATCACCAGATCGACTTCGTTCTCTAAAATCATTTTTTTAAGTTCCAGGAAGTTCCTGTATTTCCCAAAAATTGTCACATTTAAATCCTGGTAGCATGCGGGGTCGGAATGTATATCTGAGATTCCAAAAATGCTCCATCTCGTTTTATCTCTTAGTTCTTTTGAGCCTGCCAGATCATAAAATATTTTCCTACCTTTTCCAGGGCTTAGCCCCCCTATAAATGCAATGTGAAAGGGTTTATTACGCATATCTCTCGGTTTTTTGGCCACGTCTCTACTTATTAATAATTCTTCCTCATGTCCATGTTCTATGACTATCGATTTGCCTGCAATATTAGGATAATATGTACTCAGAATCTCAAGTGTAGACTTTGAGGGAGCAATTATAAGAGTTGTTTGTTCAAAAATATCCGTAAAATTATTTCTCCACGAAGTAATGGAAAATGACGTTATCCCGAAATCCATAAAGCATATTCTACAGTCAGTTGAATTGTTCTTTCCATGACAATATTTATTGTTATAATCTATTAAATTAATTTTTGGACAAACAGAATAAAAATCATGAATTGAGAATACAATAGGAATATTTCTAATTTTTGCAATATTGAATACATCAAAAGTGTGACCAATTAATTGATGTACGTGTATTAAGTTTATCTGGAACGTATCTATAATACTCGAAATGATTTTTTCATATTCTTCATTATGAAATTCAAATCTATTCATTTGTGAATTCATTGAAAAAATATATTTTAAAACATTATTGTTATTTATCTCCGTTAATATTATTTTGTTACTGATCACCTGTAAAACATATAACTTATAATCTTTGCTAAATTTTTTGATCAAATTTTTAACATGATTTTCTGTTCCGCCACCCCATGAATGAAGTATATACATTATTTTTTTTTTTTGGATATCCCATGTCTGTATCCTTAACTGTATATTTTCGTGTATTTCTTTCAAAGGGTTTGAGTTAATAAATTTGCTAACTGCAGGTATATAGTCAGGATACATTTTTGAGAGGGTATCCAGATTTTTCTTTATAAGTTCTGCTTTACTTGCCGAAAAAGACGCTTCACCTTTGTGGAATACAAATGTGTCATCGCAGAGTACATTTTTATATCCTTTACGAATAACTCGCATACAAAAATCGTTTTCTTCTCCGTACCCTTTCCCAAAAGCTTCCTCATTAAAGTATCCTGCTTTGTCTAGGGCTTCTCTTTTAATATACATACAAAAGCCAACAGCAGTTGGGATTTCCGGATATTTTTTAAGGGATATTTGTTCGATAAAATTTGCAAATGCTTCTATTGTGAATCCTGCGGGAATTTCATTGTTTTCGCAGAAATTGGGGATAGAACATATTGTACCGTTATTAGTAAAAGGTGTGACTGTCCCTATCTTTTCATCAGAATACGCACATCTCTTTAACTTCCGTGTCCACCCTTCGGTAACAATTGTATCGCTGTTTAAAAGGATAACATCCTTTTCTGAAAACTTCATCCCTCTATTTACTGTCTTTACAAATCCTTTGTTTTCAGGATTTTCAAGAAGAACAAATTTTTCGGATTCGAAAGGTTTTAATTTTGTAAAAAGGTCTTTTATCCGATGGTCAGTACTTTTATCGTTAATCAAAACGGTCCTGAAATTGCCAGCATTTTTCAGAACACTGTAAAGGCACTTTAATGTATCTTCATAAGCATTATAAACTGGAACAATTACATCCAGTTCAATATCTTTAGAATTTATAATACCATCTGAAGTTTTAAGAAGCCTGGTTATTTCTTTTTCAAAATGACCTTTCTCAACTATAAATACATGCTCTTGAGCCTCTTTCTTTTCATGTTCAAAATTATATTCAACATCTTCAAGAACTGTAAATAGGTCAGGCTCCTGTAAATTAAGTTGTTTTAGGATTGCTTCAGTTGGATATTCTTTGCTTAGTGTTTTTTCTTCTTTTTCATCACTGGTTTCTGGCGAGTCTGCATTATTAGAATCTATTAAAAAGAGTATTCCACCGGGTTTTAAAGTTCTCAACGCGCAGTTCAAAAATTCCAGAGGATCTTTTACCTTTTCGGTAACCTTATTAACAATACAAAAGTTGAGTTCTTCATTTTCATATTTATCCAGACATCCTATATCAATAACTTTATCAGGTTTGGCAGGTACGGAGTTTTCAGGTTCAGGCTGTTCCTGACTTATTTGTTCCTGTCCTGTATGATTTAAATATGTTATGTCTATATTGCTCGTAATACCTAATTCGTGATATACTGGTCCTACCTGTATTCCTTTGCCGCGAACATATTTTGCTGTTAATTCATGAAGTCTGCTTTTTTTCATATTATTATATAGGTCAATATTAATGCCTGTTTGATCAGGTCTGAGGTCCTGAATTTTTTCTCTGTCTGAGGATTCACTTGCATCTTTTTTTTGCATCTGGTCTTTTTTTTGACTGGTTAATAAATTACTGGGCCCCTGGTTTATCAAAGTACGACCGGTTAGCAGACATGTATCATAAGTTCGTCTTCTACGCGTATTTACTGGTAAAGCTCGCTCAACAAATTTTGTCTGAAAACCCATCGCAATTTTATATAATATACTCTGCTTCATCTCATCGATTTCATGCTCGAGTTCCTGAGACCTTTTATTTAAATCTGAGATCTGGCTATTTAAGCTATTTATTTTTTCTTCGTAATCGGAAACTTTTTCTTCATAAATAGAAATTTTTCCTTTATAGTGAGAAATTTTTTCTTCATAATCAGAAGTTTTTTCTTCATAATCAGAAATTTTTCCCTCATAGCCTGAAATCAGGTTTTCACGTTTATGCATTCCTTCTTCGAGTTCTCTTATATAGGTAAGTCCTTGTTTTAGCAGAGTGTGAGACTTATCAACAAGATAACTTGATATGTCCTCAACTTTTTCTGTTCTACAATTTGAAGCTACAGCAATGTAGTAAAGAGGGTCCTTACTATCTTCATCTACAAAGTCAAAATTTGTATTCTTTTTTTCAATAACAAAATCTAATGATTTCGAAATTCCTTTCTGTTTCAGTTCCCATATATTTGAACCACAGCATACTTCCTGTCCAAAGAAAATAGTGTTTGAAAAATATTTCCTTAATAAGTTTTCAAACTCGTGGAAATATAATTCTTTTACATGATGTGGATTCTGCTGGCCCGTTTCATCAGTATAAAGGGTTTTGTTTGGTGAGGAAACTATAAATAAACCATCGTCTTTGAGAAGTCTTTTTACCTCGGAAAGAAAAGCTTCTTGTTCCTCAATATGCTCTATTGCTTCAAAACTAATAATTACATCAAACTCTTTTTCTCCTTTAATTGGGGTTTCGCAAATTGAGCCTTTCACGAAATTGAGATTTTCTGCCTGATACTTTTGTGAAGCATGTTTTACGGCATTTTCATCGATGTCGACACCAACGACAAAATTTGCTTCTTTTGCTAATAAGTAACTTCCGTAACCTTCTCCGGATGCAAGATCCAGCACTTTTTTACCACTTACAAATTGAGCCGCAAAAGCATAACGATGTAAGTGTTCATAATGAATTTCTGCCCCACATACACCTGGATCTATAAAAGGCAGATATCTCTCACCAGTCCACTCGAGCATTACATCAACCTGAACCTTTAATAAATTTTGATATAAATGAATTTATGTCCTGAGATTCGAACAGCTCAATATTTTCACTAATTTTTTCAATGTCCCAATCCCACCATTTTATTCTCATCAATTTCTCTATCGATTCTTCTGAGAATCTGTATTTTACATGTTTGGCAGGGTTTCCTGTGACTACCTCATAATTATCGACGTCTTCTGTTACTACTGAACCTGCTCCTACTACCGCTCCATCTCCAATTTTTACCCCGGAATGTACTATTGAGCCATAGCCAATAAAAACATCATTGCCAATAATAACATCCCCTTTCCCTTTATGATGATCTATATTTTTTCTAATTGACGGGATTATATGACCAAATGGGAACGTAGATACCCAATCCAATCTGTGATCGCCATCAACTAATATTTTTACATTATCATCAATCGAGCAAAATTTCCCAATATGAACATGATATCTATCTGTCCAGATGAATATTTGCGGGTTCCCATATGTGTATTCTCCAATATGGACATTAGAAGACAGCAAATTGTCGTATGAAATTTCTGTAGTCTCATTTACTTTGACAGCTTGAAGGTTTTCTATATGCTGCATACAATTCTTCACTTCTATTGGTTCTGCGGTCTCTGTTTGTTCTGGAATCCCTATCATCCCTGCAGGTTCTTCTATGTGCAAAATATCGGTTTCATCATTCGAGGGAACATGAGCAGTTTCTATCTCATCCTCAGAAGTGTTCATAATTTTACGGTATGCTGCAATGACCGTTTCGGTGTCCGCCATGCAGGATACTTTTCCATCATTTAGCAGCAAACATCGACTACACAGGTTTTTTACAGAATTGAGATCATGTGACACAAAAACAATTGTTCTACCTTTATTTTTGATATTTTCAATCCATTCCGCGCATTTTTTTTGAAATGCTTCATCTCCTACTGACAGCGCTTCATCTATTAAAAGTATATCCGGATCTGTAGAAATAGCTGTAGAAAAAGCTAACCTTGCGTACATTCCGGATGAAAAATTTTTCAGTTTTGTGTCTTTAAATTTCTCCAGCTCTGAAAATTCGAAGATATAATCGATCTTCGTATCCATTTCGGCACGTTTTAATCCCATGATTGCTCCGTAAAGATACACATTCTCAACAGCAGTGAGTTCTGGTTGAAAACCCACTCCGAGTTCTAAAAAAGGAGCAATTTTATTTTTCGTTATTACATAGCCATTGTCCGGGGTCAAAACGTTCGCAAGTATCTTTAGCATTGTGCTTTTCCCGGAACCATTTCGGCCGATTATTCCAAAAGTTTCCCCTTTTTTTACATTGAAACTAACATCTTTAAGTGCTTCAAAAGCTTCGTAACTATATGATTTGCCTGTGACACATCCGACAAGGTTATCGTATACGGTTACTCTTTTTTCATGGGGAATCCTGAAACTTTTTGACACATTATTAACTTCGATAGCGTATTCTTCTTCATTTTTTTCTTTCATATTTGAGCCAAAATTTAACCCTTGCAACTTTTACACCTCTTCCGCAAACCTTAAGGACAGCCTCTTGAAGACTGCAGACCCAAATGCTAAAAATACTACTCCGAAGCCGCCAACGATTAAAAAATCAAGGACCGTAGGAAAATTACCGAACAATAAGATGTCCCTGTACATCATTATTAAGCGAGTGATAGGATTCAAGGTATAATATAGGAGATATTTTTCAGGTACCATAGTAAGCGGATATATGATAGGGGACACGTAAAACCCAATCTGAAGAAGGATATCCCATATTTGATTTAAGTCTCGGAAATAAACATATAAAGCAGAAAGTACAAGGCTGAGCCCGTACACAATAATAAAATACAGTGCGTGAACTACTGGAAATAGCAATATAGTTATTGATATTGGAGCTCCCAGTATCAGCATTAAGGGTATGAGCACTGTAAATTCAAGTATAGAACTGATGAATGCTGACATAGTAATACTGAACGTAAGTATTTCTCTTGGAATATAAATCTTAGTTACAAGACTGGGTTTCCCGACAATGGAACCCATGGCTGTCATAGTCCCGATTGATAGAAAACGCCACGCAATGATTCCTATAAGAAGATATAGAGCGAAATGTTCCTGTTCGAACTTGAAAATGTTTTGAAACACAGCATATAATACTAACATCATCAATAACGGATTCAACATCGACCAGGCAAAACCTAAGAAAGAACTCTGGTATTTGACCTTGAGGTCGCTTATTACCAGATTTCGGATTAACTCGCTGTATTCAAAAATATACATATTCGTTTTTCCGTTAGTTTTTATTATTTAAGTTTTTTACAAGCTCACTTGCCCGGAATAAAGATTCAAAAGTACCCGCGTCACTCCAGAACCCTTCAAGTATTGAGTATTCCATTTCACCCATCCTAACATATGCGTTATTGACATCGGTAATCTCAAGCTCCCCTCTTCCGGAGGGTTTCAGGTTGCGTATTATCTCAAAGACTCTGGAGTCATAGATGTACAGGCCCGTAACTGCAAGGCTGGATTTCGGGATTTTAGGCTTTTCTTCTATAGAAATTATCCGGTTTCCATCAATTTCAGCGACTCCAAATCTGTGAGCATCGGAAACCTCTTTGAGAAATATCTTTGCTCCTGATGTGAAAGACTTTACGGAATCAATGATATTATCCTGAAAAATATTATCTCCAAGAATCATTGTCACTGGACTATTGTCAGCAAAGTCTTCCGCAAGTCCAAGTGCCTGAGCAATTCCTCCGGCCTCCTCCTGGATTTCATAGGTTAGACGGACACCTAATTCGGAACCTGAGCCTAGCAATTCCAGAAAGTGTCCGGCATGACCTTTTCCTGAAACGATCATAATCTCTTTGATTCCTGCATTAATAAGAGTCTGTATGGGATAGTAAATCATCGGCTTATCGTATACTGGTAGCAGGTGCTTGTTTGTTACTTTAGTAAGCGGATAGAGGCGAGAGCCTGTGCCTCCTGCGAGGATTACACCTTTCATAGATATTACTCCTTTTTTTATACTTTTTCTCAGTTCAGGATATTTAATATGGGTTCCTTTTCATGGTCTGGAGGGATAATTTTGCATTTGTCAGGATAGAATACTCAGAACCCCAGGGCATTTTACTGTTCCTGGAAATTTATAATTGCACGGAATACTATGTTTCAGTAGTAGCTTACAGGTTTATATCATGAAAATGATCCTTTATTTATGGTGTGGTATGTTCCCGGTGTGTATTTTCAGGATGTACGGGTGATATTAACCTTATGCTTTAGATGATGTCATTTACCAAAAATATGGCTTCTCCATAAACATTAATTAATAGGATTTGTTAAACAAAATTCCTCATACCCATGCCTGGAACCATCAAAATGATCAGGCATTTTTTCCTTTATTGCATAATGGATCTGAAACTTTTTTTTAATTAATATTAGGTTTCTGGCGGGCCATTTTCATGGCAGTGTGAAAGGCTTCACATAGACCACTTCGGAATATCTCGAGCTGTTCATTTCTGGCGGCAGTCCGAACGGTCGAGTTTGGAGTAATTGTACTGCCTTACAGGACGTTTATAATATTTGCTGTTTCTGTCTCAGTTTTGTTTGCAGCTACTGTGAACATGAGGCGGTCTGCTTATGGATACTTGTTCTTTTTTCCTATAAACGGTTCCATTATATTTCCGCAGGTTGGAGAATCGTCTCTTGAATCATAAAGAGCGATTTTAATCAACCATGCATAAAGGCAAAATTGTCTGTTTGGATTTTATAATAATTCTAACCTTCATAACAACCTGATATGCAGTGGCAATATCTTACCAGATTATCTTCAGATTTTTGAATCTAATCTCTGCGTAAAATTCTCATCAGCCTGCTCTTAAATCTGCATGATACTGAGACTTTCAATTTAACTCTTTAATATTTCTATCTTTTCACTTCTTTTTCTATATGATAAATTTTGAAGATAGATGCAGGAGTCTTTTATTAATAAGCTTTTGTTTTTTGATTGTTTTTTTCTAAAAATAAAGTATTATATATAGTTCTGATATGCTCGCTCTATACTAAAAATGCTTTATTCTATTATATTCCATAGATTCGGGTTAATTATGGATTTTTATATATGGAGCGTGGCTTGAATCGTCTATATCATCGACATTTATATAATGAAGTATGCATGATATCATTTTAATGCCCTGTCCAGAAGTCTCTATAATTATTTTGACCCGAAATGGAAAAGCAACTATTGGGGAATGCCTGAAAAAGGTATATGCTCAGAATTATACAAATTTTGAAGTTATAGTTATTGATTCGGCTTCGACTGATGGAACCCCGGATATTGTGAATAACTTTCCTGTTAGATTTTTCAGTATAGACGTGAAAGACTTTGGACATGGAAAAACCAGAAATTATGGCGCAAAGTTGTCTAAGGGGAAGTATCTGGCTTATTTAACTCAGGATGCATCGCCTTTCAATGAACACTGGCTTGAAAACTTAATTCGAAATTTTTCTGATGAAGAAGTTGCGGGTGTGTATAGCCGGAATGTTCCAAGATCAGATTGTGATCCTTTTGAAGCACGATACATTTCAAGCGGCTGGGGGTCTGATAGGGAAGTCAAAAGTATGCAGAATTGCAGGAACTATAAGAAACTCGTATTTTTCTCAAATACCAGCTCCTGCATCAGAAAGGATACATGGGAAAAGTTTCCTTTTAATGAGTTACTGGTTCAGACTGAAGATCAGGACTGGTCCAAACGGGTTCTCGAAGCCGGCTATAAAATAGTGTACGATCCGGGTTCAGTTGTTGTGCATTCGCATAATAATTCTCTGAAAATTTTATTCAAGAAATACTTTGATGCAGGTACAGCGCATATTCAGATATTCAAAAATAGAAACAACGTGTATCTGCCTCTTATACCTTTTTTTTCTGTGATTTCAACTTTTCTGGACATCAGGTTTATGTTCTTCAATAATTATGAGACAATAAATATTATTAAATGGGTTCCGAGAGCTGTAGTAAGACATTTCGTGGAAGCCACAGCTTTCTGGCTCGGTCTGCACTTTGATATCCTCCCCCAGGCTTTAAAACGAAAATTCACAGCCTCAGGGCACTATTAATCAGATCCCAGCAAGATTTTTCCCTGCTTAAGTTTAGTTACTCAGCTACTGTTCAGTTGAATTTCTCTCAACTTACTCGCAGAGAATAAACTGAATCCAGTTTTTTTACTGAATTTTCCCATGAATATTCTTCTACAAGGTTTCTGGCGTTGGAACCCAGTACTTCTCTAAGTTTTTTATCTTCTATCAGTCTGCGCATTTCTCTTGCTAGTTCCATGCTTTCCCCTGATTTTACCAGAATTGCATTTTTTCCATGGGAAAAAACAGAAGGTATGCCCCCAACTTTAGTAGCTATTATGGGCAACTCTGCAGATGCGGCTTCAAGGAGTGTCAAAGGCAGACCCTCCCATAATGAAGGCAAAACGAATATGTCACATTTGAGGTAATGTTCAAACAGTTCCTGTTCGCTGAGCTTTCCGGTAAATTTTACTATATCTTGTATTCCGTACTCTTTTGCACTCTCTTTAAGTTTCTTAGCCTCTCGACCATTACCGGCGATAATAATCTCAAAATCGTTTTTTGAGCGGAGGTATTCTGTCGCCTTTAAGAGGTACTCCAGCCCTTTTTGTTTTTCCAACCTTCCCACAAACAGGAATCTTATCTTTCCACAGTTTTTTTCTCTGGTTATATTTTCAAATCGGTGAATATCCACACCGTTCGGAATATAGATCCCATTTTTTATTTCAGCTTTTTTCAGGATTTCAAGCCCATTTTTGTCCACAGCTATAACTTTTTTAAATCCTGAATGTTTTATGAAAAACTTTTCAGCCTGTCTTTTCAAAAAGAAATATCGTTTATCATCAAAGCTGATTCCATGGCAGGTATTGACGACAGGAATATTATAGAATTTTGCTGCAAAGGATATGAAAAATCCAAGGTCTGCGGAGTGAGAGTGGATAATGTCGGGTTTCAGTTCTCCAAGCATCCTGAAGCTCTCAAAAAATAATAAAAAAAGAGATATTAGCCTTTGAGGGGTAATTTTGTCCAGATTTGCTGAGGTATCTTTTAAGCCATACTTGAAGACTTTTTCATTTTGAGTTATTTCATCGCAATTAGAGGTTAAAACGTAAACTGCACAGCCAGTCTCCATCTGGTACTTTTTTAGATTGTATACGGCATAAGCATCTCCTCCTATCATGGGATGATACTTCTTTGTAAGGTGCAGAATTTTCATACGTACTTACCTGTTATACACAAAACCAGTATTTGTTTTTTCTTCAGAGTCTATTCCACATCCTTACATGCGTAGAGAATGCTTGTAAATAAATATTTCACTTCTGATTTTTCAGATTTTTTAAACATGATGGAGCTGTTTTTCTTTAAATAGCTTTTATTTTCAAATACCCTTTAACCCCTTCAGCTACTTCCCCCCCTTATAACTTCACAGCGACCCTGCAAGGATCTTCCGCAATACGTTGCTACCTGGGGGTATACATCCTATATTCGGCAGGTCGACATTAGATCTTGAAAATTTTTACTGATGGTGTTTTTTAAACATTACACAAATATATACTGTGTTTAAACCGGGTTAACATATGACCAAAATCCCACGACATATATAAACAATGAACCATTTTTGCAATAATGTTTTGTATAAGGGAGAATGTGTTTTCCAGCAAAAACGCGATCGGGAAAAATATTTCGAAAAAAACAAGTTACCTGCCGAAAGTAGGATACATGGCTCATCTATTTCCAGACTGCTGTTAGCACAGGGATTACTGGGTCCGGGCAGACGATTTCTTCCCTCAAAAATATATTTGATATAAAAATAACTTCATTAAAAAATCCCTTGAACTGGATTTGTCGGGGATTGGTTACGACCACGAGAACAAAGTTATTCCTAAAAAATTATCCAAGCTCCTGTACCTTTAATCCTTATTTTTCGCACAATACCATTGTCCACGGAAAAGGTCTCTTTACTTCTACCACATTAAAATGCCTTCCCACTAACTTTACAAACTCTTTTGTGCTCCAGTTCTGTAAATGTTCAATGTCATTCCCTAAGCGTGTAAGGTTCTTACCTCTTAAGAAGTTCATTGTGCGAAAATATGGCTCATTGGGCACACTGAATATGCAGTATTTTTTAGATATTCTCTTTATTTCCCGGAGAGCTCTTTCCGGGTTTTCAAGATGTTCCAGCACTTCTGTTGCAATTACGAGGTCAAAACTGTTCTTTTTAAATGACAGGTCATATATGCTTCCCGTGCAGAAATTACAGCCCGGATTCTTTTGTTTTGCGATATTTAACGCTTTCTTTGAGACATCCACGCCTGTAATATCTTTCCTGTTAAGACAGTTGATGATGAACCCTTCCCCGCAGCCTATATCGATAATACTTTCCACTTCTTCCAGTGGAACCATAGTTTCGCTCAAATTTTTCATAAACCCGGATACAACTATCCCCATGAGCGGGTTTCTGGAAGTATACTTCCTGTAATTTCCACTCTCTGAATTCTGGCTCATTTTAATCCCCATAAAACGTTTTAAAATTCCGATATTGGATTTTGATTCTATATATCTGTCTATATTTGTTATTCCTGATTTATCCTTTATTTATTTCCTGATTTATCTTTGATTTATTCCTGATTTATCCTTTATTTATTTCCTGATTTCTTCCCGATTCATCCTTTATTTGAGCTTTATAGCTTAATTTTCAAACTTTTTTTCTTAAAGTAAATAAAAATCCAAGTAATGCAGGAGAAAGGGAAGTTAAAAGGTAAAGGACTACTGGACATGTGAACCCATAGGCTGAATTCTCGTTCAGCATCTGGAAAATAGTGACACTTGCAAACTCTCTGACTCCGAATCCTGATATGGATATGGGAAAATTTCCCAGGATTACTATTATAGGCAGGGAGAAGGTAAGGATATTATTTAAAGCCGGGCTCAGGGATTTTATCACTATCCAGTACACAATGAGGTTCAGGATATAATAGCCAAGAGTTAAAGAAAAAGTAAAAAGCAGAACTTTTCTATTTCCTGTTATCTCCCTTATTGTTTTCATGTAATTTTCTGTGTATTCTTTTCCCTGAGAAAAGCTCTTGAAAGCAAAGCTTACTATTCTCTCATTCATGGTGATAACTATCCCGGAAATGAAAAGCGGCACAGCTAAAACCATCAGATAAATCAGGTTTCTGTCTTTAAAGAACAGGGCGGTTGATAGGACACTCAATGTCAGGAGACAGATAACATCTATAACCCTGTCCATTATTACAGTGGGAATGCTCCTGGATTTTTCAGCATCAAGATAAAAAGCTCTTGAAACCTCTCCTGCCCTGCCCGGAGTAAGTGCTCCATAGAATGTACCTATCAGAATTATCTCCAGTGATCTTCTGATCGGGATCCTGACATTTATACAATCAAGCAGTGCCTGCCACTTCCTTGCTTTTATTAAATACATCAGGGCAATGAAAGGTAATGAAAGAGAAAGTAATGCCAGGTCCATTTGAATAAAGGCTTCATAGATTGCATTCACATCGAGTTTGCTTATCAGGTAAAGCATTAATCCAGAGGTAACTGCAACTTTAATTGCCGTTTTCCATTTCATAGCTATCGTACTTTATAATATAATCATCATTGTTTCTCGAGTTTGTAATCAGTTCTCCTATAAGACCTAGAGAAACAAACTGGGCTCCTATTACCGTAAGCAGTATCCCGAGCATAAGAAGAGGCCTGTCTCCGATTCTTTCCCCTATTATCCATAAAAACATTAAATATACTGATATGAATACTCCTGAAAAACTCAGAAGGAATCCTATGCCTCCAAACATATGCAGAGGCCTCTTTTTGTACATCATGAGAAATGTAACTGTTATAAGGTCAAGGAAACCTTTCAATAACCTTTCGACTCCGTATTTAGATTCCCCGTGTATTCTCGGGTGATGTTCCACTTCAATTTCTCCAACTGAATAACCTCTCCAGTAAGCAAGAGCCGGGATGTAGCGGTGAAATTCACCGTATAAGTTTATATTTTTTACAACATAGTTGTGATATGCTTTGTACCCGCAGTTGAAATCGTTGATTTTAACCCCGGTTATGAATCGGGTTAACCAGTTAAAGAATCTTGAAGGCAGGGTTTTTGAAATTGGGTCATATCTTTTACTTTTCCAGCCTGAAACCATGTCATATTTATCAAGTTCTTCTATAAATCTGGGTATCTCTTTGGGGTCGTCCTGCAAATCCCCGTCCATTGTAATAACAATATCCCCTTTTGATTTTTTAAATCCGCAGGAGAGAGCCGCAGCTTTTCCATAGTTTCTCTGAAACCTTACAACTTTAACCCTTGCATCCTCAATGCTTTTTATTTTCTCAAAGCTATCATCCGTAGATCCGTCATCAACATAGATTATTTCATATGTTTTTCCAACCAGTGAAAGAATATTGTATAAACTTTTGTATAGCTCTAAGATATTTTCCTCTTCATTATGTACCGGGATTATAATTGATAACTGGGTTTTATTAGACATGTATAATCCTCTGAGATGGGATACACTTAGGGGGAATTAATTGGAGCTTCTGTTTATTAATTCCTTAAATTGTGTATTCTAATATATACTGGATCTATACAACTGAATTTTTAAATAAGATGTAAATATTTAAGCTATATCTGAAAGTATATTCAATTTGATGTTCTCAAATAGCCTGGGTAATAATGCTATGTAGTAATTCAGATGCTGTATGTGGCAACCAGGACTATTAAAACCCAAACTGCACAGGTATGAGCTCAGTTTGCCCATCGCCTATCCCCCACTAAATAATGTATATAGGAATTTAACTACTTTTCTAATAAAAACTACGATTTAATTCCTTATTAAAACTGGGGTTTTATACTTTTTTTATAAAGAAGGTAATTATTTATTATATTTTCTTTGAATCGGGTTGTTTTTATTAAGAGATTTCAGGTAGGTTTTATTTTTTATACAGGTAGGAATACTTAACTTTAATCCTTTTTTATAAAGCCTCTGTAGGCGATAAGGACATTCTTAACGATTTCGTCCCAATCATATTTTTTAGCTTTGTTTAATATAGCTTCTGAATACTTTATGCCTTCCTGATGCTCTTTTATTATTTTGTCTATAGCCTTTGCAATTTCTCTCTCGTCAAGCCCCACGACGAACCCATCAATCCCGTCTGCAATAAGCCCCTGTGCTGCGTTATACTTTTCTTTTACTGTTACTACGGGCACACCACAGGCAAAAGCCTCGATTACAACCATTCCAAAGCCTTCCCTGCTTGAAGGAAGAACAAGAACCTTTGAGGCTTTGATTTTTCCTATTAATGCCCTGTACTCCTGAAACCCTGCAAATTCTACATTTTTCTGCATCCCAATCTCAAGAGTAAATTTCTCAAGAGCTTTTCTTTCAGGCCCATCTCCGGCAATACAGCAGCAAACTTCAGGGTTATCTTTTTTTAACAGGGAAACAGTTTTTATCAAAACATCAACATTTTTTTCTTTTATGAGCCTGCCTGCAAAGATAATGTCATAAATTTTGCCCTTTTGTTTTTCTGAACAATCCTGCCCTGCAGGCTTGATCCCGGAGATCAGCTTCTGGTCGACCCCGTTGGGCAGGACTGCTATCTCTCTCTTCGTTCCCAGAACCGACTCAAGTCTGTTCTTTGTCCACTCCGAGACCGCAATATCATTCTTTGAAATCTTGGCAACCGCAGCCTCTATCGCAAGCCCGAAAAAGCCTTTTCTTTTTCCAAGGTATTCGTACCAGTAGTCCCCCCATACCTCGTGCCATGTAAATACTGCAGGGGTGCTCTTCAGGACTGAAACAGCTTTTACGGTGAAACAGGAAAAATAGGGAAATACACTCACGTCAATAAGGTCGAACTTTTCTCTTACAAGAACCGGAAACAGCTTTAAAGAGAAAATGAGTGCTTCGGAAATCGAACGCTTACCGTTTACATACAGGTCACGGGCTTTACAGACTCCGTGAAGGGTCATGCCTTCATACTGTAAAACATCTTCACCCTCCCACCATTTAATCCCGAAAAGGTGCACATCATGTCCCTGTAAGGAAAGCCTCCTCCCCAGCTCATGGATGCGCACCTCAGCACCGCCCTTGACCCAGGGATAGACAGCATCGTATACAAAGGCAACTTTCATCTGATCACTTTACCAGTCGGTGTCAACTTCAAGGAGCATTACACTTACAAATATCGCAGCAAAAATCAGCTGAAGCCCGATTGCTGCAAGGACCATTGAGATTACCGCAGACTCCACCTCTTCAAGGGTGCCATAGCCTGTACTGGCCCAGGTATAGGCAACTTTCAGTCCGATAATAAATCCTGAGCCCAGGATAAGGGATCCTCCTACAAGCTCTTTTTCAAGGGAATGGTAGCTCAGAAGCTTTCTGCCTTTTTCGTCATCGCGGTACATGCCGTGGATAATTCCGTATGTTTTCATGTACCCTCCGGTTGCAAGGATCTGCCCGCCAATAATTAAGAGCATGCTGCCCAAGATAAAGGAATGCAGACGGTTATATGCAGCGTTGTTCGTAAGAAGAAGGGAAGCGGTTATAAGGAAACCCAGGAGAAATACGAAAGCTCCGGGGATATAGAGGAAAGGGACAGGCCTGTATAACATCATAAATCTTACATGCCGCCAGCCGTCCTGAAATGAGCGAAGTTTGGAGGGAGCTTTGCGTGAATAATATGTTATGGGAACTTCCTTAATTCGGAGCCCGCATCTTGCAGCTTCGATCACCATCTCAGATGCGAGTTCCATGCCGTGAGTTTTAAGATCCATTTTCTCAAGGGCTTCTTTAGTAAAAGCCCTCATCCCGCAGTGTGCGTCCGAGATTTTCGTTTTGAACAGGAAATTAAGCATTCCTGTCAGTATGGGATTGCCTATGTACTGGTGCAGCCAGGGCATGGCTCCTGCTTTAATTTCTCCCTTAAGCCGCGTGCCCATTATGAAATCTGCTTCTCCTGACATAAGGGGATCCAGAAACCTGTCAAGTTCAAGGAGGTCATAGGTGTTGTCTGCATCTGCGATAGCAATGTAGTCCCCTTTTGCCTCTGCGAGCCCTTTGAGGTAAGCATTCCCGTAACCTTTTATTGGGCCTATGACTTTTGCACCCATTGATGCTGCAATCTCTGCAGTTCTGTCAGAAGAATTATCAGCAACTATTATTTCCCCCTCTATACCATATTTTTTGAATATATACTGGGCTTTCTCTATACAGATACGAATAGTTTCTTCCTCATTCATGGAAGGCATTACGATAGAAAGAGAGGGCATGCCCAGCTTATACATCATATTTCTTAATAACTATTTTGATACTTCAGAAAGATAAGCAGTATAAAATAAGCCCGGGAAAAGGGCGTGACTTCTGCTAACAAGCTATATAAAGTATCAGAAAACTACCTTTAATGAGGGGTTCTGGAGTTTTCAGGAGCTTAAATCAGGCTATCTTATTTTTGGGACCTCAATCACATCTCAGTATAATTTTAACGGCTTTTTGAAGGTGATTGGATGGTTAAGGTAAATATAATATTTCACAGTGTTCACGCGCACATTTACAGGATGGCAGAAGCTGTCGCTGCAGGCGCAAGGGAAGTTGAGGGGGCAGAGGTTGGGATTTATCAGGTCCCGGAAACCCTGCCGGAGGACGTTCTTGAGAAAATGGGAGCAATAGAAACCAAAAAACTTTTTGCCCACATTCCGGTCGTGACGCGGGATATGTATGAAGAGGTCCTGGCTGGAGCCGATGCATTAATATTCGGTACTCCCACACGTTACGGGATGATGACTGCCCAGATGCGTGCGGTCCTTGATGGGCTTGGAAAACTGTGGAGTGAGGACGCTTTTGTAGGAAAGGTGGGGAGCGTATTTACTTCCAGCGGAACGCAGCATGGCGGACAGGAATCTACAATACTCTCATTTCATGTTACCCTGCTTCACCTTGGAATGGTTATTGTCGGTCTTCCCTATGCAGAAAAGCGGCAGACAATAATGAACGAAATTACAGGCGGCAGCCCATATGGGGCTTCAACGATTGCAGGTGGGGACGGGAGCCGCCAGCCTTCAGAGAATGAACTTGAGATGGCACGTTACCAGGGCAGGCATGTAACTCAGATAGCAAAAAAAATTGCTGGAAAATAATATCTCTAAAAATAAAAAGGGCGGAAAAACATTCCCTTCTCCCGGGTGTTTTCCCTTTCAGTTTTTGAGTTATTTTTGCCTGAAATAAGAATGCTTAGCTAAAACTCGGGAAGGACCTGCCTCTGCGTTCAAACTTCTCCTGAGCTGTTGCCAGGCACGCCAGAGTGCAGTATATTGCCTTTTCCTCTGCATCCTTGAGGACAAAGAATTCTTTCCCGCAAACGGGACATATTTTTGTTACGTAAACCATAGTAGACACGCAGATTTTCTGTATGTAGGTTTTTTCTTTAGAGATGCCGTTTTTTTAAATCATACTAAAAAGAACGCAACCAAATATAAACTTTCGTATTATGTTTATATATATACTTAGTAAGAAATATTATCATTCTCCGGAGCTTAGCTGTGCTTTATATTAGAATCCCTATGCAGCAAATGTGTATCTTTTCTCTACAAATATTTGGGAATAAAATTATTTTACAGGGTTTACCCCGAAGGTAAATTTTTTAAAACTAAAATAGTTTTCACAGCCTTTTTTATCTGTTTTTACCGTTTTTTACCTGCTTTTATCTGCTCTTTACCTGGGTATTCAGGGCTGTACTGAATAGTGATCTGAAAATTATCAGGTTTAAGGAAATCCAGGAGTTATTAATGTACAGATTTATTTACATTCCTGGCTCGAAAAAGAATATTAAGATCTAAAATAAAATACAGTCATCCAATTACTTCGAATCCGGACTGGGTTCCTGACCGGATTCTCTTTTAAAACAGAGTATTACCTGGACGGAAAGTGAAAAAATAACCGGAAAATTTATAAAAAATATAGTCGGAGGTGTCCGGAATTAGGCCGCTGATTTTTGGAAATGGGAAAATCCTTATCTGTGAAGATGAGAGGGGGACTGTAAGGGATGTTTACTTCCCGTATGTAGGGCTTGAAAATCACGGAAACTCAATAAGGGTCGGGATATGTGACCTTGATTCTCTTTACTGCAGCTGGCTTGAAAACTGGAATATCCGACAGCGGTATAAATCCGAATTTGATACCGAGTTTTGCAACAGGATCCATGAGATCTCGGAAAGCCCGGAGGAAGAGATTGCACGCGTAATGGCTAGCGAAAAAGGAGCAGGCAATAAAAAAACACCTGAAACCTTCAGGGAGGTAACGTCGAACATAGGGGAAACAGTTTTTGAAAATTCGGATCTTGGCCTTAAAGTCACGGTCTGGGAGGCGGTTCACCCGTCTACCAGCATTTTCTACAGGACATTTGAGATCCGGAATGTCTCCAATTCTTCAAGGCGCCTCCGTCTTTTTTCCAACCAGAATTACAGGATACTTGAAACCAAAATAGGAGAAACAGCCGTAATAGACAAAAATGTCCTTATCCATTACAAACGAGATCGTTATTTTCTGCATGCCAGTGAGCCAGCCTTTGACCAGTATGCAGTGGGGACTGCAGAATGGAGAGGGCTCGAAGGTACCTGGAAAGATATGGAAAGTGATGCAAGCCTGAGCGGAAATCCCGTAGCTCACGGCTCTGTGGACTCCACACTTGGCTGGACCCTTCCGGAGTTAAAACCGGGGGAAGCAACGAGGGTGCATTTCTGGGTCGCAATCGGAAAGAACTACTGCGGTGTGCTTAAAGTTCATAGAAGGGTGAAGAACACAGGAAGTTACCTTTTCCACCATAACTTCAATTTCTGGAATTCTTTTACCGAACGGATATCCGTACTTTCTGAATATTCCCGGATGCCGCAGCTTCCTGAGGAGGTTATAAAATGTTTCTACAGAAGCCTTCTCGCCTCCGTAGCCCATATGGACATTACGGGTTCGGTGATCGCGTCCTGCGATTCGGATATTAAACAGTTTGGGGCAGACCTTTACACTTACTGCTGGCCAAGGGATGCTGCCTGGGTTTGCCTTGCCCTTGACAGGGCGCGGTATCACCACCTGAGTGCGGAAACATTTGAGTTTTTTTCAAGAACTATTACTCATCGAGGTAATTTCCTGCATAAATATACGCCTGCAGGGGATTTTGGGAGTACCTGGCATCCTGTGCCCATGATACAGATTGATGAGACAGGTCTTCCTCTCTATGCTCTTTATAACAACTGGGAGATTGCAAGGAGCGTATGGACAACAGGCAGGTACTACAGAGCTCTTGTAATCCCCGCAGCCAGCTACCTCATAAAAGCAATTGACAGGGAAACAGGCCTGCCAATTCCAAGTTTTGACCTGTGGGAAGAGAGAAAAGGCGTACATACTTACAGTGCCTGTACGGTCTATGCGGGGCTCAAGGGCGCCTGTGAGCTTGCCCGTTCCCTTGGGGATTATGGCAATGCAGATATCTGGAAAGAGGCTGCAGGAAAGTTAAAAGAAACCATCATTGAGAAGCTTTACGACCATAAGCTAGGGAGATTCAGGCGGTCTCTTGAAGAGCCAGATCTTGATTCCTCTGTATTTGCAGTCTGGTATTTCGGGATCCTCCCCCCGGATGACCCCAGAATGGTAAGGACAATGGAAGCAATAGAGCGCGAACTTTTGCGCCCCTCAGGCGGGATTGCAAGGTATCTCCATGACAGTTACTTTGGTTATATGAACAGCTGGATTATCTGCACCCTCTGGCTCTCTCAATGGCATTCTGCAACTGGGAACCTTGACCGCGCTCTTGAGCTTATTAAATGGTGTGCAGCCCACGCACATCCATCAGGCCTTATGCCCGAGCAGGTAGATAATGGGGGAAAGCCTCTCTCCGTCCTTCCTCTTGCATGGTCACATTCAGCCTTTGTGCTTGCGGTGCTTGAATATCTTCAGGCTCTTGACAGGAGAGAAGGCGGTTCCTGCATTTTGCCGGAAAAATAATGCAGTCTCCGGAAAAGTAAAACTGACATTTCAACAGGAAATATAAAACGGTTTTTTTGAAGCTAATTTTTACACTCTCTTTTTAATACCTTATCTCAAAATATGACACCTTTCTTTAAAGCCGCTTCTCAAAATACAGATACCCATCTTTAAAACCGTTTCTCAAAATACAGATATCCATCTTTTTTCATTACAAAGGAAAATCCGTGCTTTAGATACATACTTATTGCTTTTTTAAGGGCCGGATCTGTTTTAAGAAGAGCACCCGCACAATTTTTCTCTGCAAAATTCAGAGCAGCCAGAAAAAGTTTTTCTCCGTTTCCTTTACCCCTGTATTCCTTTTTAAGGTAGATGCGCCTGATTTCGCACATGTTCTCCTCAAGTTTGCGGACCCCTGCGGTGCCCACTACCCTGCCGTCATCAATTCCTACGAAAAAGGCTCCATCTTTTGATAAATAGTAGCTGTTTATGTCCTTCAGGTCGGCGTCTTTAAGCCTGTCATACTCAAAACCGTGCTCCAGCAGGACTCCCAGGACAACTTCACGGACTTCATCCATTCTGGAATCGTCGTACATCTGGATTATCATTCTTCTCTCCTTGTTTTTCTCAATTCGGGGCTTTTTAAAATTCAGGTTTTTTCGATATATTCCTGAGGCCCGTGGTATTTCTGGAGGCTGAGGTATTTTTCAGGGTGTTTGAGGAAATCCAGGGATAATGTGTGGAAAATTTCACTGCCTTTGAGAAGGATCTCTTCGTCAATATCAAAAGCGCATGAATGGTTGATCTCCACTATTCCTTTTTTCTGGTTCCTCGTGCCGAGTGAAATAAAAATTCCCGGCACTACCTGCAGATAGCTTGCAAAATCTTCGGCAGCAAAGGTCTTTTCGATTTCCGGGTAGACCGTGAGCTCAGGGAAGCTCTCATGCAGTTTCAAGTTTACAGCTTCCGTGAAAAAAGGGTCATTTACCAGGACCGGATATCCGTGCAGGATATCAAGTTCATAGTCCGGAAGGCCTGAAAACTCCTCTCCGTGTTTCAGGTATTCTTGTTTTATTTTTTCAAGGCACTCTTTTATCGTCGCGTCGATAATATCTGTTGTCTCGCTGTCAAATGTCCGGTAGCTCCCGAGAATCCCTACATTGTCAGGTGTCCTGTTAAACTGAGCACCGCCCTGGATCCTGCCCACTCCAAGGACATATTTTTCTTTATCAAGCCGCTCCTCAAGAGCGGAATTGAGGCTGTTTATAAAGTATACAGCCATCCTCACAGGGTCAATGCATTTTGCTGGCAGTGAGATGTGCCCGCCTTTTCCTTTTAGTATAACTTCGAAACGGTTTGTGCTTGCCATAAAAGGTCCGGGACGAAACCCCACGCTTCCGGACTCGTGATTGGTAAAAATATGCATGCCAATTATCGCGTCCACGCCTTCAAGCCCTCCTTCGGCGATAACCCTTTCCGAGCCCCCGGGCGGGATCTCTTCTGCGGGCTGGAAAATCAGGCGGACTTCTCCGGGAAACTCTCTGTTTTCCATAAACATTCTTGCAGCCCCAAAGAGCATTGCCATATGCCCGTCGTGCCCGCAGGCATGCATTACTCCCTCGGTTCTGGAAATATATTCCCTGTTTCTTTCCGCAGGCTCTTCCTGTACCTGGAGTCCGTCAGTATCCGTCCTGAGGGCAATGCAGGGACCGGGCTTAGTTCCGCGGATGCTTGCAAGCACGCCGGTATCCGCAATCTTCCTGCCTTCTATACCAAGCTCTCCAAGAATTTTCAGGATTCTTTTCTGGGTTTCGTATTCTTTAAAACTGAGTTCGGGGTATTTGTGGAATTCTCGCCTCAGCCGGATAATCCAGGAATCAAGCGATTCTCCACTCGGGTCATCTCTCAAACTTATTACCTCGGATCTTCTGCACACGCAGGTTATTCCGTTTATTTTTTATGATGTTCCGCATTTTTTTTCAGAGCATACTTTCAGTATTCTTTATTTTACTTCTTTAGTATATATTACTCCGGGTATATTACTCCATTTTTTCGAAATAAGCTAATTTTATCAGGAGCCAAAACATCGGCAGTTAAATACATGAATAGTACAATACATTTTATCGCGTCAATTACCTGAAGTCCGGTCTCAAATCCGTTTATATTCAGGTATTTTTAAGGTTGTTATTAAGGTTCATTATCAGGTTATTATGGCCGTTACAGGTCCATTCTTTATGGGAAACTCTTGACTGAAAACCAATCCGTAGCAGTTAAGTTCGGCAGACTGGATTATTTTTACAGGCTCCAGGGATGATACAAAATGCTTAAAACACGCCTCAGAGATTTTCTTCTTACAAAAGACAACTGGCTTTTTGCAGTTTCTGATTATTTCCGTACCGATGGGATAAGAGCCACGCTTCGCTACGTTCCGGATGAAACCGGAGAGAGGGAATTAAACGGAGTAAGGTACAAAAAATATGATTTCGGTCCTGCTTTCGAATTCATGAAAAAAAATAGGCCAGAATGGGTCCGGGACGTGCACGTTGTCCCTGAATCCGAAGTAGAAAAAGTGCTCCGCCCTTCTGACATAATTCCCGAGCTTATAAATTCCGACAGCCGTGTAAGGGCAATAGTAAAAGTGCTTGACATGGCGGAAATTCCCAGGACAAGTATGGGAGTCACGGGTTCAATGCTTGCAGGCCTGCAAAATGAGAGTTCAGATGTCGATTTTGTTGTCTACGGTCCCATGTGGTTCAGGGCAAGAGATGCCATAACCGCTGCTAAACAGCAAGAGGGGCCTGTGGAGGAACTGGATGAAGACATGTGGCAGAGGATCTACAGAAAAAGAATCCCTGAGATCTCTTTTGACGAATTCATGCTGCATGAGTCCAGAAAAGGCAACCGCGGCATGGTAGAAGGCACATACTTTGACCTCCTCTTCGTGCGGGAATGGGACCAGATTAAAGAACCCCTGCTGCGGGGAAAAGATACCGTCAAAATGAAAATTGAAGCCGAAGTTATAAATGCTGACTTTGCCTTTGACAGCCCTTCCTATTATAAAGTGGAACACGAAGAAATCGACCATGTGCTTTCCTACACTCATACATACGCAGGCCAGGCTCTCCCCGGAGAGATCATAGAAGCCCGCGGAGTGGTCGAAGAAGTAGGGGACATTAAGCGGCTTGTTGTGGGTACTTCAAGGGAGCCGAAAGGGGAATGGATAAGGTCTCTCACATGGCTTGAAAAGTGCGGATACATTTGATTCATCTAAATATCCACAATTAGCCTGAAAATATTTTCTCCGGCTTCAGTCTTGAGAATTTTATCTCATTCCATTTTACTCTCTTTTTTATTTTATTCCATTTTACTCTATTTCACTTTATTTCATCCCATTTTACTCTCATTTACTTTATTTTGTTTAATTCTATTTTATTCTAATTTACTTTTTTTCATCGCTGCATATGATGCCAGAACCCCGGCTGCTGCAAATAAAACTCCTGCCCCAGGGGCACTTTCACTTTCTTTTTCCGTATGTGAAACCATATTCCCTTTATTCTCTTCTTCGGGTGTTTCTCCTTTGCTCATAAGATTATTCTCTTCTCTGGCAGGAGTGATTTCAATCGGCTGGCTTTTTTCGTCAGGACCTGAGATAGCAAAAGGTGAAAATCCCGGAGTTTTTGCTTTAAAGTAGAAGAAATCTTCGTCTTCTCCGGTCAGGACTGTGGAAAGTTCATTCCATGTGTCGTCACTGTACCTGTAAAGGGTTATCGTGTTTTCACCGATGCTGTTTTCGGAGAGCCATATCCGGTTTACCCTGAAGCTTATGCTGGCGTTTTCAAGGTTTTCCGAGCTTGAAAATCCGCTGTTTCCTACCCATATATTCAGGTTTTTATAGACCGTTCCCGGGGCAGGCTTTTTAACTAATATGGACGTGTTCTTCAGCATCTCTACAATCGTTGTTGTTTTTCCAAAATTCTTTTTGGGGTCAAACTCAATAGCAACGACATCGTTTGTCTCTCCTCTGAACGTGTAGCAGGTATGGACTCCTTTGAAGACCTGCTCATTTGAAATCTCCTTTAGCTCTACATTCCTTGTCGATTCAGGAGATCCACCTCCTCCGCCTCCTCCTCCGCTTCCGCCGCTTCCCCTGCTCCCGCTGCTTCCTCCGGAAGACTGGATTTCCTCAATAACTGTGATATAACCTGTTTTTGTCCTGGTATCATTTCCATAGGTCTTATTGACTGCCCTGAGAATTACAGTATATGTCCCGGCTGTTTCGTAGGTCCATACAGGATTTTTTTCTAAAGAGTCAGTGATTCCGTTTCCGTCAAAGTCCCATTCCCAGGAATCCGGATTTCCTGTGGACAGGTCAGTGAACTGGACTTTAAGAGGGCTGGTGCCGGAGAGGGGGCTTGCGGAAAAGTTAGCTTCCGGGGGAGGGCATGTCACAATTATTTCCAAATCTCCCGTGACAGGGATGGCGGAGACTGAATATGCGGAAATATTTCCTGAAAGCCTGAAGTTTCCAGGTGCAGCAGACGGAGGTACTGTCACCCTGTAAACGATTGTTTTTTCTCCTCCTGCCTGAAGGCTTTCTACCCAGACCCATTCCAGGGTAGACTCTTTAAACGTCTCAATATTCTGGAAAGTAGCTCCTGCACTTTCAACCACATTCACATTCCATCCCTCAGGAAGGTTTTCGTCAAGGGCGAGGGCTTCAATGTTCTGGTCTGTTGATATATTTACGGTAACTGTAAAACTCCCGCCTGTATAAGCTATTCCTGTGGCTGTTCCTGTAGAGATTTCCCTGTTTGCCTCTATTCCGGAGGCTGAAACCGGAAATACAGCTATTGTAAAAAATAGGATCAGTATAATGCCGGAGATTAAATGCAAAAATCCTGTCCGGCTTTTTACTTCCCGGGGTTCGATCATTTTCATGAAGATGAATCCTTTATATTTCCTGGTTTATCTGCAATTGCTTATCTGCATTTTTCGCCACTATCTATCTTAAATTCTATATTCTGTATTGGTGTATATTATTATAACTGTTTTTGGCCTGACTTTTATCAAATAATTGAAGATTTTTCCTTTTTCAGCATCCTAAGGCCTGTTTATTTCAGGCAGGAGACGAGATAACTTCAAGTCTGTCCGCAGTCAAAGTCACATATAAATAAAACAGTGTTCTATTCTCTTCTATGATAACACGAAAAAGTTACATATGGCTTGCTCTGGCTTTTATAGGAATTGCAGCCACAGCTGCAGTGTTTGCTTACCCCGGACCTGCTGGAAATACAGTCCAGGCAGACGGGCGCGAAACCATTGCTCAGGGAGGAGAAATGGCTGTTAACGGGATTGAATCCTCTTCCAGCGTAATAACAAAGGCAGAACCTGTAAATCCTTTGGAATTTCTTACTGCCGGGGCTGCAGGGACTGATTCGGCAACTGAGGTTACGGTTTATAACAACAACCTTGCTCTTGTGAAAGAACGCCGGAAACTCGACCTCAATACGGGAGTTAACAATATCGAATACACTGATGTTGCAGAGCTTATCGATCCTACATCTGTCATATTTGAGGACACAAAAAACAAAAATACTGCCGTCCTTGAACAGAACTATGAATATGACCTGGTAAGCAGCTACAAGCTTCTGGACAAATTCCTGGGCAAGGAAATCACTGCAACCGAAAAGGAAGGAGAAACCTATACAGGTACTCTTCTAAGCCATGACGGCGGGGTTGTGCTCCAGCTGAGTGACGGAAAAGTAGTGAGTCTTACAGAAGTTTCCAGACTCGAATTCCCTGATTCCGCAGGTCTGCTCACAAAACCTACCCTCGTCTGGCAGATTTATTCCCCCGTATCAGGCAGCAGGAATGTCCTCACATCTTACCTTACAGGTGGCATGAACTGGAAGGCGGATTATATCGTGAAGACTAATGCTGATGACACAAAAGCTGACATCCAGGGCTGGGTCAGCATCGATAATCAGGCTGGGACCACCTATGAGGACGCCAGGTTGAAGCTTGTTGCAGGAGAGGTCCACCGTATAGCTGTACCGCAGAGGAATTATTATGAAGAAGCTGCAGTAGAAGAGGAAGTAGCATACGATAGTGTAAAAGAAGGTTTTGCTGAAGAATCTCTCTTTGAGTACCACCTTTATACCCTGGAAAGGCCGGCAACTCTTAAAAACAAGCAGGTTAAGCAGCTTTCCCTACTTTCCGCGGATTCCGTGCCCGTGAAAAAGGAACTTATCTTTGATGTCTCAAAAAGCGATAAAGTACAGGTAGCCCTTAACCTGACCAACTCAAAAGACAGGGGCCTTGGAATGCCTCTCCCTGCCGGAGTATTGAGGGTATACAAATCTGATTCCGAAGGTCAGCTCCAGTTCCTCGGGGAAGACAGCATAGACCATACCCCGAAAGATGAGGAAATTAAGGTAGTTGTCGGAAACGCCTTTGATGTAACAGGCACCAGGACCCAGACCGATTACAAGAGAATAAGCACTGATGTCTGGCGGGAGAGCTACGAGATAGAACTGAAAAACCATAAGTCTCAGGCACAAAAAATACGCATCGTAGAACACTTCTACGGGGACTGGGAAATTACCACGGGTTCAGATACTTATGAAAAGACGGATGCTTACACTGCCGAGTGGGAAGTAAACGTACCCGCAGACGGCTCTAAAAAGGTTACTTTCACGGTGGAACGTAGATACTGAATCCAGCAATTTAACAGGTTGCCTCTTATTATATTTTCCGATGTATTCTAAGAGGCTTTACCTGTTTCAATATTACTTAACTTTATCAATTGGAAGAAGTCAATCTTCCTGTTGTTTTTTCCTGAAGTTTACTGGTCTGGCAGAATTTTTGGGGACAAATCCTATCTTAAATTTCATTTTTCTGGATGATCTGTTACAGATCTTTATTTATGGGTCCGGATTTAAAGACCTGGATTTTAGTGCAGGATCCTCAGTATTAGAGATTTTATATGATTAAACCATATAATCAACTGTTTTGGTTTTTTATTTTTTTGAGTATTTTTTAGCTTTTTGTATTTAAGCTGGACAGGTCACTGACAGTTCAAGGCCACTGGCAATTATTAACATTTTATTGTATGTGGGTGGTGAAGGATGAAAGTAAAGTTGAATATGAAATGCTTAGCTCTATCTGTATTCTGTGTCCTTTTGATTGTGTTCCTGGGGGCGGTTCCCTCTTTTGCCCAGATGGGGCAGGGTGGAGGATCTGGGGGCGGGCAGGGAGGAAAGCCTGTTGACGGCATGGGCCCTGGAATGGGACATGGAATGATGAATGGTTACGGGTTTGACAGGTACGACAGCAGGTTTGCAGGCTTCGGATCAATGATTTTCAATGAGGCATGCAGCAATTTTGGAATCCCTGTGGAAACCGCACTTTCCGATCTCGGGCTTCCGAAGGATATGGGTCCGCAGCTTACGATTCTTGAGGTTGAAGAGCATTACGGAGTTACAGGGCAGGAAATTGCGAGCTACATGGCTGCGAATATGCAGCAGAAGCCTGCCTCTATTAATTCCTGGCAACAGCTCATGATGCGCCAGCAAGCTGTACAGAACATGAGGGGTATGGGACAGGGAATGCATTTCATGCATAAGGGACGCTTTGAATATGGGAACTATACAACCTTCAGTTTTGATAACAGTTCAGGAGAAGTCAGCAGTTTTGCGGTTGGCGGAGACCTGATTTTCAATTCGGTTACGGTTTCTGATTTTGCCTTTAAGGAAGAGAGGGTTGCAGGGGCAACTGCTGTCTACGAAGGTGCTGACAGCCAGATTTTCCTCCACGATAACCTATGGGAATCCTGCAGGTCCGGGCTTTTGCCAATAAAACCGTAGTTTTTGACCTTGCGGAAGAAGTGGAAGCAAGCATGGATACCGAACTTTCCGACAGTCCGGGAGATGCAGTCATTGTAAATATTTCCAAAAATAATTTTGCAGGATACCTTATTGTCTTCAAGAATTATCTTGCTACCGCCACTGGTGACGAGCCTATCAAAGGACCTGATGCCAGGATTTCAGACGGCAGGGTTACAGTGACTCTTGTAAATAACAGTGTGGTCATGTTCCGTGGAAGTCCCATGGACCCTGCTCTCATGCAGACAGGATACCGTTACGGCCCCCATATTGCATACATGCACCAGGTGCTTAGCCGGGAAATTGCCCGCGGCAGAATCGGAGCCGAAATATCACTCCGTGCAGGCGGGGATAATGCATCCGTTGTGAATTACACTCCCATGGGCGTGCACATCAGGGAAAGGGACAGGGACCGTGTAGTCCTCGAGGTGAATTCCGATCTTCCAGAAGGCAGAGTCATTACCATAAATGTAGACAACGAGACCGTCAACCTTTCCAGTCCAGACCGCATCAGGCTCCGCTTTGATGGGAAAGTGATTGAAAAAGCGGGAAATATCGATGAACTCTTCGCCGGCGGAAGCCGTCTGCTCTGTTATCTCTTGCAGGAAAACGAAACTGCGACCATGGCAGTATATATCCCGGGGTTTTCGGAACATGAAATTATAATTGACATTAAGCCTGAAGCCGGGGAAGAAAGGGCTGGAGAAGAAACAGAGGAAGAAGAGACTACTGATGAGAGCAGTGAAGCTGAACCTGCACCAGCTTTTGAATTTGGGGCAGGTATTGCGTTAGTGGCTTCCATATATGTATTGAGGCGCAGCAAGCAGTGAATAGTTTTTCCCGGTCTGCTTAAATTCAGTATAATTGAAAAATAGGTTCAGAGGCGTTGAGCTCCAAAAATCTGCATTATATTTTCTTATTTTATTCTTTTTTTCCTAAATTCTGCAACCTCTAATTATTGGTTTATCATTCAGGAATATGTGTTCTTCGCATATTATTTCTCTTTGCCTGACAGTGTTCTATTTCATAAGATTATTATATCCTTTATAAGACTGTTATATCCTCTTTGATATTCTTCAATCATATCCTCTTTGATATTCTTCAATCTTTCAGGTTTTCTTCGTTAGCTCTTTTTTGTATCAATTATTCTTGATACTCGTCCTCCAGACTTTTAAATTTGGATTCCTATTTTTATTATAGTTTAAATCATTCAATGGAACTCCGAGGTCAAATATGAAAATAGAAAGTGATGGAGTAAAGGAAGAAGGGAATCCTGAATATAATCCTGAAAATAATCCTGAAAATGATGAAGAAGACTTGCTGTATACACATAAACCTGAAAACCGGGGCAATAGTATGCAATGGAACTCTGCTTTCTGCAGAAGACCGGGTCATTAAAAATGCACAGAACACCTGAAAATTCGTAGCTTCTAACTAATTTTAACAGTGATATGATTTCTTTTAGAAGAGGTATTGATATGTCATTTTTAAATGAAATGTTGCCTGAAACTGCAGAAGCTTTTGGACAGATGAGAAATTCCATTTTTAAAGACGCTTTTTTTGATCTTAAAACAAAAGAATTAATTGCTGTCGCTTCCTCGGTCCTTATGCGCTGTCAGTTTTGCGTTGACACGCATTCTCAAAGGGCTATTGTTGCCGGAGCAACAAAGGAGGAAATCGCAGAAGCCATTTCTGTTGCAATGTTTGTTGCTGCCGGTTCACAGATAGGGTGGACAAACGTATATGAGGAAAATGTATACAACAGAATTTTCGAGAAGGATAAAGACAGGAAAGAAGAGGATTGCTGCTGTTGCTGTGAGGACTGAGAGACAAACCATTTCCACTATTTTTGATTCCTTTACAGCTAGTTGAATTCATTTCACCCGGTTTTTTTGGACTTGGGTTTGCTACCGCAGGGACTGCAGGTAGGGCCCTGTGTGGGTGTCGTTAGAGGGAAGGATGATCGGAAAGCCGGCAAGTCTTTAGCTTGGCAGCAGTTCAAATTTTCAATATATTATTCAAAATATCTCCGAATTCAGGGTTCAGCCTGTAAAACCTCCATTTTGAGACATTATAGGCTTCAATGACCCCGCAGTTTTTCAAAATCGCCAGGTGGTGGGAGACCAGGTTTTGCCTCTCATTTAACTTGAATATCAGTTCGCAGACACAGTGGTCTCTCTGAGAAAGAAAATAAGCAATTTTCAGTCTTATCGGATGTCCCAGAGCACTAAATATCTCACTTGCTTTTTTAATGTCGTTGTCCAGAAAATCTATTTCCTGGAGCATTTTTTCTTCCCATTCCTTTTTTTTCTCCGGGTCCACAGGGCAGCAATAACTCATGAATAAAAGAAGTTAAGCTTTCTAAATAAATTTTTTCATATCAATTTTGTTTGATATTAAACTTATTATTATTTATAAGCGATACTTTTCGACTTCGAGTCTGGAGGATCCATATCAATATATTTTGATATCTAACCTGCATTTTTTTATCAAACGAATCCTGAACTAAATTGAAAGATTAATGCGTGTTTATTGAATTTTTTTCTGCATCCGAATGATCCAGGTAAAATATTTATATCATATATTATACTTGAATATATCAACATATTTTGATTCTTTAATCCTTTTCTTATATGCATAAATACAGAACCTGATTTAGGAGAATTGTAATGAAGCGATTGCATAAAATACAGGACAGAGAACGAATTTCTTCTTCGTTTCAGTCCTTTTTGAAAAAACCGCTCCCTATTTTAGCTATTTTTTTTGTCCTTTTCAGCTCAGGCTGCATGGATATTAATGGTTCCGAAAGTGAAGCCGAGACTGTTGAAACCGCTGCTGACATTAATAATTCCGTCAGTGGAGCAGGATTGGTCGAGGTTACAGATCTGAGCCAGATTGACGAAGCTCTTGATAAAGGTCCTGTTGTGTTGAAACTTGGTTCTAAAAGATGCATCCCCTGTCAGGAACAGGAAGAGATACTTACAGAGATTCTACCGATATATCAGGATAAAGCTTCAATAATGCTCATTGATGTCAATGAGTACCCTGAATTTGCATCAACATTTGGGGTAAGAGTTATTCCAGATACCTGTGTTATTACAGTCATCGAAGACGGTAAATATATCTACATGCGGCAGGACGGAACTGAAAGTTCGGAGAGAGCAAATGCAAGGTTCCTGGGTGTTGTCGATAAAGCAACCCTTTCAGAGACTCTTGGGAAAGCCATCGAAGACAGAAACCATGGAGAGTAATTTATGTTTTCTGACTTTCTGCCGGTCGCCGCTTTCTTTGCAGGGTTGGTCAGTGTACTCTCCCCCTGCATCCTTCCAGTAATTCCGGCAGTTTTTGCTTATTCAACTGAACAAGGAAAGTTCAGGCCTCTTGCAATAGTATTGGGGTTGTCTATTTCCTTTACCAGCATGGGGATTGTCACCTCTCTTTTCGGAGCAACGCTAACTGCATATCTCGATCTACTTTACATCTTCGCCGAAGTTCTTCTGGTCACAATGGGTATTTCACTGATCTTTGACCTCAATATTTTCAATGTTTTTGGAAATTTTTCTTCACTTGCAAATTCCCGAAAGGAAGGACTTTTCGGAGGTCTTTTGCTCGGTCTCTCTCTGGGGATTGTCTGGCTTCCATGTGTGGGCTCAGTACTTGGCTCAATCCTTACAATGGTAGCAGTTTCAGGAAAAGTTGCATATGGGGCACTGATGCTTTTCATATATTCTATCGGCTTTTCCATTCCAATGCTTCTTGTTGCTTACTCTGCAAGCTTTTCTTCCACAAGGCTTCAGAAAGTTTCAAAGTATGGTTTTCCTTTAAAAAAAGTTGCAGGCATCATTGTTTTATGTGTCGGCTTTTATATGGTTTACCAGAACCACTTCAGCGGATTCTGAGTTTCTTAGACTCTTCTAAACACTTATTTTTTTGATCGCGTAAGTGTTAAAACAGTGCCCGGTAAACTGATTGTTATTTGTAAAAAATGGATTTTTGAACTAATAGAATTCTAAACCAGTGACCACCAAATATATATGGATATATGTGCATATATCCATATAATTATGCTTGATAGTAAAGTGAAATTCTTTAAAGCTCTCGGAGATGAAACACGGCTTACCATCCTCTCTTACTTGCTGGAACACAGCTACTGTGCCTGTGACTTTTCTTCCCTTACAAAAAAGGACCAGACAACGGTTTCAAAACATTTGAAAGTCCTAGTTGAAGCTGGAATTTTAAAGTACGAAAAGCAGGGAAGAAACGTAATTTACAGCATTAAAAACGAAGAGATCAGCTGTTTGCTATTATCTCTTGGAATCCGGGATATAAAACCCTGTTGTGATGGGCAGCAGGCTTCAGGAGTATGCTCTGTTTCAGAGGTATGTCCTGTATGTAAAACCGAATACCGAATCAACAACACTATTAATGGGAGTACTGAAAACCGGGTTGAAAACAAAGTTAAAAATAACTGACAGTAAGCTCAAGATAAATAGAAAAATATCAATGGTAAGGAATGGGATATAAAAATGGATGCGAATGAAAAAAAGGAAGTTATCAAAAAGAAGTATCAGGAAATTGCAATTTTAGGGGGCTCCTGCTGTTCTGGCGGATGCTGCGGTGATTCTAACTCAACAGACCTTTCCAGGTCACTTGGTTATTCCGAATCTGACGTTCAGGCTGTTCCGGATGCGAATATGGGTCTTGGCTGCGGCAATCCTACCGCTTTTGCAGAACTGAAACCCGGAGATGTCGTTCTGGATCTGGGTTCTGGCGGGGGTTTTGATTGTTTTCTTGCTGCACAGAAAATAGGAAGCTCAGGAAAAGTTATCGGGGTCGATATGACTCTTGAAATGGTTGAAAAAGCGCAGGCTAATGCCCGAAAATATGGCTACTCAAATGTAGAATTCCGCCATGGGGATATTGAGTCTCTTCCGGTTAAAGATAGTTCTGTGGATGTTATTATCAGTAACTGTGTTATTAACCTGGCTCCTGATAAGGAAAAAGTTTTCAGAGAGGCGTTCCGTGTTCTGAAACCGGAAGGCAGAATGTATATTTCGGACATGGTTCTCCTTGATGAGCTGCCTGAAGAACTTAAAAATGACAGTGAGCTGCTTGCGGGTTGTATTGCTGGTGCCGTTTTAAAAGAGGAATATTTGGGGCTTCTGAAAAAGGCAGGGTTTTCGGTTGAAATCCTGAATGAAGATTTAGATATCAGTAAAAGGCAATACAGAGATTTGCCAGTCGAAAGCCTGAAATTAAAAGCCCGGGTGTAATAGAAGACAGGACAAATATGGAATAAAGTATGGGTGGATATCAGCAGTTCCTGATGGTTACTCTTACCGATTTTCAATTTTTCTCTTAATACTTAAAGAACCTTTACTATTCTCCCTCATTTTTAATACATGACCTGACAGATTAAAGAACCATCACAATGATAATTAATTATTATATGCAATAACAGTCATATGGTACCAAATACGGGATCAAAAGAAAAAAGAAAGTTCTTTTTTTACGCACCCACAACTCAGCCAGATCCCGGATGGCTGAAGGTCTTTTGAGGAATATTTATGGAAGTCGATACGAGGCTTACAGCGCCGGTATTATGGCCACAAATGTTAATCCGTATGCTGTTCGAGTTATGAAGGAAATTGGCATTGACATCTCCAGTCAATACTCCAAAACTCATAAAGAATTCCAGGATGTCATTTTTGACATGGCAGTCACAGTATGTGATCGGGCTAAAGTTTCCTGTCCTATCTGCAGTACAAACCTGGAGGTTCCAGCCGAATACCCAAGAGCAAGAGAGGTGATTCAGAAAAGTTTTGAGGATCCCGCTGCAACTTTGGGATCAGAAGAAGAGAAGCTTAAGATCTTCCGCCAGATCAGAGATGAGATAAAAGACTGGATCATCCGGATATTTGAGAAATGATCCAGGTCTTTGATCTACATGCTTGGTATGGTTCCTAAGCTTTTATAAGGTTTTCACAGTGTCAGCAGATTTGCAAGATATCCTGCAATCACAGCTATTGAAAAAACCGTTATCATGAAGGCTGTAAGTAGTCTCTTCTTGAATATTGATGACAGAAGTGTCAGCTCGGGTATGCTGGCTCCTGCACCGCCTATTATCAGTGCCAGAACAGCTCCCACACTCATTCCCTTTTCGATGAGTGCCAGTCCTATAGGAATCATAGTCTCAGCCCGGATATAGATGGGGACACCAATAATTGCAGCAACAGGAACCGCTAGAGGATTGCTCGGTCCGGCAACGCGGGTGATAACTTCTGTTGGTACAAATCCGTGAATAAATGCCCCAATTCCTGCTCCCAAGAGGAGATAAGGCATAAGCTGACGGAAAAGGCTAAACGCGAATACTGCAGACCGCTGTATTCTGGACTTCGCATTTGTGTCCTGCTCACAATCACAACGGTTTCTTACAACAGCAACTGGCTTAATCTGATTGGAAAAGCCTAACCAGTCAAGTAAGAGACCTATAGCAATTGTAGACATAAAAACGACGACAAAATAAAGAGCAGTTACCTTCCAGCCCAGCAGAATGACAAACAGAGATATTATCACCGGGTTTAGTAAAGGCGACGAGAATAGGAATGCCATTGCTGCAGCAAAAGGTGCACCAGCCTTAAGCATTCCCAGGAGAAGCGGTATGGTTGAACAGGAGCAGAAAGGGGTAATTGCACCAAATCCTGCCCCAAGGATACTGCCTATAACTTTATTCCGCCCACCAAGGGCTCTTTTTATGGTCTCGTCCGGCACATACTCCTGACTCAGCCCCACTAGAAAAGTTATACCTATAAATAAAATAGTTAGCTCAACGGAGATCTCAATAAAGAACTTAGCCGCCACAGTTAAATTATCCCAGAACATTTTGATCTTCCTTCAAAATTATTTTTTCCTTTAAATTACCGAAAGCTACAGCTATTGGAACCTTGAAAACACCAGACACCCTCTCAGGAACGCGACTTTTGTGAAGCTTTAACCCTTTTTAAGGGATACAGATCCGGTTCTTAATGCTACTTTTAAAAATATAACTTTCTGAAATCTCATCTTTCATGAAGCAGTTTTGCCTGGTTAAGTATTTCAATAACTGCTCCTTCCGAGAGACGAAAGTAAGACCATTTTCCTTCTTTCCGTTCTTTGACCAGGCCCGCACTCTTCAATACCGAAAGATGGTGAGAAACAGTCGATTGGGAACTGGAAAGAGCAATAGTTAATTCGCAGGCACAGAGTTCTCCTTCTTTTAATAGTTTTACAATTTTGAGGCGATTGGGATCTGCAAGGGCTTTAAAAATCCTGGCTTCTGAGTATAGTGCTTCTTCATCCAGCCCATTTACCAGAGAACTGAGCTTTTGCGTTCTTACCTCTAACTGATCTCTGTCAAAAATAAAACGTTCCAATCTTCCAATTTCCACTTCACGCTTTCTTTTGTTCACATCTGATTTTCTTTCAGCTTTCATGAATTTACCTGCAGCAGCTGCCTCCACTTCCTATAGGAAGTAGCATGTTTTTACACTGTTCTTTTGATCAGCACTTCACACACATCTTTATATTTCCTAAGTCCCTGTGATTGGCTCTGAGTAACGAATCTTCCTCTTTTCCACAAATTGAGCATACGGGATTCATTTCCATCGACTCACGACAAAATCTTTTAGTAAATGGCAACACTACATATTCACACACGTAGATATGATTATTTTCTTTTCCCCTGCCAGTATGTCTCGTACTCCTCAAGTACTGCGACTTTTAACTTATCCAGTCCTTCTTCGGGTATTTCATTTATTTTTGTAAGGGTTCGGATAAGTTCTTCTATATCTATATTTTCAGGTGTCTTGCCTGCAGAAAAATATTTTTCGAATTCTTCATCTAATCCGGCAATTTCCATATCTTTGTTGTCAACTTTTATTTTTTTTACACTTACGATAGAAGGGCCGCAGCAACAGCAACTTTTGTCGCTTCCAACCAATTTTCCAAGCAAATTTTTTCCAAGTTTGCCCATCTAAGAACATCTCCATTAGAGATCTATAAGATATATCATGAATTGTTGATATTTATGTCTATCGATATGATATAAAATGATAACGATTTCAAAAAATACAAACTTCAAGATAGAAAAAATAGGCCTATGTGGCTTTTCATGATGTTCGATCGAAACTACGATATTAGCCGCTTTCAAGGTTGACAATTATATTGTAATTTCTAAGTGAGGGACCAAGAATAGCAAGGGCAGAGATAAGGATTAATAAGCAATTAAGACCGTGGAAATTCATCAGGATAATTCAATTCAGTATTAATTCCTGGCTTTAGAAAAGTATATATCTTTCACATTCAATGTATCTTGATATGATTAATGAAAAAAACTTACAAATTTTCAAGGCTCTTAGCGAAGATACAAGGTATAGAATCATCAAGGCTCTAATTGAATCTGAGTGCAAATGTGGGGAAAATAAACACGGTAATAAAGGTGAAATATGCGCATGTGAAATTCCAGAAATTATTGGTAAGACTCAATCCAATACCTCAATGCACCTTGCAAAACTACAGGACTGGGGGATAATTAAAGTAAGAAAAGAAGGCAAAAAGAGATTATATTCCATACAAAACGAAAAAATCAGGAAAATCCTGGAAGTCCTTGAAGAGTAATGTTTAGTATTATTATAGAAACTTTTAGTATTATTGTAGAATCTTTTAGTATTATTATAGAAAGTTTTAGTATTATTATAGGAACTTTTAGTATTATTATAGTAACTTTTAGTATTATTATAGAATCTTTTAGTATTCTTATAGAAACCTTATGAGCTGTGTTCCCTGAAAGTTATGAGTGGATTAAAGTTTTTTTCAGGATCTCATAAATAACAATATTCTCCTTTTAGGCAGTGTGCCTAATTTGCTGTAAAATCACAAATCTCAATAAGTTATTGGGGAAGAAATCTCGCCTCAAGAGAACCAAATTTCATTCAGTATGCAATAATTTGACTTTGAATTCACAGAAAATTCGCAACACTGCCTCCTTTTAAATGAAATAAGTTCTTCTTACTCTTTCTCTTCAGAAAACCGACCTTCACTCTTTGAACTAACAGGCATTTATCTGAAGGAGGAAGTTTTCTTTTTTCATCGAAACTCATTTATTTATTTCAAGTTTTAGGGACTCTTTTTCTATATTTCATCTTTTTTCTGTCCCGTGAATTTGCTGTTTTTCTCTGAAAATATCTGGGAAGGCTTGCTGGTAGCTGTAAATGTATAATGGTGTTCCATGCGTCTTCGGTTAAGTGATGAATCGTGATAAATTGCCTCCATTCCTACGACATTCATCAAATATTTAATTTCATTATAGGCATGAACAGAATATCGATTTCATGTAAATCGACCAAAATTTAAGATAGGCTTCTGGTGCAAAATCGATAGCTTTCAGGCAAAAAAATTCCTTAACCGATGACCAATGAATGGTGTTCAAAATAAAGAAAATATTCCGAGACCAATGGAAATATTTATATAGCACACAATATATCAATATATATTGATATATTTGAAGATTGAAGCAACAGTAATAAAATGATGGATACAAAGGAGGGTCTAAAATGGTCGATATATTTTATCCTCTTCAATGGATTGCTGACAAACTGACATATGAGATCTTAGGGATTGCATCTGATACACGCCTTGCATCCAGTGTTAATTTTGTTATTTATGATGTAATGAAAATTTTCGTCCTTTTAGCTGTAATGATTTTTGTTGTTTCCTATATAAGGACATACATTACTCCCGAAAGAACAAGGCAGGTTCTTGGAAGTAAGAAAGGAATCAGATATTATTTTCTTGCATCTCTCATCGGAACAGTAACTCCTTTTTGTTCTTGTTCGTCTGTCCCGATCTTCATAGGATTTGTTGAAGCTGGAGTGCCTCTGGGAGTTACTTTCGCTTTTCTGATCACCTCTCCTCTTGTAAACGAAGCTGCTGTAGCCGCTCTATGGGCAACTCTCGGCCTTAAGGCTACGGTAATCTATATTGTTTCAGGAGTCATACTGGGCGTGTTGGGGGGATATCTAATTGGCCTTCTTAAACTCGAAAAATATGTCGAAGGCTTTGTTTACAAGATGAAAGTAGGAAAGCACAGTGTGGAAGATCAAAAACTAATAATGAAGGAAAGAGCAGAATATGCCTTTGAAAGTGTAAAAGAAATTGTGGGCAGAGTATGGCTCTATGTAATAATAGGAGTCGCTATCGGAGGTATTTTCCATGGATATGCGCCCGAAGGAATACTCGAAAAATACGCTGGTAAGGACAATCTACTTGCAGTGCCAGTTGCGGTCCTTATTGGGGTGCCCCTTTATTCGAATATCATGGCTATGATCCCTATTGTAGAGAGCTTGATTGGAAAAGGACTGCCTGTAGGGACTGCCCTTGCTTTTCTTATGTCTGTTACAGCAGTGTCTCTGCCTGAGATGATTATTCTTAGAAAAGTACTGAAAAAAGAATTGATTGCGATATTTGTTTCAATTGTAGCATTATCGATAATTTTTACAGGTTATTTGTTCAATGTGTTGTTGTAAATCTGCCAATGTCTTACAAATTTTTGAAATTAAATGTCAAATAAGCCAAAATAGGAACAGAACTTAAATAACAGAGGAAAGCGTATGAAAATAGAAATTCTCGGAACAGGATGCCCCAAATGCAAAAAAACAAAAGAAACGATTGAAAAAGTATTGAAGCAAACTGGAGTTGAAGCTGAAGTAATTAAAGTTGAGGATATTGAAAAAATTATGAGCTACGGCGTTATGGTCACTCCTGCAGTTGTTATTGATGGTGAAGTAAAACTTGCAGGTAAAGTCCCGGATGAAAAAGATGTTCGAAAATGGATAATCTAAGAACTTAATTGACTGATATCAAAGGTGGCACATTGTCTGAATTTACTGTAAATTCTACGATCTGTGGTTTTGTACACAAGATACATGGAAGCAAAAAAGGAAACAAAATTATTGTTGATATTGAAACCCCCTGTGAGAAGATAAAAAAATTCTCTCACATGGAAGTCCCCATGATGGAAATTCTCGATATCAAGAACAATTATGTCATTGATAGAGCACAGGAAGCGCAGTGCTCCTCTAATTGCCTTGTACCATGTGCAGTGCTCAATCTATGCAGAATGGAAAGCGGTTTCCTTGCAAAATCCCTGGTAAAAAAAGCAGGCAGTATCAGTATAGAGTTTAATGAAGTTTAAACAAAGAGGCGAATTTTATCCTTTTTTAATTTTGGACATTATATTCTTCTTTACCTCAGGTTCGTATTTCTTCCAGCTATGTTCATTAATTTCGGGCATAGAAAGTTCCGGGGCTTCGCCTCTTTCTTTTCCGCTGCAGGAATCGATTGCCTGCTGGATGACTGCAGGGTCGGTTGTCCCGACAAGGTCAATAACTTCAATTTCCCTGAGGAAGCGGGATATTGCGGTTGCCGGGATGTCGTCAAGATAAGGGATCACTCCTTCTGACCCGATAATCCTTTTTGACCCTCCGAAAGCAGAAACCCCATTTTCGGCAAGTGCCAGCAGGGACTGCCCGGCAAAATGGTCGCTTTCCTGTCCGCAGACAACCAGGCAGCTGATGCGGGGATTCGAAAGCACATTAACTATTACCTTCTCAATTCCAAAATTTTCCGTAAAACAGGTTCCACAGATGGCGTAGTTTTTCAGGTTCAGGCTTTGATAGTCAGAAGCGAGGGTTACTACTGCCACAGGAGATTTTGGATCTCCTACTATATAATCGCCGGAAATTACAGGCCATCCCATGTAAAAGCTCCTTTTCCGAGTAGTTCTTCATGTTAAACGGTTTTTTAGTTCACTTTTTGATAACTTGCATTTCATTTTTAATGAGCTGTTAATTATGATATTAATTTCGATTTGACTTTAGGAAGCTGAGTTCTGTATGAGCCTACACTTTTAACCATATTCCTATTGATTTTTCCTTGTTGATTTGGACATTTTTTTCCAATTTTTTTAAAAATTTAAGAAGAGTTACCTGCCTTTATGCAGGGAGAATTTGATTTCAGGTGATAATTATGTTTCTTCTGGTCTACAAAGAGAGGATCTGCATAGAAGTCAGTTGTTGAACTCGCGTTTTTATAGTTACCCGCAGAATTATTGTAAAGGCAGTTATTTTCCAGCACAAAACTATGTGTTTCAGGGAGATAATTGATTACTGCATATCCGGTCCCATCTGGATTCTCTGTGCGTTTCTGGGTATTCACTATAATATTGTTGCGGACGGTTGTTGTGTGTCCCGTACCTGCAGGTGAAAGGTCCGTGACTTTACCATCCGGGTACATATGGATTACTGCAGCGTGGTACACACCATCGAATATATTGTTCTCTATAAGAGTATCGTAAAAGCCACTTGTTACGATGCCACCGACCCAGTTTATACTCGGATTAGTACCCGTACTATAAAATGTATTTCGATGAATATGGATATTCTGCGCCTCTTTTTTGGGATAAGAAGAGTCGTATCCTATCAACCATAATCCGGGTCCGAAGGTGTTGTGAATAGAATTATTGTAGATTTCTATATCATTCATAACTCCGGTAGTTTTTTCAATCAGGATTCCAGGGCCGCCTGCGTTCCTGTCAAATGTGGAATTAATAATGTTATCATAGAACTTCACATGATTCGAATTCCAGACTCTGAGGCCACTGTTAGTTCTGCAGGTTATCGTATTATTCCAGGCTTTTACGTTTGTGCACTCAATAGCATAAAGCCCATCATGTCCAAGCTTATATATTTTGTTATTATAAAACTGAATATTTTTACCGTGGTTAATCCTTAATCCGTCACCGTGGCCGTCATGCATATACATATTATAAACTTTTATGTTTTTCGCACTGGTGAAATAAATTATATTATAGTAGCCTCTACCTTTAGAACGATCAGTGTTGTTATCATGATTGCCATCGATTTCAAACCCACGAATAATTACATCGGTTATTTCTGAGTCTCCATATTTCCCAATCAGGGGGATCATGGGAGAATTGGTCCACCCTGCATGATCAACCAGTTTGATAACAGCATCAGGGTCTCCCTCAAGAATCGTGTTGCTTTGCATGTAAATGGTACTGTTGATAGTATAGGTAAAGGGACCTTTAAGATAAACAGTATTATATCCTGGTGTTTCTGCTACGAATTTAAGAGCCTGGTTTATCTCTACCTGGTCAGCCTCTCCGTCACAGTTGAAATCTCCACTTCTATCGCCTGTAACATATACCTTTTTATTTAAAGGTATAGGAGAATATTCGGATTTTATGGCATAAAGAATGAAAATTCCCATTGCAATCAGGAAAACAAGAATTACAATGGATGCTCCTATCTTTTTTTTGTTTTGCCTTACATACCTCAAATATTTTTCATCCATTTTTATCCCTTACTTTAAAATACAAACTCCACATTGAGAAAGTCTTAAACGTGGATCCTGGGTATAGCCTGATAAGACAAACTTATTAATTGTTTTTTAAAAACCCTTGCCAGCTTTCATGATTCGATTCTGAGTCAGTTGCTCAAACGTGCAATTCTCTCATACCTACTCCCACAACCAGCAGATTTGTTTCCGTAGGAGGATGGTTCCAGCCGTCAGGAGAAACGGTCTTTTTCTCACTAGAGATTTCAACCTGGTTGCCACTGAGCCCACATTCTTTCATATAATCTTCAACAAGCTTTTTTCCAATCTCGGTTGCTTTCTCCAAAGCTTTTGAGTAAGTCTCAAATTTCAGTCTGCTTCCCGGGGCAAAGACAAGAAAATCCCTGTCAGGAGACATGAGGCTCTCTGGCCTTATGAGAATTTCAGCTCTTTTGATTCCTTTTCCTACAAGTGCTCCAACTGCATTCCCTACCTCGGCATGTTCTGGAACCAGGATATCTGCATCTATCAGTTCTTCCAGTTCCTTTCTATGCGCTCTAACAGGTCCTCCAAGCAGGACAACAGGAAGTTGCAGTTTGAATTTTGCGGGATAGTCTACGTCCAAAATCTTCTCAATGGATTCGCATGGGACACCTGTCAGGATATACGAGAGAAGATGAAGTGCCATATTTCTGGCAACTTTCTTTTTTACGGCAGTACAGAATTCTATTGGTGTCATGCGCATGAGTCTTCCAAGCCTTTCTGCTCCTGTACGCGAAGCTTCTTCACGCCAGGCTGTGTATTCCCCTAACACATGCAGAGCGTCTGTTGGTGTAAAGCCAATTACCTGAACAAGGCGTTTTTTGATGAGACAGTCAAGCGTCTGAGGATGAAAGTCTTTTCTTGTAAGGGCTGATATTTCGAACACAGAAACAGGTTCTTCTCCTATTACCTTCAGTACTTCGGCTTCGGCTTTACTCAGCTCACCTGCAATATATCCTGATCTGGCAAAAAACTTTGTGGGCTGAATGTTCTCACACAGATTTTCTCTGGCAGGCATTGGAGTCCTTTTGAGATTATTCAGAAAATTTGGGTATTTTACTGCAGCGACTGCAAGCGGTATAACTCTCCTGGGTCCAAGGTAGAGTTCCCTATTTACTGTCCAGATGTGGCTGTCCCCGCCTGTAGCCGTTGTTTCCATCCTTATCGCTCTAACGCGGGTTTTCCAGCCCCCTACAACAGCTCCCTCGTTGTTCAGATCAGGAACGCCTATATGGATCGAGGAGATGTCCGTACTTGTGCCTCCTACATCAATTACGGCACAGGTCTCAAGTCCAGAGAGGTAAGAAGCTCCAATAAGACTTGCTGCCGGACCTGAGAATATAGTTTCTATTGGCTTTCTCAGGGCATCTTTGATTCCGACAACTGAACCGTCACATTTTAGCATAAGGAGCCTGGCATTAATTCCCCGCTCTTTTATATCTGTGATTATGGACTGTACGAACTGCCCTGTTATGGGGATTAGCTGCGCATTAAGAAAAGCTGTTACTGCCCTTTCGTAAGCTCCCAGTTCCTGGGAAAGCTCATGCCCGCAAACCACAGGCAGCCCCGTAAGCTCAAGGATTCGGTCCTTTGCTTTCAGTTCGTGTTCCGGGTTTCTAGTGCTAAAATATGACGATATGGCAAAAGCTAAAACCCTGCCCTTAACATTAAGGGAGAATTTCTCAATAGCTTCCAGGTTGAGTGAAGCCTTTTCTTCCCCATTGTGGTCGTGTCCACCTGTAACATAAAGTACATATTCGGTCGGTAGTTCTCGTTCAAGTGGATGATCTCCTATAAGGATCACGGCTACTGGAAAACCAGTGCCCTCTAGAATTGTATTGGTAGAAAGAGTTGTGGAAACCGAAACCAGCTTTGTGTTTTTCAGGTAATCAGGGTTCAGGCTGTCGAGTACGTTTTTGATACCAGGGTGAAGATCCGGGTAGGTTGTAAGTGCCTTATTTGAATCGACAATGATGCCATCCGAGTCCCTTATAATCACAGCATCTGTGTATGTGCCTCCTGCATCAATCCCCAGGCTATACTGCATGTTGAAACTACTCCTTTTTTGCTACTTTTTTAAGGAAATTATTGATATTCTTTTATTTTCACAATTATCCATTTTATTTAAATTTATAAAGCACATAAAGTTAGATATCAACGAAATTTGATATATCCTAGAGACTTGAGATTACTATTCACTCTCATTAAGTTCTAAATTAAAAAGATGATAAAGAAAACTTGCAAGACTAAAAAGTAGAAGGTTATACATTGACTGAAATTACCGTAAATTCTACTATCTGTGATTTTGTCCATACAATCCGCGGAAGCAAAAAAGGAAGTAAAATTGTTGTTGACATCGAAACCCCATGCGAAAAGATAAAGAAATTTTCTCTTATGGAAATCCCAGTGAATGAAATTCTTGATATCAAGAATAATTACGTGATTGATAAAGCACAGGAAGCTAGGTGCTGCTCAAATTGCCTTGTGCCCTGCGCAGTACTCAACCTTTGCAAACTGGAATGTGGATTTCTTGCCAGATCTCTGGCAAAAAAAGCAGGCAGCCTAAGTATCGAATTTAATGATGTTTGAAATTATCTTTCCTGCAATGGGACACATTTGTAGATATTGATTTTTTTTCAGTTCTCACAACAGTATCAGTCTTCATTTTTCGATTCTTCAGATTTTTCCTCCCATAAAATCGGCCCATATACGTTTTCACCATACATATCTAACCAGCAGAACCGTGAGCCTCCGGATATTCTAAATACTTCAGGGAGTATATCGTCTTCTACAGGCACAAAATTATTCTTGTCCTTCTGCTCCCGTTTAATTCTAATGTGATCTCCAATTATGTCTCCCATTTGTCCAGAATTTGAGACATTACCGTTTATTGCCGGTTTTTGGCTGGCATATTTATCTTCAATATACAGTGCGATAATTCCCACAACTACCATAGCAGCTATAAAAACTTCAATAACAGCGTGTATTATACCTTGCTTAGCTAGAGTACAGGCCATCGGGTGAAACAATAAACCAGGTATCTGGATGATTGACCCGGAAAATGCAGAAGTTCCGAAATTATTCCAGCAAGGATTGGCTCCAAAATAATGCAAAATCAGGGCATCGGGGACCAGAAACAGTATTATTTTCGTAAGGATTAGAGTATTAAATGAATAAAGAAAAAATTTAATGGTTCTTTTTTTCAATTTCTTCAGGCCAGGAAGTGTTTTATCTCTTTCCGGGAATAAAGAAAGAAATAAGCTTTTCCCATTCAAAAGTCCAGAGGTAGAAATATTACCAAACATCACTTTTCCCCAATTTTCTGAAAATATACCTGATTTGCTTTTCAAATGTATATTAGATTTTTACTTCAACTTTATTTTAAATAATCTTTTTAGCCTTAAAATGATAGAGTTCTCAGTATATTGCAGGGTATCAGCTGACTTCACTAAGGGTAAAAGGTTTTTAAATTAATCAGGATCTCCACTCATGATATTATTGCATGGTACTTATACTCATAATACATGGACTTCACATACTCCATCTTGAAACCATGTTTATTTGCAATGTTTTCTATTGTATGGGGCTTATGAGTGTATCCGAGAATATCTTTTGGACGGTTTTTAAGAGTCGCCAGGAAAATTGTACGCGTTTCAAAAGCTATCCTACGAAGAATTTTATCTACTCCGAAATCTCGTGAGAATAGCCCTATTTTCCATAGCGGGTATAACCGAGGGTCCAGAAGGTCAAAGAGAATTATTTTGCCTCCTTTGTTCAAATGCTTCATAGCACTGGCAATAAAATTATCAACTTTTTCATATGTGAGGTACTGGATCACTTCGGCTGCAGTTATCCGGTCAAAGGAAAAATCAAGCTTTTCCCAGACATTCTTATCATTAGCCAGTATTAAATTTACATTTTCACACTTTCTTCCCCTGACCCTTTTGCCTGCCTCTTCAAGCATTGATGCGGAAAAATCAGCTCCTACGAGCTTTTCATATTCGAGAGAATAATAAACCAGAAGCTCTCCTGCGCCGCAGCCAAAATCAAGAAGGGTTTTGCCCCCATTCAGATGGTACAGCTTTTCTCTGGCCTCTTTGGATAAAAATTCTTCAGCTGAAGATCTGTGCCCTCCTCTCTTCTTATCTGCAAAGAACTCTTCCCATACATTTTTTGATTTCGACACGTTTTTTGTACCTCATAAACTGCTATTTTATTCACTTATTACATACATCAAAGTTTTACATCTGATGTTGCGTCAATCCTCATAAATCATACGATTTTGAACCGCCTGTAATCGATTACACTCAGTTTAACGCTGACGTGAACAGTCTTCTGAGATATTCATTTGTTCAGGCTTCAGACAACTGAATTTAAAAATCAGCATCAAAGTATCTGAAGCACAGAAGTATTTCATAATCTCTAATGTGCCTCATGCTGTTCTTTAAAGGTATGAATCCCATAGCTGTTTCAAATATATTTGAAATAATCTATATAAAAGTAACCGGTTGTAATATTTTTGGGATGATTGTTAATCATTTTTAACCGGGTAAAAAACAGATGACAAGTCCGGAATGTTATAGAGGTGCTGGATTTTTAAATAACATATTTAAGTAGCTGAGAGCTGTCAACCTGAAATGTTAATAAGAGAGTATTCTTTTCAAGAGAGCATTTCTTTTCCAGAAATATGAAATTTCTAATTCCTTAAAGTTTCAATGATATCCTCTCAAACATAATTTTGGAGCTAAAAAGGGATCGCCCATTATTAAAGTTCTGAGTGTCGAGTATTTAATAACACTGAGTATATAAAGATCATAATAACTTATCTTGAATTGTGCTTTTTTGTCAGTTCTTTTGTCACTTCTTTCATCATTTCTCCAACAAGCGAAGCTTTTTCGCAGTGAGAGGCTTCTTTCGGGCTGCAGTTTATGAGAATGCTCATTAACCTATCCGCTGTCCTGTAGTATTTCATGTCTTCGAGCCTGACCAGAAGGTTAGATAAAGTTTCACTAAACTCTCTGCATTTTTCATGGTCGCAGACTGCTTGCTCATGCAACCTGCTCGCTTGTTCTAATCCCTAAATAATCTCAGGTGGGAGCTTTTCGGTCATATAAAGTCATCCTGTCCAGTGACGCTTATTTCATGTCTGCTGGCTTTCGTTTAAAATGTATATGCATGTTTACAGTGTTCCATTACATCCTCTATAAAAACAGCGTAAAAGTTCTCAGGAACCATAGCTTTCTCTCTGGCGTTTACAGCCCTTGCTTCGAGGTCTTCCTGACAGGCATAAACCATACATCCCGGAAGCTCTCGTATGCCGCAAAGAAGATGATAAACTCCGTCGCCTGCAAGGTAAAGCCTTGCATTTCCGGAGCGAGCAGCCAGTTTAAGGCACAATTCTGCCCGTGGACTGAAAGGAGGCTTTGTCAACAGGAATACATCATATTCTTCTTGCACACTATTACCTCTTTCTTAAAATAAGATAACGAAGTCTGAGTTTTCCATCTCTTCAAGAAAATCCTCTTCATCTACAAGTTCTATGGTCTCTATCAGAGTTTCACCAAAAAGTCCCCTTTCAATCAGTGAGGGTTCATGCACAATTACTCTTAACTCTCCATATGAGTAGAGAATGTCTGAAAGATTTGGAACTCCAAGCTCTGTGCTATCCTGGTCAGCAGCTGCAAGATAAACTCCATCTCCATAAAGGCCGAAAGTAACGCTCACTTCCGTAAGACTTACTGCAGCCGCATTCAATGCTCCAAAGGCTTTTTCATTTCCGTATGGGGCAGTATCCAGCAGACAGAAAACCGATTTCATCATTAGACCTCTTTTTGGTGGTTTATCTTGACAGTGAGATTACCCTGTCACTCTTTTTCAGCATTTCTGAGAGTTCATAAAGACTGGAAATTTTTATCCCGGTGAGATAATCCTCACAGTTACTTCCTTTCAGAGTATTGTCCTCTTCTGCCAGGTAGCCGCGTGCAGCAGCACACCTTGCACAGGCTCTGATTATGGCTCCTTTCTCTGCCAGCCCGGTGAAAAGTTCACTCACATTATTAAAAAATGAAGGGTTTTGGCTTTTTTTAGGGATATGCACTGCATCCAGGTAAAGGAATATGTTCACCTGATTTTGTTTAAGTGCTTCTTCAGCGAGTTTGGAGGCGATTTCAGCATATTCTGAAATATAAGGGCCATCGGTGAGCACTATAGTAAGTGTCTTCAAATTTCCTCCTAACAAGATATATTTTATTAATAGTTTAGATGTAATTAACCAGAACCTCAAGATGCTCCTGATTATTTGCGTATTCCGGCTCTTTAAGGGGTGTACACAATTCCAGAGCTGCCTGTCTGGCCATAAGCTTGATGGCAAAGCTGTAACATCCCTGCTCGCCACATCTGCCACAGTTGGTTTGGGGCAGGTGTTTATATATCTCCATAAGATTAACCTTTATCTTTTCTCTGGGAGCTGGGGCTTCGCCTTTTGCAATAGCCTCATTGATAATACTCTTCAGTCTTTCAAGTTCTTCTTTAGCTTCGTTTTCGTTTTTGACCATTCTGATGGAGACTTTCCCACTACCGTAAATAGTTGTGATGATTTCTCCTTTTTGAATTATCAAGCTATTTTTTCTATCTGAATAACTACTTCTTTGAAAGAGAGGTTCAAGGAGTTTCAAAACTCTACCAGGTGGTGGGGTTATATTTGAACTTATCCTGAGTCTTGAGGCATCAGCTATGCAGGGCAAAACCTGTCTGATACTTGCAATCTCTATTGGTTTTGACTGGGAGAAATCAGTGGTTTCTTCAGGATTTGTCTCTTTTTTACCTTTCAGAAAATTCTTTCCGTACTCACTTAACTTTGCAGTTTCTTCTTCTAGCTCGATAAGGCCCGCATCTTTGAGAATCTTGAGATGAAAGTCAAGCGCTACCTTCTCAACTATCTCTCCTATTTCCCCGGTACTTCTATAACCGTCCGCCAGGAAGTTAATTATCTTCCTTCGAGTACCGTTGGCCATAGCAAAGTTTACTAGCTTTGTCTCGTTCGGATTCTCCGTCATTTTTAACACCAGGAGGCTATTTCCGCCAGGTAATTTTTTCAGGCGTACACGTTGCTTACAGGCTCTGATCACAACTCATTTTCCACAACCTGATGAAGAAATCTCTATGAAAAATAAAAAAGAAAATATATGACTTTTTTGGATATTTTCTTACTTCTGGATGCTAATTATTCCAATAATATCGTTTAAGAGCATCTTCAGCGAGTTTGCAGGAGAATTTAACCTATCTGGAGTATGATAAAGAGCTATCAATGAGCACTATAATCAAGGTGTTTTAATGTGCTCCAATCAGATGAATTTCATAAAACCTAATCAGATATATGCACTAAGGACTTGCAGATGCTCCAGGTTTGTTGCATAGCCCGGTTCTTTTAGAGGTGTGCATTTGTCCAGAGTGATCTCTCCTCCCATAAGCTTTATTGCAAAGGTATAACAGCTCTGTTCACCACATTTGCCACAGTTGGTCTGAGGCAGGTATTTGTAGATCTCCATAGGTTCAACCCTGACTTTTTCTCTTGGTGCTGGAGCAACACCTTTTGCAATTGCTTCATTGATAGTATTTTTAAGGCTCTGGAGAGATTCTCTGGCTTCCGCCTCACTTTTTATCATTGTCATGGTCACCTTTCCAGTGCCGTAAACAGTTGTAATAATTTCTCCTTTTTGAATTATCAGAGCGCCTATTTTGTCCGAATATTTGCCTCTGGGAAAGAGTGGTTCAAGAACCTTGAGAGTTCCACCTAGATGAGGGGCTATATTTGCAATTACCCTGAACTTTGAGGAATCGGCTATACAGGGCAAAAGCTGTCTGACCTCAGTAATCTCTATTGGTTTTGCCTGAGAAATATCTGCAGTTTTATCTGCACCTTTCTCCTCTTTCTCTTTAAGGAAATTCCTGCCATATTCGCTCAGTCTCACAGTCCCTTCTTCAATCTCGATCAGGCTTGCCTGTTGAAGGAGTTTTAGATGGAAATCAAGCATAGTCTTTCCCACTTCTCCCCCGATTTCTTCAGCACTTTTGTCTCCTGCCGATAAAAAGTTCATTATCTTCCGTCGGGTAACATTGGACATAGCATTGTTTACCAGTTTTATTTCATTAGGATTTCCGGGCACTTTACCACCTGCGAAGGTTACAAAAATTTAACTCAGTTTTTGACATAATAATATCAGGCGTTCTTCTTCCAAAAATGAAATTCAATTCTCTTAATCAATATGGATCTGATTCATAAAAACCCACAAGGTAAATATCAAGAAAGATTGATATGAATTTTAGAATTTAACATATAAATTTGTGTTCATTATATCCTGAGGTATAATTTTTACAGGTATTTTTTTCTGTAAGTATGCCGGATTCGTTCAGATAGAACGAATAGAAGAAACCGGAAAAATGGACAAAGAACAAGTGGATAAAACTGAGTAATTTCAATTTCTCTAATAAAATGAATTTGTAACTGGATGAGATCTAACTAAAGTTAACTAAAGTAAAAAACTGAGATCTAACTAAAGTAAAAAACTGAGATCTAACTAAAGTAAAAAACTGAGATCTAACTAAAGCAAAAAACTGAGATCTAACTAAAGTAAAAAACTGAGATCTAACTAAAGTAAAAAACTGAGATCTAACTAAAGTAAAAAACTGAGATCTAACTAAAGTAAAAAACTGAGATCTAACTAAAGTGAATACATAGAAAGAAGATCACAGAAAGAAAATCACAAGAAATTACAGAGAGAAGGATCAAGAAAAACATCACAGAAATATATTTGAAGAATATCCGGCTGGCTGACAAGTTCTTTATACAGACAGCCGCCGGCAAATTTCTCAAAAGTGGATAAAATAAATATTCAGGAATAAAGAAGTTAAAAGGAATTTGCAAGACCGGGTACAGAGATGTTCTGTAACCTGGCGTTTTTTGCATTTATCCTTCGAGGACAATCTCAATGTTTATGTCCTTTGGGACCTGGATTCTCATGAGCTGGCGGAGTGCTCTTTCATCGGCTGCGATGTCGATGAGCCTCTTGTGTACGCGCATTTCCCAGTGGTCCCATGTTGCTGTCCCATCACCGCTTGGACTCTTCCTTGTAGGGACGACCAGCTTCTTTGTTGGAAGTGGAACAGGTCCTGATATATTTACTCCTGTCCTTTCCGCAATTGATTTTACCTGGTTGCAGACTCCGTCCAGATCCTTGGGACTGATGCCTGACAATCTTATTCTAGCTTTTTGCATAACCTTTTTTCTCCTTAAAAAATGAAAAAAGGAGAGTGTTATTTCTGCTTAACACTCATGCACATGCCTGCGGCAATTGTCATACCCATATCACGGATAGCGAACCTGCCGAGCTGTGGAATTTCTTTTACGGGCTCGATGACCATCGGCTTTGTTGGCTTGATGGTAACGATTGCTGCATCTCCTGCCTTAAGGAAAGTCGGGTTTTCTTCCTTAACCTGGCCAGTCTTCGGGTCCAGCTTCTTGTTAAGAGCGATCAGCTGGCATGCGATCTGGGAGGTGTGGGCGTGGAAAACAGGTGTGTAACCTGCAGTGATTGCTGAGGGGTGCTGAAGGACCACGATCTGTCCGACAAACTCGTCAGCTACCTTTGGTGGGTTGTCAGCATGGCCACAAACGTCTCCTCTGCGGACGTCGTTCTTTCCGATACCACGGACGTTCCAGCCGATGTTGTCTCCAGGGGTTGCCTGTGGAATTTCTTCATGGTGCATTTCAATGGACTTAACTTCACCGCCGGCTCCGCCGGGCATGAAGACTACCTTGTCACCCTTCTTCATAACACCGGTTTCAACTCTGCCTACAGGCACAGTTCCGATACCGGAGATAGTGTATGCGTCTTCGACAGGGATCCTGAGAGGGAGAGTGGACGGCTTTTCAGGCTCCTTAAGGCTGTTGAGGGCTTCCATGATTGCCGGGCCCTTGTACCAGGGAGTCTTGTCGCTGAGCTTCAGGATGTTGTCACCGTGGAATGCAGAGGTCGGGATGAAGGGGATTTCGCTTGGCTTGAACCCGATCATCTTAAGGATACCGGATACCTGCTCAACGACTTCCTTGTACCTTGCTTCGCTGTAGTCTACTGCGTCCATCTTGTTGATTGCAACAATAAGCTGGTTGATGCCGAGTGTCCTGGAAAGGAAGATGTGTTCCTTGGTCTGGGCCATGACACCATCAGGGGCTGCGACAACGAGAACAGCTGCATCAGCCTGGGAAGCGCCTGTAATCATGTTCTTAACGAAGTCACGGTGGCCAGGGCAGTCCACGACTGTAAAGTAGAACTTGTCTGTGTCGAATCTCTTGTGAGCGATGTCGATTGTGATACCTCTTTCACGCTCTTCCTTAAGAGAGTCCATAACCCATGCAAAAGCGAAGGATTCCTTACCTTTCTGTTTTGCTTCTTCCTTGTACTTCTCGATAATGTGAGCAGGTACAGCTCCTGCATCATACATTAAACGTCCTACGAATGTTGACTTTCCGTGGTCAATGTGACCAATCACTGCTAAATTCATGTGCGGTTTGTCTGCTGCCATTTATTATTCTCCTTTATAAATTCTGGATGAGTTTCAATGCTATATCTAATCATAGTATATTAATATTAGGGCAGATCTCGTAATGATCAGACCTTCTCCGGTCTTCTTTCAACCATTACTTAAAATTTCCCGATTCGAACATTTATCGGGTCAAATTGATTTGAATTTCCAGCGGCCTGGACTGTTTTCCCCATTATAGGCATACCTTGTTTTAAACCTTTCCCATCGACTTAACCATCAAAAGATTTCTGGACTCTTCTCTTTGAAGACATCCTTATCTTTCTCCTGTGAACGGACAGGAAAGTTTGTGATCCGGTTTATGCCTGAATAAGGTGAAGCGGAAAATAGTTCCGCTTACATTGAAAGGTAGTCAGAAGCTTTGGGAAGATCCTTCTTCAGACCCTTCCTTTCTCTGATCTGGCCAACAATTTCGGTCAGGATGCTTGACGGCACAACGTCAAAGCCTCCGAACTCAGTGCTCCACATGGCACGTCCTTCGGTTGCTGACCTTATCTCTCCGGCAAATCCGAACATCTCAGCCACAGGTACTCTTGCTTCGATAATTGCCAGGTCTCCCTCTGTGGTCATGTTAAGGATAACACCACGGCGGCCCTGAAGTTCCTTTGTTGCACCACCCATAAGGAGCTGGGGTACCTGGACAAAGACCTTCTGGTAAGGTTCAAGAAGGCTGTCCTCTGCCATGAGCATACCAGCCTGGATTGCCTGCCTTGATGCAGGGATAATCTGAGCAGGACCTCTGTGGATTGCGTCTTCGTGGAGCTTTGCATCTACAAGTACGCATTTTACATTAGCCACAGGTTCCCTGGTAAGCGGGCCTGCACGCATAACCTCTTCAAACCCGTCAAGCACCAGTTCCATGGTTTCATTAAGGTACTGGATACCTTTGGTCTGATCGATGAAGATATTGGAATTGAAGATGCCGGCAATGCCTTTTGCCTGTTCTTTGTCCATGCCGAGCTCAATAAGTTTCTGTCTCCTCTCAAGTTCAGGCATGTTCATAGTGATTTCCCCTTCCTTGATTGCGCTGACAATCTCGAGGTCAAGGGGCTCAACAGAGATATAGAATCTGTTGTGCCTGTTCGGAGACTTCCCTTCAATGGGTTCAGTCTTCTTCTTTATTGTTTCCCGGTAAACGACAATAGGCTTGCTTGTGGTGATTTCCACGTTCTTGTCCCTTTCGATCCTGTGGGCAATGACTTCAAGGTGAAGTTCACCCATACCTGCCATCAGGTGTTCCCCGGTTTCCTCGTCCAGAGTAATCTGGAGAGTCGGGTCTTCCTTTGCTACCTGCCTGAGAACCTCAATAAGCTTGGGGAGGTCTTTGGTGTGTTTTGCTTCTACAGCCACTGTCACCACAGGTTCGCTTACGTGCCTGATGCTTTCGAAAGGAGTCATTCCGTCAAGAGTTGTTACGGTGGAACCTACGATTGCGTCCTTTAATCCGGTAACTGCAGCAATGTTTCCTGCAGGGATCTTGTCCACTTCAAGCCTTTCCGGACCCATGAAGATGCCTACCTGCTGGACTCTGCTCTTCTTTGCAGTCCCTGAGGTGTAAACTTCCATACCACGGGTAAGAGATCCGCTGAACAGCCTTCCTGTTGCGACTTCTCCTGCGTGGGGGTCAACGGAAATGTCGGTTACCATGAATGCGAGGTCTCCATCTGCATGTGCATGGGTCATGGACTTTCCGACCTCGGAGTTCTCGTCTCCGTGCCAGATGACCTTCACTCTTCCCTGCTGAGCTACAAGAGGGTTTGGCAGGAAGTGAATAACCATGTCAAGGACAGCTTCGTGCAGAGGGCACTTTTCTGCCAGGGTCTTCATATCTCCGGCTTTACAGTATTCATATACATCATTAAAGGAAACCCCGGTCTTCTTCATCATAGGAACGCTGATTGCCCAGTTGTAAAGGGCTGACCCGAAAGCTACGGTTCCGGCTGCAGCATCTACTTTCCAGCCTGCCTTGAACTTTTCGGGGTTCATGTTCTTGATGAGTTTGTTAACGTGGTCAATGACCTTTCCGAGGCGGACCTGCATTTCCTGGGAATCGACCTGCAGCTCATTGATGAGCCTGTCTACCTTGTTAACGAAAAGCACGGGCCTTACGTGTTCCCTGAGAGCCTGCCTCAGCACAGTCTCGGTCTGGGGCATAGTGCCTTCTACTGCGTCAACTACCACTACCGCACCGTCTACTGCTCTCATGGCACGGGTAACGTCTCCACCGAAGTCAACGTGACCCGGTGTGTCTATAAGGTTGATCAGGTAGTCTTCATTATCGAATGTGTGAACCATGGAAACGTTGGAGGCATCAATTGTAATACCTCTTGCCTGTTCCTCTTCATCGGAGTCCATGAATAGCTGTCTTCCGGCAAGTTCCTTGGAAATCATGCCTGCGCCTGCTAACAGGTTGTCCGATAATGTGGTTTTACCGTGGTCAATGTGTGCAACGATTCCTATGTTTCTGATCCTCTGCGGATCGTTCATGAGCGTTGTCACACGCTCGACCATTTTCTTTCTTCGTCCCATGCTAATACCTTTTAAGCAAAATGTGAATGTTTATATGTTTATTCAGGAAAGGCCCGTAAACGATTAACGGGCTGCCTTCGCAACTCTTTCCTTTGCATCCTTTCTGTTGATGGAGAAGGATTTTGTATCGCGGTTTGCTGCACCTATAAGTTCGGTTGCAAGACACTCTGCAACAGAGCGCTTGGATTTGAAGGCTGCAGCGTTTGTTCCCATGCTGATGTAGCGAAGAGCGGTGTCAACACGCCTCTGAGGTGCGGTGTCAACTGCTTTTGGAACCGAGATTCCGCCGTACTTCAGCCTGACCACTTCTTCTCTGGGGCCTGCATTTGCAATGGCGTCCACGAGAATCTGGATAGGGTTCTGCTGGGTCTTCCTGTTGATGATATCAAAAGCCTCTTCGACTGCGCGGAGGGTCACCTGCTTCTTTCCAGTGTTTGTTTCTGTCCTCATGAGGTTGTTTGCGAGGCGCTCTACAATGGAAATTTCGGATTTGTTAAACTGCTGCCTGGCATGTTTCCCACTGCTGTGCGGAACAATTACAGGTGCAAGACTGACATAGCGCTTAATTCCGAGATCCCTGACCTCAACTTCCGTAGGGTCCCATTTCCCAAAAATCTTGTACAAAAAAATCATCTCCTGGGTTTTTCCAATCTGCCGATGACCAGCTGGTTCAGGGACACGTTGTTTACGGCAATTACTTTAAAACGTACGCCGGGAATGTCACCCATAGCACCGCCCATTCGGCCTCCGATCCTTTCTACGGTAACTTCATCGTGTTCGTCAATGAAGTTTACTGCACCGTCTCCGGGACAGAAAGCGGTTACCTGACGCCCGTTTTTAATGAGCTGGATTCTTACGCATTTCCTGATTGCGGAGTTCGGCTGTTTGGCTTCGACTCCTACTTTTTCCAATACTATTCCCCGACCCTGAGGTGCACCACCAAGCGGGTCAGCCTTAACATTCAGACCAAGAACACGCCTGCCGTAGTATGTGTCTTTCCAGCGGGCATCTTTCCTGGTTTGTTTGAGTATATTAGCTGCATATTTTCCTTTAGCCATAGTAAATTCTCCGTTAATAATTGATCACAGTTTCCTGATTTTGCATCAAATGCAAGAATTGTCCTTCAACGCCGGATTAATGGATCAACGTAAATTAAAGGGATATCACTGCAGGATCACGTCTTCTATATTGTGATGACGACGTGCAAGCATTTTCACTTTCTCTATATTCTTACCGTTGCGACCGATGGCAAGTCCCTTCTCTTTATTGGGTACCTCTACATAAGCTAATCGCTTGCCATTTTTATTTGTAAGGTTCACTGAACTTACAGATACCGGTCCGAAGGCGTTCTTGATAAAAGTTACAGGATCCTCTGAATACTCCACAAGCTCAATGGGTTTGTCCAGGGCTTTTTTAACACGGTTTATATTTTCTCCGTTTTTGCCTATTGCAAGCCCCATATCGCCCTGCTTTACAACATACACAAGCCTTTCCTCTTCCGGGATACAGTCAAGTATCTTGGCCCGTGTCATGTTTTCAAACAATGCAATGTACTGGATGCTTTCTGCAGTAAGTCTTATTTCACCCAAGACGCTGCAACTCCTTTTTCTCAAGCTGTAGCTGCAAGTATATCTGATTCGCCTGCATCAAGGATTGCCATGGCTGCAATCGTGAACGGCTTTCCGCATACGGGCCCGAGTTCCACACTTGTGCCTTCGTATTCAAGAACCGGAACATTTGTTTCCTGAACTTTCTTCTTAATATCTGCCGGGCAGTTTGATGCCAGAACCACCATTTTTGCTGAGCCATTTTCTGCTGCATCAACGGTCCTGTTGGCTCCGATTATTACTTTTCCTGTTTTCACAGCCTTAATAAGAGATTTATCAACATTAATCTTCATTTTCATCAACTCTCGTCTCAAATTCGCTCGTCTACTCTATCTCTTTCTAAATAAAGATTCCAAGCTCGGTGAGTATATGGTACTCTAAATACCTGATGCCTTATATCAATTTTCTGGTTATGAGCCTCGCGGACTCAAGTTTCTGCAGCAGGATTTGATGAAGTTTATTAAGGTAATATGTGTCCGATATGGACCCGTCCTGTATCAGATTATACATTTAAATAATTATAGGTCGTGTCCGGGTTTTACCGGACTTCACCCCTCTTCGACTTCAATTTCTTCTGCTGTTTCGATTTCCGGTGGTACTTCCACCACTTTCTCTGCTTTTCTGCTTATAAGGTGTACGTCTCCCGTACCCATGCGGATCGGCTGGCCGACAATGATGTTTTCCGTAACACCCTGCAGCTGGTCCACGTATCCGCGCATACCTGCATCGAGAAGATGGTTCACAGTAACTTCGAAAGCCGCACGGGCAAATACACTTGCCTTTTCACCTGAAATACCGTGCCTGCCTATCTGTTTTACTTCCCCGTCCGAAGTCATAAGGTCTGCCACAAGCATGATGTGCCTGATGTCCACGGTAAGACCCTGTTCACGCAGGGTATCCGTAGCCTCCTTGATGATTGCGTTTCTTGCAGCCTCGATCCCCAACACTTCGTAAATTTCGTTAATGTTGTTTGTGCTGGTTCTGGTCCTGTCCACGCCTTCAAACTGCAGGACTTCACGAAGAGCCGACCCTTCTGTATACAGGGTATATTCTTCGCCCTCTTTTCGGACCACGACTCTTTTGATCCCTTCTATGCCTTTGAGGGTAACATTATGGATGCTCTTTGCAAGCTGGAGCAGTTCCCTGTAAGAAGGCTCTCCGGGAGTGATAACAATCTGGTTGTCTATATCAGGAGAGATGCTGACCAGGACATTGAGCTCTTCATTGAACTTCTCCTTTACCCGGTCTATTGTAATATTCCTGCCTTCCATTGCTTTTTCGTGCAGGTCTATTATAAGCTTCATCTGGGAAAGGTCAGTGGTAACGTCAGCGATATGGTCTATTTTGGTTGCTTCAATCTCCCATGCAAGGGCTCTTGTCTTTTCCCTGTCGTAAGCATAGTCTTCCGGGTGTTCTTTGGAAAGGGCAATTGTCATCATAGGAGTGCTCGGAATCTTCCTTGCATCCACGATTTCAATCAAACGAGGAAGACCCAGGGTAACGTTAATCTCAGCCACACCGGCGTAGTGGAAGGTACGCATCGTCATCTGAGTGCCCGGTTCTCCTATTGACTGGGCTGCAACAACTCCAGCAGCGTCACAGGGCTCAATGCACGAGACCGTATATTCTTCCATTACCCTTTCTATAATCTCTTCCATTTCTTTTTTGCTTACCCCTGCCTTGATAACATCGTCCCTCAGAGTTTTTAAAATGTTAGAAGGAAGTGGAAGGTCCTTTATCATGCTGTCTACTGTGGCTTCGCTGATGCTCATCATGCCACCTCCTTGTTTACTACGGAACGGACAATCCTGTGGATAGTGTCGGGTTTGCTGAAATCACTCTTTGTCGGGTTAATTCCATCTTCCCCGTACTTGAACTGTACAAGCACACCTCTTGTATCCCTTACTGTAAGGTCGTACTGGACCTCAAGGTCCTGAAGGGCATTGACAAGTCTTCTCTGCAGGTAACCTGACTGCGATGTCCTGACCGCAGTGTCCACAAGACCTTCTCTACCACCGATGGCGTGGAAGAAATACTCGGTCGGGTTGAGCCCGCTCTTGTAGCTTGCCTTAACGAATCCGTGGGCATCTGATCCCAGGTCACCTTCAAGGAAGTGGGGCAGGGTTCTGCCTGCATACCCTCTGCGGATGCGCTCACCACGCACTGCCTGCTGGCCGACACAGGCTGCCATCTGAGTAAGGTTGAGGATAGAACCTCTGGCTCCCGAACGAGCCATAATAACTGCAGAGTTTTCAAGACCCATGTGGCTGTCTGCTATGTTACCAGTCTTGTCTCTGGCTTTACCCAGCTTCTGCATGATACTCATTTCAATTGTTTCGTCAAGGGTCCTTCCCGGGAGGGGGTCAAGCTCTTTATTTATGTATGACTTGATAAGGTTCTGCACGGCATCTTCAGCCTCTGTGAGGACCTCATTGATCTGGATCCTGGCTTCTTTCGGGATATCTTCATCAGCAATTCCGAAACTCAGTCCCGTGCGCATGATTGCCCTGATTGCCAGTTTAGTCATGTCATCCACAAAGCGGGCTCCTGCTTCGGGGCCAATTTCCTTGATGATGCGGTCCTGAATCTTTCCTTTGAAAGCCCCTATTGCCGCTTCGTCTACGGTACCTGTAATGAGTTTTCCATCCCGGATTACCACATAGGCATCGTTCGGGCATTCTTCTTTCTTGCAGGTATCGCAGTGTGAGCAGACCTGAGCTGAGAACTCTGCATTGAGACCTTCAGGCAGGATCTGGCTGAAGATCTGTTTTCCTGTCCAGTACGGTTTTCCGTACTCATCATGCCCTGCAGGTTCAGGCAGGCTGCGTGCGCTGCTCTTCCTGAGAAGGTCGTAAGCATCAAAACTGGAAATTCTGTTTTCAAAACGGGTCAGCAGGAAAAGACCCGAAATGTGGTCGTGGATCCCTCCGATAATGGGACCTCCGAAACGCGGGGAAAGGATGTTCTCCTGGACCTGCATGAGGATCTTTGCCTCAGCCCTTGACTCTTCTGTCTGGAGGGCGTGCATGTTCATTTCGTCCCCGTCAAAGTCAGCGTTATACGGAGGACAGACAGCAGGGTTCAGCCTGAAAGTTTTGTTCGGCAGCACCTTTACTGAGTGTGCCATGATACTCATTTTGTGAAGAGACGGCTGCCTGTTGAAAAGCACAGTATCGCCGTCTTTTAACTGGCGCTCCACAGTCCAGCCGAATTCCAGCTTCTCGGCGAGGTCTTCCTTATTCATATTGGTTACTTTTATGCGCCTGCCGTCTGACCTGAAAACGTAGTTTGCTCCCGGGTGGATATCTTCACCATTCCTTACATAGACCTTGAGCTGTTCGATGTTCCTTGGGGTCACCACTGCAGGCATTGTCAGGATCTTTGCAATGGGCATGGGCACACCGACTTCGTTTATGCTGAGGTTCGGGTCAGGGGAGATAACAGTACGGGCTGAGAAGTTAACACGCTTACCTGACAGGCTTCCCCTGAACCTCCCTTCTTTACCTTTTAAACGCTGGGAGAGGGTCTTGAGAGGCCTTCCAGACCTGTGCCTTGCAGGCGGAATTCCTGAAACCGAGTTGTCAAAGAATGTGGTAACGTGATACTGGAGAAGTTCCCAGAGGTCCTCAATGATAAGCTGTGGAGCTCCTGCTTCCCTGTTTTCCTGGAACCGCTGGTTGATCCTGATAATGTCTACCAGCTTGTGGGTCAGGTCGTCTTCACTGCGCTGCCCGGATTCCAGTGTAATTGAAGGACGTACGGTAACAGGGGGTACCGGCAGGACTGTAAGGATCATCCATTCAGGCCTTGCGTTTTTCGGGTCCATCCCTACAACCCTTATATCTTCGTCAGGGATGTTTTCAAAGCGGTCCCTTATCTCGGTAGGGGTCAGCTTCTCTCCGTTTTCCAGGTACTCGCTGGGCTTTTCGAACTTGATTTCAAGTTGTTCTTCATTGCAGTAAGGGCAGTTTTTCACCTTGCTGGCTTCTTTATATACTTCATTAATCAGGTCATCAGGCATGTGCCCGATCTCTTCGACTGCAGTAAGCTGGTCCAGAAACTGCTGCTTCTGTGCCGGTTCCAGAAGGATCTTGCTGCATTTCCTGCAGGTTGCCCTGAGAAGTTTTCTGATTACTTTGTTAAAACCTACATGGACAACAGGGGCAACAAGTTCAATGTGCCCGAAGTGTCCAGGACACTCACCCGCCCTGCCAGAGCAGGTCTTGCAGCGAAGCCCGGGGTCAATAACCCCGAGTTTTGTGTCCATAAGCCCCATGTCAATTGGAAACCCGTCGTCATCATAAGTGTCAGCCGTGATAATGGGGGTTGCACTCATCTTACGGATTTCTTTTGGGGACATTAAGCCGAATTTGATAGAAGAAATTCTTTTAGGAATTGGAGGTACGTTTGCCATATGTCCACCTCACTTATACAGCATCTTCAAGGTTAAGCCTGGGAGCGACTCCAAGAGACTTAATTTCGTCAAGTAACAGCTTGAAAGCATAGCTCATCTCTACAGGATATATATCAGTGTCAGCACCGCAGGCCGAACAGAAAGCTACGTTCCTCTGCTTGTCGTATGTTGCAACCATTCCACAGTGCGAGCAGACAAGTTCAACCACTTTGTCAGACTCGTCAAGCAATCTTTCTTTTAAGGACATGGCTGCTCCGTGCCCTACCAGAACATCACGCTCCATTTCCCCGAACCTGAGACCACCTTCCCTTGCACGACCCTCAGTCGGCTGACGGGTAAGCACCTGTACGGGTCCGCGAGACCTTGCGTGCATCTTGGAAGTAACCATGTGGTGAAGTTTCTGGTAAAGGATTACACCAACGAAGACATCTGCAGGGATCATCCTGCCTGTTGCTCCGTCATAGAAAACCTCTTTTCCTGTGTGGGCAAAGCCGTGTTTTTTCAGGGCTTCTCTTAAATCGTCCTCTTTTTCTCCTGAGAAGGCTGTTGCATTTACTCTTCTGCCTTCCATTGAGCCCACTTTCCCGCCGATCATTTCCAGGACGTGTCCTACAGTCATACGTGAAGGAATTGCGTGCGGGTTAATCATCAGATCGGGGGTGAGACCTGATTCCGTAAAAGGCATGTCCGCAATAGGGACTTTTAAGCCGATAACTCCTTTTTGCCCGTGCCTGGAAGCGAACTTATCCCCTATGTCCGGGATCCTCTCATCCCTTACCTTTACTTTGGCAAGGCGGGTTCCGTTAATGGATTCTGTAAGAATTACTGTGTCCACAATCCCTGTTTCGTTAGACCGCATGGTAACAGAGCTTTCTCTTCTCTGTTCTACTGCAATCCCGAAATCAGAAGGCTCTTCAAGGAACCTGGGAGGGCTGGTCTTTCCTATAAGCACGTCATTGGGACCTACAGGGGTCTCAGGGTTCACAAGCCCATCCACGTCAAGGTTTGCATATGCTTCTGCACTGCGGGCTCCGCGGTATTCGGAGTCAGGAATTTCGAATTTATCTTCCTGTCCACCGGGGTACCTTCTTTCTTCACCCTCAAAAGTCCTGAGGAAATGACTTCTCCCGAGCCCTCTGTCGATTGAACCCCTGTTGAAGATCAGGGCGTCTTCAATATTATATCCTTCATAAGACAGAATTGCTACTACGAAGTTCTGGCCTGCAGGTCTGTCATCGAAGCCTATTGCTTCGGATGTTCTTGTTCTGGTGAGTGCCCTCTGAGGATAGTGAAGGACGTGGGCACGGGTATCCGGCCTTAACTTCTGGTTTGCTGTGGAAACTCCTATACACTGTTTGATCATGGCTGCACCCATGGTATTACGCGGAGATGCGTTGTGTTCCGGGTAAGGAACCATCCCGGTACAGATGCCGAGCATCATTTCGGGGTCGATCTCCATATGGGTATGCCTGTCAGTAATGTCGGACTCATAGAGGGCAATGTATGCGTTTTCCTCTTCTTCGGCATCCAGATACTCCACACAGCCTTCTTTCACAAGGTCGTCAAAACTGATTTCCTTGTTCTTCAGTTTCTGTACATGCTCTTCGGTTACTTTGGGAGAACCATTTTCCACAACCAGAAGAGGTCTTCTTGCCCTGCCCATATCGGAATTTATAATTACTTCCCTGGTACTGTCATTTAGAGCTATATTGACCTGTCTGGATATGAATCCCTGCCGCCTCATTTTTCTGAGCTCTTCTACGAGTTCCGCAGGGTTGTCATGAGTCCCGACGAGCTCTCCGTTTATGAATACTTTTGCTTTAGCCATCTGACATCAACCCCTCAGTCACCATACATAGATCCAGAGTCGTCCATATCTGAATAATCGTAGAAATCATCATCTTTGAATTTGGTTTCGGGTTCAGGAGTTTCTTCAAACTCTTCAACAATCTCTTCCCCGAATTCATCGAGTAATATTTCTTTTATTTTTGCCGGGATTTCTGGCACTTTCACAACCACTTTTTCGACATTAAGGTCGTAGAGTATTTTTTTCATGTTCTCTATTTCTTCTGTCCCGGTTGAGAGTTCGACCATTTCTGCAAAGTTCTTCACAAGGCCACAATTCGGACCTTCTGGAGTTTCGGAAGGACAGAGACGCCCCCACTGAGTTGCGTGCAGGTCACGGGCTTCAAAGTGAGGCTGGGCACGGGAAAGTGGTGAAATTACGCGGCGAAGGTGAGAAAGTGTAGAAATGTAATCGTTCCTGTCAAGGAGCTGGGAAACACCTGTCCTGCCTCCTACCCAGTTTCCTGTTGCCAGCGGGTGTTGCAGGCGGTCAGTTAAAACGTCTGCCCTTACAATTGTGGCAACATTAAGTTCCCTGTTCCTCATGTTTGCGCGTTCGAGCTGGTACTTTATGTCCCTTGCAAGCCTGTTAAAGGATACCCTGAAAAGGTCTTCCATCAGGTCGCCTGCGAGTTTAAGCCTTTTGTTTGCGTAGTGGTCTTTGTCGTCTTCGGTACGCTTTTTAAGTGCCAGCTCAAAACAGGACTCTGCCATTCTTGCGAGGAAATGAGCTTTTGAGACCCTGTCTCTGACGTCGTTTCCAAGGTGTGGGAAAAGATACCTGTCAATTACGTAGTTTGCCCTTTTTATCTGGTATTCCTTGGCCTGCCCTGCAGCAACCCTTGCCCCGATCTTCTCGATTGCCTCTTCCTGGGTTTCGACTTCGGCTTCTTCAAGGTTTTCCAGCATGAACTTGATAATTTCGGGATCGCTCGAAACCGCATTTACGATATCTTCGTCAGTTACTATCCCGAGAGCCCTCATAAGTGTAATAAAGTACACTCTGCCGGATATCGATGGGAAAGAAACCTCAAGCAGGGACTTCCTGCCTCTCTCCACAATTACGAGTGCCCTGTATCCTCTCTTCTGTGAGAATACTTTTGCAACCTCTATTTCATCACCGTAGCGCTCTCCGAATTCAACAAGGATTTTGTTGGGAGCAAGGTCCTCAAGGGTCATAACTACCCTTTCCGTACCACCGATGATGAAATATCCCCCGGGGTCAAGAGGGTCTTCTCCATAGCGGACTTTCTCTACCTCACTGAGTCCGAGGAGGTTACAGATTTTGGACTTGACCATAACAGGAAGCTGCCCGATTTTTGCTTCCATTGCCTCTGACTCTATCCCGTCTTTTACGACACTCATTTCAAGGTAGAGGGGGCCTGAATACGAAAGGTTTCTGAGCCTCCCTTCATTCGGGTAAAGCTTTTCAATCGCTCCGTCTGCCTCCTTCACCACCGGATGCTCTACCCGGATCTTGCCGAGCTTGAGATAAGTGTCCTCAATGTCGGTTTCTATTATTCTCTGTTCATCAATGATCTTTTGCAGCCCATAGTCTATAAACTTATTAAATGAGTCTATATGGTGCTGCACTATCTTGTCCCGTGTAAAATAGGCCTGCGACAGTATACTGCTTTCTAACGCGATGATAGCACCCTCTTTGCTTTGGTAAAATGAAAATCAATAAATGGTGATCCTTCATGTCTGGATCTTATGCAGTCGTTGAATCTTTCCGTATGATGGTGCATGGGATTCAAAAAGATATTCAGTGAAAAAAATATGATTTTGAAAGCGGTTTTAACTCCCCTCCGCTTACTCAATCACGAGTCTGTAATAATCTGCCTCCCCTGCAGTCTGACTTTTTCTTGTTATTTTCACGACATCTCCGACGACAGCTCCTATTTCTTTACAAACAGGATCCTGCACTTTGATTTTCGGAAGTTGTTCCTTTTCAATAAAATATTTGCTTAAAACAGACTTTAACTCGCCCTCAGACATGATTTCATGCTTGGGGACCGCCTCATGGTCGAGCAGGCTGAACTTTGTCAAATCCTTTCCTCCAAAAATAAAGCATTCAAAAAACTTGATTAGATTTCTCCAGCGGATGGCCTTTCCGCCAGTCATAATAAAGAACATGGCGGGCCCGTAGGGATTTGAACCCTAGGCCGACTGGTTAAAAGCCAGTCGCTCTGCCTGACTGAGCTACGGGCCCAGTTTGTTTATCTCTCCACCTCTATGTTTTGCACCACTGAATGCCAATTTCTCAGCATGCAACCCTGCTGCCCCGCTGCATCAGGGAGCACCTCTTTCACCGGTGCAACCCTCTAATTATAGCTATACTATTTATAACTTATGGTGAGTTCCGTTTTTATCCCTAAATTTTTGAAAATCTTTCGTAAATTTATTTGTAATGTGGGGATTTTATACAAATATTTTTCTGATTTTTCCAGTAAAATATATGTACGATTATTTTCACTTTTTTAAAAGTAAGGCCAAAAACTGAATAAACTGAATAATTCCTCCATATTTTCGGGTAAACTGAAACTTTTGCCCTGATTTTAAATAACCTCCCGATTTCCCGATAGTCACCCTCTAAAATGAAGCATCAATTAACAAAGCATCGCTTTCTAAAAAAGAGACACATCTGTGAGAATTAAACTGAAAGTCTCCATACTTAAGTAGTTGTTCTACCTGTTAAGGGAATTTTAACTTAAGGACTTTAACTGATAGTTCTTCTTATTTTTCTTTTATTGCAAATTTTATGCAGAACTCCGTTCCACAATCCCCGTTTACTCCAAGTTCCCCGTCCATCTGGTCTACAAGGGCAGTAATCAGCTGCATACCAAGAGTTTCAGGATTTTCCAGATCAAGGTTTTCAGGAAGGCCTGTTCCGTTATCCGAAACTTTCAAAATGAAGATGGTGCCTTTACGATCTTCGTTTTTACTTTCAGCTCCTGTATTATATTTCCCATTTAACTCCCTGTAAAGTTTAATTTTAATTTCTCCTTTTCTCTCTGGAAATGCGTGTTTGAGAGAGTTAGAAACAAGCTCATTGATAATCAACCCCAGAGGGATGGCAGTATCCATGTCAAAGAACGTATCTTCTTCCAGATCCATGTTTAAACTGATATCCGCATTTCCAAGGGTGTAAGTATGAAATAGATTCTTAACGAGTCTCTGGAGGTACGGGGAAAAATTCAATGTATCTTTTCCCCTGCCTTCATGAAGCTCTTCGTGAATCAGGGCAATAGATATCACTCTGTCCTGGCTTTCCCGAAAAGCGTTCAGAACTTCCGAATTCTCAACGTATTTCCTGTCTCTGAACTTTTCAGCCTGGAGGTCGAGTAAGGAAGAAATTACCTGCAGGTTATTCTTGATCCTGTGGTGAATTTCTTTTTTGCGGGCAATCTCAAGGTTTACAAAGGCTTTTTCAGCCTTTTTACGCTCGGTAATATCCTGAACTATTCCTTTTACTCGAACAGGGAGATTTTCATCCTTATATATAAAATCTGATTTTATGTGAAGTGTACGTTCTTCTCCATTAGCTAAAACAATTCTAAAATCAAGTCCAGAAGTACGTATATTTCTTGTATAATCATTGACTTTACAATAGTAGTCAAGGTCGTCGGGATGAATATAGTTTAAATATTCATCTAGAGATGGTGCTAATTTTTGAGGATCACGTTTGAAAATTCGATACATCTCTTCGGACCAGTACGCTTTATCAGCCACAATGTCCCATTCCCAGTTACCTATGTGAGCCATATTTTGAGCTTCAGCAAGACTCTCTTCTCTTTCTTTCAATAACACATATGCTTTTTCAAGTTCTACTGTGCGCTCTTTAACCAGATTTCCCAGATTCTCCAGGGTATTTTTCAACCGGGATTCTGCTTCTTTTATATCCGTAATGTTATGGGAAATTACAAGGATAGAGGTTACTTTGCCATCAATAAACTCTGGTACTACCTGTGTATTAAAGTAGTATTCTTTTCCTTGAGATGACGTATACCCGAATTCCATTGATTCGGGCTTTCCAGTGGCAAAAACTTTTTCGTGGTGGCTTTCCCAGAGCTTTACCTTCTCAGGATCCATGCCCAGCTCACTGTGAGTTTTCCCGATGATTTCTTCCGGAGGACGCCCATAAGGTTCCTCAGCAGCAGGGTTTACATAGATGTGGCGGTTCTGTCTATCAAAGCGGGAAATTATGTCCGGGGAATTTTCCGCCAGTGTACGGAAGTTGTTCTCACTTCTTATAAGGGCTTCTTCAGCCTGCTTTTTTTCGGTGATATCGCGGACAATACCTGCTCTAAAACGAGTCGTGCCGGTTTTATCCCTAATGATCGAGAAATGATCGGCTAACCAGTGGTATTTTCCGTCCTTGCATTTGAAACGGTACTCTTGTGCCCCAAAACCCTCAACTAACGATTGAGCACTTTCCTGATCGACAAGAGGACGATCATCGGAGTGAATTCGGTTCAGAAGACCATTATTGATGGTCATTGCATTTATTTCCCTGACAGAGAAGCCTGTAATCTGCTCTATCACAGGGCTCATATAATCGAAGTGGTTATTCTGGAAATCCATGCGATATGCAGAATCGAGAGAGTTCTCTAGAACTGAGCGAAACCGCTCATCGCTTTCCTGCAGAGCAGCAACCAGAGAATCGCATTCTGCAAGGGACTGTGCCAGTTTGAGATTGCCGTAGCTCAACTGTGAGAGTATATTGGCGAACCCCATCAAAAAAGCCATACCTGCGTCAACAGTCTCCCTGCTTAACCTCGGAACTTTTTCAAGCGCTGATATGTATTCATCCTCATCGAAGCCGTATTTCCGGGCTTGAGATCGGAAGAATTCGTAGTCCAGAGACTCATCTTCAAAGAAAAATTGCCCTGAAAAGATACTGCCGACCTGCTGACCTGCCACCATGATAGGAGTTACCACATCCCACAGGTTGTTCTTGCATTTGTACATCCTGTATTTTCCCGGAGTAGGGCCCCTGGACAGCTCCATGTCACTTTCTATGCAGTGCCTGCATGTTTCGGGGTGAACTCTGTGGAATCTGGTGCAGATCTCCTGCCATCCGACACATGCCAGAACATTGCCTTTGAGGTCGTTCAGACCTGCAGGGAAGGAAGTAAGCTTATAAAAATCATCCATAAGCGATTGAATTACCGGGACGTCTATAATCTCAGAAAGCTCAAAGTCGTATGTGTCATTTACAGGCGAGAGAATTTTCTCAAGCTTTAGCCTGGCGTGTTGCTCACTCCGGCGAAGTGCATCCTCAGCCTTTTTGCGTTCATTTATATCACGGGCAACATGAACGCTCCCAATGAGTTTTCCTTCTAAATCATGGAGTGGAGACACACTTACTAAAAAATAACCTTTTAAAAAGTCTTCAAAAACCTCTGCGGTATGTTCAAGTCCATCTTTAATCAGTTGCCTGTAAGGGCAAAAAGAGGGAGGTCCGTCTGTCCCATGGATAGCGCGATAACAGGTCAGGCCTGTACATTCTTTCGCTTCCATGCCGAGCCTTGCTGCCATTGCCCTGTTTGCCCGGACAATCCTGTACTCGGTATCAATTATGGCTATAAGGTCCGGGACAGAATCAAATGTATACTCCCAGTTCTTTGTGGCCTGAATAACTGTTTCTTCTGCTTTTTTGCGTTTTGGACTCTCTATCTTCTCCCATCTTCTTCCTTTTTTAATTAACGTAAACTGGTGGTTAGCAACAACATCGATAATATCGGTTGCATTGCAATTATCGAGAGAATAAGCACACATCGATATTATCTTGCAGTTACCAATGGCACTATCTATTTTTTCTTCGTAACCAGTGAAATTGTCCCAATCTGCTTTTTTCAGCCAGGAAATATTTCCGCCTGACCTCAAACCGCAATATCCATTATCTATGGCACGATTGAACCTTTCAGTCCCTTTATTTAAAGCCCTGGAAGAGTCAAAAGCACCATTTTCCAGATAAAAAAAGGTTTCCGGAATAATCTCTATCTGTCCTTTCTCAAGATAAATCTCAATATCAGGAACCGCTTTTTTCAGGAATTTTTTTGCTTCTTCTATGCCCAGAGGTTCTGAAGTAATCCAGAGGCATAATTCATTGTTTTCGAGTCCCGCTTTAAAATAAGGAATAAATATCTCTATCAAATCTTCTTTTGTCTGGTAAAACTGGCAGAAATGAGTCCCCCATGGGATATCCCCAATTGCATCAATTCCAGACTCCCTGTTTTGTCCTTTCATCCCATCCCCTTCTCCGGGCCTGTTCCATCATTACAAGAGTTATATCTCCAAGAGTTATATCTCCAAAAATAATGTAGTGCTATCTGTGATTTTAATATTTCGTGAAAGAAATAAGAATGAAAATGTCATCCCATAATGAATTTTCGTTTTAAGTGCCTTCTAATACAAATTCCCAGATTGTAAAAATGTTATTATAGGTATTAGTAATTAATTATTTTTTTATTTTGTCTTGTAATTAAAGCAGTTAAATATCCTCACTTTTCCATAGTGAAAATGGAATCATTTTTCCTACAGCAATAAATTCAAGAGTTTAAAATATCTGGGGACAAACTCTTTCGTTTCCTCTCCATGTCCTGTCCCGAACTTCATCATCTCATACTTCATCTCATACTTCATCATCCTATACAGCATTCCTGTTAAGGTGTAATTCTGAAGTTCTTTTTCCTTCACCGGTTCAGCACATGGAGATATATATAAAATTATCATTCTGAAAGGATCTCCTAGCTCAGAGGACTTCTCATTTTTTCTCTGGTATTGAGAATCTTATGATGAATTCGGTTCCGGAATCCTTCTTCAAATCGATTTTGCCGTCAAGCTGGTCCACAAGAGCTGTTACGAGCTGCGTTCCAAGCGTATCAGAGTCTTCCATACTGAAGCCTTCGGAAATGCCAACTCCATTGTCCGAAACCGTTAAAATAAAATTTGTACTCCTGTATCCTTCTTTCCTGTTTTCATGCTTGCTGCTTACAGTTTTTCCATTTTCTTCCCTGTTCAGCCTGATCCGGATTATCCCTTTATCCCGTCCCTGGAATGCATATTTGAGGGAGTTTGAAACAAGTTCGTTCACAATAAGTCCCAGCGGGACTGCGGTATCCATATCAAAGAAAATATTTTCTTCCAGATCCATGTTTAAACTGATATCCGCATTTCCAAGGGTATAGGTCTGGAAAAGGTTCTCAACAAGTCTGTGGAGGTACGGGGAAAAATTCAATGTGTCTTTTCCCTTGCCTTCGTGAAGCTCTTCGTGAATCAGGGCAATGGATATCACTCTGTCCTGGCTTTCCCGAAAAGCGTTAAGGACTTCCAGATCCTTAAAATGTTCTCTGGCTCTGAACTTTTCAGCCTGGAGGTCAAGAAGGGAAGAAATCACCTGAAGGTTATTCTTTATCCTGTGATGGATCTCTTTTTTGCGTGCGGTTTCTATGTTTGCAAGGATTTTCTCTGCCTGTTTTCTTTCCGTAATATTTTTAATTACCCCAAGTACTCTTTTCACACTGCTTTTCCTATCACCTTCTGGAGAGACCCAGTTCTCTTCGAGGTAAATGTATTCTCCGTTCTTTTTTCTGAAACGGTATTCTATTCTGTAAGATTTTCTATCCGGTTCTAAATATTTTTTATGATTTTCCAGGAACCTGTTCAGGTCTTCTGGGTGGATGCGGGAGGTCCACAATTTCAGGTTAATATTTCCCAGTTCTTCAGAAGTGAATCCTGTAAGCTCTTCAATATTTCCCGCTACATCAGCAATATCTTTCTCAATGTTATAATCGTATACTAACTGCCCTGTCTGCTCTGTTATTATCCGGTACCTCTCCTCACTTAACTCAAGAGCTTTTTCAGCTTTTTTGCGCTCAGTAATGTCCTGAACCGTTCCTTTTATTTTAATGGGGATATTTTTCTCATTAAAAACAGCCTGTGCCCGCATATGTACTGTGCTCTCTTCCCCATCTTCCAGAAGGATGCTGTAGTCTATTGCAAGAAGCTCTCCTTTTATCGCTCTTTTCATGGCATTTTTCACATAGTCCCGGTCATCAGGATGTATGTAATCCAAAAATTCGCTATAACTTGCGCCTGATTTCTGAGGGTCACGCCCGAAAATACGGCTCATTTCCTCGGACCAGTAAATTTCACAGGTTAGAAGGTCCCAGTCCCAGTTTCCTATATGAGCTATTCTTTGAGCTTCGGAAAGCCGTGTTTCGCTTTCTTTTAACGATTTATAAGCCTTTTCCAGCTCTAATGTACGATCTTCAACCAGCTTTTCCAGGTTCTCCAGTGTTTCTTTGAGTTTAGTTTCCGCTTCTCTCCGCCCGGTAATGTCGGTGAGCATGCTTATGGAACCCGTGAATTTGCCAGTTTCATCAAAAAGGGATTTGGAATTTACAAGGGCCCATAAAGGTGAGCCGTCTTTACGCAGCAGTTTGAATTCGTGGCTCTCATTGATTCCCTGCTCCCTCCTTTTCATATTTAGCTCGAAAATAGCTTTACCCTCTTCGTCGGTAAAATCCCTCACAGATTTTCCAATCATTTCTTCCCGGCTGCAACCTAACATCTCTGCCATTTTTTTATTAACATAAATGGTCCTGGCTCCAGTATCAGGTACCCATTCAAGTATCCATATCCCTTCATTTGCTGTCTCTATGAGGTTGCGGTACTTTTCTTCGCTCCTGCGAAGCGCCTCTTCTGCCTTCTTGCGCTCGGTTATGTCAATGAAAGCGCTTACACTGCCGCGCACATTACCTCTGGCATCGTGCAGAGGACTTGCTGATCCAAGTAATACTCTCCATTCCCTGCTGGGCAATAACACGTCTATCTCTTCGTTGCGCACTTCGATACCTTTTAAGGCAGCTTTTTGCATGGGCAATTCGTCTACAGCCAGTTCGCTGCCCTTACAGAAAATACGCCTTAATGATGTTACTTTCGGTGAGACGTTCTCTCCTGATCGGGACTCAAAATACTCATTTGCCATCCTGTTGCCTGTTATGTTATGGCACTGCGGGTCGTGGCCTATCCAGATTGCAACAGGCGCGATTTCCATTACTGTTTCCATCTCTTCTGCCCGCTGACGGGTTTGCTCTTCCAATCTCTTTCTTTCGTTTATGTCACGGGCAAAATGAGTGCACCCTATAATTTTTCCTTTTGAATCGTGAAGAGGCAGGACGCTCAATATAAAATCGCCACCCAGGGAATCTTCACGGACTTCTTCTGTGTGCTCAATTCCGTCCTTAAGCAGTTGCCTGTAAGGACAAAAAGAAGGAGGCTCGTCCGTCCCGTGGATAACACGGTAACAGGTTAAACCCACACACTCTTCCGGTGTTATGCCCAGTCTTGCAGCCATTGCCCTGTTAGCACGGACAATCCTGTATTCCGTGTCAAGTATGGCTATAAGGTCAGGGACAGCATCAAATGTATACTCCCAGTTCTTTGTGGCCTGAACAGCTGTTTCTTCTGCTTTCCTGCGTCTGGGACTTTCTATCCGCTCCCAGTTTCCTTCCCTTTTAATCAGGGTAAATTGGTGGTTGGCAACAACATCGATAATATCGGTTGCATTGCATTTATCAAGAGAATAAGCACACATCGATATTATCCTGCAGTTACCAATAGCACTATCTACTTTTTCTTCGTAATCAGCGAAATTATCCCAATCTGATTTTTTCAGCCAGGAAAGGTTTCCAATAGTTCTCAAGCCACAGTATCCTTCTTCTGCGGCGCGGAGAAACTTTTCAGTCCCCATATTCAGTGCTTTCTTCTGGTCGAAAGCACCCTTTTCCAGATAAAAAAGAGTTTCCGGAATGATCTCAACCTGTTCCCTGTTCAGATATGTATCAATATGAGGAACACTCTTTTTCAGGGCTTCCTTCGCATCTTCCACACCCGGAGTGTCTGAAGTAATCCACAGGCAAAGCTCGTTGTTTTCCAGACCTGCTTTCAAATAAGGAACAATTATCTCTATCAAATCTTCTTTTGTCTGGTAAAACTGGCAGAAGTGAGTCCCCCATGGGATATCCCCAATTGCATCAATTCCAGATTTTCTCAATTGTCCTTTCATCCCATACCTTCTCCTGGCTCATCCCTGCACCACCTTTGCAACACTCTTTTTATAAGAGTCTGGCCAGTTCTCAGATTTTACCCGGTTTTATGATTTTATGTAAATCCCCTTTCAGTAAAAGAAGTCTTAGATTTAGAAGTTTTAGATTTCCTCAAAATAAGGTAATTTGACCTTCATGCTTGATCTGGATATTTGTGAAAGAAAACAGAATTGTAAATGCTCTCCCAATATGAATCACAGGTTTATGTTTTTCTTAATGAAAACTCCAGTTTATAAAAAATGCTATTCGGGTATTAGTAACTAATTATTTTTTTATCTTGTTTTGTAATTAAAGCGGGTAAATATTCTCACTTTTCTATGAATGGAAATAGAGTCCTATTTACCTCTTCATGCCTCTTACCGCATTATTTGTTCAGAAGTTAAAATTATTTGAAGCCGCCTCTTTTGCTTTTTCTCAAAACCAGGCCCTGAGTTTCCAGCTTTTCATATCACATTTTTGAAAATAAGTCCGTTTTTCTTATCCTCAATATTCTCTTTATGCTATCGGGAACCTTATAGTAAATTCAGTTCCAGAACTCCTGCTTAACTCTATTTTTCCATCCAGCTGCTCTACCAGGATATTTATGATTTGAAGCCCAAGTGTACTTGCATTTTCCACGTTTAACTTCTCAGGCAGGCCTGCACCATTGTCCGAGATTGCTAAAATAAAATTATTGATACTGCTTTTACGGTCTCCTTTGCTGTTTTCATGTTTTTGGTGTTCTGGTTTCTCATTCTCTTCCCTGCAGAGTTTAATCCTGATCGTTCCTCTATCTCTATCCCTGAATGCATATTTTAGAGAGTTCGAAACAATTTCGTTGACTATTAGCCCGAGAGGAACTGCGACATCAATATTAAAGAAAATATTCTCTTCAAGATCCATGTCCAGGCTGAGATCTTTATTTCCAAGATTGTAAGTCTGGAAAAGGCTCTCAACAAGTTTCATAAGGTAAGGAGAAAAATCCAGTTTATCGGTTCCTTTACTCTCATGCAATTTTTCATGGATCAAAGCAATAGACATTACTCTATCCTGACTTTCCTTTAAGGCTGTGAGAACGTCAACATCTCCAGTATTTTTTTTGTTTTTGAATTTTTCAGCCTGAAGATCAAGCAAAGACGAGATGACCTGAAGATTATTTTTAATGCGGTGATGGATTTCCCTTTTGCGTGCGGCCTCGATATTTGCAAGGGATTTTTCTGCCTTTTTTCTTTCAGTAATGTCCTTAATTGTACCAAGAATTCTTTTTATCTCACCTTTTTCATCTTTCAAGCCAACTCCCTGATCTTCAACGTAAATATACTCCCCATTTTCTTTTTTAAAGCGGTACTCTGACCTGTAAGTGCCTCCATAAGTCCGAAATCTTTCATATTTTTCCAGAAATTTTTTCTCGTCTTCGGGATGAATAAGGGATATTAAGGACTGCAGGTTCATGTTTCTGAACTTATCTGGATTATATCCTGTAATTTCTTCTATATTTCCTGCCCAGTCAGCGGTGTCTTCCTCAACATTGTAGTCGTAGACAAGCTGCCCTGTCTGTTCGGCTATTATGCGATATCTTTCTTCGCTTAACTCAAGTGCTTTTTCTGTTCTTTTACGTTCTGTGATATCCTGGACTGTCCCTCTAATTCTGACCGGAATATTTTCCCTGTCAAAAGTAACTTCACCCTGACCGTGGACCACGCGCTCCTGCCCATTAGCTGAGATTATTCTATAATCCATACCAACAAGTTCTTTTCCGTTTAATACAGCCCTATAGACTGCATTAATATGGTCTCGATCGGCCGGATGCACGTAATTTAAAAATGCCTCGTAATTTGCATCGAATTCCTGGGGGCCAAGTCCAAAAATTCGACACATCTCATCAGATGCGTAAATTTTGTTAGTTACAAGATCCCAGTCCCAGTTCCCAATATGAGCCATCTTCTGAGCTTCGGCAAGTCTTTTTTCGCTCTCCTTCAGGGAACTGTAAGCTTTCTCGAGTTCTTCTGTGCGTCCTTTAACCAGGTTTTCTAAATTGTCAAGGGTTTCTTTCAGTTCAGTTTCTGTTTTTTTCCTCTGAGTAATATCTATAGATGCGGAAATACTTCCGCGCACATTGCCGTCTGCATCATGTAACGGGCTGGCTGATCCCAGAAGAGTCCTCAATTCTCCGCTCGGCAGCAGTACATCTATCTCTTCGTCACGCACATTGATATCTTTAAGGGCGGCTTTCTGCATTGGTAACTCGTCCACAGTCAATTCGTGACCATTCTTGAAGAAACGCCGCACAGGATTGGAATTCACAGAGACATTTTCTCCGACTTCAGATTCATATAACTCATTTGCCATCCTGTTGCCTGTTATGTTATGGCATTGCGGGTCATGGCCAATCCAGATGGCAACAGGCGTGACTTCCATCAATGTCTCCATCTCTTCTGCCCGCTGGCGAGTTTTCTCTTCTATCTTCTTCCTCCCTGTAATATCCCTGAAGATCGCTGCGAACTTTCCTTTCTCAGGGCTGAAAGCATAAATATCGAGAAACCTGTTAGTTAAATGTGTAAAAAATTCAAAATGAGCTGGTTTGCCTGAAGAAGCCACCTGTCCGTATTTTTCGATAACTGTCGGGTCCGCTTTTTGGAATACTTCCAGATGAGACCTGCCCAGAACCTTTTCTCCCTTTACTCCTGCATGGAATTCAAAGGCTGGATTTACCTCAAGGAAGCGATAATCATAGGGCTTACCATCCCTGTCAAGGATAATTTCTCCAAGGAAGAAAGCTTCTGTCATATTTGTAAAGAGCATTCGGTAATGTTCTTCACTCTTCCGAAGAACCTCTTCTGCCTTCTTGCGTTCGGTAATGTCCCTGATAATTATAACTATTTTCATAAGACCGTTTTTGTCTTTGAAGAGCGCAGTAGACACTTCCCCCGGAAAAATCGTGCCATCTTTCCGTTTGTGATTGATTTCACCTTTAAACCTGCCTGTGCTGTTTCTCTCTTCAAGGGAAGGTTTGAGCCTTGGATCAGATTGATCCACTATTCCATTTCTGCCAGCCCTGATTATCTCTTTCTCGGTCATTCCGAATGTCTTACAGGCGGCTTTATTGGCTGCATGGATAGTCCCGTCTGGTGATGCGAAAAGAACGGCATCCATGCTGTTCTCGAAGAAAGCCCTGTACTGCTCTTCCCGTTCTTGCAGAGCTTTTTCTATTCTTTTAAGTTCCGTAATATCCTGAACTATTCCTTCGGCTCGTACAGGCTGGTTTTCCTCATCAAAAGTGATTTCTACCCGTGTACGGACTGTGCGTTCTTCTCCGTCAGGCAGGACTATCCGATAATCAATATTCCGGAACTGCTCATCAAAATCCTTCTTAATGGAATTAATCAAATATTCCCGGTCATCAGGGTGCACGGAGCCTAAAAAGGCATCACAGGTTGCTTTGAACCTCTCAGGGTCACGTCCGAAAATCCTGTAAACTTCATCAGACCAGTGTAATTCCCCGGTCAAAATATCCCATTTCCAGTTTCCGATATGAGTCATTTTCCGGATTTGAAGAAATTGCTTTTCATTTACTTTCAGTGACTTGTAAGCTTCTGTAAGCTCTACTGTCCTTTCTTCAAGTAATTTCTTCAGGTTCTCGTTTTCTTCCTCTGTTTTGGTTTCTACTTCCCCTGAGGGCTGGATAACTCTCTCTTCCGCCTTTTTAAGCCTGGGGTTTTCAACTTTTTCCCAGTTCCCTTCCTTTTTAACCAGAACAAATCGATGGCTCAAAGCCGCGTATATAGTTTCATCGGTGTCAAATTTGCCGGAGGAATAAGTACAAAGAGCTGTTATGCGTCGGTTTTCAATGGCAATGTCCAGTTCTTCTTCATAACCGGTGAGGTTCTTCCAGTCATTTTTCAGCCATGAAGTGTCCTGAACCAGTCTCAGACCACTATAGCCATTAAGCAAAGCATAATCTGCTTTTTTAATCAAGTTTCCCAGGGCTTTTTTTGAGTCAGGAATCTCTTTTTCTGCATACCGGTCTTTGTAAGAAATTATTTCCATCTGTCCTTTTTCCAGATAAATATCAAGTTTGGGAATAGTTCTTCTCAGAGGTCCTTCTGCTTCTTTTTTCGTCTCAAAATCTCGCGGCAAAGCCCATATGCAAAGTTCGTTACCTTCCAGTCCGGCTTTCAAATAAGGACATACTACATTCACCAGTTCTTCCTGCGTCCGGTAGAACTGGCAGAAATGTGTGCCCCAGGCAATATCTCCGATAACCTGAACTCCAGAAGTCCTTAGTTTTTCATCCATTACCTACCCCTTTCTCCGGTTGTCAGAATTAATTTCATCCTGTTTTCTAGCAGGCTTTCAGTTTTTCGTGTTTTTCCTTCCCCATTTAAAAAAGTTATAACGAACCTGTTCCCCGCCTTAAGTTTCTTCATCCCGAGGGTTGATTTTTAAGGCAACATAGTTCTATTTATAAGATATTTTCAAGATATAAAAAAACTCAGTATGGTTATATATATTTTATTAGTTTAAAAAAATAAATATCTGGTAGCACCCTGGTCAGCTATCTTATTATGCAGTGACTTTATGCAGTGACTTTTACGTAAAGTCCAGTTATTCCCTTAAAAGAAGCCCGTATTTTAATCCTAAAATAGTTCATGGATGTTTTGAAGAAATCAAGGTTCTAAAATTAAACGCAACAGACCCCGAATGAGTACAGTTTTGATAATATGTCCGTCTAACTTCAGTAAATATATCCTCTAAACTCAGTAAATATATCCTCTAAACTCAGTAAATATATCCTTTAAATCAGTAAATATATCCTCTAAACTCAGTAAATATACCCTTTAAACTCAGGAAATATATACTCTAAACTCGGGAAACCCGAGTCCTTTTCCGTATAAATAATAAAAACTCTCAATATTTTTATCTAATGGGCATAGAATCAAATGCAATGAATGTACTGCATTTCTGAAGATGGAGAACTGCCTGCATTCATTGCACCTGTGAATCAACATTTTAAAATTACTGAAATTATCTTCTGTAGCTTATTTCAAATTACGTTCCACATTCCCAGCCGCTCATGTAGCATTCCTGCTTGGAAGTAAGCTCATCGGTGGCTATGCCCATAGACTCAAGCTTCAGTTTTGCAACATAGGTATCAAGTTCTCTCGGGACCCCGTGGACTCCGCTCGAAAGCTTATTTTCTGCAATATAACGGACACAGAGGGCCTGGTTTGCAAAACTCATATCCATAACCTCGGCAGGGTGCCCGTCGCCCGCAGCCAGGTTTACGAGTCTTCCTTCTGCGATCACATTAATGCGCCTGTTGCCAATGTCATATTCTTTGATATTATGCCTGACAGTCCGTGTGGATTTTGCAAGAGAATCAAGGGCTTCCATGTCAATTTCCACATTGAAGTGGCCTGAGTTTGCTAAAATTGCCCCGTCTTTCATTACCTTAAAGTGGTCTGCTGTGAGGATATCGCGGTTTCCTGTTGCAGTGACAAAGAGGTCCCCGATTTTTGCAGCCTCTGACATTTTCATAACCCTGTGCCCGTCCATTCTTGCCTCAAGGGCTCTTATGGGATCTATTTCAGTGACGATTACGCTTGCTCCAAGGCCTGTAGCCCGCATTGCAACCCCGCGCCCGCACCAGCCGTAGCCTGCAACAACAACATTCTTGCCTGCAACAAGCAGGTTTGTAGTACGGTTTATACCGTCCCATGCTGACTGGCCTGTCCCGTAGCGGTTGTCAAAAAGGTACTTGGTCATGGCATCGTTTACTGCTATTACCGGCATCTTGAGTGCGCCGTCTTTTTCCATGGCATGAAGCCTGTGTACCCCTGTGGTGGTCTCTTCGCAGCCTCCGAGGATTTTCGGAAGCATTTCCTGCCTTTCTTTGTGAAGCTTAAAAATCAGGTCTGCACCATCGTCGATTGTGATGTCAGGCTCAATATCAAGGACTCTGTCAATTGCTTCGTAATATTCGCCCGTGCAGCACCCGTACTTAGCAAAACAGTTTATGTTTTCTCGAGTATCTAAAGCAGCTGCCACATCATCCTGTGTGCTCAGGGGGTTGCAACCTGAAATTGCTACCTGTGCACCTCCAGCAGCGAGAGTCTCGACAAGGACTGCGGTTTTCGCTTCCACGTGCAGTGCCATTCCTACTTTGAGCCCTTTGAGGGGTTTTTCTTTCTCAAACTTTTCTCTGATGATTGCAAGAACGGGCATGTGGTTTCTTGCCCATTCCATTTTCATGTTTCCGGATTCTATGAGTTCTTTTTCTGTCATGGTGATCCCGTTATACTGGATAAATGATTGATAGAATGAAGTAGATAGAATTTTTGAATGAAATGACCGAATATGGCTTATATCGGTTACTCTGCAATTACACCTGTAACTCAGGCTGCTGAAACTTTATGTAGACCGGTAATTAAATCCTGCCGTCAATATTTACTTTTCCCGTATTTCCGTCAATACTTACTTTTTCTGTAATTCTGTCAATATTCACTTTTCCTGTATTATTATGTATCATGCATTATGCATTATACCCCGGACGATTTTCATGCCGGATTGTTTTCAGGAATTTACCCTTGCTACCAGCTCTTCTGCGGCTTTTTGGGCTTCTTCGATGACTTTCTGCTCGTCCAGCACCATAACTCTGTAGTCCTGCATAAGGATTTTTCCGTCCACGATTGTTGTCCTGACATCGCTTCCTCCTGCAGAGTACACAAGATGGGATGGCACGTCAAAACAGGGAGTGAGGTGCGGTTTTTTCATGTCAACTATGATCATGTCTGCCTTCATTCCGGTCTTCAACATGCCGGTTTCCGTTCCAAGAGCCTTTGCTCCATTAACGGTTGCCATCTGCAGCACCTGGCGGGCAGGAAGGGCAGTGGGGTTGCATGTGCTCAGTTTGTGGAGAAGGGCAGCAGTTTTCATTTCTTCAAACAGGTCAAGGTTGTTGTTTGAGGCACAGCCGTCAGTCCCGAGGCTGACATTTACTCCTCTTTCGAGCATCTTATACACGGGAGCGGTTCCGGAAGCCAGTTTCATATTGCTTATGGGATTATGGGACACATTTACCCCTTTTTCCCTTAAGACCTCTATATCCCCGTCAGAAAGCCACACACAGTGGGCGGCAAGCACGTCTGGACCGAAAAACCCGATATCATCGAGCATATGTACCGAGCATTTCCCGTACCTTTCTTTCATTGCCAGGAGTTCGGCTTCGGTTTCCAGGACATGAATGTGAAGCCCCGCTCCGTCCTGTCTGGCTGCCTCCTTCACCTTTGCAAGAAACTCATCAGAACAGGTATTCGGAGCATGAGGGCCGTACATTGTTTTTATCCTGCCTTTCGCTGCTCCCTGCCAGGCGCGTACAAAGCGTTTTCCTTCTTTCAGGTCATTTTCCCCTTTTTCTTCGTTCCAGAGTTCGATTAGACCGTGAGAAAGCGAAGCCCTGAGTCCGGATGCCTCTACAGCCTTTGCAGTCTCGTCCATAAAGAAGTACATATCTGCAAATGAGGTCGTCCCGGATCTGATCATTTCAAGGCACGCGAGCAGGCTTCCTCTGTAAACATCTTCTGCCGTAAGCTGGGCTTCGGCAGGCCAGATATGCTTCTCGAGCCATTCTGCAAGCTGAAGGTCGTCGGCATAACCCCGGAAGAGGGTCATTGCTGCATGGGTATGCGTATTTACAAGCCCCGGCATCACTACAGAGCCTTTTGCGTCAATCACGGTATCGGCACTTTCTTTTGTTTTCACTCCTATTTCCGTGATTTTTCCATCTTCAATAACAACAGTCCCTTTTTTAATATCTCCTGCGTCAGGGTCCATTGTTAAAACATAAGCATTTTTTATTATTATGTCAGCCATATCATCATATCCTGAGGTTTGAATTTCAACTCTGTCGACTGCGCCTTTATTGAACTGCCTTTTATTGAATTGCAACTTTGTTAACTTCGCTTTTATTAGACAGCCTTTAATTGAACTGAAATTTTGCTAACTTCGCTTTTGTTGAACCGCCTTTTATTGAACTTTATCTACTAAACTGAACTTGTAAACTGAACCTGTCAGATGATGAACACGAGTTTATGAGGTTATCATAAAAAAAGTTGTCCTGAAAATCCTCATGCACTTTTTAGAATACCCGAAAATTTTCTTAGAATTTTCATTATAAAGTGCCGAGTCTTTATAAAACATTTTTGCCTGAGCTCTTGACCTGAAATAGTCTGGAAAGTGAAAAACCATCATTATTTCCGAAAAAACCATATTTAATGTTTTTAAACTCTTTTCCACAGGCTCTTTACTTCAGCGAGGTTTCTGATTTAGACTTTCATATTCAAAAGTTTGGATTTAAATGCCTGGATTCAAAAGTTTGATTCAAATGCTTGGGTTCAAAAATTTGGATTTAAATTCTTGGGCTTAAAAGGTTATTTTTAAGGTTTATGTTTGCCGTTTCCAGCTTCAAGGTTCAGAGCTTCAAGATAAATGTGCATTATCTTCAGCCTTTCTCCTGCAATCCTCTTTGCCGTGACTGTATTCAACCTTTCGGGGATTGTAAAAGGCTTGTAGCGCATGTATTCATTAAAACCTTCAACAGGATCCTCTATATATACAGTCTTTTTTGAACTCCCTTTGTCAAGCCCTGTTGTGTGCTTCAGCATCCTGAGAGCTCCCATTGCCAGGATAGACCTGAAAATCCCAATCGCGCCGAGGGCATCAAGCCTGTCTGCATCCTGCAGGATCCTGGCTTCTACTGTTTCCGGGCGTTTCCCCCCGCTGAATCTGTGAGTCTGGATACAGTATGCCACAGCTTCAACAGTTTTCATTTCAACGCCTGCCCTCGACAGGAACTCGGTGGCTATCTCAGAACTGTAGAGAGCATGGTCTCCCCCCTCTTCATGTTCTTTGATAACCCCAACGTCATGCAGAAGGGCGGCGAGACTTAAAATGAGAAGGTCTCCTCCCTCTTCTTTCTGGATTTCCATGCAGAGGGCTTCTACGCGGTTTATGTGGGACATATCGTGGGAACTGGGCTCTCCTTCCTGAAAAGTGGCTGCAAATTCCCTCGTTTTTTCTATAAGGTCCATATGTTGCCTGTTCTGGATAATTATTGGCTTTCAGTACCCTGTTTCTGCGGCCATGGTCTTGAGGTGTTCCTGGATTTCGGAAATCGCTTCGGAAAGGGTCCTTTTATTATCGTAGGTGGTTATCAGCTTCACAAGCTCTTCTTTCCTTTCCTTTTTCATTTCCTGCGCGAATTTTGCCATATTTCCAAGGGCTCGCGTAAGGTTGTCAACAATAGATATCGTGGCTGTTTTCGAGGTCCGTGAAAGAGGGTTCAGGTCGATTGTTATCACAGTCTTTCCCATCTCTACAAGCTTCTCGCAGCGGTCTCCGTCTTCCAGGGGGACGAGCACGACATCTGCGGTATAGATCCCTTTGCTGCTCACAAGCCTTCTGTCGTGTGAGAGTTCAAGGCTCGCATCCGGGTTCTTTCCAAGCACCTCAGCAGCCCCGCTTGCTTTCAGCTGTTCTATTATGAGATGTACCCGTGTGTCAGTCCTGTGGAAAAGGTTTACTTCAATCCTGGCTCCGGTGATATCTGCAAGGGTAACTACTTTATCAGGTGCCAGGGCTGCAACATTACCATTTACTGAAATTACCGGATTCTCAGCGAGGAGAAGCGCAGCAACTGCAGCTCTCTCTGCATACAGGGCGGACTCTGTGCTTCTTTCACCAATAAGGTAATCAAAACTCTCGCCTCTACCCTGGGCAATAAGTCCCTGGATACTTGTAATTCCCATTTTTACCCCTGCTGCAACCTTTTCACGGGCGAGCAGGGATTCGTACCTCGGGTGGTCGTGCGGTATATCTGTCATGTAGGTCGCTTACCTTTATACTTGTGTTACTTTCATTCCTGCTATCTGGAATTTTAAGGGCTTTGCCCTGATCTAAGGGCATTTTATGCGGTTCAGTACTCTTTAATTTCAATAATATTTAAGTTCTGGGTGTTTTCTTCAGCAAAGACCTTTCCGTTAATTTTTTTGCCTCAAAAGCATTCTCCGGAACCTCTTACAGGTTTCAGTTTTCCAGACACGTTATTTCCAAAAATCGGATTTTTATTCTCCGTAATTTTTCCATTTTTGACGTCTATTTTTGTATCTTTTATGTCTTTTTTGTTCCCTGAAAGGCTCTGTCCGGATACAGCATATATTCCGGATACAGCATATATTCCGGATACAGCATATATTCCGGATACAGCATATATAATTTATAAGGAGTTAAGGTCTGAATCTCTATCTGAAACTCAGTCATAGAGTAATCTGGGTATACAGGTGCTGATGCCGTATTCCAGAACCTGGCCAAACTCCTGAAGGGCTTCGTAAAGGGGAAACTCCTGGCTGTAAGGGGCGACTGCAAAGACAGTATCCCCGAGCATTGCCTGAGAAGCCAGCCCCCCATTTGCATATGCAGCCTCAATAACGTCCTGTGCCGTGCTGCTCATAAGTCCTGTGCTGCTGGCAAAATTTTTCGCTTGATGCATAAAGTTTTCAAGAGTCGGGGTTTTAAGCAGCTCGAGCATTGCAGCTTTGCCTGCGGCATTGATTTTTCCTGCAGCAGTCTCGTCTGCCAGAACAGAATCCGTAGAAATCTCTCCAAGTACAATACAGAAAACCCTTGCTTCAGGGGCAGGAATCCTGTCCACGCTTCCAAACTGTGGTCCTCCGGGATGCAGCCTGATTACCACTCCGCCGCTGGACTGGGCAGCAACATCCCCAAGTCCGCTGCGGTTGACAACTTCAGCTACGTGAGAGTATTCTGTCAGGCCGTTTACAGTCCTGTTCAAGGAAAGTGCCCTGTTAAGAGCGTAAGCTGCCCCGAGAGCTCCTGCCCCGGATGCTCCGAACCCGCACCCTACAGGGATTTCTGCCCAGCTTTTCACCCTTACAGGCTCATCTGTCATCATTTCCACAACCGTGCGGGTGGTTTTGCCTTCAACTTTTTTTCCATTGAGGAATATCTCGGTATTTTCCACGGATTTCCCGACCTTTACTTCGGTCGTAACTCCTCCGTTGAGAACAATTCCGCAGCCTGTAGATCCTTTGCGGTGGGGGTCGTTATGCTCATGGATCTGAAAAAAACCTGTGATATGCCCTGGAGCATATGCTTTTGCGAAAAAGTCTGCCCCTTCACTCTCGTATGTATACATAGAAAACGCCTTTTTTTATTGTTTAAGCTATTTTTCAAAGTCAATTTTTGCTTTATTGAAGTTCCTGTTTTGTAAAATATTGCGCAGGTCTGTTTGCATAACTAGCCGATATAGCAGATTGACCACTCTACCGGCTCCGGTTTCATTTTGTCTTTATTTCCAGAGGGCGACAAGGCTCTCAGAGAACCTGCCGTGAATTTAAAATTTCGGAAACCTCCTCAAGGATACTGGCTGCAAGTTTACGCTTGTTTCCACTTACGTGCCTGGGCCCGGATTTTCCCTTCCCAAGCAGGTAAAGTTCATTTTCTTCAGTACCCATTCCGCCTTTTCCTACATCGTTTGCTGCGATCATGTCGAGTTCTGTCCCTTCAAGGGTTGCAGCTGCCCTTCTTAGAAGCTCTTCTTTTTCGATGCCTGTTTCGGCTTTAAAACCTATTATCACGAGTTCGGGATATTTTTCCCTGCATTCCTTTATCAATTTCCGGGTGGGCTTCAGCTTCAGAATAAACTCCCCTCCGGATTTGATTTTCTCAGGAGAAGGTTCTGCTGTGTAGTCTGCAATCGCTGCAGAACTTATCAGGACATCATACCCTTTTTCCAGTTCCGAAAGCACAGCTTCTGTCATTTCAGCAGCACTTTCTGCAAAAATCTCCCTGATGCCAGCAAACCCCAGCCTGTCCCTATGCACAAGGGTTACATCAGCGCCTCTGCGGTAAGCTTCAAGGGCGAGCTCCCTGCCGGTCTTTCCCGAAGCCCTGTTTGTAAGGACCCTTATCGGGTCAAGGCTTTCTGCAGTTGAGCCGCCTGTAATAATTACCTTCAGGTTTTCCAGGCTACGGTCACCAAGAGCCCTTTCTACCTCGAGGACTATTTCTTCGTTTGAAGCGATTTTTGCAACGCCTTCCTCGAACCTGGGGCCCACCATGGAGATCCCCCAGCTCTTCAGCCTCGCTATATTTTCAGTTACGGCAGGGTGCCTGTACATGGACTCGTGCATTGCAGGGACAATCATGACAGGGACATCTGAACCGAGAGCCGTTGTCGCAAAAGAGGTGACTGTGGTATCATCTATGCCGTATGCGATTTTCCCTATGGTATTCGCGGTTGCCGGCGCTATTAAAAGAAGGTCTGCCCTGCCCTTGAACCCGCAGAACTCCACATGCTCAACCCTGCCGCCCAGTTCGGTAATTACAGGGTTTCCCGTGGCATAATGCAGGGCATCAGGGTGCAGGATATGCTTTGCAGCCTCTGTCATGACTGCATGGACTTCTGCCTCGTTCCGGATCAGTTCCCTTGAAAGTTCAACTACCCTGATCGCTCCTATGCTTCCTGTAACGCCAAGGACTATGGTTTTTCCGGCAAGAGAGGAACTCCTGTGCCCCTGAATCCAGAGGGTAGGATGGATTTTTTCAGCTTTACTCCGGGAAGGGTTTTGCTGGTCAGGATTCGTTTGATCCTTCTCATTTTTAGACTCTTTCAATGGTTTTTTCATTCAGGCACCGAAATAATCAATAAGAATTAATTATGGAAATGATCTCGCTTTTTTGAAAAAATCCTGAAATCACAGTGACATTAAATATGATATTCTTAAAACTTTCGAAATATAAAGATATGAATTGAATGACGGGTTCTTGTATGAGTGATTATTTTGCGTCTGATTTTATTAGTATTCGTACTTTCCTATTTTGTATAATTGAACTTGTAATAATTATAAGTAATTAATAGTTTTATATTCATATTGGTATTCTATATTGGAGGAACAGTCACTATAACTTTTCATCCGATTTTTTATCTTACAGAGGTGATTTTATCAGGATAAAAATTGCGATGGCATTGATGTCTTTTATCTTTATGTTTGTGGTTGGAATTCTATCAAATGGATTTTACTTGCTTCCCGGTACCGATGAAGATGTCCTTTTAGAATTAATGAGCTTCATCTCTTTTTTTGGTTCTGTACTTTTCTTATTAGAAGGAAGGAAAGTACTTCCCGGATGGTATCTGGCAATCCCGTTTTGTATTTCTCTATTTTTACTGGTTATAATAAGTTTTTGGAAAGTTAGCGGTGAAGAATTTCTGAATGGCTACAGGTATCTTGTAACTCCCGTCGTGATAACACTTCTGGCGTTACTGTCCCCGTTCTCTTTACTGGTCTTTTTATCTTTGCATGGACATCCGTACTCGATGAAAGCATATCTTGCAGTTTCATCTATAGCGAGTATTATCTCTATATTTTCCCTTTTCTTTGCAATCTGGGAACTTTCATCAAGGTCCCCGCACGAAGCATCTTTTAGTAACGGTCTCATAGCGATTTATTTCCTTTACTGGTTTGCTGTGATGCCAATTGTAGGACTAAGTTTCTTGCTTCGTGCGACAAAGTAAAGGGATGCCAGGTTTCGGGTATAGTTATTTGGACGGACAATTTCATGAGTTCGATAGTATCTTAATAAATTTTTGTCATTTATGACCTGATAGAGTTGCCGATAGAGCTGCCTCAACAAATATTGAACCGATCCCAAAACTGGAAATCATTTTCTGAAATCCATAACTGTCTTATCTCGCGGTTGTGGTTCGCATGTTTAATAAGGTATTGCTAATATTATACAGTCAAATTACTTTCTGGAATTTTCAGGTTAGTATGAGACTTTATGAATAAGGCAGGTAGGCAGATGACCGACAAAAAGGCTTCAAAAACAGAAGTTGCCGCAGACGGGAAAAAAGGTCTGGGCACCATTATAGGAAAAATCTCCGGAAAGGGCAGGCTGGAAACGGAGGTTGAGAGGCTTGCTTCAAGAGTAGACGAGCTCGAACTGGGCTTGCAGAATACAAAAAACCAGCTTGAAAAGAAAGAAGCACTTGCAAGACAGGCAGTTGCAGACAGACAGGAAGCTGAATCCCGCTTGAACCAGGAACGTGTAAGGACTCAGACCCTTTCGCATGAACTTGATAAAATGCGTACTGAATCACAGAACAGGCTCGAGTTCCGCGGGGTTGAAAACCTGAGCCCTTCTGCCGTTCAGGCTTACCTTTCAAAACTCAGTTCTTTCCGTTCCCCTTCTGAGGATCTATTAACTGTATATCTGCCCGCCGGAACTCGCCTTTTAGCTATAGTTCCTGAAAAAACTCTTGAGCTGGTCGAAGAAGAAACCTGCTCTCTTCTTGACAGGCTCAACACTGAGACAGGCATGGTCTTTTTTTACGACCTGCACAGCATGATCTCGGAAGCCATAGTCCCTCCTTTCCCTGTCTCCTCTGCTGTCTGGTACATCAAGGACAGCTTTGAGACCGCTCCGCTTGAGGAAAACCTGGATACCTCCTGCCGCATGCTTATACTTGTCCTGCATGCAGGCGAGTCTTTCATAGGCTTTGCTCCTGATGCCCGTGTTTTTGATACGGAGGAATTCATCAAAAGCAGCGTCAAAGAAAAACACAGCAAAGGGGGTTTCTCCCAGCGCCGTTTCGAACGCCTCAGGGAAGAAGATATTGCCCACCACATGGACAAAGTCTTTGAGGCTCTGGACAAAGTACTCGAAGAAAATTCCCCTGTAGATTTCGTTGTTTTGAACGGGGATACTCCACTTATAAGGGAAGCTGAGAAGCGCCTGCCTCTGAGCCCTGAGATTATTGAGAAGCCGGCTGATATTAAGGTTGAAAAAACGGGTGGAGAGGAGATTCTCAGAACGGTTTTGAGCTCCAGAAGGTATCTGCTATGAAACTGGGAGATATTTACTGTAAAATACTGAAAAATTTGCTGTAGATTCTGATAAACATATGTAAAAAGCTGAAAAATATGGAAGCAGAGAAGTTCACATCTATTATTGAATATTATAATTACGCCAATTACACTTTCGCCAATTACACTTTCGCCAATTACACTTTCGCCAATTATAATTACGGCAATCCTGTAAACCAATAAGGGACTTATTCTGCTCCACACCTGACAATAATATTTAAAAAACCTCCTTAATTACAGAGGATGAATCTTGTTTTGTTTCTCTTTTTGACTCTGTTTTCGAACTCATTATACTTGCATATGTTCGTACATACACGCATTTAACTTGCGTATGCTTACGTTTTTTCCCTGCGAAGCTGTAACTACTCTAAAGTTCCCAAAAACGCCAGAGAAAAGCTCCCTCATCGAAAAAGAATTCATCAGGTATCTTTTTATAATATAGAGCTATATTAATGTGGTTTTTAGGGAGGTATTATACAGGAATTTTGAATTCATAATGAAAAAAATTCAAACATTAAAAAATGAAAGAAAAACACGTTTACATAGTTTTACCCCAGAATCTGTAGAGCTTGGAATACTCCTTGCAATTGTGGGAGGATTCCTGGACGCTTATACATTTGTGGGGAGAGGCGGTGTTTTCGCCAATGCCCAGACCGGAAACGTCGTGCTTATGGGCATAGAAGCTGCAACAGGAGAATGGGGAAGAGCAATGCTTCATGCAGTTCCTGTTCTGGCATTCATTCTCGGAGTAATAACTGCCGAGATAATTAAAAAACCTTCAATGCGCCTGTTCGTACAGGATGCCGGAAAGGCAGTTTTAATTCTTGAAATTGCAGTCCTCTTTATCATAGGTTTTATACCCTATACAAGCCCGAACATCATTGTGACTGTTGCAATCTCATTTGTCTCAGCAGTCCAGGTTTCTTCATTCCGTAAACTTGCCGGTTCCACGTATAACACAACTATGATTACCGGAAACTTAAGGTCAGCTACACAGGAAGTTTATACTGCTGTCACAAAAAAAGACAGTGAATCGGCTTTGCAAGCCTTCCGGTTCTCTACGATTAACCTCTCGTTCCTGGCAGGAGCTATCTCGGGAGGGTTACTTACATCGGTTATTGGCGTTAAAGCAGTGTGGATTGCTGTAATTGTGCTAATTTGCTCTGTAATTTTGTTCAGTGCGGACGAAAATGAGAATAAGAACCTGTTATTTGAGTATAAAGATTCAGGGATCATTGACAAAAAGGATTCCGATACTATTAACAAAAAGGATTCCGGTACTATTAACAAAAAAGATTCAGGTATTATTAATAAAAGATTAAGTGAATAATTGACAAAACGATTTCTGCGCAAGCTATATGAGCTTTCAGTGCAGGGAAGGTAAGCAATGGCAAGAGATAGAAGAGATTATTATTATCATCAGGCAAAAGAGGAAGGTTACCGGTCCAGGGCTTCCTTCAAGCTCAAGCAGATCAATGAGAAACATAATGTTATCAAGCGGGGGGACTCGGTTGTGGATTTAGGTGCAGCTCCGGGAGGGTGGCTTCAGGTCGCAAAACAGCTTTCCGGAGGGAAGGTCCTCGGTGTTGACCTGCAGAGGATAGACCCTATCGAAGGAGTCGAGACCATCCAGGGCGACATAAATGCAGAATCCACAATAAAGAAAATCATTAAAATCGTGGGAGAAAAAGGGGCAGATGTGGTGCTCTGTGATGCAGCCCCGAACCTGTCAGGTAACTGGTCATATGACCATGCACGGTCAATTGAGCTTGCAACTTCAGCTCTTGAATGTGCAAAGAAGATCCTGAAACCAAAAGGAAACTTTGCTGTTAAGGTCTTCCAGGGAGATATGTTCAACGATTACCTTGACGAAGTAAGAAACAATTTTGTCCGCGTCAAGGCTTACTCCCCTCAGGCGTCAAGGTCGCAGAGTGCGGAGATTTATATTATCGGAAAGAAATTCCTTACAGCTCCCCTCAGGAAAGGAGACAAATTCGTGGTGGATATCGAGAAGCTTGGCTCAAGTGGAGACGGGGCTGTACTTATTGAGGGCTTTGTGGTCTTTGTAAAGGAAGTTGAAGTCGGAGAAAAGGTACGCATAAAAATCTCGGACGTAAAACCTAACTTTGCATTTGCCGATGTAGAAGAAAGGCTTGAAAGCTCTGAAACCGAAAACCGTGAAAAATCTGACTAACCTCAGGATGTAAGGATATGGGACAGGCTCTTATGGTTTTAGTAAGTATTATTGTGCCAGAACCATACCTCATGAGGAAAGTATATATCTGTAAGGGAAAATCTATATGGCAGTGAAAAAAGTTTAAGTTTTTTTCAAACACGGTGATCTCAGGTGATTGACCTTCACACTCACACTATTTTCAGTGATGGGGAACTGCTCCCCAGCGAACTCGTCAGGCGGGCTGTTATTCACGGTTACGAGGCTATCGCACTTACGGACCACGCAGACTATACAAACCTTGAACAGCTTCTTGATGCTGCAAAAAAAGCAAAATACCTGGAGGAAGAATGGGATATCCGCGTCCTTTCCGGAGTTGAGCTGACGCACGTCCCTCCAAGAAAGATTGCTCCCATGGCAAAGAAGGCAAAAGAGCTGGGAGCAGAAATCGTGGTCGTGCACGGGGAAACAATTTCAGAGCCTGTAGCTCAAGGTACAAATGCGGCATCAGTCGCCTGTGAATATGTGGACATTCTGGCTCACCCGGGCCTGATCTCTGAGGAAGATGTCAGGACTGCGGCAGAAAATAATGTATTTCTTGAAATCACTGCAAGGAACGGTCACAACAGGACAAACGGGCATGTTGCAAGGCTTGCTGTCGAATTCGGGGCAACGCTTGTCGTGAATACGGATACTCATGCCCCTGAGAACCTGATAACTGACGAAACAGCTCTGAAAATTGCAATGGGGGCCGGCCTTACTGAGTCAAGGGCAAAGGAAGCTTTTAAGGCTTCGAAAAAGAAGGTAGCGGAGATAGTTTGAGATAGCAGAGATAGTTTAAGCTATATAGCAAAGATAGTTTAAGCTGTGATGGACTTAAAAATTAAAGCGTTATGGGTAGAAATAATAACTACTGATCCGTCTATGTCAGGTTGAAAAAATATAAGATGTTACAATTCAAAAATCTCTTTACAAAAGCCGAAACTTTCAATTATTCGCCGCATTTTTTCCAGATAAGTAGCCGAAGGGTATGGCTATCAGGTCTCCTATGATAAAGCTCAGGAATATCGCAGCAAATACATGTCCATGGGCTGGAAACTGCCCTTTTACTGCGAGATGCAGGGTAACCCCTGCAAACCAGACTCTCTTATAGGACAAGAGTAAATTCCATTTTGATTTATCGCCTTAAATTTGTATAGCATTTAAATTTCAACAGAATTTTTAAAAATCTTTGATTTTTGTTTATAAGCCGGTTCCTGCTGCACCACTCGAATACCATAAATAGTCTTTTTTTCAACTATTTTAGTTTTGAATCAAAACGAGTAAGTAGCAAAATTCAGAAGAAATTTTGCTTGTAGAATTATATATTGAGGGGATAGTCTAGTTATTTATAGAATGTGTAATTAATCATATATAATTTACATTTAAAGAAATATAAATATATTAACTCAAAATAATTTAATATTGTGGGTCTAATAGCGTCGATAGTACGGGATGTACTATTTTAATTTTAGCTTTGAAAAATAAAATCTATGTGGGGGAGATAAAGTGAAGGGTAAAACTCTACTTATAGTTTTTACTTTAGTATTCCTGATAGGAATACCGTCCACAGTATCGGCAAGAGATATTATAGTGGGCAGTGGAAGTGGACAAATTTCTACGATACAGGAAGCTGTAGATGTTGCAGAAGCTGGAGATGTAATTTTAATAAAACCCGGAACGTATGTTGAAAACATAAACGTTTCAAAAGAAAGGCTAACAATTAAACCAGAAACAAATAACGTGTTTATTGGGCCAAAAGACAGCACTGTGGCAACTATCATTCTAAGCAATGTTGGTACAACACTAACTGGCTTTAATATACGCGGAAATGTGATTGCAAATATTTGGGCTTCTGATAGAAGTTCTGAGTACCAAATTAACAATCCTACTCACATAACAAACAACATTATTGAAGATGGTGGTGTTGTTGTACAATCTGAAAGTTCTGCTGTTACTATATCTGGAAACATAATTTCAGGATATGGTATAGATGTAGCCTGTTGTGGGGATTACAATGAAATAACAAATAATGAAGTTTCTAATTGCTCAACAGGAATCTATGTTTACGATGAAAGAAATGTACCGCCTATTAGTGGTAACAAAATAAGAAACTGTGATGTCGGAATACATGTTTCTGGCTTATCTTATGATCTCGAAAACAACGAAATCACAAATTGTGGTGTAGGGGTATTGGCTGGGGAAACCGGTGGTGCAAATTTAACTGGAAATAAAATCACCTACTGTTCAGACTGTGGGCTTAAAGTTACCGGTTCTATAGAATCAAAAGGAGCCTATAACAATTATTTCAACAACACAGTGAATGTGAAATTTGGAGAGTTTGAAGAGACATATGTCTGGAACAGTTCACGCACTGAGGGTACAAACATAATTGGTGGCCCATATATGGGAGGCAATTACTGGGCAAAGCCGGATGGAACAGGGTTCTCTCAGACTGCTGTTGATGCAAATAGAGATGGTATTGCAGATTCAGCTTATGCAATTTCTAAAAAGAACTACGACTACCTGCCACTCACAGCCGTGTACAACCCGGTATTGCCTGTTTTCGACTTCACAGCCAACGTAACTTCCGGAACTGCACCTCTGGTTGTGTTATTTACTGCAAGTGGTACCGGAGGATCTTCAGCTTCCTGGCTCTGGGACTTTGGCGACGGCATAAATTCAAAACATGCAATGAACGCAACGCACACATTTACGGATCCTGGCACTTATACGGTCGGTCTGATTGTAGAAAATAGTGCAGGCAACAGTACAGTGGTAAAAACAAATTACATAGTCGTTACAGATTCGGATGTTGTGGTTCCTGGAGTTCCCATCGCAGACTTCAGCTGCAATGTAACTGAGGGTTATGCACCTCTTGCGGTACAGTTTAATGACTCTTCCCAGAATGCGGCATCAAGAACATGGGACTTCAATAACGACGGGGTGATTGATTCTGATGGCCTGGCCCCTGTTTACGTTTATAAATCTCCAGGTACGTATTTTGTTAACCTGACCATAACCAATCCGAACGGGCTCTCCTATAAAATTGATACGATAACCGTACTGGACGGTTCCAGAGACGATAGCAGCTCAGGCAGTGGAGGAAGCAGTAAGAGAGGCAGCAGCGGCAGCAGCGGTGGTGGAGGAGGTTCCCCGGAACCTGCAAAGAACGTTAAAGTGAAAGAACTTTGCCAGGTCTTTATCACAAACGGAAAAGAAGTTAAGTTTGACTTTACAAAGAAGGCAACATGTGTTGTTTACGCGAGCTTTGACGCAAAAAAGACTGCAGGTAAGACCACAACTATTGCCGAGGAATTAAAGGGAAGATCTGCACTTGTTTCCGAACTTCCTGAAGGAGAAGTCTATAAGTCTTTCAATGTCTGGGTAGGCAACAGCGGATATGCAACTCCAAAGAATATCGAAAACTCTGAAGTCTGCTTTAAAGTTGAAAAGTCCTGGGTACAGGAGAAAGATATGGATCAGGCTTCCATCACCCTTAACACATACAGGGATAAAAAATGGGAACAGCTGCCAGTGTCTCTATCTGAAGAGGATGATGAGTTCCTGTATTTCACCGCCGAAACTCCTGGATTTTCTTCATTTGCTATTACGGCGAAAGCAGCAGACATTGATAAGGGAACTGAAACAGGATCAAATTTTGGATCCGAGGCAGCGTTAGCTGATGCTGAGAATATAGAGGATGAACCAGAATCGGGAACTGTCCAGAAAGAAAGTGTGAACACCCCCGGATTTGTAGCTATTTATGGGTTAGCCGGTCTGCTCGCAGTGTTCCTGTATAGAAGAAAGTAAAAAGAAGTCTGAATATAGGTTTGATATAAAAAACAGACAGGGAATTAATTCCCTTATCTTTTTTATTTTCAGCAGGCTGTTCTATCTCACACCAGCCCGCCGAAAATTACACTTGAAGCCGCAGCTGAGACCCCAAAGGATGATTACAATAATCGGGAACATGCAGGCGAATAGTAAATGTTTGTGAACCAAATGTTTGTGAACCTGAAAAGAGGGGTATCATTGTACAACGTCTTTTCCAATAATGAACTTTGCCTTCTATTCTCTGTTTAAGATATGCAGATAAAATAGGTAGTAGTAAGATGAGAAGTCGTTTTCTGTTTTTTACTTGGTTCTCAAAATTAAAGCCTTTTTTGATAGACTTAACAATCTCGCTACCTGCCTATAATTTACTTTATCTCTATTTTCTCCTGTACATGAATACTCCAAAGAGACAGGTAATACAACCAACAATGTCAAACCCAGGCATACTTTTATTTTTTTCCATCCGGGATTGCCGTTTGTCATTCGATCCCTTATCCTCTTCTGAAATGGTGCACATATAGATATCAACTGTTGAATTGCTAATGTCAGTCCGATTATCGCTACTCCATACTATCCTGTTATCGTAGATATCAAGATAATTAATAAGATCTCTACTGGTGGAGATCCGGACTCCACTGGAAGTCGAGAGATCGTAAATATGGATATTAAAATACAGGTCTTCACCGGGCTGCAAATCCTCAACTGATGACCGCTCCAGCCATATTATCCTGTCACCATACATGGCAAGAGTACCATACAGGGGATGAGTTCCATTTGCAGTTTCATTGTTGGTAATTTTAGTTTCTTTATTTGTAGAGAGATCGTACATGTAAATATCGTATTTTCCATTACTCTGGTCATAATACACTATCCTGTCATCGTAGATAGCAGGAAGTAATGCTGATCCACTGCTGGTGATTCGAGTTTCCGTGGAAGTGGAGAGATCATACATGTAGATATCAGAGTATTTGAGGAATCCATTGCGCCAATCGTGGTATACTATTTTATCACCGTAAATGGAAGGAATTGCTGCTGACCCATTGGTAGTTATTCGGGTTTCCTTTTTTGTAGAAAGATCATAGGTGTAGATATCATTTCCAGCTAGTTCATTCAAATAAACTATCCTATCTCCATAGATAGAGGTGTATATTCCCATTCCGCTGGTAGAAACTCGAGTTTCATTATTAGTGGAGAGATTATACAGGTAAATACCACTCATTTCACCACTCATATTACAATACACTACCCTATCACCATAGATTTTGGGATTGAGTGCTAATTCGCTGGTAGTAATCTTAATTTCCTTTCCTGTAGAAAGATCGTACACATAGATATCAGAGATCTCGGCTTTATTGCGCCAATCCATATACACTATCCTGTCGCCGTAGATGTCAGGAAAACCCGCTGATCCGCTTGTAGTGAGCTTAGTTTCATTGAGCTCAGGTGAAACTCTTTGTCCGGCAGCTGCTGATGCCGTAGATGATACAAGAATTAAAAATAATATCAATACTGTTAATGTCAGCAATATTGAATATGAGGTTTCATTAGTTTTCATAATACCTCTTTATTATTTTGTAATTTAATGCTAAAACTTTACAACTAATTTAAATTTTTTTATTTATATTCTAAATTTATAAAATTTGTAACGAAAAATGGATTTATATCGGCAATAATAGTATACCAGCGAAACTGATTAAAACAAAGGTATTCAAACCAAAAATTTAGTATCAGATGTAAAGTCTCCTTTCAAGCTTCGCGCAAATTCTCTAATTTATAATTCGCCAAATACTTTTGATTGAATTCGTAATTTAGGGTAGCAGGTAAATTTTTTCCATAAAATTACGAATTTAGGAGTATTTAAGAAGTTCTCGAATCGAAAATCCGACCTAAATTGACCGATTTAATATATCATGTATAGAAACTTGGTTCGAATTTATAATAGTTCAGGAAGCTGCTGCTATTTATTTCCGACTTATTTTTCTCTTTTCATACCAGCCCTTCGAAAATAACCCTTGAAGCAGCAGCTGAAACCGCAAAGATGACCACAGTTACCGGAAGCATACAGGCGAGGTCGTATTTCAACTGCGCACGTTCTCCTCCATATTCTATGGCTCCTGCAAAGCGGGTAAGGATTGCACTGATAAGGACAATGTAGACACCTATCGTAAGCAGGAACTGGTCCGGAGGAATTGACTGAGAGAAAGTTTCAGGGCTGATTTCTACGGGCATTCCGGAAAGGTCTGCCGGGACCCTGCTCACCCTTTCTGCTACCTGGTTCAGGATTTTTGTAATAACTTCGGAAAGGGCAAGGGTAATTCCTGCAATAAGGGGCGCAAAAATCGCAGCGGTGGTACGCATTGTTGAGGTGACGTCATAAAGGGAACGCCTGATTCGCTCTTCTACGTCGCTGAGTTCTTTTAAATGGTCTGCAAGCTTGATAATCGAAGCACCTGCAGCCTCGTGGTTTTTGTGGACGCTTTCCGTAAAGAGGAGCATGGTGTTCCTTATCCTCTCGGAATATACGTGCCTGAAAGCCCCAAATTCTTCGTCAAAAACGGCGTCTTTGAGGTTTGTCCTCATACTGAGCAGGTTCATGGAAATTCCCTCATAGGCTTCCCCTATTTTTGAGCCTTCCATCGTCCTTGCAGTATGGGCAAAGGCTTCTTCAGGTGCTTTCCCTTCCGAAATCCTTCTGCCGAGCACAAAAAGGGAGTCTGCAAACTCCTGCTCCATCTGTTTTATTCTGTCTCTTATTTTCTTGTACGGAAGAGATGAAAAGTACAGGTAGATTGAAAGTCCCGCAGTTCCTCCAATAACTAAAGGAAGGGCTGGAAGAAGGTATCCCTCTAGAGGGTTTGTGGAAACTATTCCACCGGGGTTTCCCGAAGCCAGAAGAATATAGCCCAGAGGAGCCGTCAATGCACAGACCAGGGCTCCTGTGAGTATGGCAGTTCGCTTCTTCTGCTTTATATCTGCAAGATCGGGATGGGTGTCTGGAATTTTTCTCGGGGCAAATGCGACAGGTCTCTGCATCAGGATATACTCTGAATAGACCGCTGCAAGGAGTGGAAAAATAAAGTCGTAGAGAAGGACAAGGTCAGAGGTTTTTGGTTTCATCCCTACAACCGTTACTGCAGGCAGGAGTGCAACAAGGGCGAGCGGGATCAGGATAAAAATTGAGTAGAGGATGTAACTTGGAGTCTTCAGCTTTTCGGCAAAAGCTTCCATCAGGTTTTCAGTCCCTTCAAGGCTAATATCGAGGGCGCGGTTCAGGGTAATGACCCTCTGGGCTTCGTCGGGTTCGGCTGTTGAGCTCTTGATAAGGTGCAGGGAACGCTTGAAGTATTCGCTGTTTCTGCCCCACAGGTCGGCAAAAGATAGAAGGGCATCGTCCATGCTGCTGTAGATTCTTAAATTCAGGTCCCAGGTAAGTTTTTTTAAGTCCGTGGCAAGAGGTCTCCCGGAGTTCCGGGCTGCAAAAAGGACGGCGTGTTCAAGGTTTGGGACCAGCTTCATTGACATGATAATATAGCTCAGTATTTCCGGAATATCTCCAAGAGAGGATATTTTCATCAATCCGGCTTTTATCTTCACATATTCGCTAAGGTAGTAGAGAACTATCAGCGGAATAATAAAAGTCAGGGTCCCCATTATGAAAAGAGATTTAGAATCAAAACTTCTGGAAAGGAGCAGGAAAAAATCTATCCCGAGCAGCAGGATTAAAGCCACAAATGTCCCGGCGTAAGAAAACAGTACGGTCTCAAAGGCTTCCAGATCAAAACCTGTAAACCTGAGGGCATCCCTGTATTCAGGGCTCACGCTTTTTTCACATTTCCTGCTGAAGGCCTGAGGGTTAGGGATAGCCCATTCCCATTGTTTTGCTGTGGATTTACAGGCTCTTACATACCAGCCGCTTTCTTCCATCTTTCATGACCCCTCAGGCAATTATTTTTGTTTCTGGACTCTGTTTTTCCTCTGATAGTGCTTTTTCTCCAGACAGATGAACTCCCAATCTCTGCTTTCCTTTTCCGCTCAGCTCTCTAATAAAATCCTCAAACCACAATTCCCATAGCGTGTACAGCTCTTCAAGGTAGACTTCTGAACCGGAATCCGGGCTATTTTCAAAACCAGCTCTGCGCGCTGTCCTGTTTTCTGTTCCAGTCCTGCTATTTGTTTTGGTCGAATCCGAAAGCAGCCAGAACATATTATTTGCTTCACTTACAGCTTCTGCTTCGAGCAGGAATGGCATTTTAACTCCTTCAACTGCAATTTTTTCTTTTATCCTGGCCCTGAGTTCAATATTTTTTATGGCAGTATCAATGGTGACTCCCCATTTCCGGGCAATTTTTCCTATAAGTTCGGACTGCCCCTGTTCGAGAGCCTCTCCTGCAAGCAGGCAGTCCTGAGAAGGATCGTAATACATGATGTCGGTAAAGATTTCAGAGGGTTCAAGTTCTTCTATACAGGCACAGGTAACCTCTGCAATTCTGCTGACCCTTTTTACTTTTCTCATGCTTCCACCCGGCCTGATGCCTGAACAGATTATTACGGCGTCCGTAGCTTTAAAAGATGCAGGAGGGACACCAAGGGTGTGTACGACTCTTTCATAAACGTTCTCAACGGATGAGCCGTGGATTGTGCCTATAACTGAGTTTCCGGCATTTCCCACCTGCATGGCTTCATAAAGCACTTTAACTTCAGGTCCCCTTACCTCTCCGAGCACAAGAGATGAGCTCCCAAGCCTCAAAGCAGCCCGAAGTGCAGTTTCAGGGCTCATTTCCGCGCCGGACTTCAGGACTGAAGACTGAGAACTCATGCCCTGCACTTTCCAGCCCAGTTCCTGGAGTTCTTCTGTAGGGAGTTCGTGAGTATCTTCTATTGTCAAAATCCTGTATTTTTGCGGGATTTCAAGCAGCATTGCCGATAGAAGAGATGTTTTTCCGGCTCCCACCTCTCCTGCAACAAGGACAGAAGCCTGCCCATCCATAAGGAAGCTTAAAAGCCCGGCTGCAAAAGGAGAAATCGAGCCTGTATTGATCAGTTTTGGCAGAGTCCAGGGTGTAAGGGAATGTTTTCGGAAAGCGTAGGCAAGCCCGTTTGCACTGAGGGGGTCCCCTATTACTGATACCCTTACCCCGAAAGCCTCTAGGTTAAGCTCAAGCACGGGAATCGCTTCTCCAAAGGGCCTTCCGCTGATTGTCCTGAACCTTGAGACAAGGGCATCCAGGTCGTCCTGCGAAAGGAAAACATTGCTCGTACATTCCTCCCCTTCCATTACAACATGCACCGGGTTGGTATCAGCAGGGGCATTGATGTATACATCCGTTATTCTCTGATCTGAAAGGAGGTCTTCTACGATCCCGAGCCCGTTTGTATACCTTGCAAGGAGGTCGGCATAACTTTCAAGTTCATTCGGACTGCAGGATTTCCCGCTTTCAAGCAATTCTTCTCCCAGGAGGGATTTTGCCATGCGCTTAAAGTATTCCCTTGCTCCTGTCGGGTCTGCAAAAGCAAGGTCTTTTGGCCTGTGCCTGATCATCTTCCTCCTGACTTTTTCAAGAAGCCTGAGTTCTTCCTGCCTGAGGTTGTATTCCGGAGGCCGAATCATATACAGCTTTTCCGGCCTGTCTGTGTAGCGGTAAATGGAGACTTCAAGGTTTCTTCCTTCCCTGCCATTTATGTCGTAACATTCGAGAAATTCGGTATTTTCCGGAGCCTCGGTATAAATCCTCGAACTGGAAAAAGGTGGTCTGACGTGAGATTTGATCCTGCTTTCATAGTCAAAAAAAGTGTCTGTGAAATCTGTAGAGATTGCGGAATTATTTACAAATTTGTCCTTTTTGCTTTCCTCTGTTTTCTCCTTTTTCTTACCCTTCCCTTTAACCGAATCCAGGAAATGCCTGGATAGGGAGATCCCCGATAAAGAGGCAGGAGATGCTTTTCCAGAGGTGTTTTCAATCAGGCTTCCAACACTGTTCCCAGCTTTTCTTCCTTTTAAATTGACCTTTGGGCTTTTTCCTGTTTTTTCTTCCTGGAAATTTATCTTTTTGTTTTCATCTTCATGACCTTCTGACCTGCCTGATGCCGGGAAAAAACCGGATTCATAACCGGCTTTTTTGATAACAGGAAATTCAGAAATTTCAGGAAAACAGGATATTTTTTCTTCTATTTCATTCAGGGTCCGGTAGAAGGATTCGGAGCACATAAGACAGGCTGATATGGTATCTGAAATGGTATCTGAAATGGTATCTGAAATGGTATCTGACGTGCCATCTCGGATAGTATCCGGAGTAGTATCTGGAACTTTTGCCCTCTTCTTTTCACGAATTATCTCCCTGAGCTCGAACCTGGCTTTTAAAGGATCTGTTTCCACGGTTTCGGAAAGAAAATCAATTATTTCTTTTCTTTCCAGCTCACATTTTCTCTTTTCCTGCCTGGTACAGGATTCGGGGACAGTTTCAATACTCCTGTATGCTGCAATAGTTCCCTTAAAGCCTGCCAGAGCATAAAGCAGGGACAGGGATTTTCCTTCGTAGTCCCGTTCATAAAGCCTTGAGAGCACAAGGCAGTCGGCATGAATCTCTTTTTGCAGGATTCCGAAAATGTTCCTCCTGCAGTGCGGGTCGTTAAGTGAAGACCCGGCTTCACATTCACGGCAGTTAATAATTATTGTCTTCCTGTTTTTCGTCTGTTTTATCCTGTGAGGACAGGTTTCCTCTTCCTCTTTCTTTTTGTCCTGAACTGCTCCCTTAGTCAGGCTTTTAGCAGTTTCCTGCAAGCTGCTGGCGGCGTCATGAAGTTTTAGCATTATGTCCAGAATTCAAACCCCCTTTTCCCCTGATTACTTCATAACTTATGTTCAAATGTATTAAAGATTTTCTATTAATGAACGTTATCGTCTTTCTATGTTTGGATTCATTATAATATTCGGGGAATACTTTCAGGAAATATTTTCAGTTGACTCTGATAGTTACTACTATCTCATTCATATAGCTAAAAATTCAAAGTGAGTGCTCAAACACTCTACCTGACTGGTCACTCTTCCTCGTTGAGTAGGACAGGAATGATCCGATATATCAAATATTGCTGTGCAGGTCAGGGTTTTTCAATATTTAAAAACAGCCTCAATGGAAGGCTCTGCCAGTTTCAGAACCTCTTCTTTAAAAGCTAGAAGATCCTCAAAAACAGCCGAATTTTGTCCTTTTAAAAGCTCCTTCTTTATCCTCATGCCCACGATATCATCGTTTCCAGGTTCCAGCCTGAGGATAATCGATCCCGAAAAGGTTTTTGGCTCGCAGGTAACATTGTCGCAGTCTCCGTCTGTGATCCCGATGATAGGGATGCCAAGCCTGTAGAGGACATCTCCTGCTATGGCTGTAGTGTCATCCCCAACCGTAACCACAAGCTCAGCCCCTGCAGAAAGTTCGTAGGATTTCTCAGCTTCATGGTCAATAAGCACAACTTTTCCAGGTATGATACTCCCCGCCCTGTCTTCGGAAATAAAATATGATTTGATGGCGCTGGAGTTTTGTTCCCGGACCTCCGGAAGTGAGGGAATGCTTCTTCTGATGTCTCCGCTTTTTATCCAGGCTCCTGCAAGGTCTACAGGGTCTCTTTTTTTGTAATTGTGTAACTTTTCTAGACCGTGATCTTTTATTTCTCCGCCTTCGATTGCAGTGATGAAGCCGTTTTCGGAGATTATCCTTATTTTTGAAGATGATGCTTTTCCGATAACAATCCCATTTACAAAGATATTTTCTCCCGGAAGAACCCCTGAGATTTCGCGGATTATTCTGGTTATTCCGGTTTTTGCGCAAGTTTCTGTGGAAATCGGGTTGTGGAAAATCAGAGGGCTTTCTGCAGGAACCCCGAGGGTTTCGGAGAGTTTTTCAATAAAGCTTTCAGCTTTTTTATTCAGGGGAATAAGCTTTCCACAGGAACAGCCAGGGCTTTCGATCTGAACCAGGGGCTTCTTTTCGGGATCTTTCAGGCGGGCAGCGACCTTTGCTCCGAAGATTTTGCCTGTTTCCAGAGTTTTTCCCCGGTTCAGAAGGCAAATAAGGTCGGCTGTTTCAAAAAAAGATTCTATGCAGACGCTTGGCTTTAAGTGCCTGCCTGTATCTATGATTACTTCAAGCCCGGCGTCAATTACGGCTGTTTTTCCCATGGTTCCGCCAAGCTCCGCTTTTACTTCGCCGAGGCAGGAAAGTTTTTCCAGAACTATTTTAGTTTCTCCCGAATCGATTACTTCGGGTCCGTGGATTACAAGGCTGATTTTCATTTCCATCTTCATTTTCATTTGATTTTAACTGAGAGGAACATATTATTATGACCCTTTATTACAGCTGGTATTCTTCTTATGTTTTTCTTCAAACATAACCTGTTTCCTGTATGTCCCTCATCCGGTAATTTAATACTAACTCTCCGGTCATTATCGAAAATTACATTACACATTGTTACGTCTTGACGAAAAATGACTGACTTTGAGGAAGAGAAATGGCTGATTTGAAAATTACCTGGCTCGGGCATGCTGCTTTTCTGCTCGAAGCTGAAAAGAAACTCCTGATAGACCCTTTTATTTCAGAAAACCCGAAAGCTCCTTGCAGCCCTGAAAACCTTAACCCGGACATAATAGCCGTAACCCACGGCCACCGGGATCACCTTGGAGACACTATCGAGATCGGAGCCCGGACAGGCTGCAGGATTATTTCGATTCATGAAGTTGCAAATTATATAAAATCAAAAGGTGTCTTTGCCGAAGGCATGAACAAGGGAGGCACAGTAGAAGTGGAAGGCATAGCCCTTACAATGACGCATGCACTTCATTCTTCTTCAATTGATGCCTCCGGTTTCAGCTTCGATGGAGGAAGCCCTGCAGGTTTTGTAATAAATATCGGAGGATATTCTGTTTATCATTCTGGGGATACTGGAGTTTTTGGAGATATGCAGCTCATTGGAGAGCTTTACAAACCCGAAATTGCCCTGCTGCCTATAGGGGGCAGATTTACCATGGGCATAAAGGAAGCTGTAAAAGCTGTTGAACTTATCGAGCCCCGGATCGTTGTGCCGATGCACTATAATACGTTTGATGTCATCAGGCAGGACCCTGAAGAGTTCCGAAAAGCCGTGGAAGCAAAGGTTGATACGAAAGTAATTATCATGAGTCCCGGAGAGTCAATACAGCTTTAATTTCCAGAACAACTAACTAACTAACTAACTAACTAACTAACCTAACTAACTAACTAACTAACTAAATAAATAAATAAATAAATAAATAAATAGAAGCCGGGATCTTCAGATCCCAAGCTTTTTTCTCTTTTCCATTATATGCTGTTCTATCCCGTCAACTGCCTTTAATGCATCCGTTTCTACATTCAGGAGGCCTCCTGTGACTTCCCGGCAGTCTTCTGTAAGCAATTTGACAAGGTTCGGTGCCCCGGTAACGGTAGGTACGGGGTTTACATATGTATAGAGCCCCAGCGCAAGAGCAAAGATAGCATCTATTGTAGCTTTCTGCTCCATGTACTCGGGAGCTGCGGCAGCAACAGGTAGGTCAGGAACGGGCACTCCTCCAAGGGCTCCGGATATAGCTCCAAGGAGATCAGCAAGCCGACCGGTGTCGGTGCATGTCCCGTAACTTAGCACTGGCGGGACTCCAAGTGCTTCACAAACAGCCTTAAGGCTGTCTCCAGCATATTCTCTGGCTTCGGGGCTGCAGAGGCCTGCCACCTGCATGGCTGCGTTCCCGCAACCCATGGAAAGGACAAGGATATTCCTTTTGATCAGTTCTTTTACCACGGCAACACTGTGCACGTCCTGCCCGTAGTCACGTAATGTGGTGCAGGATACCATCCCGACAACTCCTTTGATTGCGCCGCTTTTTATGGCATCCAGTAGCGGGTCAAGGGTGCCTCCAAGGGCATCAAGGATACTTTCAGTTGAGAATCCGACAACAGCTTCTCCTGCTGGAAAATTCAGTGCCGCTTCTCCTGAGCTGTTTCTATTCTTGAAATTTTCAACTGCCATATCCAGAAGCTTTGCTGCCTGCTCTTCAGCTTCTACAGGGTCATAATTAAGGCGCTCTTCTATCCCCTCGAAGGCCACAAGGTCGCTCACAGGCATAAGTTTAAAATTGTACTTCTCGGCGTAAAGCGGAGCAACTGGAAGTGAACAGTTCATGTCTGCGGCAAAAAGGTCAACACACCTGCTCGCAAGCACCGCTTCCTGGGAAATCCAGTTCCCTGTAAAACCGTAAAATACATCGTCTTCCTCCCACCTCTGGATCATTTCCTGCCCGGTTTCTATACTGGCAATGACCCTGAGACCTTTTGCCCCCGCCGCCTTTGCTTTTTCCTGCCACTCAGGTTTTCTCGCAAGCTGTACCATGGCAAATCCCAGGAAAGGCTCGTGCCCGTTAGGCAGCACATTTACATATTCAGGGTCCAGAACCCCGAGGTCCACCCTCATAGTGTGGGGTCTTGGAATCCCGAAAAGGACGTCCTGGCAGTATTCGTTTACTATCTGGCTCTGGTATGCCATTGCAATTCCAAGGCGCATTGCTTTCAGGGCAAGGCTTACATAATACCCGTCTACGTTTGTGAGGCAGGAGCTTGTGGAAAGCATCATTTCCCCGTAGATTCCTCCCGGAAATATCCCCAGTTCTTCCCACCTCTTCTTTCTTTCAGGAGGGGCAAGGATCTCAACTATTCTGCTTGGCTCATACGCGGGCCGGTTAAAGTCTTTTTCAACAAATTCGCACAGGTTAAGGGCAATTTCAGCATCACTTCCTGAAATATCTATTCCCAACCTGTTGGCGAATGTTTTTAGTTTCTCAGGCTCCCTGATGCTGTAGGGAGTTTTATTCCTTGCAGTTTCTCTCAAAGTCCGGATGGTCTGATCTGTGTGGTAGTGGTAGGTCGAAGCCCCCATTACGTTTCTGAGTAGCATCATCCTCATTGCCATTCCGTCGGCAGTGATCCCGCAAACCCCTCTTTTGTCTTTTGAAGCGTCCGAACGGCAGGGACCATTCGAACACAGGTCACAGCGGGCTCCTGCCATACAGAAAGTGCATCTTCTGTCAGGGACCCCTCCTATTCCCTGAGCCTCATAACGGTCCCAGACATTTGTCATATTGTCTGCCTTTATCCGCTCATACATCTTTTGAACGGATTCGTGATAGGAAATCCTCTCTTTATCCATGCTATAACACTCCCCGGATAACTGCTACTCCTTTTTCTTTCCTAACAGGTCAGAAGTTCCCTTCATATTGTGAAATGTCTGAACATTTTCCCGTGAAGCAGATGTTCGTTCCAGACCTGTTTGCAGTTATCAGTATATAAGCGCAGGAAATATTTACAATTAATTAAAAGAACAGCAGGTGTCAGGACTGAAAATAGAGATTCCAGGATTGAAAGTTAGTTGAAAAAAGAGGGTTACAGGATGTAACATACACGATTTTTCAGTATCTTGATCTCGTATTGCCGGATGAAGCTCGCTGGTTTTTCCTTCTACATATTTTTGCCTGGATCAAAAAGTAAAGGACTTATAATATTATGAGAATTGGTAAAGCCAATCCAATACTTTCCAGAAGTTCAGAAAGGGGCAGAACACCGGTTTAAATAAGCAAATTTAAATTTCATTTCATACATACTTTTACTATTGATTTCATACATACTTTTACTATCGTTTACCTATATGATTTTATACAATTAATACGAAATCACCGGCACGAACATGACGACAAACTTAAAAAAGATTCTGCTTGCTTTCGGAAACGGCGTTTCTGAGCTGAATATTCCCGAGAAAAACCTCTCCAGTATAATCCTTCCTTCTGAACCTGAAGAAAAGGATTATGAAGCTCTCTTAATCAAAAAAGCTCTCGAAAATCCCGTAAAAAGCAGGAGATTATCCGAGATTGTAAATCCGGATTCAAAAATTTCAATTATTGTGAGTGATGTCACAAGACCCACTCCTACGGCAAAGATTCTTCCTCCCCTGCTCGAAGAGCTTTACCTCGGCGGGGCAAAAGACGAGAATATTACCATTGTATTTGCTCTCGGGCTACACCGCCAGCAGACTGAAGAAGAGTGCAGAAAGCTTCTGGGGAATGATGTTTCTCGAAATATCCGGTTTGTGCAGCACGACAGGAATAGGTGTGTTCATATAGGAGAGACTAGTTTTGGCACACCTGTCGAGGTTTTCGAAGATGCTCTGAATACAGACCTGATAATCAGTATCGGGACCGTGGAATTTCATTATTACGCAGGCTATGGCGGTGGAGGAAAGTCTATCCTTCCGGGAGTAAGTTCGGAAAAATCGGTACTTTCATTCCATAGCCATTATAGCAAACTCTTCGAAGGTGACCCTCTTCTGGGGAGAGCTGACAGCCCCGCAAGGAAGGATATCGAAGAAGCCGCAGGGATTGCAGGCCTTCGCTTTATCCTGAATGTAGTGGTCAACAGCAAAAAAGAAATCGTTGCTGCCGTTGCCGGAGACTTCATCCAGGCTCATAGGGAAGCGGCAGGATATGTAGATTCCATGTACAAAGTAAAGGTTGAACCTGCAGATGCGGTCATTGTTTCCTGCGGAGGCTTCCCTAAAGACATCAACCTTTACCAGGCAACAAAGGCTCTGGAAAATGCCGTCCCAGCTGTAAAAGCAGGAGGGTCCATAGTACTCGTAGCTGAATGTGCGGAAGGAATCGGAAACCAGGTATACGAGTGCTGGAATAGGGAGTGCAGGAGCCCTGATGACGCCATAGAACGCTTCAAGAACTTCTTTGAGTTTGGAGGGCACAAGAGCGCGATAGTTGCAAAAGCTGCAAAACAGTTCAAGCTTTATATTGTTTCAAAACTTTCCGAGGATGAAAGCATAAAAGCTTTTTTCATTCCTGCAAAAAGTGTGCAGGAAGCCCTTGAAACCATTCTTGCCGAAAACCCTGAAGCAAAAGTTCACATAATACCCGATGGAGGGTGGACTCTTCCAGTACGTAAATAAGGAAATAGTAAGGGAAGCCGCAATAATGAAACATACTGGTAGAAATTGAAAACTGTTAATGTCCTGGTAAAAACTGAACTGTTTATTCAACTGAAGTTTGAAGCGTAATTTTAATCTCGGTTATTGTTTACCTATATGGTTTTATATAATCAATACGAAATCACCGGCACGAACATGATGACAAATATAAAAAAGATTCCACTTGCTTTCGGAAATGGTTTTTCTGAGCTGAGTATCCCCGAAAAAAACTTCTCCAGTATAATCCTTCCTTCTGAACCTGAAGAAAGGGAGGATGGAGCCCTCTTAATCAAAAAGGCTCTCGAAAATCCAGTAAAAAGCAGGAGATTATCCGAGATTGTAAATTCGGATTCGAAAATTTCAATTATTGTGAGTGATGTCACAAGGCCCACTCCTACAGCAAAGATTCTTCCTCCCCTGCTCGAAGAGCTTTACCTCTGCGGGGCAAAAGATGAGAACATTACCATTGTATTTGCTCTCGGGCTTCACCGCCAGCAGACTGAAGAGGAATCTAAGAAGCTGGTCGGGGAAGATATTTACAAAAAAATCCGTTGCATCCAGCACGACACTTCCAGGTGCAGGAGGATAGGGGTAACCAGCCGTGGCACTCCTATTGAGGTCTTTGAGGAAGTTCTCGATGCTGATTTTGTCATTGGTACCGGTGGAATTGAATTCCATTATTATGCAGGGTACAGCGGAGGGGCAAAGTCCATACTCCCGGGAGTAAGTTCCGAGGAATCCGTGCTTACAAACCATAAAATGATGATCGAAGAAAATGCAGTTTCCGGAAGGGTAGACAGCCCTGTCAGGCAGGATATGGAGGAAGCTGCAGAGGCCTTTGGTCTTAAATTCATTCTTAATGTCATACTTGACAGCAAGAAAGGAATCGTTGCCGCAGTTGCAGGCGATTTCATTGCTGCCCACAGGAAAGGGATTGAGTTTGTGGATGCCATGTATAAAGCGCCTGTAGAGCCTGCAGACGCTGTTGTCGTTTCCTGCGGCGGCTATCCCAAAGACATCAACCTCTACCAGGCAAACAAAGCCCTTGATAATGCAACTCAGGCTGTAAAGGAAGGAGGCTCTATCATCCTTGTAGCGGAATGTGAGGAAGGAATAGGAAACCAGGTCTATGAGTGCTGGAACATGCAGTGCAAAAATCCTGATGATGCAATAGAGCGCTTCAAGCACTGCTTTGAGTTCGGAGGGCACAAGAGTGCAATCGTTGCAATCGCTGCAAAAAAGTTCAGGCTTTACCTTGTCTCGAAGCTTCCGGAAGAAAAAGCCAGAGATGCATTCTTTATTCCTATGGGGAGCGTTCAGGAAGCCCTGTCTGCAGTCCTTTCGGACAACCCTGAAGCAAAGATCCACGTTATGCCTCATGGCGGGCAAACCCTGCCTGTGAGAAAAGAAAATTAAAAATTTCCAAGCCTTGCATCAAAAAGATCTCTCAAAAAGGTCTTTTTCTTTATTCTTATTTTATCTTTGTCTGATTTATCTTTTCTGAACTGGCAGTTATTTATAATCCAATCCCAAAACTCAAAACTACTTCTCTAAATCTCTAATTTGGGATTAATAATAAAAACCAGACTAAAATTAGAATAAAAACCAGACTAAAATTAGAATAAAAGCCAGACTAAAATAGCATGAAATTGAAAAAGAATAGACGTATAAAAATACGCCTGCTTCTTAAGATACAGGTTTAAACGCCTGTAGATTCAACCTTCTTTTGTGATGCTGCTTCTGACTTTTCCTCTTCGTCTTCAAACCTTCTACTGAAAGCTTTCTTCAGGAATTCAGGTGAAAACTGGGGTGTCATAAGGCTTACTGCGACCAGCGCAAGGAGAGAGAGAGGGGTTGCGATCAGGATCGGGTCTACAACAGTCCAGGTGCCTGCAAGTAGTGTTTCTTTTCCGAAAATTGCCTGGCAGATCCCGAGGGGCACTGCTTCTTTTGCATGGACAAATGTCAACCAGAACAGGCTGCTTAAAGACCCTATTACAAGGCTTACAGTTGCTCCGGCTTTTGTTGTGCGCTTCCAGAAAAGTGCTCCGATGAACAGGGGCAGGAAGGCAGAAGTGCAAAGGCCCATAAACATGGCAGTAGCCCTGGCAATAATGCTTCCGGGCAGGATATACGCAAGAACGACTGCAACCAGGATGGTAAAGGTAATTCCCAATCTTGTAACATGGACAGTTGCTGTAGACTTGCCCTTCATAATGCTCTGCTGGTAGACGTCATATCCTATGGCTGTGCCCATTGTATGGAACTGGGCAGCTGCTGTGGACATTGCAGCTGAAAGCAGGCTGAGCATGAAGAGCGTTACAAACATTTCAGGCATGGCATGGTTCAGGAAAGTGGGCATTATAAGGTCAGTGTTCCCATCCGGCACAACCTGAAGGGAAATCATGCCCATAGTCCTGTAGAAATACACATTCGAAAGAGCCCCTATAACATAAGCGACTCCTGCCATCATCAGGATAAAAGGACCTCCAACAGCAACCGCTCTTTTCAGGGAACGGTCATCCTTTACAGTCATGAACCTGACTGCGAGCTGGGGCTGTGCAAGAACACCTATTCCGACTCCCATTATGATTGTGGAAATCATGTTCCACCATATAGGGGAGCCAGCTTCAGGCATTGAAGTCCATCCTCTATGCCCCTGATCTATAAGTGCCTGAGGGACAAGGTTTAACATACTTGTTAGGGCCTGGTGGGCTTCAACAACTCCTCCAAGCTTAACGTAAGTAAAGACAAGCAGGAAACCCATTCCAAGCAACATAAGAATAGCCTGCATGGCATCCACATACATTACCGAGAGAAGACCGCCCTTTATCACATAAGAAGCGATTATAATGGTGAAAATTATAAGGGCAATATTGTAATTGATCCCAAGGCTGGTCTCAAGAAATCTTCCGGCTCCTATTATAACGCTTGCAGCGTAAAGAGGCATGAAAATGCCTATTAAAATCCCGGAAAATGCCTGAATAAACTTTGACTGGAAGCGCTTTCCTATAAATTCGGGATACGTTATGGCTCCCAGGTTCAGTCCCATGCGGCGTGTTGGGGGACCAAAAACTACGAAAGCAATGAAGATTCCAAAAAAGATATTCATAAACACAAGCCACAGGAGCCCCATCCCTAACGAAGCGGCTACTCCTCCAAACCCGATTATTGCGGAAGTACTGATAAACGCAGCTCCATACGAGAGTGCCATGATCGCAGGGTGAACTCCTCTACCTGCAAGCATATACCCGTCTGTCTGGGAGTTCTTCCTGTATCCCAGGTAAGCGACATAGAAAGTGGCTGCAAGATAAATAATTACAAACAGGATAAGAGTTGAAGTACTGATTGCCATAAAGACCATTCCAGAATAGATTAACTGCTGTTTTTCACAGGCATGTTAAAAAGATCGCCTGAACTCGAGAGTTAAGTTTAGCCCGGGATCGATGTTTTAATCCTGAGTTATTGATCCTGAGCTGCTGATTTCTGAGCTCCACTTCTGACTGCCTTTTCTTCTTCGCTTTTCCAGTTCAATGCCCCGTAAATCATGCATCCGAGTGCGCTCAATACACAAAACAAATATGCAAGCCAGATCTGTGGATCCTCAATTCCTAAAACTAACATGTACTACCACCTGTCTATAATTTCCTGCTATCAGCTAACATGACACCTGTTAGCACAGTACATTATAGCTTTTTGTTATTTAAATATGTTGAGCGGAATGAATTTTACATTGAAGTGAACTCTCTGAATTCAAATATTTTTCATAGCTCTCTAATCCGGATCTCTTTACGCAGCCAGATTTAAGTCCCACTCTTTTCTCGCACATATGCAGTATTGTCGTTTCCCTCTCTGTAACTAAAAATAATATAATCGGGGTAGTAGAGTAGTTGTTAAATAAAGTGTTTTAACAGGTCCAGAAAAAGCTCTGCTGACCTCTGAACAGCTTTCTATCCTCGATTATCTGCTCGTAAAATAAATCTATCAGTTTATCTGACTACCTGCTAAAAAAATATAAAATTAGCTAGAAAAAATATTATAAAAAACTTAAAGATGAAAAAGCTTAAAGATGAAAGAGCTTAAAGATGAAAGAGCTTAAAGATGAAAAAACTTAAAGATGAACCCGATTCAGGGTTCTTTGTATGATTTTTAGAGTTTTCGGGAATTTTATCTCAGAGTGCACTCATTGATTTCCCCGCTGAGATTCTCTCCGAGCATACTGACAGCTTTTTCAAACTCATCTGTCTGACCGAGTACCCACATAAGCTTTACAAGGGCTGTTTCGGGAAGAGTGTCTTCTCCTTCGATTGCACCGGCTTTCAGCATGTCACGGCCTGTATCGTAAACACGGTCACAAACCCTGCCGTTAAGGCACTGGGATGTGACTATTACAGGCATTTTTGCGTCCACAGCTCTCCGGATAAAAGGAATCCATTTTGTGGAAACGTGCCCCAGGCCGGTACCTTCAAGGACAAGCCCCTTATAGCCGCCGTCAACATAACAGTCAAGGACTGAGGGGTCCGCTCCGGGAGTAAACTTCACAATGGCGCACTTCGGTTCCATTCCGGGTTTGAATTTCAGGGACTTTTCTCCGCGTCCGGTGTATTCGATAAATGTCTTTATTTCTCCTGTATCGTAATCCACTGTCCCTATCGGAAGAGAATTCACTGACTTGAAAGCGTCCCTGCGGGAGGTATGCATTTTCCTGACCTTTGTCCCTCTATGGATTTCACAGTAGTCATCCGAGCTTGTGCCGTGCATAACCACCACAACTTCGGCAATATCGCTTATGGCAACCCTTGCTGCACAGATGGCATTCATGGCATTGTCGCTGCTGGGGCGGTCTGCGCTTCTCTGGGAACCTACAAAAACGATAGGCACAGGAGTTTCTATCATAAAAGAAAGGGCTGCAGCAGAATACATCATGGTGTCCGTCCCGTGAGTGACAATTATTCCATCAGCTCCGGCTTCGATTTCTTCAACGACTGCTCTGGCGAGGTTTTGCCAGGAATCAGGGTCCATGTTTTCGGAAAGGATGCTTGAGATTGCCCTCCCTTTAAAGTCTGCAATTTCTTTCAATTCAGGAATTGCAGCGAGGATATCGTCCGCAGTAAACTGGGATGTAACCGCACCTGTCCTGTAGTCTATTTTGCTGGCAATTGTCCCTCCTGTGGAAAGGATAGAAACTTTCGGGAGCCCAGGTTTAGAAACTTTTTCTTTTGCCGGCTCAGGCTCTTTTTGCCCGTTTTTTCCCCCATTTCCTCCGTTTGCAGCTTCCCCGTTATTTTCCAGGGGAGTTATACTGACCTTATCTATGGAAAAACCGGCGTTGTAACCGCTTTTCATTTTTATTGTGATATATCCCTCCATGGAAGGCATTACTTTGCCTTCATAGACAGTGCCGTTCTTTTCAATGCGTACCCGATCGCCCTGTTTGAATTCCATGAATAATCCCTTTTCTTATGATCATTTAGCATAGTAATGAGTTACAATCTGTAAGTTTGGTAATTGTAATAAGTATATAATCTGAAAGTTTAGTTTTAGTCATTGTAATTAGTATATAATCTATAATAGTGCTTTTTAAGCTGGTATCTATAATAGTATGTTTCAAGCTGTTATCTATAATAGTGAGTTTCAAGCTGTAAGAGCGTTTTAGTGCCGTTCCGATGATGCAGTTTTATTCTGTATAATCTGTGCAATACTAAAAGGTCTGAAATAATATTAAAATTAAACGTGTTTTCTGCGCTTAAAACCACCGCACTCAGATTTTTCTGTATTCTTCAACCACTGAAAGCAGATTTTCAAAAGCCGAGTCTATTATATCTTTCAGGGTTGCAATTTCCTGTGCGTTCAGTTCAAGCTCAGTCTTCCTTTTTGATAGATAATTTTTCATTTCCTCAGGAGCAGGGCCTCCAGGAATTTTTCTTCTTTTTATATTGGATTCAGGATTGAGAGCTTCCTTTACCATATTTTCTGTTAATCCTTTGCTTGAAAGCGACTCCCCGAGAACAACCTCAGATGCAGAGTCTATCTTTTCCATTGTTGGCTTTTCCCTTTCCTTTGCAAGCATTCCTACTATCTGGTGGGCAGTCCTGAAGGGGATTCCTGTTTCCCTGACAAAGGTATCCGCAAGTTCGGTAGCTGTTGTAAAACCCGTTATTGATTCGGCTGCGAGCACGTCGGGATGGACTTTCATGGTTTTGACCATTCCTTCCATTACCCTGACAGAAGCCCTTACAGTTTCAACCGAGCGCCAGATATTGGGTGTTGCTTCCTGCAGGTCGCGATTGTAACTCAGGGGCAGGCCTTTACAGATCGTGAGCAGGGACATAAGGGCGCCCACAGAAACTCCTGTTTTTCCGCGCATTAATTCCGCAGTATCCGGGTTTTTCTTCTGGGGCATAATCGAAGAAGTGGAAGCATACATATCGTCAAGCTCAATGAAATTGAACTCTGATGAAGACCAGATTACAAGTTCTTCAGCTATTCTGCTGAGGTTTATCATGAGATTCGAAAACACAGAGGCGCATTCGATAAGGAAATCCCTGCTGCTGACTGCATCCATAGAATTCTCCAGAAGCCCTTCAAAGCCCAGGAGTTCCTGAGTCCTTTTCCTGTTGAGGTTAAAGCCGGTAGATGCAAATGCAGCAGCCCCAAGCGGGCAGAGGTTGACCCGTGAAAAAGCGTCCTGCACCCTGTCAAAATCCCTGCCTAGAGCAGATTCGTGTGCACAGAGGTGGTGAGCCAGAGTGGTCGGCTGGGCGTGCTGGAGATGGGTAAAGCCAGGCATAAGGGTTTCACTGTGTTTTTCTGCGAGGCTGACAAGAGTTTTTCTTAATGCAAATATTTCTTCAAGCAGCCCGAGAAGTTCTTCCCTGAGAGTCAGCCTGATGCAGGTTGCAACCTCATCGTTTCTTGAACGCCCGGAGTGCATCCTGCCTCCCACATCCTCTCCTACCATGTCGATGAGCCTGGATTCAAGCGAGATGTGTATGTCTTCATAGCTGAAGTCGAGCTTTTCCATGCCTTCTTCCCTTATCTTTAAAAGCCCGCTGAGGATTTTGCTGCAATCTTCTTCTTTTATAATGCCCTGCTCTCTCAGCATTACCGTATGGGCAAGGTCAACCACTATGTCGGCATTAAATATCCATCGGTCGGCCTCCATAGAGGAGGTGTAGCGTAAAATTTCCTCATCCTGGGCAGCTTCAAGCCTGCCTCTCCTTAAAATATTGCTCATCGGGTGTCCTCTGTATAATTTTAAATATGTCCTCTATCTAATTGTGAATATTATATGTTGTGAGAATATCTATTTTAAATGTGTAATAACGGCTTAAATATGAAGCGTGGTATTATTTCAAATACTTAAATATGAATCGGTTTTCGGGAGTTTTCCGGGTAAAACCGTAAAAGGTTTAATTCTGAGCACTTTGTTATAATATCCACACCCTTAAAGATGTTCACAATGTCCGCAGCCTCAAAATACAACCGGATAGCGCCCGTTTATGAACTGCTAGACCTGCCACTTGAATTTTTCTTTTTCCGGAAATGGAGAAAAGAAGCACTTTCAGGCCTTAGCGGAAAAGTTCTGGAAATCGGGGTAGGAAGCGGAAGGAACCTGAAATACTATCCAGCAGGCTGTTCTGTAACGGGAATCGATGCCAGTGAGGGTATGCTCGAAAAAGCCAGGCAGAAAACCGGGGGAGTGAAAAACGTCAATCTTCTTCTGATGGACGCAGAACATCTTGAATTTCCGGACAAGAGCTTTGATTATGTAATTGCGACTTTTGTCCTCTGCACAATCCCTGATCCTGTAATAGCTCTTAAAGAAATGAGGCGTGTCCTTAAACCTTCAGGTGAACTTATAGCCCTTGAGCACATGCACAGCAGTAACTCAATTATTTCTCTTTTTGAGCACATGATCGATCCTTTTCTGTTTTTCCTGCTTGGGGACCATACCACACGGCAGACGGTTAAAAATATACAGAAGGCGGGCTTTACCATTCTGGAGGCAAAAAAACTGGCTTTTAAGGATATTTTCCGAAAAATCAGGGCAAAACCGTAAAAGGCTTTTCTTTTTACGTTATATTTTTATAATGTTTACTTTTATCTGCTTTTAGCATGTCCTTTTTTCACTTTAAAACACTATTAAAATGAACCCTGTAATTCCTATCATAACAAATACCCTGAGGGTCTGGGAAATCAAAATGGTTTTCATCCCTATTCTGGGGCCGAAGATCCCGACGTAATGAGGGACATAAATTCTCAGTGAGCCGAGGCTTGTTACTATATTGCCTACCAGGAGGACGATTATGACTTCTATGCCGGTTAAAATTCCCTGTTCCATGAGGTTTGCTGCAAGAGTATAGGCTGCAAGATGGCTTGCAAAAAGAGCTGCAATTACAGGGAGCCCTTCTACAGGTACAGGCAGGTAGTCCGAAATAGGCTTGAGATATGAGCCAAGGGAATCAAATATACCAAGGTCAGTGAGAATAAAAACAAGGATGGTTACCGGGATCATCACTTTAAAGATCCTGATTATCGTTTTTCTCGAAGTCACCAGGCTTTCTTTAAATGCTGTTTTTAATTCCGGAGGCTTTTCCTTTTCAAGGTCTTCAAAATTTACTTCTTTTTTTTCAAGCAGGAAATGCCCGGCAATAAGAACTATAAGGGTTTTTACAAAGCCTACGAGAGTTATCAGCCCGACATAAACGATCCCTGTTGTCCCGAGCAGGGGCACAAGTATCGGAAGCAGGGATCTCCAGTGCATGACAATTGCAGGAAATGAATTCAAAACCGAAGCTATGATCAGTTCTTCTTCCTTTATGATTCCTTCATCATACATGCTTTTAAGTGAAGCATTGGCTGAAGATGTTGACGCAAAAGCCGTAAGGAAACCCACTCCACATTCTTTTCTGAGATTGGCGTAGTTTGTAACCGGTTTTACCAGAAAATCAAATTTGTAGAACCACCCCAGGCTCACAAGGAGTTCGGCAAGGATAACCCCAAGTACTATTGCGGGACCTGTTTTTAAAAGATACTCAGCCGAATGCGTAAAAGCGGTAAGTAACATTCAATTTGATTGCAGTATTAATGTTTATTAATTTTTCTAAATTAAATTGTAATTATTTAATTCTCCAGTAAAATTGTTTAATTCTCCAGTAAAATTGTTTAATTCTCCAGTAAATTTGCTTAATCCTCCAGAAACTGGTATCCTTAGAAACTCTATTAAACAATAATGACCAATTCATTATGGATGCTGGGGAAGACAAAGCGCTATCTTGAGGTCACACGAGTTCTTTTCAAATATAATCTCATCCCGGAACTCTACCATGACCTGCGGACTGAATATATATCCAATCCTGACTGCACCTGCACTTTTGATCTCGAAAATCGGGAGACAGCTGCAAAACTCAGGCAGGCTTTCGAAGAGCTGGGTCCCACTTTTATCAAGATGGGGCAGACAATGAGTAAAAGGCCTGATCTTGTGCCCCAGCCATATGTTGTTGAAATGGCAAATTTGCAGGACAGAGTCAAACCTGTGCCTTTTGAAGAGATGGCTGAGTCTCTTGACCTTGCATGTGTATGTGAATATCAGACTCGTGAGGAAAGGAAAAGGAAGAAAAGCGAGGAGGAGCTCAAGGCTGCAAGGGAGAGAAAAGCAAAAGCTTTTATTGATATTTTTGACAGCTTTGACCCTGAGCCGATCGCCTGCGGCTCTATTGCTCAGGTCTATAAAGGTGTTCTCGAAGGCAAGCCCGTAGCCGTTAAGATACTTCGACCGCACCTGATTGACATCATAAATATCGACCTTTCCATACTGGACGACTTTAAACCTGTTATGAAAAAGGTTATGGGCGTGGGAAAGAATTTTGACATCGATGCTTTTCTTCTGGAAATTCGGGAAATGCTTACCCGGGAAGTTGACCTCAGGATTGAAGCTGTCAACATGAGGCGTTTTGAAGATAATTTCAAGAATGTGAAAAATGTTTCTGTGCCTAAAATTTATCCGGATTACTGCTCTGCAAATGTCCTTACAATGGAATTTATTCAGGGGACGCAGGTTAAAGACATAATTGATACGCCTCTGCCCCAGAGTAAAAAGTCGGAATATACGCGTACAATTACAAAGAGTTACCTGAAGCAGGTTTATATAGATGGTTTTTATCATGCAGATCCCCACGGCGGCAATATGCTGGTTGAAGAGAACGATACTGTTTCTTTCATCGATTTTGGGGCAGTTGGCAGCATAGATGACGAACTCAAAAGGAATATGCTGGAGTTCTATTACGCTATCAATAACAGGGATGTTGAAGGGGCAACGCAGGGTTTTCTTAAAATCGGGGGAGCAGACTCAAGAGATGTGGATGTTCGCAGGCTCAGGAAGGATATGGACGAACTGATCGCAAACCAGAACTACGGGCTTGAAGGCAGGCAGAGCGACAATTACGCAAAACTGGGCCTGAAATATGATATCCGGCTCCCGGGGGAATTTTCCACCCTTCAGAGGGCGATCCTGCTTATAGAAGGAGTTTGCCTTGAACTTGACCCCAGGTACAATATTAAAAGCATCGCAATTCCTGTCCTTATGGATGCTTACAAAAAACTCAATACTCCAAAGGGAGCTGCACTTCATATCGAATTTTCCTCCGAGCCAGTGGATGAAAAAGCCGAGATGAGGGCTGCGATCAGGGAGGTTGCCGACAAAATGGAAGGCATGGGGGACAGGTTCCTTGAGGTAAGGCAGAAAGATAAAAGGCGTGAAGTTTTTTCAAAGGAAATTTTCCTTGCTGTTCTGCTTGTAGTCTCTGCCTATATATTGCTATACGGGGAGGTATTTTACTGGGTTGGACTTGCAGGATTTGGTGGAGCAATCCTCATAGCAGTTATTGCTTCACTGAAAGGGAAGTGAAGAATGAAATCAGATCCCAATAAAAAGTTCTGATAACCGGAAATTAAGATAATAATGTGCCTGATAATACCAGGTATCCAGTAGTAATTACAATATTCATTCTGCCTGGTATGCACTGGTAAAACCGGCAAATCAATACTCGTATCTATTGACCGGGAAGGGGGGTATTTTCTGGTACAGGAAATTATAAGAATTGAAGGTCTGGAATGCAATCATTGTGTTGTTAGAGTTGGAAGGGCTATTGCTTCCGTGCAGGGAGTAATGGAAGTTGATGTTAATCTCGAAAAGAGAGAAGCAGTAGTGAATTTTGAAGAAACCAGAACAAACATGGGAAAAATAAGGACTGCAATTCGCGAAGCAGGGTACGAACCCTTATAATTTGATGTTTTATAATTTTTTATATCTTATGCAATATGAGCAGAAAAAAGATTGAGATCAGTAAATTGATGAAAAAAAGACAGAGATTAAATGAATTAATAAAAAGATCAAAGAAGGGGAGAAGTTTTCTTCCCTTATTACGTTTTACGGCTTTATCCGCACCCTCAAAAATGCCTGGACTTATTTCCTGGGTAATTTCAGCGGCTTTGGTTTATATTTCAATTCCCATAACCACAATTTCCGGTAGAGCCTGAACCTGTTTTTCGATTATTTATATGCCTTTTATGGCCAGGCTATTTATGATATGAGGGATGGAGTTCAGCATTATTCAGTGGATCTCTGCCTTATTAAAGTGTATGCAACTGGGGACTGTGCCAGGCAGCATCAAATGTAATGCCCTTCTGGCAGTCTCAATGATTTTGAGACAGAAACTGTAATTTTTACATTTATTGATATGGACCGGAGAATATAATACAGGCATAGTCTCACCTTAATAAGTGTAAAGGTTTTTCGAATATACCTGTATTATCTTTTCCGATTAAGGCTCCATTTTAACAGCTTTTTTAATGTTTCTGGTGCCCGTGTTCTTTGTTAGCATTCACTTGCTTGTGTTCCTTCTTGGCATCAAACCTTGAATATTTTTCTACATACTCTGAATAGTAAGGGTCTGAGAAGTCTTCTTTTCCTGACCAGAATATGGCTTTGTAGTACTTCCAGACGTGGGGGTCGAATCCGAGAATTCCCACATGCACCACCAGTTCAAAGATAAACCAGTATGTCATCAACAGGTGGAGAAGTCTCAGGAACCCTACAGGAGTCATTCCGAATGTGGGTGCAATCATACCGGATATTGAAATGATCCACTGTGCTATTGGAAGACCAAACAGTGACCAGTCAAGCTTGTACAGGACGATTCCTGACACCGTAATTAAGAAGAGTGCTGTGCCTTCAAGCACAATCAGGACTTTCATTACGGGGTGAAGTTTGGTCTCATAGTGTCCTTTCTCTTCATCATAGATGGAATATGCAGGATATCTGCCCTTCCTGAAGAAGTTTTTAATTATTCCTCCCAGACGAACCGCATCTTTAGGACCAAAGATGTAATGGTCCGTAAAATGCGATATTTTTCCCATTAACCCGTGCCCTTCGGAAAAAATATTGTATGGTATAAGTATCCAGTTTACTGCAAGCAGGAACGGGACCGCAATCATGTGCAGTGTACGTGCTGTATGGAAGCTCATAAATTCCCATCCAGCGTATATCTTTAACCCGGTGATGATGAGCACTATCATCGCGATAGCATGTACCGTATGAGCTATCCTGTCCGTTATAGTATAGCGCTCAACAACCATCGCCTTCGGGTTGTTGTTAGATTTCATCGTGGGTCATCTCCCTGTACTGTACTTAGAGTATCCTTAGAGTATTTGGAGCGCATTTCCCTGTAAGGTCTATCGTGTGGACTGCGCATGAAATGCACGGGTCGTATGACCTGCCCATGTGGAATATTCCAACTGGATTTGTGTAATCTACCTCTCCAACCGGGTTAATTTTTGAGCCGATAAGAGACTGTTCAAGCGGTCCAGGTATTCCATTGCTGTCCCTTGGAGACATCAACCATGAACCCGGAACTATGCACTGGTAGTTTGCAACCTTGCCACTTCCGTTTGTAGAAATCCAGTGGCCAAGAGCCCCACGTGGCGCTTCCCACAGGCCCATTCCCTGACTGTCTTTAGCTGCATTGAAGTCAAGAGGCACGGAAATCTTTCCTCCGGGTTCGTAGTCAACAGTAACCCAGTTGAGAAGCTCATATGCGAGAATTGCGGTTTCCTGTATACGAGCCAGCATCCTTGTATAAACATTGGCTGGCGAATATCCATTTTCAGCCAGTGCCAGAGCAAGTCCTGTTACAAGCGGCTCTTTTATGTTCAGCATGCGTGCAAGAGGCCCGACTTCACCTGCAATTCCGTCATATCTCGGAGCCTTGTCCCAGCTGTACTGGCTGTCCGAGCCTCCTGTGTATACGATTTTCTCAGGATCTGTGAATGGAACTGTTTCACCTTTTACTGGCGGGAGGTCGTTTACACTGTTCTGGTAGAATGAGTGTGCCGTGCTCTCTGTAATCTTGTCCGGATCAAATTTCAGGTATTCCAGGTTTCCTGATACCACACCTGATGTGAAAATCCTGTCTCCTGCAGGGCTCCTCGGGTCGTATCCGTCTGTTGGCTTGTAATACCCTCCGTATGCAACGAAGCATATCTTTGAGGGGTCCTGGTACCCTCCGATAGTATCATGTTTCAGGCTTGCCGGAAGGCCAAGAAGTTTCTCTCCTACCAGTTCCGAACCAAAGGCTGCATAGAATTCGGTATCTCCCCATCCTGCTTCTTTTGAGAAGTCATTTGAAGTTGTTGACTTGTTGATAAGGTCAGTCAGGTGTTCGGTAACGAAGCTTACAGCTTTCGTAGGGGAGCTTGCCTTGTATGTATTTTCGATCCATGTATCGAATGGGACTCTCAGAGTGTGCGCGGATATGAAGTCCATAATCTGCAGATAGTATGTTGACAGTTTTGTAATATCTGCAACAGTTGCCGGGTATGTGTATCCTCCCGGATACAGGGCTGACGGACCTGGCATCCTTCCTGCGATAAGTGCAATCATTTCCTGAAGGCGTTTCTTTTCAGGAATTGCTGCCAGGTATGAACTTCCTGCAGGTATAGGCACTCCATCCATCTTGTAGCTTATTGGTGCAAACCTTCCAACCATCTCTTTCCAGACTGCGTTTCCTGTGTCTCCGAGTGGTGTAAGAACCTTTTTGTATGCCGGGTTTGCAAGGTCAGGTGCCCAGAGGACATATATATGAGTTGCATGGCTTGCAGCCATGTTAAGCCCCTGGAAAATATTCCTCATAACAAGGGCATCTTTTGGGACATGTTCAGCCACGCCATACAATTCATCAAGTGCGTTTGTTGCTGTTAACCCATGAGAAAGCGGGCATACTCCACAAATCCTCTGTGTAAGAAAAGCTGCGTCTCTCGGGTCCTGGTGCTGCAGTATGCGTTCAAATCCCCTGAATATAAGGGACGATGACTGTGCATCTGTAATAACACCGTTTGCATCTACTTCTGTTGAAATTCTCTGGTGTCCTTCAATTCTGGTTAAGGGATCAACTGTAACGTTTACCATTTTTCACTCACTCTCCTTTTCCCATTCTCCTTACTGCATGCACACCTGCAGCAACTGCGGCTGCGCCTACAGCTACCTTTGCTATTGTGTCAATATTTGCCCCTACAATTCCCTTGTCTTCCGCTTCAACATATAGAGGTCTTGACGCATCCGGGAAACCCGGGTCTACACAGTTAATGCACGGTCCTCCTGCCTGTGTACACATGCTTACCGATCCGTTCCATCTTCTAATTCCACAGTCTGCATGTGCATACGGAGCTTTGCATCCCAGTTTCCAGAGGCATTTTTCTCCGCCAACCTCCGTATCAAACTCTCCTCTGTCATAGTACCCGCGGCGTGGGCAGTTTTCATGTACTGTGTGGTCCGGTGGGAAGAACACCTTTGGCCTTCCGTATTGGTCCAGAGCTGCTGGCAGGTCATCCGGTATCTTTATTTTTCCAAGTATTACCGCACCCAGGGTAAGAAGAACCCAATCAGGGTGACAGGGGCAACCAGGAATATTGATTACTGGCTTGTCTATTCCAAGTTCCTTAAGCATGCCTTTTGATGCATCGGTCTTTTTGAAAGCAACTCCTCTGTAGTCTGTATCCTTTTCAATATCGCTGTCTGCAGAGGTAATTCCTCCCCAGCATGCACATGCACCGACTGCAACTATTGCATTTGCGTTCTTTGCAGCCTCTCCTAGTGTCTCCTTGAACGTTTTGTTCCCTATAACCAGGTATCTTCCTGATCCGTCCGGACCGTTGGGGATTGATCCTTCAACGACCAGGATGTAATTACCTTCTTTGTAAAGGTCTTCAAGTAAAATCTCTGAGTTAAGCTCTGAGGTGTTTACAAGCTCACCATCATTCCATATTCCCTGCTGCATACAGAGTGTCTCATGGTAAGCAAGGTTTACATTGAGTTTTGTCAGAGCCTGTACAATATCAGGATTGCCACCATTCAAAACGGATTCTGAACACCCGGTACATTCTGAACCGTGTATCCAGATAACCTTTGTCTCTGCAAACTCAAGCGCATTTACAATCTCTGTTTGATAGGTGCCAAGAAATGCAGTTGCACCCAGAGCGCTTACCGCCTTCATGAAGGTGCGGCGGTCCATTTTTAAGAAGTCCATACTGTCAAGTGTACGGACAAGATTTGTCGTTCCAGTACTCATCTCTACCACATCTTGATTTTACCCAATTTTATACACTAAAGAATATATTAGTTAAAAACTCTCCAGAATTATATAAATACAACTATAAATTCCTCACTAATGTTTTGAATGAGGGAATAGTATTTAAGGATTTTTACTTTGATCGATAAATATATTAGTCGGGGGAGGGAGTCCTTTTTATATTAAAAACAATATAATTATAATTAAAATAATAATTATGTCTGTTTCACCATAATGTTTCACTTAATCATTCGTAGTGAGATATTCAGAAAGTTCAAAAAAGAAGTAAATAATGAGGCAATCGGGCTGATTTGAGGTTAGATGCCTGCTATAAAGTGTGAGTTTATATGCAAAAATTTGTTTTTATTATGAAATAATGCATAAAAATTAAAAGAATATAGAATCTTTTCGAGGAAAGCAGGGAGTAATTCACAGACGAATACAGGAACCTGAGGCGCATGCAACTGTTATTGCAAAAATAAAAACAATTTAAAGAATCTCTTTACTGCTAACTTCATTTGTAGTGGTTGCATGAGAGCTTTTTCAAAAGCCTTTAGGAAAAAAGAAATACAAAAAGAACCTATTTTTCGTTTAAATTGTCTTTACTCAAATTTAAGTATTATTTATTAATACTTTTTGGAGTCATTATATGCTTCAAATTTGATCGAAAGAGGTTTATATGTATATTTCAATCTATAATTTATACAGTTTATATACTCTGAAAGGACATCTTCAAATTCTGTATATGAAATCGCAAAGCAAAAAAGTTATAAAATAGAATTCAAGAATTGCGAAAAACAATTTTTATCGATAAATTTAATTCGAGAATTCAGAACCCGGTTTTATTCATAATTATTCATTATGAATCTGTGCTTTTCTTTTATTTGCAACTGGAGGAAGAAGAGCAGTAAAACATGATGAGCAGGCGGAGAATGGGGCATTGGGATAAAGACTCTTTCTTCTGTTATCTATATATACAAGTTCGTCTGGGGCTTCGAATAAATCTTTTTCAAATTTCTGATGAAAACAGCTTATTTAAAATAGCTCTTACACAAAAACTAATCTTATAATCATTGATACTAAAAACGACTATATTCTAAAAGAAAACGGAAGAGGTAACATGTGTATAGCAATTCCTGGTAAAATGACGGCTATTGTGGATGAAAATACAGCAACTATTGACATGGGCGGGATCTGCAGAGATGTAAATATGGCACTCATGGGAGGTGCAAAGGAGACTATGATTGGAAAGCATTTCCTTGTACATGTTGGATATGCGATATCTGAGATTTCGGAAGAAGAAAGTGAAGAAACCATGCGCCTTCTCAAGATTATGGCCGGTCTCGAAGAAATTGACTCCCTTGAAAGTGAATCTCAGTGAAAGTGGACGCTGATAATATGGAAAACGGAAAATCTCTTTCAAAAACAGCGGTTTCAGACATAGAAAAGAAACTCCTTGAAAGGATTAAAGGTTCTGAGGTATCACTTCGTATTATGCATGTCTGTGGAACGCACGAAAGAACCATAGCAAAATACGGGTTAAGAAGTGTGCTTCCTCAGTATATTGAAGTAATAAGTGGTCCCGGCTGCCCTGTCTGTGTCACTCCTGAAAGAGATATTGACATTGCAATTGCCCTCGCAAAGAGCGGAGCAACTGTGGTCACTTTCGGGGATATGATGCGAGTACCTGGCTCTTCAGACAGCCTCCTGAACGCAAAGTCTGAAGGGGCGGATGTAAGGATGGTTTACAGTATAGATGATGCAGTTGCCCTTGCAGGAAAAAAGCCAGATCTGAAAGTAGTCTTTTTCGGGATAGGTTTTGAGACCACAGTCCCTGCAAACGCGGCAGCCCTTTTGCGGAAGGATCTACCTGACAACTTCAGCCTCCTTGCTTCTCAGAAGCAGACTCCTCCTGCAGTCAATCTTCTTGCCAGTGATACCAATGTTGATGCTTTTATAGCACCAGGGCATGTGGCAACCATAATAGGCACAGAACCTTTCGAACCGCTTGCAAAAAAGGGCTTTCCTGTTGTTGTTAGTGGATTTGAAGCCGCAGATATACTTCTTGGAATAAACATCTTACAGATGCAGGTAGAGAAAGGAATCTCAAGGGTGGACAACGGATATCCCAGGGTCGTAAAGCCAGAAGGAAATACAATAGCCCTGAAAATGATGGATGAGGTATTCAAAACTTCTGACTCTGAGTGGAGAGGTATAGGAAATATAGAAGATTCGGGACTCGTCCTCAGGGAAGAGTTTGAAGAAAAAGACGCTGCGAAAATACATGAAGATCTTTATTCTGCTTCTCTTGCAGAGATAAAATCGAAAGCTGAAGGAAAAGATAAAAAACGCTGCATCTGTGCAGCTATCCTGACAGGAAAAGCAAAACCTTCCCAGTGTCCTAACTTCGGGAAAGAATGCACTCCAAAAAAACCAGCGGGTCCCTGCATGGTAAGTCAGGAAGGTATGTGCTATAACTGGTATAAATATTCTCGAGAAGGAGGTAGTAAAAATGCATGAACTTTCCATTGCCTGTGAAATCTTTGAGCAGGTTAAGGTTACTGCCGAAGCTCACGGAGCCACAGAAGTCAAACATGTGACTCTTCAAATGGGAAGGCTGTCCCATACGAATCCTGAACAGCTGAGTTTCTGTTTTAAGACTCTTGCAGAAGGGAGTATTGCTGAAAATGCGGATCTCATCGTAGAAATGGTGCCTCCAACCCTTGAATGCGAATGCGGATACACAGGAACTATAGACCAGGAAAGGATACGGGAAAGCAACGAACTGACAAGTGAACTCCTTGCTTATATAGCAGCTATGGACTGCCCTGTGTGTGGAAAACAGGCCCATATTGCAGGCGGCAGGGAATTGATCATAAAGAGCATAGAGATTGAAACTGAAAACGAAAATGAATCGCAGCGGTAAAAAATAATAAGCAACCCTGGTGATGTTTATGTTAATGCATGTAATCCATATGGGACATGATGTTTACAAGGCAAATGACAAAATTGCCGAAAAGAACAGAAAAACTCTTGACAAACACGGTGTCTTCTCAGTAAATGTTATGGGAGCAATAGGGTCAGGAAAGACCACTTTGATTGAAGAGGCTATCAGGCACCTTAAGGATAAATACAGAATAGCCGTTGTTGCAGGCGATGTTATTGCAGAGATGGACGCTTCCCGTTTTAGAAAGCTGGATGTTCCGACAATCCCTGTAAATACCGGAAAAGAGTGCCACCTGGATGCGAAGCTTGTAGAAAAGGCTCTGGGTGAGATAGACCTTGATAACACTGATCTCCTGATTATTGAGAATGTAGGCAACCTTATCTGCCCTGTGGACTTCAAGCTGGGAGAACACCTGCGGGTTGTGGTTGTGAGCGTCACGGAAGGAGACGACATTATCCTCAAGCACCCCATGATTTTCAAGACTTCAGAGCTTGCTGTCATAAACAAGGTTGATATTGCACATGCAGTTGATGTTGATTCCGAAAAGATGAGGGACGACATCCTTTCCTTAAACCCTGAAGTGCCGGTGATCCTTACATCAAAACACGACTGGGAAAGCCTTGAAACATGGATAGGTTTCATCGAGAGCGGACTTGAAAAACGCACTAAATAAACTTAATAGAGTCTTACGAGGATAAAGGAGCTTTAGATGAAATCCAATACAATTTCTCTCGAACACGGCGCCGGTGGAGAGGTAATGCAGGCGCTTATAGGAGATATTATTCTCAAAAACTTCCGTAATAAAAGTGCAGGTTCTATAGGCCTTGACAGCCTTGATGACGGGTCCACAGTCAGACTTGAGAACTTTAACTCTTCTTCCGAACTTGTGCTGACAACGGACAGCCATGTGATAACTCCTGCTTTTTTTCCTGATACGAATATAGGCAGGCTTGCTGTTGCAGGTACAATCAATGATCTGACAGTCATGGGAGCAAAACCGCTTGCACTCACCTGTGCAGTCATAATGCCTGAAGGTTTTCCAGTCCATGATTTTGAAGAGATTATAAAAACAATGGACCAGACTGCTGCGGAGGCTGGAGTGCCCATAATCACAGGCGATACGAAAACCGTGGAAAAGACCGCACTTGATTCAATCATCCTTAACACCGCAGGTCTCGGGATTACGGACAGCCCTGTAAGAGACTCAGGTCTTAAGCCAGGAGACAGGATCATCGTTACAGGCACCATAGGGGATCATGGGATCTCTCTTATGGCCCACAGGGAAGGTTTTGATTTTGATACTGACCTTGTTTCTGATTCCGCTCCCCTGTGGAAGTTAATAGAACCGGTCCTTAAACTCCGGACTCCTCAGGGAGAGCCTGTAATAACGGCTATGAAAGACCCTACCCGCGGGGGGCTTGCAAACGCTCTTAATGAAATGGCAGAAAAATCCGGAGCAGGAATCCTGCTTGAAGAAAGCCTCATCCCTTACAAGCCTGCAGTGACTGCAGCCTGTGAGATGCTGGGTCTTGATCCTCTCGAAGTTGCAAATGAAGGAAAAGCAATTATAGGGGTCAAAGCCGGCTTTGAAGAAGACGTACTTTCAATTCTCAGGCAGCACCCCTACGGAAAGGATGCAGCCCTTATAGGAGAGGTCACTGATGAAAACAAAGGAGAGGTAATCCTGAGGAACCGTTTCGGTGGGATGCGTTATGTGGACGTGCCTGCAGGAGACCCGATTCCGAGAGTCTGTTAACATAATGAGAAGACACAATGAGAATATACTGACAGATTTTATTTCTCCCAACTTCTATTTTTCCCGGGTTGATTTATTCAAACTTCTACCCGGGACCCTAAAATCACAGGTTTTTCCTTTAAGTTTCAATATATGTATAAATCTAGATCTCTCTAATTATCTAGATCTCTCTAATATAGATTCATCTAGACTGGATTTTTTTGACTAACTTTATTCACTCAGGCGGTTTGGTTTCATTTTTTCAGTTCTGAGAAATTCTGTAATCAGACTCTTATATGTATTATTTATCTATTCACATCTTTGGCCAATTCATCTATTCACCTCTTTGGTCATGCATTTATTATCTATTCGAATTTCAGTATTTATGCTGAAAGTAAGTTTTACAAAGAACATATAGAGGTTGAATAAGTAAGATTGAATCAGCGAACAGGTGTAAATTGAATAGTATAGAGTGAATCAGCGAATAGAGTATGATTGAATAGTACAGATTGAGTAGAGAATAAGAGACCGAATAAGAGTACAGGAGATCAAATTATGAGAGTAAGCACAGATCGAATGAGAGTAAGCACAGATCTAATGAGAGTAAGCACAGATCCAATGAGAATAAGCATAGATCGAAAGAATAAGCATAGATTGAATGAGAATAAGTACAGATTGAGTGTATAAAATAGTAATATTATATTGTAACTGAAACTATCCAGGAATTTGCCTCATATAATATTTTATCCGTATAATCTACTGTTCCTTCACTCCGGAGATTTCTACTATTAAGAGTTTTTATTCCCATTGTAATTTAAACCGGGATATTTATATCGAAAATATTTATCTTAATAACTATATGGAAGTAATATTTTCTTCAAATTTCACACTTTTTCATTACACGGATAAAAGTATGAAATATTCATTTCTTTTTAATCATATTTTCAAATTTCTCTAAAACTAGAATCATTTTCTTTCTAATATATAACAGGATATGTTTTATCTTTATAATGTATCAAAACTTAGAAAATCTTTCCTGAAGGATATACTGCAGCTTTTATAGTAAATTTTCAAAGCCACATTGTTCTGGACGTACTGGACTGAATATTTTATTAATTTTAAAAAAGTAGCTTTATTTTAGCTTCTATAATAAAGGCATTTCTTTATTTTATTTAAATGTACCACAATATATTTAAAGATAAATTCTATGTCGTCATGCATGTTCTTCCCAACCTCTGGATTTTTTGTCCTTTTTTCTCCAGCGACACCTGAGATTGTTTTTTTTTGACGATTCAGGCAATTATTCATATTAGTAATATAAAAGTGGGAAAAAAATCACCATGTTTAAATATGGCTATGATAGATTAACAGTTGGAAGCGTAGATATTATATATTTCTACGTTGTTTGGGCATTATTATCTTGTTATAATTTTAATTTAAGGGCTTATAATTATTCTGGGCATTTTTTGTCCTAAATATTTTGTATGTCCTTACATGTTCCGGAAACTACTCGGTTGGATCAAAAATCAATATCGTAAGCCTTGAACTGTTAAAAACGTACACTCCTAACAAAGCTTATTGAGTTTGATTTTATTCTTCAAGTGCGTAAGTCCCAACAGTATAGGTCAAAGGTAAATCGATAGGAGGAAATAGGTCGGAGGATACGTTGTATGATAGAAACAACAGTAATGCTATTAATCGCAGTACCCCTACTTTTTTCGTTTTTATTCCTGGGTCTTGGCAAAAGTATGTACAAAGTTCTTGCCTGGGCTTTCTTTGTATTTGGGGTAATTGCTTCAGTTCAGTTAGTTCGGGATGGTGTTGGTGTTTATGAAATAACTGGACCAGATTTTGCAATGTTAGAAAATGTTGTCCTTGTACTCGAAGTACTGGTTATACTATTCATTCTTGCTGTGTCAGCAAAATACAAAAACTGGCCTACACTTGTACTCGGAATAATTTCAGCAGCTGTATTTGCCTACACTTTTACTAATGCTCCGCATGCTGAAAGCGCTGTTTTTAATATTGATCAATTTTCTCAGGTAATGATATTAATTGTCAATATAGTCGGTACTGCGATCATACTATTCGCAACCGGTTATATGGATGAATATGAAGAACACAGGCATTTAAACAGACAGAGAACATTCTATTTCACAATGAGTTTCTTCCTGGCATCCATGAACGGTCTTGTCATGGCTGACACTCTCGGATGGCTGTTTCTCTTCTGGGAACTGACAACTCTTTGTTCATTCGTCTTGATCTCATACAACATGGACCAGGAAGGAATAAACAATGGTTTCAGAGCTCTGGCTTTAAACCTGGTTGGTGGAATTGCTTTATCTGTAGGCATAATTATTCTAGCTCTAAATTATGATATAGGCACCCTTTCCGGAATTGGAATTTACGCTGGAACTGATGCAACAGCGATGGCCGCTGTAGCCCTTCCCGTTGCCTTACTCTGTATCGGAGGCTTTGCGAAATCCGCTCAGATGCCCTTCCAGAGCTGGCTCCTGGGTGCAATGGTAGCTCCAACTCCGGTTTCTGCCTTACTGCACTCAAGCACAATGGTTAATGCCGGTGTGTTTTTAGTCGTCAAACTTGTACCAGCTTTTGCGGGCTCAAGTCTCGGTACAGCTATTGCAGTTTACGGAAGCTTTACCTTCGTCATGTGCTCGGCTTTAGCCTTATCCCAGAGAAACGCAAAAAGAGTTCTCGCTTATTCTACAATTGCAAACCTGGGATTAATTATCGCAAGTGCAGGAATTGGTACACCTCTGGCTGTAGCTGCTGCAATTATGCTTATCCTGTTCCACGCAATATCCAAAGCTCTTCTCTTCCTCTGCACAGGTGAAATTGAGCACACCATAGGAAGCAGAGATATTGAAGACATGGCAGGGTTAATTAAAAAGGCTCCATATCTCACAACCCTTGCAGCGCTGGGAATGGTATCCATGCTGTTGCCTCCTTTTGGTGTGCTGCTCACAAAATGGGTGTCGATGGAAGCTGCTTCTAACAACCCTATTGTGATAGTCTTCCTTATACTCGGAAGTGCACTCACAACAGTGTATTATGCTAAATGGCTCGGAACAATCCTGTCCTCAACCATGGATAAATATGCAGTTCACAACAAGAGAGCGGAAACATATTTCCCACTTTCAGTCCTCGGGTTTTCAATTGTAGTTTCAAGCGTTCTTGTGTTTTCAATATATGACTACTTCATCAAACCTCAGGTTGAAATACTGCTCAATACTGCTCCTGCTATTTCAGGAGAAGCCGGACAATTCACCTCTGAAATAGGGGCATTTGCTTATGCAGCAATATTCGCAGTGCTTGCTCTGGCTATTATCCTCTATCTCGCTACAAGAAGCATGTTCACTCCACGTATGGCTGGATATTACATGTGTGGAGAAAACAACATGGAAAGGGACAAATTAATGTTCAGAAATGGGCTTTGCACCTACGATAAAAGTAATGTCTCCAATATATATCTCCAGAACACTTTTGGAGAAAATAAACTTACAACGCTTGGATATGCAATTTCCATAATTCTTATTGTAATTGCATTGGCAGGAGGGGTACTATAATGGTAGCTATGAACGATGTTTTGCTAGCTATTCTTGTTCTGATTGGTGCTCCTATCATAGGCTGTTTAGCTTCGGGGATTGACAGGAAAATCACTGCAAGACTGCAGGGTAGAGTCGGTCCACCTCTTTTACAGCCGTACTATGATGTCAGGAAGCTCATGAGTAAAGAAAACATGATCGTAAACGGCTCTCAGAACTTTTACGTAGTCGTGTACCTGGTCTTTATCATTCTGAGCCTCTTGATGTTAATATTCAGGGCAGACATGCTGATGATAATATTCGTATATACTGTAGCTTCTCTGGCTCTTATTGTAGGAGGTATGAGCACCGGTTCTCCATATGCCAGAGTAGGAAGTTCAAGGGAGATCATGGCTATACTTTCTTATGAGCCGGTTTTGATTTTATATGCCCTTGCAATCTACCTGGTCACCGGCACTTTCAAAGTATCCGCGCTGTTAGAAGCATCCACTCCTCTGCTGATATATACGCCTCTTTTATTCATAGCAATGATAGTTGTTCTGAATATAAAATTGAAAAAATCGCCCTTTGATTATTCAACCTCTCACCACGGTCACCAGGAACTGGTTAAAGGTATGACAACCGAATATTCAGGGCCAGGATTTGCCACAATTGAGATTGCTCACTTCTATGAATACGTGTTCTTAACCGGACTAATATTCTTATTCTGGGCATCAACTCCAATAATAGGTTTGCTTCTGGGTATCATTGCTTTCTTGCTGGTAATCGTAATAGACAATATTACTGCAAGAGTTTACTGGCAATGGATGCTCAAATTGAGCTGGACATTCCTGTTAGCAATTTCACTTGTGAACATAGTGTACCTGTACGTAAGTGGAGTAAAATTAGTGTGAAAGAGGGCTATTTATGAGTTTAGCAAAATCACCATGGATCATACATGTGAATTGTAACAGCTGCAATGGCTGTGACATTGAGGTAGTAGCCTGTCTTACCCCTTTATATGATGCTGAAAGATTTGGCGTTTTAAATATCGGTACTCCCAAGCAAGCTGATATAATGGTAGTTACAGGCTCTGTAAATTATAAAAATGTCAATGTACTCAAAAATCTTTACAACCAGATCCCGGACCCGAAGGTTGTTTTAGCTGTCGGTGCCTGTGCATCTACTGGTGGGATATTCCATAACTGCTATAATGTTATAGGCGGAGTGGACCAGATAATACCCGTAGATGCATATGTTCCCGGGTGCTGTCCAAGGCCCGAAGCCATACTTGACGGCGTAGTAGCAGCACTTTCAATACTTGAAAATAAGAAGAAAGGGAACATCAAAGGAAAAGAAGTACCATTGAAAGGAAAAGAGGTGCCATCGAATGCTTAAGAATGAGGTAGAAATTAAAAGTAGCGAAGAGCTGCTAAAAACCGTAGAGCAATTAAAAAAGGATGGCTATCGAAACGCTACTATGATATGCCTGAAAGCTAACGATGGTCATGATTTGATCTATGTCTTTGAAAAAGATTATAAACTGAAAAACCTGAGGTACTTTTTGAAACCAGGTGAGAAGCCCAAGAGTATATCAGGCATTTATCTAGGTGCACTCTTGATCGAGAATGAGTACCAGGATCTCTTCGGATTGACTTTCGAAGGTTTAGCAATAGACTATAAAGGCTACCTTTACTTAACGCCAAACAGTCCGAAAGCTCCTTTAGCCTAAAGCAATTTGAGAGGAGAATCATATGACAACTGTAATACCTTTTGGTCCTCAGCACCCCGTTTTACCCGAACCGGTAGCGTTGAAACTTGAGCTTGACGACGATATTGTTGTTGGAGCACTTCCTTCAATAGGCTATGTGCACAGAGGGCTTGAGAAGTTCATAGACACAAAGGACTATGTTCAAACAACATACATTTGTGAAAGAATCTGTGGAATATGCAGTGCCCTCCATGGTATAACTTATACACGGGCAGTTGAGAAATTATTCGATTTAGAACCCCCTGAAAGAGCTCAGTATATCAGGGTAATAGTTGGTGAACTCAATAGACTCCACAGTCACCTTCTCTGGCTTGGTCTGTTTGCTGATGGTTTTGGATTTGAAAGCCTTTTTTATGAATGCTGGAAGTACAGAGAAGGAGTACAGGATGCAGCGGAAAGAATCTGTGGAAACAGGGTTATACACTCAATATCAAAGGTCGGAGGAGTTACCAGAGATTTGACCAAAGAACATACTGATATGCTTCTGAAACTGTGCGATACACTGGAAGACCAAGTTAAAAACATTGAAAAGGTGTTCGTAAATAATTACACCGTTAAGAAAAGAACTAAGGGATTAGGTGTAATGTCAAAGCAGGTAGCATATGAGTTGGGAACTGCCGGTCCTACATTGAGAGGAAGCGATAACGCCATTGACGTAAGAGATATAGATGACTGGGCAATTTATAAGGATCTCGGTTTTAAGACAGCTGTGGAGAAAGACGGAGATTGTTACTCAAGAACTAAAGTAAGGATCAACGAAGTACTTAATTCTATTGAAATAATAAGAAATGCAATCTCCAGGCTGCCTAATGGCGACATTTCAGTACCTGTAAAGGGCTTCCCTACCGGTGAAGCAATTATGAGAACAGAGCAGCCCAGAGGTGAAGTTGTATATTACGTGAAAGGTAACGGTACTAAAAACCTGGAAAGGCTTAAAATTAGGACTCCTACCTTTGCAAACATACCTTCACTGCTAGTAATGCTCCCAGGCGTAAAACTCGCTGATGTTCCTATAATTGTACTCACTATAGACCCCTGCATTAGCTGCACTGAAAGATGAAGTGGAAGGGTGATTAAAATGGGTATGCTAAACCTTGTATTATCAAACATTTCTCATAAACCGGCTACCAGACTTTATCCCTTCGAGATAAGGGAAACTTATAAAGAGTTTAAAGGAAGGATTGTTATCAATCCTGAAAACTGTATCCTCTGCGGGCTATGTCAAAAGAAATGTCCACCGGATGCGATTACAGTTACCAAAGCAGACAAAACGTGGGAAATCAACCTGTTCCGGTGTATTATGTGCACAGAGTGCGTTACTGGTTGCCCGAAAGACTGCCTATCAATATCCAATGAAAGGCCAAAAACCGGTGCGAAAGAAACTGTTAAAGTAGTGGTTCCGATAGTAGAGAAACCAAAAGCGGCATCAAAAGCAGCGTCTCCAAAATAAAAATTTCATTTAAATTTTTATTTTTCTACTGGAATCAACGTTATTTTTTCAGTTTTCCGGTTAAAAACAATTTTAAGTTCCCAAGTCTAAAAAATAGTTTAACAGGGGAATTTTATTCTGATAAATTCCCCTGAAAACTATCTGGATAGGAAAAGATAAATTCAGATTTTGTATTTTTTTACACAATATCTTTTCTCGCGATTTCAGAACATTTAGGCTTTTTTGTTTCTTTTTTATGTTCTCCATAAATAAGATCATTTTTCAGCTTCAGGTGCCTGTAGTTAATTTGCTGGCATTCTTTCTGAATGGGCTGAATTGCACTTCAATTCTTTCAATCCAGTGCTGCTCTCCTTTTGAAGTCACTCGTATACAGATGAGAACCTGTATTGTTACTGTCATTGGTATCTATATTATCGGGCTCTCCTTTTGAAGTCACCCGTATACAGATGAGAACAGAAGTACTAGCTTCGCCGGATGTCTGACTGCAGATCTCAACTTGATGGAGATGCCAGTTATTAAACCAGGGAATTATTTACACGGAAATAGTTCTTGAACTAAGTGAAATGCAATCCAGAGCGGCAACGTGAAATAAGGTAGATACATGTTCTTTTTTAAAATAGGGGGTTACTTCTATATTCTTTTTGCCCGTATTCTTCTATCAGACTATGAGAAACTATTGTAATATATTAAATAGAAAATACTCTCATAATGTAAAAAAACTACAAATTATTTTAACAGATTTTTTATCTATTTCCGCCAAGAACACTTTTATAAAGATGGTAAGCAAATTCTTTCTGATAAATATATTGGAGGTTGAAACGATTACTCAGGAAACTATAAAAGTCGAAGGTATGTCCTGTGGGCATTGTGTTATGAGGGTTAAAAAAGCAATTGAAGATGTACAGGGTGTAAAGAAAGTAGACGTCAGCCTTGAGAACAAACAGGCTGTTGTCGAATTTGATGAAGAGAAAACAGATGTTGAGAAAATAAAGGCTGCAGTCCGAGAAAGCGGGTATGAACCAGCTTGAACTGGAATTATGTGTCTGAGTTTTATTGATCCTGAGACATTTTATTTATCCGGCTCGAGGAATTCCATTATATAGTAAAAGGCACAGATTTTTATAATATGGGTGAAGCGCCTGTTTAAAAAGCAGCTGATGATCCGGGGGTGAAGACACGGGGGAGACAACATTTGTAGTGGATGACATGATTTGCAAGTACTGTAAAGACACGGTTACCAGACTTATTACCTCTATTAGCGGGGTTTCATGTGTAAATGTGAATGTACCGGAAAGGACGGTAAACGTGACTTATGACAGCCGGATAACTGATGCACACGTCATCAGGATGACCCTGCTCGAAGCGGGTTATAAAAATGTAAGAGAGCCCATGAACGCTTTTTAAGCGCCAGGGAAGTCTGAAAAAACTGGATAGGCGGCATATCCGATGGAACTTGCGATAGGAGTTTACGGCATGACCTGTGGTCACTGCCAGAAAAGAGTAGCGGATGCTATTGCTTCACTTGATGGTGTAGAATCTGTAGATGTCAATCTCGAAGCTGAACGTGCATATGTTAATTTTGATCCTGAAAAATTAAGCCCTGAAGATATTATGGAAGCCGTCCGAAAGGCTGGCTATTCTACAGAACGCGAAGGGGAGACTGAAGAAGATAAAGAAAAAGTCCTGACGGAAAGCTCAGAGCCTGCAATGGAAGAAGAGAAAGCAGGACAGGTTTTAGACTCTGCTGATAAGGGTCTGGAATATGAGGATAAGGCGCAGGGAAGTTCTCAGGCATGTCCCCTCACAGAAACCTGCAAAACGGCAGAAGAAAAAGTCTCCCGAATTTCAGGTCAGAAAGAAGGGCTTAAAGAAATCACTCTCGGTGTTTCCGGGATGACATGTTCGGCATGCGCCCTGAATATTGAGAAAGTCCTGAAGAAAGAAAACGGAGTGGATTCCGCAACCGTTAATCTGGAACTTGGCAGGGCAAATGTTAGCTTTGATCCTTCTCTTATTTCCCCCGGGCAGATTGAAGAAGCTATCGAGTCCATCGGGTATAAAGTTGAGAAAGACAGGGTAACCCTTAACCTCCAGGGGATGAGCTGCGCATCCTGTGCTGCAAACATTGAGAGGATTCTCAATAAAACCGAGGGTGTAATCTCGACTTCCGTAAATTTTCCCCTCGAAAAAGCCGTTGTGGAATTCGATTCAAGCCGCATATCTGTCAGGGAGATTATTGCTGCAGTCCAGGGAATAGGTTATGGAGCATCAGTGCAGGCTGAGACTGTAGAATATGAAGATAGGGAACAGATCTCAAGGGACGCTGAGATCCTCAAGCAGAGAAATAACCTGATCATTGCCCTCCTCCTGGGGATCCCCGTATCTCTCGGAAATATGAGCATGATGTTCCCGTTTCTCTCTTTTGTTCCAGACATCTTTTCCAATCACACCGTGCTTTTCATCATGTCCACTCTTATTCTCCTCTTTCCGGGCAGGCAGTTTTTTGCAGGCACTGTTAAAGGCTTCAGGCACGGCGTAACCGACATGAACCTGCTGATTGCCGCGGGGACAGGGTCGGCTTATCTTATCAGTGTAGCAGCAACTTTCCTTGACCTGGGTCCAGGATATGACGTTCTCTACTACGATACCGTGGCTTTTCTGATTATTTTCATTGTCTTTGGCAGGTATCTCGAAACACGAGCCCGGGGCAGAACCTCAGAAGCTATCCGAAAGCTGATGGGGTTAAGGGCTAAAACCTCAAGGATCCTTGTAGACGGTGTGGAAAAAGAGGTCCCTGTTGAAGAGGTAGTAGTCGGAGATATTGTTATTGTCCGTCCGGGTGAAAAAATACCTGTTGACGGAATTGTGGTTGAAGGAAGCTCTGCAGTGGACGAGTCCATGATCACAGGAGAGAGCATCCCGGTTGAAAAAGGCGAAGGAGATACTGTTATTGGGGCTACCATTAACAGAATGGGATCTTTCAGGTTCAGGGCTACCAAAGTGGGGGCTGATACCGCCCTTGCCCAGATCATCAGACTTGTAGAAGCAGCTCAGACAACCAAGGCTCCTATCCAGAGGATTGCAGATGTCTTTGCCGGAAACTTCATCGTAACCGTACATATAATTGCTCTTCTGGCTTTTTTCTTCTGGTTTTTCTTTGGTTACTGGTTCTATGGGGTAGGAGAGTCCGAAGCTCTCAGGGGCACCAGCCCTTTCCTCTTTTCCCTGCTTATAGCTATCACTGTTCTTGTTATCTCCTGCCCGTGTGCAGTCGGGCTTGCAACCCCTGCAGCCATAATGGTCGGCACAGGCAAAGGGGCGGAAAACGGAATTCTTATTAAAGGAGGAGAAGCCCTTGAAAGAGCACATAAACTTGATACCATTGTTTTTGACAAAACGGGGACTCTTACTGAAGGCACCCCTAAACTGACAGATATATTTGCAGTTTCCGGACGTGAGGAAAAGGAGGTACTTTTTACTGCTGCATCGGCTGAAAAAGGGTCTGAACATCCTCTCGGAGAAGCTATTGTAAGAGGGGCGGAAGAACAGGGAATCAGCCTTGCAGGGGCAAAAAATTTCCGTTCTATTCCGGGAAAAGGAATAGAGGCCTATCTCGAGGACAGGAGGGTTCTGCTGGGCACCCGCAAGCTTATGGAAGAATATTCAATTTCTTTTGACGGTCTTGAAGCCGAGATGCGCAGGTTTGAAGAAAACGGGAAAACTGCAATGCTTGTAGCTCTAGGGGATGAAGCTATGGGGCTGGTTGCAGTTGCAGATACTCTGAAAGAGAATTCTAAAGAGGCAGTGGAGACCCTGAAGAATATGGGCATTGAAGTGGTTATGATAACCGGTGACAACTCCATTACAGCCGGGGCAATTGCATCGGAGGTCGGAATCTCAAGAGTACTTGCCGAGGTTCTGCCAGAAGACAAAGCAAACGAAATCAAGAAGCTCCAGAGCGGAGGCAGGCTTGTTGGAATGGTAGGCGACGGGATAAATGATGCCCCTGCCCTTATACAGTCGGACGTGGGGATCGCAATGGGAGCAGGCACGGATGTGGCAATGGAATCCGCAAAAATTGTGCTTATTAAAAATGACCCCATAGACGTGGTAGCAGCCCTTCGCCTGAGCAGGCTTACCATTCGTAAGATCAAGCAGAACCTTCTCTGGGCTTTCGGGTACAATACAATAGGCATCCCTATTGCAGCCGGAATTCTTTATCCTTTTTTTCACAGAGTTCTTATTACGCCTGAACTGGCTGCTGCTTTTATGGCATTAAGTTCGGTTTCGGTGACAACCAATTCCCTTCTGATGAAAAGAAGCAGGATTAAGTAAGTTCAGGACTGATTTTATGACTTCCGCTCAATGTCGGTGATAATATGGTAAATTTCGAATCCAAAGACAAGAACCGGGCCGTGTTTCTATTAAGTGTTGCCACTTCCGTGGTGCTGATGAGCCTTTTCCTGCTCGGGACCCTGTTAGCTAATATTTACTCAGGAGAAACATCCTATACTCTGGTAGACGTTGTTATGGGTTGCATTTTCGTTTTTATTATTACCATAATTATCTCACTGTCCCTCTGGCCCAGGGTGTTGGACTGGCTTGAAAACAGAGAACAGGTGAAAAAGTCAGAATTATAATATTTTACAGGCAGGTGATTTATTTATAAAAAAGTTTTCTGAACGTAATGGTTTATATACCACGGAATTGACCTTATGCCATGAATAACGGAAGCATGAGATCAAACATTAAAGAAGGATTAAACGTGGGAATCGTTTTAAAACAGGACCAGAAGACTGGGAAAATAACTCGTGGAGTTGTGAAGAGAATTTTAACCAATTCTTCGACCCACCCTCATGGGATCAAAGTCCAGCTGTCCGATGGGCAGGTAGGCAGGGTTAAGGAAATCTATTAAAATTCTGAGATCCATTAAAACCAGCCAGTCATTTTTCAATATCCCAAAAACCAGTCACTTTTTTAAGGATTAAACTGGAGTTTTCGCAGCCTCAGTTTCTATCAGTTTCTCTTTCTCAATTCTTAGAAGCCTGAAAGAGAGGAAAACTACAAGATATATTATTGCGGCTGCGATAAGGAAGGCTATAACTCCAAACTGCGTATACAGGAAGCCTCCTGCAAGAAGGCCGATTATGCTTGCAAGGCTGCTCGCGCTCATTGCAAAGCCCTGAACAGATCCCTGGTATTTTTTACCCGCAAATTTGGAGAGGATGGAGAGAATAGAAGGCCACATAATCCCGTTCCCAAAAGCAAAAAACACGGCTGCAAGGTACAGAAGAAGATAGTCTCCGGATACTATAAGGATAAACTGAAGTCCCAGAATAAAACCGCCGCCAACAACCATTATAGACTCCCTATATCTTCTGGCAAGCTTTGCAAGGACCGGGCCCTGTACAAATGCCATAAGCGCACTGATTACGGAAAAATAAATACCCAGCTCCGCAGGGCTCCATTCAAGGGCAACAACGGCAAAGATAGGGAATGCGGTATAATATATATTGAAGCCCAGAAAAATAAGGAAGTAAACAACCAGCATAAAAGGGATGTACTCAAGCTTGAAGACTTCACGAAATGTTATTTTACTTCCTGCCTCAACCTGATAGCACTCTTTTTGTTCCTGCCCGAGTATTTTTCTAATCCCGGTGGATTCGGGGTATTCTTCAATGGCGCAGGGCCGGGAATCTGGGAGAAGAAAAAGTACTATAAGAGTTCCTATGATTGAAATCACCAGTGCGGCGGATACTGGCAGAATTTCGCCATAGGCTGTTGTCCCGAGAACTCCGGCAATCGCAGGACCAAAGACATATCCCAGATTTGAGGCTACGGACATTCGTCCGTAGTTTTTATTTCTTTCTTCTTCCGAGGTGAGGTCGGCAAGATAAGCATTGGCAACTGAAACATTTCCCCCTGTAGCACCGTCAAGAGCCCTCGCTAAAAAGAGTATAAGCAAAGGGAGAGTAATTGTAAATGTTCCAAGAAGATCAGACCTGACCTCTATCAGCGGGATTACTGGAAAAAACAGGGCGGCAAAAAAAATGATCCAGGCAAGCATGGTCCCAATCTGACTCAATAATAGAATCTTTTTTCTCCCATAAAGGTCAGACCACCTGCCCAGTACAGGAGCTCCGATAAGCTGGAAGGCAGGGTAAGTTGAAGCGAGTATGCCGTAGACAAGGGCATTGCCTCCATAGTCTGTTACAAGGAATACGAGAAAAGTAAGTATGATGCCAAACCCGAGGGTTCCTATAAATGTTATGGCATATAATGGAAAAAGTGCTCTGCCGCTTGCAGAGGAAGTTCCCGAGTTCTGTTCCATCGAAGGAATATATGTGTTTCTGCCCCTTATACTATTTCTCTTCCAGAATTTAAAGAGGTCCCGTGATGCCGTTTCATTTTAACCTTTACAGATACGGCTGGCTTAATTAATTGCGAATTATTTCTCCTTTCTGCAGGTTCCGGACAAGTCCATCCAGGTTACCCTGAATTTTCTTTGAGTGCAGGCGATTTGGCAGGTTTTTCAGCTTTTAAAGACTGTATGAGAAGGTTAAAGGATTTCAGTATATTAAACCGCTTTCAGCACCCCTCAATGATTATTTTATATATTCTACGGCAGATCGGAGGGTAGTGAAGGTTCAGGGTTTGTTTATTTTTTTTGTAAGGTGTGCTTCTGTTAATAAGAGATAATATGTGCACTTTCTATTCGTTATAAATTATGCAGATCTTTTATCAAGGAAAATAAAGCATTATCAAGCTTTAAAAGTATTGGCCCTGTCAGGAAACAGAACTATTGCAAAAAGTATACTTATATTCTAATTTTACAATATGAAATTCTAATCCCAAATGATTTTTCAGACAAAGCTAAACTAAAAGCTTTGAATAAATCTGCGGGAATTAAAAGATCTTTAAGAATGTGAAGGAAATAAAGGTCTTTAAAAACAAAGAATAAAGGTCTCAAAAAAGGAGAAGCTAAATCTCCAAAAAGTACTCCAAAAGCATTGAAAAAAAACCTGAATGTTAAGGGCATTTCCATCACGAAACAGCAGCTCTGTTGCACACTCATTGATGTCAACGTCCGATTTCTTTCGGAAACCTGTAGCAGAGACTGCTGAGTTATCCCGCAAAGATTACATTATGTGATCCGGGCAGGTTGTCCGGATCCACTGCGGGAATAGACCCTCAGTTAAACGCTACTCTGGCGGTGCCAAAGTTCGCGTTAAAAGGATTGACCTTAACAATAAGCATTTTTCAGGCAACACCTGCAGGGCGGATTCAGGAGTTGCCTGAAATATCTTTATTGATTTTCAATTATTTATCTACCCCTTTCTATTTTTTTCACATCTGTTGTTTACACTCTGTGTTCCACTTTCCTGCAGTTCTTTTAGCTTCTATTTTCTATTTTACTCGAAAACTCGTGAAGTCCGGAATTGCGAAATGTTCTTTATTCTTCACCTGCATCTGATTCTTTATGCCTGAATCATACTGGGAAAAGGTATCCGGGAAGAACATACCTTCAAGCCTTGATCTTTACCCTATAATTCACAACTACCTGCAGGAAGATGATGAAATTCTTGATATCGGATGTGGGTCTGGAAAAATCAGTCTTGAGCTTGCTTCCCTGGGGTATTCGGTAACAGGAATTGATATAAATTCTGAAGCGATCAGGCTTGCAGAAACTGCTGCAAGAAGCCCTGGTCTGAATCAAAAGACTGGAGGGAAGGCTGAGTTTAAGGTTGAAAATGCTTCTTCTCTTTCTTTTCATGACTCAAGTTTTGATTTTGCAGTCATGCAGGCATTTTTGACCTCTGTGCCGGACCCTAAGGAAAGATCCAGGATAATTAAAGAAGTTTTTCGAGTCCTGAAACCCGGAGCTTATCTGTACCTTGTGGAATTCGGCCAGAACTGGCACCTGAAGCTCTACAGGAAACGATACCTCCACGACTTCCCAATTACAAAAGAAGAAGGGTCTTTCCTTGCCCGTGACCCTGAAACAGGGGAGACTGAGTTTATTGCACACCATTTTACTGAAAAAGAGCTTGTGTTCCTGCTCACAGATTGCAGATTTGAAATTGATTATTTCAGGGTCAAAGAACTGGAGACGAGGACAGGGAACAAAATTCTGGGGTTTGTAATTATTGCTCAGAAACTTTAAATTTCAGGCAGCAGACAATTTTGTCAGGAGCTGAAGGGCTTCAAACCTGATATTTTTGAAGCTCGATCTTATCTTTTAAGATTTTACTCAGTACGGAACTCTTCAATCTGATCAACCTGCCCTGTCAGAATGCTGTCAGAATGGTTTATGCTACTCTATCGCTCAGATGAAGCCCGATCACTCCCATAACTACAAAGGCAAGAGAAATTAGCCTGAAGGCCGAGGAAGGTTCTCTGAACCAGAATATTCCTATAACTGTTATAAAAGCGGTCCCTAACCCTGCCCATATTGCGTATGCAATGCTCACATCCAGCCCTTTAAGGGCAAGAGTAAAGAAAAAGAAACTGATAGCATAAAATACGAAAATCAAAATCGATGGGGTCAGTTTTGAAAAGCCATCAGATAATTTCATGCAGGTTGTTCCGCAAACTTCAAACAGTATTGCAAGTAACAGAAGATAATAATAATTCATTAATAGATAATTTTATTTCTATTATTAATTATTAGCTGTTAGCCCTTTATACTTTCTTTATTTATATTCCTGATCTGCTAAGCAGTCTGTTAGTGCTGACAGGTTTATAGCCTGTAATTTATTGATCTACTTTATTTCTTTATTTTGTTATACCTGGAGAACTTCTGATTAATACATGAATATGAAAATACCTTAAAAACCATGTATTTGCCGGAAAACTCTGGAACTTTTTTGTCCTCAATATACGGTTTGATTCCGACAAATAAAGCTTCAGCCTGCCTGAAAGAGCTTTCCATACACGACGATCATTTGAGATAAATTTATATACTATGCCGGCTACGAAAATATTGGCAGTAAAAATAAAGAATCATATAATCTGTTATTAAAAACTTCATTTCTGTTTTTAATAAAAGAGTGTATAGGATCTTATTTTTATAGCACGCTAGAGGTTATCCGCTATAAGCGGAGGTGAAACAAGAGTGAGTTTTAATGACAGAGGAAATTCCTTCCGGGGGAGAGATAACAATCGGGGTGACAGAGACGGCAACCGCGGGGGTTTCAGAGGTGGCAACAGTGGTCCCAGAGAAATGTATCCTGCAGTGTGTTCTGACTGCGGTGTTGAGACCCAGGTTCCATTCAAACCTATTGAAGGAAGACCTGTTTACTGCAGGGACTGCCTTCCGAAACACCGGAAGTTCTAAGCCCGGATATTTTAAATATTTACTATTTTAAATTTATACATGGAAACCTTGATTATAATGTTTCAAATCCTGTCTATTTATTTTCAATTCAGATATCCTGTTCAATACAGCCTTTTCCTTACTTTTTTCTGAGAACTACCTCTTTGTTTTTTTATGTTTGGTAGATTAACTTTATATACGATAAAAAGATTGTAGAACTAGTAAAAATAATGAGAAGTATAATCTGTTATTAAAAACTCATTTTTGTTTTTAATATAAATTATATCCAATCATATTTTTATGAGCATGCTTATCCGCTGGACGCGGAGGTGAAACAAAAATGGGTTTTAATGACAGAAACTCCTTCAGGGGCAGAGACAGCAATCGGGGTGGTAGAGATGGCAACCGCGGTGGTTTCAGAGGCGGCAGCAGCGGCCCCAGAGAAATGCACAAGGTTATCTGTTCTGACTGCGGTGTTGAGACTGAAGTTCCTTTCAAGCCAACAGAAGGACGGCCGGTTTACTGCAGGGAATGCCTTCCTAACCACAGGAAATTCTAAATTTGAATATTCTCTTATGGGTGTTGTTCTGTAAGGCTATACAGCAACACTGCTCACTTTTTAGTCTTTGTTTTTCTCCCTGTGCTCAGGTGAAAAGCATGGAATTCTGAGATAGTGTGAACATGTTGAGCACTGAATTATACAATTATAAATATTACTGATATCCAATTATAAATATTACTGATATCCAATTATAAATATTACTGATATACAATTATACAATATTACTGATCGATACTAATAAAAAATCACGCTCCCGTAAATTTGTAGTGGAGCTCGGTCAGGATTCTTTTTGGCCGCTTTTATTAGGATCGCAGGTTGGGTGGATAGGGACCTGAAAACTTTCCCGGTTTTCTGGGAATTTAATCAATAATCACATATTTTATATTTATTAAAGATTTTTGATCTCCTATCCATTTATGAACCTTCAGACCAAAGTACCTGTATAGAACCGGCAATCATTGAAATTGTCCTTGCCTGATGCACGAAATTTGGGGGAAGTTTGAGCAGGCGGATGTAGCTAATATCCTGAACCTGAATTCGAATTTAAAATCAAAAATTTAAAACCAAAATTCAAATATCAAATAAACAAACGAGGAATCAACCTGGCTAATTATCGAAGCAACATGAGAAAGAGAAGAGAAGGAACAGCAAATAATTCACCCACTCCGGAAGTGACAAGGGTGCGTACTCCAAGAAAGGAGAACCACGAAGTGCTGGCAACGGTAGGAAGTCTTCTTGGCTCAAAAAGGGTCAATTTACAGTGTATGGACGGAGTTGTCAGGATGGGGAGGATACCGGGGTCCAAAAACAAGAAAATGTGGATCCGTGAAGGTGATATTGTAATTGCGACTCCGTGGGAAATTCAGGACTCGAAAGCTGATGTTATCTGGAAGTACACAAGGCCCCAGATAGAATGGCTTGAACGCAAAGGCTACCTGAAATAATGCCCTGATGGCAATTTTATTACTCAAAAATGCTGTAAAACTGGTTTTAACCCGTGCTGGTTAAACCTCTTATTCTTCTTTTGATAACTCTTTTAGCGTAAGAGATCCTGGAGTTCTTATCTTTTTAGCGTTCCCTTTCCAGACTCATTAAATTTCAATTTAAACTTAAACTTGACAGGTTTTGCAGGAGTCTGTATTACTGGATCTGGAAACAGGCGGCTTTAAATTTTAAATATTTTTATGATTATTTTTAATTTTTATGGGTTAAATTTATATAATTTGACTGTATAGTAGGATCATTAAAAATAAAGAGACGTATAATCTGTTATTAAAAACTAATTTCTGTTTTTAATCAAAGAGCTCTATACAATCTTATTTTTAAGCAAATGACTATCCGTTGTAAGCGGAGGTGAAAAGAAAATGGCTTTTAATGACAGAAATTCCTTCCGGGGAAGAGACAACAACCGGGGAGGTTTTGGCGGAGCCCCAAGAGAAATGCACAACGCAACATGTTCTGACTGTGGTGCTGAGACTCAGGTTCCTTTCAAACCAGATCCCGACAGACCGGTCTACTGCAGGGACTGCCTTCCTAACCACAGGAAGCCCAGAGAGAACCGCTATTAAATCCGAACTCCGCTTCGGGATTCTTACTTTTATAGAGTGCAATCCGTTCTGCTTATTTGAAAAGCAGACGGATCGAATCTTTTTCTATGGATATCTTTTTCTATGGAGATTCTTTTTAAACTTTAATCCTTCAGACTATCTTTAATTTTGCTTAAAGTATGAATTTGAATCAGAGGAATTTTAGTCTTAAATCTCCTGGAATTTCATTTCTAGAAATTATTTTTTTCATAGAAATGTTTATATAATTTGAATGTCAACTCAGAGTTGAAAATAAAGAGACGTATATCCTGTTATTAAAAACTCGCTTTTGTTTTTAATCAAAGAGCTCTATACAATCTTATTTTTAACTAATAAATATCCGTTATATGCGGAGGTGAAACAAAAATGGGTTTTAATGACAGAGGAAACTCCTTCAGGGGCAGAGACAGCAACCGTGGGGGTTTCAGAGGCGGCAACAGCGGCCCCAGAGAAATGACTAAAGTTACCTGTTCTGACTGCGGTGTTGAGACCGAGGTTCCTTTCAAGCCAACAGAAGGCAGGCCGGTTTACTGCAGAGAGTGCCTTCCTAACCACAGGAAGTTCTGATGATAATGTGCATTGAGTATTAATTATTGCAATTTATTTGCATAATACTCAATTCATTTTTCACTTTTTATTTTTTAGCCCTTTGTCTTCGCTTCGTTTTATGCGAGCCTGTTCGGTTCCGGTGTATAAATAAATCAGGTCTGTGTTAATGGTAACTATTTTTGCCATAATTACCGAGTAAATACGCAGCTGATATTGAAAGAAAACACAGGGGAAACAAAAATCGGGATAGAATATGGATCAGGGTTGAAATAATAAAGAAACAAACTGGCGTATGATTAATAACAAACTCTAAATAAAAATTAAAAATAAAATACAAACTCTGAATAAAAATTAAAAATAAAATACAAACTCTGAATAAAAATTAAAAATAAAATTCAGAATATTATCAAAAGGAGGAATTAACCTGGCTAATTATAGAAGTGCTGTCAGAAAAAGACAATCCGGAGCAAACAGGCCCGTAAACCCCGGAGATAATCCTGAGGTAACAAGGGTACGCACTCCACGTAAAGACCGAAACGAAGTTCTGGCAACGGTAGCAAGTTTACTTGGCTCAAAAAGAGTCACTCTGCAGTGCATGGATGGGGTTGTCCGCATGGGGAGGATTCCGGGCTCCAAAAACAAAAAAATGTGGATCCGTGAAGGCGATATTGTAATAGCAAACCCCTGGGAAATTCAGGATTCAAAAGCTGATGTCATCTGGAAATATACAAGGCCCCAGATAGAATGGCTTGAACGCAAAGGGTACCTTAATTAAGGACTCTTCTCAAAAACCTTTTACTTTTATATAATCAAAATTTACACACAAGGTTTCCGAGTTCTATTGAAAAAGTCTCATAGTTTACGGAATAATCAATGGGACATTCGATAACTACCAGCTTGTTAAGGGAAAAAGCTTTTTCAAGAACCTCTTTAAGATCATCGTTTTCTTTTACTTTTATGCCCGTTGCCCCGAAACTTTCGGCAAGGAGGGCAAAATCAGGGTTTCCGTAGTCCAGAGCAAAATCTTCAAAGCGCATCTTTTTCTGTTTCCATTTAATAAAACCAAAGGCATTGTCGTTCAGGATAAGGACGACCAGTGGGATTCCGTAGCGAACTGCAGTCTCAAGCTCCTGGCAGTTCATTATAAAACCACCGTCTCCGCAGACAGCAAGTATCCGGCGCTCCGGGTGGAGAAGTTTTGCAACAAGCCCTGCAGAAAAGCCTGCGCCCATTGTTGCAAGGGCATTATCCAGCAGCACCGTATTGGGAGCATAAGCCCTGTAAAGCCTGGAAAACCACAGTTTATATATGCCGTTGTCAAGAGAGATGATGTCTTCACGCCCCAGAACCTCTCTCACACTCTTTACAACTTCCTGGGGGATGGGAGGATAGCTTTTCTTTACGGGTGAATTTATTTTTTCTTCGATAAAGGTTCTTGTGTTTTCAAATACGGGAAACTCCCTCTTTTCGGGAACTTTTGCGGCAAGCTGCCGGACAGAAGAAGAAATATCTCCTATCACCTCAACTGCAGGGTTAAAGTACCTGTCAGGAACAGATTCCACAAAATCAATATTTACTATTTTCTTGTCCAGCTTTCCATTCCAGAGGTAGGGTGGATATTCCACAATATCATAGCCTACTGTTATTATCAGGTCTGCCCCGTCAATTCCACAGTTTACATAGTCCCTTGCATGGATTCCTGTTGCAAAAAGGCTGTAAGGGCAGTCGTCAGGGACAACCCCTTTTCCCATCTGTGTGTGCACAACATAAATGCCTGTCCTGTTTGCAAAATCTTCCAGTTCTTCGGTTACAGCCTTCCGGTTAGCTCCTGAAGAGACTATGATAAGGGGGTTTTTAGCCTCGCGAATCATGCCCGCTGCTGTTTCGATGGCTTTGGGGTCAGGAGAGGGAATACTGGTCTCACTCCTCTTCTGCACAACTGCGTCCGTATCTTCTCCAGCTACGTCCTCCGGAAGTTCAATGTGTACCGCTCCGGGCCTTTCAGCCTCTGCATGCTTGAAAGCGTTTCGGAGCACGGTAGGTATCATCCCGGGATCCGAAATCGTTACGGCTTTCTTGCAGAGAGGCTCCATCATCCTGACAACATCTACGAGCTGGAAACGCGCCTGCCAGTTGTCAATCAGGGCTTTCTGTCCTGATATAGATATCAGAGGAGCACCTGTAAGCTGCGCCTGAGCAACGCCTGTAACAAGATTTGTTGCTCCTGGACCGAGAGTTGAAAAGCAGACACCTGCCTTCCCTGTCAGCCTTCCATAAGCTGCAGCCATGAAAGCCGCAGCCTGTTCATGCCTTGTTATTATCAGTTTGATATCCGAATTCCGCAGAGACTCAAGAAGGTCAAGGTTTTCTTCTCCGGGGAGTCCGAATACGTATTCCACACCTTCCTCTTTAAGCTGGGCAACAAAGAGATCCGAAGCTTTCATGAAAAAACCTCTATTTTACCTGATCCTGAAACTTTATACGATATATCTGGTTTTGCTTTCGATGTTATTTTTTCAGTGTTTATTCTTTTAATGCTTTTCTTCAAGCAGGTTTTTTCATAGCTTTTAGCAGGTTCGTTCAGCCGTATCCGGCAAACCCTGACTGCCTGTTCTTACTTATTAATAACCACGGTTTTTATGTTTACAAATTCTTTCAGCCCGTAATGTGAAAGCTCCCTTCCGATTCCGGATTTTTTGACGCCTCCGAAAGGCAGCCTTGGGTCAGACTTGACTCTTCCATTTATGGTTACAAAACCCGACTTTATCCTTTTTGCCAGATGCTCGGCTCTTTTCAGGTCTGCAGACCAGATCTCGGCTCCGAGCCCGAAATCTGTTGAGTTTGCAATTTTTACTGCCTCATCTTCATCCTTTACCATGACCACAGGCGCAATAGGCCCGAAGACTTCCATATTCAGGACTTTCATGTCTGTGCTGGCTGCAGGCACAATGGTCGGCCTGAAGAAAAAGCCTTTTTTATGCTCTTCGCCGTAGACGCGGGGTTCTGCTCCTTTCTTCTTTGCGTCCTTCAGGACTCTCTCAAGGCTGTCAATAAATTCTTTTTTTGCCACAGGCCCTATGTCGGTTTCTTCATCCATGGGATCTCCGACCTTTAACTCCTGCATGTGCAGTTCGAACGCCTCAATGAAATCCACGACCACATCTTCAACTACAATGAACCTCTTGGCAGCAATGCAGCTTTGCCCTGTATTGATGAAACGGGCTCTTACTCCAACCTCAGCAGCCCGGTCTATATCTGCATCTTCAAGCACTATAAAAGGGTCAGACCCTCCAAGTTCCAGAACGAAGGGTTTAATCGTCCTTCCGGCGAGTTCTCCAATTTCAGACCCGGCTCGCACACTTCCGGTAAGGGAAATCCCGTCAACAAGATCTTCGTCAATAATTTCCATGGCGGTTCTGGAGTCTATAAGCAGGCTCTTAAATACATCTTGAGGAAGTCCAGCGCCTGTAAAAACCTTTTCTATCTCAAGAGCCGATCCGGGCACATTGGATGCGTGCTTCAGCAGGCACACGTTTCCTGCAATCAATGTAGGCACTGCAAATCTGAAAGTCTGCCAGAAAGGAAAATTCCATGGCATTATCCCGAGAATAACTCCCAGGGGCTCAAAAGTGACATAGCTTTTTTCTGCTTCTGTTTCTACAAGCTCATCTTCCAGAAACCCGGCTGCATTTTCTGCGTAATAGTCACACAGCCATGCGCATTTTTCTATCTCTGCAAGTGACTGCCTTACAGGTTTTCCCATTTCTTTTGTGATTATCCCGGCATATATTCGTCTGTTCTGCCTGAGTATCTCAGCTACCCGTGAAATGTAAGCTGTTCTTTCCTTTACCGAAAGAGAACCCCATTTCAAGAAAGCAGCTCTGGACTTTTCTATCTGGTCCTCACAGTCCCCGAAAGATAATGCATCGTAAGTCCAGTTTACTTCTTCAGTATAAGGATCTATGGATTTGATTTTCATAAACTCCCCCCAAAAAAGAGTCCTTTAGTAATATTGGAGTTTCAGGTATTATAATTTAAGGACCGATAAAGTCCTAAAATGGAAAAGATACTCTGAATTGTCTCAAGATATTCGTTCTTAAAATAAGTTCAGATTTCATCCGGAAGGCAAAAACTGAACTGAACAACGAAACTGTGTTCAGAAACAGGCAGTAATAATTATAAAACGGTAATATTAATTATAAAGCACTCAATTTTACATGGGGGGAAAATATGAGAAAAGCATTGCTTATTTTAATAATTCTTTTAGGCGTATTCCTTGCAATAGGATGCGCAGAGCAAGGTACTGAAGAACCGGCTGAAGAAGAGCCCGCTGAAGAAGGAGTAACCGAACTGGTAACGCCAGTTGAGGTTGTAACAGGTGTTGAAGCTGAAACTCCGGTTGAAGTTGTAACTGGAGAAGAAGTTGTAACTCCAGTTGAAGCTGTTCAGGAAGTAACTCCTGTTGTGGAAGAAACTCCAGTTGTGGAAGAGACTGCAGTTGTGGAAGAAACTCCAGTTGTGGCAGTAACTCCAGTTGAAGAACCAATTGAAGATGCAACTCCGGTTGAAGATGAGACTCCGGTTGAGGACGAGACTCCAGATGAAGAAGCTACAGAAGAGAATGTGACAGAAGAGAGAACAGGAGTAATCAGAGTAACCCCTAACAGGTAACCAGCCTTCAAGAAATGACCGGGAATCTGTCTGATACGTAATCCTCTGCACTGTACTTCGGTATTATATACGAACTCCCAGATACATAGCGATAGTTATCATACTCTGTCTCAATATCCAGATAACGAAAACGAGAGTTTGGATTTGCCGAAAAAGGATCTCCATTGTCCATACAGGTTTCACCCGCTTTTGCGATAATGGAGGTATAACAGTGAGGGAGTTAACCTGATAAAAAGTTAAACGGCAATCTCCTGAAGTTTCGGTATTGTCCGGAATTTAATTTCAGCGAAAGAGCCTTTAAAAACGTTTTACTTTTTTAGATCAACCTCCATCTGTTATAAATATCATGCATTATCTGGTCATGTTTCTACCTGACAATCTGGCCATGTTTCTGCCTGATAATCTGGTCAAATCTCTGCCTGGTTAATTCTGTCGATCTCTATCCAAGATTCCAGGAATCTCTGTCATTTCCAGGAAGTCGTATTTTGAAGTGTTCTTTATGTATATTGCTGGAAAGCGATTATTAGGTAAATAAACTTGGTCCAGTGTTATATTCAGGTAAATCCTTGATCGAGTACTAAAATGTAAGAAAGGGAACTGTATTCATAATTTCGCAGGAATTTTTATAAAATCTAATGATTAATTATATAGCACTGATTTTGAATGGGGGAAAATATGAATAGAGAACTGTTTATTTTGCTAATTTTGTGTAGTGTATTCCTGGTTGTGGGATGTACAGAAGATGGTACTGAGCCAGCTGAAACTGTAACTCCGGTTGAAACTGTAACTCCGGTTGAAACTGTAACTCCGGTTGAAACTGTAACTCCGGTTGAAACTGTAACTCCGGTTGAAGAAGATACTTCGGAACCAGTCTTGACGCCGGTAAGAGATGAAGCAGCTCCGGGAGAAACACCCGCGCTTCCAGTCAATGGAGAGACTGTTGAAGTTATGATAGAGGATAACGCCTTTGACCCGGCTACAGTGAATATATTTACAGGTGATACTGTAAGATGGACTAACCTTGATTCAACTCCTCATACCGTAACAGGGGCCACTTTTGGGATTAATAATCTAAATCCTGGGGCTTCATATGAGTTCCTTTTTACCGACCCGGGCACTTACGAGTATTACTGTGAAATTCATCCTTCTATGGAGGGAACCGTAATAGTAAAAGAGAATGAGTGAGAGTTTTAGAGCTAATGATCTGCTAAGATGCAAAGATGCAAATCTCCTGTTTTCCAATACTTCATCAAGGAGATCCTTATAAAAACACTTTTAATTTTTTTATACCATAGTATTCATTTCCTTTGGAGGGAAGCCAGTGAGAAAAGAATATGTTATTTTTATAATTCTACTTGGGGCACTTTTACCCTCAGGCTGTGCAGAAAACGGTTCTGTAGAACCTGAGCCATCTGTTTCTCCGGTTGAAACACCTGTTGAGATTCCAGCAACTCCATCCGAAACACCTTTTGAAACTCCGGTACTTCCAGCCGAAGTACCTCAGGGTCCAGCTGGAAACGTCGAAACTCCCGAAAATACGTCTGACCAGATTCCCAGTGAAAACCTGACCCGTACAGAACCTGAAAACCTTTCCGAAACCCCGGTTGGAATGCCTGATACTCAAGCCGAAGCCAGAGTGGTCGAGGCGAAAATAGAAAACTTTACCTTCAATCCGGAATCGGTTACGATATCTACCAATGATACAGTCAGGTGGACAAATCTTGATCCTATCACCCACACAGTGACTGGTCCTGATTTCACATCCGGCGCACTGAGAGACGGAGATTCATTTGAGCTTTCTTTTACAAAAAAAGGTGTTTACAGGTATTATTGCTCAATTCATCCCTCTATGGAAGGCGTGGTAACTGTTGAGGGATGAAAATATCAAAAAGATGAGGTTGCTTCTGAGTGACGCAGAAGAGGTAATGAGTAGCTTCTTAAAGGCTCTCTGGCAGTATGGATTCTTCATTTTTGAAAAAATTAATCCCAACAGGTTGTCTCAAAACTATACCTGATCGCACATTTGGGTCAGAAACCCGTAATCTTTATCTTTTTTACAAAACTAAATTCCAGTGTTTCCCATGTTTAGAAAATACGATCAAAAGCAGCAGTTTTTACTTCCATTAAACCTGGAAGATTTTGTTCCTGAAAATCATCTCGCCCGAGTACTAAACGACATCGTAGATGTCGTTGATATCACTGCTATTGAATCCACTTATTCTAAGGAAGGCTGCCCAGCCTATCATCCAATAATTCTTTTAAAAATATTACTTTATGGTTATCTTATAGGCATTAGAAGTTCACGTAAACTGCAACAAATGACTCAAACTGATACTGCATTTATGTATCTGGCAGCCATGCAAAAACCTGATTTTCATACTATTTGTCGATTCCGTTCAACTCACCTTGGTCCTATTAAAGAGATATTTTCCCAGGTTGTCACTTTTTGTAAAGAAATGGATATGATTGGTTCCAGTATCTCGATTGACGGAACAAAGATCAAGGCAAATGCTTCATCAAGACAAAGCAAGAGTTCGGATTCTCTCGAAAAAGAAATAGATCGGATACTAAAAGAGAGTATTGAGACAGATAAGTATGAAGATGAAATTTATGGTGACTCAACACCATATCAGATTCCAGAAGAGCTAGTTGACAAGAAGAAAAGATTAGAGAAGATTAAAAACGCTAAGAAGAAGCTTGATGAAGAAAAGCTGAAAAAAGTAAACATCACAGACAACGATGCTCGAATTATGAAACATAAAGATGGGAGCAAGAAACCTTCATACAACTGTCAGGTTGCTGTTGATGAAAAGGAACAAATTATCGTTGCAGCAGACGTTGTCAACGAAGAAAACGACCTGCATCAAGTAGAACCAATCATACAGAACGTAAAAAATACACTGGGATATAAACCAACAATCGTGCTTGCAGATGCAGGTTATTTTTCATATGAGAATCTGGAATTTTTACAGGAAGAAGGCATTGATGCTTACATTCCTGACAACTACTATAAAGCTGAAAAAGAAGGAAAAACCAGGAAGTTCAGGAAATCTCTTTTTAAATACGACGAAGAAAAAGACTGCTATTATTGTCCTGCTGCTTTTGAAATTCCCTTTTCAAGAATACAAAAGAGGAAAGGTGAGCCTGATTTAAGGTATTATGTCTGTAGCTATTGTTCTCAGTGTGTGTTGAAAAATGCATGTACTGAGAGTGGAAAAAGAACAATAACAAGAGATCCTCGAGAACATTTAATGAAGGATATGAGGGCTAAACTGAACACAGAAGAGGGTACGGAAAAGTATCAGAAAAGAATGTCTACCGTAGAACCTGTGTTTGGACAGATGAAACAGGATAGAGGGTTTAGGGAATTTCTGCTGAGGGGGAAAAGGAAAACAGGAATTGAATTTGTTATGATGTGCACTGTACACAATATAAAGAAAATAGCAGATTTCATAAAAAGACAAGGGAAAAACCTGAAAGAAATGCTGAAAATGATAGTTGGAGGAGAAAGTAAAGGATGGAATAAGGGGAGAATTCAAGCGAGAATGGCAAATACGCTATGTTGAGCTATGAAAATTTACTTTTTCTTGTTGAAATGAAATAAAAATTGAAAGGGCATTACCCAATTGTAGAATTAAAAATGGTTTTGAGACTACCTGCCAATATCTGTTTTTAACAGGAACTCTTTTTAAAGGCTGCTCGCTGAAGCAATAGAGAACCGATATCGGACTGAACACCTATTGAAGGATATTACTTTATATTTTAGTAATGCATGTATGTTAATATTTATTATTATTTTTGTATTACTGAGAATTCCAAGGTAATACTGGGTATTTCAAGATAAAGTCTGTTGAGGTTGTAATATGGACTCACAAGGGATTGACTGGAACAAAGTTTGGAAAGATACTCTGGAAAAGCAACTGGCATTAAATAGAAATGTCGATTGCTCGAGTATATGGCACGGCGAGAAAAATGCCAGGCAGTTCTGGAGGATGTTTCAGGATGATAAGGCAAGGGCAGTAACAGAGAAGAGAATAAAGGATCTGAAACTCTCTCCTGATTCAAGAGTTCTTGATATCGGATCCGGGCCCGGAACACTTGCAATTCCGATTGCGAGGCAGGTGGCTCATGTAACCGCGGTTGAACCCTCGGACGGCATGATGAATGTCATGCAGGAAAATATCAAAGAATATGGAATCGAAAACATCGATACCGTACACAAAGATTGGGAAGCAGTCGATGTAAGGTCAGATCTTTCCGCTCCTTATGACGTGGTTTTTGCTTCTTATTCCCTGGGCATGAAAGACATAAGGGCTTCGATACGGAAAATGATGGATGCCTCTTCGAAGTATATTTATCTATACTGGTTCGCAGGGGAAACCTCCTGGGATATCCACTCGCGAAAACTCTGGCCATCTCTTCACGGATGTGAGTATCAACCGGCTCCGAAGTGCAATGTTCTCTATAATGTGTTGTATGACATGGAAATCTACCCGAATGTGAGTGTTTTTCCCTTCGAACATATTCACAGGTATGCAAACTTTGAGGAAGCTGTTGAGGATTTTAAATCATACTACAACGTTACCTCAGATTCCCAGGAAACCGTTCTCAGGGACTACCTTGAAGGAATACTTGAACCAGATAACGGAAACCTTATACAAAGGGGATGGTCCACTAGGGTAAAGATGTGGTGGGAAATATAAACTTAAAGATTGTCCAGTAAAAATGGAGGCATTTTTTCTTGGTACAGCTTCTAAGCAAATGGCTTAATCATCACTTTATTTTGAAGAAATGGGAAAAGATGAATAAAAAATTTTCATCCATATTTTATCTCTCATCCACCTTTTTCCTGATAAAATCGTAAATCATCCCTGCAACATTAATTCCACAGCATTTTTCAAGCCCTTCAAAGCCCGGGGAAGAATTAGCCTCACAAACCTTGAAATGGTCGCCGTCGAATAAGAGGTCGATGCCGGCTATGTCCAGCCCGAAGGTGCGTGCAGTCTCGGTTGCCAGCTCCTCTACTTCAGGCGTCATGTCGAATTTTCGTACTGTTCCGCCTCTGGAGTAGTTGGACTTGAAACTGCCAGCAGGAGCTATGCGTTCCATGCAGGCAACTGCCCTTCCCCCAATTACGAGGACACGGAGGTCCCTTCCCAGGCTGGATTTAATGAATTCCTGGAGGATTATGTTTGCACTGGGGTTGGTTATGTGGATCAGTTCCATCAGGTCACGGAAATTATCGTGGTTTTCTGAAAGGAAGATGCCTTTTCCCATAGAGCCTGAGAGAGCTTTTACTATGAGAGGAAATCCAAGGTATTTTTCAACCAGGCTTATATTTACAGGGTTTTTGGCAAACATTGTATTGGGGTAGGAAATTCCTCTTTCTGCAAGGATCTGCTGGGAATAAAGCTTGTCCCTGACTGTGTCAATGCTCTGCGATGAATTAATGACGCAGACCCCCAGGCGTTCGAGATGGCGGATGACCGCAAGCGCAAAGTAGGTTGTACCTGCTCCCATTCTCGGGAGGAGGAAGTCAGGAAGGGGGACAATTTCTCCGTCGAGGAGTATGCTTTTCCTGTCATCCCTTGTTACTATCAGGTCGAACTGGTCAGGTTTTACAACCCGGAGCTCTATTCTTTTTTCATCCGCAACCTTAATGAAGCGGTTAATTTCGTACAGGTCATTTTTGAGTTCGGCAGCCGTGCTCTTATAAAGAATCCATCCTTTCATCCTTTCATCCGCTCTTTCCCAAAAGTGTCTTTAAATTTAAAAAAAGACATTCGATTATCTAAAAAACGTTTCCAGCATATAGAGCTGTTCTTTTCTTTTGAATTACTGATTTCCTGCCTTTCTATTCTTCTAATTTTTTAGCCTATTTCTCTAATTTTTTTAGCTTATTCTTCTAATTTTTTTAGCCTATATCTCTGTTTTTCCAGTTTGTTAAATGTTTTGGGAATACATAGAAATTAGAGTGAAAGAACAATAAGAGGAAAAAGAGTAAGAAAAATGAAGGAGTAAAGGATAAGAAATAATAAAGGAAAATTACTTGCAAGGTCCGAAAATAAGGTCCGGAAAGAGAATATCTCTCCGGCTTACTGTATGTCCCCTCCGATTTCAGCATATCTGGGGTCAATTTCAACGGCTTTTCTGTACGCATCTTCAGCTTCTTCTTCTCTCCCCAGGTAACTCAGGCAGACAGCTTTTCCAAACCAGGAGTCTGCAGCTTCAGGGTCAAGTTTAAGAGCTTTTTCATAGATATCCAGGGCTTCTTCAAAGCGTTTGAGCTGAGCCAGGACAAAACCCAGACTGGAGTAGGCTTCCAGGTATTCGGGATCAAGCTGTACAGCTTTCCTGTAGGCTTCGACAGCTTCATCGAATCTCTGTACCTGGCTGAGAGTAAAACCTTTATTATACCAGACATCCGAATTTTCGGAATTTATTTCGATTGCTTTTTCGAAAGCGTTAATTGCTTCGTCATACCTTTCCAGGTTTTCCAGGTCAATGCCCATATTGTTCCAGGCGTCGTCATTTTCAGGGTCGATTTCCACGGCTTTTTCATAGGCTTTTAGAGCCTGCTTGAAACTGCCAAGGCTGTCAAGATCCACTCCCTTGTAATACCAGGCTTCAAGGAATTCAGGGTCGATTTCAAGGGCTTTATCGTATGCAATTATAGCTTCATCGTAGTTTCCCATCTGTCCGAGAGCTATGCCCTTTCCTGCCCATGCTTCCTTATAATTAGAGTTTTCTTTCAGGACTATATCATAGGCATCAACAGCTTCTTCATATCTTCCTGCCTGGCTGAGATTAAGGGCTTTTCCATACCATGCGTTTGGATAGTCAGGCTTCAGATCAAGGGCTTTTCCGTAAGCTTCAACTGCTTTTTCGTATTCTCCTATCTGGGAGTAAGAAAAAGCCATATTATTCCAGAGATCCGCATCTTCGGAATTGATCTTAACAGCTTCCTGGTATAGTTTAAGTGCTTCCTCAAACCTTCCCAGACTTTCAAGAGCTGCTGCCTTATTATTTAATAGATAAATATTCCCCGGGTCTTTGTCAATTGCTTTTTCAAATGCAATTATTGCTTCGTTATACTTTCCAAGCCTGAGAAGGTCAAGCCCGCACTCATTAAGCTCGGCTGCAAGAATTTCATTGCTGACTTCCTCGTTTGTCACACTCCCCGAGTCGTCCAGAACATACATATCCCCGGAAGCCGATCCCTCTACGGTGTCAGCTTTTTCTTCTTTTCCTTCTTCTGAGAAGGGTTTGTCTTTTGGTTCTTCAGGATTCATATCAAAATTTCCTTTAATACCCTTTAAAATTAAAACCCACAATTTTCTGGCTATTCGTGTTCGTTACCTACTTAAGTCTATTGTTCTTTATGATCTATACATCTGTCCTTTATGGCTTTTATAGCCTCTCCCTAAAAAGTAGTCTGAAATGTACGTAAAAGGAAAAAGGAATGAGAAAAAGATCTGAAAAATCCGGAAAACATAAAATACATTTTAAAAATATTTAATTCGAAGAAATATGCCACGAAAAATGAAACAGATATGTGAAAGTCAAGAAATCATTCGAATGAATGTGCACCAGACCCATCAGAAAGCTCTGAAAGCTATTCTCTTTGATATGGATAATACTCTTTTTGATTTCGTAGCCGTGAAACTTATCGCTTGCAGGGAGATTCTTTCCTACCTTGGGGGCGAGGACAGGGATTTTAAGGCAGATCCCGGGGAACTTTTCAGTTATTTTCTCAGGGGCTTACGGGTTTGAAGATTATGAAAACATAAGGGACTACATGCAGGAGAGAAATCTTTTCACAGATCAGGGGTATAGGGATTGCTGTGAGATTTATGAAAGAGAAAAACTGGAAAACCTCGAACTGTATCCAGAAGTAAGGGACACACTTGAGGAATTGAAGAAACTTGGTTTCAGGCTTGTAATTATAACAGATGCCGACAGGCCCCACGCTCGTGCAAGGCTTGCAAAAGTAGACCTTCTTGATTGTTTTGACCTTCTCGTATCTGCAGATATGACAGGCACAAAGAAACCGGACCCTGCCCATTTTCTCTTTGCTCTTGATGCTCTCGGGATAAAGCCTGAAGAAAGTCTCGTAGTTGGCGATAGCATAAAAAGGGACATGGCTCCTGCTCGCAGATTGGGCCTGAAAACTGCTTATGCTTCATACGGAGACTGGAGGCAAGCAGAAGAAACAGAAAGGTGTTTTGACTTCCAGCTAAATGTATTTCAGGACCTGATGAAATGTATCTATATATTTAATAGGTCTCAGGTTAAAACAGATCCTCCAGGCAAAAACGGACTTAACAGGCATTAAAATATCGAAGGATGAACAGTAAAAGTAAAGCAGAAACCAAATAAAATGGTTTTGAAAGGAAAAGCATTTCTTAGAATAATATTTTAAAAACTTCTTGAAGGGAGTTTCAAAAATTTCTCAGAAACATGTTCTAAATATTTCTGAGAATGATATTCTAAAAAAGATACTTTCGCAGAAAGGCAATTAAATAAGCAGAAAGGTAATTAAATAAGCAGAAAGGTAATTAAATAAAAGATGATTTTAGCCGTTATACCTGTTACTTGAATTTGTTTTTCGGTCAACGGCTTTCTGTCTCTCCCACAGTTTCTCGGGGAGGACTCTCCACTGGCAAGGCTGCTTAAATAAGGTCTGAATATATTGGATTTATGTCTACTGCCCTTTCGTATGCTTCCATCGCTTTCTGGTGTTTTTTAACCCTGTCATATACTATTCCTTTACCAATCCAGGCTTTCGTAAAGCTCGGGTTGATTTCTATTGCTCTTTCAAAAGCATCAAGTGCTTCTTTATATTTTTCCAGGTCTCTCAGGGCAATTCCTTTGTTATACCAGAACCTTGAATTTTCAGGATTTGCTTTAATTTTGTTATCAAAAATCTCGACTGCTTTTTCTATATACAATTTTGCTTCATCGGTTTTTCCGAGCCAGCGCAAAACTATTCCTTTGTTGTACAGAGCTTTCCCGTTACTCGGGTTTAACTCAAGTGCCCTGTTAAACGCATCAAGGGCTTCATTGTAGCTCTTTATTTTGCAAAGCCCCATGCCTTTTTTACACCACTCGCTTGCACTCATTGAGTTAATGTCATATTTCTTTGAATAGATCTGGATGGATTTTTCGAGGTCATCCATCGCGTCTTCATATGCCCTCATCTCCCTGAGTGCCATCCCTCTTCTATACCATACCTCAGGGTCTTCCGGAGCAAGAGTTGCTGCCTTATAAAATGAGTCAAGAGACTCTTCATACTGCATAAGGCCAAGAAGAATTTCAGCTTTGAAACACCAGACTCTGGCATCAGCAGGGTTGATCTCAAGAGACCTGTCAAAAGTTTGAAGAGCTTCTTCGTATTTCATCAGGTTCTTAAGAGCAATTCCTTTGCTGAACAAAATTTTTGCGTTGTCAGGGCTTATTTCCAGAGCCTTATCGAATGCATCCAGAGCTTCACCGTACCTTTTTAATTCTTGGAGTGCAATGCCTTTATTATACCATTCGTTCGAAGTCATAACTCACCACACCTTTTTTGACTACATTTTCCACCGTTTACCACACATCACTTTGAACAACAATATTATATGCTTTCAGAGCGTTAAATGCATTTTGTACTTCAATTCCTTACCTAAAATAAGGATAAATTAATAGTAATCCATAATAGCTTATGATGTATCCTTTTTTAAACATTTTGAATTATTCATATACAGTTTCATTTTAAAAATAGAGTTCCCCAGTCCTGATTTCGTGTCTAGTCTATTTTTAGCAAAATTGTAATATTTAATCATTAACTTAATAAATGTTATATTCTCTTATTAATATAAATTTCCAGTTGGCTCTCTATATTCCTTTTTTTTGTGCAAAAGCAAGCCCTATTTTTTCCCAGAAAGCTTTTTCTGAAATCCCTGTTAAGGTTGCGCAGATTTCTCTGAAAAACAGACAATCTTTACTCCTGGCTTCAAAAGCTGTTATTGCCTTCACCATATCCTGAGGTTGCGGCATATCTCCAGGAAAACTTAATTCCCTATTTAATTTTGGCGGCATAAATACATTTTTAACAGCTAGTCTGGCTCTGGCCGGAAAATCCAGATTTTAATAAATCTATGATTTTAAAACAAAGATAGGCTTAAAAATTCATAATATAGAATTTGCAAAAAGTAATCTTCATTAAAATAATTGTAAACTATGTGCTGTATATTCAATAATCTGTGTAATTAAAATTTATCTGATCTACTCAAGCGTATATTTATCTTAATTGATAATATGGATGTAAAGGCTTATTCATCGGGTATTTATTAGAGAGGCATCTTAAGAAGTGAATAAATTATATTCTTAAGATGTCCATATGAAATCCGATATCCCAATCTTAATTTTTTATTAACTCTATCAGGTCTGAAAAGGGAAAGAAAGGAGATTTCGCCTTTTTCAATCTAGATAGTTTGCAGGATTATCACCGATTCTCGATAATAAATCATTTTCAGGATTTAAATACGGCTACGTCTCAAAACCATTCCAACTCTGGCTCTCAGTTCCAGAGTATTGAACGGTGTGGAAATAAAGTCATCGGCTCCGGACTTGAAGGCTTTAATGCTGTCTTCTGCTTTATTTCTTTCACTCAGGACCATAATAGGAATCCACCAGCATTTCGGATTAGCCTTAAGCTGCCTGCAAATCTCAAAACCGTCTGCATTAAGGGAAGCTGTATCAAGAAGTACAATGTCAGGTCTCTCTTCTTTTACGGTTTCAAGGGCTAATAAGGCATCTGAGACATTAACGACATTGTAATTTTCAGCTTCCAGCTCATTTCTGAGGTTATGGTAGTTATTATGCCCATTACCCATTATCAGGATTTTATCCCTGACGTCCCTCAGGTCTGCAAGCCGGGCTTTTACCGCATCTTCCGTAATTGAAAGCGTACGTGCAATATTCTTCTCGCTTATTTCTGGCTGTTCTTTTATAAGTTTTAATATTTCATGGTTAAGAGTATTGTTATACATTTTCCCTCCACCTCATACAGTATATATTTTCTTAGTTATTAAACATTTCTCAAATTTTAAAACGAAGAGTGTATCCAAAAATGTACACAGTAATTCGAGGGGAAGCGGAGTTATCCAAATATTTAGAGGATTTCATATGAATCGCCTGATCACCCAATTGGGAGATAAGTTTATAGCCATAAATAGCAAGTTAATATTGGAAATAAGAATCACTTACGGAGAACAGCCACCTCTGAGATGATAACAATGGATCCACTTGAAAAGATTTTTGGAAAGACTGCACAGATGACCGTCCTTAAAAACCTCATCGAGCACCAGAATGAATCAACGTATTTATCTGGAATAGCAGAAGAAACAGGCCTGTCGCACTCCAGCGTGTCAAGAGTAATTACCCCTCTAATAGAGTCGGGTATTGTAATAGAAAAACCTCTCGGCAAGCAGATCCGGACCTTCCAGCTGAACATGGAAAGCGACGCGACAAAATTGATTATAGATTTTTACAATAAAATCAATCAGATGCTGGAATAAACCTGAAATAGATCCCTGACGTCTGAGCCAGGACAGCAAGATTTTCTGTCCTTTCTAGTTTGCAAAAATAGTGTTCACTTTGTATAGTGTTCACTTTGTATAGTGCTTACTTTAGATAGTGTTCACTTTGTATAGTGCTTACTTTAGATAGTGCTTACTTTAGATAGTGCTTACTTTAGATAGTGCTTACTTTAGATAGTGCTTACTTTAGATAGTGCTTACTTTAGATAGTGCTTACTTTAGATAGTGCTTACTTTGTATAGTGTTCATTCGGATTAGTGTTCGTTCTGGATTTACTTTTGAGGCGAGCTTTCTTTATCGTCCTCCTGCCCTGGTCATTTTTTACAATACTTTTCTTATTCTTCTACATTTTTCATCTAATTTTCTCAATGTATTCATATGCGGCTGTGGCTGCAATTGCCCCATCTCTTACCGCTGTTACAAGTTGCCAGATGGGAGTATCACGACAATCTCCTGCTGCATAAATCCCTTTCTCTGAGGTTTCCATCCAGCGGTCTGTTTTGATGAAGCCTCCTTCATCTTTTTCAACATCCACGAATTCGGTATTCGGGTGGATTCCTACATAGATAAAAACGCCATTGGTAGAAAGCTCACGGGTTTCTCTACTGTTAACATCTTCCAGGATAATTTTTTCGACTTTTTTAATTCCTTCCCTGGTCCCAACTATTTCCAGGACGTGCGAATTGAGTATTAACTCGATATTTGGAGTTCCGTCAACCCTGTCCTGAAGGACCCTGGCAGCTTTCAAATGGTCCCGCCTGTGGACAAGATATACCTTCTGGGCAACTTTTGACAGGAAAAGAGCATCTGTAACAGCGGAGTTGCCGCCTCCTACGACGGCTACAATTTTGTTTCTGAAAAAAGGCCCGTCACATATCGCACAGTAGGAGACTCCCTTACTGATCAGCTCTTTCTCTCCCGGAACGCCAAGGTGTTTTGGATTTGCGCCTGTGGCAATTATTACGGCTTTTGCCTCGAGGTCCCCACTGTCCGTTGTAATAATTTTCTTTGTTCCTTCAGACCTGACTGAAAGAACCTCTGTAATTGTGGTTTTTACCCCTACCTCCTGAGCATGTGTTCTAAATCTTTCCATGAGTTCAAGCCCCGAAATCGATGGAAAACCGGGGTAGTTCTCCACAATATCCGCCATTGAGATCTGGCCGCTGATCTCATTTCTCTCCAGAATAAGGGTATCAAGTCCATAACGCACAGCGTAAATCCCTGCAGTAAGTCCCGCAGGTCCCCCTCCTATAATAATCAGGTCGTACATATATAACCTCCAGAAAATAGAAATGTGTTCAAAAAGTAAATTTTAATCTGCTTTCATGTAATACGGGCTATTGCCTCGGCTTTTTTAGGAAGCCCTGTAAAAGCAGGTTCCCCGTCTATAAGAGTTGTAGGAACGCCAACTATGCCGTATTTATCAATTAGGGCCTGTCCTTCCTGGCTTTCTACATCAATTTCCTCATACTCAAAATCATATTTTGATTTAAGGTCGTTCCAGAACCGACGCGTCGCTGGGCAGGCAGTACACCAGGTGGCATGAATAAGTGTAACCTTTACCGTAGAAAGATACCTCCAAAAACTAAGATTGTAATTCCCATTTCTATTATTAATTTCTAGATATAAATACGTTGAGCGAATCTGTAATTCTAAAAACAAAGCTGAAGACTCCCCGGATAAGCCGTGGCGCCAAAAGCTTTAAACCAATAAGCTCCTAAAGCGGGTTATGCTCACATTTATAGGGCTGGGCCTTTTTGATGAATACGATATCTCCTTAAAAGGACTTGAAGCTGTTAAGGAAGCTGACCTGGTATACGCTGAGTTTTACACATCCTGTCTCATGGGAACAAACCCTGAGAAAATGGAAAAGCTCTACGGAAAGAAGGTTCATTTACTCTCAAGGGAAGATGTGGAACAGCACCCTGACTGGCTTGATAATGCCAGAGACAAAAAAGTAGCTTTCCTCACCGGTGGAGATACAATGGTCTCCACAACACATGTTGACCTGCGCCTCAGAGCTGAAAAGCTCGGGATAGAGACCCGTCTGATCCACGGGGCGTCCATCACATCAGCTGTTTCAGGGCTAACAGGGCTACAGAACTACCGGTTTGGGAAGTCTGCAAGCATTCCCTATCCTTATGAAAGCAGGCGAGGGACGAAAGTAATTTCTGAAACCCCTTATGATACCATAAAGCAAAATTCTTCATTCGGGCTTCATACTCTTGTTTTTCTGGATATCGATAAAGATAAGGGATTTATGTCCGTTAACATCGCCCTTAAGCTTCTCCTTGAAGTTGAAAGTAAAAGGGGGGAAGGAGTGATGGATAGGGCTGTTGCTGTGGGAATAGCAAGGGCAGGCTCGGAAAAGCCTGTAGTAAAAGCTGGTTACGCAGAGGACCTGAAAGGTTTTGATTTTGGAAAGCCTCTTCACATCCTTGTGGTTCCGGGAAAACTGCATTTTCTGGAAGCTGAAGCCCTTGTGAAACTTGCGGATGGGCCTGAAGAAATCATGGAAAACATTGAATGAAACTGAAAAAAATCTGTTGAGCAAAGAATAGCTGAATTACTGTATACACTTTCTGGTGGTCAAAATGCCTGCCGATTTGAATGAAAAGGTTAACCGGTACGAAGATATGTTAAAAAGAGCACTGCAAAAAGCAAAGTATGCTCCGATCCCGAACTCCCATATGCATGAGGTAGCAAAGGATTACTATACAATGGCAGAAGCTTACTATAAAGATGGAATCTACTTTCTTGAAAACGGGGATCCTGTAAATGCCCTCGCTTCCTTCAGTTACGGGCATGCCTGGCTCGATGCAGGAGCAAAACTCGGGGTTTTCGCGGTGGATGATGAAACCCTTTTTACAATATAAATAAGGCACTGAGACTTATTACAGAAAATTAAAACTATAAATTACAGAAAATTAAAACTATAATTCAAATTAAAAATCCAAAAGATTAAACTGAAAAACCATATAATACGTAAAACTTATAAATACAAACACGTATTCGAAGCCAGAATAATTAACATACTTTACTCTATTCTTTAGATTTCAATATTTTTCCCTATTCCGGGATAGTTAAAAACGTATACTATAATTACGGTGGACAATTATGAAGAACTTTCATGTGGTACTTGAAGCAGCTTGGTTGGTTAGAGATGTAAAAACGGCTGATGATGCGATAGGGGTTGCAATTTCCGAGGCTGGAAAGCGCCTGAACCCCAAACTCGATTTTGTAGAGGTAGATGTGGGAACCACATCCTGCCCGGTATGCGGTGAGCCTTTTAGCAGTGTTTTTATAGCAGCAAACACAGCACTTGTAGGGCTTATTTTCGAAATGAAGGTTTTTGATGCCGAATCTGCAGAACATGCAGAAAGGATTGCAAAATCCGTCATAGGGAAGTCTCTCCGCGATGTTCCGTTGACAGTTGTCGAAGTTACGGAATTTGAACGGTCAGTCGAAAAAGGTGAACAGCAGCAAAAAGGCAAGGCAAACAAATAAACAGGCTTCCTTCCTTTATGTGTGATGTGCCGCGGCAGAGGAAGGTGTACCTGTACGACTTCTTATTATGCAGGCAGCTTTGCGTAGCCAGGGATCAATTAAACCTCTGGCTGAATAAAATCTGTCCTGATATCTGCCACGGCAGAAAAGGATAAAATCAGTAATTTTATCTTTTTCTGAGTTTTTACTTTATTTGTCTTTTTAGAATATATCCCAATCCTAAAAAATTTCCGGGCTTCTCCCAGACCTGAAAAAGAGGAAACTGCATGGACAGAATTATCTCCGTTGTGGGGCATACTGCTCTTGATTATATCGTAGATGTCGAAAATATCGCAGGAAAAAATGAGTCTTCCCCTGTAATTGACTATGAAGAATACCCCGGGGGAGGGGCTGCAAATATCGCAGTTGCGATTGCAAAGCTGGGAGGAAAAAGCCAGCTGATATCTCCTGTAGGTACGGACTTTTCAAGCTCGGGGTATGAAAAGCTTCTTAAAGAGGCATATGTTGATCTTTCCCGCCTTTATACTATTGAAGACAGAAAAATCTCCAAGGCTTTCATTTTTACGGACAGGGAAGATAACCAGACCACATATTTTTACTGGGGAGCTTCCTCAAAATTCAAAGAGCTGGAACCTGAACCTGTGGATTTTGTTCATCTTGCAACAGCGGACTGTGTCTATAATGCAAAAATAGCGCAGATTGCAGGTTTTGTATCCTTCGACCCGGGACAGGACCTTGTCACTTATTCAAAAGAAAATCTTGAGACAATTCTCGCCCACACTGACATTCTTTTTGCAAACAAGCATGAAATCAAAAGGGTCTCAGAGATGACCGGAAAGAGTTTTTCCGAACTCAGGGATATGATTGATGTCATTGTTGTCACTTATGATGCCGAAGGCAGCATAATCTACAGGGGCGGTGACCAGTGGTCAATCCCTGTAGTTTCTGTAAAGGCTTTGGACCCTACAGGAGCAGGAGACGCCTACAGGGCAGGTTTTCTGCTTGCATACACAAGAGAGTATTCCCTTCCAACCTGTGGAAAAATCGGGTCAACAGTGGCTTCTTTTGCCGTACAGTCAAGGGGTTGCCAGACCAGTCTTCCGACATGGGAAGAAATGAAGTCCCGCTACGAAGCCAGTTTTGGAAATCTGGGAGCAGAAATTTAAGTTCGCAAAAATAATTGGAGCGGGCTGCTGAGAAAGGAAAGACATATAAAATATTATAATGATCCACACATTATAACTCGCGGATTATAACCTGGAAGTACAAAGAGAATAAAACCACGGAAGAGGATGCAGATGAAACTCGCAGCACTGGTCTCTGGCGGCAAGGACTCGATCTTTGCTATCCAAAAAGCCCTTGATGAAGGGCATGAGGTCACCCACCTCATAAATATTATCCCGGCAAGGGACGACTCATACATGTACCACTCAATTAACCTTCACATGGTAGAACTGATTTCTGCCGCCAGTGAAATCCCGCTGATACAGCAGCAGTCCAGCGGAATCAAAGAACTCGAACTGGACGACCTTACCCTTGCCCTCAGGAAAGTGAATGTCGATGGGGTGTCTGTAGGTGCTATAGAGTCTCAGTACCAGGCAAGCAGGGTTCAGAAGATCTGCGATTCCCTGGGGCTCAAGGTCTATGCCCCACTCTGGCACAGGGATCCCGAAGAGCTCCTTAATGAGATGTCAAAAGTTCTTGATATCAGGATTGTAAGGGTCGCAGCCGACGGTCTTGATAAGTCCTGGCTTGGGCGCCCTATTAATGTTAATTCCATCGAAAGCCTCAAAGCTCTCAACCGCAGGCGTATGGTCCATATGGCAGGGGAAGGAGGAGAATATGAAACTGTTGTCCTTGATGCTCCTTTCTTTAAAAAGCGCATAGAAATAGTAAAAAGCGAAATTGAATGGGAAGGCGACACCGGCACTTTAAAGATTCTGGACGCACGACTCGTCGATAAAAACTGATTTCCAGGCAGTCAACAATCCTGTGAAAACAGGAAAATTTACTTTTTTAGCCTGAACTCATAAATCTGAGTGTATCCAGGAATTTTAAATCAATCTCTTTTATTATCATTTAGTTGATCCCAAAACTCATAATTTGCCTCTGGATCTTGTACTTAAGTAATAAATCGAGCTTCTCATTGTGAAAACAATCCTTGACTATTCTGGGAATTAGATTAAAACTGGGTTTTGGGATGGACTCCCCATTAAGTACATTTTAGATTCACTCTGTAAAAAAGAAACTAAATATTAAAAAATAGTTTGAGAATTTTAAAAACATTGAAAAATATTTTGGAATCTGGTAAATATTAAAAATAGTTTGGGAATTTAACTCCATGGCGGGAAGTCTCCTTCCTTGGAGACTATCAAGCCAGCAAAAAAAGGCATTTCAATTTCCGAGAAAAAATTGAAAGCAGTAATTCCCGGTGTTATCAGGGATTTTCAATTAAATCCAGGATCCTAAGGGCAAGGTACGCCCCATTTGCCCCGTTGTCAATTCCTACACTTCCGACAGGCACTCCCGGAGGCATCTGGGCTATGGAAAGAAGGGCGTCAAGCCCGCCGAGTTTTGCACTTACAGGCACGCCTATGACAGGTTTTTTAGTCTTGGAGGCCACGACTCCGGGAAGAGCTGCTGACAAACCCGCTATGGTAATAAAGACTTTTGCGTCCGTATTTGATATATAGATATCAAGCTCGTCAGGGTTTCTGTGGGCAGAAATGACCATTACTTCGTAAGTGTACCTGGTTTTTTCAATTACTGAAACCGCACGGTTGGCGATTGCCCTGTCGGACTCAGAACCCATAATCAGTGAAATATCAACCATTTTTTACTCCTTTGAGAAAGGTCAGGGCAGGCTTCCCTTTCCACTCAGTTCATTCTGGCGTTCGATGCTCATCCTGATAAGGATTTCAAAAATTTCCTTTACCGACCCTACATCGAGGTTGAGCTCGGTTGCAGTATTTAATGTCCTGTTGATTACAACCTCATTTTGCTTACGGTCATTTATGGAAGTTCCATTTATTCTTTTTGATTCAAGCACTTTTTCAGCAAGGTTAACCCTTTTATCAATAAGGGAAAGGATTTCCCTGTCAATCTCCTCTATTTCTTTGCGGACAGCTTCAAGTTCACTCAAGAGGACCCCTCCCTGTTAAAGGATATTGCGCCACTGTTATTTATACTGGTTTCTATGACTCTTCCCTCCATGCCGCAGCTTTCCCACGCAGACTTAAGTTCTTTTACCTGGTCAGCTTTTACCAGGGCTGCATAAGAAGGGCCTGTCCCTGAAAGGCTGACCCCTTTTACTCCGCATTCCAGAGCCCTGAGCATATACTCCGTATCAAACCCGAGAGCTCCGCAGTAAAGAAAGCCGTTAAGCGTCATTGCGCGTTCATAATCTCCTGCGAGAGCAAGCTCGTATGCCATTTCCACATATGGTGCTATCAGCCGTGAACGTTTTACATTCGTGTCCGCGCTGAAAGCCTTTTTTGATGGGGCGAATATAAGGACTCTTGAATCGGCTTCTTCACGTTTGATGAGTTTCATATTCCGGTTATCGGTAATTACAATACCACCCAGAAAAGAAGCGCAGGCATCGTCAAATGCTCCAGTGACAGTAACTCCCACTTCTTTTGCAGCCCTTACACCCAGTTTTATGATCTCAAGAGAGGGCATTGTTTCCCCCACTGCATGAAGGGTCGCAAGGACTGAAGCGTTTGCTGCTGCACTGCTGCTCTTAAGCCCTCCTGCAAGGGGGATTTCACTCCATGTCCTTATCGTGCCTCCAAGTTCCAGCCCGAATCTCCCAAGGACAAGTTCCACGCAGCGTTCTATAAGGCGAGTATCTCCTTCAGGCACCTCTTTGATTGAGCCGGTAATCACAGATTCGCTTTCAGAAAGTTCCACATCTGCAAAGGTTTTTAGATCTATTCCAAATGCTGCGCCTTTCCATGTAGCTATCGCATTTATTATCGTTCCAGCTCCGAAAGCGCAGGCGTGCCCTTCAAGTGTCATTACGTCCAGAATGCTCTGCTCTTTAATATTTTTTACCTCCGTCCGGAGAAAAGTGAGGTTTAAATACAGGACTCTGGATTTATTCCTCGTAATGAAAGACTCCTCAGAATATAAATAGTAAATCCGAATAGTATATACATTATGTTCTTATCTAAACACTATAAATATTCTACATATTAAGTAAGAATCATTCAGTTCTCAATCACTTCCAGGATAATTCTAAGCAAGCAAAAACGGGGAATCCATATAGAGACAAGAAAAGTACAGCAAACAGGCGGATCCACTTATATCATTTCCCTCCCTAAACAGTGGGCCGAAAAAATGGGAATTGAAACAGGGACAAGAGTCTCCATGCAGGCTCAGCCAGACGGTAAACTGCTAATCGACCCTATTCTTGAAGGACGAACAATAAAAACAAAACGGATTGACGTAACGGGCTATGAAGCAAAAGCTCTCGAAAGGGATATTATTGCTGCGTACCTTTACGGCTATGACAGGATAGAGTTTACCTCAAAAAGAATACTCTCCGAGCAAAAACAGGTCATCAGAAAGGTTTGTTACAAGTTAATAGGTCCTGAAATCATTGAGGAAAGCTCAAACTGTGTTGTCATCCAGGACCTTCTCAACCCAAATGAGCTCCATATAAAAAAAGGCATACACAGGATGTTCCTGATCACAGGCTCCATGCAAAAAGATGCCATAAGAGCCCTCAAGACTGGCGATCACGACCTTGCTCTTGATGTAAGCCAGAGGGACGACGAGGTTGACAGGTTATGCCTCCTTATTTCCAAACAATTTCGTTCCATCCTCTGCGGAGGAAGGATGCCTGATTCTGCGGAAACGAGCATAGAGGAATACCATGATTTCAGGATGGCGGCAGGTCCTATCGAAAGGATAGCGGACCACTCCCAGAGGATGGCAACCGTTGCGTCAAAAATGAAGGAGCCGGTAAGAGAAGACGTGATGGAAGTCATAGAAGACCTCAGCAGCACGTATATGAAGCTGGTAGGGCAGGCAGTGGACGCCTTGTATAACTCTGACACCACACTTGCTAACCAGGTAATAGACAGTATAGATGACATTCATTCACGTGTAAGAGAACTGCGTTCCTCCATTCTTAAACTGGAGTCCCATGAAGCCATGATAGCCCTCGGGACTATAGTAGATAGCCTTTCAAGAATAGGAGATCTTGGAGCCAATATAGCTGAAATAGCTATAAATTCTGCAATCAGGGATAAATAATATTCTTGTACAAATTCGTAATAATTAATAATATTTCCGCAAAAAACTCGTATACTTTCTCAAAATAAACTGATGTGCGTAACAGAAACGTTTTCAAAATATAAGTTCTTTCGCCATCCTGAAAATTATTTTAATAAACTTATGTTATGCCTCAGCTCTCTTTTATGATCGGTATATAGAGAATTTTCTTTCTCTATAAGAATCCTTTACCTCCAAAGAAATTATATGAATAATTCTCTTTTTTAAATAATGCGAGTAAGGAAGATTCTACCTCTGCCGCGTTCTTTCTCATTTAGTTATCAAAGTAGATATAAAATTAAAGCACTAAAAAAAAGTGGACGGTTTCATCCAGTTTTCATTCTTGTTCAAACTGTCTGGAGGGACTCTGCTAAAACAATTTTCAGGATTATTTATGAGAAACTGCGCGGAGAACAGGACAAATTAACGCATGAATGCGGTGAGCTGGATTAAAGCAAAAGGTTCTGAGTATAGCGTTTTCAGGATAATGGGAACGGGAGAAATACAGGAGGACCAGATTAATGAAGATTTTAAAATCCTTAACAGGATAATGATGATTTATATTTTTAAGGTATGATGAATAAAAATAGGAAAAGATATAAAGGAAAGTACAGAAAATCAGTAAAACATAAAAATTTAATAGTAAACGAGTTTCAGATAGACTGAATACTCTCTTTACAAAAAATTTTTGCTAAATATGTTCCGGGGATCAGGCGATAAGAAGTAATATATTTATATTCTGGTGTTCTTTCACGCAGGCACTTCCTATTTTTTATATAGGAAAAACCTAGGTTTGCTATTTATTCCAGATATGCTAAAAAAGAGAACTCAGTATCTTTAATTTCCCGATTCCCACAGCTTAACAAGTGGAAATTATTTATATGCCAGGATTGATTAGATAAAAATATCACGAAAACACCAGTAACCCATACAGGAAAGCAATCCGAGAAATCCTTTGGTGTTATGCTTTTCCCAAGGGAGGGAAGCCATGAATATGATAAAACGATTTAAGGTAAGCTTTTCAAAAATGTTCAATAAACTGTTCAAGAAAAAAGGAGCATGTATCGGTATATACGGCCCCCCGAATGCCGGCAAGACAACCCTCAGTAACCGTATCCTTAAAGACTGGGTAGGAAGTGATGAAACAATGGGATCGGTTTCACACATCGCCCACGAAACCAGGCACGCAAAAAGGAAAAACGGTGTTACTATCGAAACTAACGGGCATACTATCAGCCTTGATATTGTTGACACTCCCGGGCTTGCAACAAAGATCGATTTCCATGACTTCATGGAACAGGGAATGAGCGATGTAGAATCAAAGAAAAGGTCCAAAGAAGCAACAGAGGGTGTAATTGAAGCTGTAAAATGGCTTGATGACCTTGACGGAGTCATACTGGTTATGGATTCCACAGAGAACCCCTATACTCAGGTTAATGTAACTGTTATAGGAAATATGGAAGCTAGAAACCTTCCGCTTCTCATTGTAGCAAATAAGGTAGACCTTCCTAACGCCGACCCAGGAGTTATAAAGGAAGCCTTCCCTCAGCACCCTATGGTACCTGTCTCAGCGCTTGAAGGAGTGGGTATGGACTCATTCTATGAAGCTCTGAGCAAACAGTTCGGGTGATCCAGATGCAGGGAATCCAACTTGACCTTATATCCGAAGCCAAAATTTCTCAGATGGCTTCCATGGAAAAAGTCCGGTATATAATCGATGAGGTGAGAAAGGGCAAAATCCTTGTGCTCGAAAAAGGTCTCAACCCTATGGAAGAGGCTAAACTCATTGAAATGACAATGTCAGCAATCCAGCCGGATGTATTTTCAGGTATCGAGATGCAGAGCTATCCTGCAAATGCGGACTCTTCTTTGCTGGGGAAATTTTTCAAAAAACAGAGCAGCAAAAGACTTACGGTTATAGGGCCCGCAAACCAGCTCAAAACCCTTAAAAAAGATAGGAATCTAATCAGTGCACTTGTCTCTGCAAGTAAGTAACGAAGTGGAAACAATGTGTGCCCAGAAGACCCAAGACCTGGAAGCAAAATTATCCCCTCCCCAGTCCCTAGGCTCCTTTGAGATGGGCAGGAACGATGTTGACGTAGTCTGTACCTACGGGAAAATTGCGGTATGGTTCGGACGAAAGGTCCCTGATTACATCATAGCGCAGGTACTTATCGGGATCTCAAAGGTAGATCCCTCTGCTGTTCATGAATTTGAAATGATCTGCGACTTTGATGAAATAACGGAGTATGAAAGTAAAGGTTATATTCTTGTTTCCTATGGCAAAACATCCGGCGGGTATCGTGTAAACTACAGCATTCCTTTTTCCAACAAGAAAGCTCTTTTCCATTTGTCCAAGTTCGTACTTGAAGAACTGCAAAAGGGGGACGTACGAAAGGATTTTTATTGGAATGGGAATGACTGCGATATCCAGAGGCTTTACCATGAATTCAGAAACAACATCGAGAGCTGGGAATTAAAAGCTATCAATTATAAGACTGAGTCGCAAACAAGCCGATAATGGGCAGACACAACAGCAGGATAAAAATAGAAGCTTCCGGAAATTTGTCCTGAAATTCCTACCAATAAGTTTAAGAAAATGAAAACAGGTTATCTCGCAGGGATTTCAGGATTTATAATCATAACAGTTAGGTAATCCTGTAAAGTTATCAGTCTCAGAAGCTCCGCCAGTTTTCCGAGATTCAGGTATTTTGAGATTATATTCTCATTTATCCGGTAGAAGTAAATAAAAAGTTAATAATTATTAATTATTGAGAACCCAACTCAATGCTTTTTGGAGAACTCATATGAAAACAGATCAGGTAGATCAGGTAATAGACTGCGAAGATGTAATAAAATCTATGAAATTTATCGTGGAAAACATAAATGAGGTGATTAAGCTACTGGACCGCGAAGATATTAAAAGCATGCTTCAGAAAATTCTTGAAGGAGATAGAATTTTTGTTATGGGGGCAGGGCGGTCCGGACTTGTTGCCAAAGCTTTTGCTATGAGGCTGATGCACCTTGGATTTACAGTATATGTTGTAGGAGAAACCACGACTCCTGCTGTCGGGCAAAAGGACGTTGTTATTGCTATCTCAGGCTCCGGGGAAACCCGCTCCATAGCAGACCTGGGAAAAATAGTCAAAGATATCGGCTCAACACTTATTACTGTCACCTCCAAAAAAGAGTCAACACTCGGCAGAACATCTGATATAACCATGGTCCTTCCGAGCAAGACCAAAAATGATCACGATGCAGGCGGCTCCCTTGAAAAGAATATGAGGGGAGATTATAAGAATTTGCCTCCCCTTGGCACTGCTTTTGAAATAATTTCCCTTGTTTTCCTGGACTCTGTAATTGCCCAGTTGATAAAGCTCAAAGGTGTTTCGGAAGCAGAACTCAAGTTGAGGCACACAAATATCGAATAACTGGCCAGAATCAAATACAGGTTTTAAATTTCCGCAAAGCAGGCTGCCAAGTTTGGAGAAAGCAGAATTCAGAGTAAGCAGAATTCAGAGTAAGCAGAATTCAGAGGATATTATTTACGGGACCTTAGGAGGGCACAATTTGAAGGAAATCAAATTTTCAGAAAACGTATCCCGGATAGATACATCCGGGATCAGAAAGATTTTCGAAGCTGCAGGTTCAAACGCGATCAATCTCGGGCTGGGGCAGCCTGATTTTGATACTCCAGACCATATAAAAGCCGCAGCAATTAAAGCCATAAATGAAGGTTTTACCGGTTATACCGCAGGTCCCGGAATCCCTGAACTGAGGGAAGCCCTGAGCCAGAAATTCAAGGAAGAAAACTGCTTTTCGGTCTCTCCTCAGGAAATAATAGTAACATCAGGAGCATCTGAAGCCCTTACAATTGCCCTCACAGCCCTTCTTAACCGGGGAGATGAAGTCCTTATTTCAAATCCCGGCTTTGTATCCTATAATGCCCTGACTGAAATGCTATACGGAAAGGTCGTAAATGTCCCTCTCGGGGAAGACCTTACAATGAAGCCTGAAGACGTGCTTGAAAGAATCACACCGAAAACAAAAGCTATCATTCTTAACTCCCCATCCAATCCCACAGGCGCTGTTTCAAGCAGGGCAGATATCAAAGCCCTTGCCGAGATCGCAGACGACCACAGGATAACCATAATTTCTGACGAGGTCTACGAGTATTTCATTTATGAAGGTGAACACGTAAGTCCTGCCAGCTATTCGGACAATGTGGTCACCGTAAATGCTACTTCAAAAAGCTATGCTATGACAGGCTGGAGACTCGGATATCTGGCAGCTAGGAATGAATACATATCCCAGATGCTTAAAGTTCACCAGTATATTCAGGCGTGTGCAAACTCTATTGCCCAGAAAGCAGCTTATGCCGCAGTAACCGGGCCAAAAGACTCTGTCAGTGCCATGCGTGAAGAGTTCAGAAAACGCAGGGATGTGCTTGTTAAAGGGCTTAATGACCTGGGTATGGAATGTGCTCTTCCAAAAGGAGCTTTTTACGCCTTCCCCAGAGTCTCAAATTCCGCTGAGGTCGCCTCAAAAATGATCTCAAACGGCGTTGTCGTGGTCCCGGGAACAGCTTTCGGGAGTGAAGGAGACGGCTACATAAGAATTTCTTACGCGGCTTCAATGAAAGATATTGAAAAATCTCTGAGCATCATGGAAAAAGTGCTCTGAGTCTGTTTAAAAGAGAGTTTTTCTCTCCCTTTTTCACCTTTATTTTACCTTTTTTCTTTTTTGTTATCTTTTCTTTCTTTTACATTTTGTTTTTTCTGATTGATCCTGTTCGATTAGTCTTTATCTGATTAATTCTGTTCGATTAGTTCTATTTGATTAATCCTGTTAGATTATTTTTATTTGATTATTTATCATTCATTTATTTTTTATTCGATTACTTTTTATTTGATTACTTTTTATTCAATTAACCAATTTCTGAAATAGTTATGTTATACTTTGGGAAAACTTATATTAAGGTACCCAGATACCCTGATACTATCCCTGAAAATAGCTCCGGAAGAACTGAATGAAAAAGCGATCTTTATGCCCGCCGCCTGTAACTAAAGGAGTTCTTATACTCATATCTATTTTTTTATTATTGAGCCCTGCTTCCGGTTCGGTTATCTCATGTGCAAAAGTATTGGATGACTATTTTTATGGGAGCTCAAACACAGTAGAAGCTCTTTTGCTGAATAGTTTTGAAACTCCGGCTTTGCTTTTTACCACGGAGACATCAAATCTTCTCACAGATATCAGAGAAGATAGATCCAGACACATTGAAAAAATAAGTCCTTACCTTCTACTTACTGCAGGAATTCTTTCAGGCTTTAATCCCTGCCTGCTTGCAGTAATGGCTTTTCTGGCTTCAGTTAACCTTACCCAGAAAGGAAGGAGAAAAGAGATGCTCAAAATCACCCTGGGGTTTTCCACAGGAATTTTCACCATGCATATGCTTGCAGGCTTGAGCATTCTGGGGACTGTCAATTTCCTGCCTGAACTCCGGAGTTATTTTTCAGAAATTGCAGTCGTTATGACTGCCCTTCTCGGGTTCTGGCATATTTATGATGCTTACTGGTTGAGAAAACATGCAAAAACGACCTTCAGGACTCCGCAGCCTCTGAAGGACTTCATGAGCCGGATGGACGAAAAAAATCTGCTGCTTCTGTCATTCCTTGCAGGAGGCATGTTCTCCCTGGTCAAAGCTCCGTGTGTCGGAGCAGTTTATCTCTCTCTCCTGAGCCTGCTCGCAATGAAAACTGATATTGTGAGAGGGATAGAGTATATATGGATTTTTAATCTCGGACTCCTGCTGCCAGTAGTGTTGCTCGGACTTTTGCTGGCCTTCGGACTGAGTCCGAAAACAGTTACCGAGTTCAGAGAGCGAAAAAGAGTGGGGATAAGGCTGATAACAGGGTCGATACTCATCTCTCTCGCCCTGATGATGCAGTTCAGGATACTCTGAACATTTCAGGATATTCTGAACATTTCAGGATATTCTGAACATTTCAGGATACTCTGAACATCTCATGATATCTGAATAACATGATGCTCTGAACGCAGGGGAAAAAGAATTAGAGAGCGGATTCGTCATCCGACTCTTCTGAAGGTGCCTCTTCGAGAGACCTGAGGCGTTTTTCTTCTATCATTTCCAGGAGCCTGTCCATTACCTGTTCAATTCCTTCTCCTGTTATTGTGGACATGTTCAGCTCAACCTCATCCATTTTCATGAACTCAGGCCTGTCAGCTTTATTAGCGACCACAAGCAGGGGAAGGTTAAAATTCTCTCTGATTTCAGCAAGCAGGCGCCTCTGATCTTGAAGTTCATACCCGCAGCTTTCACTGGGGTCAATAACGACCATTACAACTGCATCCAGGTAGTGAATTGCAGTGATCGCCTGCCGTTCAATGTCGTTTCTTTCGGCCATTGGGCGGTCAAGGAGCCCTGGAGTGTCCATCACCTGATAACGGACTCCGTCCCGTGTAAAGTGACCTATGGTTACTCCTTTTGTTGTGAATGGGTATGGAGCAATTTCTGGGGTCGCACCGGTAATCTTTGAAACAAAGCTTGATTTCCCTACATTGGGATATCCAGCTATTACAATCGTTGGCTCGTCCTGGACATCAGGGAGTTTTCTCAGGATGTTTCTGGCTTCGTTCAGGAAGAGGAGGTCCTTATTTATTGAATTAATTATTGATGCAAGCCTGCCGAAAGCTTCTTTTCTTACAGGCTCTGGAATATCCGATTCACGGATTTTTCCCACGTAACTCCTTGCAACCTCATGAATTTTCCTGCTAGCCCAGTCCACGGACGCAAGGGACATCTTGAGTTTTTCCACTCCTACAAGGATGTCTGTAAGTTCATAATAGAATCTGGGAAGCTGTTCGAAGCTCGGGAATCTTCTGACTATATTTGCAAGGTTATCCGTGAAAATATTTGCAGCCGTAAGAAGCATGGATTCATTGGCCTTGAAACGGCTGTCTCTCCCATCAATAGTTTTCCCGGACATTGCCCTGGCTGCCCGTTTAAATGCTTTATTGGTTAACTCCTCGGAAGTGGGAACTGTGTGAATTTTCTCAAAAATCATCATTTTCTAACCCTCTGGGGGCTCATTTAATCTATATAAAGGTTTTCTGAGCGAAGAAGTTTATCAGAAAAATCTAAAGTCCGCAGGCAAAAGTTCTGCAAGAAGTATTTTGCAAAAGTTTCTGAACGGAATTTCCTTGCTTTTTATCCTGATTCTCTGGCAGCTTCTGTCTATATTCTAATTCGAAGCAATACTTTGTAATGTAAAATTACTGTTTAATTTTGTTTTTATCGATCGAATTCTTAATAAGCAATTTATAATTATAATTATAATTCTAATTATAAACCTTCAGGAGTTTCGATTATAATTTATCATAATAATTGAATACGTGTGTAAAATCAGCTTTATTCTCTGAAAGAACCGGACTTTATTTATATTTGTAATTGTAATTTGTATTGGGTATTTGTAATCATTAATTATGGCAAATTAAGAGATGCGCTATTTTCAACGTATGGATATTATACTCATCCTGATACAAGGTATATGAAATTGATGGTGATATTATGGAACTTACTCCGATTCAAAAAGACATTATCATTGCATTAATCAATCTTCAGAGGCAAAAAGATAGGGCAATTAAAGGGGAAGAAATTGCCGAAGTTATCCAGAGAAACCCCGGGACTGTGCGCAACCAGATGCAGCTGTTAAAAGCCCTCGCCCTGGTTGAGGGGGTTCCCGGACCAAAAGGAGGATATAAACCTACAGGGGCAGCATATGACGCTTTACGAATCCAGCAGTTAAAAAACGAGTCCGTAGTTCCTCTCTACAGGAATAACGTGGTAGTTAACGGAGCGACAGCTGCTGAAATCAGCTTTACTACAGTCAGGAACCCGGATGCCTGCAACGGGGTAGTAAGGGTGATAGGAAATATCAAGGACTTCGTAATGGATGACAAGCTTCAGGTAGGTCCAACACCTGTAAACCGCCTCATAGTCCGCGGTGAGGTTACGGGAAGGGATGACACCAATAATTCGATCCTTTTTAACATTACAGAAATGATCTCCCTGCCCAAAAAACATGTCAAACATTATATGAAGTATCCTCCGTTACTTGTGAACCTTAACGCCAGCATCCAGGAAGCAACAAGGCTCTTCATCCGAAATAATGTACACGGAGCCCCTGTGGAAGATAAAGGGAAAATAGTAGGAATAATTACCTATACCGATATTGCACATGCAATCGCGCAGGGGAAACCCAACGTAAAGGTTAAGGACATAATGACAAAAGAGCTGATAACCGTCGACGGGGACATGCAGCTCTATGATGTGGTAAAACTCTTCCATAAATATAATGTAGGAAGGCTTATTGTAACAATCAACGGAGTGCCCAAAGGAACTCTGTCTAAAACAGATGTGCTTAATGAGCTTGCGGTTTATTGAAACCGAATTACAGTGTGTTAAATCATAAAGGGAACAGACCTGAGGACTTTATGTCCCAGGCTTTAAAATTCCCCTCTTTTTTTAAATTCTGTCTTAATCTCTTGAAATCCTGTATCTCTTCAGCATTAGTCGTTTTTTTGGCATGAAAGTACTTCCAGATACTTTCATTTTTTGGGCATGTTATTCCAAGAATATCATGAGCGTTTCTTATTCAATCTCTTCTCATTTTTTCGTGCCTGGTACTTAACTCATCTGCTATTTCCTCAAGAGTAATGTTGTTTGCGGCAAGCAGCACCAGCAGGTGGAAGATCAGGTCCGAGCTCTCAGAGACGATCTCTCTATGGTCTTCGTTCCTGACTGCAAGTATGGTTTCAATGGATTCCTCTCCCACTTTCTCAAGGATTTTGTTCATTCCCTTTCGGTGGTTCAAAAGTTTACAGACATATGAATTTTCGTCATAGTTCTCTTTCCTGTCCAGGATGATATCATACACCCTGTTTAAAATGGATAAGTCAGCCTCCGGCATTTTTAACACCTGTTCAAGATAAATAATACATCATTAAATAATAAGTAGAAAAAATTAGGAAGAAGTAAACAGGAGGGTCTTTAAACCTTCCTGGGATCCGTGATTTCTCCAGTGAGGGCGGATGCTCCTGCAGTTGCCGGGGAAGAAAGGTAAACAAAAGACTCTGCACTTCCTTCTCTGCCCTTGAAATTGCGGTTTGAGGTGGCAAGTCCGACCTCTCCAGGTCCGAGAAGACCAAAAGAGCCGCCCATGCATGGCCCGCAGCAGGGAGCTTCCACGATTGCGCCCGCGTTCACGAGTTTTTCAATATATCCGGCTTTTAACAGCTTCATATATTCAGTTTTTGAAGCGGGAACAACAAGGAGGCGCAAATTTTTCGCAACAGGTTCATCTCCCATGATGTCAGCCATTATCTTGATGTCTTCAAACCTGCCGTTTGTGCAGGATCCCATAAAGATCTGGTCGAGTTTTGTGCCTTCAACTTCGCTTACCGGCTTTACGTTGTCAACATTATGCGGGCAGGCTACCTGGGGCTCAAGGTCAGAAACATCATAATACCTGATATCCAGATATTTGGCACCTTCATCGGATTTCCAGTACGGATCAAGCTTGAAACCCGGAATGCGCTCTTTAAGGTATGCCTCGGTAACTTCATCGGCTTCAATTATCCCTGCTTTTCCTCCCATTTCAATTGCCATGTTGGACATGGTCATGCGCTCGGGGATGGAAAGGGAACGGATTGTAGAACCCGCGTACTCGGCTGCCATGTATCTGACCCCTTCCACGCCTACGTCTCCTATTAGGTGCAGTATAAGGTCTTTGGAATAAACGCGCTCTGGTAGTTTTCCTTCCACTTCAAAGCGGAAAGTCTCGGGAACCCGGAACCAGAGCTTGCCTGTGGCAAAAACCGCTGCCATATCGGTAGAGCCTATGCCGGTAGAAAATGCCCCTAAAGATCCGTATGCACAGGTATGGGAGTCAGAACCAACAATCAGGTCTCCGGGCTTAACATGCCCTTTTTCTGGAAGGACCTGGTGGCAGACTCCTTCATAAACATCATAATTTAAAATGCCCTGCTCTTTTGCAAACTTTCTGAGCATGATATGGTTTTGAGCGGCATTAATTGAGTCTGCAGGGACCTGGTGGTCGAATATAATTACAATTTTGCTCGGGTCCCATACTTTCTTGTCTTCTTCATCTCTCATGATTTCGTAGAAGCCCTGGACTGCCAGCGGACCTGTGATGTCGTGGGTCATTGCCAGGTCTATATTTGCCAGTACGAAATCCCCGGCTTTCACGGGAGTTCCGGAGGCTTTCGAAAAGATCTTCTCCGAAACGGTCATCGGGCGATTGTCACTACCAGACATTCCGGTCATGGGAAATAACTGGCGCTTTCTAATAAATAAATTTAATTGATGATCCCAAAAAGAAATGAAGTTCATAGATGATATAATATAATTTTTTCAAAAAGTACCATTAAATTAAAAATTTGCAACTGGACGAATCAGCCGGAAACTCAAAAAATCTGAGGCTTAATCAATAATTTTTGTAATTCCTCTGCTGTCATGGACGATATATATGCAGGTCCCTTTTTCCAGGTTATTTTTTGCAATTTCGTGGCCTTTTTCTGTCCTTTCGAAATCCTCGTATTTTTCATACATGGCAAGTGTATCTTCGAGTTCCGAGACATATCTGGAAAGCAGGGAGCCTGCGAGTTTTCTGCTCTCTTCCGCAGAAATATGGACTCCGAGCCCTTCACACTCGCAGGTATAAAGTTTAAGTCCCTCAATATAAAAAGGATAGGTGCTGCAGAGCATTGGACGCACAGGGTATATCCTGCACCGGTTTGTATCCTTTTCAAGAAAAACACAGTCGCCATTCCTTTTCCGCCTGAGCATCCAGCCATAAGCATGGATATTTCCATCAGGATCGATGTCTTCTTTCAGAAGCTCAGGTGTCCTGAAAGGCTCTGAAGTCTTTTTTTCATCTATTTCCGGCATTATGGAAGAGTTTTCTGCAACCCTGTCTTCTTCTCCTTCTCCGGCTTCTTCAGGACAACTGATGTCAGGGATAAGGGGACCTGCAACCTCAAGTTTTGAAAGATCCGTATACTTCTGGATTTTTTCGATTTCCTGAGGTGTTAACACTACCCTGTTATCCCCAAAAGCTCTTTTGCAGCACTTTCCACAGTTCTGGCAGGAAAAACCAGTTTTTTTAATTTCGGCTGCGAGTTTTTCAGGGTCAAGCCTGCGAGCTATTTCAATTTCTTTTTTAAGTGCGTCAATAAGAGTAAGCTGGTATTCTGTTTTTCCTGAATTCCTGTCATTGCTTGAACCTGAATTTTCCATGTATGGACTCCTGTCCTGCAGGTACATCAAATTAACGCAGATAACGGTCAAATTCAGTAAGACCCGGAAAATTTAAAAAACAACATGAAAATCATTTCCTGAGTTTCATTTCGACTCGAGATTGCTTCATTTTGGTCCGGGATTAACAGCAATCAGTAAACTATATATCAGGGAACTCTTTTTAAACTTTAGTTTATATGTGGCAGACATTACTCAAAAAATTTGAAAAATATCCTGCGCAAGCAAAAGTGCTTAAACTTCTCTTTGAACGCGGCTTCCAGGTAAACGAGGAAGGAAAAGTAACTTCCGGATCAATAGAGATCGCACACACACAGCTCGCAAAGGAAGTAGGCGTTGACCGGAGAGTGGTCGATGCAACCACAAAGACCATCATTTCTGACGAACTTCTGAGTACTATTTTTAAAAATGTTCATTCCATACCCTTCCTCAGGGATGTCGCTCCTTCTCTGGGGCTGGGAGTGATTATCATCATTCCTGAAGACGCAGCTCATGTTGGAATCCTTGCAGAAGTTGCGGGTTTGATCTCAAAACATAATGTAAGCATACGCCAGGCGGTCTCGGACGACCCGTACCTGACTGATAATCCCATGCTTACCATTATTACGGACAATAAAGTCCCTGGAGACCTCGTGGACGAAATTCTCAAGCTGCCTTCGGTAAAGGGAGTGAGTATTTACTGACAGATCTTAACTCAATAATCCAGAGATTTAAGATTTCTGAAACAGGATTTCTTAAACCGGGTCTGAAGAGCCAGTCTAAGGCAGTAATCTATTGCTAGTTCCTTTTTAGAGTGATTTCTTTTCAGGTTGACAGTCTGCCAGATGAGATGAAATTCGACAACCAAGTTTACCGGCAAAGAACTCATGGAATGAATTGTATATAATAATATGAATAGTTATACAAAAAAGCCGTTACACAAAATGAGCCGTTATACAAAATGATCACTTACACAAAATGATCGCTTACACAAAATGATCAAATAAAATAATTCTATTTATTGGAAAAACAGGGAGCTTGTTTTTTGTTAGCTTAAAGCTAAGGTCTCTTATCCGGATAAATGGTCATAAATAATAAAAATGTGTTTTTGTTTATGGTGCTTCCGCCAACCAGAATTTTCCGCAAATGGGTGTCTCCAAATATCTCGTTTTCAGGCGGAAGCAGGCTTTCTTAATTCTCATTCCGAAAGGAATATAACGCGCTTTTATGGCAAATTTTGAGGAAATGTTATACGGCAGTCTTTCTTTTTTCTTTCCTTACCAATTCTTTTGATTTCTATTCCATTTCAAGATGCGTAATAAAAACCTTCTCAGGATAATGATGAAATCAGGAAAACAACCAGTGAGCAGGGAGTAAGATAAGAGTTAAGTGCTCCTGCCGGGTGAAAAGAACTCTGTGTGATCAAGGTGTCAGAAGGCAGCAGGAGCAAAAACAATAATAAAAACGAAAATTAGCTATTTATCCTGAATGATCCAGCTAATGATTATTAGCTTTTGGGCTGGTTCTCAGGAACGTAAAGAACATAAAATTAAATTCGGGTTTCCTGTCCTTCTTTTACGATCTTGCCAAGACACCTGATGGTACGATCCGCGTTCCTGTGCAGTATAGCTGTCCCTCCCGCTTCTTCCCATTCACTGGTATTATTTGAGTTATCATCTATGAGGATTCTGGAATTTCCTGATTGAAGAGCTTTTTCCGGGCGGAAACAGAGAATTGCATTATTTGCGTATGGAGTCCCGAGTTCTTTTTTCAACCACTCCATTTTTCCTTTTCTGGCGTTGATCATTGCAATTTTTCTGTCCGGACTCGGGAGCGCGGAAAGAATTGTGGGGTGCAAGCCTGAACTTTTAAGGAATCCGTGAAGCTCTCTCCCGCCAGCCATCCAGGACATATCCGACCAGAAAACGGTCCCAGCAGCAGTAATATGTTTCCAGAAACGCTCTCTGTCTGCAGCATACCAGAGCATCATACGTTCGTTTAATTTCTCGCATGCGCCCGTAAAATCAGTAAGCACTCCATCCATGTCCAGGAATACTTTCAAATCCGAGCCCTGCCCTGAGCAGGTTAAGTCTGGATAATCTGCTAGAATGGATTTCTGGATACTCAGGGGGTTGCCCCGAATCTGAGTGTTCCGGGCAGGGCAGTCCTGAGAGGGATCACCCTGAACTGGACTCCTCCAGGCCTGGTTTCTCTGGTCAAAGTCATATGAAACCGGGTTGGTCCTGATAGAATTTTTATCTGTAAACCTGCGCTGATCGACGTAAATAGACATGGCAACCTTTCCTTAGTCTGTGTGGCGGAAAATAATTTCCTTTTATTATATGAAAGATAATTAAAATATTTACTCTCTCTAAATAATATAATTAACTTATCTGATCAATTAATTGTTTAAGTGTAAAAATCATCATAATTGCCTCAAAATAAGGCTGCGCGGAATACAGGGCTGGAAATCAGACATAAAGGCTTAATATAAAAAGAAAACTCCTTCTCAAAATTCAGTCTTCCCGGACTATGACAAGAGTTTTTGCAATTTTATCGTGGATTCCCTGCCTGTTTTTATTGATAAATACTGGCAAAAAACCTGCAAAGAAAGGCAGAGATGCCAGAACCTTCACCATAAATCTTTTTGTCGCACAGGCAAAAGAGATTCTTCTCCCGTCAAGATCGGTTATGATGATATTCATTGCCTGTTTTCCAACCGTCCCCTGATAGACTGAACTCTCCTGATAGGCAAAATAACTCAAGGAAAACAGAATTATCAGGACGTAGTAAAATATTTCTTCCCTTATTCCTGTTACAAACTGAATAAATGCCATCAGAAGAATGATTATAAATATGTCAATTATCGAAGCTACCAGCCTTCTGAAAAAACCTGCGTATGACTGCATATTTTTCCCTGTTCTTCTTCTAATATATTTTATCTACTAAGCAGGTTTCTGTTAAAAAATCTATCTGTTGTGGTAAAAATGATTTCATTATGATAATTGATCCCCTGGAGCTATTTATTGTAATTATAACAGGAATCCTGGGTTCTTCTACTATAGCATATTATTTTTCCAGATTTCCTGGCTTGACACTTATTTTTATCTGAGTGAAAAGAGCAGTGCTCAAAAAGGTTAATCACCATTGGGCATTTATATAAACACCCAAAACAATTTTATACATACATGGCTAACATTAACTACTGTTTTTGCATTTTCCAGCGTATTTCAAACAGGCTCTGTAAAACCATCATGGCGAAAACTAATTTTAAAAATAAATATTATTACGGTACAGGCTTATAATGTAAAAACTAAAATAGTATGCTTGTAAAGAGTAAGGCAACTTAACTAATTAAAAGAGTTTCTTTCGAAAGCTCAGACAGGAATATAATAAAAACGAAGCGGTATAATTCATAATAAAGATCAGCTCCCCGGGCAGGATGCTTTCATAAAATGATTGAGGAAACATGCAGACTCTGGTTATATGCATAGACAGGGATAATGATCTCGGCGAAAAAGCAAAAATGGTAACTCCTATTGTAGGGAGGGAGGCAAATATCCAGGCAGCTGTTGCACTCGGAATTGCCGATCCCGAGGATTCGGATACAAATACTATTTTCGGAGGGATCCGTATCCTTGATGAGCTTCGGGCAAAAGGAGTTGATGCTGAGATCGTCTCTTTTGCAGGGGACAAGAATGTTGGAGTAATCTCTGACCAGAAAATTGCCGAACAGCTCGAGCTCTATCTCCAGATGAACGAGGTGCAGAGAGCGGTCTTTGTTTCTGACGGGGCTGAGGACGAGACTCTTGTACCTATAGTTCAGTCCAGAATGAAAATCGATTCCGTGAAGCGGATTGTCGTTATGCAGAGTGCAAACCTGGAAAGCACTTATTATATCCTCAAACACGCTTTCAGTGACCCAAAAATCTCCCAGACTTTCTTTGTGCCCCTTGGGCTTGCTTTTCTTATATACGCCATCTTCCTGCTTGCCCGCTATCCCGAAGGGGCAATTGTGGGAATTCTCGCGGCTGTAGGGCTGTACATGCTTTACAGGGGCTTCGGGCTTGATGATATTGTTGCCCTTGAAAAAGAAAAGCTCTGGGATGATTTCCTTGAGCAGAGGATGGTTTTCATCAGCTACACTGCTGCCCTGCTTGTCAGTCTTGTAGCAACAGTATATGGAGCTATGGAAGTCTGGAAGTTATATTCTGCAGAAGGGGTCTGGTACCACGGTACCCTTACTCTTATCTCAGTTTTCGTCAATGTCTCCATCTGGTGGTATGCAGTAGCTCTGCTGCTCGCTAACATGGGAAAGATCTTCGATCTTAAAACAGATGGCAGGCCCATTTATAGAAATATTTCAATTTCTCTCTTCGTGATTGCAACAGGTCTGCTCTTCTGGGGAGCCAGCACATATATCCTGGCAGCGGCTTCCATATCTGATGGAGTGTTAGGCGATCCTACCCTTGCACTGCAGTACTTCGTTTATTCGATCGCTGTTTCCATTCTCATTGCCCTTGCAGGGATAAAATATTCCCTTTCAAACCAGACCCCGGAAAACGAGAAGAGTGTGAGAGGAAGAAAAAGTAAAAAGATCGCATGAACCTGTGTCCCATCAGCCGGAAATTATGAATTTTCATTAAAAACGCAGGAACGGAGACCCAAAAATGGATAAGATAGATGAGATTGCAGAAATTGCAGTTCTCGGAGGTGTGGGTTTTAACTCACACAGGGACTGCGAAAATTATCCTGTAAAGACTCCCTATGGGAGTGTTACTGCATATATTACCCGCATAAATGGAAAAGATATTGCAATAATTCCCAGACACGCTAAAGAAGTTCATATTCCTCCTCACAGGGTCAACTACAGGGCAAATATATGGGCTGTGCGTTCCCTCGGAGTAAAACGTGTAATTTCCACAAATTCGGTCGGGTCAATGCGCGGGCACCCTGCAGGCAGTTTTGTCGTGCTTGACGATTTCATAGATTTTACCCGCAGCAGGCCTTCTACTTTTTATGATGATAATACCGTGCATGTTGATGTCGCTGAACCTTACTGCCCTGAAATTAAGGAAGCCCTCAAATATTCCCTGAATAAACACGGTTTTTCTTACACCGAAGGGATCTACGCCTGCACGGAAGGCCCTCGTTTTGAAACCAGGGCTGAAATACGCATGATGAGCCAGTTCGCAGACGTTGTTGGTATGACCGGTATACCCGAGGTGGTCCTTGCAAAAGAACTCGGCCTTTGCTACGCTTCCCTTGCCATTGTTACAAACCAGGCATGTGGGATGACAACACAAAAATTAACAGCAGACGAAGTGACAGAAGTTGTCGGAAAAGCTCAGGACTCGATCTCCGAAATCATCTCTGAAACAATCAGAAATATTCCTGAGACAAGGAAATGCATGTGCAGATTTGCAAAGGAAGGAGCCTGCCTTTAATATTTTTGAGAATAAGTTGATATATGCACCGGCATGAAACTAACCAGAATCTGATTGAAAGTATCAGCCTGAAATCTCAACCTTATTCTTAACTTCCTTCTTTCTCCGGCCTGGCTACTTTCCGGCTGAATTCATTAAACCGGAGTTTCTGTTCGAAATCATTTTCCTGTTCATCTTAACCGATTCTCCGGTTCTGCCCAATCTGCTGCGCTCAAAAAATTAAGATTTTTAATGTTTCGAACTAAACACAACGATTATTATATAATAATTAAGTAATAAATTATAAATATAATAGATGTAATATATGGAGATGCGATGGAGTTGCCTGAAAGGTGTTAGCAAATGCATAATTAACACACAGCAGGAGAAAACACACAGCATAAAAATACATAGCATAATTAATGCACAGCAGGAGAAAACACACAGCATAAAAATACATAGCATAATTAATGCACAGCAGGAGAAAATACACAGCAGGAAAATCATGTTGTATGCTCTGAAAAATGTGTTTTCCGCAAACTATTAAGAGCTGCTGCATCTTTTTCTCTAAGCCTGCAGCATCCATGTAACTATATAGTATATCTCAATTTTTACACGTGCTTTTAAGGTTCCGGATGTCAAAATTAAGACGTCAGGTCGGCAGAGAAATGTTATCTTTGAATTCCGAAAGGAAGCTTACTTATACCATTCACATATCAGGATAAACAATGACACTATGGGTCCTCGGTTACGCCGAAAAATCAAAAGTTATAGTAATGACAATAAAAGACCGGTTGAAGCAGCCTCTTTCCGTGGCCGAGCTCCATATAAAGGAAAGTTACAAAGGTCCACGTCCTCATAAAATAAGGGTTCTTACCGGCAAAAAGAATGAGGAATTTATTCCTCCCCAGCAGTTCATAGAGCTTTTAAGAAGTGCAAACAGGATCATGCTGGCAGAAGGAGGGGACCCTTCAAATGAAGAAGCATTCCTTGAAATGCTTAAAGGATTTCAGCTCAGTGCAGATAGGGTAAAGATTTGCAAACACTGCTGGATCAATAAGCGTTTCAATTTCGTAAACAGCAAGTCAATCAGGTACCATGATGAACTTATCTGTGAAGACTGCGCAAAAGAAGAACTCCTGCGTGCAGTTCGTTCAGCAGGCGCACAGTACGGAGAAAAATCTGTAGATTTTCTTGAACAGGTTCTCCATAAGACCCGGGACCTTGACCGGACAATCCGTATGCTGAGCCCTGAGAGGCTGGACCCTGAGTTCACAAGGTATGATACTATCAGGACAACACCTTCAGAAGCCAGAGTCAGGATAAGGGACCTGCCCCTTGCAAAAAAATTCAAAGAAATGCTTCTTGAAAAATCCGAAACCCTGCTTCCTGTGCAGGGACTGTCCATAGAAGCCGGGCTTCTGGAAAGGAAAAACCAGTTTGTGGTTTCTGCAACCGCAACCGGGAAAACTCTTATAGGGGAAATGGCAGGAGTCCAGAACCTTTTGAATAAAAAAGGGAAAATGCTCTACCTTGTCCCTCTTGTAGCCCTGGCAAACCAGAAGTATGACCAGTTCACAGAGCGTTATTCAAAGCTCGGGCTTACAACTTCCATCAAAATTGGCGCAATTCTCATAAAGACTTCCCAGCGCGTGAAAATGCGGACAAGCCCGAATGCCGATATCATTGTGGGGACCTATGAAGGCGTGGACCACATGCTCCGTTCGGGAAATGCTGATTTTCTCGGTAAAATTGGGACTGTTGTTATAGACGAGGTACACACCCTTGAAGACCAGGAAAGAGGGCACAGGCTTGACGGGCTTATAGGTAGGCTTCGTTATGTGGCTCCTGAAGCCCAGTTTATCTATCTCTCGGCAACCGTTGCAAATCCTGCAGGATATGCAAAGAAGCTCGGAGCACAGCTTATTCGCTATGAGCACAGGCCTGTTCCTATAGACCGTCATCTCCTTTTCTGCCAGGACAGTGAAAAGGCAAAACTGATCTCCCAGCTTGCAAAAGAAGAGTATTCAATGTTCTCTTCGAAAAATCACAGGGGACAGACAATAGTTTTTACGAATTCCAGGAGAAACTGCCATAAACTGGCAGGAGCACTTTCTATCCGGGCTTCTCCCTATCACGCAGGGCTTTCTCAGTATGAAAGGAAAAAGGTAGAAACCCTTTTTGCAAAAGGAGAACTTCCTGTAATCGTGACCACTGCCGCCCTTGCAGCTGGAGTGGATTTCCCGGCTTCTCAGGTTATTTTCGAATCCCTTGCAATGGGCATAGACTGGATTTCGGTCCAGGACTTCCTGCAGATGAGCGGAAGAGCAGGCAGACCTGATTATCACGATCGGGGAGTTGTAGTCCTCATGCCGGTTCCGGGGAAATCATATTCAAGCGCACAGTCCGATACTGAAGAAGAGGTTGCAATCAAGTTATTGCAGGGAGAGATGCTTTCTGCAGGGGTTGAATACGGGGAAGCCGAACAGCTTGAAGAGGTGCTTGCTTCAGTTGCAGTTACTTCTTCGGTCCAGGATTTAAGGGGTATCCATTCTCTTATGTTTGGAAGCTTTGACCTCGACAGGCTGGTTTCTCGCCTTCAGAGCTACAGGTTCATTGAGAAAAAGGGAGCCAAAATCTCACTGACCAGGTTCGGAAAAATTATTTCAGCTCATTTCCTTCCGGTTTCCAAAGCTTTCCTTATCCGGGATGCCGTACTTGAGGACAACAACCCGATAAAAATTGCAACCAACCTGGAATTTTTCGATGCTGCATACTTCAAGTACTCAAACCAGATCGGAAGTTCCCTGCATGTTAATATGCCATCCAGGGTCTTTCAGGGGGCAGCTCTTGATATTGTCTTTGATGGTGAATCCCTGTCCCAGCTCGACATAAAAATAAGGGAACTTATGCTGAACTTTGCCTCTGACTTTTTAACATGCGGATGCAGGGATTCCCCTTATTGCGGATGCGCAGAGCAGAAATTTTCAGAGAAGATTATCCGGCTGCGTATGGAAGGCAATGATCCCTCCCAGATCATCAGGACCCTTGAAGATAAGTACGGAATATCGGCATATCAGGGAGATGTTTTCGGATACCTGGACAATGCAGTGCGTAACCTTGACGCCATTGAGCTGATTGCAAGGGTTCATTCGAAAAGGGAAGTTGCAGAAAATGCAAAGAAACTTAAAAAGAAAGTTCAGGGCTGAAATATTTGCAACAGCATTTGCAGACCAGTGATTTATAAGTGATGAAGATAAATATTCCTGTTTATACCGGGAAAAATAGCTTACAAGGATAAAATGCCGGCATCGTGGCAAATACCGGAGCCCGGACGCGGGGTTCTGATACGAATAAACTACAGAGAAGCACAGAGGAGATTTTTATGGCCGAAGATGTTGAATCCAGAGAAAATATTGAAAGCGCAGCTTCTAAAAAAGGAAAAAAGAGTATTACAATTGAGTTTATAAAGCCTGATGATTTCAAGCAAATATATGCGATAGGAGCTGCTGGCGGGCACAGCCCTTACGATTTCAGGATCGGTTTTTACAATGATACGCCCAAGATGTTCGGGGACTCTTCAGAGTCCAGAGTTATTGAAAGGCGCGTTGAGGCAGAAGTTATACTCTCTCCAGTTGCAGCCCTTGAACTGAACCGCTGGCTGACGCAGCACATCAACGAATACGAATCCGTTTTCGGGCCTATCGCAAGAGCAATTCCAAGAACTCCCAGAAAAGAGCCAGCAAAATCTGTTGACGAAAGCACCAATATTCAGGGTTATATATAAGCAAAATTATTTTAATAAATACCGTGGTTAATGATGTGAGAGTCCCTGCCGAAAAGCTGGGTTTTAAGTGTCAGGAATTAATTCTATCCTATGTACTATCTAAAAATAGGAATGCAGTGCTTTTCCTATTTTTAACTTACCTCCTTTTCGGTACAGGTTCATCTCAGTTTTAATCAGTCATATTTGATCTAATGTTTGAGAGGCTCAAATGTTCTCTTTACACACTCCCGGCATCGATGGTTATATATCTCTGAAAAGGATATGTAAATTCAGTTTTCTTAAGAGCCGGTGGAGTGATAGTTCGGAATGTTTTTTCAGTTGCTGGCAGGAAGCAGCTGATAAAGGCAGCAGGCTTATTGTAAATCTGTATAGTGCCCTGACACAATTTGCCCTGCCCGGCTTTGGAAAAAGAGAAGCATTACCCGGGAGTACGGGGAACCGAAAATTCAGAACAAATCAGCGAGGGTTTAAATTTGTTCCCAAATAAAAAAGTTCAGAAAATTGTTGGATCAAGGATCCAGGTAGAAATGAAAGGCGACCTTAATTTGCTTGAAGGCACTCTGAAGAGCGTGGACGACTACATGAATCTTCATCTTGTTGATACGATGGAGATAGTTAAAGGGGAAAAAGTCCGCTCCCTTGGTTCTGTAGTGCTTCGGGGCAATAATATCATACTGATCACTCCTGTCGAAGACTGAAACGTCTGAAGAAGGAACCTCATTAGTGTGTGGAAGCAGGCATGGATCTTGAAGAAGAAGCATATAACATAATACGAAGACATAAAGACGGCGTTTTCCAGAACGTTATCTGGAAAGAGCTGGATATCGACAGCAGGAAATGCTCCAGAATCATAAAAAAGCTTCTGGACAAAGACCTTATTATCCGTGAAGTGGGAGTCTCAAACGGAGCAAGGACATACCTCCTTAAAGCAAAAGAGGAGGTTAAGGAAAAATACGATCTTCTGCTCTCCGGGGATATGTTTTCAGCCTGCACAGGCTGTACCGGGGACTGCGAGCCCGAGTACTGCGGAAGACTCAGTGAATGGATCGGAAACCTTATGGTGGAAGAAGCTGAGGAAGCCGGAGAAGTCGAAGAAGCCGAAGATATGGATGTAGAAGCTGAAGATGAGGACAAATTTAAAGAAGAGATCTAAACAAAATCTGGCATAAGCAAAACTGATAATGTGTGAACTTATAATTTCTAAGAGGCCTGAAAGGTCTGAAAAAATCTGGACAGATCTGGACAGATCCTGGATAACACATCCTCAGAACTCTCTTCACTCGATAACTATTTATACGAGAAACCCTTATTGAAGAACCCCCTTCAATAAGGGGAATAAAGTCCGCTTAAAAAACACTCAAATGCTCCGGTAGTGTAGTCCGGCCAATCATTCCGGCCTTTCGAGCCGAAGACTCGGGTTCGAATCCCGGCCGGAGCACCATAATTATTCAGTTCCTTTTTAACTGTTAGTTAAATGTTTTGAAAACTCTTTATTTTACTTTGATTCAATTTTCTTTATTTTACTTTGATTCAATTTTCTTTATTTTACTTTGATTCAATTCTCCTTATTTTACCTTGATTCAATTTTATTTTCGTTTTCATTATCTGTTTTCTATTTTAGTTCTGATTTATTTTCATTATCTGGTTTTGATTTTAGTTCTAATCTTATTTTCAATATCTGGTTTTAATTTTAGCTCTGATTTTGTTTACCTTGATTCTGTTTAATCTCAATTTTGTTTAACCCCGATTTTGATTTAATTTTGTTACATCCCGATGTTACCGCGCATTTCCAGATTTCTGAGCCATAAACAGGCAGCTCTGGCTAAATATTTTTATTCTTTTATGTTTAACCTGGTAAAAAACTTGAGCCATTGCCCTGAAAATTGTATCTGAAATCTTGTTTTAGCTGGCAGACTGCACCAGAAGATTACGGAGAAGGGACAGATTTATATATTGCCAGGTATATTGTTGGTCTCGCTGTGAGATGCGATGTGCTCCGGTAGTGTAGTCCGGCCAATCATTCCGGCCTTTCGAGCCGAAGACTCGGGTTCGAATCCCGGCCGGAGCACCAAATTATTTTCTCTTTTCCAATACGTTTTTTTGCAATGTGAAAAGCAGATTTTTTGGATATTTTTACTGTAGGATTCTTTATAATTTTACTTCAGCCTCTTCAGTCCTGAACTTTTACACAAGTATAACCGCACATCACTGTTTTTACACAAATATAATCGCCCACCAATCTTTTCCTTTTATTCTTTGCATGTATGAAGTGCCAACTGGTCAAACCTTCATCATTCAGGTTCTTCCAACGATGCGCCGGTGGAATTCTTTTATTTCCTGGATTTTTTCCAGGTTCTGTTCCTCATCAAGAATTCCTGCTGTACTCAGAAGTTCCAGTTCCTTTTTTCCTTCAGCTCCGGCACTTTCCATCGAATATTCCAGCGCAAGTACCCGAAGAGTTTCAAGAGCCCACACAGCCTGGACAAGCGCATTTTTTGAGCCTTTCTGAGAAAATGCCCTCCCCGTTTTTCCGATTGCCTGAATCACGTCTTTTACCCTGAGTTCATCCTTTTTCCTTGCGGCAGCAGTGCCAAGTGTCTCAAAGAGGATTGCAGCCCCTACAGCATTGTTCTCCATTGCTTTTTCGGCTGATAAAACTCCTATCTCTCCTAGAAGATTTAGAGAAATGTTCCATGTGACGGAGAGTTTTTCTTCCATTGCTTTCATGGACAGCTGCATAAGATAGACCTCTGAAAGTCCTGTAAGGACCTCCATTTTTTTCTTTGAAGAAGCTTTCCCGACATTTGCCAGAGATTCTGCTGCGCTTTTTGCGGCTGCATCCATGCCCTTTCCTCCAAACTCGAGTGCAAGGCTTCCGAGAACAGACAGCGCTTTTAATGCAAGAGACTCCCTTTCCTCATACACAGCCTCAACAGCAACTTCTCCAAGAGAGCTAACTGAGGATATTGACGCTTCTTCCATTCTTTTTTGTGCAGCCTCCCTGCCTATGTCTCCCATTGCAATTATGAGAGCTTTTGCGTCAAGTTCGTGTTCCGCAGTAATGTCCAGATGTACCAGATATACTGCAAAGTCCCTCAGGCTGCTAAAAGCTTTTATTACCCCTTCTGTATCCCCGTCATAGGCACTTCTTAACCCCTCTTCAATCATCCTGACTTCAGCCAGTTCACGTTCATCTGCAAAAGACATGCAACACCCCGGAGAATAGTCAGTGTTAGTTATGTCCTGTCTCATGATTAGTCTTTCCTATCCTGTTTGTTCTCCTTAAAATCCTTTAAGGTTACAGGATCAGGGCTACTGGAGCAGGAATCTCTTCTGGACGGTATCAAAACCCGCAAATTTCGGGAGTCAGAAACGTGGGGAAAAAGTGCAAAAATAGGCAATAAAGCGTAAAGTACATATACTAATGTACATTATTATCCCCTATTGTACTATGCTGTGGTATCAACTTGTCCGGCCTAAAAGTTCGCTGAATTTAGCTGATTGAACCCCTTAAAGGATTTACGATATTCAACTGATCTTTCAACTAATATGTGGTGTTTATGGATTCAGGAAAGTTCTCCTGATAATAAAATAGGTAGATGGTTTTTATGAAATCTCAGGATATTGCTGTTGTTGGAATTTTACTCGCAGTCGGTGCGATAGTTCGATATTTATCCCTTGTAATCCCTGGACCAATTGTCTCAAATCTCGTAATAGCATTTTACTGTCTTGCCATTATACTTGTCATACCTGCGTTCACTGAAGTAATAGGTATAGGAATTGTAGCAGGAATAGTCTGTGCCCTCCTGAGCCATTCTATCTTTCCGCCTGCAAACCTTATCAGTGAACCGATTGGTGCAGTAACCTGCCTGGCAATATACAAAACACTTATGGGAAGGCTCTCAGTCGCCCCTGCAATTTCAACCCTTCTCGGGACCCTTGCCAGCGGGATAAGTTTCGTAGCTATTGCAATGTTCATGGTCGCTCCTGCAATTCTGACCAAATACGACACTATGGGGGCTTTTGTAATAGCTATTGTTCCTATTGTAGGCTTGACCGCAATTGCGAACGCAATTATTGTCCAGATTCTCTATGTTCCTGCTTCAAAGGTACTTTCCAGGGGGAAAGCATAAAACATGATCGAGCTCAGGAACTTGTCTTATACATACGGGACAGCGGAAGAACCCTCCCTGAAAAATATAAATCTGAAAGTTAAAAAAGGAGAACTGCTCCTTGTTACAGGGCACAGTGCAGCCGGAAAAACCACCCTTGCCCTTGCAATGGCAGGAATCCTCCACCACGAGATCGGAGGCAAAATTGAAGGAAACCTCAGCTTCAAAAACAGGGACATAAAAGAGTTTGACGGAATAAAAGAGTTAAGCCGGCATACAGGGATGGTTTTTGATGATGCGGAGTCCCAGCTGATCTTTACAACCGTTGAAGAAGAGATCCTTTCAGGGCTCGAAAACCGGGGATACTCTGGAAAAGAGATTCAGCGCAGGTTAAATGAGGTAATGGAGCTCTGTGAAATCGGTCACCTGAAAGAGAGGGCTCCTCATACGCTGTCCGGCGGGCAGAAGCAGAAAGTAGCCCTTGCTGCAACTCTTGCCCTGGATACCGAAGTCCTGATCCTTGATGAAGCTACTGCCGAACTGGACACAGAAGCAGTAAGAAAAGTGTTTTCTGTCCTTAAAAGGCTCAAAGAAGCAGAAAAGACAATTATAATCGTGGACCACAATATAGAGGATTTCCTTGAAATTGGGGACAGGGTTGTGCTCCTTGAAAAAGGGGAAATAAAAGCCATAAAAAGTCCTGCGGATTTTGCAGCCGTTTCTGAAGATACTGATCTAACTTCCAAAAGCAGCAAGAAGGAGTATTCCTGCTCTCAAAAAGAGAGGCAGCCTGTTATTTCTATAAAAAACCTGACACAACGCTATGGAGAATTCAATGCTCTTGATAACCTTGACCTTGAGATCAGGTCAGGAGAACTCGTTGCAATCCTCGGGGAAAACGGTTCAGGAAAGACCACTCTTGTCAAACACCTTAATGGCCTCCTGCGCCCTTACTCCGGAAACGTGTCAGTAAAAGGGCTCAACACTTCCCTTACTCCTGTTAATGAGCTTGTAAAACACACGGGCCTGGTCTTCCAGAACCCTGACAATATGCTTTTTGAAGATACGGTTGAAGCTGAAGTGGCTTTCGGGCTAAACAATATCGGAATAACCGGCTCTGAGGCAGGCGATGCTATTGCCCGTTCCCTTGAACTCGTGAACCTGAAAGGCAAAGAGAAAGTGTTTCCACGCCACCTGAGCCGTGGAGAGAGGCAAAGGCTTGCTGTTGCCTGTGTAATTGCAATGAGACCTGAACTGATTATCCTTGATGAGCCCACAACAGGACTGGATGCGGAAGAGTCGGACAGGATGATGCAGCTTATGAAAAGGCTCCAGCTTGAAGGCCACACAATATTGATGGTAACTCACAACATGCAGATAGTAAAAGACCATGCTGAAAGAGTCATTCGCATGGCTTCCGGAAAGATAGTGGAAGATTCGGCGAATGGAGCCTGTAATTCTTTTAAAAGAAACATCAAATGCGTTGAAGAAAAGTGCGCCGAAGGGGGAGCAATAGTATGAAAGAAATTATGCAATATATTAACAGTGACAGCTTTTTGCACAGAATGAATCCGCTTTCAAAAATTGCTGCCGTTACAGGGATAATAGTCCTCAGCGTCTTTACCACAGACTCTTATGTTCTTGGACTTCTGGTTCTTGGGATTTTTCTTGCTTCCCTGAAAGCCGGGCTCCACCAGGAACTTTTGAGGCAGCTCAAACTTCTTGTGTTTTTAAGCCTGACTCTTATACTGCTCACAATTTTTACTCTTAAAAGTGGGGATTCCATCGGATACCTGATTCCAACCGGTACTCTTTCTGCCGCAGGGATGGTTCCTGTTACAACAGGAGCTCTGGACTTCGGGACTGTGCTGTCCCTGCGCTTCTTTGCAATGCTCTTTGCTTTCCAGCTCCTTGTGGTTACGACAAAACCAAGCGACCTCATGAAAGCCCTCATGGAGATCCACGTCCCCGTGGACTATGTGCTCATGTTCGTTATAGCTCTCCGTTTTATTCCAAGCCTCCAGGTCGAAGGCCAGCGCATTCACGAAGCCCAGCTTGCCAGAGGCTACAATCCTGGAAAAGGAGTACGTGGAAAGATCAGGAGCCTAAAGCCAGTTCTTATTCCTCTTGTGGCAAACTCCCTTGGAAGGACTCAGGTTCTTGGACTGACAATGGATATGAGAGGATATAGAAGCCGGCAGAGTACTGAAAAACACAAAAGGCTTTCCTGGAACAGGACAGACGTGGCAGCAGTCGGATTTGTGACTCTTATGGGAATAGGAGTTCTTGTAACAGGAATCATGTAATTTCGTGAAACGGAGGACTTTCGGTTAACAGGTCAATATTAATCAAACCTGACCCGGTCAATATCAATCAAACCTGAATTTTTACAAACAGCATGAAAAAAGAAAGGAAAAAAGAAAGAACAGGCACCGTAATAAAGAAAAAAGAACCGAATGAAAGTCTTTCAGTTCTGTTTTCTTAAAATAAGAGATCCCAGAAAACCTGTTACCGAAAGCAGTGCTATCACCACAAGTACTTTAATAATTCCTCTGCCTGTTATTCTGTCAGCAGCATGTCCTGCTGTTGAGGGGGCTTCCGGTTCCGAACCGCTTTCATTCACAGACATTGCTGAAATCACAGGGAAATCAGCGTTTTGTTTACCCGACAGTTTTCCGAATAACTCTTCCATTACTTCAGCCGAACTCCTGACAGGCGGGACTATAGAGGACTTCAGGGCATTTTCTATAGTTTCATTCTCCCCGGAAGGGGCAGTTATGACGAAATGCGAGAATCCTTCAGTTTGAGCTTCGAAATAGCTGTATCTGTCATCTTCCCCCGACTGGCGGATAGAAAGTTCTTCCCATTCCCCACTGCTTAACCTCCAGAGCCTGACCGAAGCCGGATCTACATCATTCAAAGTAATCCAGCTCTTTTCAACCCTGAAACCCACAACAGCGTTTTCAATATTTTCAGGATCTGCAGTACCTTTATTTCCTACCCAGATATTCACATTTTCATAGATCTTTCCTGCAGGAAGGTCAGGCACACGTGTGGATTTGTTCTTCAACATCTCAACAATGGTTGTGGTTTTTCCTGCGGTACGCCTGGAATTAAAAGCTACATGAGTTACACAGGTTGCATTTCTCGGGAAGGCGAATTTCGCATATTTACCGCTGGTAATATATTGCTGTGAAAGTTCCTTTATTCTGACATTGCTTGCAGGCTCAGGAGAACCTCCACCTCCGCCCCCGCCACCACTGGAAGATGATTTACCTCCGCTTTTGCCTGAGGAGGTTGACGGAGTCAAACTCTTTACGCTGAATGACACTGATTTTTCGTTATTCTCTTCCACTGATTCCGAAACCTGATTTTCCTCATCCACAACTGCTTTTACATCTATATTCCCGGGGGCAGTCGGGATCCAGCTAAATATAATTGAAGTGCTGGAGCGGGCTTCAAGTTCCGGAAGAGAATAAGAGTATGCCTCGTTTCCATTGATGTAGCATTTCACCTTACATGCTTCAGAAGGCCCGGAACCCCGGTTTGCAGATGTAATACTGAAGGTTATGTTATCATTCACATAGGGGTCTGCAGGAGACCATGATATATTTTCTATTACCAGGTCTGAAGGTATAGGCTTTCTGGAGATAGTCCCGCTGATGATCTGTTCGGCATCACCGAGACTCTCATGGTCTGCAGAAGCCCAGAGGATGCAGAGAGTAAGTGGTAATCCTGTAGTATTGACAGGTATCCACTGGTTTGAGAATATTCCGTCACTGGCTGTGATGTCCTCATGTGTCCCGTCATCAAATAACTGAAGTTCGGGATCTCCGTTGCTGAAATTAGCTTTAATAAATTTGAATCCAGAACTCTGAACCGGGCTTCCGGAATTATTCGTGATACGGACAGTTATCAGTTCTGGAGTTCCCTGGCTTGCAGCAAAATTCAGATCCGGGGAGAGTATCTCCATGTGGAGATATTCCGGATTCACTTCTGTATCATTATCAGAGTCATCTGAAGATGAATCATCCTGAGAATCTTCATCACCGCTTTCGGAATAATCTATTTCCTGAATATAAGAATTAGAATCGGAAGAGAAGGCAATCTTCTGACCGTTCGGGTTCCATGAAAAATCATGAATGCCCTCAAAGCCTTCTGTTAGTTCCTCTTCTTTATCCCCGTTAGAACTCATGATCCAAATGCTGCTATGCCCTGTCCTGTCGGATATGAATATTATTTTACTTCCATCCGGTGAAAAACAGGGAGAGTAATCTTTTGAGTTATCATCAGTGAGCTGTATTTTCTCGCTTCCGTCAGTATTTACGGAGTATATATCAGAGTTCCCATTCTCGTTTGAAGAATAAAGTATTCTCGAGCCGTCAGGAGACCATACTTCTGACTGCCATGACTGGATTTGCTGCCTTATTTCTCCTCTGACAAGGAATACAGGTTCAGAACTCTCCAGGTCAGCCAGATATATCCCGGTTTGCCCATCTTCAGAGTACGCGGCATTGAATGCCATTCCGGACGAATCCGGAGCCCATGCTAAAGCTGAGATTTCAGCAAAACTTGCAACTATCTGTTCATTTGACCCATCAGGGTTTAAAGTTACCAGTCTGTCAAATCCGTTATGATCACTGGAAATGTAAGCAATTCTGGAGCCGTCAGGAGACCAGGCACAGCCGGAGATTCCCGAAAAGTTTCTTCCATAGCTCTTTTTTACCAGTTCAAAATTGTCTGAACCGTCGGAATTCATGATATAGAGATAAAAATCGTCAGCTGCCTCATAGCTGTATAAAATTTTCATGCCGTCAGGTGACCATACATGGTTTCCTTCATCGTAATAAAAGTCAGTTAGCCGGATTTCTGATGAATCATTAAGGTCAATTTTGTAAATATCCAGTCCGTAATCAGTATCGTCCTGTATTACGGGATTGTTACGGATGAAAAGAATTTCGCCTCCGTTCGGAGACCAGACAGGAATTGATGCGTTCTCTGCCAGTCCAATAAGTCCAGTCCCGTCATCCGGTCCGGAAGATACCGGATAAGGAGACACAAATAACAGGGAAAGCACCATAAAAGAACTTAATAGTTTTAGAAATATTCTCATAACCTACCCCCGAGAATAAAACTATAGTGAAACAACTATGGTGAATTAAGAAGATTTACTACAGTTATCTGAAATAATGTCTAAGAAAATTATATATCTAACAGAAATATTCTTCCTAATAAATAATATGAAACTAATGTCAGCTAACTGTTAGATTGTGAATAAGTCACTCCAAATTCGAGAATAGTCTTTTTTTAATGTCTCACCTAATTAGGGTATTGAAACCTGTGTTTCAGATTAACAGGTATTAAAAAATCATTTAAAAAAGATCTGAAAAATAAAAGTTTAAAAAATAATCTAAAAACAATAATATTTGAACTATAATTTCTTTAAATGAAAAGTCTCAGAATTCTTATTTTGTTAGACCTTTGCTTTCTGTTTATGTTCTTTCTTTTCTGCAGCTTTTCCGGTTTCACAGAAGTAAAGGTTTTGCAGCCTGTATTTTTTGTAAATAGGACATGAAGGGCAGTTGCAGCTTTTTTTCGAAACTGTTTCCTGAGAACATCCCCGTGCACAGAAAAGTAATGGCTCAGGAGGGAAAGGCAGACTCGGGCAGGTTCCACAGTATTCCATACAGATAAGGAGGTTTTCAGGAGTATCATCCACCACCTGTCCTGTTTGTGCCTGCTGGAAATATTCTGGAGTTTCAGTGAAATGAGAAGTCTCCAGAGACCCGGACTTATGGCATTCATCCTTTTTGTCTGCCGTATTTCTGTCTTCTTCCTGAAAACATAATGATTTTCTGGATCTGTTACCCGGGACCATAAGCTCTCCTTTAAAGGAGTTTAAGTATTCTGGTATGCCGATTCTGTTAAAGAGTATAAAAATGTTCAAACAAGATCTGTTCTTTTAAGTTTTGAAATGTTCTTTTAAGTTTTGAAATTTTATGCCATTGTTATGTCGTTATATATGAACACTATATTAATTACAGGGTAAATATTTTGAGTTTAAGATAGGTAATTTATATCTTTATAAAGGTATCAAAGAACTTATATATTATAAAATCGTAAGATTATTGCTTAAAAGATTTACCATGTTTGACGTCATCAATCAGGGGAAATTTTATATCGGGGAAATTCTGAGACTTAAAGTTTTATCAATATCAAGCTGTATTTCTCAGCTAATTATTGTTTAAAAAAGCTATTTAAGTACTGAATGTTGGTGATTGATTGAGAGCCCTTAATGATCCCCGGGCTCTCAACCAGATGAAACCCCCTTTAAAGAATACTCCCCATATTCTTTGCACAATTGTAAGAGAAGGCAATAAAGATTTGCTGTCTAACTGGTGTGATTGATTGAGAGCTCTTTATCCCCTGAGCCCTCAATCAGATGAAACCCCTTGATGAATATTTCCCCAAATATTCCCTTTACAAACATGTCTAATTAGCTTCTCTTACAATTACAATTCTTCTAATGCTGAAATTCTATATATAATATATTCCGTTAAATATTCAATGTTTTATTAATTTTGTTTTCTCATCGATATTTGGTTATGGCATTATTTTATAACAACTTGAAAATTATAGTCAATCTCCAAATTCAAGGAATCTTCACGTTTTTTAATTCGCTTGAAAATTTCAAGCTAATTACAATATGGCACAATCGGGGCTGAACTGAATTCTAAACCGTACACCATTCGAAGCTTAAGCTATTACATATTCTGGAAAAGAGCTGGGGAATTAAACGGAGCATAAAAGTACCTGAGGAACAAAATATTCGCAAAAAATAACATTCCGGGAACAAAGATATATAAAATATGAAATTTTCTGGAATTGTTCCTAAATTTAAAAAAAGATATCGACCCGAAGGCCGATGATATTTAATCAGTTGCTGTTTTTTATCTATTCTTCATCATTTCTACAGCCATTTCTCTGAGCTTGTATTTCTGGATCTTTCCGCTTGCTGTCAGAGGGTACTCATCCACAATGAAGATGTGTTTGGGAACCTTATACCGGGCGATTTTGCTTATCGCATAGTCTCTTATATCGGCTTCAGTAAGGTCTTCATCTTTCTCAAGTATAACAAAGGCTCCAACGATTTCTCCATATTTTTTGTCGGGTATGCCGACGACCTGAGCATCTTTGACTCCAGGCATGGCATGCAGGAACTCCTCGATTTCCCTGGGATATATGTTTTCTCCTCCCCGGATGATCATGTCCTTTATTCTGCCTGTTATCCTGTAGTAGCCGTTTTCGTCACAGGTTCCAAGGTCTCCGCTATGCAGCCAGCCTTCTTCGTCAATCACATTTTTCGTTTCTTCCGGCATTTTGTAGTAGCCTTTCATAATATTGTACCCACGGCAGCAAATCTCCCCTACAGTATCCGGAGGTACTGGTTTATTGGTAGCAGGGTCAACCACTCTGACTTCTACACCCGGGAAGCATTTACCCACGGTTTCTACCCTGAGTTCCACAGGGTCGTCCACAGTGGTCTGGGTCATGCCAGGAGAGGCTTCCGTAAGCCCGTAAACGCTTGTGATCTGGTGGCAGTGCATATCTTTTACTACTTTTTTCATGGCTTCCACAGGGCAGGTAGAACCGGCCATGATACCTGTCCTCAGAGAAGAGAGGTCGAACATATCAAACATTGGGTGGGTGTACTCTGCAATGAACATTGTAGGCACGCCGTAGAGGGCAGTACACTTCTCTTTCTGGACCGCAGCAAGTACAAGGAGAGGGTCAAAAACCTCAAGCATGACAAGGGTTCCTCTGTGGGTCAGGATAGCCATAACCCCGAGCACTATCCCGAAGCAGTGGAAAAGGGGCACGGGCAGACAGAGGCGGTCTTCATGGGTAAATTTCTGGCGGTCACCTATGGACAGCCCGTTATTCAGGATGTTTTTGCTGGTCAGCATAACCCCCTTGGGAAAACCGGTAGTTCCTGAGGTGTACTGCATATTGACCACATCGTCCCCGCTTACACCTTCCATGATCTCTTTAAGCTCATCATCCGGGTAATGGCTGCCAAGGAGTATCAGCTCGGCGGTGTTATACATTCCCCTGTGCTTTTCCTGTCCTACATAGATTATGCTTTTAAGATGGGGGAATTTCTTGCTTTTCAGGCGTCCCCTTTCCGAGCTTTTCAGCTCCGGGACGAGCCCATTGATAATTTCAAGATAATCAACCTCCCTGAAACTGTCTATAAGAGCCAGAGCCTTCATATCCGATTGTTTAAGCACATACTCAACTTCATGGCTCCTGTAAGCAGTGTTTACGGTGACCAGCACTGCCCCTATTTTAGCTGTGGCAAACATAAATGTAAGCCAGTCAGGGACATTTTTTGCCCAGATCCCTACGTGGTCTCCTTTCTTTATTCCGATTGCAAGAAGACCTTTTGCAAGGTTGTTAACTCTCTCGTTGAACTGACCGTAAGTGAAGCGCAGGTTCCGGTCAGGATAAATGATAAACTCATGGTTAGGGTCTACAGCTATCTGTTTTTCAAAATACTTTCCCAGGGAATCTTCTATAAGATCCATAATTTCAGCCTCTCCTTCTGGACTATACTTTCAGACACCTCCGGGCCATGTCCGGATTTTTAACGTCCATTCCGGTCAAAGGTTTCTGAAATACGTTTATATTGAGCAGGGAGAATCCGTACCAGTTTCCGCGTCAGATGAGGAGGAGTCCATTGAAGGAAACATATGTGCTTTCAAAATTTCGCGGATTGATTCCGGAAGCGGGATTGATTTCTGGAGTTTGAAGTCATAGTAAACCAGTACCGCCTGACCTCTTACCTTGAGTTCCCCTTCCTGCCATGCCTCGTGACCGACAGTAAAGGAACTGTTCCCGATTTTTGTAATGTAAGTCCTGATTTCAACATCGGATCTGAAATACATCTGGCTCAGAAAATCAAACTCAATTCTGACAAGTATCAGATGCCACACATCAGGGCTGAGGTCAAGGTCCGGGGAGAAAAGCCTGAAAATTGGGTTTCTTCCTATTTCGAACCAGACCGGAAGGACTGTGTTATTTACGTGCCCGAGACCGTCAATATCTCCAAAGCGCGGACTTACGTTTATACTGAACATTTTGGATTCCCTAGCTCTTAATGTCTTTACTTGATTATCCAGTTTTTAATCTAAATTTGCTTTTCCAGTCATCAATTAAGTCATAGCCTGTTCTCTCACAACTCTAAATGTCAGAGAGGAGCATAGACTACAGCCATTATGCGGGCATCCTCTTTTCCTGCTGCGTGAACATCGTGCGGGACAATGGAATCGTAATAAATGCTGTCCCCTTCACTCAGCCTGTGAACGTCTTTCCCGTAAAAAATTTCAATTTCCCCGGAAAGTACATAGATGAACTCCTCTCCTTCATGAGATGAGAGCGTATGGCTTTCTTCAGGGGAAGGGTGGATATCAATAATGAAAGGCTCCATATGACGGTCTGCTTTATCCGAAGCAAGGGAGTAAAACTCAAGGGCGCTTTTCTTTGGCCTCTCAGTCTTTCCGGAAAAACGGACCACGTTTTCAGATAGCCCTGACCTCACCAGTACAGGTCCGCTCTGGGGCATGTCGTCCAGAAAAGTGCCGAGGCGGACGCCTAAAGCCCTGGCAATCTTTAAAAGAGGGGTCAAAGACGGAACAAGGGCTCCGTTTTCTAGCTGCTGGATTAACTCAGAGCTGCTCTGACTGGCTTCAGCCAGTTCTTCAACAGTCATATCCCGGGCTTCTCTAAGCTGGCGTATCTTACTGCCGACACGGTTCTCTTCTGACATAATTTTCTACCTCAACATTTTTCTCTTGGGGGACCTGGCAGAAAAATGTAAACCAGAGTCCCTGTAAACAGCCTGTAAAGCTTATCTCTTTTGCACAGACCTATTATAAAAAATATACGTTCAGGCTCACTTTTCCGGGTAATAATCCGAAGATTATTGTAAACTCAAAATTAAAAAATATTTAAAAGATATCGGTAAAAATAAAAAATCATCAGACTATAATTTTCGATAAATCTGCCCCCTAATCTTAAAATTAGCCCTGAACTTTAATAATAATTTCTTTTTCGAAACGGGAAAATATAAAAAGGAAAGAGAAAAACAAAAGAGGATCTGGTCAGAAAAAGGAAAAGAAAACCTGTAAAGTGAAAATAGCTAGATTTCAGGATCAATCAAACTCGAAATTGCACCTTATTCCTTCCGGGTCAAAACACAGGTTGCAGGATACGCATCTTGCCTTTTCAGCCTCTCCAGATTTAAGTTTTAAAATAAGATCCGGTTCGCTGATGAATGCCCTGCTCATGGAAATAAGGTCTGCAAACCCATTCTCAAGAAGCCCTTCCATTACGGAAAGAGACCTGATCCCACCAACGAGGATAACAGGAATACTCACTGCACTCTTTATGTTTTTAGAATATTCTTTAAAGTAAGCCTCTTTAGAAGGAGAATTGATCGCAGTCTTTATGGTCACTCCGCCTGCTTCGCTTATCCCTCCACTGACTTCGATTGCACATACGCCTGCCTTTTCCAGAAGTTTTGCAGTTTCCATAGCCTGAGATATGGTAAGCCCAAGTTCTGCTTTTGCCGTTCCGGGCTGGAAACCGTCTGTTGCATTCATTTTGACAAAGATGGGAAAGTTGCTGCCTGTCTCCTCTTTTATGCGCCTGACGATCTCTGTTACTATTCTTGCCCGATTTTCTACGGACCCTCCCCACCTGTCAGTCCGCCTGTTTGTGTAAGGAGAAATGAAGTTGCTTAACAGGAAGCCATGGGCACAGTGAAGCTGAACCCCGTCAAAGCCTGCCTTTTTTGCCCTTACAGCTGCCTGTGTGAATGCCTCTATTACTATCAGGATTTCTTCTTCTGTCATTTCTTTCGGGACAGTTGCAGAATGCCCGTCTTTGACCGCCGAGGGAGCTATGGGGACAGGATTTTTCTGGGAAACGTCTGCCTGCCTCCCTCCATGCACTATCTGGAGCACTATCCTGCTCCTGTATTTATGTACCCTCTCAGTAATTCTCCTGTAAGGCTCGATGAAACGGTCATCATAAATTCCCTGCTGGTTGGCATCACTCCACCCGCATGGATGGATACAGGAATAGCCGGTTACTATCAACCCGACTTCACTTCTTGCAAGTTCCTCATAGAGATCTCCGAGCCTGGAAGTTGGAGTCCCATCTTTTTCTGCCATAAACTCGTGCGTTGCGGACCTTACAAAGCGGTTTTGAAGTTCCATGTTACAGACTGTGGTAGGGTCAAAAATCATGAGAAAAAATAGGCGAGGGAAAGGTAAATAATTATCCCGGATTCCCGGATAGTAAGATGCAATTTCTCTGAACCACCCGGATTAGCTGCAAAACCTGGCCTTATGCGACTTTTTTTGAAAAAAAGAAAAAACAGACCATTAGAAATCAGGTTTCTAATCCGACAGATATGCGTGCGTCAATCTCCTCTTTTGCCTTCTCATTCTGCACTTTTACATAGAAAAGGGTAAGGAAAAGCAGGAAATAAGCTATGAAATTTACAATCAAAGCCAGCTGGAGCGATGTCCCTTCAAGTCCTCCTCCGTTTTCTCCCATACTTCCTCCAAACATGAGGGGATGAGCCGAGCGCCAGAGCCTTATTGAAAAAAAACTCAGGGGCACGGAAAGGAAAGCTAAAATCCCGAAGACTGCTGAAAGCCTTGCTCTTTTTTCAGGCTCTTCAAGGGCTTTTCTTAGCATGTTATAGGCAAGGTAAACAAGAAAAAGGACAAGAGATGTGGTCAGTCTGACATCCCAGATCCAGTACCAGCCCCAGGCGTCTTTTGCCCATATAGACCCGGTGACCAGCACAAGGAAAGAAAACAGAACTCCCACCTCTGCAGCCGAGCGGGCGTAAATATCCCATTTAAAAGATCTTTTCATCAGGTAGAAAATACTTGCAACAAATACGGCTCCAAAAGCCAGATAGGCAATGACCGCTACTGGCATGTGGAAGAAAAAGATCCTGAAGCTGCCGCTCAGAACCTCCCCGGATTCGTCCCTGATAGGGGGCAGGTAAAAAAAGAGCATGTACATCGAAAGAAGCATTATGCAGGCAGTTGCACCTGCCAGCACTCCGATTTTTCTGGAATTTAAGGCCATTTTGTTCACATTTATTAAATTAAATACTGATTAAATTAATTGTGAGCACAGTTCGGCAACACACGCAAAGAAAGCATCTGTATCTATAGCAAATGGTGAATATACCGGTTTACTGCACTATTATTGATTTTATATTGCTTCTGTTGTTGATTTTATATTGATTCTGTTATTGATTTTATGTTGTTTCTGTTATTGATTTTATGTTGTTTCTGTTATTGATTTTATGTTGTTTCTGTTATTGATTCATATTGATTCTGTTGTTGATTCGGTTTTACTCATTGTCTTGAATTATCTTCTATTTTCTTTTTTCCTCTCAGTCTTCTATTTACTTTTTTTCTCTCAGTTTTTTATTTCCTTTTTTCTCTTAGTCTCCTATTTTTCCTCTTTTTCCTGTTGAAATATCTCAGTCAGAAATCACATATTCAAAGACCAGGTTCGAAACTGCAAAGAATACCAGGTCGTAAACAGCAAGTAATCTTATTTCTGGAATTAAATTTTCAATGCCGTTTCCGGCAAGAACTCCGGCGGTTGCCTCCACAGCAGGGATGATAACTGGCAGGATTAAAGGCAGGAGAAGGACAGGCAGGAGAAGTTCTCTGGTGCGGGTTCCCAGGGTAAGGGCAGAGAGCAGAGTTCCGACAGCAATAAACCCTGAAGTCCCGAGAAAAAGAATAATCAGGAGAAGTAATGTGGTCTGACTATCCAGGCTGTAATTGAAGAGTATGATAAAGAAAGGAAGGGTCACCGCTTCCATGATAAACACTATCACAAGGCTGGAGAGGATTTTTCCTGTATAGATCGCACTTCTGTCAGTGGGGCAGAGCATAAGGGCTTCAAGGCAGCCGTTTTCTGTTTCCATGGCAAAGGTTCTTGAAAGTCCGAGCATTCCCGCAAAGATGAAAGCGATCCAGAGGACTCCTGGAGCCAGTTTCTCTACTTTCTCACTGTCGCCCAGAAAATCTCCAAAAGAGATGCTGAAAACCACAAGCACAAGAAGAGAAAAAATAAACATTGAGTTAAGCATCTGTTTTGTCCGAAACTCGGCTTTAAGATCTTTTGCAGCGATATAAAAGCTCCGGATCATTTTTATCTCCTTTTTTCACTTCTTCTGTCCTTTTTCCATTTCTTTTATTCACTTCTTCTATTCACTTCTTCTGTCCTTTTTCCATTTCTTTTATTCACTTCTTCTATTCACTTCTTCTATTCACTTCTTCTATTCACTTCTTCTATTTTCATTCATCCCTTTTTTCGCGTCTTCCTGCTTCAGGCCAGCATGGAGCTGCATTTTTCTTTGAAGTCTTCATACCCTGAGAAGTCTTTTTTAATCCCGTCGTACACAAATTTTCCTTTGTTCAGGATAAGGAGCCTGCTGGAGAGCTTAAACCCTCTTTCAAGGTCGTGGGAAACCATTAATTTTGTGCTTTTCTGGAACTCCGGGCTTTTAATGAGATTTTCGAAAACCAGAGAAGCTCCCGGGTCCAGGCCGGTGTAGGGCTCGTCCAGAAGGAGGATTGAAGGTCTGTGAAGCAGAGTCCTTGCAATGGAAAGCCTCTGTTTCATTCCTCTCGAAAAAGTACTGACCCGTTCGTCTGTTTTTGCCACAAGCCCTGTATCTTCCAGGATGCTGGATATCCTCTCTTCGAGTTTCTGGCCTTTGATTCCATACATCTGGCCGAAAAAACGCAGGTTTTCTTTTGCGCTTAATTCTCCATAAAGGTAAGATTCGTGAGAAAGCAGCCCTATTTCTCTGCGGGCTTTTTCAGGCTCTTCTACTACATTAAAACCTGAAACGAAAACAGAACCTTCGGTAGGTGTTGTCAGGGTTGAAATAAGCTTTAAAAGGGTAGTTTTCCCAGCCCCGTTAGGGCCGAAAATAACCGCAAATTCACCTTTTTCGAGGTCGAGGTCAAGGGATTTCAGGACAGGATTTTTCCCGAAAACCTTTGATAGCTTCCTTATCGAAACTGTGTTTTCCACCTGAATTACTTTAAAGATCCCTCTAAATTAATCTTTTTGTGTAGCCTGTGTTACGTTGTGTAGTCTGTGTTACGTTTTCATGCATCTTTTCTGGACTGGCTTTTCACCAGGTTATGGTTATGCAAAGCTCTTATCCAGCTCTTTTCGTCCCTGTAACCTGTTTTCAGAATTATTTTTTAAAGCTCCTGAATATATTCTGTAAAAATCCTTTTTTTTCAAAATACTGCTGGTGATAGTCTTCTGCCATATAAAATTCGGAAACCGGCACTATCTCGGTTACTACCGGATTTTTGAAAGCCCCTGACTTTTCCAGTTCTTCTTTTGAGGCAAGGGCAGCAGCCTTTTGCTCGTCGCTGTGGTAAAAGATCACGGAACGGTACTGTTTTCCTACATCAGGTCCCTGCCTGTCTTTTGTTGTCGGGTCATGGATCTTCCAGAAAACATCCAGCAGGGTCTTATATGAGACTATTTCAGGATCAAAAATAACCCTTACGGCTTCTGCATGTCCGGTGTCAAGGGTACAGACCTGCTCATAGGTAGGTCTTTTAAAATGACCTCCGCTATAGCCAACTGCAGTTGCAACCACACCTTTAATCTGCCGGAATGCCTCTTCAATTCCCCAGAAGCAGCCTGCTGCAAAGGTCGCTTTTTCCAGACCTTCTCCAGGATTTTCAAATATCTCAGTATCCTCTTCAGATGTTGCGTTTCTCTGTTCGGCGTCTGTCTTTTCTTCCACCGTCTTCCCCCCTTCAAGCTTCAATAAAATCAGATATGTTAAAGGACAATTATATTTCAGGTATATCATGTGATCAAAACATTGAGTATAATCTTTTGATCAGGATATACCGCCAATAATATAGTTTATAATCTATTTTACTTGAAAATCGACTTTTTCTCTGATCAGGTCTTTCCGTATTTTCCCATCAGTTCCCCTTCGGCAATAATATGCCCTATCATCTCGCTTTCAAGTTCTTTTCTTCCGGACCCTGCTTTTAGCTCAAGCTTCCTGTCCAGAGCATAAACTTTGAAAAAGTATCTGTGAGTGCCTGATGAAGGGCAGGGGCCGCCGTAACCAATCTTTCTGAAGTTATTCATCCCTTCAATCCCAGGGATGCTGTCCTCTTCTATTTTCGCCACCGGTTCAATATTCCAGACGATCCAGTGAGTAAATGGATTCATGGGGGAATCAGGATCGTCCATGATCAGTACCAGACTTTCAGTTTCCTCGGGAATATCTGCAAATTCCAGGGGCGGATTTATGTTTTCCCCATTGCATGTATATTTCCTGGGGATAGTACTGTTTGATTCAAACGCGCTGCTAAAAACCTTTATTACCTGGATGTCCACACTCTCATCCCCTTTGCCGGCATTGGAAGACTCATTATTTACAGGCTGTTCAACATGCTGTTTGTTAATACACCCCGGAACCAGGATCACTCCTGCAAACAGGCATATTAAAACAACTGCTCCGGCTTTTCTGTTCATGTACAGCACCAGTCCCTGCGCTCAGAGAAAATTGCCTGACATTATAATATTAAGGCTGAAGAGATATAACTTTAAGGATTTTATCCTATGCCCAGCTTGAAATTGAAATAAAAGTCCAGAGCCCGGACTATTTTTATATTGACCTTAACTCTGGTGTTTCGAAAAGTGGTTTAGCCTGATTAACCGGATTTATTTTCTGTCTCTCTGAAGTTTAAACCATTTCCAGAATTCTCAGTTAAATCATTCTACGGAATTCTCAGGCTCCAGCTACCCTGAACACCTCCGGTAACCTAAAAGGTTTTAAAAATAAAATGTGGTTCAGGATCAGTTTTTAAGCCTTTTCGTGTAAAGCCTGTTCCTGCCGGCGGGATAAATCAGTCCTCGACGTCAAGAGCCTGGATAATATCGTTGACAGTTGCCTCTCCTCTGCCCACGCGCTGTACAAGCGGATAAATAAACGAACAATCATCTATTGCCGCCCATCGAGCTTCTCCTACGCGCCTTACAACTTCGTCCATAACTTTGCCGCAGTCGTTGCAGTATTTAGTATCGCTTTCTCTTCCACATGCTTCACATTTCATAGAATCACCCCTATTATCTATGGTATCGTCGAAAATAAATAAATTATGGTGATATATCAGCATATTTGAATGGCATTGAATATTCAGATTATCTTTCGGACTCCCAAGGCAATCGGACCCTGCAATGAAAGATGGATCAGGCAAGACTGGCGATAATTTTATTTATCTCTTCAATTCCCAGGCCCTTTACCGTGATTTCTTCCCTGTTTTTCACTCCCAGCCCCAGTTCTACAGCCCTTTTTATCTGGGGCTGAGCCCAGACTGAATTTCTCTGGATTTTCGGAACCGTGCCCAGTGTTTTAAGGAGGGCAAGCCCTGTAACATCATTTGCAATCACATCCGGGCTTGCAAGGACAATCCCCGGTTCCCGCAAAGTACCTGTATTCGGACCTTCGGTCACAAAGCACTTTGTAGCATCCGATATATAGAAATCAGGCTTATAAACAAGGTTGGATTCGGCAATCATATTTCCGAAAAGCATATCCATACCCTGCCCGTGAGGGAGTTGCCTCCTGTCTCTGTCTGCGGTTATGCTTATCTGGGACTTGAGTCCCATTGTAAATATAGCAGTCCAGTGGGTCTTGATTACCGGAAGAGCGATTGTGTAATCCACAGATCCCAGAAATTCAGGCACATCAAATCCAAAAGGCCAGGAATAAGCCTTCTCTGGCTCGACATGTTCACGTTTCAGGTGGTCGAATGTCAGGATCTCATCAACCCCTTCCCCCTCTGCTACCTGCCATAACCCCAGTTTTTTAAGCACTTTTTCAGTATCCAGGGTCGTCATCGACTTCTCAGCCACAATTATTTTTCCCGGATTGTATCTTTTTACCTCCCTTATCGCGCCCCTCAAAACCTCAGGACTTGTCGATCCAGGAGCAGGATCCGCAGTATTTGCATTGGGTCGGATCAATACTGTATCCCCTTCTTTGATTCCAAGTCCTCCTGCAAGCTCCACTGCTGTCCTGACTGACTTCAGGACATCCTTGTCTCTCGAAAGCCCAATTGTTACCATATCGAATTCCTATAAAGTAATTGTAACCCGAGGTATAAAAACATCGTATAATTTCTATAGCCGCTTTGAAGTCCGATTAAAAATAATCTGCCAGTGACACCGGTTTGAGTAATCTCATTTTATAAAAAACACTAAATAATTAATAATTTGTTCTTCCAGAAATTACTTTTCAATCCACGGTTAAAATAAGTGCTTTCAAGCTATTTGAAAAACGGTAAAAAAGTTGTAAGCCCAAGAGAAAATATAATTTAGCCTCTTGACTGCAGCCTGTTGAGAATTTGTTTAACCAACACTTGAATCAGTTCACCTGAGCTCAGATATTCGCTTTATGCTTATAAGGTGGTCCTTTCGACTGAAGCTCGCTTTGAAAACCAGAAGTTAGACCTCTTGAGCGAAGCGAAAAGGACAGCGTACTGCAGAGCCGCAACTCTGCCGAAAAGAACGGCGTACTGTTGCGATTATATTGCAATCCCCGGAAAATCTTCAATTCCGTGCGGTCCCGAATCACAGTCTGGTTTTTACTGGCGTAACTTGCACTCGCACATCTCTATCAGAGCACCTTCTCCTATTCGTGAGCCACGGGCAATGAGCATGTCCCCTGCCTGGACAACGGTGTTGCTTTTGGGGGCATAGACCCAGCGTTCAGCTCTTTTTATCGCCATCACATGCAGTCCCGTTTCGGTTTCCAGTCTCAGTTCTGAGAAGGTCTTGCCTACAATTGGGGAGCATTTTTCGACCTGGAGCCGTGTGATCACCTCTTCCGAGTTGCGGACTGCAAGGGTGATGATCGGGTGGAGCTCTATGTCCCTGAGCACGGTATCTGCTATCCCGTAGGCGGCGTCTGAAATTGCTTCCGAGGCGCTGGCAAGGTGCAGTATTCCCCTTAGGATGTTTACATCATCAACATGCTTTGCGGTTTCAAGTACCCAGTGCTGGAGTTCGTACTTCATGGAATCCATTTCTGATTCCAGTGCACTTACTTCGTATGCAATGTCTTCGTTATCAAAAAGGATGGCAGAGTATGCAAGCCCTACAGAAAGTTCAGACATATTTTTCATGTCCACGATTATGTCCACGGCATGCTCGAGGTCCTTTATGACCTTATCGTGCTCGATTTCCCTCGGGATGAACTTTTTTGTAGTTGCCATCTGGAAGAATAGAGGGACACCCTCATCGTGCCCTCTTGCAAATAACACGTCTCCCTGGCGAATCCGGGTGTCAGTATCAGGGTCATAGATCCAGTCTTCACTTCTGCGGATTGCAATTATCCACATCCCGGTCTCTATGTCAAGTTCGAGGTCTCCAAGAGTACGCCCGACCATTACGGATTCTGCAGCAACGGTTGCCCTGACTATGGTTTCTTCTGCCTCTCTGAGGGCTACCTTCAATTCCATAGGAATGCCCATATTCATAAGGACAATTTTGGCAATATCACCTGCAGCATTTGCTATATTCTCAGAGGACGCGGCAACCTTCAGGACTCCCAGGAGTTCTTCAGCTTCATCGACCCTGCGTGTGCTTAACATTGCAGCCATTTTCATATGATAGTCGAGAGTATCCATTTTATCTTCAAGGTTAAGCACCTCTTCTGCAATGTCCTCATCATCATAGACCATTGCGGAGTACGCCAGGTCTACCATGAGTTCGGAAGTATCCTTCATCTCAGTCAAAAGGTCTATCAGATTCCTTGGACTGTATCTGAATTCTTTAGGGAACATGGTCTATGTATCAACTCTACCTTATTGTTGGTATTTATGGGTATATACCTCATAGTAATTATTAATTTTCGAATTATTCCCTGTCGGGAAGCCTGATAATTTGAATAATAATGTGCTCAATAAAAATGGAACTATTAAAGTCATATCTGGTTTATAAAATGTTCAGTAAATGCAGGGCTATGAAGATCCCGATGACACCTACGAGGTCTCCGAGACTTGCTATGAAAGGTATTACAGTATCGTCAGGGTCCATCCCGAAACGGTGGGAAGCAAAGGCAATGGCAACTGTTGCTGAATATACGACGGTGAGTTCTATTACGACTGCTATAAGGCTGATTCCCAGAAGGGTAATGAAAGGCATTCCGAAACCCATAAGCTTGCTTGCAAGGAAAACCAGCATACTGACAAAAATTGAAGAAACGAAACCCACAATCGCAGCTGCAATAACACTGTTGTGCACCACAGGGTTTCTGTAGATCCTGTCTCCAAGCCCCATGTGAAAGGCAGAGGAAAGCCTTGCACCAAGCATGCTTCCGGTGTCCCCACCGATTTTGACCAGAGAAGGGATAAGAATAAGAATAGCAGGCATAGAAAGCAGGCTGTTTTCTCTTGTATTGAGGATCTGCCCTACAATAATGCCCATTACGCATGTTATGGTAAGCACGGGAAGCCCGCGCCGGATGATGCCTTCTACGGTGTAGTAGCTGGTCTGTTTCCTGGATTTTTTCAGAGCATCACCACCAGTTTTGCAGACAGGAAGAGCATGAGCATGGAGACAATATCCCCGATGGTTGCAATTGAAGGGGTTACAACATTATCCGGGTCAAAACCGAACCTGAAAGTGCCTATGGCAAGCAGGACGGCAACAAAAGAGAGGATCACTCCGGAAGTAAGTGCCGAAATTGCACAGATGAGTATAAGCTTAAAGATGCCGGCACTTTCAAATCCCAGGGCAAGGGTGACAAAATGCCCTAAAACTCCGAGCAGGATAGCCATAATAAAGCCAAGGAGAAGAGATCCTGAAATGTTGTTTACAAGTTCAGGGTTATTCCTGTCAATATCCGTGATAAGACCCATGTGGATCGCACTGCCGAGCCTTGAGCCCAGAGTAGAGGAAATATTTCCGCGCAGCCCAAGCACACCCGGATAAATTACAAGTAGTCCTGGAATCATCTCAAGTTCGTTTGTCATCTTTGAAAGGATAATCCCTGCAATAACTCCTCCAACAGTCGCAAGAAGTTCAAAAGGCAGCGCCTCGCGTACGATTGAAGAAATACTCGCGTACTCGCTGAGGTACATGTCTATATACTGGGATTCGAAGATATCCTCATCCCTTTGCGACTCGGAGGACATGCGGTTGTATTATACGCTGATATTATTAAAATAATGGGTAACATTCAAAAAAAGAGTATGTGGAAAATTTCTTTGTTATTATAAAGGTTTTCTTGCATAGATAATCAAGGTTCATCTTGACTAAGTTCTTCAAAAGGAGTATAATATTTCTCTTAATGGTTTTTTAAGTCCTTCATTCAATAATGCTTTGTTAAGCGTTAATTGTGCTTTATTAAGTGTTTTTTTCAATACTCAAGTCTAAACTTAATAATAGCTTACATAAGAATCTACTTAGATCTCTCTTTGTCGTCACACTTGAGCTATTATATAAACATTTGAATATGAGTTAGGTCAATATGCTCATATATATAATTTCTCTCCAGACCATCAAACAATCAAATATTACGAATTAATTTCAGACTCGAAAGAACTATGAAAAAGAGATAGTTTGATGGAATGGACAGAAAACTTATAAGGAGTTAGGTAAGAGGAATTTATGGAGTTCAGAAGTATTTCCCGTACCACACGAACTCCACAAAATAAGCCCCTAAGAGGCAGTGATTATGTTAGCTTTTCTGTATTTAAGCTTGCCTGATTCTGCCTCCTAAGGGAAAAACAACTTAGGAGTTAGACGAATGAGTAGAAACAAAATTACCATAGGAATACTTTTTTTGACGATGCTGGTTGGTATGGCGTTAATACCGGCAGTAAATGCACAGGAAGAATTAACAGCAAGTGAAAAACCTTCTGAATGGGAACAAGGTCTAATAGATGCTCTCAACTCTAATACAAAAACCTTTTCAACAGACGATTTAATTTTGAATTATTGCGAAGCAAATAAAGACAAAATTTCAATACTGAAGAACAATACTGCTTCTGAAAAAAGTAAGTTAAGAACATATGAACTAAAAGATGGATCAGATATAACTTTCACTAATGAAAATTTCTTTTTCGTTACTAACATGACTGAAGAACCAAATAATAAAACAATAACTCAAAGTACTACTGCAGCAACAAGTTCTGTCAATCTTGATTATACTGATACGATAACAGCATCACAGAGTTTCTATAATATTATGGGAGGGAGACTGTTTACTATCTATTCAAAAGGATATTATGGGTATAGTATATCTCCTGCTATTGTGGAAGCTCATTATATAGATGCATGGTATACATTAGGTACTCCAACTATATTTCAGGTGAGTAACTGGCAGGAAGGGGCGAGTGATAATACTGTCACTCATATATCTGAAATTTATGGCAGTGGACATTTCCATTGGGGATTTGAAATCGCTGGTGCTGGTTTAGTTCTCTATGATAAGAATATCAAAGTTTACTCAACATGTGATCAATTTGGAAATGTCCACCGCACCTATGAAATGACATAATGAAATAACTTAAAAATATAGCTATAAGATGTAAAATATCGGATTGTGAAATAGTTATTGAGAATTTTAAGCACAAAGTCCTCAATAACTATTTCCAAATAGTGAAGGATAAATTTTATTCAAAAGTTCTGAAACTTCTACTATAAGGACAACTAAAATTTAGGCCGACACTAAAATGAAATAAATTGTAAACAAGGAAATTAATTCAGTCAAACCAAGAATTTATCAGTAGGGATGGAATTTATAATGAAAAAATCAAGTTATGGAATATTATTTATCGCTTGCTTCGCCTTTTTCTTAGTTTTTAATTCGTTCTTTGTGATTGTACCTGCTGATTTATCAACTATTATAAGTGTAATTGTTGGAACTTTTATCGAATCTCTCATCGTGTACTCAATCATAATCATAATTATATATATCGTAAATCATTACAGCAGATTGTCTTAGAGCCTCTACATTTGGGATAAGGTGAATAACCATCCTGACACGTTTGGTTCATATTACTTTGTACAGTACTATACTCTCCTGTGTGTCCAAAAAACTGCAAAGTATAACCATGGGTTGTATGATTATATTATGACATAATCTGAAATGGGTTTATATTTAAGAAGATGCCTTCAAAGGCATCTCTTTCTTTACTACTATTTTTCCCTATCATGGACAAGAAACAAGTTATTACCGTGGTTCAGTAAGTTGTCAAATTTATGTTTGATTTAGATCCTTCCCAGGGGTGGATAGGTGATGAAATATGAGGACTCGTTACAAAATAATTGTACTATTAATAATCATTTCTGCTGTGTTGTTGTCTATCTGGTGGCAAGACCAAAAGCAGAGGATGTATGATAGGAATCACATTAGCAGCTATGATTACTATATTGAGTTAACTACAGACTCGACCCTGAGCAATGTTACTCTTTACCTTCCGCTCCCGGTGATAAACAACACATCGTCCGTAGGCACAGATATTGTAGAGCATCACTTCAATGACTATGATCATTCATGGAAATATACCCTGGTTGATACGGAGCACGGATTAATGCTTTCTATAAAAAATGAGAAAATTGAGCCAAAATACGCTACCCGAAGTAGAGATTCAAAGACGATTCTGTCTCCAAACATGTTTAGCATGACCTTATTCACTAACCAGACCATAGATACAATGAACCCGCTGAGCAATGAAATGGTTCTTATGCCCAAGTACAACCTTACGCAGAATGTCACCAGAAGACCTTATCCACCGGCATCTGAGATCTTTGATTATGAAAGCAAGATGTATGCCTACTATGATACATCCTCGGATGCAAACGTCAGCATTTCCGTCTACCTGAACGGACGTAATGGATGGTGGATCGGAGGATGGCTGTATAACAGTTATTGGGAAGACATGGAAATTAAGTTGTCTGGATCTCAGGCTGGATGGACAACAGTAAATGGTCAACTTTTTACAGGAGAAGGAACTTACTATTAATATGAAATGTCGCCTGCTTTTAACGGACGACTTCTCATTACCTGTTATACCCAATTAATTCTAATATTTTACTTGTAGAATTTGACTTTAAAAAAACGCAGTCAGACTCAATAATTCAAAAAAAATTCTGAATCTGGTTATGGTAGTAGCTCAGATGAAAACGAATCAAGCAAAAATAACTCTATTACAGACTTCGAGACTTCGTTTTATTTGAAAGCTTAGTCTGCCTAATTCCTGAAAGAATTATTCCTGCAACGACTCCTCCCACAGTCGCAAGAAGCTCAAAGAGAAGCGCCTCGCGTACGATTGAAGAAATGCTCGCATATTCGCTGAGGTACTTATCTATAAACTGGGATTCGAAGATATCCTCATCCCTTTGCGACTCTGAGGACATGCGGTTGTATTATACGCTGATATTATTAAAATAATGGGTAACATTCAAAAAAAGAGTATGTGGAAAATTTCTTTGTTATTATAAAGGTTTTCTTGCATAGATAATCAAGGTTCATCTTGACTAAGTTCTTCAAAAGGAGTATAATATTTCTCTTAATGGTTTTTTAAGTCCTTCATTCAATAACGCTTTGTTAGGCGTTAATTGTTCTTTATTAAGTGTTTTTACAGTAATCAGGTCTAAACTTAATAATCTCAAACATAGGAATCGACATAGATTTCTTCTTGTTGTTACACTTGAGCTATTATATAAACCTTAGAATATGAGTCAGGTCAATATGCTCATATATATAGTCTCTCTCCAGACCATCAAACAATCAAATATTACGAATTAATTTCAGACTCGAAAGAACTATGAAAAAGAGATAGTTTGATGGAATGGACAGAAAACTTATAAGGAGTTAGGTAAGAGGAATTTATGGAGTTCAGAAGTATTTCCCGTACCACACGAACTCCACAAAATAAGCCCCTAAGAGGCAGTGATTATGTTAGCTTTTCTGTATTTAAGCTTGCCTGATTTTCGCCTCCTGGGTGCTAAACAGGAGAAAAAATATGGTTAAGAACAAAATAACAATAGGAGTAATTCTTTTGACAATGCTGGTTGGCATGGCATTGATACCACCAGTGAGTGCAGTAGAGGTGCAACAGAATATTACGGAAAAAGAGAATCAAGATAATATATCTGTCCCTGATCCTTGGTTTGAAAAAGGTGACGAGTTAAATCGGCTTAGCGGGGATGAACGTCGCGCCCTTGCTGAACAAAATGAAACGGTAAGAAAAATGATTGAGGAAGATCTAAAAGTTAAACCTGTACAGATTGAAAGCCTTAAGGATTTGGAAAATCTCCCTACTAATTATCCTGAAGATATAAAAAAGGCAGTAATAGAAAATTTTACATCAAGAAATATTAGTCAACAAACCTCAACCAAAGCAACAACGACAACAAATACGGTTAATGTTTGGATAGTTGCAGATGAAGAGTACCGGAGTACTTTCGGAAATAACTGGCAGACTCAAGCATACAACACCATCGAAAATGCTGACAACGCATTCTACAACGACCATAATATAGATTTTGTTGTAGGCAAATATTCAATATGGGATAGTAATGACAATACAGATGATGTCGTTTTACTTCTCAATGAAGCAAAAAGTGAAACTGGATGGAATTCTAATCATCAAGGCATGGATATGCTTGCCGTTTTCAGTGATCAGGGATTAAGTAATAGAGGTTATTCTGAGTATCTAACTGGTGCATGGATAATGCAACATCAAATAACTTCAGGTTGGGATTGGCATGTTGCACAGCATGAAGCGTCACACAGCTATGATTGTCGAGATCATGGATATGCTGGTCCAACATGCATAATGACATACACGTTTATGATGTCGACAGATAATTGGTGCAGTAATTGCGATCAAATTATTGAAACTAATAGAAATATTTTTTAAATCGTTTCATGCAGGATTTAATCCTACATTTATTTTTATAGTGTGCTTGGAGAATTTATTAAATGAAAGCAAGGACAAAAATTTTAGCAGCTATTTCTTTTGCGGTTCTAGTAATATGCCTTATTTTCTTTTTGATGATTTATCAGCCTGGCGCAGGCACGTATGTTCGCGCGGATAAACTTCAAGATACTCCAGAGAAATATGTAGAATTCAGTTTAGCAGATATCGAGAAATACCCCTATGTCAAAGAAGCAATAAGTAATCCTGGAAAAGATATTAAGCTCCCTTTTGACCATAATGGGAATATGACGGAGTTTGCTAACATCATGCGCGACAACAAGACTGAATATATAAAACTGAATAATGAGTATTATCATATAAGTTATTACTCTGCTGATTAATAAAGTGGTGAGAAGTAATTGAGAATAAATTGAGCATAATTAAATGATATGTGTAATCTTTAACTCCTTTTTCTCTTTTTGAACAATTACAGGCTCTACAAGGTTTTTGTCTACTGGATACTTGTTAAGTCAGGAACATGATCAGGAAAGATTTCCCATGTTCTGCTTTTTACTGGTTGTATATAAATACATAACACAAGCGTGTGTATTGTTTTATCCCGAATTATTTAACTAACAGCGTTGATGGCGACTCTATCTTGAAGGATTAGGATTTCGCTCAATAGGGTGATTTTTAGGGGTAAGTCATGTTTCTGTCCAAAAATGGATAGAAGTTTTGTCAGGAGCTAGAAGATCTAAAAAGCGAAAATGAAATGCCTATTGTTGAAATGGATGAGATGCACACTTACATCGGTAACAAAAAAATATTGCTGGATCTGGATTGCTGTTGATAGAGTTGGGAAAAAGTTTATTAACTGCTCTTTTGGCATTAGAGGAACGGAAATTCATCCCTTTGCGACTCGGAGGACATGCGCTTGCATTATAACAATGATATTATTAGGACTTACGCACTTGAGGATTGAGATCATGATCAATAGACCTTGCAGTTAAATCGCAGATTTAGACAGTTGAAGGTTTAGAGCTGTTGTTTTTCAGTTCAACCGCGTAAGTCCTAATTATTAAAATAATGGGTTGTACCAAAAGAGTAAATCTGTGGAAATTTATTTGTTAAGTAGGAGAGGATTTCTTACATGGATAATCAAGGTTCATCTTGGCTAAGTTCTTCAAAAAGGGCAGGATACTTTTCTCTTAATAACTTTTTGAGCTCTTCATTCAGCAGTGCTTTGTTAAGCATTAATTGTGCTTTGTTAAGTGTTTTTTACAATAATCAGGTCTAAACTTAATAATACCTAACATAACAATCGAATTAGGTTTTTTTCTTGTTATTACACTTGAGCTATTATATAAACTTTGGAATATGGGTTGGGTCAATATGCTCATATATAGTTTCTCTCCAGACCATCAAACAATCAAATATTACGAACTAATTTTAGATTCATAACACGTATGAAAAAGAAATAGTTTGGAAGTTTACACAGAAAACTTATAAGGAGTTAGGTAAGAGGAATTTATGGAGTTCAAATATAGTTTCCCAATGTCACCCGAACTCCATAAACGCGCCCTAAGAGGCAGTGATTATGTTAGCTTTGCGTGTATTTAAGCTTGCCTTATTCTGCCTCCTGGTGCTAAACAGGAGAAAAAATATGGTTAAGAACAAAATAACAATAGGGCTAATTCTTTTGACAATGCTGGTTGGCATGGCGTTGATACCATCAGCAATGGCTTCCGTCGAAGAACAACAAACCAACCTAACTAAAGATGCTGCTCAGTTAAAGATTGAGGCCTTGGAAGCTGAGCTCGGTGAAGAAGGACTGAAGGAAGTTGTAGATTACCTGGAGCTACAGGCTTCTTTACCGGACGTCGTTAAGGCAATGCCTTATAGAGCGCTTGCTTTCGCTGGTACTCAGGAGGAAAGTAGGTCTGTCACCTTCAAGTACATTGATGGTTTTAATGTTTCTGAGAAGGAGAAAGACAGATATAAAGTTGGTATCAAAGATCTCTGGGATAGGTATCCAGATTAGATCACCAAAGATGATTATGAATTTATGAGTGAGATTGGTCCTATGCTAGTCAATGAGTCTTTGAAAAGTTATGAGCCTGTCTCCGTGAAGTGGCTTTCTACCCCACATAAGGACTATGCTTACTATGCTTGTGATGGGTCTTCCTATAGGAATTATGCTAAAGATGCAGCTGACGACCCAGATAATGGTGTGATGGACCCGGAACCATTCTATAGATATTATAATCACTATGAAGATGGGTCACTGCATATTGGAGGAGCACCTGATAGGTGTAATGAGTTTGCAGATTCAGCCATTTCTGCAGTGAATAATGGATATTGGTCTACTGCACATCAAAGATTTGGTTACTCAAGTCATTATCTAATTGATCCGGGTATCCCGTTCCATAGTGATGGAGTAATCCAACAGGGTGGTCAGTACATTTGGAACTCTTATGAAACCACATACCATAGCATCTATGAGAATTATGTGAACGGCCAGTGGACTTCAGGATATGAGTTTAAGGATTATGTGCAGTATAATACTCAATCAATAACTGTAACTGATCCTGAAGAAGCGGTTGAAGACAACGCTGAGCATAGTAGCCAGTATTTTGACTATATCTGGACCGAGATGTACAATGACCCTCAAAATTTTGGCTCAGACATCTACGTAGCTTACTATACTGCCCAGTGTGTCCAAGAGTGCGCAAAATATGCCCATGGATTATATGATTATATAATGTGAAGAAGAGGTAACTTTAAATGAAGTTTAGATTTAAGGAGGTGCCATGGGAGGCATCTCTTTTCTTTATTGGTTGGATTTGGCTCGGTTTGTCAATGTTTGGAATGACTTTAGTTAACATTTTTGTACCTAAGCTGAATTTATATCACTTTGTTGTAGGTGTGATCTATCTGTTTCCAATGATAGTTATTGGATTTAAGATTGTAAAGAACAGGAATATCACTGGTCTGCCTTTGTTTATTTGTTCTGGAATAGTCGGAGTTTGGGCAATTCTCTTGCACATGAAAATGAATTTAGGACATGATTACGAGTTTTTTTCTGGTCCGATTCAAGAAACAGTCATGTTGATATTATTATTGGTAGCTGTACCATTAAGTTACTATGTATTTGCTTGCTCAGTTGGATGCAAGGACACACGAAACATGAAAGCTCTTAAAATATTTCCTGTAGTAGCTTTTTTCATAATAGTTATTACTGAGATATTAGGGATTAGCTACTATGGCATGGCTAATTATGTGTTATTGTTTTCTTTCTTGTTATTAATAGGACCTTTATTGGGGGGATTGTATATCTGGGAGATTATGTCAAATATCCAATTCAAAAATTATACTACCTAACTATAATCAAATTGAATCAAAAGGTTCACTTTTATTACAACGGGAGCACTGAGGGTCATGAATATCCCAACCTTTAGAGGTTGTCCGACAATTATTGGTAGTAATAAGAAGTTCAAAAAAGAAAGTAAATAAGACCTTTAAATCAAAAAAGAAGAAATTCCTCTATTACTGGAGGTAATTGTCGGGCCGTCGGTTTAGTGTGGGGTGGCCGCACGCAATTTGATTTAGCAGCTTTTTCTCCGCGCTCTCGGATAATAATAAATAACTTGCAGCCGATACTCCTTATTGATAACCATGGTTATAGGAGTTACAAACATAAAAAGGATATAATTTTGCTGCATGCCCTCACGGATCCGGAGGGAATCCGGACCAACAAAAGAGAAAAACGAAACAAGAGAACGAATACAAAAAGGAAAAAAGATAAAAGATCGTCATTGACGGAAATTAATTTAACATCGTATTCATTTTTTTGTAGGTTTCCAAGGAATTCCTCTATCACTTCCTTTGATGCCTTTTGACATGAAGAAAGCTCTCAATTCATCCACTGTTACTTTATACGTTGTTCGTTTTATGTTACTATGCCCACCAGGGGAAAACACGAGATATTCATCATATTGAGTTAGTATTATTTGACCATCGGAAGAAATCTCAATTTTCTCCCCGGTAAGCTCTTCGTCCTCATATCCACCGGTATGCTCTTTCCATATCTAATGTATGATTATTTCGCCTTTCATGTTAGTTTCTTCGATTTTAGCCATTTATCTGACTCCTTTTAGCTTTCTAACCTCTCTGGGGAATTTCATATCCTGATGTACGGTAACTTTAAACTCGGCTGCTGTTGTTTCTTTTGTGTGTTTTTCAGTTACAAATTTTTATCTTATAATGAATCACAGCCTTATTCTTCCTCCGCCGTGTCTTCCAGCCCTACGATGTCCTTGATAATATAATTACAGGTTGAAGAAGGACATACAAGCCCTTTTAAGTCGATGTTTGGGAATGTCTCTACAATTTACAGAAGAATTAAATAACAAAATTCAAAATAAGAAAGTATGTAAAAAGGTATGTTAGCGCCTTTAAAAACGTTTATTACTTCTTTTTTGAAAACGTTATACTTTAAGGAAAAGTCTTTACTTCTTGATTATGCCAAAAAAGAAGGCATTCTTTGCGCTACCAGGCCTGAATCGTTAACACAAAAAGGAATGAAAAGGGAATGGATTATTTAACCACTGTATAAAGTGGTTCTCCTAACTTTTCTTTTCCATTTTCATCTAGCTCTCGAATCGTGTACTCTGTGACCATCAAATCAAAAGTCTGATCCGGATCTTCCGCGAACTTTCGGATATCGTCAATTTCTAAATCAATTGGTGTAGGTTCGTCATCATCTTTGATTTTCACTAAAATTTCTTCGTAATTGTTGAGCTCTGCCATTTTTTCAAGTGCTTGAATTATTGACATTTTCATGCTTTTATTCCTCCTTCTCTTCTTCGGTGCCTTCCAATTTCACAAGATCTTTTACATATCTTTGACGCATTAGCAAATCTTGTTTAATCTCTTTTTCAGCTTCAATAATGAGTTGATCAGGATCTTTACCTGCAAATTCTCAAAATGCTTTAATAGCATGCGAATAATTTCTTTTTGTGTTATCTGACTTTGCAACTGCTCCGAGCTATTTATCATATAAGCTTTTCAAAATAATACCTCTGTTTTACCATAGATTCATAATTCATTAATATCATAATAAAATATAGGTTGTGATGCCATTTTCGGTATATCAATGATAAACGTGCTGCCCGGATATGAGAAAGCAGCATACAGGGAATTAAGGAATATAGAAGGAATCAAGGACGTCTACCATGTTTTTGGGGAGTATGACTTTGTCGTCATCATAGACGTTAAAGACCTGAGTATTCTCAATGCCGTGGTGGACAGGATAAGGGAAAGCGAGACTGTAACCGCAACCCAGACAATTATTGGTGCGGAACTCTGAATTTTTCAATGCCTGAAAGTACAATTGAAAGTACAATATTACTCCGGAAAAGATCTGGAAGAATCGATATCTTTTTTAGCAGGCATAAATATTTATTACCTCACACTTTTATTAAGGAAGAATGCCTGCTTCAGGCAGCAAATTTCGCTTTAGCCTGCTAACTTGCTTTATCAGTATATTTCGCTTTAAACATTAATATAAAATCTCTCATGATAGGACAGTTCCATATATTCCATATATTCCGAATATTCTAAGTATTCCGGATATTCTAAATATTCCGGATATTCCAGATATAAAAGTCTCCACAAAAGTATTATCATCCATTCAGTACCGCATCTGTTTCAAATATTAGACTTGTTTCAAACATTAGATTTATTTTTATATCAAATTCATTCTAAACATCGGATCAATTTTTCAGCCCTGAGGTAAAAGTTCATGGAAACCCCCATTGCAGAAGAACTCGCCAAAAAACAAAAATCGATAAGTGTAGCAGAATTTTTTGAAAAGAACAGGCAGATCCTGGGTTTTGATTCTGCGCCTCGAAGCCTTATAACAACCGTAAAAGAAGCAGTGGACAATGCTCTCGATGCCTGTGAGGAAGCAGGAATTCTGCCTGATATCCTTGTCCAGGTCGAGAGGACAGGACCGGACTATGTAACTGTTATTATCGAAGACAACGGTCCGGGAATTGTAAGAGAGCAGATCCCCAAAGTCTTTGCAAAACTGCTCTACGGCTCAAGGTTCCATGCCCTCAAACAGAGCAGGGGGCAGCAGGGGATAGGAATCTCGGCAGCTGTCCTCTATGCCCAGATGACAGCAGGCAGGCACACTAAAATTCTCTCAAAAACCAGCCCGACTGCTCCTGCACATTATTATGAGCTCATGATCAACACCAGCACAAATGAACCTGATATCCTTGTAGACGAGGTCAGGGACTGGTTCCGCCCGCATGGGACGCAGATTGAGCTTGAGATGAGGGCTGCATATGTAAAAGGGAGAAGGCAGTCCATTTACGAATACCTTAAAGCAACTGCAATTGTAAACCCCCATGCCAGGATAACTCTTATCGACCCTGATGGCAACGAAGAAGTTTTTGAAAGGGCTACGGATAAAATGCCTGAGCCTGCGGAAGAAATCCTGCCCCATCCTGAAGGCATTGAGCTCGGAACCCTCATGAAAATGCTCCACTACACTGAGCGCCAGAAACTTGCTCCGTTCCTGCGTTACTCTTTTTGTAAAATAGGGCTGCTTACTGCGGAGGAAATCTGTAAAGCCGCAGGGCTTGACCCGGAAATCGACCCTCATGCACTGGGCCGCCATGAGGCAAGAAAGCTGATCGAGGCTTTTGAGAAGGTAAAGATCATGGCTCCTCCGACGGACTGTCTTTCTCCTATCGGTGAAGACCTTATCTATCGGGGGCTTGAGAAAGAGACTACTGTTGATTTCATTGCTACAAGCACAAGGAAACCGGCTGTGTATTCGGGAAATCCCTTTGTGGTGGAAGTCGGGATGGCTTACGGGGGCAACCTTCCGAAAGAAGAAAAAATAAGCATCATGCGTTTTGCAAACCGTGTGCCTCTACTTTACCAGCAGGGTGGCTGTGTGACCACACATGCTGTGGAGGACATTAAGTGGAAGCAGTACGGCTTAAACCAGCCAGGAGGGGGAATTCCTGTTGGTCCTGTTATCCTCCTTATCCACGTTGCTTCCATTAACGTGCCCTTTACTTCGGAATCAAAGGACGCGATTGCAGATATTCCTGTGATTAAAGAGGAAATCGACCTTGCAATCAAAGAAGTTGCAAGGAAACTCAAGCACTACCTGAGCAAGCAGAGCAACCTCAAGAAGCGCCGGGAAAAAGAGATCATCATTACAAAGGTTCTTCCGAAATTAGCAGCAAAGGTTGCACATGTTCTGGAAAAAGACGTCCCTGACATAAATCCCGTTGTTGCAAAGATCATGGGAAACCTGCTTGTGCACAGGGTAATTAAAAACAACGGAGACGGGACTGTAGATGTGGCAATTAAGGTCAAGAACTTCGGGACTTCTGCTTATTCTTTCAGGGTACACGAAATGCTCCCCTGTAAAGTTAGCGGGGCAAAGCCAGAGCCAAAGGTTGTGACCATGGGCAATGATTACGATTATGTCTGGGACATCTCAGCGTCTGCAGGGTCTTCCAAAGTACTGAGCTATAAAATAGAATCTGCAAGCGAAGAAGAACTCCAGAAGCTTCCTCAATTGATTGTAGAAGGGATTGAAGAAGAACTGGTAACCGGGGCAAAAGCTTTCAAGGGTGTTTGAAATGGAAGGAGAAAAAGGCAGCAAAACAAGAAAGGGAGACGCCCTTGCCAGGGAAAAACTCCTTGAGATTGCAGAAAAGATCTATAACCAGTTTGAAGAGGAGGTTGTCCCGAGTGTCAGCCTTCCAAGCCGGACAAAAGCAAACCTGGAATATTCCGACGAGAGCGATGTCTGGGTCTACGGAGACAGGGAAAGCGAAAGAAGCGCAAAAACCGTAAAAGGTGCATTCCAGCTCCTGAAGACTACATATGCAACTGATTTTCTTATAAACGAGCATCTTGCCCGTAACCGTGGCTCAACACTTCGAGAACTTTATTATATTTCCGAAGGCTGGGACTATGCCAAATTCAAAGAACAGGGTGAAAGCGACCGCCTGATAGAGGACCTGGAAATCCTGACCAGCCTCCAGAGAGAGTATTTCCATATGCGCCCTGAAGAAGACGGAGCCACGATGTTCGGGCCGATTGAGATTACGGAACAGACAAAGCGCGGAGAGCGGAATATCCACTGCCAGAAGGATGTGGGAGAAGGTGGGTACCAGATCCCTTTCAATGTGGAAAACATAGAGTTTCAAAAGCACGATGCGAGCATGATTATTGCCATAGAAACCGGTGGTATGTATGCGCGTTTAATGGAAAACGGGTTTGATGAGGCTTATAACGCAATCCTTGTCCACCTGAAAGGTCAGCCTGCACGGTCAACCCGCAGGATAATCAAGCGCATGAACGAAGAACTCGGGATTCCCGTGGCAGTTTTTACTGACGGTGACCCTTGGTCTTACAGGATCTATGCCTCTGTTGCTTACGGAGCCATAAAAAGTGCTCACCTTTCGGAATTCATGGCAACACCGGCAGCCAAATTCCTGGGGCTTCAGCCTTCTGATATCGTGGAATACGAACTTTCAACCGATAAGCTCACAGAGCAGGACGTAAGCGCTCTCCGGAGTGAGCTTTCCGACCCGCGTTTTGAGTCCGATTACTGGAAAGAACAGATCCAGCTCCAGCTCGATATAGGGAAGAAGGCTGAACAGCAGGCTTTTGCAGGAAAAGGGCTTGACTTCGTAACCGAGGTTTATCTTCCGAACAGACTGAAAGAGATGGGCATGATTTGATGTCTCAGACTGAAATAAAATTACGGTAAACCAGTAATGACAAAACTGATGGATACCCGATGAATACCTGAAGGGTAACTGTAGATACCTGATGGATACCTGATAGATAACTGATGGATAACTGATGGATAAAAGACCGGTCACCTGATAATCCGGTTAATATTAAAAATTGCTGGCAGTAAATGTAAGTTGAAATTTTGAATCTCTGCCAGCAGTTTACCTCTCAAGCAGCCTGTTTGAATGGATAGCTGAATGTGGTATCTCCATGCCAGTAAATTGGTGTTATTTATGCAGGTAATTTACACAGGTTATTTACGCAGGTAATCTGCGAAGGCATTCATGAGTTGCTCATTTCCGTATTTCCTGCGTTGTATATATTTTAATGGCTATTTTTCCTGAAAGCAGTTTATTAGATATCGACATGTCCAGAGAAAATAATCCTGAACCTGTCCTATAAAAGACTTCCAGTAACTCCCAAAATGCCGCGAGTCATGCCCTGACTGCTCTAAGATAAGCAAAATTTTCTCTGTGAAACAGCAAATATTTATTTTAACTAAAAACATATTGAAGAATTAGTTTGAAAAGGGCATTTTTGGGCGTAAAATTATACTGAAAATCACCTTTTTTGAGGGATTAAGGACAGAAAAATCAGGCTAAATATAAGGCTGATCTAAAGGCTTAAAATGTATGAGCGCATATTGAATCTGGCTTACAGCAGAATGATAAATATTATATATAAAAATAACCTAATAAAAAGTGAAGACTCCGAGAATTGATACGATTTCTAAAGTTCGATTTCGAACCGAGTTTCCCTGCGAGTTTTAAAAAATGTATAATATGTTACGATATTTAAAATAAATAACTTTACCAGATTTTTATGGAGAATAAACCACGATGAGTGATAAACAGGTTTATGACGCTTCGCACATCCAGGTTCTTGAAGGCCTGGAGGCTGTCCGAAAACGCCCGAGCATGTATATAGGGAGCACAGATGGGCGCGGGCTCCACCACCTAGTCTATGAGGTTGTAGACAACAGTATTGATGAAGCTCTTGCAGGCTTCTGTTCAGAGATCGATGTCACGATCAATCCCAATGGAAGCGTGACTGTAATTGACAATGGAAGGGGTATCCCTATCGATCCGCACCCGGTGCATAAGAAATCGGCACTTGAGGTCGTGATGACGATTTTGCACGCGGGAGGAAAATTTGACAAGAATACTTACAAGGTCTCCGGGGGCCTGCACGGGGTGGGGGTCTCGGTAGTAAATGCCCTTTCGGAATGGACCGAAGTGGAAGTAAGCAGAGATGGAAAGAAGTACTTCCAGCGTTATATCCGCGGAAAACCTGAATCCGATGTCCGGGAAATAGGAACTTCGGATACCACAGGCACAAAAACCACTTTCAAACCGGACACAAAAATCTTTGAGACAACTGACTTCCAGTATGATATCCTGTTAAATAGGCTCAGAGAACTTGCTTTTCTGAACCGCGGCCTTATAATCAATCTGAAGGATTTAAGAAGCCCCGAAGGTCAGGCAGAGACTTTCAACTATAGCGGAGGGATAATTGAGTTTGTGGAATATCTTAATAAGAAAAAACAGCCCCTCCATGAAAAACCGATCTATTTCGAAAGACAGAGAGATGATATGGTAGTGGAAATTGCAATGCAGTACACAAACGGTTACACTGAAAACGTGTACTCTTTTGCAAACAACATTAACACCCACGAAGGCGGGACCCATATTATCGGTTTTAAGACTGCCCTTACAAGGGTAGCCAACGATTACATAAAGGCCAATAAGCTCTCCAAGGAAGACGAAAAGCTGACAGGAGACGATGTAAGGGAAGGTCTGACTGCGATTATCAGTGTCAAGCTAATGGAGCCCCAGTTTGAAGGGCAGACCAAGACAAAGCTCGGAAACAGTGAGGTCAAAGGGATAGTTGACTCCCTTGTAACTGACGGGCTTGCAGAGTACTTTGAAGAAAACCCCAAAGTTGCCAATATTATCCTTGACAAAGCCCTTCTTGCCCAGAGAGCTAGAGAGGCTGCAAAGAAGGCAAGGGAACTTACGCGGAGAAAGAGTGCGCTTGAGGTCAGCACCCTGCCGGGAAAACTTGCAGACTGTTCTAATAAGAACCCTGCAGAATGTGAGATCTATATTGTTGAAGGAGACTCTGCAGGCGGTTCTGCAAAGCAGGGCAGAGACCGAAGCTTCCAGGCAATTCTGCCTCTCAGGGGCAAGATCCTTAATGTAGAAAAGTCCAGGCTTGCAAAGATCCTGAAAAACAACGAGGTCATTTCACTTATTACAGCCATAGGGACAGGAGTAAGTGAAGACTTTGATCTTGAAAACGCACGCTACCACAAAATCATTATTATGACCGATGCCGATGTGGACGGCGCTCATATCCGAACCCTTCTTCTGACCCTGTTCTTCCGTTATATGAGGCATCTGATAGATGCAGGGTACGTATACATTGCCCAGCCGCCTCTTTACAAGATAAAGAAAGGAAAAATGGATTACTATGCGTATTCGGATAAAGAGCTGGCAGATAAGTTAAAAGAACTCGGGGAGAAAGGCGTTGCCATCCAGCGTTACAAAGGTCTTGGAGAAATGAACCCTGGGCAGCTCTGGGAAACCACCATGGACCCTGAGAGCCGGACCCTTTTGCAGGTTACTCTGGAAGATGCAATCCGAGCTGACGAAATCTTCCGTGTACTTATGGGAGATGAGGTCGAACCTCGCAGAAACTTCATCGAAACACATGCAAAAGAGGTTGTGGACCTGGATATCTGAGGTGGTGAAAAATGGCAGAAAATGAAGACAAAAACAAATCAGAAGCAGAAATGAAGAAATCATACCAGGCAACTCTTATTCCTGAAAGTCCAGTAGAAAATACCACTGAAGATCCAGTAGAAAATACCACTGAAGATTCTGAATTAGAAGATGAAACCGAAATGGACACCGGTCCTGAAGAGCCTGAAGATGAGGAGCCTGTAAGAGCAGGAGTTACTCCCATCCTTATTGACGACGAGATGAAACGCTCTTACATCAATTATGCGATGAGCGTAATTGTCGGAAGGGCTCTCCCGGATGCCCGTGACGGCTTAAAGCCTGTCCACCGCAGGATCCTTTTCTCCATGAATGAGTCAGGGATCACTCATGACAAGCCTTACAAAAAATCCGCACGTATTGTGGGAGACGTTCTTGGTAAGTACCACCCTCATGGGGATTCTGCAGTTTATGACACTATTGTGCGCATGGTCCAGGACTTCTCTCTCAGGTACCCTCTGATCGACGGGCAGGGTAACTTCGGGTCAATTGACGGAGACTCGGCTGCTGCGATGCGTTACACTGAAGTCCGTATGGACAGGATCGCGGAAGAGATGCTGGTTGATATTGAGAAAGAAACCGTTCCTTTCATTCCTAACTATGACGGGTCCCTGAAAGAGCCGGAAGTCCTTCCAGCCAGGCTTCCAAACCTCCTTATAAATGGTTCAACCGGCATTGCCGTCGGAATGGCAACAAACATGCCTCCTCACAATATCAGCGAGGTTATCGACGGAATTCTGATGCTTATCGAAAACCCCGAAACACAGATTTCGGAACTGATGACCGTTATCAAGGGTCCTGACTTCCCCACAGGCGCACACATACTCGGGACAGCGGGTATAAGGTCTGCATACATGACAGGCAGAGGCCCTATAAGGATGAGGGCAGTTGCCGAAATTCAGGAGCTTAAAAAAGACAGGCAGCAGATTATAGTAACCGAACTCCCTTATCAGGTAAACAAGGCAAAGTTGATTGAAAACATCGCCCAGCTTGTAAGGGAAAAGGTGATTAACGGAATTTCCGACCTGCGTGATGAGTCTGACAGGGAAGGGATCAGGGTTGTAGTCGAGCTTTCAAGAGGTGTAAACCCCAACGTCGTCCTGAACCAGCTTTATAAACACACTCAGATGGCAACCACTTTTGGTGTTATCAACCTCGCCCTTGTTGACGGAAAGCCCAAAGAGCTGAACCTGAAACAGCTTCTCGAGATCTACCTGGAATACAGGATGGAAATTATCCAGAAGAGGACACTCTATGATCTGAGGAAGAGCGAAGAAAGGGCTCACATCCTGGAAGGGTTAAGGATTGCCCTTGACAATATAGATGCAGTTGTTGCCCTTATTAAGGGTTCTGCAAACGCCGATCAGGCAAAGCAGGGCTTAATAGACAACTTTGCTCTTGACGAGGTCCAGGCAAAAGCTATCCTTGAGATGCGCCTCCAGAGGCTTACCGGTCTTGAAACCCGGAAGATCCTTGATGAACTTGAGGCTCTCGTAAAACAGATTGAAGAACTGAGGAAGATCCTGGCAAGTGATGAACTGAAGTACGAAATTATCAGGACGGAACTTTCTGAGCTCAAGGATAAATACGGGGACATCCGCAGGACAAGGATTGTGCATAACACGGAAAATGTGACTGATGAAGACCTTATCCCTGAAGAAGATGTTGTAGTTACGATCACAAACAGCGGCTACATAAAGCGCATTCCTCTTGACACCTATACCATGCAGCGCCGTGGAGGCAGAGGGATTATCGGCATGGAAATGAAGGAGGAAGATTTTGTTGAAAACCTCTTCATTTCGTCAACCCATAACTATATCCTTTTCTTCACAAACAGGGGCAGGCTCTACTGGCAGAAGGTCTATGAGATCCCCGAGGGCTCCCGGCAGTCGAGAGGCAAAGCCATAGTAAACCTCCTTGAGCTCCAGGAAGGCGAAATGGTCAATGCCATGATTTCCGTTGAAGAATTTGCCGAAGACAAATACCTCTTTATGGCAACAAGGGCAGGAACGGTTAAGAAGACTCCACTGTCCGAGTTCAGGAACCCGAGAAGAGCAGGCATCATTGCGGTCAGCCTGGACGAAGGTGACGAGCTTGTTAAAGTCCTCCTTACCGACGGAAAGCAGGAAATCATGATGGTCTCGAAAAAAGGCAAAGCCATCCGCTTCTCAGAAGAAGATGTCCGCCCGATGGGCAGGACTGCAAGAGGAGTCCGGGGTATGACCCTTGAAGGACCGGATGACGAGGTTGTCAGCCTTGACCTGGTGGACGAGACCACAACCCTCCTTACAGTCACCGATAACGGCTTCGGGAAAAGGACGGAATACTCGCAGTACCCTGTGCACCGCCGCGGTGGAAAAGGCGTGATCACGATCGTCACAAACCTCAGGAACGGATTTGTCTCCAACGTCAAATCAGTTGCTGAAGACGATGAACTCATGTTTACGAGCGCAGAAGGAATCATTATCCGGATCCCCGCAAAAGACATCTCCATCCAGGGCAGAAACACCCAGGGTGTACGGGTTATGAACATTAAGTCCGGAGACAAAGTCGGCGGCATGGCAAGGATCAAAAACGGAAAAGAAGACGAAAAGCTGAAACTGACCGCCCTTGCTAAAAAAGCAGCAAAAGAAAAGGTACCTGGATCAGAATCCGAAGAAGACGAATCCGAAGACCTCGATGAATTCGAAGGCTCAGACGAGTTCGGGGAAGAACCGGAAAAGGAAGAATTCGAAGACTCAGAATCCGAAGACTCAGAATCCGAAGACTCAGAAGAGGAAGAAGAGGAAGAAGAGGAAGAAGAGGAAGAAAAGGAAGAGGAGTATTAAGAGAGGAATAAAAGTATTAAATTACAGAAATGAGTGAAGGATTATCTCCTTCACTCGACTTCCATTTTGCCGGAATTAACCTATTGGGGATTGGTTCCCGGCTCTTGTCTCAGTATTGAAGGGAGGTGGAAGGCAGATTATTCTCAATTTTGCAGCAGCGAAGATAGTTAATGTTTAAATCCAATTAAACGACACTTCTGTTACCGCTTATAATTCATTATAAGCTACCTTCCCCTGGTTTTCCTATTTAGCATACTCATTTTCATGTTGAGATCGGATGCCCGTATCTCAACTTCAATGAATATAATTAGTATATTACTTCTAATTATATATACAGCCTGGAATATATTTTTCTTAGTACTAGTCATTTGATTTACTTTTTTAACTAAATTCACTGAATACTTCTGCTAAGTCCTTTTCAGTAATTGCTATTCTGTGACCTGTTTTTTTGCGGTGGGTTTTTCATATCTTTTTTGAACAGGCTTGGTCGCCGGTTTGAGTTTCGATGTTTCTTAAAAACGGGGCAGCCATATGACTGCGAGGCAGGCGGCAAGTTGTGAAAAGATGAATCTAGCTATGCGCGAAATAAAAACAAAAAATTAATCATGTTGTATGTCAAAAAGCTTTGAAGGCAGTAGAGGAGCAAATAAATGTCTGAAGATGCGATTATGAGACTACAACAAACAGGTCTGTTTAAGAGGCTTCGTGAAATCGAGAAAAAAGAGGTTAATGAGACTTGTTTGGAAGATAACGAAATTTCACAAAATATAATTTCAGTTGTTCGTAAGGCTGCTCCTTTGCTAGATAGAGTTCCGGAGAACATGCCTGAGTTCACATTGCATAATGCTAATCACAGCATACATGTGATTGAGAACATGGGACGAATAATACCTCCAGAGACTCTTAAACAATTAAACGCTATTGAAATTTCCATACTTATTTACGCTGCCTATCTTCACGATATCGGTATGATTGCTTCTCGTGGTGAGCATAAGGAGATAGTTAAAACTAATGAATTTAAACAACTCTTAACCTCAAATGAAGAATTATATGAAAAGTTCGAGGAAGCGAAAAACCGTGGCGATTATGAAGAAGCACTTGATATTGAGAACAAAGCATTTACTGATTTCCTCCGCAGAAATCATGTTCAACGTGCGCACAAAATAATTAAAGAATATGAATTAGATTCTGAAATCTCATGGAGAGGCATTTCATACTCTAAATGGGTAAAGACAGTATGTGAAAGTCATGGGCTTCCAGTGAAAGATCTGTATAATACTAAATTATGGCCAAATGACACCTTCGTATTAGAGCAACCAGTAAACGTTCAGTATTTAGCCATAATATTTCGACTTGCTGATATCTTGGATATTGATCCCGAAAGAACTCCAAAATTCCTATTCTATTTTATAAACCCAAAAGATGAAGTTAGCATCAATGAATGGAAGAAACATTTCTCAATAACTGGATTTCAGATTACACCCGAGAAAATCAAAATTGTAGCTGATTGCAAACATCCGCAACATGAAAGAACACTTCGAGAGTTCATAAAAATAATTGATAACGAGCTTGAAGATAGTCATCGTTTAGTTTCAAGTTATAGAGGCGATCTAGAGACAAAATATATATTAAAGCTCCCTGAGAAAGTTGATCACGATATTCATTCTGTCGGTTATGAATATCGTGATTTCCGTTTTGAACTTGATTATCGTCGAGTCCTCGATTTACTGATGGGGGAAGGACTCTATGGAGATCCGGTTGTAGCACTTAGAGAGCTTTTACAGAATTCGGTAGATGCTGTACGTTATAGAGAATCTCTGGAGAAAAGAGACGGAAATGGATATCGTCCTAGTATAGAAGTCTCTTTGAAAAATAATGAACTAATTGTTGAAGATAATGGCATCGGAATGGATGAGGAGATATTTAAGAATTATTTCATGAAAGTCGGTAGAAGTTATTACCAAAGCTCAGATTTCCGTGAAAAAAATGTAGACATAGATCCTGTAAGCGAATTTGGGATCGGTATTTTGTCAGTTTTTATGGTTGCCGATAAGTTTGCCGTTGAGAGTAGAAGAAAAACTTTTGAAGATGAGTTCAATCTATCCGAACCAATATATTTTGAAATCCCAACAGCTTATGATTATTTTATAAAAAGGCAATCTAAACGCTCTAAGCCTGGAACGAAAATAACTTTGCACTTAAAGCCCAATCATCCATTTTCTGCTGAAGCGCTAATGGAAATAATTTCAAAAATAGCTCCATTTATAGAATATCAAATAAAAATTAACACCGATAAAGCAGAAAGTAAATATAAACCTCTTTTGCCAGGAGAAATGCCAGAAGATGATAATCGTGTAAACGAATATTTTAAAGTTCATCTCAGCGAAATTAACAAATTTGAAGGCATACAAGGCGTTTTGAGAGTAACAGAAGAGGAAAAAAATATTAAATTAGTTGCCCAAAGAGGTTTTTCAATTCCGTACTATGTAGCTTTTGGAGCTTGTTTATTCCGTCATGTTGACGCATCTGTAAACATTTCAGGTAGAGCGAAATTAACACTGTCTCCTAACAGATCTTCTGTAATTATAAATGAAAATTTTTGTAAATTAACTGATAAACTACAATCAGAGATACTTTCTGGACTTGAGATGCATTTGATACATTGTAAAGATTCAATGAAACCTGCAGAATATGCAAAATATATAAACGAATTACTTGATAAGAGGGTCTTAAGTCTTGAAACAGGCTATATACCCCAAGTGTTTAGTTACAGGGAACACGAAATAAATGAATATATGAAAAAAATTTTCTTAAATAATGTTCCCTTATTAGTCCTCTCTGAAAATGGAGAAAGATCTTACGAAATAATTAAAAACTTGGATAAACTAACAACTGTAGCAATAACGGCTTCAAGTGATTGGCCTGAAAAAATATCTGAAATAAAAATTGAAGAGGAAACAAAGAAACTGATCTATCCAAGACCAGTTCTTTTATTAGACGAAGAGAAAGGTCATTTCACAAAGTTGGAGTTTTTTAATTATATACTGGGAGGACCTTCAGAAATTTACATCACTTCAATTCCAGGAGTTGTTATTAGTCTTTTTTCAAGTAGTGAAAAAGAATCAAAGGCTTTCAAGATTGATGGGCATACGTTCATATCCAAAATTCACAATGTAAATGAAAACATTAAACCTCTTTTTGTTCACAGTTTAGAACGCAATCTTCCATTTGATGTGATTTTTAATTCAGAGCATTGGTTACTATCTAGATTTTTTAATGATCAACAGCCAAAAGATGAACTTTCTTTAAAAGCAATCAAAATCCTAACTCATTGTATAGATAATGCTCTAGCTATTGTGTGGGATATAGTACTATCCGGTTATTATGAACGAAAAAACGAAATGGGAAGCTGTCGCGATATAAATCATCGGTTAATTGGAGTAACAAGATATTATCCTGAAGTATTTGAGGAATTTAATGAAGCAGTACAGGAATTTTGGAAGGAAGCTCAATCTCAAGGGGTAGTTTATATGGAAGAAAAATTTTGTGGTCTTACATTAGACGATCTACCTTGGTTTTGGAATTGTGAACCAAAATGAGTTATCTTTACTGTAGTTGATTTTTCTAATGAATTACAGAATTATAAAGTTCGACAAAATTACTCAAAACCAAAAATACATTTAAACAAATACGCAGCAACGGAATATTCTATAAGTTATTTTTTTAATCTCACCCAAAATAATTCCTCTCCAACCTCCTCTCCCTTCCCGTCTGTTCACTCGCATAAGCCTCATATTCCCCGCTTTCCTTATCAAAAACAAACCTGTAAACCGTCCTGAAATAAGCCCAGTTTTCAACATAAGAATTCCTTGCATCGCTCAGCAGGACAGTAACCGTGCCGTTATCTCCATTTTCGGAAACCGAAAAAACAGGATAATCGATTTCCTGAGGAACGGCTGTGCTGTAAAGTTTTCCTGCTCTTTCAGCGTAGGTGGACGCATCGGGGACGCTGCCGGTTGAGTTAATTTTTTCGATAAAATCACTTCTTTCGATGCCTGAAAGGTAGCCGATTTCCATAATCTTGAAATGTGTGTCGTTATATTCGTATGCAGCCAGGAATTTTCCGGGTGAAACCGGGTAGGTCCCCTGGTAGCTTATTCTCGTTCCTTCGGCTTCGGAAATCTGGTTGACAAGGAAAAACTTGGCTACCGGGAGGACTGTAATCCAGACCAGAAGCACAACTGCAAGCGTCCTGTAAAGGCTGCGCCGGTTATTGGTTACGAAAGTACAGAACCTGTTGAATTTGCCGTTCCATCTGCCCCGGTTTTTCTGATATCCCACAAGCACAATAAAAATGGGCAGCAGGGGCAGTAGGTTTGCAATGGGGTCGAAAAAATAGACTGCTCCCATGATAGATGATTCTGTGCTGAACGGGAAAAGGGGGCGCATTTTCCAGCTTGTGGCATAATCAAGGTAGCTGTGGGACAGAATGGCTGCAAACCCCGCGGCTGTGAACAGGCGGTCTTTAGTCCTGAGCCAGATGAAAAGCGTGACAAGAAAGATAAACAGGATGGAATGCATGAACTCCCTGTGGCCCAGGAAGTAAAAGAGATGGGTTCTTGTCTCGTGGCTCACGCTGCTGCTGAGAAGGAAAAAAAGGGTGTATGGGATAAAATCGAGGTCAGGGAGGATTGACAGGAATGCCACAACATTTCGTTTTTTTCCTTTGAATCCGAGAGCAAGAGCGATCAGGAGACCGACTCCAAGATGGGAGAGTGTATTTACCATTTACTTTTATCCCGAGTTTTCTTTTGCTTTTATTCTCACTCTTTACTTTCTTTTTCCTATTATTTTTACTTTTTATATTCCCGGGCAAATTCGTTTCCTGTTTAATTAGTTTCCTGCTAAATTAGATTCTTATTCAATTTGTTTCTTACTCAATTTGTTTCTTGTTAAATTAGATTCTTATTCAATCTGCTTCTTGTTAAATTTATTTCCTATTCAATTTGTTTCATTTATGCTACTTTCAAATACTTTGCATTATAAGCGTTTGCCGGATTCTCAGGTTTGCTTTTACAAAAATATAACATAAGTTTTATCTTTTACCTTTAAATAGGTTCGATGTATAATTATATTCTGCATTAAACGTGCATCTGGTTTAATTTAAGCTCTGCATCTGTATTTAACACATAAAATTGCCTGGCGGCGATTTGACGTGTATTTGAGGAGATACGTGCAGACAGGTTTGAAAGACGGATTTCTGTTAAGCAGTTAAGGGGAAGATTGGTTAGCAGAGTTTGAGAATGGGATTTCTGGAGCCGGACGTACACAGGCGTGGAAATAAAGGCAACAATGCATATACGCCTGGAGTACGGATACAGCCCTGCAGAGGTTCCCTATCACATTTTGCAAGCCAGTTGATATTTTAAAGAGGGTTGAATAACATGGCTAAAGAGTTATACAAATTACCACCGTTAAAATACGGATATGCAGACCTCGAACCTTACATTTCCGAAGAACAGCTGCGCATACACCATGACAAGCACCATCAGGGTTATGTGAACAACACCAACTCACTGATGGAAATGATGGACAAAGCCAGGAAAGACGGAACAGACTTTGATTATAAGGCAACTGCAAAAGCTCTGGCTTTTAATCTGGGAGGGCATGTCCTTCATGACTATTTCTGGTGGGAGATGACTCCTGCAAGCAATGCCAGCAAAGAGCCTGTCGGCGACCTGGCTGACGTTATCAAAGAGGATTTCGGAAGCTTTGAAAGGTTTAAAAAAGAATTTACCCAGATTGCGTCAGGCGTGGAAGGTTCGGGCTGGGCAGCAGTAACATACTGCAACGACACCAAAAGGCTCGGGATAATGCAGATAGAAAAGCACAACGTGAACGTAGTCCCTGATTATCCGATCCTTATGGTTCTGGACGTATGGGAACATGCTTACTATATTGACTACAAGAATGATAGGGGCAAATTCATAGAAGGGTTCTGGAATATAATTAACTGGGAAGAAATCGACAGGTATTTCAAGAAACTTCAAAGCATGAAAATGGAATAATTCCATATCCTCAATAAAATAGTACGGCTGCAGTACCGGGAACTTCCCTGACAGGTTAACCAGGGAAATATTTTTTATTTCATTGCCAGCGAGGCGTTGATCCCGGTTGCAGTTTTTTTATTTTCGGTTTCAGTCTTTTTATTTTTCTCTTATTTTGCCGGAAACTACAACATGAATTGATTTTTATTAATAAAAATTCTCTGTAAATTATTAATAAAAATTCTCTGTAAATTATTAATAAAAATTCTCTGTAAATTATTAATAAAAATTCCCTGTAATGCCCATGAGCTTCCGAAATCACTCAAAATAATTTTTATCAAGCTTTTTTTCCGGTCTACCGTAGTGGCTTTCGTACACCTCGTAATCTCTACTTTCCCTGTCAAACACAAACCTGTAAACCGTGTCGAAATAAGGCCACTTTTTAACATAAGGATTTCTTGCATCGCTCAAAATTACGGTTACCGCGCCGTCCTTTTCGGATACTGAATATACAGGGTAATCGATAGCCTGAGGCACTGAGTTACTGTATAAATTACCGGCTCTTTCTGCATATCTGGAAGCGTCCGGGACATCTCCTTCAACGGTAACCCTGTCTACATAAAAGCTCTTTTCTACTCCTGCCCAGTAGCTTATTTCAAGGAGTTTATAGCGGGAATCATCGGCGGGATACGCTGCCAGGAATTTTCCGGTAGATATAGGGTAGGTATCATTGTAACTTATTTCTGTACCTTCGGTCCTTGAGATGCGGTCTATAAGGAAGATTTTTGCCACCGGAAACATTGTGGTCCATATCAGCAGGACTATGATGAAAGAGGCATAGAATTTGTCTTCGTTTCTGTTCACAAAGCTGTGGAAAATATTCAGCCTTTTTAATCTCCGGTCCCAGACATCTCTGTCCCGAACACTCCATTTTCCCCTGATTTTCAAATCCCACGGATACAAATCTTTGATATTCCAGGCATGCTTCTTTTTATATTTTCTTACGCCACGGCTCTTAATGTATTCCGCAGCTACAATAAAGAGAGGCAGAAGGGGAATGACATTTACCACGGGGTCGAAAGGATAGATTGCTCTGAGAGCGGACTCGTTTAAGCTGAAAGGGTAAAATGGGCGCATTTTTGCGCTTGTTGTATAGTCCAGGAAGCTGTGAAGGAAGACAGCCAGAAAACCTCCGAATGTATAAGTTCTGTCTCTGGTTTTTATCCAGATAAGAACTGCAAGAATAACTGCAAAAAAAACAGAATGTGTCAACTCCCTGTGCCCGAGCAGGTAAAATAGCTGGTTTCTCGCTTCGTGGCTTACGCTGCCGCTGATAAGCGTAAATAACGAATAGCTAAAATAATCGATGTCAGGGACTATGGAGAGAAGGACAAGGCCAAGCCTTTTCCTCCCCTTAAGACCGAGGGCGTGGGCAAGAAGCAGACCAATTCCAATATGGGATAACGTGTTTACCATATATCTACCATGAATTTATATTCCGTGCTATTATAACGCGCTTAATAGTTGTCATTCTGGTGAATCCAGTATTAAAATTTTAATGGAAATTAATGCAAGCAGAGAAGGTCTGATACCTTTAATTCTTACATATAACTCTCCGCTTATATTTACTTTATATTATATAAATAAATGGATAATTCCTATCTCAGTGTGAAAATATCTAAAATATTATGAAAGGAAAAGTTTGACCTTTTAATTTATATTTGACCCTTTAAATTATATTTGACCTGTTAAATTATGTTTTGCCTGTTAAATTATTATTCCAAAAGTTTTACCTGAACCAGTTTTCACCCAGTTTTTCTTCACTTCCCCCCTGGACACTCGCATAAACCTGGTATTCTCCATTTTCTTCATTAAAAATAAATCTGTAAACAGATTTAAAATAAGCCCAGTTTTCGACATAAGGGTTTCTTGCATCACTCAGAGTCACGGTTACAAAGCCGCCGTCTTTGGAGACTTCATAAACCGGATAGTCAATTTCCTGGGGGACAGCGGAACTGTAGAGGTTACTGGCTCTTTCAATATAGGTCGGAGCATCAGGGATATTTCCGTTTATCGAGACTTTTTCAATGTACTCGCACTTTTCGATTCCTGAAAGGTAGCTGATCTTCATAATTTTGTAATGGGTTGAATTATAAGAGTATGCAGTCAGGAATTTATTTGTGGATTCGGGGTAGGTATTCTGGTAACTTATCTGAGCTTCTTCTGTCCCTGATATATGGTTGATAAGAAAGGCTTTTGAAACCGGCATAAAAACAAGCCAGAGCAGGAAAACGAGAATCAGGGAGGCATAAAGTTTGTCATCAATCTTATTAATAAAATTATAAAAGTTATTTAACCTGCCATTCAGCATCCCTCTTTGCTTTAAACCTATCACAATCATGATTAAGAGGGGCAGGACCGGAAGAAGATTTATGAATGGGTCATAAAAATAGACAGCTCCAATTATGGATGCGTCTGTACTGAACGGATAGAAGGGTCTCATTTTCCAGGTCGTTATATAATCCAGGTAAACATGGGATGAAATGGACTGAAACCCTCCAAAGGTAAATATCGGGTCTCTTGTCTTAATCCAGATTAAAAATGTAACCAGGGCGATAAAAAGAATTGAATGCATGAACTCCCTGTGGCCAAAAAGATAAAAAAACTGGGTTCTTATGTCATGGGTAAGGCTATTGCTAACAGAAATAAATACCGAGTATGGAATAACATCCAGATCAGGGAGAACGGACAGAAAAGCTACTATTTTCAGCTTCTTCCCTCTCAGGCCCAGAGCCAGGCCAATAAGAATACCCACTCCCAGGTGAGATATTGAGTTTACCATGGACTGTGTTCCTGGAAAAAAAGCGTTTTTATTTAATTATATTAATTAAAGCTATATTTGCTTTTTGAAAAATCGTGTTTGGGAGTTGCAAAGTTGTATTTAATAATCTATAATAATTATACGATAAAAATTAATTTTTTAAGAAAAATCTTCTTGAAAGTGATAAATATATCTCTGTTTTCCCTGAAAAAAGTAAAATTTTGCAGAACTGAACGGATTAAAATTTTAAAAAAATAAAATTTACTGATAGAATGGTCGCATCCCCGGTTTCAGATATATCTTCCTGCCCGCTTTCAGAGACAATCCTCATATTCCGGGTTATGCTTTCTAGAAGACTTCTGAAAGTAAATCTCACCGGGAAGAATTCCCCGGTGCCGGGTTGCTCAGAGTCCTGTTAAAGAAATCAACCATCTCATCGTACGCGTCCTGTGCCACAAAACTTTCTGAAAGTTCTCCTTCTTTAATCATGAAGCCGTGAGGTTCGCCCTGGTAGACTTTCAGCTCAAAATATTTGTCAGCTGCATCCAGTTCGCCTGCATACCTGTAAATTTCTGAGATATTACTTGGCTCGTCTCTTGTCCCGTGTATGATAAGCATCGGGTCTTCAAGCTGGTCAATCATGCTTGCAGGCTCGTCAGGCTGTACTTCAGTTCCGCCCGAGTAAGGAAAACCGTACCATGCAACCCCGGATTTAAATTCCTCCACCTGGGGCAGAAAAAGCATGGTATACCTGCCGCCTGCACAAAAACCTGTTAAGCCCAGCTTTTCCGGGTCAACATCATCCCTGTTTTTCAGATAATTGATGCTGCTCCTGACAAGAGCTTCAACTCCGGAATCCGAAGGAGAGCGGGAATAGGTCTGCCATTGAGGAGCAACCACGACAAACCCATCTGCTGCCAGCCTGTCTGCCATGTCCTGATAACCCTGCTCAAGGCCGTTAAATGAATGTATCAGCACTACAGCCGGATACTCTCCATCTTCAGCCGGAGCAGAAATATATGCAGGATATTCCTGATCTTCAGCTGTGATATTAACAGTTAGGGTCTGGATCTGACCTGTAGTTTCAGAATTCACTGTCTCAGGCTCAGAAGCAAGGGCATTGCCTCCGGTTCCTTTTTCCACTTCCTCTTCAGCCTCCGGCCCTTCCGGGATAGGTTCCGGCGAATCAGGCTGTTCAGGTGCATCATCAGTATCAGAAGTCCCGGTGCAGCCTGAAGCGCTTAAAAAACTCAACAGAAGCATAATCACGATTAGTAATCTGGTTCGACTCATATAACCCCCTCATGTAATCTTTTTACCGGAAGGTGTCACGCTCTCATGATGTTCCGAATCTACTTTGAACCTGGAACACAACACTTCCCATTCTGCAATTACATTCAATTTTATTGGTCATAATATAAGTATGCACGATTTATATCTCAATAGTTATAATTTTTAAAGAGAAATATTCCTGAAAGATAAGAACCGAAATTTCTGTCATTGTCTATTTCTGTCATTGCCTAACTGATTAAGCTAATTGTTTAACTGATTCAGCATAAAATAAGATAAATCATTTTAAGGTCTTACATGAAGATATCAAGTAAAATTGTTTGTGCTATGTTATTATGGAGGGATAAGGAAAAGGGCTCTTGAAGCCTGCCGATTTGAAACTTAACTTCCCAAACTGATTAATTTTCAACGTAAATTTTAGATCTATATGATTTTTTCTACTTTATCAAAATATATCCGGTTTAAATATTTTGATAAACATACTAATAATAGTAAACAGTAAAACTGTGGACTTTTATAAAATCGCGATTTTATTTTGCATTTTCTTGCATAATATAGAAAAGGAGATGGTAAAGGGGTTAGCAAAAACGGAGCTTTTCAGGCTCCTGCCTGGCAGCAGGCCAGTACTCCTTTAGCCCGATTTTCATTCAAAGAACGAAACCCTCAATCTGTAATCTGAATGTAAAATATATTCTCTTTAATATATTATTAAATATTCTATCTTATGTAAAAGTGTGAATTAAAAAAGGAGACCCAAAATATGGTAAGCGAGATGACTCCAACCCGCCGAGCTCTGGCAGCAGTGCTCGGAGGCAGGGTCGATTATGTACCCCCTGCAAACCCCCTGGCTCAGACCACAACAGAATTAATGGCAATCTGCAATGCTTCCTGGCCAAAAGCCCATTTTGACAGCAAAATGATGGCAGATCTTGCAGCCGCTTCTTACGAAGTTTGTGGCATTGAGGCTGCGCGACCCCAGTTTGACATCTCTCTTGAAGCTGAAGTTCTGGGGTGTAAACTTGACTGGGATAAGCCAGACAGGCCTCCGGTAACAGGACCAGCTTATACGAACCCTGAAGATGTGACCTGGCCCGACAAACTGGAAGAAACCGGAAGGATTCCGGTAGTTCTTGGAGCAATTGATGAACTCAGGAAACGTTACGACGGGATGCTCCCTATCATCCCCTTACTGACCGCCCCCTTTACGGTAGCAGGTCACATAGCAGGCGTTGAAAATATGGCCCGGTGGACAAAAACCGATCCTGAAAAAGCCCATGCCTTCATTGATGCAGCAACAGATTTTGTTGTAGCTTACGGAAAGCTGCAGGCTGCTTACGGGGCGCATATCCTCTTCCTTGCAGATCCTTCGGCTTCCAGCAGCCTGATTTCTGCGGAAACATACCGGGAATTTGTACTCCCTGCCCACAGAAGACTGGCAAAGGAAATAAGCTGCCCCCAGATCCTGCATATCTGCGGAGATTCCAGTAAACTGCTGCCTTATATCAAGCAGAGCGGAATCGACTGCTTCTCCTTTGATACCGTCCCGGTCTGGTACTGCCGTCAGGTAATTGGCAACGATATGTCCATACTCGGAAGCCTGGACGTCATAGACCTGATGCCAAACGGAACCCCAGAACAGGTTTATAACAGGACCCGGGAATGCATACTGCAGGGGACAGATATTGTAGGGACTGCATGTGGTGTATCATACGGGACCCCGCTTGAAAATCTCAGAGCATATGTCAGGGCCTGCAAAGAGACTCCAATCCCAAGATATGATGACGTTGAAGATCTTATCAGGCAGATTGGAGTCGGCATCGGGCGAAACATGAAAGAAAACGTTCTGGGAGGGATGCAGGAATGATCAGGCATATTGACATCGCAGTCCAGAAGATTTTCGAGATGAAAGAAAAAGAACCTGCGAAATTCAAAAAACTTATTGATGAAGGGATCATGATCGGCCTCGGAGTGGACCTTGGAGACAGGAGCCGGGAAGAGTACACTGCAGGGCACATTAAGGAGCAGAGCAGGCCGAAAGACCCCGATTATGCAGCCGTAACAGAGGCAGTGATTGAAGGAGATAGCGAGGAAACTGTAAGACTCACAGTTGCCCTGCTTGAAAAAGGAAAAGACCCTACGGACCTTGTCTTAAATGCCCTTATGCCGGGAATTCAGACCGTTTGTGAGCTTTACGATATCGGAGAGAGTTATATGCCTGAGATCCTGCTGGCAAATGAGGCTCTCATAGGAGGGGTAAAACTCTGTCAGGAAAGGATCGGAGAGATCCGTTACGAGGGAAAAGTGGTATCCCTTGTTATTGAAGGAGACCTTCACGATATAGGCAAGAACATTGTAGCAGCTATCCTCAGGGCAAACGGTTTCGAAGTGGTTGACCTCGGAAACGACATAACAGTGGAAGCAGCCGTCAAAGCCGTAAAAGCAGCAAATGCCGACCTTGTTGTGGGAACAACCCTCATGAGTACAACAAAAGAGGGACTCAAAGTTCTTGCAGAGGTTCTGGAATCCGAAGATGTCCCTGTAGCCTGTGGAGGGGCTGCCGTAGACAGACGCTTTGTTGAGACCTTCTGTAACTCAGTGTATGGAAAAACCCCGCTTGACGCAGTAAAAATTGCAAAAAATATCTGTGCAGGAAAGAGCTGGAAAGAAGTCCGCAATGACCTTCACTGATTTTCTTTCCTTTTCCTTCCCTTATTTTTTTCTTTTTTCAGTTCTTTATTTGTAACTATTCAGGTAGCCTTAACGAGGCTACACATTTTTCCTCGTTCCGAGGAAAAATTGGATATAAAATGATTCCTTTTTAGCTTTATGAAACGTGATGAGATTCTTTCTTACTGTGCTTCAAATCCTGAAATTATTGTAGCTTACATTGAGAGTTTAGAATCTCAAGTTAAAGAACTCACTGAAAGACTTGTAGCCTTAGAATCTCGTTTAAATCAAAACAGTCGTAACAGCAGTCGACCTCCTTCTACTGATTATTTTGTCAAAGAGAAACCTAATCCCAAGAGTCTGCGTAAACCAAGCGGGAAGAAACCTGGAGGTCAGGAAGGTCATCCAGGCACGACTCTTGATATGGTTGATCATCCTGAGTAGGTAATAGAACATTCTTTGACCTGCTGCAAAGAATGCGGATCTACCCTTGAGAATGTTGAAGTTGAAGCTTATGAGAGAAGACAGGTCTTTGACATTCCTCCCGTAAATCTAATTGTTACAGAACATAAAAGTCAGATTAAAACCTGTCCTTGTTGTGGAAAGTTGAATAAAGCCGTTTTTCCCGAATCAGTGAAATATCCGGTTCAGTATGGCCCTAATATTTTAGCTTCAGCTATTTACTGTAAAAATTACCAGTTTGTTCCTTATGATAGAATTTCTGAGTTATTTGAAGACATTATGGGAATAAAAATCTGTCCTGCTACGATAATTAGAGCAGAAAGAGAATGTTTCCAGAATTTAGAGGAATTTGAAAACGTTATTAGAGAGAAGTTATTAGCCTCGCCTGTAATCAATTTTGATGAAACTGGTATGAAGATTGAAGGAAAAAGACACTGGCTTCATGTAGCTTCTAATGAAAAATACACATGTTATTTTGCTCATACAAAAAGAGGAGCAGAAGCAATAGATGCTATGGGAATTCTTCCGAAGTTTAAGGGAGTAGCAGTTCATGATGGATGGAAACCTTACAACGTTTATGATTGTGATCATGCTCTGTGTAACGCTCATTTACAGAGAGAACTTACAGGAATTGAAGAGAACTATAAACAGACATGGGCTAAAGAGATGAATGAACTGCTCACTGAGATGAAGAAATACACTGATGAGTGTAAAGAGCAATTAAGAGAACCTGATTTTGAGCAAATTAAAGCATTGGAAGAAAGGTTTGATGCAATTATCATTAGAGCGCTTGAAGAAAATCCGCATTCTCTAAATCCTGAAAAACAGGGAAAACGCGGTAAAAATCCAAAAACAAAATCAAGGAATCTGCTGGATAGGTTTATAGAACACAAAGAAAAGATTCTGAGATTCCTGACAGATTTGAAAGTTCCATTTGATAATAATCAGGCAGAAAGAGATATCAGGATGATGAAACTACAGCAGAAAATATCGGGAACTTTCAGAAAAGCAATGGGAGCGCAAGCTTTCTGCAGAATTAGGGCGTACATTTCTACAGGAAAAAAGAACGGTTTACCTGTTTTAGAGGGTATTCGTGCGGCGCTCATAGGAGCGCCGTTAACTATACTCTGAGCAGTTACCTTTATTTTTTCCTTTTCTTCAATTTTTTTAATCGGACAATTACCCGGTCCAATCTTTTTATAAACCAAATATTATATTGTCAGCACAAACTTTTTACAGGTTCCCGGCTTTTTGGTAAAGTCGGATAGATTTCTGCCGAGAAATATTAAATCAGGAGTTATTTTCTTGTTCCAGACCGAGCCTATACTTTACCTCCAGTCCCTTGGAACCGAATGGTTCACTTTTCTCATGATTATAATAACTTCAATGGGGTCTTCTGCTTTTTTTGCAGGCATAATAATCATTGCCACCCTCGGGATTGATTTTAAAAAGGGTTTTCTTCTGTTCCAGCTGCTGCTCTGGACTGCTCTTCTAACCGAGACCATTAAAGCACTGATCGCTTTCCCGAGGCCGGATTTTGTGGACAGCCGGGTACTTAACTTGGAAGATGGTATAGAAAATACATCTCCTTTTAATGGAAACGGCGAATCAGGCTTTTTTAAACTTCCGGACAGGGAGATTCTGGAGTCGTTTCGCCTCCAGAAAGTATTTCCTGATTCCCCTTTCGGTTTTCCTTCAGGGCATGTTGCACTTACCACTGCCCTCTGGGGAGGGGCTTCCCGTGTCTTCAATAGCAGGACAGCTGGCAGACTGGCTCCCATGGTGGTGTTGCTCATGGCTTTTTCAAGGATGTACCTTGGAAGGCATTTTTTAGGGGACGTGATCGGCGGGGCTGCCCTGGGTTTAACTCTTCTGGTTGTCTTCACATACTTCTTAAAAAGCCCACTAAAGGACGATTTTTTTGAAAAAGAGAATTTTAAACTCGCTTTCAGGCAAAAGAACCTCTTTTTTTATTCGGCTATGTTTGCCGTCCCTGTAGTTTTTGTATCCCTGTCACTTATAAGCGGGGAAGTAGCGGGTTTTTTCCTTGGGACAAACACGGCATATCTTCTTATAATCAGAAAGGGGCTCCCGGAAGATGAAGGAAGTACCGGGCAGAGGGCTCTCAGGGTATTTATTACACTGATGATGTTCGGGTTATCAGCTCTCGTTCTTGACGCGGGGTTTGGTATTATCGGCATTGCAGGTTACCCTGACGATACACTTATTGAATTTTTAAAATCATTCATCCCTGCATTTACCATCTGGATTTCTGTCAGTATCTGTATAAAGCTGGGCCTGTATAATATAGCCTCCACGGAGCAGATTGAGTAAAGAAAAGATATAAGGGGGTCGAGGATAAAGCCCCTTACCCGGTGTTAAATGCACTATTATATTGAGAAGGTTAAAATAATATTATTTCGTAGATAACCAGACCCTGTTGATACAAAAGACAGTTTAATGTTGACTTCCAGTATAAAAAACAACAAATTTTAAATCATCGTAAGTTAATTTAATCTGTAATCTACAATTAAGGAATAGCTTAAATAATGCTTTTTACTATTGAGCGTATTCACAATTCACTTGAGAAACATCAAACTGAAAACCGCAACCTGCTGGTTGTAACTGGTGGAAAGGACTTTGCGGCCGTTTCACCTGTGGAACATATTTCTCACGGCAGTATAACTTATATATCATATATACCTGATCAAAACAACGAGGATGACATTCATGGAATTTGAAAAATTGAGACATGGAACCGAACTTATCAAGCGGGGCTTTGCACGGATGCAGAAAGGGGGTGTGATCATGGACGTTACAACCCCCGAACAGGCCAGGATCGCAGAAGAAGCCGGAGCAGTTGCTGTTATGGCCCTTCAGGCCGTCCCTGCAGATCTCAGAAAAGCAGGAGGGGTTGCACGTATGGCAGACCCCGAAATTGTCCAGCAGATTATTGATACGGTTACCATTCCTGTTATGGCAAAGGCAAGGATCGGGCACTTTGTAGAAGCCGAAATTTTAGAGGCACTTGGCGTTGACATGGTAGATGAGTCCGAAGTCCTTACTCCTGCCGACCCCTTCTACCACATAGACAAAACACAGTTTACAGTGCCTTTTGTCTGCGGGGCAAGAAACCTTGGAGAAGCCCTCCGCAGGATTAACGAAGGTGCAGCCATGATCCGGACCAAAGGAGAAGCCGGAACAGGCGACGTCAGCCAGGCAGTAAAGCACATGAAGCAGATCCAGGGAGAAATCCGCGCCCTTGCAGGCAAGACCAAAGAAGAGCTTATAATGGTCGCAAGAGAGATTGAAGCTCCTATCGAACTCGTGGTCGAAACCGCAAAAATGCAGCGCCTGCCTGTGGTGAACTTTGCAGCCGGTGGAGTTGCAACCCCTGCCGACGCAGCTCTCATGATGCGCCTTGGTGCAGACGGAGTCTTTGTCGGTTCAGGTATTTTCAAAGCCGAAAATCCGGAAAAGATGGCAAAAGCAGTTGTTGAAGCCGTCAATAACTACGATAACCCTGCAAAACTTGCAGAAATCTCAAAAGGCGTGGGTGCAGGAATGAAAGGCATCAGCGCAGACATGATCCCTGTGCAGGAAGCCCTTCAGGAACGCGGCTGGTAAAACCAACCCGATTTCCGTCTCGCCCGAGTCCCGTCTCGGGAGGACGGTGTCCTTTTCGCTCGCTTCGCTTCGCTCAAGAGGACTAATTTATAAGTTATTTCGGTGAGATAAACTCAAGGGGACTAATTTACGGGTTCTACTGAGCTTAGCTGAAACGGACTAATTACCAGATATAAAACGAGTCTCTTTCAAGAGGCTAAAATTCAATTTTTAAAAACAGATTTATTCTTGCAGGTTTGTAAGAATAAACCAGTTTAATCTTTATATTTTTCGATTCTATAAGCCGGATTAATTCTGGAAAATGGTGTTTTTAATGAAAATAGGTGTAATCGCTATTCAGGGAGCGGTTTCTGAGCATGTTGATGCTTTAAGGAGAGCCCTTAAAGAGAGAGGGGTTGAGGCTGAGGTAGTTGAGATAAAGCACAAAGGAATTGTGCCGGAGTGCAGCGGAATTGTGATTCCTGGCGGGGAGAGTACAACGCTTTGCAGGCTGCTTGCCCGCGAGGGAATTGCAGAGGAGATAAAAGAAGCGGCTGCAAAGGGAGTTCCTATCCTCGGGACCTGTGCAGGGCTGATTGTCATTGCAAAGGAAGGAGACCGGCAGGTAGAAAAGACAGGTCAGGAACTGCTCGGGATTATGGATACCAGGGTCAACAGGAACGCCTTTGGGAGGCAGAGGGATTCTTTTGAGGCAGAACTTGAGGTGTTTATCCTTGACTCTCCATTTACGGGCGTGTTTATCCGGGCTCCGGGAATCGTGAGCTGCGGGCCGGGCGTGAAGGTGCTTTCCAGGCTTGAAGGCATGATCGTTGCTGCAGAGCAGGGAAATGTGCTGGCACTTGCATTCCATCCGGAATTAACCGATGACCTTAGAATTCACCAGTATTTCCTGGATAAAGTTTTGAACTGCTAGAATTACAGTATGGATCAGGTTCATGGGTTTTTTTCCGAAACCTACCCAATTTATTTGCGTTTGGCATGAAAATACGTGATGAGAAAACTCATCACGTACTCTCTCCTTCTTTTTTTCCAATAATTGTGATAATTCTACTAATTATTGTTATACGCTCGTCAACTGAGAATATTTTCGTTTCAACAATCTCCTGTAATGGGCATGAGTTATTGAAAATCACATCCATATGAATATCTTTAAATTTCTCTCAAATAGAGAGGATATACTTGCTTTTTTTGAATTGATCAATAACTTGTGGACACGACCTGAATATGAAATTGAGAAAATTGATTCTTATGACATAAGGCAAAAGATTCTCAATATTTTTTATGTTGGTTGGAAGATGCTAAGGTTTTCTAAAAGGACTTTGTATTATACGAAACAAAATACCAAGTCTGATAAACCTTTTACCCTTAAAAGCCATTTTTTGGAATGAGTGAATCAGTGGGACGCGTTAGTTTCAAGCCAAAAATAAAATGTTATAGATTTTACTTTAAAATGTATTTAGTTTTATTATTTTTGGTCTATTCGACACAATGCTAAAATCTAGTGATGAACTTAATATTAAAAATCACTAGATTTTGAAAATTGTCGCAACTTTTGAATATTACCTTTTAATTGATGCCGGTAGAGCTCGAATATTGAATTAGATTGAAGACTGAATTCTTTTTGGAAATTCAACGTTTCAATCAAAAAATGCAAAAATCACTAGATTTTGGAACTGAGTCGTCTATTCTATCCCACTTTCCGCAGATGTCCCTTCAATTTTTACAATTTTTGCTGCTGTCGTTTTTTTATAAAAAATTTCTTGGCTGCTCAATATGTGTTTTTGAAATATCCCATTATTTTCGATTTTTTGCCTTCATTGAATACTTCCGGCACCTATTTTTCGAAACTTCATTCGAGAAATTAACTGCAGATTTTAGAATAATTCTTCAAAAACGATAACAGTAAAAATGTTATTTTTTTGAAGACATCTGCGGAAGGTCGGTTCTATGAATTTATATCTTCTTTTGAATCTATATCTGAAATTTTAAAGCCTGAGAAAATTTTAATTTCATTGTTTTCAATTTATTGGAAAAACTCATAAAAATGGTAATATCCAGAGTCCCTTTCTCCATCCATAGTTAACTGAAGAAACATCATGGTTTAGGCTATATATTATCAGATATATACAAGAGGGCGATGTCAGGAGAAAAATACTTCTAACATAATTTTAGGCTAAAAGAGGGAGACTTTATTTCGGCACATATGGCAGTCATACCATAAAATAGAGTAGTTTAAACACACCACCAAAGTTCTCTAGATACTGGAAGGCAGATTCTAGAGAGTCAGGGAGTTAATAAGTAGGATATGTAGAAAACATTAAAAATGGCGCAATTTAAAATGGCACACCCTAAAAACGGAACAATCTAAAAACGGCACATTCTAAAAACGGATTGATTCAAAAATGGCAAGAATTCATTTAGCCTAAAAGATGTCCTAAGATAGACCCGAAAAAACGGTAAAAAATGTTATCGAACCCCAATAATTAAAAATAATAACCTCCATGACAGAACTTGGACATTCTGTCCGAACCCGAAGGGTCTTGAACAAGAAGCAAAACGATAGTTGATGACTCTTAAATATTCAACTATCGTATTATTTCTTTCCCTGTAATTGCATTATGGGATATCTAAAGGGAAAAACACCTAGAGATAAGTACCATAAAGATATTAGAGGTAAAAAATCCAGGTATTTTTTTGGCTGTTTACGGAAAATAAATGGGAGCATTGGTTTCAGATTAACAGTGAACGTATGTATAGTTTTTACTGTGAAATATGAAAATGCGTATGTATTCACGTACAATATGTAAATATGTAAATTATACAGAAAAATAGTAAAAATAGCCTAAGAAGAAGCAGTAAAAGGATTGAAAAATTAGTTACATAGTTTAGTAAAATTCAGTTAAATGGTTCAGAATTGAAGAGGGTTAAGGATCGGGATAACTTATTCAGGGGAGTCAGGATAATCAATTAATTTTTTAAGACGATACACTTCTATTAAGTTAAAAATCTTTTTTGAAACAAAAAAATATATACTACAGACTCTGAATAATAAACGATTAGATTTGTAGAAATTATATATAAGTGATTTTATATATAAAGTTGGGGGATAAATAATAGATTCTGCTATTCTGTTAGATCCCTAATTTGACAGAATCTACTAATTAATATAGTATTTTATTACACAAAACACATTGCATTGACACATTATATTTTGACAAAATGAAAAATGTCAAAAATCATAAGATGCAAGACAAAACATTGAATTGTATAAAGAAAACAGAAGCATGAAGCCTATTTAGACATTACAAAATATGTGCTTCTGTCAAATTTGGGTTAGATACAGGTAATTTGATGGATGTATTGTTCTCTAAGAAAGACTGGAAAATTAACAAACTTTGAATTTAAAATCATTCAAAGGTAAACCTGTATCTTTGAGTCTGATGCTAAATAATCAGGAAATCTAAATTTGAGGCTATATATGGTTTTTAAAAGAACAGATAGCCAAGAGCCTATATCATATCAGGCACTCTTATATGAGAATAATTCCTTGAAAAAAGAATTAAATAGCCTGAGAACGCGCTTAACGGAAGATGAAGAACTCAGGCATGCAGAAGAGGAGTTGCGAAAAAGTGAGGAGCGATATCGCACACTCTTTATGAATATGACAGATGGTTTCCTCCTTGCAGAAATTATCTGTAACAAAGAAGGTAAGCCCTATGACTATCGTTACCTTGAGGTAAATCCTGCTTTTGAACTCCATACAGGGATGAAGAGGGAACAAATATTAGGCAGAACTGTACTGGAAGTGTTCCCTCATGTAGACCGCAAGCGAGTTGAAAAGTATTTAGAAATAGCGTTCACAGACAAAGCAAAGCATTTTGAAGTTTTTAGCCAGAAAATGTGTAAATACCTTGATGTTTACGTATTCAGTCCTGAGAAAGGAAAGATTGCTATAATTTTTATAGATATTACCGAACGAAAGCAGATTGAAGAGAAAACTCATCAGCGGGCCGAAGAAATAGAGACAGTTATGGAAGTTGCGCCTATTGCCATCTTGATTAGTCACGACCCTCAATGCGATAATATAACCGGCAACAAGATGGCAAACGAGTTCTATGGAGTTAAAACTGGAGAAAACGTATCAGCTAATATCGTACCTGTACGGCGTTACTTCCATAAAAGCCATGAATTGGCTACAGACGAATTACCCATGCAAAAAGCTGCTTTTAAAGGCATCGACGTGCGCAACGAAGAGATAGATGTACTGCTGCCAGGTGGGGAATGGAGGGCCCTTCTGGGATCAGCCAGTCCATTACATGATGCCGAAGGTAATGTGCGTGGCGGTGTTGCCGCATTTATGGATATCACTCAAAGAAAAAAAGCAGAAGCTAAACTAAAAGAAACCCTCGACAATTTAGAAGAGCTCGTTAAACAACGTACAGAAGAGCTTGAGAAGGCTTATGATTCTTTAAAGGAAAGCGAAGAGCATCTGCGGTTAACATTGGAGGGTTCAAAAGCTGGAATGTGGATGTGGGATCTTCGGGCGAACTGGAAAATAACGCCTCAAATGAATGCTCTGCTTGGTAGATCCGAAAGCTCACCCATAAAGTACGAGGAATTTATTTCTATGATCCATCCCGAGGATCAGGAGCGGGTTGCACAAGCCTGGAATAAAGCGATTGAATGTAAAGACTTCTACGATCAGGAGTACCGCATATTCTTGCCGGATGGCAGTATCCACTGGCTGAGCTCAAAAGGTTCGGTAATCGAACTGCATTCAGGAATCCGTCAACTAATGGGCATCACTACAGATATCACCGAACGCAAGCAGGCAGAAGAAAAAATTCGGTATCTAGCGAATATCGTAGAATCATCAAATGATGCTATCATAACTAAGTCCCTTGATGGTATTATCACAAGCTGGAACAAAGGAGCAGAGCAGATATACGGCTATACAGCCGAAGAAATTCTCGGAAAGAATATGACTACTCTGGTGCCATTCCCATCAGATCACGAAATGGAAGCATTAATTGAGAGAATTAAAAAGGGAGAAAAAGTTGAGCATTATGAGACTTTGCGATTAAGAAAAGATGGTATAATAATAAATGTCTCACTCTCTCTTTCCCCAGTTTTCGATGTCACTGGAAAACTGACTGCTATCTCGGCTATTGTCAAAGACATAACCAGAAGTAAAAAAGCAGAGGAAGCCCTACGCAAGAGTAAAGAACAGTATCAAACTTTATTCAATTCTATCAGTGAAGGCTTTGCAAATTGCAAAGCAATCTATAATGAGCATGGTACACTCTGTGACTTATTAATTTTGGATATAAACCCTGCTGGAGCAAGACTTTCAGGTTGTGAGCGGGAAGCACAAATTGGTAAAACCATGCGTGAAATATGGCCTGATGTTGAAGATTACTGGTTTGAAGCTTATCAAAAAGTTGACCAGACAGGCGAATCTATTCAGTTTGAGAATTTTGGCAACATGCCAGGCAAATGGTTTACTATTCAAATCGATAGGATTGAAAAAGGTCAATTTGCAGTAACATTCAGGGATATTACTGAGAAAAAAGTGGCTCAAGAAGCCCTTGCAAAAATTGAGACTGCCCGTAATAAGGAAATTCATCACAGGATTAAGAATAATCTACAGGTTATCTCCTCTCTTCTGGACCTTGCAGCTGAAAAATTCAGAAATAAAAACCATTTAGATAGCTACGAAGTTCTTGAAGCCTTCAGGGAAAGCCAGAACAGAGTAATGTCTATCGCGTATATCCATAAGGAACTGCATGAAGGTGAAGGGCTTGAAAAGCTGAATTTCTCGTTATATCTTGAGAAGCTTGCTGAAAACCTTTTCCAGACTTATAGTGTTGGACATTCCGGTATTAGTTTAGATCTGGATCTTGAGGATAATGTGTTCTTTGATACAGATATTGCAGTTCCTTTAGGAATGATTGTTAACGAACTTATTTCAAACTCCCTCAAATATGCATTCCAGGGGCGGGATAAAGGTACAATTAGAATTAAGCTCTTCAGTGAAGGGGTTATAAATGAGTCGAATAGTAAAGACGAGCTTAAAAGAAAAAACACAAAATACACCCTTACAGTCTCAGATAACGGAATTGGCATCCCAGACAATATTAATTTAGAAAACACAGACACACTCGGTCTGCAACTTGTAAGTACCCTTGTCGATCAGTTAGACGGTAAAATAAAAATTGGAAGAGATCAAGGGACAGAATTTAATATCTGTTTTAATACATGCAATAACGGAGATTAAAGAAAAATAAATAAAAATAGATTTACTTAGATATCCGAACAATTAGAAAACTGATTTCCTTATATTAATTTGAATGATTCTTAAAAAGAGAGCATTATACATTTATCAGGATAATTTTTGAAAAAACTTTTGTGCACAATCTCTACAATACAGCCTATACTTTTTTGTTATTATATATCCCCATAATTTGGTGCAAGTTGTAGTATTCGAACTTTTTACAGAATAAACTTTTTCTAAAAACAGAGGAAATGACAGGTCGATAACCGGGAGTTTAGTAGGGGTCTTGTGACAACAAATGATTAAGGAGGAAGTTTTTGTGTCTGAATGGAACAATCGACCTGTCGGGGATTACCATAAGTATAATTGTATAAAAAGGTATTGATAATTATTAATTAGTAACTATCCTACGAATTATCTAATTATCAGGTGTTTTTAAGAAGAGTAAATACATTTTATATTAAGGAAGAACTGGAAGACATAGAAAGGGAACAGGAGGAATAGGGATGACTGAAGAACCGGTTAAACATGGTGCGGGACTATATGCAATGGATATGACAGTAGGGCTTTCCGACCACGAACTTGAAAAATAAATGCTCTCAGATCGGATTTAAAGCTTTCATGGAAAGAGCTACTGGATAAAATTCAAATGGTTTTCAGCAATAGGAGTTCAAAAGGGCCTCAGACTGACAGGATAAACTCCCTTAAACCTGAGCTAAATCTGTCCTGGTCTGAACTATTAAAGAAAGTCTGTTTAATGGAGTTAATGGTGGTGACGAAAGAGTGATAAACATTATTTTCTTTTTGAACTAATGCTGTTTAACAAAAATGGTGTTATCAACCTTAATATGTGTTTGAAGTTTTTTTCTTTACTTTGAAACTTTTTACTCAAACATAACTTTTAATACACTGAAAAATTTTATATAAATAAGTTGATATATAATGATTATCCATTATATTTCGGGTTAAGAAGTAAGACCACTTAACTCTACCACAAACATACCCAAACTTGTAACAAACCAGTACAGTAAACCCACAAAAGCAAGTACTACCATTATAAAAGGTCTGAAGTCACTGATATTTCTTAAAATTAAATGCTTGTGTGAGCATAAGATTTAAAGAGGCTCCTGGGGGGCAGTAAGTTCAGTGACTTTAGACCTTTAAGATGGATTTTTTTCAAGATGCTTCAATTGACTTTAATTTTACGAATTTTAGAACAGTATTCTTCTTTGCTCCAATCCCTGATAACCAATTTTTTATATATTTGTCGCTCTTTAGTTAGTTATAATTCAAAACACCATCAACCCTCTAAATTATTAAATAAGTGATAGGGTGATAGTGTGATAGTGTAATGTGTAAAAATTTATTCTGGTAAATATAGATCTAATGAAGGGGTGAATTAAATGGTAAAATTAAGCAACGAAATGGTAGAAGACTTTGCAAAAATGAAGATCTTTCCCTTTGCAACTGCTTCCAGAAATGGAGATCCGAATGTCATACCAATTGGCTTTTGTAAGCTTCAGGAAGATCGAGAGACAATATGGATTGCGGATAACTACTTCCATAAGACTCGCCACAACCTTGAAGAAAATCCAAGGGGAGCAATCTATGTATGGGGTCCCGAGATCAAGGGCTGCTATCAGATAAAAGGGGATTTCGAGATTAAAACTGACGGGGAAGAATATGAGAATATGTATAAGACTGTCAAGAAAATGGGAGAGAGGTTCCCTGCAAAAGCCCTTGCCATCATGAAGATCACGGAAGTTTACGAGTGCAAATCCGGCGATGGAGCTGGAAAGCAGCTTCTCTAAGTCCTTTCGTTTCTCTTAATAGGTAATAAAATTTCTGATTTTATTCTGATTATGAGGATGTTATTTTCGTCCTCATATCATCTCTTTTTTCGATGAGATTCGACATAGTACACCGAATAAATGTTATCTGATGTCTTTCTTCAGACAATTATTACTAAGGGAGCGCAGAGGGTCACGAATACCCCATCCTTTAGGGTGGGGATGAAGTGAACCCTCGCCTCTTCGTTTTTCACTTTAAATATCTTAATCCTTGCTTTTTTTGTAAAATAAGCTTGTTTTTGGCACCATAGCCACCGATGGTGCCATCCATCTATGGCTAGGATGTGATATCAGTTGGAATTACACAGTTTTAGCCATGGCTATGGTCAGATTACCTACCACATCGTGTTGGTGCCTAAGTATCGATACAGTATATTCTACAATAAGCGAATTAAAAAAGATTGCGAGTTAATTTTCAGTAACATTTGCACTAAAAATGGCTACAAAATACATGCAATGGAAGTAGTAGACAATCATGTTCACTTGTTTCTGGAATTCCATCCAAGTAATTCTCTGTCAGAGGTAATTCAATATTTGAAAGGAGGCAGTTCTTACAGACTGTTCAAGCTCCATCCTGATCTTAAAAAACAGTATTGGGGTGGAAGTCTATGGTCAAATGGAAAGTTCTATCGATCCGTTGGAAACGTAACTGCTGATACAATTAAGCATTACATTAAAGAATCGCAAGGAAAACCGAGTGAAGAGTCTCAATTGTATAGATTCATGAGATCCGAGCAAAGAAAACTTGATGATTTCTAACTACCAAAACAACCGGGCGGGCGGCCCGAAGCATACCCCATCCTTTAGGGTGGGGTGGCCGCCCGCAATTTGATTTTGATTTTGTAATATTCTTTCATAAAAGCAGGCATGCTGATTGTTTGAGAATTTGCACAGAAGTTATATATAGTCGGGCTTTTAACCTTTTTTTGGGTAGTAATATGAAAAGATGGAAAATATTAATAATATGTATAATTATGGGACTGATTTTTATTCCTGCAGTTTCAGCCGAAGAGGAATACACGGTAAATTCTGACACAGAAGATACTTTTACTTCTGCCGGAAAAGATTATATTATTAGCCCTTGGGTAGAAAATTCATCTGATGCAGAAAACCCCATTTTCTCTGTGCTGTCAACCCAGTACATAACTCAAGGACAGACTAAAACTCACTATGTAAGTGTAGGTTCAGGAATAAATTATCTTGAAGTGGACTTGAACTGGGGAGATACGAGTGATTCTCTTACGCTTAGGATCTCTACCCCATCGGGAAGTAACTTGGGACCCTACCGTGATAATTCTGATGGAAGCGTAAATGGCAGGATACATTTCAGTATCGACCCTTCCCAGGGGTATGTAGAACAGGGAAGCTGGGAGTTCAAGGTTTATGGGGAATCGGTTAGTGGAACCGAGGACTACACATTTAATCTTTACCAGCACTAAGCTTGAAAAAAAGCTTATCATCTGTTTACTATTTTTTATTCTAGCAACAACAGCCGAGGCTACCGAATATACTGTAAGTCCTTTTCCGAGCGATCAATCTGGAGCTTCAATTAATGGAGAAGAAGTAATAGAACTTAAGGACTTTACAGTTTACTGGCAGTTCCTCCTGTGGCTGGCCCTGATGCACGTATTATCGATAATAGATATACTGCTGAACCCTGCAAAGCTTATTTTCGCAATACTCGGGTTCCGAATTGTAGATGGAGTAAACGTACTTGACAATCCTGCCCGGGATAGCATTTATGCCTATATTAAAGCTAATCCTGGAGTCTGTTTTAGTGATATTGCGAAAAGTATGGGCTTGAACAGGGGAACGGTTAAGTATCACATACAAATTCTGGAAACTCAAAAAAAAATTGATGTTTATAAAGACAGTGGAAAAATAAGGTATTTCCAGAATAACTCCATGTATGGTGAAAGAGAAAAGAAAGTTCTTGTGGCTTCTCAAAGCATAACGAATCAAAGGATAATCTCAGAAATATTAAATGGTAAATGCAATACAAACGTGGAGCTTGCGCGTGAAATTGGAGTCTCAAGGGGTACGATTAGCTGGTATATGAAAAACCTTAAGGAAATAGGCCTTATAAAGGAAACAAAAAGAGGAAGAAGTATAATCTATAAAATAAACATTTCGTACAAAAACCTGATAGAAAGATACAAGTAAATATTTAATTGCTCTGCATATGTTACATACAAAAAGGATCTAGAAAAGTTAACCGCAATTTACTGCCATCTTTTTTTATGTCAGAATACTTTTGTTTTTCAATTCATCATCTTTTAAACCCCAAAACTACCTTCTTTTTGGAATAGGAAATTGAATCTTGTTATGATTTCAGTAATAGAATGACATTCCCTTTAACTGATCAGTGTTTTATGACTTTACCTTTGAAGTTAATTTTTCCTATTTTATAACTAAAAAAGTAGTTAGTAGCAATATTTCAAGGCTAGAAAATCTTGTAGAATTCAGTCTTACTTAATTCTCACTATAGAGAAATGTAATGTCTTAAAAAATATTGCTATTTTTTTCTAAAAGGAATGTCCAAACATCGAAGACGCAGACACAAATCGACAGGCTGTAAGTAACATTATTTATAGCTTCTGTGTAAGCTCTCAAACTATTTTTCTGTTAATTTATTTCAGATTTGTATTCTTCTCTTATGCCTGATTGTTTGAGAGTTTACACATAAAACTTTTAAAGGATTATGGGGTTTTCAAATGTGGGAATGTTCTGCAGGATTCAGCAAAGTTTGAGCCCTCCCCTGAATCCTGCGTGCCCAAAGGCAAGAAACAAATTACTTTAAAGCTATTTTAAGGTTTGTTCCTTGCCTCTTAAACAAAAATAAAGAGGTGGAATAAATTGAAACTAAACAGCAAAGTTAGAAAAATCAGCGGGCTTTTCATGATAATGCTCGTTATAGGTATGATACTGGTTACGCCTGCGATGGCGTGTCCGGCTGGAACACCTTGCGGTTCCACTGCAAGTGGAGTTGAAAAGAAAGAAATAACAGGAATGGAAAAGTACGAAAAAATTGCTTTTGCCCTAAATCTTAAAGATGTTCAAAAACTTTCCGGAAGTCCTTCTGCCACAGACTTGAAACAAATTGAAGATGGTGCTAAAGTTTATTCCATAGAAAAAACACTGGAAGATGGGTCTGCAGATTATGTGACAGGAGTTATATTGCCAGTAGAAGTTATTGCTGAAGATAATATCTCTGTCCAAATATCCAATGTTTTTGTAATATGGAGTGGTGAAAAACCTGCACAAGTAATGAGTGCTACACAAATTTTTGAAGATAAAACATTAAAAGAATTAACTTTAAATAGAGTAGGTGACGATGGAGAAATTCTCAATACACAAGTTGTGGACAACGGGGCTATAATTGGAGATACCAATGCAGACTTCTTTACCACTAATACAGAAGATGGTTACTGGACCTGTGTTGCGAATGAGCTTATCGATGATTGTCTTTGCTCAGTTTTAGGTATTGTTTGTCCTCCTGGAACGCCATCAATATGTGATGTTTGTTTAACAGTGCTTTCGCCTTGTTTCTATATGCCTTCGCTTCTAACTTGTTCACCAGCTGCAGTTTGCATGGGTGTTGAAATAATATATGTGATGGCAATGTGTTATTAACATAACACATAAAAGGTTCAAATCCAATAACATTAGAACTAATTGCTAATTGATGCACATAATAAATGAATATTAGTAACTGTTCACTTCAATAAACCCTCGAACTACTACTGTTAGTCCTTTTCAATATGTAGATAAATTCTATCTTGGTTTTATTTAGTGGGCAAAGTTGAATCATTAGGGTTACTTGTTGGAATTAATAGTTGCGAATATTTAGGAACATATGGATATCTATTAACAATCAAGTTCCGGAAAAAACACATATAACTTAATATTTTTCATGCGCTTCAGATAATTGTGTGTCTGAACTGAAAAATACTTAATGTTTATGAGAGGTTTTCACCTCTCATTTTTTATGAGGAGAGAATATGGCATCAAAAAAGAGTTTATTCCTTGCTTTTACAATAATTATTTTTGCAATTATTTATTGTGGTTTTGAGGAAAGAGCAAACTCAGAATCGATCTCTAAGAACTTAATAAATAAACAACAAGATATATATGATATATCTTATGATGAAAAATTGACTATGTTTATAGGAAATGAATCTATAATCACTGAATCTAGTTTTCTTATCAAAAATCCCAATATGTATAAAAGAGTCGATCGGGTAAATTCTTCCACATGTTTAACAATTGGCTCAGATGGGATACTAACATGGGAGTATGATCCAATTACAAACAAAACATGGTTAATCAATGACACTTCACAGAATTCTATACAGACCACTCCAACATATAGTGAATTTATTAATTCTATATCAGATAATTGTACTATAAACTACAAAGGTATTGAATATTTAGGAGAAGTCAAAACTTATAAACTAGAAGTAATTTCGAGTAAACTAAACGAGCCTGAAAGCTGGAGTCGTCTATTATGGATTGATCCCAAAATCTGGATGCCGTTAAAGATCCAAAGTTATAACGGTGACAAACTTCTGATGACACTAGAATATGAGAATTATTCTATAAATTCAGGCATAAAAGATACTGAATTTAAATTTAAACCTATAGAAGGTACTGAGGTGATTAATATATGAATATAGACCATATCGTTAAAGAAGAATTATTACGTTCATTTCCAGTACTATTTGTTAGTTTTTTAATAATCGGGCTACTGATTAGGGAAGGATATATTCCGTTAGAGATGTCAAGGGTGTTTATTCTTGCCCTCTTTGTTACAGCTGTCCATTTCTTTTTTATGGTCTGGTATAGAAAAAAGGAACAGATTGATGACAATAATTTTTTCAATATAATTGATCATATTTTGAGCTCAAAATCTCATGATGAAAAAATCACAGAGATCAACAAAGATGAAAAAACTAAAATTTCCTCATCAATTCGAAAAAATATGCGCCTTCTAATTCTTACAATACTGCTGTATATTATTTACCTCTATGCTTCTTTAGTTTATAATATAGATCAAGTATTCTGGATTTTGATTATATTATTTACTGGGGGCGCATTGTCAAAAATTATATACGGCGAAAGGAAAGAAGATCAAAAAGATCCTGTGAGATTGCTGGTTTTCTACGTAATCGCATGTGTCTTCATTTTTGTACGCTACCTTGTACTTGATTATCCCATCCTTCCTATTTTGAAAGGAAGTATAATTTTTGGAATACTACTAGTACTTTTGGTTTTAGGAATAAAATGGTCACAACGCAAACAGAACTCAGATAATTAGGTTTCCTGTCATTAGCATACACAGGTTTGTGAAATAAAAAGAATACTTGTTGGGGATTTTATGAAAAGTAGTTCTCATACAATTAGTTTACTAGCCGTAATTTATTTATCTCTTATTTTTATACCGGTGGCCTGTGCAGAACCTGTCACAATCCAGTATTTCCATCAAAAAGGTTGTCATGATTGTGAAATAACTGATCCTATTGTCGATCGAATAGAAGCTCAATATGAGAACATGGTTATATCAAAAATTGAAACCAGTACTGCTGACGGTTTCAACCAATGGAATAAATATGGTTTTCTTGAAGTCCCGGCTATTGTGATAAACAATGAAACAAAAATTCCCAAAGAAGAAATTACTGAAGAAAAGCTAAAAACTTTAATTGATGAATATCTTGTGGAAGAGGAAAATATTACTGAATATACTACAGAAGAGGTAACGAGAAAAGAACAGGAAATCGAGTATATAAACACAGACCTGAATTTGCCATTTGCCTATTCTCTCGGACTTTTTGCAGGTTTTTCACCCTGCCTGATGGCTATACTTGGATTTCTTTTAAGCTTTACTGCAGGGACGAGCAATAGTGCGAAAAGTGGAATGGTACGTGCAACAGTGTTTGGATTAGGGCTGGTGGGTTCTTACTTATTATTGGGCCTGTGTTTACTCTCATTCCGAAAGTCAATTCCAGATTTGGAAAGCTTTTCTTTTGTTACAGGCATCATTGTAATTCTCATCGGGTTAAACCTTCTGGGGATCTTAAAATCTCCTGTAGTTCTGGATAATTATTTTCAGAGTTCTGCCAGGAAATATGCAGGTACTCTGGGTGGAGTTTTCTTTCTTGGGATATTGTTTTCGTTTGTAAAAGTTCCCTGCACTGCTCCAATGCTCCTTGTACTGCTCAACAAGACTATTACAAACGGGACTGTTAATGATCTGGCTCTATTGCTTGCTTTCAGCGGAGGGGTGTTGACACCTTTTATTGGAGTTGGTATGATAGGGGGCTATACTCTGTCCAAGCAGATTCGTTCATATAAAATGTATCTAAAAAAAATTAGTGGATTTGTGCTTATTTTACTGGGTTTATGGATTATGGCCTGAATTAACTAATGAAGACAAAACATCGAAGTTAAATCTAAATAATTGATTAACATATGAAACTTGTGTAATTTATATATAATCTATTCATGCGTCTTCGGTTAAGTGAAGAATCATGATAAATTGCCTCCACTTTCATAACAGTTGTCAAATCTTTAATCCTATTATAGGCTGGGAAAGGTATCGATTTCATGTAAATAGGCCAAAACTTAAGGCAGGCTTCTGGTGCAAAATCGATAGCTTTCGGGCAAGAAAATTCCTTAACCGATGACCAATGAATAACTCTCATAAAAATCAATAATACAGATTAAGATAGAAGGTACTGATTGTTAGGGGTTCTGGTCGGAAAGCTTATATTCTTTGACTTTTTAAATTACTGACTAACATAACAAAAACCCGGAAGATGTTTGTATTATTCATATTCATAGGACTGATAGACATTCCTGAAGTTTCAACCGAGGTGAATACTTGGAAAGCTCTGATAAGGAAGATTCTCCTGTTTCTGCCGAAAAAGAATACATGTCAGTCCCTGGATAGAAAAAGGTTTGAGGAGAATCGGTCAGTGAAACCGAAAACTAGACATTTAGTCTTTACCAGCATTAAGCTTCAAAAGAAGCTTATCGTCTGTTTGCTATTTTTCCTTTTAACAACAATTGTAGGGAAAACAAATGTACTTAATAATCCTAACCGAGATAGCGTTTATACCTATATTGAAGCCAACCCTGGAGTTTGTTTTAGTGACATTGCAAAAAATACTGGCTTGAACAGGAGGACAGTCCAGTATCACATACAAGTTCTGGAAACTCAATATAAAATTGAAGTTTACAAGGAGGGCGGAAGAATAAGGTGTTTCCAAAACTCAACATATAGTGAAAAGGAAAAGAAAATTCTTGTTACCTCTCAAAACATAACGAATAAAAGGATAATTTCAGAAATATTAAATGGTAAGTGTAATACAAACGTAGCTCTTGCGCGTGAGATTGGAATTTCCAAGGGCACAGTTAGCTGGTATATGAAAAATCTTAAGGAAATTGGTTTTATAAAGGAAACAAAAAGAGGAAAAAATATAATCTATAAAATAAACATTTCGTACAAACACTTGATAGAAAGATACAAGTAAGCATCTGATCCACTTCACGGTATTGTGTACTAAAAAGCTTTTAGAAAAGTTTACTAGAATTTCTTTTTGTATCAGAATACTTTTGTTTTTTCAATTCCTAATTTCTTGAACTTCTAACCTGCCTTATTTTGGAATAAGGAATTAAATATTGATTGCAGCTTCAATAATAAAGTGAGATTCCCCTTGTACTGATCACACTGCTTATTTTACGACTTTCCCTATTGGAGCCGGCTTTTCTCATTTTATAACTAAAAAGTAGTTAGTAGCGATACTAAGAGCTAGAAAATCTTGTAGATTTCAGTTTTACTCAATTCTTACCATAGAGAAATATAGTGTCTTAAAAAATATTGCTATTTTTTCCTAAAAGGAATATCCAAACATCGAAGATGCAGACACAAATCGATGGCTGTAAGTAACATTATTTATAACTTCTGTGCAAGTTCTCAAACTATTTTTCTCTTAACTTATTTCAGATTTGTATTCTTCTCTTATGCCTGATTGTTTGAGAGTTTACACATAAAACTTTTAAAGGATTATGGATCTTTCGAATGTGGGAATGTTCTGCAGGATTCAGTAAAGATTGAGCCCTCCCCTGAATCCTGCGTGCCCAAAGGCAAGAAACAGATTACTTTAAAGCTATTTTAAGGTTTGTTCCTTGCCTCTTAAACAAAAATAAAAGAGGTAAAACAAATGATAATAAAAAACCAAAAATTTATGTTGAGTGTATTGCTTGCCTCAATGCTATTGGTGAGCATGGCATTTGTGCCAGCTGTGACGGCACAGCCAGAGAAAGAACTAGCAGACGGATTCATTATTGATAGCAACGGTCAAATAACACCGAAATCAGTAGTTGGAGAGCTAGGTGAAAATATCTGTGATGGGCTGATTGCAGCACTTTGGGTGCTGGATGAGGTTATCGATGACGATCGAATTGAAGATGCTCAAGATGAACTCTCTGAAGCTGCTGATGCATTCAGAAACAATAATATATCAAGAGGAATGGATTATTTAGATTTTGCTTTAAACACCATATGGGATATTTTATATGATTGGGTTTCTCAGATTCCCAGCTGGCTGTACAATGAACTGGTTGATTTGCTGAATGAAGCGGAGGACTTTATTGATCAGTACTCTTGAGTCTATATCTTGTTAGGTTAAGTCTATATCTTGCTGGGTTTAAAACCCAGCATTTTTTTGAATGTGATATCATGAAAACTGGAAATTTATTATTTATAGGGATAATGGTTGGGCTTGTATTATTCGAATTTTTTGAATTTTTAGAGTTTGATCCGATATACGGAGGGATTATAGGTGCAATTATTGTAGGTACATTAATTGGTAAAATCATAGGCAAAGGCTCGGTAAAATATGCTTTTCTTTCAATATTTACGTACAACCTTATTGCTTGGATTGTAACTTTTTTGCTTACCTCCGATGGAAAGCTTGTGTTACAATCCGGAGGTGTGGCTGTATCTGTTTTCATTGGATCTTTGCTCGTTCTGTTTTTTTTCTATTCGATGATCGGATCCTTCGGAGCATTTGTTACCTGCAGCCTGAGCAGAAGTGAACAGGGTTGAAGATTATGAATTTCTCGGAAATACGGATTATTGGGGAAGATGAAATATTGAGAGGTTCAAAAAGCAAGTATGTATGCTTTTTTGGTGGAATATTTATCTTTTTTTGTTTTCTGGCAATGCGCTTCAGTACTTACATCTCTTTTTTGTTTTCGAATTCCGGGGGCATCCCGTATATTTTGATTTCGTATATTGTAGTATTGTCTATCGGACCTTTTATGACTTTGATATCATCTTTTGATATCGTAAGCAGCGAAACTGAAACAGGGTCGGTAAGATACATTCTCTCCAAGGTCCAGAGGTCATCTTTTATTTTAGGGAAATTTTTCTTTCTATTTCTGGTATTTATGTCCGCTTCCTCCGGAATTGCACTTATAAGCCTGATATATCAGTATTCCACAGGAAATGCCTTTCAGTTCGAAAGTATTATTTTATTCTGGATTTCCTCAAGCCTTTATCTGGGATGCTTCATAGGTATTTTTTTATTCATCTCAACATTGTCTGCAAACAACAAAATTTCATTTACAATGTCCGTGGTCTTTCTTGGGATTTTGATATTTTTCATTTTACAGGGAAATGAGAGTTATCTGAAATATATCACCCCCTTCTTTTACGGGATTAAAAATATGGAGTTCATGAAAGGCTTCCCGGTTGGAGCTGGATACCTCACGGCTTTTGAAAGCCTGTTTTCAATGTTCCTGTACATACTGGTCTTTTTATCCATGAGTTTGCTGGCCATTAAAAGGAGGGATTTATAATTTCCGCGGCTATTTCTACCAAAAACCTGTACAAAAAATACGGCTCTCGTTTTGTTCTCGAAAATCTTTCCCTAAATGTAGAAAAAGGGAGTATCTATGGTTTTTTGGGCCAGAACGGTGCCGGAAAAACAACTACAATAAAATTACTTTCAGGGCTTTCAACACCTACGCAGGGGCAAGTTTTTGTTGATGGCATGGACCTTTCTTCCGAATCAGGAAAGATTAAACAGATTCTGGGACTGGTCCCCCAGGATTCCGGTTTTTACGACGAACGGACTGCCTTAAGCCACATGATCTATTACGGCAGATTGAAAGGCCTGAGCAAAAAAGAAAGCGTGGAACAATCCAGGGTTTTATTGGACCAGGTTGGACTTGGCAATGAAATTTTCAAAAGGGTGGGCTATTTTTCCCATGGTATGAAAACACGACTGGGAATTGCGCAGGCTCTTTTGAATAATCCAAAAGTACTGATCCTTGATGAACCCACAAACGGCCTTGACCCTGTTGGAATCCGGCAAATCCGGCAAATTCTTCGTGAGTGCAATAACAAGGGAATCACGGTATTTCTTTCGTCCCATAACCTTCTGGAAATACAGGAAATCTGTACCCATGTCGGAATTCTGGATAAAGGCAAGCTTATTGCTGAAAGTGCAATTGAAAAAATCCGCCACTTAGAGTCAAATGGGGTTATTACGGTTGGGGTCTACAATCTCTCATCTGAAATGATTTCTTTAATTGAAAGTCTGGAATTCGTAGTAAAAACCGAATTGAAAGCTGAACATACTCTGGATATTTATGTAAACTCCGGAATAGATTTCAAACCAGAAATAAACAGATTAATTGTTGAAAGTGGAGGCAAAGTTTTCAAACTTATAGAAAACTCTCTCTCATTGGAAGATGCGTTCTTTGATGCTACCGGAATAAAATTTTAATTTCGGGTAGACAGTCCATCTTCATTTTTGCTTATCTATCTTCAGCCTCTTGAAGCTGGTTTAGATAGGTTTTCTACAGAGCCAAATTGAGGCTAATTAATATTTGGAATGAGGAATATGATAAAGAAGAAAATTGTTTCTATGCTTTTTTTGATAATTTGTATTGTTTTTACATCTGGTTGCATGAATGAATCGGACGCAGAAGACACTGAACTGATTGCAGAAGAAATTGCAGCAAAGATGCAGGAAAAAGAAAACAGCATTGAGGATTCTTCATATACTCTTTGTATGACGACGTATTTTGAAGGAGAGAAAACACAGGAAAGTGAATTTGATATCATGTACAAAAAGCCGAATATGAAGAAAACAATTACAAAAGGGACAGAGAATGAAAGTGTAATGATTTACGATGGAAAAATTGAGTGGTTGTACGATCCCGAAACAAATGTTGTCCAGAAAATAATAGTTCCTGAAGAGTATCAATTCGAAATTGATTACTTCAAGCTCTTTAACGATACTTTAAGTGAATATAATATTTCTGTGCATGGGAATGATACGATTGATGGGAGAATTGTATATTTCCTTGAAGCGAAACCGAAAGAGGGAAGAGAAGAAAGCATTTTGATTGACGAGATTAATATCTGGGTTGATGAAGAAACCTGGATACCCCTGAAGTATGAAATTTACCAGGGTAAGCAAAGAATGGAAATCGAGATTCAAAACTTAAAGATTAACACCGGAGTTCAGGATTCCGAATTTGTGTTTGATATACCTGAAGGAGCAGAAGTAGTTACAATGAACTTTGAAGATTTGCTTAATAAAAATATGTCCGAGGAACAAATAAAGGTTACTGCCGATGGAGGGAAAGAAACAACCATGATAGCTATTATTTGAACAACATCGTATTCACTTGACAATCTATATGCTATCAAAATAAAAAAGGAAATTTAAAAGGGAACTTCGAGATTGAAACCAAAGGGAAGGTTCTAGAAAATATTAAGCAGATCAAAATTCAGTGGATAAATTCCCTGGAATATCTCTTGTCGTTATGAAAATCACTGAAGTTTCGAATTTATTGGCCGGAAAACTCATAAAGGATTGTTTAAAACTGGAAAAGTGAAAACTTGATTTTAAAGTATCCAATAGCTCGGTGATGGTAGGGCCATGAAAATCGATGATATTGTAAAACAAGAAATATGGCGTTCAATTGCAACTTATTTCTTTTCTCTTCTTTTTTTGTAACTATTCAGGGTATAGTTAACGGCGCTCTCTTGAGCGCCGCTATAATACCCTCCAAAACAGGTAATCCGTTCTTTCTAATTGTAGAGATGTAAGCTCTAATTCTGCAGAAAGCTTCCGCTCCTTGTATAGTTCTGAAAGTTCCTGATATTTTCTGCTGTAATTTCATCATCCTGATATCTCTTTCTGCTTGATTATTCTCAAACGGAACTTTCAAATCTGTCAGGAATCTCAGAATATTTTCTTTGTGTTCTATAAACCTATCTAGCAGATTCCTTGCTTTTGTTTTTGGATTTTTTCCACGTTTTCCTTTCTTTTCAGGATTTAGAGATTGTGGATTTTCTTCAATTCCTTTAATTATGATAGCATCGAACCTTTCTTCCAATGCTTTAATTTGCTCAAAATCCAGTTCTTTGACTTGATCCTTGCATTCATCGGTATACTTTTTCATCTCAGTGAGCAATTCATTCATTTCTTTAGCCCACTGCTGTTTATAGTTCTCTTCAATTCCAGTAAGTTCTCTCTGTAAATGAGCATTACAGAGAGCATGATCACAGTCATAAACGTTGTAAGGTTTCCATCCGTCGTGAACTGCTACTCCCTTAAACTCCGGAAGAATACCCATAGCGTCTATTGCTTCTGCTCCTCTTTTTGAGTGAGGTAAATAACAGGTGTATTTCTCATTAGAAGCTACATGAAGCCAGTGTCGTTTTCCTTCGATCTTCATACCAGTTTCATCAAAATGGACAACATGAGAAATCATTAATTTCTCTCTAATAACGTTTTCAAATTCCTCTAAATTCTGGAAACATTCTCTTTCTGCTCTAATTATCGTAGCAGGACAGATTTTTATTCCCATTATGTCCTCAAAAAATTCGGAAATTCTTTCATAGGGGATAAAATGGTGATTTTTACAGTAAATAGCTGAAGCTAAAATATTTGGACCATACTGAACTGGATATTTAACTGATTCAGGAAAAACAGCTTTATTTATTTTTCCACAGTAAGGGCAGGTCTTTATCTGACTTTTGTGTTCTGTAACAATCAGATTTACAGGGAGGGAATATCAAAGACCTGTCTTTTCTCATAGGCTTCAACTTCAACATTCTCAAGAGTATGGCCACATTCTTTGCAGCAACTCAAAGAATGTTCTATTACCTACTCAGGATGATCAACCATTTCAAGAGTTGTTCCTGGATGACCATCTTGACCTCCAGGTTTTTTGCCACTCTTTTTACGGAGACTCTTGGGGTTAGGTTTCTCCTTGATAAAAAAATCAGTAGAAGGAGGGCGACTGCTGTTACGACTGTTTTGGTTTAAACGAGATTCTAAGGCTATCAACCTTTCAGTAAGTTCTTTAATTTGAGTTTCAAGACTCACAATGTAAGCAATGACTTCAGGGTTTGAAGCACACAAAGCAAGAATCTCTTCACGTGTAAGCATGATAACGAAACAAAATAGGATTCAATTTATATCCAATTTTTCCTCGAAAAGAGGAAAAATTGTAGCCTTTAAAAGGCTGCCTGAATAGTTACCTTTTTTTTATCTATTTATATAAGGAAGGATACATCTTAATAGAAGCTCAGACAACTTTTATTCTAGCTTTCTTTTTCACAATAATAATTTTTTCACTCTTGGTCTGGTATAGGAAAAAGGAACAACTTTTGAACTCATCTATTTCCTCAATAATAATTCATATTTTTGAATCCAAATTTGATAAAGAAAAAACTGTAGAGCCTCATGAAAAAGAAGAAATCAGCATCTTTTCCTCTATTCGAAAAAATATGCGCCTTCTAATTCTTACAATACTGCTGTATATTATTTACCTCTATGCTTCTTTAGTTTATAATATAGATCAAGTATTCTGGATTTTGATTATATTATTTACTGGGGGCGCATTGTCAAAAATTATATACGGCGAAAGGAAAGAAGATCAAAAAGATCCTGTGAGATTGCTGGTTTTCTACGTAATCGCATGTGTCTTCATTTTTGTACGCTACCTTGTACTTGATTATCCCATCCTTCCTATTTTGAAAGGAAGTATAATTTTTGGAATACTACTAGTACTTTTGGTTTTAGGAATAAAATGGTCACAACGCAAACAGAACTCAGATAATTAGGTTTCCCGTCATTAGCATACACAGGTTTGTGAAATAAAAAGAATACTTGTTGGGATTTTATGAAAAGTAGTTCTCATACAATTAGTTTACTAGCCGTAATTTATTTATCTCTTATTTTTATACCGGTGGCCTGTGCAGAACCTGTCACAATCCAGTATTTCCATCAAAAAGGTTGTCATGATTGTGAAATAACCGATCCTATTGTCGATCGAATAGAAGCTCAATATGAGAACATGGTTATAACAAGAATTGAAACCAGTACTGCTGACGGTTTCAATCAATGGAACAAGTATGGTTTTCTTGAAGTCCCGGCTATTGTGATAAACAATGAAACAAAAATTCCCAAAGAAGAAATTACTGAAGAAAAGCTAAAAACTTTAATTGATGAATATCTTGTGGAAGAGGAAAATATTACTGAATATACTACAGAAGAGGTAACGAGAAAAGAACAGGAAATCGAGTATATAAACACAGACCTGAATTTGCCATTTGCCTATTCTCTCGGACTTTTTGCAGGTTTTTCACCCTGCCTGATGGCTATACTTGGATTTCTTTTAAGCTTTACTGCAGGGACGAGCAATAGTGCGAAAAGTGGAATGGTACGTGCAACAGTGTTTGGATTAGGGCTGGTGGGTTCTTACTTATTATTGGGCCTGTGTTTACTCTCATTCCGAAAGTCAATTCCAGATTTGGAAAGCTTTTCTTTTGTTACAGGCGTCATTGTAATTCTCATTGGATTAAACCTTCTGGGGGTCTTGAAATCTCCTGTAGTTCTGGATAATTATTTTCAGAGTTCTGCCAGGAAATATGCAGGTACTCTGGGTGGAGTTTTCTTTCTTGGGATATTGTTTTCGTTTGTAAAAGTTCCCTGCACTGCCTCAATACCCTGTACTGCTTAACAAAACTGTTACAAACGAGATTGTAAAACTATTACAAACGGGACTGTTAATGATCTGGCTCTATTGCTTGCTTTCAGTGGCGGAGTATTAACTCCTTTTATTGGGGTTGGTTTGATAGGGGGTTATACTTTACCTAAACAGGTCCGTTCATATAAAATATATCTGAAAAAAATCAGTGGACTTGTGCTCATATTTTTTGGATTATGGATTATGATTTAAGTCGTAAGATAAAAGACAAAATAAGAAGTAAAATCTAAAAAACTGATTAACATATAATAATATTTATTAATCATGTGACAACCATTACATATAATATGCAATAATGTGAAAAATATGGATAATTTAAACCTGAATAATCTGTTATTTGATCCAAATTCATTTTTCGAGGAAAAGTCGAGAAATGATGTCGATCTTAAGTATCCTGTATTGATATTACTTGTAGTTGCTGTAATTGCAATGGTTTCAAGTTTTCTGGCTATGAATCAATTGCGTGGACTGCTTCCTTCTGAGATGAGTTCATATATATCGACTACAGCAATTCTTTTCGGTGTCATTTGGGGTTTGATCTGGGTCTTTCTAATCTGGGTTATAGTAGCTGGAATTTTATATTCAATATCATATGTGTTTGAATCAAAAGGTTCTTTCAAAAGGACGTTAGAGTTTGTAGGTTATGGATTTGTGCCAAAAATATTTAGCAGTTTAATAAATGTTTTTGTAACATACAAACTTACACCTTCGATAGATTTTTCATTACAGGACCCGCAGCTTATAGCTGAAAGTACAACACAGATGTTCTCAAATAATCCCCTGTATTATACCTCACAAATAGTTGGAATTTTATGCCTCTTACTGTCTGCATACATATGGGTATTTGCACTTTTACACGCGCGAAATATGTCAATTAAAAATGCCACCCTTGCTGTCGGTATTCCAGTAGGCCTGTACGTTGTTTACCTATTATATTTATTCCTGTTTACTTCAGGAAGCATTTAATTCTGTAACAACAAAACAAAAGGAGTATTATCATGTCTGATAGGGTGTATACTTCAAATTTACTTGGGCTAATATTTTCATTTTTAGTTCCAAATTTTTAGAAAATTGCTAAAAATGATTTGGAGCATGTAGACAAATTCTCTGCAAAAGCCCTTGCTGTCATGAAGATCACAGAAGTTTACGAGTGCAAATCCGGCGATGGAGCTGGAAAGCAGCTTCTCTAAATAACTTTAAAAATTAATATAAAAATTTAGGCATTTCATGATCCTGAGGGTGATAAAGCATCCTCATAACCTTACTTTTTTGACGAAATATTCTGGATAACAAAATATTCTGGATAACAAAATATTCTGGACAACAAAATATTCTGGATAAATTATATTATGATGTTTTTTTGACTGCTATTTTTTTTTATAACAGTTCTTCAGACCCCGGGTCCTGGCCTGAGAAGTTCAGAATTATTTTGGTTTAAAACAAAACTTGGCTCTTCCTTTACAGGCACACATTTATATCATCTCTGCCCTCTGGAAGAAATAACCACTGGCGCAGATCATCAGGACCGAGAGTGTTAAAAGGACACATACATCCAGAACAATTGAGAATTCACAATGACCAATCAATACTCCCCTTAAAGCATCCACACCGTATGTCAGCGGATCAAAATAAGACAGAATCCTGATTGGGGCTGGCAAATTTGAGACCGGAAATAAAGCCCCGGATAAAAGAAACAGAGGGAACGCAATAAAATTAATAACCGTGCTGAACCCGTGAAAGTCTTTCAGTACGGATGACAGAATCAATCCTATATTTATAAAGATCATCGATATAAGAACCATTATCACCAGAGAGGACAGAATTGCAGGAATAAGAGGCAGCCTGAAACCAAGTAATACCGACATCATCATAATAATAAGTGCCTGAATGAGTGAAGTGGTTGCACTTCCGGATATCATCCCGAGGACAATAGAGATTCTGCTTGCAGGCGTCACCATTACTTCTTTTAAAAACCCAAACTGCTTATCCATTATGACGCTCATGCCTGCATAAGCAGCCGTAAAAAGAAGGGTCATCCCTATAATGCCCGGCACCAGGTATTGAAAATATCCTATCGAGTCGGGCAGGCCCGGAAATTCCACTTTTCTAAAGCCCATTCCCTGAAATACCAGCATAAAAGCCGGCATGCCAATAGCACCCGCAACCCTTGACCTTGCCCTGAAGTACTTTATCATCTCACGCCGCCAGAGGACATAGATGACTTTTCCCTGAATCACCGGAGCATCCTCCTTCTCATACGCTCACGCCTGACTGACAGCCTGCTTCCTTCCTGCTCCCTTATTGTCGAACCCGTCAGGCGGAGAAAAACGTCTTCAAGGCTTGGTTTACTGAAATTTATCGATCTGATCCCAATTCCCAGGCTGGAAGCAGTCCGAAAAATATCAGGAATATTTTTTTCATAATCCGATATAATTACGTCAAGCATTTTTTCGTTCCGGGCAACTTCTTTCACCCATTCTTTCTTCCCAAGTGCAGAAGCGATGAGGTCAACCTTTCCTTCAATATCCAGGCTGACACAATCTCCTTTAAGACGTTTTTTCAGTCCTGAGGGGGTATCAAGTGCAATTATCTTTCCTTGGTCAATTATCGCAATACGGTCACAGAGGTAATCAGCCTCTTCCATATAATGTGTGGTCAGTATGACAGATGTCCCGTAATTCCGGTTCAGCTTTCTGATATGGTCCCATATTGATCTCCTGGTCTGCGCATCAAGCCCGAGAGTGGGCTCATCCAGAAACAGAACCTTCGGGTAGTGGATAAGCCCTCTTGCGATTTCAAGCCGTCTCTTCATCCCGCCCGAATAATATTCAACAAGAATATCAGCTTTATCGGACAGGCCCACAACCTCAAGGACTTCCCTTATTCTTTCTTCCCTTTCATCTGACACGATGCTGTACATCATGGCATGAAACTCAAGATTTTCCCTCCCTGTAAGCCCGATATCCAGTGAAGGGTCCTGAAATATTATCCCGATATTATTTCTAACCCTGGCAGGATCCCTTCTAAGGTCATACCCTGCAATTTCAGCATCGCCTGCCGTAGGAAGAAGAAGAGTGGTCAGCATATTGATTATGGTCGTTTTTCCCGCACCATTGGGGCCTAATAAACCGAAAAGCTCCCCGGTCTCAACCGAAAATGAGACCCGGTCAACAGCAGTAAACTCCCCGAATCTTTTTGTCAGTTCTTTAACCATTATCGCACTCATATTAAACAAAACCTTCAAACATGAATTTAAACAAAACCTTCAAACATGAATTTTAGAACAACCATCATAAGTTCACTTTTCAAAACCTACCTTTCAAAATCATCATAAGTTCACTTTTCAAAATCTACCTTTCAAAACATTCTTCCAAAATTTACTCTTTAAAATTTACTCTTTAAATTTGCCTTAGTTATAAAAGAAGCAGTAAAAATTTAAATTGATGAATAAGACTGTAAAACTCAATGGTTGTGACAGCACAGCCCTATTCTTGATCCTACAAGCCTTTTTGTATACTCATCAGAGGGCGAAAGCATAACGTCATGTGAATTTCCCATCTCTACAATCTTTCCGGAATTCATAACTGCTATCCTGTCAGCAATCTTCAGAGTCAGGGAGAGGTCGTGTGAAATATATATCATTGCAAACCCTCTCCTGTTCTGAAGTCCTTTTAAAAGGCGTAATATATTTGCAGAGGTTGAGACATCCAGAGCCGAAGTTATCTCATCGGCGATAAGGAGTTTCGGTTCCATAACCATTGCTCTTGCAAGTGCAACCCTTTGCCTCTGCCCGCCGCTGAGTTCCCCGCAGTATTTCCTGAGAAAATTATCTGTTGTGGGAAGGCGAACAAGTTCAAGGGCACTTTTAACCATCTGCAATCTGTTTCCATTGGACCCGATCTTATTGATATAAAGGGGCTCTTTGACCGCATCAAGCACGGTAAACCTGTTGCTTGTCGAACTGAACGGGTCCTGGAATACTATCTGAATGCCATTGACCCTGTTTCCGTATTTTCCTTTCCTGACATCCCCTTCCATAAACAGGACCTCTCCCCTTTCGGGTTTTATTACGTTTGCAAGGATATGTGCAAGTGTTGACTTTCCTGAACCTGTCTGGCCGACAATTGCAAGAACCTCCCCTTCCCTCACTTCCAGGCTAACATCCTCTACTGCCTGAAGATATCCACCGTCCGGCAGCCGATAACTGAAGCTCAGGTTTCTGGCTACCATAATGCCTGCTATGCCTCCTCTGTGGCACGCGATTTCTCTCCCGTTTCCTGCTGGTTTCAGGGCAGGGGAAACACTGTTGCATATACCGATTTTCTGTGTACACCTCGGGCTGAAAGGACAGCCGTTAAACCCATCCCCTGCCGGAACATCTCCGGGAATTCCCCATAAGTCCTTATACACAAAAATATCAGGGGTCGAATGAACAAGGCCTCTGGTATAAGGGTGAAGCGGAGATACAAGAATATCCCTTACAGGTCCGGTTTCCACAACCTTACCCGAATACATAACAGCAATCCTGGACGCCACGGAAGACACAAAAGTGATGTCATGAGAGATCATTAACATCGTATACCCGTTCTTCTTCTGCAGGCTTACCAGAAGGTCCCTTATCTCCTTTCGGGTAAATGCATCAAGTGCAGAGGTAACCTCATCAAGGATCAGCAGTTTCGGATCGCATGAAAGTGCCATTGCCAGAAGAACCCTCTGCCTCATGCCCCCTGAGAGCTGGTGAGGAAATGAATCCATCCATTCAGGATCAAGGCCTACAGTCCTGAACAGGTCAGCACATTTACTCCGGGCTCTTTCCGGGCTGATACCAAGGTGCCTTATCATCGGTTCCATTACCTGAAAGCCCACTTTCAGAACCGGGTTCATCACTTCCAGGCTGTTCTGGAAAACTATTGCAATATCTTTCCACCTGAACCTGTCCATTTCTGATTCAGGCAAAGAAGATATTACATGGTCCCTGTAAAGAGTTTCACCGGAAACGGCTGTATTTTCCGGCAAAAGCCCCATGATACTCAGTGCAACAGTGGTTTTGCCGCTTCCCGATTCCCCTACAATGCCAAGAATTTCTCCCTCTTCAATTTCAAAAGAAATTCCGTCTACAGCCCTGACCGTGTTAATGTCAGTTATGTAGTGGCATTTAAGGTCATTTACTTTAAGCAGACTCATAATCAGAAACCTTTCTTTATTTTTAGTTTGGGATCAAGTATCCTTTCCATATCCCTGCTTATGAACGCAAGACAGAGCAGGAGGAAAATAAGCATAAACAGCGGAGGCAACAGCCACCATTGCCAGTAGGGTGTAAAATATATCGACCTGAAGCCGGTTGCATGGTTAAGCATCATCCCCCAGCTCTTGGAAGTAGGGTCCCCAAGCCCCAGAAAAGCAAGCCCAGTTTCGGCTATGATTGCGTGTGAGGATATACCGATTACAAGCACAAGCAGGACAGGCATAACTTCGGGAAATATATGCCTCCAGAGCAGGTAAAATGGTTTTGCACCGTAATTTCGGGCTGCAGTGATGTAGTCGTTCTTCTTTAATGCCAGGGTCTGGGAACGTGCAATTCGTGCGGGTTTTGCCCAGCTGAAAAGGACAAGAATAAGAATTACGTTAAGAATGCTCGGTCCGAGAAAAGCGGATATTACGATAAGGAGAGGAAAACTCGGGAGAGCCATTGTTATATCGATTACTCTCATCAGTGCCTCGTCAACATTCCCTCCTATGTATCCTGCCAGTATCCCGACAGCCCCTCCTCCAAAACCTGCCGCAAACGCTACTGCAAGCCCTATTGTAAGGCTCATCCTTGCCCCGTAACATATCTGTGACCAGATGTCCATGCCCAGTTCATCCGTTCCAAGTATGTGTTCCGGACCTGGGGGTTCAAGTGAATTCCCTGTAATCTTCTGGGGGGGATAAATTGTTATCACAGGAGCAAAAACTGCCATTAAAATGATACAGATGATGCCAAAGACAGCAATTTTACCTTCAGTGCTGAACTTCGAAAATGTTTCAGCTGTACCGCTTACAAATTTGTCAATATTTAACGCCTGAGCAAATGAAATAATTCTGGCATTTCCAGAGGCAGCAACATCCTTTATCATACCACAACTCTCGGATCAAGTTTCCCGTATATTTTGTCAACCATCAGGTTGCAGACGAGTATGGAGACTGCAATTACCAGCAGAATTCCCTGGATAAGAGGATAATCCCTGCCGATTACAGCACTTCTGAGTGTCATCCCTATCCCGGGATAGGAAAAAACACTCTCAACCAGCACAACACCGCCCATCATTATTCCGATCATAAACCCTGTCCTTGTCACCACAGGAAGAAGTGCGTTCCTGAGAGCATGCCGTGTCCATACGGTTTTTTCTCCCAGGCCTTTGGCTCTCGCAGTCCTGATGTAGTCCTTTGTGGTCACTGTAATCAGAGTATTTCTGGTTAGCAGGTAAACTCCGGTCAGCTGGGAAAGGGAGAGGGTCACAACAGGAAGGAAGGCATGATACAGTATGTCCCATGCCTGTTCTGCCAGACCAGTATAATCTGCGAAGGGAGTAATGGCACCCGCAAGTGGGAAAAGCCTTAGGTGCACACTGAAAATAAGAAGAAGGATCAGGCCAAGCAGAAATGAGGGAATTTCTGCAAAAGCTATCATACCTGTCATCATAATCCTGTCACTTCCATTTTTCCTGTTTTTAGCCGAAAGTGTCCCGAGAAGCACACCTGAGACTGTACTTATTACAGTCGCTCCCATGACAATCAGCACGGTCCAGGGGAGATGCAGCAGTATTACGTCGCTGACAGGCATTTTGTAATAAATGCTCTTTCCCAGATTTCCAGTCATCAGATTTTTTATATATACTAAAAACTGTTCATACAGGGGTCTGTCAAGCCCGTAATAGTTCAGGTAATAAAGGCGCTGCTCTTCTGTCATTACAATAATTTCTTCCCCTACCTCATCCGCGGAAGTGGTTGCGAAAGGGTCACCTGGCATCATTCTTGGAAGAAAAAAGTTTATGGCAAGAATTACAAAAAGGGTCGATAATAACCTGAAAATAAACGAATTCCTGTCCTTTTCCATCCAATCATCTGCCCCTTCATTATCCGATCATTTGCCGTTAACTTCCCAGACCATCATGCCGGTATATACATCGGATTTGGAACGGTAGATCCCATCCTGAGAGGCGTTTTGATAATAATCCCTTATTTTTTCCTTTGTTTCCTCATCAAAATCCCTGCCCCTCCCGATGAACTCTATTGCCTGGTCTGCAGCTTCTCTCCAGTTTGTTTCTTCTTTCCATTCCGAGTGGTTGATCCTGACAGATGGCATGTAGCCTGAAAGGTAAAGATACATGAACGGAAAAGTCATGCCATTCATATTGTTCGCAGAGTTTTCCCCGAGTATTGAGCTCCGGATCTCACGGTAAGCTCTGTCCTCTCCTCTTCTCAAAAAATTGCTGTAGTAACAGAAATTTTTCGAGCATGCCATCATCTTATCAAAATTCTCAATATCTTTTATCGCGGGAGTCATGGATGCAATCACAAGGTCAAACCTGTCCCGGAAGCCCAGGGAATCTATGTCTGCCGTCCACCAGGAAGTTTCTATGACATCTACCGGGAGTGATTCTTCTTTTACAGTATCCTTCAGTCTTTTGAGCATTCCGGAAGATATGTCAAGTGCGGTCACCTCTGCTCCAAGCTTTGAAAGAGGGAGAGAAAGGGTACCGGGCCCACACCCGATATCCAGAACTCTGGAACCCTCCGGATCAAAACCGGATTCCTCAAGAAATTCGAGAATCTCATCGGTTCTTTTCTTTCTATTATCTTTGCCAATATTGTTGGCATAGTTCTCGGAACGCTTATTCCAGAAATCTGCCATCCTGCCCTCATCCCGGATGTTAAGAGCATCGCTGGCAGTTTTTTTCCAGCATTCGATCAGGTTATTGAGGTTATCTTTTTTCTGCAATCCCATCCCTCTCAAGATACGACAGAATGCTGTGTGTCCTCGCATGGTGGTCGTACATATTCATCCAGCCGTCATATTTTGAAATTCTCCATGCATCGTACGATGTGGTATAATAGAGCGGTATTGCAGGCACATCATTCGCAATTACGGTTTGCATCTCATATACTATTTCTTTACGTTTATCATCGTCAAGTTCCTGCAGTTCCCGGGTACCAAGGGCGTTCAGGGTGTCATTGTGGTAACCATACACTGCTGCTCCGGATGACACACTGTTTGATGACTGTGAATCCGTATCACAGTACCTTGTACGGAGATAATCTGCATCCTGTCCCCAGCCTCCAAAGCCGCTGATCAGAAGCTCAAAGTCTCCGTTCTTCAGGTTGGAATCGCGGGATTTGCTCTCGAGGGACTTCACCTGAACATCAATTCCCACTTCACTCAGCCTTTCTTTTATAAGTTCGCCTATACGGACTTCGCCGCTGCTAAGGGATAGTACATATGACAGTTTTTCTCCGCCTTTGTCACGTATTCCATCCCCGTCCGTATCAGACCATCCTGCCTCTTCGAGCAATGCTCCGGCTTTATCCGGGTCATAGCTGTACCCGGGCTGGTCAGGGTTATACCAGACGTGGTCTTCTGAGAGGATTCCCATTTTCCCGGCTTTTCCGGCACCTCTTGCGATCTTTTCTACCAGTTCATCACGGTCAATGGCGTAAGCAAAAGCCTGTCTTACCAGGCTGTCATTAAGCTCAGGACATTTTTTCATGTTGAAATAAAACTGGTAACCCCAGAAAGCTGGCTGCTGCACAATTCTTATGTCAGAGTCCGATTTGAACCGGTCAAGAGTATCGGGTGATACCCCTGTGAAATCTATTTTTCCCTGTTCAAAAGCTACAAGCGGGTCGCTGACCGGAATAAATTCCACGGATTTAACGGTAGCTTCCGGTCCCCAGAAATTCTCATTTGCTACAAAACGGTATGTCCCATGTTCTTTGTTGTACTGGTCAAGGATGAACGGGCCGGTACCGGTAACCGCTTCTGGATCAAGGAAACTGGCAGGGTCCGATACATCTTTGTATATGTGCTCGGGTATGATTCTAAAACCGGTAAGCTTGTACAGGAAGGTTGAAACAGGCTGGTTAAGTACGAATTTGACCGTACCGGGATCCACAACCTGAACATTATTTACAACTCCTGCCTCAATTCCACCTGAGATAGGCACATTCTTCTGCTCATAATCAAAAGTAAATTTAACATCATTTGCCGTGAAAGGTTCTCCATCACTCCACACGACACCTTCGCGGAGATGAACCGTATATTCTGTTCCATCAGGGCTGACATCCCAGCTTTCAGCCAGCCAGGGGATTATGCCAATTTCATCTCTTTCTAACAGGCTGTCAAAGATCATCCCAACTTTTGATGACCCCGGACCTCTCGGATATATTGTGAACGGCTGTGGATAGCCGCAGTCTCCGCCGCTCAGATAAACAACATCAACATGCTGTGAACCTTCATCACCATTCTCAACCACTGTTTCCTCTGCCAGCGAATTTCCACCCATTGTTCCAGCCTGAGCACTGTCCTTATCAGAACAGCCAGCCGTAATTACGACCAGGGCTGTCAGGAAAACAGAAAATAATGTCAGTAACTTTTTTTTCTCCATTAAAGAACACCCTATTTTTGTAAATTACTACAAATAACCTGTAATATGAATAATAATACTGATAGCACGTAGGTGTTAATACCTAAACATATATGAGTATTACTAAATGATCTTATAATCAATAAATATATTGCAGATATCATAATTTAATATAATCAGCTTATACTTAAGTTCTGAATTTAATTATATAATTTAATATATCAATGGATGTTTTTTGGCCTGAACTCATACCGAATACTGCGATTTAATCTGCAGTAGACTCAATGTCCTGGAAACCGGAAAATAAAAAGAGAGCCGGAAATCTGCGCTGTGAACCGGATGAAAGCATAAATGGAATTCTCAATCTAAAATGGGATTATAAAGCTAAACTGAAATTATGGAATTCTCAATCTAAAACGGGATTATAAAGCTAAACTGGAATTCTCAATCTAAAACGGGATTATAAAGCTAAACTGGAATTAAAGCTAAAATGAGATTATCAATCTAAAATAGAATTATAAAGTTAAAACATATTACTGACTTAATATGGCATATATAAAAACGCACATGATATTCTTCGAATAACATGTCCATAAAATGAAAGTACTTGAGAGCACTTTCATCCAAGTAAAATGGGCTTATAAAGCTAAAAGCTCGTTTGGTAGAGAACAGGAGTCTGGTGATAAAATAATTTAAAAATGTGTAAAACAATGTAAAAAGGAACCAGATAAGAGTAAACCAGAGAATTGTTAAATCCCGCTTGAAGGCGGAATTTGAAATTATTCTGCTGCTGGAAAACTGAGGAATAATATGATGGATTAAAGTGTGTATAGATTACTGAATTTATGTTATAGATTACTGGGTTTATGTTATAGATTACTGAGTTTGTGTCGTTCCCTTAAACTCATAATAGAGGGTTATAATGCCTCATATATTAGATCTAAAAAATATTGAAAAAGCGGGTAAAATCATAGTATTCAGTTATATGGTTCTGGCGCTAGTTTTCTTTATAATTGTTTTATTCTCTCATATAAGCGGAAAAAATGTATCAATTGGAGTCAACTATCCTTTCCTGGGTATGTTTTTGGGTTCATTGGCCAACATCGGAATTTTAATGTTAATTTTTGTGTCTGTCATTGAATTTATCAGGACTTACCGCGAAGCTGCTAATAAATGATCAGTGAAATCAGACAATTTTAACTATGCGCAGTTAGTAATACGATACAAAAAGCGCAAAGAATGTAAAAAAACTTAAGAGTTAGAAAAAAAAGAATTTACAAATGAAAATCAAAGAGTTATTAAATCCCGCCCGAAGGCGGAATTTGAAATTATTCTGCTGCTGGAGCTTCTTCTGCGGTTTCAAGGCCGAGAAGGGCTTTTATGGACTTGCTTCCGTATTCGACTACCTTGGCGTTGACCTGGACTATGTCGGGAGCAATTTCCTTTCCGCGCATCATTTTTCTCCTGCGCTGTCCCGGAAGCTTGGGAACATAACCTACACCTGTTGCGGTAAGGATTCTCTGTCTTCTGGGGCCCGGAAGGTCCGGCTTCATAACGAAACCGCTGCCGTCGCAGCCACCGGTAATCTGGACTTTGTAACCGGCGAGCCCGAAAATGGAACCGTCAACAACGTCCCCAATTGACTTTCCGATTAATGCGTTTGCTTCAGCATCCTTAATATCGATCTGGTAAGCACGTGCTTCTTTTGGATCAGAAACTACAACTTTGAAATTTGCCATGTGAAATCCTCCAATCAGATTTATTTTTAATAATTCCTTTACCTTGCTTTTTATCTGAGTTATCCGGAATTCTTACCCGTCCTGCTGCATCCTGAATATGCTCTGCCTGCATATCAGCCTTTACTTTGCCCAGAAAGGATTGTCTTTCCTTTTAAGTGTCAGGAAAATATCAAGGGTTTCCTTTTCATCGGTTGAAAGGGACTCATAGATTTCGTGCTCAAGGACTTTGGCATGCCTTTCAGGCACATTAACGTAGAGCACATCTTCTTCTTTGATCTGCCTGCCTACGGTTGCACCTTCAATTGCCATTGCAACTTCCTTGCCTACCTTTGCAGAGGGAATATTTTCCCCTTCGGACTGCAGACCTTTGATCTTGCCCACAACGTTTCCGTTTTCAAGCATAACATCCGTATTTGTCCGAACAACTCCCCCAAGCACTCTTACCCCGACAACTGCAGGTTTGCTCTGCCGGAAAACACATCCTGGAAGGATTTTGAACTTTCCGGGACGGATTATTGTTTCGAAAATCTTCTTTTCAGCCTTTTCCTGCTGTTCTTTGACGTATTTCTGGTAATCTTCAACCAGACGGTAAATAACGTCACTTGTGAACACCTTTACACTGCTTTCCTGCAGGAAATCTCTGGCATCAGGGTGAACCTTAACATTGAAACCTATAATCACCGAGTAAAGGGGGTCTTCAACTGTCGAAGCCTCAACCGCATCCCTGTGGGAAATGTCTCCTACTTCAGCTTTCCTGATAGGGACTTCATCTTTCTGGAACTCATGGACAAGGGCTTCAAGGGAACCGAGGGTATCAGCCTTAATCATGATCCCTACCGAACCCGTATCAATCCTTACCTCATCAATCTCGGACTTTACCTGGGATGCAATTTCTTCAAGGTTATCTTCCGTTGCAACCCTTATGGGAGAGCCTGCAAGTGCGCCTTCAAGGCCAGGAGCCGAAATCTTAACACCAGCCGCAGCAGTTACTTTACTCACCTGCTGGAACTTGCTCTCGTAACGGATTTCGGAAAGTTCTCTCGGCTTTAAAAGAGCCCTTACCTTTGTCCGGATTGGCTCGCCAAGGCTACCGATAACAACAGTATCTCCTTTCTTCAATGTACCGTCGTAAAGGATAATATCAAGGGTTGCTCCGAGTCCTTTTTCTTCTTTTACCTCAAGGACAGTCCCTACTCCCGGACCTTTGGCGCTGTACTGCAGGTTTGCCTCAAGGAATTTCTGGGCAAGACCCAGAAGCACCATAAGGACATCAGGAATACCTTCCCCTGTAAAAGCGCTTACAGGAACTACTCCAAGGGTTTTCTGGAAGTTTGTGACCCTGTCGTAGCGTTCTGCTGCAAACCCCTGGTTGTAAAGTTCACCTATTACCTCGTAGAGCTTTGTTTCAAGCCGTGCCTGGACATCACTGGACTGCTTCTTGAAAGTAGCAGCAAAAGGCATGTCTTTCTGTGAAACCCAGCCGCCTATCCTGTCGATTTTATTGGCAACGACAACAAAAGGAGTCTTGAACCGCTTTAAGATCTGCAAGCTCTCGTAGGTCTGGGGCTTGAAACCTTCGTTTATGTCAACGACCACAATTGCGAGGTCGGCAAGTGCGCCTCCTCTGCTCCAGAGGGTTGTAAAAGCGTGATGCCCCGGAGTATCAATAAAAAGCAGCCCCGGTACCATAAAGCGGTCCCTGAGCCTGGGGTCTCCGAGCTTATCGATAATCACATCTATAGGGACTTCGGTTGCTCCTATGTGCTGAGTAATAGCACCGGCTTCCCCGCTGACAATCGCAGTGCCTCTGATCTTGTCAAGCAGGGTGGTTTTCCCGTGGTCAACGTGCCCCATCACGCAGACTATAGGAGTCCTTAGGTTTTTCTTGTCGGTCATATACAGAACCTCTCTCATTCCCGCTTCTTATTTGCTGCAGGTCCAGAAGGGCCCAGGTTTCCCCGGAAGGACCCATTTTGCAGGTAAGGATAAACAAATGCCTGAATTCATATCCGGATAACTCTGGATACACGAAAAAGGATTTGATATACCTGCATTACTCGTACAGACAGACCTCATCGACTCTGGAATAATTCGCGATTTCGGAGTCCTTAAAGTGAATTGCAATCTCTCTTGCTGCAGCTTCAGGGGAGTCGGAGGCATGAACCACGTTCCTTCCCACGTCAAGAGCAAAGTCTCCACGGATAGTTCCGGGAGCTGCATCCACAGGGTTTGTAGCCCCGTTTATTGCTCTCATTACCTTTATTGCATCCTTTCCTGCAACTACCATCGAGACCGAAGGACCTGAGGTAATGAACTCGATAAGGGAGGGGAAAAATGGCCTTGCAGCGTGCTCACCGTAGTGTTCCTTTGCAGTAGCTTCGGCGATAACGTTCATCCTGAGGGCAACAATCTTCAAGCCTCTCTTTTCGATCCTGGAAATTACCTCTCCGACCAGCCCGCGCTGGACTCCGTCAGGCTTTACCATCACGTATGTCTGTTCCATATGCACACCTTCTGTATTCGAACTAACAGGCATTTATGCTTTTTTCAGCTGGATTTTGCCTTTCTCAGTCCACTCGGTGCGGCGCGGAAGCCTGCCAAGAGCGAAGTTGCTCATGCACTTGGAAGAGCACATGAAATAAGTGGAGCCGTCTTTCTTGATGTAGAGTTTACCGGTACCAGGCTCCAGCATCTGTCCGCAAAAATAGCATTTCCTCTGTTCCATTTATTTTCACCTACTATTTTTACCTGGTAGTCAGTTTCTTTGCTTCTCTTGACGTTTCCAGAAGCATCAGAATATCACCGATGCGGACAGGGCCAACACAGTTTCTTGTGATTACTCGACCTTTGTCTCTGCCTTCCAGAACCCTGCACTGGATCTGGCTTGCTTCACCATGCATACCTGTGTTCCCGATAACGTCAATAACTTCGGCAGCAAAGCCGCCTGTTGTGCTTTCTTCAGCCATAATCAGCACCTTCTGTTATCAGGGTTATTTAAGAGCGTCAAGCTTCTGAGCGATGTCCTGAATCATTTCAGCTGCCTTGCCTGCATCTACAATTGCCACGGTTGCACAGGAGACTCCAAGTCCGCTGGCTGCGCCGAGGTCTTTCTGGTTCTTGATGTAGATATAGGGAGCTTTCTTTTCTTCGGAAAGAGGGCCGATGTGAGCGACAATCTCTGCAGGCTCGATATCTTCGGCAATCAGGACAAGCTTTGCATTGCCTCTTTCGATTGCTTTTGTGGCTTCGTTTGTGCCCTTTTTAATCTTTCCTGTGTCTCTGGCAAGTTCCAGAGCTTCAAGTGCTTTGTTTGTAAGTTCTTCAGGAACATCGAATTTAGCTAATTGTGCCATTTAAGTTTCTCCTTCGAAATTGCGGATCTCGCAATTTTTCATCAATCATAGGTTTTTAACACATATCTGTCAACATCGAAAATTCAAATTCTAAGAAAAGAACCTGAAGTGCTTCAATGCGGAGAGTAAATGAGTTGAAACATAGATACTGCTAGCTAAATGCTGCAGAATGAACCTTAAAAGTACATACTCACCTATAAACCTTCTGCTTGAAAAAAAAGGATAATAGACAGATGCCGGGAGCGAGACGGCAAAAATAGGAATATATAAGAAAAGCTTCCGCCATAAGTCGAAAATTAACAAATGCGTCATGATTATAAGGAATGTAAGGATTTTGATCTGTATGAACACAATCTATTATGAAGCCCATAATAATCTTTACCTGAACCTCACAAACCGCTGCAGTGCGGATTGTATTTTCTGCATCCGTAACTTTGCAGACGGTGTTTATGGGTACAACCTGAGGCTTTCAAAAGAACCGTCAACGGAAGAGATCATCGAAGCCCTTGAAGGGCTTGACCTTTCAAAGTACAGGGAAATCGTGTTCACAGGGCTTGGAGAGCCTACCCTCAGGTTAGATGTTGTGCTGGCAGTTACTCGCTGGCTTAAAAACCAGGGATTAAGGGTAAGACTTGATACCAACGGGCATGCTGCCCTGATTAACCCTAAACTGGACGTCATTGCAGAATTGAAAAAAGCTGGTCTGGATTCGGTTTCAGTTAGCCTTAATGCCGAGTCCGAGGAAAAATACAACAAACTCTGCAGGCCTGTCCATAAAAACGCTTACAGAGCTATGCTCGATTTTGTAAGAGGAGCAAAAGAAGCAGGAATCTCAACAAGGGTTACGGTTGTTAAAATCCCCGAAATTGATGTGGAAAAATGCAGAAAGGTCTCAGAGGAACTCGGTTCGGATTTCCATATCAGGTTACTCTCGGAGGCTGCAAGTCAAGAAATAAGGGAATAATTAAAATTTCAACTAAAAATCAGGGCTTTCTGTGTAAGAAAAGATAAAAAAGTATAATAAAGTTTACAGCATGTTTTGCAGTTCATTTCAGGGTCCGTCATTCCATTCAAAATTAAATATTGCAGAAAATGTTCTGTTTTTGGGAAACTCCTTTCCGGAGTTATCCCTATGTGTTTCTCAATCATTCCCTCATGTATCACTCTCTTCAAGGTTTTCAAAGTCCTCGGTATTCTCATCCATCTCCTGACGTTTGGTAAGCCTTCTTTTTAAGAAGAAAACCGTACCTGCCATGGACCCGATCAGAAGGGCAAGCGGAAACTTTATTGAATCAAATATCCCAAAAATGCTTGAAGAACTTTTTTCTGAAGGCAACTCCTCCATTCCCAGCTTACCCCCGGTTTTTATGTTTTCTTTCTTATCACCTGATGAAGCTGCAGCATCTTCTACCAGGTTTTCAATACCTCCTGTATCTACGGGGGTTTCTTCTACGGGCTGGATATTTTCTTCAAGAGAGGAATCTTCTGTCTTTACAGGCTCTTCTGGCAGGAAACTTGCATCCCCGGATAGCAGTGCAAAAGCGGTTGCGTTCCGTTTAAATATATATACTGCTCCTGCTTCACTCCCTGCAGCAATGGTCGAACTGTCGCGTGAAACATCCAGGCTGTTGATGTTCCCTCCGCAGCTGCAGTTCCAGAGTTCTTTTCCGCTCATATTAAGTGCATAGATGCTATCGTCCCAGCTCCCGGCTGCAATGAAAGATGAATCCGGCGCTATCTCCACAGCATAAACGTCATCTTTTACCTGGTAGTCCCATAGTTTTGCGCCTGTAAGGTTGAAGAGGTAAATCCTGTCGTCGAAACTTCCTGCAGCTAGATGGGATCCATTGCTGCTTAAAGAAACACTGCTGACCCAGTAACCGGGATTATGCATCCATGAAAATTCCCCTTTACGGTCAAAAAGATAAACGTTATAATTGGACCCTCCTGCAGCCACATAGTAAGCATTAGGGGTCATGGTTACACTGTTGATCAGGCTTCCTGTTTTTTTCCCCCAGAGGGTTTTTCCCTCACTGTCAAGGAGGTAAACATAATTATTAGCGCTTCCTGTTGCCACGTAATCCCCGTCTCTGGAAATAGCTACGCTGCGGACAGCATCTCCTGAATTAAAGCTCCATAAAAGTTTACCATCTTTGTCCAGGAAATATACCTTTCCGTCCTCGCCGCCTGTTGCAATGTAAAGCCCTTCAGAAGAGACTGCTACACTATTAATATTGCCTCCGGTTTTTCGGCTCCACAGGAGTTCTCCTTCCCGGTTAAAGAAGTACACTTTTCTATCATTGCTTCCTGCTGCAATTCGAGATCCATCTGAAGAAATCGATACAGTATAAACAATATCTCCTGTAGTATAATTCCATAGTTGCGTCCCCCTGGAATCATAATAATAAACTTTGTGATCAAACCCTCCGGCTGCAAGATAATTGCCTGTAGAAGAAAGTGATACAGTATTTACTATAGACCCTGTTTCACATCTGCCCAGCAGGTCAAAAGCCCTGAGTTCCGAAAGATTCACATCTCCGTCATCCAAAGCAAGTGGGTCTGCGGCTTCAGCACTCGAAATAAAGCAAAAAAACAGACCCAGTGCCAGAATTAAATTTATTCCCGATAAATGATTCATATAATTTATAATGAAGTACTTTATTACACATGAATTTTTTGATACAGTTGTTTTCCAGATGTAAATTTAGGTATATAATGAGATTAAACCAAAAAAAATAAAAAAAGAAATGCCTGTAGAAACCTCTAAAAAAGCCAGTTTCAATTAATTTAACTGGATATCAGGGCTTTTTATCTTTTTATCCCCTTTGATATTGTGTATATAGGTTCCTACAAAGCCTTTTTTCTATCCGGAATTCACTTGCTGACTATAATATATCTGGACCTGGTTTCAGAACTGGTGCTTTCCGAATTATTTACTGTTAAACTAACAGTATATTGTCCTGTTCTATTGTATGTATATACAGGGTTTTTCTCTGTTGAACTGCCTCCGTCTCCAAACGTCCATCTCCATGCATCTGGCGATCCTGTGCTTTTGTCAATAAAACTGACAGTGAGAGGTTCAGACCCTGAGGCTGGAGATGCAGAGAAAGCAGCCGTAAGAGAGTTTGAAACAGCAATATATCCTGTCCTGGTTAATGAATTACTTCCGTTTTCATTACTTGTTGTCAATGCAACAGAATAAAGTCCTGACTTATTGTATATATGTACAGGATTCTTTTCTGTTGAATTGCTTCCATCCCCAAAAGTCCATCTCCATGAGCCTGGCGCCCCTGTGCTCTGGTCAGTAAAACTGACAGTAAGAGGGACGTTCCCTGAAGATGGAGATGCAGAGAAGCTGGAAACCGGTGTATTCAATGCATCTGAGACAGCAATATATCCTGTCCTGGTTAACGAATTACTGCCGTTTTCGTTACTTACTGCCAATGTTACGGAATAAAGCCCTGTTTTATTGTAAGTATATACAGGATTCTTTTCTATTGAATTGTTTCCATCCCCGAAAGCCCATTTCCAGGAATCCGGAGCCCCTGTGCTCTGGTCAGTAAAACTTACAGTAAGAGGCGCTTTTCCTGTAACATGCGATGCAGAGAAATTGGCAACAGGACCGCTTTGAGTGCTCGAGACCACAATATATCGGGATTTTGTCAATGCGTTACTGCCGTTTGCATTACTTGCTGTTAATGTGACAGTATATTGCCCTGATTCATTGTATGTGTGTACAGGGTTCTTCTCTCTTGAACCGCTTCCGTCCCCGAAAGTCCATCTCCATGCAGCCGGAGCCCCTGTACTCTGGTCAGTAAAGCTGACCGTAAGAGGTGCTTTTCCCGAAGTAGGAGATGCAGAGAATCTGGAAAGAGGAGCATCTGAAACGCCTGAGACTAAAATATATCCAGTTTTTGTCAGCGCGTTGTTGCCATTTGCATTGCTTGCTGTTAACGTAACATTGTATTTTCCTGCTTTATTATATGTATGCACAGGATTCTTTTCTGTTGAATTGCCCCCGTCTCCAAAAGTCCATTTCCATGCGGTCGGCGCCCCTGTACTCTGGTCTTTAAAGCTGACAGTAAGAGGCACACTTCCTATAGCTGGAGTTGCTGAAAAGGCAGTGACAGGGACAGCATCTACTGTTTTCTGTGGCACAATACTGTTTTCAGAAGTTACACTTATGTATCTGGATATCTGAACCCTGTTGCTGCCTCCCTGACTGGTTGTTGTCAGAGCAACAGTGTAATTCCCCTCTTTATTGTATGTGTGTACAGGATTTTTCTCTGTTGAATCGTTCCCATCTCCAAAAGACCATTTCCATGTATCCGGAGATCCTTTGCTCTGGTCCGTGAAACTGACCGTAAGAGGTGCTTTTCCTGTAACAGGGGATGCAGAGAAACTGGTAACCGGAGTGCTAAATAAAGGTCCTGAGACAGCAATGAATCCGGTTTTTGTCAGAGAATTGGTTCCTCCTGCACCACCTGCCGTTAATGTAACAGAATATAGCCCTGATTCATTGTATGTGTGCACAGGATTCCTTTCTGTTGAGTTAGTTTCATCTCCAAAATACCATTTCCATGAAGCTGGTGACCCTGTGCTCCTGTCGGTAAAACGGACATTGAGGGGCGCATTTCCTGTAACAGGGGATGCAGAGAAGCTGGCTACGGGAGTATTCGAAATGCCTGCGACAGCGATATAGCTGGATTTTGTCAGGGTATTGCTGCCTTTTTCATTACTTGCTGTCAATTTAACGGAGTAAAGCCCCGATTTATTGAATGTGTATACCGGGTTTTTGTCTGTTGAGGTATTCCCGTCTCCAAAAGACCATTTCCATTCAGTTGGAGCTCCTTTTCCCTGGCCTGTAAAACTAACACTGAGTGGAGCTTTTCCTGAAGCTGGAGATGCAGAGAAGCTGGCTACAGGCCCATTTAGAGCGTTTGAAACAATAATATAACTGGATTTTGTCAGGGTATTGCTGCCTTTTTCGTTGCTTACTGTCAATGTAACAGTGTATAACCCTGCTTTGTCGTATGTATGTGTGGGATTCTCTGCGGTTGAACGCGTACCGTCTCCAAAATTCCACTTCCTCGAGGTTGGAGCTCCTGTACTCTCATCAGTAAATTTAACTGCTAGAGGTGCTTTTCCTGAAGACGGAGAAGCAGAAAAAGCAGCTACAGGGGTTTCAAAACCATTTGAAACAATAATATATCCGGATTTCGTCACTGCAGTCCTGTTCCCTGTTTCGTTTAATGTCAGAGTAACAGGATATCTTCCCGGTTTTTTATATATGTGAACCGGACTCTTTTCCGTTGAATAAGTTCCGTCTCCAAAAGTCCAGTTCCATTCTGCTGGAGATCCTGTGCTCTGGTCGGTAAAACTAACGCTGAGAGGTGTTTTTCCTGAAACCTGGGAAGCAGAAAATACCGGCTGTGCCAGAACGGTTATCGTGGCTAATTTTGAATCAGTGCCGTTTTTATTGTTTACTTTAAGCGTTACATTGTAATTTCCTGCTCTGGAATAGGTATATACCTGATTTTGATGTGCTGAACTCGACCCGTCTCCAAAGTCCCATTTCCACCCTTCCGCATTCCTTGAGAAATCCGTAAACTGGACTGAAAGGGGAGCATAACCGGCTGTTAGATTGCTGCTGAAGTTTGCAGCAGGAAATAACGGCTGTGCCGGGAGAGGGGCCATAAACTGGCCGAAAGCAACAGGGCTGAAACCTGCTTTTTCCGTAGCTATAACCCTGTTTGTAGCTGTATCAATTATGGAAATGGTTTTTCCGAGATTCTCATTATTACCGCAGTTCGCTACATACACCTTTGTCCCGTCCGGCGTGACTGCAATCCCATAAGGGCTTCTGCCGACTTTTATGGCAGCTGTAACATTTTTTGTTTCAGCGTCGATTACGGAGACATTATTACTTCGTTCATTTGCAACATATATTTTTGTTCCATCCGGGCTGACCGAAACTCCCAGAGGCCATTTTTCTACAGCCAATGTATCAGTAACCGTGTTGGTCGCCGTGTCAATTACAGAAACACTGTTGCTTTCACAATTCGTCACATAAAGCCGTGTTCCATCCTGATTGAATGAAACTCCACAGGGACCGGTTCCGACTTTAACAGCTGCTATTTCATTGTTTGTTACGGTGTCAATCACGGAAACATTATTGCTATAACGGTTCGCAACATATGCTTTTCTTCCATCAGGCGTGATTGCAACCCCCAGAGGGTTAATCCCGGCAGGAACCGTGGCTGTAACTGTGTTTGTAGATGTATCGATTACCGAGACGCCGTTAATATCACGATCCGACACATACAGTTTTTTCCCATCCGGCGTGACTGCAATTCCACAGGGACTGTATTTGTTTCCCACATCTACAATGGTTATAACCTCTCCCCGAGCTGTATCAATTACAGAGACACTACCACGGTAGCCGTAGTTGGTATTTGTGACATATACTCTTGTCCCATCCGGGCTGATTGCAACTCCCATAGGATCGTTTCCAACCGGCACTGTTTTTGCAAGGGTATTATTTCCTGTGTTAAATACAGAAACCGTGTTGCTGTTGAGGCCCGTAATATATGCATATGAAGGCGTGGGAGAGCCTTTCAATACAACATTTACCGTGGAGATCTGTGAATCTGTGCCGTTTGAATTGCTTACCGTCAGCCTGACAGTATAGATCCCTGTTTCAGAATAAGTATGAGTGGGGTTCTGCTTCTTTGAGCTGGACCCGTCTCCGAAGTCCCATTTCCATTCAGTCGCATCCTTCGATAAATCAGTAAACTGCACAGGCTCGGAAAGGAAAATATAACCCGATGTAATATTGCTCTTGAAGTCCGCAGAAGGATATACCGGCTGTACCGGAATGGAGCCTATAAACTGGCCTGAAGCGTAAGGGTTCTTTCCTACAGCCATTGTGGCTGTAATTGTATTGGTCGCAGTGTCAATTACAGAGACAGTGTTACAGAAGCTGAGTGCTACATATACCTTTTTTCCGTCCGGTGTGACAGCAATTCCTGCAGGATCGGGCCCTACAGGTATCCTGGCTGTAATTTTGTTTGTTCCGGTGTCAATCATAGAAACAGTGTTGAAATATTTATCAACATTTGTCACATACGCCTTTGTTCCCTCAGGGTTGACTGCAATTCCAGAAGGGGCCGCCTCTACCTTTACCGTGTCTATGACGCTGTTTGTTACCGTGTCAATTACAGAAATGCTCATGCTGTCGAAGTTCGCTACGTACACCTTTGTCCCATCCGGTGTGACCGCGATTCCTTTCGGACTTCTTCCTACGGATACCGTGTTTATAACAGCTTTTGTGACAGTATTAATTACAGAGACTGTCTTGTCCCCATTATTTGTTACATATAACTTTTTTCCATCCGGGCTCAGGGCCAATCCCAGAGGACTTTTTCCTGTTTTCACGGTGCCTGCAACGGTATTTGATGTGGTATCAATTACAGAAAGAGTGCTGCTTGCCATGTTTGTTACATAAACCTGTTTCCCATCGGGGCTTACGGCAACCCCCTGCGGAGAACTTCCTGCAGGTACCGTGGCTATAACATTATTTGTTGCCGTGTCAATTATGGATACATCGTTGCTATGAGCATTTGCCACGTATACCTTTGTTCCATCCGGGCTAATTACGGCTCCCATAGGATTGGACCCTACAGGTATCGTAGCTGTGACTTTATTTGAAGTGACGTCAATTACAGAGATGTTGTCACTCTCTGAATTTGCAATATACGCAAAAGTTGAGGCTCCTGCGGTGCCTATCAACATTAAAAAAACAAATGCGGTTATCCCGACAATTTTATTGAAGGTTTTCCCCCCAAATATTTGATTACATTTTCCAAATATTTGATTACATTTCGTTACTTTCATTTTAGCCCCCCTGAATATATGAATTAATAAATTTGTTAAGAATCTAAAAAATTCAATTTTACCGGTTTATTATAACGGATAACCTGTTTATTGTAATGGGTAATTTGATAATTTGCTGAGATCGGTTTTTTCGAATTAAGCTGTTTATCGTAATCATATGTGCTATGAAGATGACCGGATAAAGAAGATTTCACAGAAATGTGTGAAATAATTGTAAACTCAGCGGCAATAATTTTTCTTTTACTGGCTATTCGGAATCCTCTATATTCTGTTTTTATCCTGAAATTTTATGAAATTTAAATTCTAAAAATGCTCCCAATTTTGTCCCCACAAAAAGACAAGCAACTCTTATTTTCATCAAATTAGTATATTAAATTTGTTGATCTCAGTCTTAAAACAATTCAGACATTCAGGCAGTGTCTTTATTCCTGAAACACTCCTAAATATATTTATCTTCAAATTCAACTTCTTGTCCAGTTTTGTTGAAATAGTATATAATTAGGGCTATCGTGATTTATATCTTCACAGGAATCAGGTCTATGATAAAAATTAAACTGACATCATAATACCTGATTAAAAAATAGACTTAATTAAAAAATTGTAAAAATTTAATTCAATTTAAGGCTCGGCAGAGCTGAAAGAAGGATTATTACGGGCAAAATTGTTAATAATGATCATATTATGAAGTAAATTTTCTAATAAAGTAAACCTTTATATAAAGTAAATATTCTTACAGAATTAATCATCCAGTGAAGTAATTCTTTATATAATGTAAATATTTTTACAGAATAAATCCTTCAGTAAAGTAAATCTTCAGGCTTTTTCAGCCTGTAGAATAGGAATTCTCTTTTTCATACCGCTTCCCGAATAATTTGTCGGAATATTGCGAGTGACTTTTAAATACTCATCATAACTTCAGGTTTCCTCCGGATAAAGAAGGTGAAAAAGGAAGTCTGGCAAGTGGCAGATAGTCATAATCACATCCGTTAACATTGTAAGGAAGGTCACAGATGCCATCAGAGTCCGAATCTTCAGCAATTTGAGAATATCCTGTTCCGTTAAGGTCAGCCCAGAAATTGCCTCCAAGGTACGGTCCTTCCGCGATATTTATTCCGGGAGCTTTTGTAATGTTCCAGCTGTTTCCTTTGCTGTTTTCAGCTTTCACATTTACAGTATTATTAAAGTAGTTGTTAAAGATACGGTTGTCAGCACAATGGTCCAGTAAATAGATCCCGGATTCATTGCTGGAGTTTATTATGTTGCCGGACAGTTCATTATTCTGGCTGTTTTCTCTCAAAAAAATGCCCCTGCTGCTGTTTGAAATTGTGTTATTGTATACCCTGGAGTCATAGACAAGGATCAGGTAAATACCATAATCGCAGTCCGTAATCAGGTTTCCACAGAGGACGGTTCTTGCCTGTGTGTCATACATATCAACCCCTGTACTGCAATTAATTATCTCATTATTCGAAACAAGGTTTCCTCCTCCGCAGCATGCGATCCCTATTCCTCCTCCGTTTGAAAGCCGATTACGGGATATAATATTGTCCCAGCAGTGTGCTCCGATAATTAAATTTCCCTCTTCAATGGAGTTGTTTTCTGCCGTATTCCTGCTGCAGCCTTCATCAATCAGGATGCCGTTTCTGAAAAAGGTATTGTTCGAGAGGGTATTGTTCATGGAGCCCTGAAGGTAAACTCCGTACTGGTTTTCAAAAATATGATTTCTTTCGATTGTGCAGTTTTCAACCTGATCAAGACAGATCCCTGCCTGAGGGCAGTCAAATTCAGTTGATCTGGAGATAAAAACTTCCCCTGAACCGAGACTGTAAGTTTTTCTAAGTTCCGGTATATCGGACACACCCTGTCCATCCGGGTCTTTGGGGAAAGAGTCTCTGGGGCTGGAAGCCTCATGTGTGCTGAAAAACTCTCCTGACCCTGTTATGTTAAAGCCGCTGATAGTTACGTTGTCGGCCTTAACCTGAAAAACGCTGGAATTCCTGTCCCCTGCTCTGATAAAAACGCTACCAGATTTTTCAGGCTCCGAACTGACCGTTACCCCTGAAACATTGACAACAATATTTTCTTCGTATTCTCCGGCTTTCACAATAATAAAGTCCCCGGTTGTAGAGTTATTTACTGCAGCCTGAATTGAAGCTCCGGGCTCAACGTAAATGACTTCTGCACCCGCAGCGCCTGTAGAAACAAGAAGCAAAGCAACGACCAGTAAAGAGCTGGTTAGTTTTCTGATACAGTCTCCGATAAGTATACTTTTCATAAGTGCCCCTCCCCAGATAATTTCCAGCCGATCGATTCAGGACGGAAAACTCCAGATCGATGGTTGCTGCGTGCAACTGCCATAATTGCGTGCAACTGCTATAATTTATACTAATATACAGATTAAATTCATTATTTATATACCAATTTATATTAAAAATTGAAGACTGGAAGATATGATAACCTTAACTCCAATTTTAAATGGAGATGAAAGGAGACCTGTGTTAAGGTCTGTCCTATGTGACTGAACATATGACCGAAAATGCGACAGAATATATTTGAAAGAATAAGACATAGAGAACAATGAAATGATCCCTGAGATTTGTAAGCTGGAAAAAGAAACTCTGGTCTCCGGACTTGCAGAGTTTTTCAGATCTCAAGAGTATGTGGAGCTTGCATACCTTTTTGGTTCTCATGCAAAAGGAAAATCAGGTCCTCTCAGTGATATCGATGTAGGTGTATATCTTTCCAGAAAGCTGGACAAAAAAGAGAGGTTCGAAAAAAGGCTGGAACTAATAAGTGTCCTGAGCACTTTACTTCAAACCAGCAATCTGGATCTGGTAGTTATGAATGATTCTCCCCCTGTGCTTAATTTCAAAGTTATTGAGCCTAATTGCCTGATTTTTGAAAAAAATCACGATTTGAGAGTAGAAGTGGAAGTATATATTATGTCCAGGTATTATGACCGGAAGCATCACGAAGACTTTCTGAACAGAGAATTTGTTAAAAGATTTAAGAAAAGGGGATTTTCCTGAGATGACCGATTCGGAGACCATTATCAGAAAATTGGATTTCATGAGCAGGTGCGTAAAATATCTAAAATCCATAGATCCCGAAACTGTGAACCTTGAGTCTGATTATGAGAAACGGAGTGCGGTTGAAAGAAACTTTCAGCTGGCAATAGAAAGTGCTATCGACATTGGAGAAATAATAATTTCGGAAGAAGGGCTGGAAAGACCTGTTGACTACAGAAGTGTGTTCCTTGTCCTGGGAAGAAATTCAATCCTGCCGAGAGATTTTGCAGAGAGGCTCGCACCTGCTGCAGGGTTCAGAAATGTGCTTGTCCACATGTATGAAGAAGTAGACCTGGGAATAATGAAAGAATTCCTGACCGAAAGACTGGGCGATTTTGAGGAATTTGCAGGGTATGTACTGGAATACATTGAGAAGAAGGAAAGTGAGGTAGAGAATTCTGGATAATTAAAAGTCATTTAATTAGTGCATACATACAATAATCAAAGTAATTGCCGTTTTTATAAATCCCTTTCTTCATTATGCCCTCCAAAACAAATCCAGCTTTTTCAAGGGCTTTTCTTGAACCAAAATTATGTGCATAAGGCTCTGCAAATATCCGTACAATATCATATTGTTCAAAAGCTGTCTGACAGAGCTGTTTTATTGCTTCGCTCATTATTCCCCTGCCCCAGAAAGGTTCGCCAAGCCAGTATGCGATTTCTGCACTTCTACAATAAACATCGTTTTTAATGAATAAGGCAATGCTTCCCACAGCTTCTCCATTCACAATAATTGCCCGACAGCATTGCTTTGATTCATCGTTATAGCTAAAGTTTTCTACGGTTTTTCTGCAATCCTCTAAGGTAGAGGGAAAAGCATCCCTCATATCTTCTAAAATCTTTGGATTGCTGGAATATTTGAAGAAGCTTTCAGCATCGGATTTTTCCCATTTTCGCAATTCAAAATCCATTTTAACAGCATCCGGGGGAAGATAATGCTCTTTTTCAAACGCTTATTTTAACTGTTTATCAATAAACTATCACTTCAAGCCCTGTAACTTCTTTGAAGTGGCTATCTCTGGTAACTATTCTCTCGCCATGAAAAAGTGTGATGGCAGCTATCAATTCATCGAATGCGCCAATAGATGTCCCTTTTGATAGTAAATTTGCAGAGAGGGAAGCAAAGACTTTATAGACGGATTCTTCTAGCTCCAGAACCTGAAAGCATTCCAGAAGCTTTTTGATTTCTTCCAGGTTTTGATGCGTTTTTCTGGACAGATAAGCTCCCCGATAAAGCTCAATGACATTAATCTCGGTTTTGCTTAAGGGGATTCCTGAGCTTCCATTTCAGCCAGTTTCTGAAGAGCTCCTCTTTTGCCTCTCAGGAGATCTACAATAAAAGAAGTATCAAGCACCGGCATCAAGATCAACTTTCCTCGTCTCTGCTTTTCTCATGTCCCTCGAAGCTTTTTCGATTGCATCTGCGAGTTCGGGGTTGGTGCCTATTTCTGCGAGCACTTCCGAAAGCTTTCTTTTTTTAGGATAGTACTTGAGAATAACATCTGAGAAGCTGTTCTTTTCAGTGGTTTTTAGGCTTTTAAGCTTTTCATAAGCTTCCTCACTTATGCAGATCGTTCTAGTTGGCATGATACTATCTGTGTATGTATGTGTATTAAAGACTTTTCGGGTTTTTTCGACTCGGTGAAGATAGATAAACACTGAAAAGAAATCAAAAATTTCTCAAAGAATGTGAATTTGAGTATATTCTTCTAACTGGAAGTATTTCACAAGAGCATACGTACAATAATCAAAGAAATTACTATTTATGGCCAAATAGTCACACATTTGGTGAAACCATACTTTTAAATCCAAAATTATGCTAAAAAATAATTAATAATGGTAAATATTCAACCTATTCAAAATGGAATAAATCAGTAAACAGCTTTATAGAAGGTATAATGGAAGTTCAAATAATCAATTTAGATAAAAATACATGAAAAATAACATGATTGATAGGAGGATTTTGTGAAAAATACTGTTTTAAAAATACCTGCAGAAACTCGGTTCAATTGTAATATCTAATAAAAATTGGCTGCTTTATCTTCTAATATGTTGCTTTCCTTCGAGTGTATTGTTTGTACTCTCAGGACCAGACGATACTTTAACTTCAGTCATAAAGCCTGCACTGTTACCTCGCAAAGTATTATTATGAGATTTCCCCAGCGTGATTTCAAATGAGTACCCGATTGATTTGACGTTATTGTCAAGAAGTTTATTATTATTTGAATCTCTAAGACTAATACAGAAATAGTCATCTATAACTGCATTTTTGCTCAGTTCATTGTTTGAAGAATTTTCGAGGCGTATACCATCCCAGTTTCTCGATACATTATTACTTGTTAGCTTGTTGTTATTTGAATTTTTAAGAAGGATCCCGTTTCTATACTTTCCCCACTTGAACCAATTATAACTTACTTCATTATTTACCAGTTTATTTCTGCTGGAGTCTGTCAAGCAAATTCCACATCCATTTTGAGATGCATTGTTGTTTTCAATTGTAATGTTTTCGGCTTTTTTCAGATAAATTCCGTATCTGTCAGAAAGCAGTTTATTGCCAGCGATAATGCCACCAGACCCGGTATAACATATGCCTGACTTGTCTGTTCCTGTCACATTGAACCCGCTAATTGTCACATTGTCGGCAACTACATGGAAAATATCCTTTTCCGGATCTGCAGCCTGAATTATAGTTTCAGTCTGTTCTCTAGGCTTTGAAATTATAATAAGAGATTCGTCCACAACAAGGTTCTCCTTATATAATCCCGGGTGAACAGCAATAATATCGCCAGAACTTGAATTGTCTATTGCTTGCTGGATCGAGTCTCCAGGGTGTACGTAGACATTTATTGAATCATCACTGATATTATCAAGAAAATTATTTATCGAATTATTACTATCATTATCAGGAGAATTATTGGGATATATCCAGGATAAAATTGCAGAAATTGTAGAATCAATGAAAGATTTATTTTCTATATCCTGATCTTTAGTCTCATTCTTAGAAGTACGATTAGGAGAATCATCTGGTAAATGATCCATATCTGAATTCTCAATATTACCTCTCAAAGTATTGTTATCTGAGCCAGCAAGTTCAAAGCCATGTTCCCTGTTTGAATTTGCAATATTATCAGTTAGAATGTTGTCTCTTGAGCTCCCTAGATCAATACCTGCATACCTATTTGAATTTGCAATATTATTGTTTAGCAAGCTATTACTGCAATTGAATAATTTAATTCCACCACCATTGTGATTTGCAATATTTCCATTTACTTTATTTTGTATAGAAGAACTCAAAGTTATGCCGTTATCTTTATTAAAATTTGCTGTGTTGTTATTTAATTCAGTATTTGTTGATTCATGAACATCAAATCCAACGATATTAGAATTTGCCACGTTGTTACTTAAATAATTATCAGTGGATTTAACTATTCCAATGCCAATAATATTATTAACTACAATATTATTCAACACGGTGTTATTATCTGAGTTAAACAGAATGATTCCAACGGCGTTATTTGATAGGATGTTGCTATCAAACCTTGAATCGCTTGTATTAAATAAAGCAATGCTCTGGGAGTTATTTTGGAGAACCTGATCTTTTATTGACATGTTCTGGCAGTTGATACAGTAAATAGCCCCAGCATTTGAGGCAGAATTTAAAGTAATATTCGAAACATTTACAAGATAATAAATAGGTTTTCCATTTACAGTATTGGTAGTATCGATATTGTTCTGCATACTAGCATTTTCATACCCAGTATAAATCTCAAAATTATATTTATTGTTGACCATTGTGTTATTAATAAGTGTATTGTTGCTTGCAAGCTCACTGTCATCTGGAGACAATCGGATTCCTGACCAGCTATTGTCTGATGCTGTGTTATTAATTAGTATATTGTTTTTAGCAGCACCCCAGAGATAGATTCCTATCCCATTAGCCTGTAAATGGTTGTTTGCAACAGTGTTATATTGCACACTGTCCAGATAAATTCCACTTCCTGAGCTGGAATTTTTCAAACCAAACCCTTTGATGGTCACGTTATTCGCAGTTACATGGAAAATATGATCATATGGATGAAGAGCTTGAATTATTGTATCTTCCGGATTTCCCGACTTTGAGATTATTGCTAACTTCTTATCTATGTCTATGTTTTCAATATATGTTCCTTTATTAACAATTATTGTGTCTCCATCGACAGAGTTGTTTACAGCTTGCTGTATAGAGGTATAATTTTCATTTCCATTGTTATCAACAGTAATCGTATCCGCCGCAACAGTGTTTGCATATATTAACAGAAACGAAAATGCGATAATGGAATAGGTTTTAATTTTCAATATGTCACCTTCTCGGTGGTTCATTATTGGTATGTTTATATTTGAGCTCATCCCAAAACATATTTTATCCCTTCATCGGTCAAAATTTCAGAATTGTTTTCATTATCTGTGACTCGATTGACTATTTCAGATTCAAGATTCGGAGAGCCGATTTTGAGTTTTAGGATAAGCTCTTTATTATAACACCTGTATTTCTATTACTGAACTCCGCTTTCTGCTCTTTAATTTTTATCTCATGTAGTGGCCGAAAAATACAATTGGAAAAGAGAACTCATCTCAAAATCCAAAGTTGTTTCTCTGAATACCATATCCAAAAATAATCAATCGAACATCTTTTTTAGAAACTGAAGCTTTATTAAAAACCATGGAAATAACGAGTGCCTTTTTCTTTTTTATTCCCCTTGTTTAAGCCATCAACTTTTCCTTCTTCATTACCCATATAATAGGGCTCTGCAATTGAGAAAAATTTGCCTGTTCTAAATTAAATAGGACTTACGCGGTTGAACTTAAAAACAACAACTCTAAACCTTCAACTGTCTAAATCAATGGTTTGACAGCAAGGTCTATTGATGCTGATTTTAATCCTCAAGTGCGTAAGTCCTATTAAATAAAAATATATGGGGTGGTTAAGGTCTCACCCATATTGCCGTAGCTTCCCACCAACTGCCAAAAGCTATGTAATGATGATTTTCGGTATCCCATGTATCGTGTAAGAATACATAATCCTGACTACCATCGGAATATCCAATACAGGTTACACAATGGTTTCCATATTCTTGACCTGGCTGGTACCCGCTACCTAATCCACCATATAACATACAAATAACAAATGGTCTATTGGCATTCACTTCATTTTTTACATCGTTCCATGGGATTGAGTACCAAACATAGCTTGCATCAAAATTACTGTATCCATGATTATTACAAACCGTCTCTATGCCAGGTCCAATATTCCATGGCCAAGTCGCTCCATCTCCAAATGGCCATTTATATGATGTGCCCATTGCGTTCGCTAATTCATCTATCAGTGTAGTTTCTCCTGGAAAGTTAGGATATCCATTACTGTCTCAATGCCCTAGTATCATTCCAGCTGCAGTTGGAGAGCAGCCATTGCGCTAGGGATAATTAGGTACATCGTAAATATAGCCGATACTTCTAGTAGATGTATAGCCTGCAGGAATTGTTTCCATAGTCATTCTTTCCTCTATGGACTTCCATTTTGCATTTGCGTCTTGCTTCCTTATTTCTCGTTGCTGTTGTAAAGATGTATCATTAAAATAGTAGTCTTTCTTATCTTCAGGAACACTAACATTTGACTTATTGAAGTCTACTACAGTTGAAAATGGCAAATCCACTATTACTTTTTCTTTGGCTTTACCTTTTGTATCGGTTAGTGTATACTCTGCGTAGTAAAATGTTGGGCCTAAATAAAGAGGTTTCATCTCTCCAACAGTCAGATCTTCCTTATCAGCACGCTCTTTTGCCAGTGATTTTGAACGAATCGTCAATTCTGGTATTTCATTAGGTATTTTGCCTTTTGAAAACTCCAGAACTGGATAGTTATCCTTCGTCGCTGAAATGAAAATATATCCTGCTTGTTGCTTATTTTTCATAACGTTAAATGAATAAGCCGACCTATTACCATCAAAATCGTAGTAAATAGTAGATAGTTCCACAGTTGCGTCTTTCCATTCAGATAAATCTGATATAGATCCAGAAATCTCTTTTATAGAGTAAGCCGCAACTTCTTCAGCTTTATCCACGCTGATCACACCTGATGTGTCAGCGTATTTAGTCTCATTCAATGTCTCTTCCTGCGCACCTAATACAGGTACAGCTAACATAATCAGTAAAAACAGGGCTACAGGTAGCAGATTAGTTCCTTTTAATCTTATTTTCATTTGGTTTCACCTTCTTTACATTGTTCTCGAAGGCAAAACACGTAGATTTTAATATCTTAAGATACAAAAACATGCTTTGCCTTCGGGCGCCTGTATGGGAGTCCTGCAAGAAGCCTTCAATTTCCCGGGGCTCTCATATAGTAAGAAAAAATTTACTTTTTTTCACATAACTGTATGACTTTTTGTTATAGATGATTTATGGCCAGATCATCAAACTAGTTGGTAGAACTGTATTTTTAATCAAAAATATAATAAAAAAATAAATAAGAATGATAATTATTAAACGGTAAACATCAATTTGTTAATATTCATTTTTACAGCTAAAGAGATACGATCCTATATAATAAAACTAAGAAAAAAAATATTACAATAACTAACAATTAGAGAAAAGTCTTTTCACAAAATTTACCTATTAATCTTAATAAAATGATAATTGATTTCTTGCTTAAATCTAATAATTTCTAACAAACAAATCCTAAATTAAATATCCGTTTTTTAAATAATTCAATAGATGTTTTTATAAAAATACGGTCTTTTTTATAAAAACATTGTCTAAATTAGTGTAAAAGGCTGAAAAATAGATCAGTAGAAATATATCAGGCATCCAAAGAATAAAATAGAAAATAAAGCCGCAAGTGCAGCTTTACTCAATGATGCGGATGTACGTGTTCGTGCCCGTGTATACGTCCTTCTTCGTCGATTTGTGCCTTTTTAAACCTTACATAAGCTTCATCGACTAATTTCAGGCACCTGTAGCAGACATCCACATCTTTTCTAACAATTCCTTTTGAGAAATCGGGGATCTGCAGTTCCACTGAGAAAACACCGGTTTTGCTTCCGCAGAGAGAGCATTTGCCTCTTCTGCATGAAGTGTGGTTCCTGTTCACTTCCAGGTATGTTTTCTGGGCAGAATCGAGGCAGGTCTCACAGAGCCCTTTCCAGACACCTTCAGGGTAGGCGAATCTCAGGAGAGGAGGGTAAGTCCTGACCGGGATAACGGTCGGGATTCCTTTTCCACATAGGTCGCAATCTGTCATTTCTATACCTCCTTAGAATGGCACCAGTACCATTGCTGCTTTCATAGCCAGCTCCACAAAGGGTTCGGGCCAGAGACCCATTACCATCACGCCTGCAACTGCAACCAGAAGGGCTGCTGCATATGGGAACGGGATACTGACCTTTTCCGTTTTACCCTCAGGGGGCATGAAGTACATGTATTTCACAAGCCGTGCATAGTAGAACAGTGAAAGGGCACTGTTCAGGATGGCGATCACTGCAAGCCAGGTCATGCCCGCCTGAATGGTTGAAGAGAAGAGCACGAACTTTGCCATGAAACCTGCAGTCGGGGGGATTCCTGCGAGTGCAAAGACGAAAACCGTCATGCAGAGGGCTGCAAGAGGCATTCTCTTTCCAAGGCCCCTGAAGCTGTCCAGGTGGTCAGGGATATCGAGGTTTCCTGTCTTTTCCGAACTTATCATCCAGACAACTGCTCCAGCTGCGATAAATGCTCCTGCTTTCATAAAGGCATGGGCAAGGGTGTACATGATTCCGCCTGCAAGAGCGACAGGTGTCATTACGGCAAAAGCCATTGCAATGTATCCTGCCTGTGCAAGGGAGGAGTAGGCAAGCATGCGTTTAACGCTGGTCTGGGCAACTGCGACCACATTTCCGAAGGTCATGGTCACCACTGCCAGAAGGGTAAACATAAACTGCCAGTCAGGCTGAAGGGCTGCAAGGGCTATGATGAACACCCTGAAGGCTGCGACAAACCCCATTTTCTTTGACCCGGCTGCGAGCAGGGCGGAAACAACTGAAGGCGATCCCTGGTATGTGTCCGGAGCCCACATGTGGAAGGGGACAAGAGCCATCTTGAAGCCGAAACCCGCAGTCAGGAGCACAATTGCTACAATGCCTATGGGATTTCCTGTGAGAAGACCCGGGTTTTGAGCGATCAGGGGAATGCTTGTTGTGCCGGTTGCCCCGTAAACAAAGGAAAGCCCGAAGAGCATGAGTGCTGCAGAGACCGAGCCTATTACAAAGTACTTCATGGCTCCTTCAAGGGACCTTGCATTCTGTTTCTCAAAGCCTGCAAGGGCGAAGGTCGCAAGACTCGCCAGCTCAAAGGCACAGAAGAGCAGGATCAGGTCGTTTGCAGAGGCTACAATCATCATCCCGAAGGTCGCAAAGAGCACCAGGGTGTAGAACTCTTCTGTGTGGTCGCTGTTTTCTGTATACTTTATCGAGGCAATCGAGACTATCAGGGCAACTGCCAGGAAGACCAGTTTGAAGAACTGGGAAAGGGCGTCGATACTCAGGGTTTCTGAGAATATTGTATACTGAACGCTGAAACCCTCCATTGTCAGAAGCCCGAAGCTTTTAACCGTCAGAAAGATGGCTGCAAGGGTTCCCAGGGTTGCCAGGTAGCCCAGTATATTCTTGGACTGGGGGGACAGGAAAACTCCGGTCAGAAGTATGACCAGTCCAGTTGCAACCAGGACAAGTTCAGGTGCGAGGTACATTATTTCCTGCATTTCTCACACCCCCATGCCAGCCGCAAGGCTGACTATTGCTTCCGAATTATTAATCATCATATCAAGCACCGGGCTCGGGTTCAGGCCGAAGTAAAGCACAAGAAGTGCGATTACGGCCATTGAAAAGACCTGGATGGAATTAATATCCCTGACGTCCCCGAGTTTTTCATTGTACACTCCGAACATTGCCCTCTGCATTGCCCAGAGGTGATAGCCTGCAGTAACCACTATAGCCAGCAGGGCGATTACCACAAAGACTGGAAGGTTTGTGAAGGTGAAAGTCAGCACCAGGAACTCGGCAATAAAACCTGTAAGCCCGGGAAGGCCGAGGGATGCCATAAAGCCGACCATCATTGCTACGGTAAGCATGGGCATTTTCTTTGCAAGCCCGCCAAGCTCGTTAATGATTCTTGTTCCTGCAGCAGTCTGGATTGCTCCTGCAGACATGAACATAATGCTCATAATAAGCCCGTGGGAAAACTGCTGGAACATGGCGCCTGAAACCGAAAGGGTAACAAGGCCGGCCGAACCCAGGATTACGTAGCCCATGTGGCTCAGGCTTGAGTACGCGATCATGCGCTTGAGGTCTTTCTGCCGCAGAGCAAGAAGAGCCCCATAGAGGATGCTTACAGAACCGAGCAGGCCCAGAATCATGATCATCAGTTGAGGACTGCCAGTATTCGGGAGCATGGGGAGTGAGATCCTGAAAAGCCCGTAACCTCCGATTTTTAGCAGGATAAAGAGTATGCTACCTGCCGTGGGGGCTTCGGAATATGCATCCGGGAGCCAGGAATGGAAGGGAAAGGCTGGAAGTTTTGCCAGGAACCCGAAGAGGATTGCAAGGAATATTCCGTCTTTCATCAGTCCGGGTTCGAAGAACTGGAACTGTGCGATCAGCTCCCTTATGTCAAATGTAGGAACGCCTGTCTGGTTCAGGGCTGTATAGAAGAGCCCGAAAATCCCGAGCAGCATCACAAGCGAGGCTACGTGTGTGTATATAAAGAACTTGTAGGAAGCATGAGCCCTGTTTGCTCCACCCCATAAATTTACTATGAAGAAGAGCGGGACAAGGGTAAGCTCCCAGAAGATATAGAAGACTACGAAGTCAAGGGCTACGAAGACTCCTATAACCGCAGCCTGCATTGTAAGGATCAGCCCGTAAAACCTGTTGGGGGATTCCATTTCCTCCTTCCAGGTGAAGAGGATCATAAACGGGATGACTATTGCATTCAGGAGGATAAGAGGCATGGAAACGCCGTCTATCCCGACTGAATAGTTGACCCCGAGGAAGGGTATCCAGCTTACGGATTCATAGAACTGCATTGCAGCAGTACTGCTGTCAAAGTTCAGATAGGCATAAAGGGTAAGCCCGAGAGTTGCTAGAGACCCGAGAAAGCCAAACCCTGCAGCCAGTTGTTTTGTTTTTGTGAAAAAGGTCACGACTGCGAAAATCAGCGGCACCAGAATCAACAACGATGCGACCGGCAGCATCAGAGTACCTCCATTATCAGTTTAACAAGTATTATCAGCAGGCTCACACCAGCGATTAATGCGGTTGCATAGGTCTGGACAACCCCTGTCTGGATCTTCCGGAGCTCTTCACCCACAAAAACCGTGACAATTCCGATTCCTTCCACAACGCTGTCAATGATCACATCAACTACCTGTGTCAGGAAAGCAATGATCCCGTAGACAATTCCGATTGAGAAGAATTCGGTGTAGATCTGGTGCTGGTAGTAGCGGTTGTAGAGAAGCCTGTAAATCGGGTTCTTCATGGAAGCCAGAGGTCCAAGGCTGAATGCTCTCAGGTAATATATCACAAAAGCAATTGCAAAGCCTGCAAGTGCGACTATCACCGGAGGCCAGAGGACTGCGAGAGGCTCGTGACCTGCTGCCGCCACAAGTTCATTTTCGCCTATGCCGGCAAGGGCTCCTATATCCAGGTTTACAAAGCTGTTGGTAAAGGTTTCTTCAAGGAATTCCATAAAGCCGGTTCTTGTCAGCGCACCAAAAGCGAGGGCAAAAATTGCCAGAATTGACAGGGGAATGGTCATTATAGCAGGGGACTCATGCCCGTGATAGTTGCTTCTCGGCTTGCCTGTAAAGGTCATGAAGATCAGCCTGAAAATGTAGATGGACGTCAGGAGAGCTGCAAGAATTGAGAATACATAGGGGATCCAGTTGCTGCTGTGTTCTCCGAAAAGGTATGCAGCTTCAATAATAGGGTCCTTTGACATGAAACCGCTTGTCCCTATTGAGGTTCCCGGAATACCGAAGCCTGCAAGGGCAAGGGCTGCTATGGTCATTGTTGCAGCAGTTATGGGCATTACCTTTCCTACGCCTCCTAGCTCCCTCATGTCCTGGGTGCCGACTGCATGGATCACACTGCCTGCACAGAGGAAGAGAAGCGCTTTGAAGAAAGCGTGGTTAATCAGGTGGAAAAGTGATATTCCGACAGCTTCAAGCCCTATTGCAGTGCCCAGACCTAGGCCCAGCATCATATATCCTAGCTGGCTGATGGTTGAGAACGCGAGCACACGCTTGAGGTCGTTCATCACAATGCCCATTGTGCCTGCAAAGAGGGCTGTAAAGCCTCCGAAGTAAGCAACTACCATAAGGGAATCGGGGGCTGCAATGAACATCGGGAAAGTCCGCGCTACCAGGTAAACACCAGCAGTAACCATTGTTGCTGCATGGATAAGGGCTGAGACCGTTGTCGGACCTTCCATTGCATCGGGCAGCCACACATGGAGTGGGAACTGACCGGACTTTCCTACGGCTCCTCCGAAGAAGAGCAGGGTGATAATAGTAAGGTGGCTTATTTCAAAGCCCAGGATGTTTATCTGAAGAGCTGCAAGCTCGGGGATGTAACTGAAGATTTCATCGAAGCGAAGAAGGTAAACTCCGTCCTGGAACCCGCCTGAAACCTTAAGGAGGTCGGAAGTGAGCACGATGATTCCTGTAAGGAACATAACGTCTCCGATCCTGGTTGTCAGGAACGCTTTCTTGGCTGCTGCTGCTGCTGACGGTTTTTCGAACCAGAACCCTATAAGCAGGTAGGAACAGAGGCCGACAAGTTCCCAGGAAACAAAGAGCTGCAGGATGTTGTCCGAAAGGACCAGGGAAAGCATTGCCGCTGTGAAAAGTGCGGTTTCTGCAAAGTACCTTGCTTTTCCTGCATCATGGGACATGTAACTTACTGCATAGATATGGATTAACAGGCTCACAAAGGAGACCATTGACAGCATGACTGCAGCCAGGGGGTCGATTAATATTCCTATGTTAAGTACTGCAAACCAGGAATAGGACTGGCTTATAACCTCTTCGGGATTTGCCAGCAGCCCGAGGGTAATCGCAAAAGAGATTACAAAGGAGGCGGCGATGGCAAGGATGGGAACGATTGCCCCTCCAGATGGCATTTTTCTGCCAAAGAAGAAGGTGATCGCAAAAGCCAGTGCCGGAAGCAGGGGGATTAAAAATGCAAATTCTTCCAGAGCCGTTTTTACCACCTCAGAATATTAAGTTCATCAAGGTTGATTTTATCGTGCATTCTATAGATCGCCATGAATATCGCAAACCCTACTGCAGCTTCAGCGGCTGCAAGGGCGATCGAGAACATGGCAAAGACCTGGCCGTGCAAAGTGTCCGTATAGCTTGAAAACGCTACAAGGTTCAGGTTTGCGGAGTTCAGCATGAGCTCTATGCACATGATCAGCCTGATACCGCTTTTATGCGTCATGACACCGTAGAGCCCTATTGAAAAGAGCAGGGCTGCAAGTCCCAGGTAAAATGTTAATGGAATGGCAGTCATCTGTTGCCCTCCCCTTTTGCCATATAGATTGCGCCTATAAGGGATGCGAGCAGGACAATTGACAGGACCTCGAAAGGTGCAACAAAATGGGTAAAGATAAGCATGCCTATGCCTTCTATATTACTCGGGTCAGCAGGGTTTTCGGGAAGCTCTGACACCGTATTCCAGGACGTTCCGAAAGCTCCTGTCACTACAACCGCCACAAAGAGCAGGCACACCAAAAAAGCCAGAGGCCGGTTAATTTGCACGGGGCCCACCTCCGATTTCGCGCTTTGTCAGCATGACTGCAAAGAGGATAAGAACTCCGATTGCTCCTATATAGACCAGAACCTGGATAACTCCAAGGAACTGGGCGTTTAAGAGAATATAAAGCCCTGCAACTCCGAACATGCACATAATCAGGGCAAGCCCGGCTCTTACGACGTCTTTTGCAATGACCACAAAGATTGCAAAGAAGACCGTGACAAGTGCAAGGAGTCCGAAGACCGCCGTTTCCAGTGCTGTTCCAACCGTTCCAGGGTCGATCATCTCTCGTCACCTTCCTGAATGTCTACTTCCCTCGCAAGTTTTTCAGGGGTCATAAGCAGGTCTTTATGAGCCCATTTCACCATGCCTTTGCAGTACTCTTTCCCGCTGGAAAGGGCACCTTTGGGGCACTGGTCTATACAGAGCCCGCAGAAGAGGCAGTGCCCTATGTCTATTTGAGGGAACCACCTCTTCTTTTCACTGCCAGGGGCAATCGGGGCTTTTACGATCTTGATCGCGCTGTTAGGGCAGGTATTGGCACAGATCCCGCAGCCTATACATTTGCTTTTGTCAAGGGTCTGGAGGCCTCTAAACCTTTCGGAGAGCGGACTTTCCACCTCCGGGCACAGCCTGGTCACGCGTTCTTTAGGGATGTTTTTAAGCGCATATTTGATGTTTTTGAGAACCATACTTAAGCCCCCAGATAAAGTCCAAGGCCGACTGCCCAGGCAAGGTTCAACAGGGACAGGGGCAGGAGTTTCTTCCAGCTCATATCCACTACCTGGTCAATCCTGAACCTCGGGACAGCCCACCTCATTCCTATAATAGTCATCAGCACAAGCACGGTCTTAAGAAGCAAAATTCCTGTAGGGGCAATAAGTCCGAGCACTGCATTATTTGCAACAAATGCCGGTACGTTCCAGCCTCCAAGGAAAAGGAGTGCTACAAGGAATGATCCAAGGATCATGTGCATATACTCGGCAAAGAAGACGAGCCCAAAACGCATTCCTGTGTATTCCGTTACCCAGCCTGCTACCAGTTCTTCTTCGGATTCGTTCTGGTCAAAAGGGAGCCTTCCAAGGTCAGCCATAAGTGCGATAAAGAAAACAACAAATCCGATAGGCTGCAGGAAAATGTTCCAGACAAAACTTCCCTGAGCGCTGGTAATATCAATGATATTTAGGGAGCCTGTCATTACGGCAACGCTGACAATAGCGATACCAAGTGGCACTTCATACCCTATCATGCGGGCAAAATTCCTGAAAGCACCAAGCAGGGAATATTTATTGTTTGATCCGTACGCAGCCATAAATATTCCAAAAATATTGATTGCGGACACCGCTTCTATGAAGAGTATGCTTATATCCATCTCGGTTACGGCCAGAGGGTATAAGTTTCCATCAATAAAAACCGCTCCAACCGGAATCGCTACAAGCATCAGAAAAAGGGAAGTCAGCATGAAAACCGGGGCATTGTCGTAAAGAAAACGGTCGGCATTTCCAGGTCTGACATCTTCTTTTGTAAAGAGTTTGATGGCATCTGCTACAAGCTGTAAGAGCCCGAACTTTCCCACCCTTGAAGGCCCGTACCTTAACTGGATGTCAGCTGAGAGTTTTCTCTCAATCCAGACTGCAGCCATTCCGCCAAGGAAGATGGCTCCTACGAGAACCAGGCCTACAGTACCGCGGATCCAGGGGACAAAGGGAACTATGAATTCTGGAATTTCTATAGCCATAAAAGTCACCTGTCCACTTCACTGGTACAGCCGTCCATGCTCCCCGAAATTGATACCATGTCTGCAACCGTTGTGCCTATGATAAGAGGGGGGAGAGCCTGCAGAGTCGGGTAATAGGGTCCTCTGACTTTTACCCTGTAAGGCCTGTCCGAGCCGTCGGAAATCATATACATTCCCATTTCTCCTCTCGGGTCTTCGACCCTGTAGAATACCTCGCCTGCCGGAACTCTCATTACTGGAGTCCTTTTGCCGTAAGGGGTTCCTTCCGGAAAGATAGGCCCGTTCGGGATCATGTCAAGGCACTGTTCTATGATGTAAATGCTTTCACGCATCTCGTTAAGCCTGACCTGAACCCTTGCAAAACAATCCCCTGCAGTTTCAGTGCAGACTTTAAAGTCCAGGTCCCTGTACACAAGGTAGGGTTCATTCTTCCGGATATCGAAAGGAACTCCGGTTGCCCTCAGGACAGGCCCGGAAACCCCAAGGCTTTTTGCTTCGTCTGCTGTCAGGACACCTATTCCGATAGTTCTCTCCCTGTAAATTGTATCTGAGTAGAACATTTCCTCATAATCACGGATGACTTTCTTGAGCTTGTTCAGTACCGGGATGGTTTTTTCTTTAAATCCTTCCGGGAGGTCGTCACGAACCCCACCGAACCTCAGGTAGCTGTGGGTAACCCTTGCCCCTGTGACCATGTCGATAAGAGTAAGAATGTCTTCCCTTTCCTTGATAGTGTACATGAACATGGAAACGAAGCCGATGAACTCCCCATATTCTCCCAGGCCAAGCAGATGGCTCTGGAGTCTTGAAAGCTCTTCCAGAATAACTCTAATATACTGAGCTCTCTCAGGGGGTTCGATATCAAGAAGCTTTTCAACGCATCCAACATAGCATTCTTCATTTGTAAGAGCTACAAGGTAACAGATCCTGTCAACTATGGTGATGCCCTGAAGGTAGGTCCTGTTCTCCAGGATTTTTTCAATGCCTTTGTGGATATAGCCCATTTCCACTTCAGCATCCATGATTGTTTCCCCTTTTAATTTCAGGTTCAACCTGAATGGTCCGGGCTGCATGGGATGCTGAGGGCCCAGGTGTACGATCATTTCATTTGATTCAAGCATTTCTTCCATTTTTCACCCCTCACACCAGGTTTCTTGCTGTCCTGTTCGGAAAACCCTCATAGTCTTTTCTGAGAGGCCACTCACCCAGCATGTCATCAGGGAGAACAAGAGGCTTCAGTTCCGGATGATCCTTAAAGAATATCCCGTAGAGTTCGTAGGTCTCCCTTTCATACCAGTTTGCATTCCAGTATACAGACACAACGGATTCTATTTCCGGAGAATCCCTTGGCAGTCTTGCTTTCAGCATAAGGACTACGGGGTGGTCATATGAAGCTATATGATACACTGCTTCGAGTTCGTCCCTCTGAGGATAGTCCACTCCGCTCACGGAACAGAGGTGGTCGAACTGAAGGGAGCCCTTAAGGTACTCGCAGACCTCCTTTGCTTTATCTTTGTCAACATATGCCCGGATACGGATTGGAGATTCGATCCCGGCTTCAGAAATCGCTTCCGGGAATTTCCCGGTTAATGATTCTATAATCGTTCTGGCGTCCATTATATTCCCTCAAATAAGCCTTAATCTCCTCAGTATTCCGTTCCCCGGTCCTTTCTGGCTTTTATTTTTTCCTGCAGTTCCACAAACCCCTGGATCAGGGCTTCAGGTCTGGGGGGACATCCCGGAATATATACATCGATAGGGAAGATTTCGTCGATGTTCTGAACAGTGCTGTAGGACTCGTAAAATGGTCCGCCGCTGATTGCACAGTCCCCCATGGCAATAACCCATTTGGGCGCAGGCATCTGGTCCCAGAGCCTCTTTAACGCCGGAAGATACTTTTTTGTCACGTAGCCGCTGATGATCATGACATCCGCATGCCTTGGGGAGTTCCTCGGAATAATCCCGAAACGGTCAGTATCATAATGGGCGCAGCCGGTTGCAATCATTTCCACACCGCAGCAGCCCATGGGCTGGGTCATGAACCAGAGAGAGTTTTTTCGACCCCAGTTGATTATGTCCTGAGCCTTTGTTTTCTTGAGGAAATTGTGGATTGCACTTGTAGTTGTTGTGATGACTCCGGGGACTTCTTCTTCCGGGTTTTCCTTTGAGTTATTCGTTTTTGTCTCCTTCACTTCACCCATGTAAGGGCCTCCTTCTTCCAGAGATATACATATCCGAAGAGCAGTATGAAAATGAATACAAACATTTCAACCACTGCAATTGAGGTAATCCCATGCCCCTTATAGACTGTAGCCCAAGGGTAAAGGAAAAGCACCTCAATATCAAAAAGAACGAAAGCAATTGCATAGAGATAATACTCAACATTGAACTGGATCCTTGCAGTTCCTGTTGGAACGGAACCCGACTCGTATGTTGTGTATTTGCTGGCTGCTTTGCTCCTCGGACTCAGTTGTTTTACCATGAACATTGTCATGGGAGGCATGATCAGTCCCACGGCAAGAAATATGGCAACCGGTATATAGCTATCAATTATTCCAGACATTGTATCACCTATCAAAGTGCAGCAATCTGAAATTGCAGCGTCGCATGATTTTAATTTTTAATTTTCAAGATGCTGGACAAAAAGACTGTCCGAATCTTCCGGTTATTTACAAACCATTTGACCGGTACAGGCCCGGTAGAGAATGTCTGTACCCAGGTGCCTTTTTACTGAAGATGGCTCTTGAATATGGACATCCTGACTCCCAGGCCTTGAAAAATTTACTTTTCGATGCCCAGGATTATATGATAAATTTCCGAAAGTCAGGAGAACTCCATCCTTCCGATGGTTTTGACTCATTCGCGTGAAAGTAATATAATTAATAATTAAGATTAAAGGTAGCTAGCTAGTTCTGCAAATAAATCAGGGGATATTTATAGTTATTTGCTAGATAATTAATATTATATAAATATTAAGTCTAAATAATTAAAAATCTGTTTTTAAAATATAGAAATGTCTAAATAAACTGGGGGAAAAGCCCTGGTCCAGTTACGAAATTATATATACCCCATAAATATGTTATTTTTTAACAGCTGTCATATTCTGGAAAGCAGTTTCCTGAAATTACAGGTTTTTTTCCAGGGAATGGCAAGGAATTATATATCTCCACTAATTATTTTTATCCTCATAAAAAATGCACTAAATATTACATAAATAATAATGATGAATCTGGAGGTTAAAGCCTTCTTGAGGCAAGTTATGGAATGAAAATAATAAGGAACTTAGTATGCTGAAAATTTTCCATGTAAACAGGAAAACAGGCAATTTTTTTCCATTAAAAAGAACTCGTTTCTTTCCTGGCAAACCCTGGGTATAATAATTGTGTATACATCTTATCTGTATTCCCTTAAGCTCTATTATACTCCGGATGGGATAATTTCATAGTATATTACCTATTACATAATACAACCGGCGCATAATAACCAGAAAATCCCGTCTCGCACCGGTGCTGAGATATGGGTCGATACGGTATACCAATACATTATAATAATCCTTTTCACGATAGAAAAGCTGGTGGAACTCATGAAGATAAACGATAACTGTGTAGGGTGTGGCCAGTGCGCTTCTTTTTGCAAAAAGGGAGCAATAGAAGTAAGGGGGAGAGCACGGGCTACTGATGCCTGTGTGGATTGCGGGATGTGCATCCCCTACTGCCCTGTGAAAGCTATTGAGGTGCCGGCATGAAAACGGTTGTCATAGGTGCAGGACTTGGAGGGCTTTTAAGCGCTGCCCGTTTATCAAAAGCAGGGCATGAGGTTGAAGTTTTTGAAAGGCTTCCCATCACAGGTGGCAGGTTTACCAACCTCAGTTATAAAGGGTTCCAGCTATCCAGCGGAGCTTTCCACATGCTTCCCAACGGACCCGGAGGACCCCTTGCCTGTTTCCTCAAAGAAGTCGAAGCCAGTGTAAATATAGTGAGGTCAGAAATGACCACTGTACGCGTCCCCCTCAAGAAAGGAAACCCGGACTACGTGAAAGGCTTCAAAGATATTTCTTTCAATGATTTTCCTTCTCTTCTTTCCTATAAAGACCGAATGAAAATAGCCCTCCTGATTGTCAGCACAAGGAAAAACCGTCCATCCGGAAGCTCGCTTCAGGCCTGGATTAAGAGCCAGGTCAGTGATGAATGGCTGATAAAATTTGCCGATTCTTTCTGCGGCTGGGCTCTCAGCCTGAAAAGCGACGAAGTCCCGGTAGAAGAAGTTTTTGAGATAATTGAAAACATGTACCGGTTTGGAGGAACAGGTATCCCTGAAGGCGGGTGTAAAGGGATTATTGATGCCCTTGAAACCGTTATTTCAGCAAATGGAGGGAAAATACACACCGGACAGGAAGTCTCAAAAATCCTAATTGAAAACGGAAAAGCTGCAGGAATAATTGCCGATGACAGGATACATGATGCTGACCTGGTTATCAGTAATCTCGGCCATGCTGCAACTGCTGTGCTCTGCAGTGAAGCCCTCTCAAAAGAAGCAGATGCAGCCTACTTTAAAATGGTCGGGACTCTTCAGCCTTCCGCAGGCATAAAGATCTGTCTTGCAGCAGATGAGCCTCTTGTAGGTCACACAGGAGTTCTGTTAACCCCCTATACAAGGCGCATAAACGGTGTCAATGAAGTTACTCAGGCTGACCCCGAACTGGCCCCTCCGGGAAAGCACCTTACCATGTGCCACCAGTATGTTGCACCTGAGAACGTTAAGAACCTCGAATCCGAAATCGAAATGGGTCTTGAGGACCTGAAAGAGATTTTCCCGGGTAAGAGGTATGAAGTCCTTCTTATCCAGTCATACCATGACGAATGGCCTGTAAACAGGGCAGCTTCGGGCACTGACCCTGGAAATGAAACTCCTTTTTCCGGGCTTTATGTTGTTGGAGACGGAGCCAAAGGAAAAGGCGGCATAGAAGTCGAGGGAGTGGCTCTTGGAGTAATGTCGGTTATGGAAAAAGTCCTCGGTTGAAGCCCGAAAAAACCAGAAGCAGGTGTTTTACATTACATCGAAAAAAGTTCCTTTCGTGACTTATTCAAAAAACGTTTTCATCCCTGTAACCAATATCTGCAGAAATCAGTGCGGTTACTGCGGCTTTCGGCGGGAACCCGGACAGCCCGGGGCCCGGCTCATGAAGCCTGAAGAGGTTATTTCTGTTCTTGAAAACGGAGTACGGGCAGGATGCACAGAAGCTCTTTTTACATTTGGGGAGCGTGCAGAAGAAGTGCCGGGATACGGTGAAATGCTTGAAGAGATCGGCTATTCCTCCACGCTTGAATATCTTGTTTTCCTCTGTGAAACTGCAATCGACATCGGTATTCTTCCCCATACGAATGCGGGGATAATGACCCGCTCCGAACTCGAAGCTTTAAAGCCCCTGAATGCAAGCATGGGGCTGATGCTTGAGAGCACGGCAGTTCTGGCCGCACATAAAGACTGCCCCGGAAAAATTCCGGAACGCAGGCTTGAAACTATTCGAGAAGCCGGAAAACTGAAGATTCCTTATACTACAGGACTCCTTATAGGTATAGGGGAGAGCAGGGACGACAGGATAGAATCACTTGAAGCAATTGCAGCTCTTCACAGGGAATACGGGCATATTCAGGAAGTGATCATCCAGAATTTTGCCCCAAAGCCGGGGACAGAGATGGAAAACTTTCCCGAGCCTGCTGTTGAAGAGATGATGGATTCCGTAGAGCTTGCAGCCCGGATTCTGCCCGGTGACGTGGCAGTCCAGGTTGCCCCAAATCTTATAGACCCGAAATCCCTTATCGCAAAAGGAGTAACTGATCTCGGAGGCATATCTCCTCTTACAATTGACTGGATCAACCCCGAAGCTGAATGGCCTGATGTGAAAAACCTGCAGAAAAAGCTGGGGGACATTCCACTTAAAGAACGCCTTCCAGTTTACCCTCCATACGTAAAAAAAGGGTGGTATTCGGAAAGGATTGGCAGCCTTATCAAGCGGCTCTCAGATAATAGCGGGTACAGGAAGCAGCCCGGAACAGAGAACGCGGAGGATTCAGAAAAATGAACAGCAGAATTCCCGAAGACCTCATCGAACGTGCACACAGGGGAAAAACCACAAAAGAAGACGCGCTCCTTCTTCTGGAGGTGCCCCCTTTCGAACTTTTCAGGTTTGCAGATGAACTCCGCGACCTGGCAGCAGGGGACACGGTTACCTATGTTGTGAACAGGAACATAAATTTTACAAGCCGCTGTACAGGAAGCTGCGGGTTCTGCGCATTCAGGACAGATGATGGTAAAGTCCTGAGCATTGAAGAAATTATGGAAAAGGTCAGGGAAGCCGAAAAGGCAAACGCCACCGAGGTATGTATCCAGGGAGGGCTGCTTCCTGATGTGGGTTTGGACTTTTACCAGGGGATCGTAGAAGCCATAAAGGCCGAATTCCCGGAAATGCATGTCCATTCTTTTTCGCCCATGGAAGTTTATCATGCTTCGCGCATCAGTGAAATCCCGGTAAAAGAGTCCCTGAGAAGGCTTAAAAGAAGCGGGCTTGATACCATGCCGGGGACAGCAGCCGAAATACTCTCCGACCGCGTTCGAAAAATAATCTGCCCCGCAAAACTCAATACTGCAGAATGGATCGAAGTGGTTACACAGGCACATGCTGCAGGGATTCCGACGACTGCAACCATGATGTACGGGCACGTTGAAACTCCTGAAGAGAGGATTAACCATATGCTCACTATCAGGGAAATCCAGAAGGAGACCGGAGGAATTACGGAATTTGTGCCCCTGCCTTTTATGCCCTATAACAATCCTGTAGGGGAAAAAATGATAAAGGAAGGCAGATATGCCACACCGGGTCTTGAAGACCTGAAAGTCTATGCGGTATCCCGTATACTTTTCCACGGGCATGTTGATAATATCCAGGCAAGCTGGGTTAAACTGGGAAAGAAATTTGCCCAGTTTTCTCTCCACTGCGGTGTCAATGACCTGGGAGGCACACTGATGGAGGAAAGCATTTCCAGATCCGCAGGTGCCTGCCACGGGGAAATGATCACTGTTGATGAGCTCGAATGGATGATCCACGGAGCCGGCAGGATCCCGAAAGAGAGGACGACCCTTTACAGGGAAGCGCATGAGCTGGCTTCCAGGAATTCTCGAAAGATTGCCGGGTGCGGAGCTTTCGAATAAGCTGAAAAGCCGGCTAACAGTCAGGATAACGATGATTTTAAAAAAGGATGATCGGATGTACACGAAAAAACCGACAATTCCCGAAAATGTTATTGAAAGGGCATACAAGGGAAAATGCACTAAAGAAGACGCCCTTCTCCTGCTTGAAGGAAACCCTTTTGAGCTGTTTGAGCTTGCCAATGACCTCAGGGCAATTGCTGCAGGCGACACTGTCAGCTATGTGGTAAACAGGAATATTTATATCACAAACAAATGCGTCGGAAACTGCGGGTTCTGCGCCTACAGGACAGAGAAAGGATATATCCTGAGCATTGAAGAAATCCTGAAAAAAGCAGGGGATGCGAGAAAAGCCGGAGCCGTGGAAGTCTGCGTTCAGGGAGGGTACACCCCGGAAGCTGATATGGAATTCTATCTTGAGGTTATAGAGTCCTTAAAAGCCGAATACCCGGACCTGTGCCTTCATGCCCTTTCCCCTATGGAGGTCAACTACGCAGCAGAAACCTCGGGTATGTCTGTTGAAGAAGCCCTCCGCAGGCTTAAAAAGAGTGGTCTTGATTCCCTCACCGGGACTTCAGCCGAGATCCTCTCTGACAGGGTAAGAAAGATCATCTGCCCTTCAAAAATCAGCACCCAGCAGTGGATTGATACTGTGACCGCAGCACATAAAGCAGGCATTTCCACCAATGCCACAATTATGTACGGGCATGTCGAGACCCTTAAAGAACGTCTGGACCATGTCTTTACTATCCGCGAGATCCAGAAAGAGACAGGCGGGTTTACGGAACTTATTCCAATGTCTTTTTTGCCTTACAACAACCCTGTAGGGGAAAAAATGCTTGCATCCGGAAAATTCTCAAGCACAGGGCTTGAAGACCTGCAGCTCATAGCTATTTCCCGCGTAATTCTGCACACCTACGTTAAAAATATCCAGGCTACATGGGTAAAATTGGGAAAGAAACTTGCCCAGGTGGCCCTGCAGTGCGGCGCAAACGACCTCGGAGGCACGCTTATGGAAGACCAGATCTCGACAGCTTCCGGGGGCAGCCACGGGGAGTATGTATCTCCTGCAGAGTTTGAATGGATGATTAAAGGGGCAGGAAGAGTCCCGGTGCAGAGAGATACCCTTTACCGGAAGATAGAATCAGGGTTTCCGGGGCAGGAAGGCTTATTTCCCGGTTACGCAAAAGCAGGGATGGGCAGCAAAGAGTAAGAGACTGAAAAAAGAGATTTCTTTAGATCTGAATATTAAAAGAATTTGTTGAGATAAAAAACGAAAATGAAAAACGAAATTATGCAGGAGTCCAGATGAGAGCCGTAATCCCCTATAAGAAAGCCGGCGCAAAATCAAGGTTATCGCCTGTACTGAGTTTGCAGGAAAGAGAAGAATTTGTAGAACTCATGTTAAACCAGGTAATATCTTCTCTCAAGGGAGCCGGAATAGAACAAGTCGACATCCTCAGCCCATCTGTCTACGGGCTTGAGGAAATGACTGAAGCAAGAGTTCTGCTGGACGAAAAAGACCTGAACGAAGCCCTTAACAGGTATCTCAAAGAGGCAGAGGAGCCTGTCCTTATTGTTATGGCTGACCTCCCTCTCCTCTCTCCTGAGCATATAAAGGAGATAAGCTCAACGGAAAAGGATGTCTGCATCGTTCCGGGAAAAGGCGGCGGCACAAACGCTCTTTTCATAAAAAATCCCTCGAAATACAGGGTAAAGTATTACGGCTCGAGTTTTCTAACTCACTGCTCGATTGCAACGGATTCAGGCCAGGACTTTGAAATCTACGACTCTTTTATGGCAGGCACGGACATAGATGAGCCTGAAGACCTTGTAGAGCTTCTCATACACGGCAAAGGTGCTGCAAAAGACTATATTGAGAGTAAATTCAGACTCGAAGTCAAAAAAGGAAGGGTCGGGCTGGTTCCACTTTAATCTGGCAGAATGAAAAGTGTCAAAATAACATTTAAGGTTATTTTCTCACTTTTCTCTTTTTTTAATTTCTCACTTATTACATCGCAACTCCCAGAAAATCTTCGATTTCCTGAGATCTCGAAGCGAAACTCGGGTGTCGAAACGTTCCCTTTCCTCCCGAGACGGTGTCCGGGGTTCAAAAATTTTAAATAGATGATGTGTAATTAAGCTATGAATAAAAAAATCAATTATTCATTGATATTATTGGTTTTTGATTCTGAACAGATTGATACAGGCTTTGTAAACTTGATAAATCCGGGAATTTATTCCCAGAAGAGGTGAGCCACTGAGATCTTTTACAGAGGAAGAAAGAGAGATCATAAAACGAAATATTATAGACCGTGGGAAGGACTGCTTTGCCAGGTATGGAGTTAAGAAGACAGGTATTGAAGACCTTACCGAAGGGCTGGGAATTTCAAAGAGTTCTTTTTACTCTTTTTTCAATAGTAAAGAAGACCTCTTTTTGCAGATCTATAAAGAAGAACGGGAAGCTTTAAAGGACAGCATACTCGAAAATTCCTTCCTGAAGTACAGGGATGAACCCGATAAAGCGATTCGAGCTTATCTCCGGTATGTGCTCAATATCGTCAATAACCACCCGATCTGGAGAAAAGTTTTTATTGAGAAAGAGCACCTTGAACTGAAAATTTCCCGATCTTCTGAAGAAGAAATTAAACGGATTTGCAGGGATAATGTGGAAACGATCATCCCTTTCTTTGAAGAATGGGCAGATGCTGGACTTCTTATCGACAAGCCCGCAAAGATCCTTGCTGAAACAACACAGGCGGTTCTTTCCCTAATTCATTTCAGAAATGAACTCGAAAATGACGATTTTCCAGAAATTATGGATATTTTTATTGACCTCCTGGCAGAAAACATTGTAAAAAAGAAATATTAAAGTTTCAGGCAGAGTGAAGGAAAAGCGGCCTTATGAAAATGTATGTTTGACCAGAAAATTAGATTCTTGAAAAGTAGTTAAGAACCGCTGGTTAGAACTGCTAACCTCGAACTATTAACTTAGAGTTGTTATCCAGAACTGCATCCAGAACTATTAACTAAGAGTTGTTATGTAGAATTGTTAATCCAGAACTGCTGTTCTTTTTGAGGCATGCAGTCAGTAAGCAGTTAATTGCTATGTTTATAATTGCTATGTTTATAATTGCTATGTTTATAATTGCTATATTTATAATTGCTATGTTTATAATTGCTATATCTATATTTAGAATAAAATCACAATTAAAAACAAACTCACAGTAACTTCCGAAAGGCAAGGTACAATTTATAAAGATCTGACATTACTAATTTGTATATTGGAAAAATTTGCTGGAAAAAACTTTCCAGAACGCGCTGGTCTGATAGAGCCAATAACTTTAAACTAGATTAATACATTAATTGTGAAAACTATTCCAGAAAGTGATTCTCTCCGGATGAACTGGTCCGAATTAGAGCCTCATCCTGCCGAAAAGAAAACCCGTGAATAATATAAAATCCGAAAAGCTCGGAAAAGGCTTATATTAAATTATAAAATTTCAATATATTATTTAAATTAGACTTTCATGTATTATCTTACATTAATTAATCTAAAATAATGTGGAACCGCACTGCTGTGCCTTTCCATTTACGCCGTACTTTCTTAAAAAAGACAGTATCTGCTGGTTAAGGATTATGATTTACCTTTAAATTTGACAGGTGAGCTGGTGAGCGTAAACATAAACAGATATAAATGTGGATATTGTGGGGCCTGTGTGGGAGTTTGCCCTAAAGGAGCACTCGAACTTGTAGAAACCTGGATTGAAGTAGATGAAAGTATCTGTATCGTGTGCGGGATATGCGATCGCATTTGTCCTGTGGGAGCAATCGAGGTAATGAAATGAAGGACAAGTATGATGTTCTGGTTATAGGAGCCGGTCCTGCAGGTTCCATTGCTGCAAAAACTGCTGCGGAAAAAGGGCTTGATGTACTTTTAATTGAAAAACGCCAGGAAATAGGTGACCCTGTACGCTGCGCAGAAGGCGTGAACAAAGAGTGCCTTAAAAAGCATGTGGAAATAGACAAAAGGTGGATCTGCGCTGATCTTAAAGGTTCCTGTATTTTCTCCCCGGACGGCACAAAGATAGAGATGGCTGAGGAAATCTCCGGAGGAGAAGTCGGCTACGTGCTTGAAAGAAAGGTATTTGACCGCGCCCTTGCAGAACATGCCGCAACCGCCGGGGCTGAAGTCCGGGTAAAGACAAGAGCTACAGGTCTTATTATTGAGGATGACTTTGTAAAAGGAGCCAGACTCATGCACCTTGGGAAAGAGTATGAGGTGCGTGCCAGCATAGTAATAGGCGCTGACGGGGTTGAATCAAAGGTAGGCAGATGGGCAGGAATAGATACAGCACTCAAGCCTGTAGACGTTGAAACCTGTGCCCAGTACCTTATAGCAGGTGCAGATATAAACCAGGAATACTGCGAGTTCTATATAGGAAATGAAATGGCACCCGGGGGCTATGTCTGGGTTTTCCCCAAAGGAGGAGGCAAAGCCAATGTCGGGATAGGGATTCTCGGAAGTAAAATGGGCAAATTCAAGCCCAGGCCTGTTGATTATCTGAATGATTTCGTGCAGAAGAAATTCCCTGATGCCAGAATAGTTGAGATGGTTTTTGGCGGAGTCCCGGTCTCAGGCAGCATCGAAAAAACCTCAGTTAACGGGCTTATGCTTGTAGGAGATGCTGCACGCCAGTCAGACCCGATAACAGGCGGAGGGATCCTCAATGCCATGGACGCAGGCAAGCTGGCAGGAGAAGCTGCCTATGAAGCCATATCTGCAGGAGACGTCTCCGTGGTAAAGCTTGAAGAGGTATATGAAAAAAAGTGGAGGGACACAGTAGGGCATGATATCGATATGAGCCTTATCGTAAAGAACTGCTTTATCAACCTTACTGATGATGATCTTGACTCGCTTGCCCACTCATTAAAAGATGTCAAATTCGAGAGAATGAGCCTTCTTGACCTTCTTCAGGCTCTCTTCAAAGCCAACAAGAAACTGCTCTGGGACCTTCGTGTGCTTTTCAAGGATGCGGCAAAAGAAGTGATAAAAAATAAGACATAAAAAATAAGACATGATGCCTGTTTTTTCAGGCATTTTTTATTCTCTTTTTTCTGGTCTACTTTAGATTTCCTGCAGGGGTTCTGTCTGCAAATCCTGTTTTTCTAAATTTTACTTTTTCCAGGCATCTTGGTTTTTTTCATGGAATTATTTATTCCAGAACTCAGGAGTAAAGAGCACGATTACCGTGTAGATTTCAAGCCTCCCAATCCACATATTGGCGATCAGGATTAATTTTCCCAGGGGAGGAATGGGGTCAAAAGAACCCATAGGACCTACCACACCCAGGCCCGGACCTATGTTGCCCAGGGTAGCAATGGAAGCTGTAATTGAAGTTATGATGTCCATTCCCAGGACAGAGAGGATAAGGGCGCTTGAGATAAAAATAAGGAGGTAAATCACCACAAATGAGATTATAGAGCTGATAATCTCATCAGGCACGGCTTTATTGTTGAATTTAACGCTTTTTATGGCTCTGGGGTGAAGAGCCTTGAACAATTCCGTTCGGCTGTGTCTGAGTAAGATAAGAATGCGTACAACCTTGATGCCTCCACCTGTAGAACCTGCACAGCCTCCAATAAACATAACTAAAAGAATCACCATTTTTGAAGATTCTGACCAGAGATTAAAATCAGCTATTGCAAACCCGGTACTTGTCATTATCGTAACTACATGAAAGATTGCAAGCCGGAATGAATCAAAAAAGCCAGTATTAAGGTCCCTCCATAGCAGAAGAGTAAGGAGCCCGCTTGCTGACAGGACCAGAGCTGTATAGAAACGGAACTCATCGTCTTTAAGCAGGAAGTCCCTGTCAACATAAATCGCCCTGTAATGGAGTGCAAAGTTTGCACCGGCAACGAAAGTGAAAAAAGTTATTATATACTCAACAAGAGGACTGTTAAAAGCACCAATACTCAACCCGTAATTGGAGAAACCTCCGCAGGCCATCGTGGTAAATGTATGGTTTACCGCATCGTACAGCGAAAGACCTGCGAGCAGAAGGGTAACTACCTGGGCGAATGAGATTACGAAGTAAACCATCCACAGGATCTTTGCTGTTTCCCTGATTCTTGGTTTCAGCTTATCTTCTGTTGGGCCAGGGGCTTCAGCCCGGAAGAGCTGTCTGCCTGCAACTCCGAGTTTTGGCAGAATGGCTATGAAAAGCACGATAATTCCCATACCGCCAAGCCACTGCATCATGCCTCGCCAGAAAAGGATTCCTTTAGGGTGGCTTTCTATATCCGTGAGGATTGTCGAGCCTGTGGTGGTAAAGGCTGACATGGATTCAAAAAGGGCGTTAAGCGGGGAAATCCCGTCAAGCACAAAAGGGATTGCTCCAAAAACCGCAGCAATAAGCCAGCCCAGTCCAACGATTGCAAAGCCTTCTTTGCGCATCCATTCTTCATCAGTTTTGTAGGAAAGAAGGATCAGGCCTGTAATAACGGTTATTGCTATAGATACAAGAAACGGAGTCAGATCTTCTCCATAGTAGTACGCAACTCCGAGAGGAACAACCATGATTATCCCGAGAAGCCTGAGTAAACCGCCAAGCACATAAAAAACAATCTTAATATTCATGCCGATCCTCTATTTTTACAGGTGATGACTCTTTCAATCTACTCATGACTATTCATATTTATTTCTTGCTTAAACAGCTTCTCAAAAATGAGGGACAGATGAAGAAGATGAAGAAAGAGTTTCGTATTTAAGATTTTCGTATTTATTGCTTACTTAAACAATTTCTCAACAGAGCGGACTGCGGAGGAAAGGGCAAAGATAATAACTCTATCCCCTTCCCTGATGATGAATTCCCCTCTGGGAATAATGACATCATCATCATGGACTACCATGGTAACAATCGCACCCTTGGGAAACTTTATCTTGCTAAGCGGTTTTCCTACGATTTTGGATTGTCCTGATGCAGTATATTCGATAATTTCCGCTTTTTCGCCTTCAATTGTCGCAAGGGCTTCTATGCCTTTTCCCATGGTAAGTTTGAGGACTTCATTTACGGTTGCTTCTCTAGGGCTTACTGCAATGTCGATCCCAACCATCTCAAAAAGAGGGACATAATCCGAGCGGTCAGCTCTTGCGATTACTTTTTTTGCTCCCATTTGCTTTGCGAGCAGGGAACAGAGAAGGTTTTTTTCGTCATTGTCCGTAACCGCAATAACGACATCCATATCCTCTATGTTTTCTTCCCTGAGAAGGTTGACATCAGTGCCGTCCCCATTGAGTATAAGTGCATTTTCCAGCATCTCTGCCACTTCTATACAGCGGCTTTTCCTGTATTCGATAACCTTGAGGTCTGCGTTCTCATCCTTATCTATAATCTTGGCAAGGTAAAAGCCTACAATTCCGCAGCCAATTAGAAGAATTCTATTCCGGTGAGGTCCTTCGTTTCCGAAAACGTTTTCAAGGTCCGCCATGGCCCTGGGCTTGCCCACAACTACCATGTGGTCATTTGCCTTTATGAAATCGTCTCCGTGAGGGATGATTATATCATTATTCCTGAATATTGCACTGACGATGCAGCAGTCCTCAAGCTCAATATCCTGCATGCGCTTTCCAACAAGCCTGTTGTCCGGGCGGATGGCAAATTCCATCATCTGAACTTTGCCCCCTGCAAACATTTCCGCGTCTATTGCAGAGGGATTTGAGAGCACTTCAGCGACTTCCGAAGCAAGAGCAAGTTCAGGGCATATCATTATGTCTACCCCTACCTGAGCTCTGGACGTAACCGGCACATCAATATAGTCAGGGTTGCTGACCCTGGCAATGGTTTTTGTTTCTTTCCAGCCCGGATGTGCCCTTAATATAAGCTTTGCAGTCATACAGGCAACTATATTGACTTCATCAACTCCTGTGACAGCAACGAGAATATCCACATCAGGGAGGACACTTGCAAGAATATCTGCATTTGCGCCGTTTCCTTCCACAACCTGAACATCAAGCTCATCCGCCCGTCTCAGGGCATCCTCGTCATTCTCAATAACGATCACATCGTGTGTGAGGGAAAGGAACTTTGCTATATGATACCCAACTTCACCTGCGCCGATAACCACCGCTTTCATAAGATTCCCTCGAAGAAAAGACTGTTCCCAGATAGATTGCTCCTGCTTGCTTAAGTAGTCTTTGGAGAAAAAAACGTACATGGGAGGATTTCTAAGAAATCATTTAATGTGGAAAAAATGAAAAAGAACCAAAGAATAAAAATCCAGGGCTGATAAAATTTAAGTAAAGTGTGCTGTTCGGAGAGGATTGAAAGACTGAATTCAGGTGCATTTACAGGAAAAGCATGAGTGGAAAACACAGATGCCTGACAACTTCAGGCACATCTATTGTATGCCTTTAATGAAATTTTGTTCAGGAATGCCAGAAATCGCTTGTGAAGAGTACCAGTACGGTATAAACCTCAAGCCTTCCGACCCACATATTATTTATCAGGATAATTTTTCCCAGGGGAGGGAGTGCTGAAAAGTTTGCCATAGGTCCGACTACGTTAAAACCAGGTCCTATATTTCCAAGGGTTGCAATCGAAGCGGTAGCAGAACTGATCATGTCGACTCCAAGCAGAGTCAGGAACATTGCACTGAAGATAAAAACTAATATGTAAATCACAACAAAGGACAGGATGGACTGTAAAACATCATCAGGCACTGCTTTGTTATTGAATCTGATGGGCCTTATAAGCCTTGGATGAACAAATTTAAACAGCTCTCTCCTCGCATACTTTAACATCAGCAGAAAACGCACGACCTTCATGCCTCCCCCGGTGGAGCCTGCACAGCCGCCTATAAACATGACCGCAAAAACCAGGACCTTTGCCGAATCTGTCCAGAGGTTAAAATCAGTTGAAGCAAAGCCCGTAGCCGTCATGATAGAGGTAATCTGGAATATGGCGTAACGGAAAGAATTGAAAAGGGAAAAATCCATATCTTTGTACAGAACCAGGGTGAGAAGGCCTGAAAATCCCAGGAGAATAAAGGTATAAGCCCTGAACTCCTCATCTTTAAGAAGAAAGTTACTGTCAATAAAAATCGCCCTGTAATACAGGGCAAAGTTCGCTCCGGCTGCGAACATAAAAAATGTGAGAATAAATTCTATAAGAGGGCTGTTAAAAGCTTCAATCCCCAGACCATAAGGGGAATAGCCTCCACATGCCATGCCTGCAAAAGTGTGCGTGAGGGCGTCATACAGGGACATTCCTGCAAGCATCAGTGCCACAACTTCAACGGCAGAGATCAGGACATAAAGCGCCCACAGGATCTTTGCCGTATCTTTTATCCTTGGCTTGAGCTTATCTTCTGTAGGGCCCGGAGCTTCTGCCCGGAAAAGCTGGCGCCCCGCAACTCCGAGTTTTGGCAGGATAGCAATGAAAAGCACAATAATACCCATACCGCCCAGCCACTGCGTAAAAGAACGCCAGAAAAGAAGACTCCTGGAATAACTCTCAATATCCACAAAAATAGTCGAACCCGTTGACGTGAAACCCGACATTGTTTCAAACACGGCATCAATGAAGGATACGCCCTCGAAAAGGAAAGGGATCCCTCCAAAAATAGCTGCTGAAAGCCAGGTCAGAGCCACAATGGCAAGGGCTTCTTTCTGCTGCCATTCAGCACTGCTCTTGATGCGTGTAAGGAGCAAACCGGCAAGAAAGGTTATGAGAATGGAAACCGTAAACGGTTTCAGGGGTTCCCCATAATAAAAAGCCACTAAAAGAGGAACGAGCATTGTAAAAGCCAGAAGTATAAGAATTTTCCCAAGCGCATTATAAATAGCTTTTTTATTCACAGAAAAACCCCTGTCCCGTAAAACTTACTTGAAATATTTTCTTACTTGAAATATTTTTCTACTTCCGATGCTGCCGAAGCCATTGAGAAAATAACTACACGGTCTCCTTCATTGACAATGAAATCCCCTCTTGGGATTATAGTCTCCTTTCCGCGCACCACCATGTTAATAAGAGCTCCTTTGGGGAACTTTACTTTGTTTAAGGGCTTGCCCACAATTCTGGACTTCTCGGAGGCCGTATATTCTATAATCTCAGCTCTTTCACCCTCAATGGTCGTAAGTGTCTGTATACCTCTTCCCATGGTAAGCTTGAGGACTTCGTTTACGGTTGCTTCTCTCGGGCTTACAGCCATGTCTATCCCTACCATCTCAAAAAGAGGCAGGTAGTCCGAGCGGTCAGCCCTTGCAATTACCTTTTTTGCACCGAGCTGCTTTGCAAGCAGGGAACAGAGAAGGTTCTTTTCATCGCTGTCCGTAACCGCAACAACAACATCCATATCTTCAATATTTTCCTCTCTGAGAAGGCTGACATCAGTGCCGTCTCCATTAAGTACAAGGGCATTTTCCAGTATCTCTGCCACTTCTATGCAGCGGCTTTTGCTGTGCTCGATAATTCTCAGATCTGCATTTTCCTCTTTATCGATCAGTTTTGCCAGATACATCCCTACAATTCCGCATCCGATAAGGAGAATTCTGGTTCTATGAGACACCTTACTTCCGAAGACGCTCTCAAGATCTTCCATGGACTCCGGCTTGCCCACAACTACCATATGGTCGTTTGCTTTGATCAGGTCGTCTCCATGGGGAATTATTATCTGGTCTTCCCTGAAAACCGCGCTGACAATGCAGCAGTCGGCAAGCTTGAGGTCCTGCATATGTTTTCCTACAAGTTTGCTTTCAGGACTTATTGCAAACTCAGTCATCCTTACCTTTCCTTCGGCAAACATTTCCGCATCTATTGCGGAGGGACTTGAGAGTATATCGGCAACTTCAGAAGCAAGCGCAAGTTCCGGGCAGATCATAAGGTCAACGCCGACCTGGGCTCTTGATGTAACCGGAGAGTCTATGTAATCGGGGTTACTGACCCTTGCTATGGTCTTTGTATCTTTCCAGCCGTTTTTATTTTTCATAATCAGTTTTGCTGTCATACAGGCGACAATGTTAACCTCATCAACCCCGGTAACAGCTACAAGAAGATCAGCATTCTGCAGAACTCTTGAAAGGATCTCTGCGTTTGCTCCGTTTCCTTCAATTACGAGCACGTCAAGTTCGTCAGCTCTTTTTGCTGCTTCTTCATCTTTATCTATAATTACCACATCATTTTTAGGAGAGAGGGCTTTTGCAATATGGTAGCCCACTTCCCCTGCACCAATAATTACAGCTTTCATAGAACACCTTCAAAAAAACTGTTATCAATGAACCCGCCACTGCACGGATTCCTGAACGAGAAGCAACCAGCATAGGACTGAACGGTATAATACCGGGAAAAGTAAAAATAACTATAACAGAAGATAGCCGCAGTAAAAGCAGTCAATCCAGAACTAATTAAAACTAAAGAAAGTAACGCTAAATTGAATATAAAGAAGATACCGCGCTTAATACCTGGATTCAAATTGATTCCCGATACATGATGATAAATTAAAGCAAAGTTTCTCAGCGTGTTGATCATCTCTGGAAATTAAACGTTTTGCAGACCAGAATTTCTCAAGCCTATGCTTTTGCGAAATAACTATGGTTCCTAGGCATAGAATTAAAGAGGTGTATATAAATGTTTTTCAAACTTCCTTTAAAGAAAAGAATCTAAATAAAAAAGAATCCTGTATGAAGAATTATAATCAAAAAAAGGTGAAAAGGGAAAAAGAATAGAAGCCTGAGAAAATACCGGAGAACCGGCTAATATTGGAGCCAGAGGTATTATAGTCAACTTTCAAAGGCATCTTTTACCTTTTCGAAAAGTCCCTTGCTTTTCCTGGGTTTTTCGCTTTTCTGCTTATCAGATCTGCTCCTTTCCTCTGCTTCGGGCTTCTTCCCATTGCTCAGGTATTCGAACTGATGAAGAAGGTCTTTTTGTTCCTGAGTGAGTTTTGTTGGAGTCCTGATTATTACCCTTACGAGCTGGTCACCCTTGCCGTGGCCTTGCAGGCGCTGTATGCCTTTATCTTTGAGCCTGAATACGGAATGTGTCTGGGTCCCTGATGGAATATTCATTTTGACCTTGCCGTAAAGGGTATCAACCATAATGTCTGCTCCGAGTGCAGCCTGGGTGAAGGATATTGGAAGTTCGGAGATAACATCGTAATCGACCCGCTTGAAATATTTGTGTTCCATCACATGCACGATAATATAAAGGTCTCCGGAAGGCGCTCCCGGTTCTCCTGCATCTCCTTCCCCGCTGAGCCTGAGGGTCATACCAGAGTCTGCTCCTGCAGGTACGTTGACTGACATCTTTCTCCTGCTCCTGACCCTGCCCGCGCCGCTACATGTGGGGCATGGAGATTCAACTACCTGACCCCTGCCGTGACAGGCGCTGCACGTCGTGGTGCTTACAAACTGCATTCCCAGGGTTGAGCGGGTTGTACGGACCTGCCCCGTGCCGCCGCAGTTAGGGCAGCGCTTCGGGCTTGTGCCCGGCTTTGCTCCTGTGCCTGAGCAGGTAGAACACCTTTCTGTCCTTGGAATATCTATGTCCTTGCGCACTCCAAAAGCAGCTTCTTCAAAGGTTACATAGAGGTCGTACTGAAGATCGGAACCTCTCCTGGGGCCCATAGGACCTCCCCTTCTGCCGCCTCCGAAAAACATCTCAAAAATGTCTCCGAACCCGCCGAAGTCCGCACCCCGGAAGATGTCCTCTGCACTGTACTGGTTATCTATCCCTGCATGTCCGAAGCGGTCGTACTGAGCCCTTTTTTCTGCATCTGAAAGAACGGCGTAAGCCTCAGATATTTCCTTGAATTTCTCCTCAGCCCCGGGTTCTTTGTTCCTGTCAGGGTGGTACTGCAGGGCAAGCTTCCGGTATGTTTTCTTTATATCTTCGACTGAAGAGTCTTTGGATAATCCGAGAATTTCGTAATAATCACGTTTGGTAGCCATCAGGATTCCCTGTTGTTTTAAAAAAATAAAGGAGACGGAACCTGTGAACAGGTTTCCGGCAATGCCTGAGAATTCCCAGGCTTTATTTCTGTACTCTAATTCTTCTTCAATTACTTACGCTTTTCGTCGTCAACTACTTCGTAGTCAGCGTCAACAACGGTTTCATCCGGGCCTCTTGCATCAGTGCCGGCTGCTCCACCTTCTCCTCCTGCAGCCTGCTGGGCCTGCTGGGCTTTCTGGTACATGGCTGTGGAGATCGGGTATACGGATTCCTGAAGGGCCTCGGTTTTTGCTTTAATATCTTCTGCGTCCTTGCCTTCAAGGGCTTTCTTCAGGTCTTCAATTGCGGCATTGACTTTTGACTTCTGGTCCTCGGTTGCGAGGTCTCCTGCTTCCTTAATAGTTTTTTCTGCGGCATTGATAAGAGCCTCGGCATTGTTCCTTATCTCGACTTCCTCTTTCCGCTTCCTGTCTTCTTCGGCATGCATTTCTGCGTCCTTGACCATGCGCTCGATTTCGTCATCGGAAAGTCCGCCGGGTTTCTGGATGGAGATGGACTGCTGCTTGCCTGTGCCTAAGTCCTTTGCGCTTACGTGCAGAATGCCGTTTGCGTCGATATCGAAAGTAACCTCAATCTGCGGGATACCTCTTGGAGCCGGGGGTATGCCGTCAAGAATAAACCTTCCAAGAGTCTTGTTTTCGGAAGCAATTCCACGCTCTCCCTGAAGGACGTGGATCTCGACTGAGGGCTGGTTGTCAGCGGCAGTTGAGAAAATCTGGCTCTTTTTGGTCGGAATGGTGGTGTTTCTCTGGATTAACGGAGTTGCAATGCCTCCAAGGGTCTCGATACCCAGGGTAAGGGGAGTGACATCGAGCAGAAGGACATCTTTTACCTCTCCGCCCAGGACTCCTGCCTGAATTGCTGCACCTATTGCAACTGCCTCGTCAGGGTTGATGTTCTTGTAGGGCTTCTTTCCTGTGAAGTTTTCCACAAGTTCGACCACTGCAGGCATCCTTGTTGCGCCTCCGACAAGGATTACTTTGTCAAGGTCGTTTGGTGTAAGCTTTGCATCGCTGAGTGCACGGCGCATGGATACGAGGGTCTTTTCCAGGAGGTCCTCAGTCATTTTCTGGAACTGGGCTCTGGTAAGGTCGATGTCCATGTGTTTTGGTTCCCCGTCAGTGCCAACTGTCAGGAAGGGGAGGTTGATGTTTGTGTTTGCGACTCCGGAAAGCTCGATTTTGGCTTTTTCAGCAGCATCTTTAAGGCGCTGGAGTACTGCCTTGTCTTTGGAGAGGTCGATTCCTTCCGATTTCTTAAATTCTGCAAGCAGGTAATCGATAACGCGCTGGTCGAAGTCGTCTCCTCCGAGGTGGGTGTCTCCACTTGTGGACTTCACCTCAAAGACCCCGCCTCCCAGTTCCAGGATGGATACATCGAAGGTTCCGCCTCCAAGGTCGTAGACAAGAATCTTCTGGTCTATGTCTCCTTTATCGAGGCCGTAAGCAAGAGATGCAGCTGTAGGCTCGTTTATAATTCTGAGGACTTCAAGCCCTGCAATTGCTCCTGCGTCTTTTGTAGCCTGCCTCTGAGAATCGTTGAAGTAAGCAGGGACCGTAATGACAGCCTGTTTGATTGTCTCTCCGAGATAAGCTTCAGCATCTGCTTTCAGCTTCTGGAGGATCATCGCGGAAATTTCCTGCGGGGTATAATCTTTTCCGTTAAGCGTGACTTTGTAATTGGCTTCTCCCATGTGCCTTTTTATGGAATATACAGTATTATCCGGGTTCGAAATGGCCTGCCGCTTTGCGACCTGACCCACAAGTTTCTCACCTTTCTTGGAGAACCCCACAACTGAAGGAGTTGTCCTGCTGCCTTCGGCATTAGGGATAACGACAGCTTCCCCGCCTTCCATTACTGCCACACATGAGTTGGTAGTACCAAGGTCAATACCCAGTATCTTTGCCATGTTATATCCTCATAGTTAATATCAATTAAATTATACTTAGTTATCTGATAGGTTTGTAAATTGTAGTTATAGATTAATTAAAGTTTAATTTCCAGCCAGATGATCGGTAAAGATACCTGACAGGTTTACTTAAGCAGACCATTAATTCTTTGGTTTAGCCGGTTATTTCCATCAATTCTTTGGTTTAGCCGGTTATTTCCATCAATTCTTTGGTTTAGCCGGTTATTTCCATCAATTCTTTGGTTTAGCCGGTTATTTCCATTAATTCGGTTAATTTAACAAATTCAGTAATGATTCGGTGAATTCTCAGTTTGATTCAATGACTTACTTAGTTTGAGTTTGCCAAATTATCTGGCATGGAAGATTAATGATTGATTCTTGATAAATCCCTGTTTCAGGTTATTAAATAAAGTCTTATATTGTAACAGGATTTACTTCTCTGCCTCTTCAGGGCTCCTTGCTACTGAAACCAGGGCTGGCCTGACGACCTTCTCGTTCAAAGCATATCCCTCTTTATAAATCTCAACAATAGTGTTATCCGGAACTTCGGAGGTTTCTATGTGATGGATAGCTTCGTGTCTGTGAGGGTCAAACTCGCCTGCTTTTTCGCATTTTACTCTCTCAAGCCCGTACTTTTCGAGGATAGAGAAAAACTGCTTCGAAAGCTGTTCAATTCCACTTACAATTGGGCCCATGTCTTCTGCAGTCCTTGCAGATTTAATGGCGCGGTCAAAGTTATCCGTTACTTCGACAAAGTCAAGGAGCACCTGTTCAAGCACAGATTTCCGGTTTTCTTCCATCTGACGGGCGGTCCGTTTTCTGAAGTTATCAAAATCCGCTGCAAGCCGGAAAAGCTGGTCTTTGAGAATTTCGTTTTCTTCCCTGCATGCCTCTTCCGGGTTTTTTTCAGCTTCGGGACTTGAAGGTTCATTTTCAGGACTTACTTTTGTCTCACCGGCTTTTTCAGCCGGAGATTCGGAATTTCGGGCTTCGGAACGTTCAGCCTCTTTCTGGTTTCTTTCTTTAGAATCCATGTTTTCCTTTTTCCTGGATTTTTTCATTTATCAATCCCCATAAAATTATTCTAACTGTTTCGCTCGTCCTGATCTGTGATTGTTTGTAATTCTATAAATAGTTTTCTATGATTTGTACGGCATTTATCCTTTAGACAGAAGGAAAAAAGAAAAATCAGTAAAAGTGGTTCTCAAGTTTATGAGATAGTACTTTAATCATTATTATACCTGCAATCATGCAGGCCGCAACTGCCGAGATAACCTGCTCCCATCCGAGAACTGAAATGCCTCCTCCCAGGGCAAATTGAACGCCTCCCACGAGAGTGACAAACACAAAGGAAAGCCCGAAACCTGCAAATGCTCCTGCCACAAGAGAACTCACGGTATTAAGCCCCTGTTTCTCATAAAAAACCATTCCACCGATAAACATTACGGCGAAAATCATAAGCACAAACGCAGTAGGCAGAGGGCTTGATCTCGAAGAGAATATCTCAAATAACCCGAGCCCCATGTCAACCAGGAATATACCCATAAGAGCCGCAATAGTAAGGGTCCTTACAAAAGGATTTTCAAACAAAGACTGAGAATTTGGGTTTCTGCTGTTAATTTTACCAGCCACCGTTAATATTATGTGTTTATTTTTTAAGCTATAAACTATATAAATTATATAAACTTTTACTTAAATCTCCAGATCAGCTTCCTATCTTTCTTTTTTCCTTCCTACTCCCTTATAAGTTCTTTTTCCTGGCTTTCAATTATACTATCCTGTTCTATTTTATCAGAAAAATATTATCAATGACATCTGTTTTGATCTTTAAATCCGTTTTGATCTTTAAATCCGTTTTGATCTTTAATTTGAATCTTAAAAAATCCAGTCTGCCAGTCCGACATCCCACCAAAAGAAACAAATTTTTTCTTCTGCCCGAAAAAGACCCTTTAATTCCACACGATATCGAACTCCCCAACACCTTGCCAGGTCCTACTCCTCAAAATAAGAACGAAGTTGAGCAAAATAGTCGAACAAAGTAAAAGTAAATTGAGCAGCCTCTTTAAGAGCACCTCATTAATGTTAATTTTAGATCAGTCCTTTTAAGCCTAATTCACTCTACAACGTCTAAATTAGTCCTCTTGAGCGAGCAAAGCGAGCGAAAAGGACACCGTCCTCCCGAGACGGGACTCGGGCAAGACAAAAAATAATATAAAATGACCGGTTTTTCTTTTCCGATGAAGATCCTGATTGGAGAATTCGCTGTAGGTACGGATATTGAAAAGTCCCTTATTCCCGAGGGAGCGGCTATGTTGAAAACGCTTGCAGAAAGCTTTGTCCGTGTTGGGCATGAGGTATGTTATCCTTCTGCGGGAACGGAAATAGGTTCAGGCACAGCACTGAAGTCAACAGCTGACAGTTTCGTGCAGGTAATTGAGCGGGAAGCAAAGAACTGCGATGCCGGTTTACTCATCGCTCCTGACGGGATGCTTCCCGAGTTGAACAGGATTCTTGCAGAGAACACCGCTAACCTAGGTTGCTCACCTGAAGCTGCAGCCCGCTGTGCAGATAAACTCCGGTGCACTGAGATCCTGAAAACAGCTGGAATTAATGCTCCTGAAATTGTGCGGGAAGCAGAGGAAGGTAAGAAATACGTCATAAAGCCAAGGTTCGGATGCGGGGCAGAAGCAACATATCTGGTCTCAGGTTTTGAAAATACCGGAGAATTTATTGCAAGCGAATACATCGAAGGAGAACATCTGAGCGTAAGCCTTATTGCAGGAAATAAGCCGCTCCTACTTACAGTAAACCGCCAGTTCATCGAGTTTAATGAGCAAAAAGATGGAATAAATCCGGAGAATATCGAAGTTTCGGGCATCAAATACAACGGCAGCCTTACCCCGTATGAAACCCCCAGAAGAGACGAACTCTACGAGGCTGCGATCTCTGCAGTAAAATGCCTGGGATGCTTCGGGTATGTGGGTGTGGACATTGTACTTTCCGAAGTCCCTTATGTCGTGGATGTAAATCCAAGACCCACAGCTTCAATATTCGGGATTAGCAGGGTCATGCGGGAGGAAATAGGTGAGCTTCTCCTCACTAACAGGTTCGGAACACTCCCTGATTCCGTGAGGGTCGAGGGAGAATATCACTTTTCCAAAGATATGCTTGGCGAACTTTTTGGAAAGAATTGAGAGCCATAAAACGCAAACCTTCAGGCAAATGCTGAATATCCGGAAAATTACATACCTGAAAAAACACGGAAAGGAATTGAAATGAATTCAAAAACCATAGGGATAGACATTGGAGGGGCAAACACAAAACTTGCTTCCTCGGACGGGACTATTGTAGAGCTTCATTACCTGCCGCTCTGGAAAAACACCATGCTTCCAGAAGTCCTGAAAGAGATCTCGCAAAGGCTGAAACCTGAAAATGTCGCTGTTGTCATGACAGGAGAACTTGCCGATTGCTTTGAAGACAAAGAACAGGGCATCCGCTTCATAAAAGAAAACGTTGATTCTGCTTTTGGCTCCGGGAAAGTTTCATACATAAACAGTCAGGGAAGGTTCCGGAAAGAAAACGATCCCCTGAGAGATCTTGCTGCTGCAAACTGGGCAGCTTCAGCCAGGTTGATAGGGGAGGAGATTGGAGACTGTATTTTTGTCGATGTTGGCAGTACAACAAGTGATATTATTCCTGTTATATCGGGGGAGCACAGGGCAGGGCACACCGACTTTGAAAGACTTCTCAGGAGTGAACTTGTATATGCAGGCACGTTAAGGACAAACCTTGCCGCACTTCTTGAGAAGGTAAAGCTTGAAAAAGGCATATGCAGGACGTCTTCCGAGCTCTTTGCAACGACAGCAGATGCTTATCTGATTCTCGGGGAGATCAATGAAGATAAATATACATGTGAAACTGCTGACGGAGTCGGAAGAAGCAAAATCGAAGCCATGCGCAGGATTGCAAGGCTGGTATGTGCAGATCTTTCAGAAGTAGGGGAGACAGAGGTATACGAGATCGCAGAGCAGGTAAAGGAAAAACAGGTTTCTGCCCTTACTGAAGCTATTTCTGAAGTTGCGGAAAGGAACAGGCTTGAGAAAATTGCAGCAGCAGGCCTTGGGGAATTTTTGATATCTGAAGCCGCAGAGAGACTTGGGTTTGAATGCATTTCGGTTGCCGGGCGCTGGGGAGAAGAGATCTCTAAGGTATTTCCGGCATATGCTGCCGCTCGTTTGCTGGATAAATATAGTGAGTAAATAGTAAGTGAATAGCAAGTAAAAAGTGAGTAAATAATGAGTCAATAGCAAGTAAAAAATGAGTGAATAGCAAGTGAAGCTAGTAAACAGTAAGTAGATCCAGAATTGCCAGTAAAAGATTTCAATGGATAAAAGCGCAATGAAACCGGTGAAAGTTGTCATCAAAATAGGAGGGAGCCTGATCCGGGAGGCACCTGAGCTTGTGGACAGGCTCGTAAAAGAATTCGGTTCAGGTATCAAGGATGCTCCTCCGGGTGGGGTGGTTCCGGGGAAAATGCCCTTTTCCATCCTTATAGTGCCGGGAGGAGGGGTATTTGCTGACGCCGTAAGAGAAGCTGATGAGATGTTCGGGCTCGGAGAAGATGCGTCTCACTGGATGGCTATACTTGGAATGGAGCAGTATGCCTGTTATCTGCAGGACAAAAGCCGTGTAAAAGGCACGGATTCAATAAAAGAGCTGCTTCAGGGAGTTTCAATTCTTTTTCCTTACAGGCTCCTCAAGGCAGAAGACCCTCTTCCACATTCATGGGAAGTAACCTCGGACACGATTGCTGCCTGGGTTGCAAGGCAAACAGGAGCCGTTTTTATTAAGGCTACAGATGTTGACGGGATGTTCTGGAAAGGAAAATTGATCCGGGAAATTTTTACACCGGATCTTGCAGGAGACTTCGAAAGCTGCATTGACTCTGCGCTTCCCGGCTTCCTTCAAAAAAACAAAATGGAATGCATAATTGTAAATGGAAAATTCCCTGAAAGAGTAATTCAGGCGGTGTATGGAAAGCCTGTGACCTGTACGGCGGTAAAGGGGAATATTTAAATTGTATATCGTATATGACTAGGGAGAGAAGCAAACCGCGTCCAAAAAGCATCATTACATTCAGTTCATCAGATTTGTTGATGTTAATACGGGTGCCAAAAAAAGCAGGTTACTGAAGCCTGGTCAGGTGCCTGATTCACCGGTTAATTCATTGCAGTTTCCTATAAGAAATAATTAAGGAGAAGAAAAATGTCATCAGATAAAGTTGAGTACTGTACCTCGTGCGGTATCCGCCTTGTGGAAAAAGGCTATGTGAAGTTTCCCTGCCCGCAGTGCGGAGCAGAGATCGGAAGATGTACAAGCTGCAGGCAGCAGGGTAATGTATATACCTGTCCAAAGTGCGGATTCAAAGCTCCGTGATTTCGGGCAGAACGCCAGAAAGATCCAGACACAAATTTTAAACGCAGATTGAAACTGGTTTGCAGGATAATATACACTATATGAGGAATTGAAATGGGTGATGTTGCAGCAAAATTAAAAATCATGCCAGAAAGCGTTGACACCGACCTTGTAGGGCTGAAGGAAAATCTCAAAAATGTAATTCCGGCAGGAGCACAGCTTCACGGTGACATAGTTGAAGAGCCTATAGCCTTTGGATTAAAGGCTCTGATTGTTACGCTGATTGTTAATGACGAGGAAGGCGGGACTGAACCTGCAGAAGAAGCTTTTGCAAAAGTTTCCGGCGTAGAGAATGTCCAGGTCCTGGAAGCCTACCGCATCTGAGAAGGAAAAAAGAGCCGGATAACATTTCCGGAAAACTTTTTTCACCTTTCTCTTTTTCGTAAAAGGGCTCGTAGATCAGGGGAAGATCGTTACGTTCGCAACGTAAAGGCCGCGGGTTCAAATCCCGCCGAGTCCACTAACAAATTTATAAAAATTAGTCTGTTTTTTCCTATTTTTGTTCTCATTGTGCTTACCCATGATTGTATCAATTTTATAACTGTCTAAAAATAGCAAAGAATTAAATACAAATAACTCTTTTTAAATATTAGTGTGGTCATCCCACGCTAGAATAACCCCCTCAGATGGCCAGGGAAAGTTGAAGCTCCCCCTGGCCACTATATTAAAAATATCTATAAATACCTTTAAAAAATTTCACCCAATTTTTCAGGACTTTTTATATTTTACTCACTCTGTTATTATTTTTCTTATTCTATCTTTTAACCATTTCCTGACAGAAAAAACATTAAATAGTTCTCATACTGTTTTGAAAAGCAGGTTTATTTTTAAACTCTCTAAATCTTAATTCAGTTTTTTAAATCTCTAAATCTTAATACAGTTTTTTAAACTCTCTATATATTTGATGAGTCTAATCTTAATCTCAGGATCTGAACTTTACAAAAAGCGGGAATACATCAGATAGTTTTTAAACAATGGTGCCTATTATAGTCCAGCCTATATTTTTTTACGATAATGCTTCAGATATATGGGATTAAAGGGAATAAATCTCGGAAAAAATGAAAAAGTCCAAACAGATTGTTTTTGACCCTATTTTTGAGCGAAGAATTACCCTCTCTGCGACCTGCAGAATAGGCTAAGAGTGAATGGGGGACTGGTATTTATTAAAAGTAACAGCTTGCCCGAAAGAAAAGAAGATACTGAAGAAATTGAACAGGAAATTTCAGCAGGACTGCAAGAAATAACGATGAAGCATTTTTCTTCCGGGAACTCTAACCCCGTTCTCAGGATAGACAGGAAAGGAAGGGTTCTTTACGCGAATAGGGCAGCAGATTTTCTTCTTGAACACTGGGGCACAAAAGAAGGAGAAGAAATCCCTCAAACCCTCCTTAAAGATATGAAACGAATTATTTTTCAACAAAATCCCGAAAACCTTGAAATCAATACAGGAAAAGTTACGTATTCTCTGGTGCTCAAAGACTGTCCTGAAGACGGCTGTTTGGATATTTATGGGTTTGATATCAGTTACAGGGTACAGGCTGAAGAGGAGCTCGGGAGCAGGTACAAAAGACTGGAAGAACTGGTCAGGCTGAAGTCTGCTGAGTGTATGGAAGTAAATGAAAGGCTCGCGAAGGAAGTAATTGAGAGACAGAGAGTCGAGCACATTTTCAGGAACAACCTTCGGTTTATTGAGACTCTTCTTGACAGCATCCCGAGCCCTGTATTCCAGAGAGACCTTAATGAGGTTTATGTAAACTGCAATGAGAGTTTTGCCAGACAAATAATGGGGCTTCCCAAGGAGGCAGTTATAGGGGGCTCATTCTCGGAATTTCAGAAAAAGGTCCCTAAAGAGCTGGCTGATATCTATTACAAACATGATAGGGAACTTATTCAGAATGGGGGCAGCAATTATTACGAAACCAGGGTTATCTGTGCTGATGGCAGAACCAGGGATTTTCTGTTCCATAAGGCTGCTTACAGAGACGGCGCAGGAGAGGTTGCCGGAATTGCAGGTATAATGCTGGATATTACTCCGAGGAAAGAAGCTGAAAGATTCTTAAGAAAAACTGAAGAGAAATACAGGCTTGCTTCCAAGCAAACAGGGCAGCTTGTTTACGATTATGAGATAGAACCAGATATTATTCACTGGGCAGGGGCAATCTCACAGATAACCGGCTACAGTCCGGAAGAGTTCATGCAGGTGGGCCTGGAGGGCTGGATAGGGCATGTTCATCCTGAAGACCGTAAAAGGGTGTGGGAAGTCCATGAAATGTGTATGAAAAACGGGGGGAAATTCCTCGAAGATTACAGGTTCAGAAAAAAAGATGGCAGCTATTTTTATGCGGAAGACAGCGGGGTGTACATTCAGGATGACTTTAACAGGGTCTGCAGGATTGTCGGGGTAATAAAAGACATCACTGAAAGTAAACTTGCCAGGGAATCCCTTGAACGAAGTGAACAGAGATTCCGCATGATTACAGAACAGACAGGCCAGCTCGTTTACGATTATGATGTACAGAACAATAGCAATTACTGGGTAGGAGCAATAGAAGAACTGACAGGATACAGTTTTGAAGAGTTTCAGGGCTTCACACCCGAGGTATGGTCTCAACACGTCCATCCTGAAGACAGGGAAAAAGCGGTAAGAGCCCATTTTGAGTGCATTAAAAACGGGGGGAAATTCTGTGAAGAATACAGGTTCAGAATAAAAGATGGGACCTATATTTACGTTGAAGACAGCGGTATCTATCTTAAAACCGGGGATCAAGGGATATACAGGGTTCTTGGGGTAATGAAAGATATTACTGAGAAGAGGCTTGCCCGGCAGAAACTTCAGGAAAGTGAAGAGAGATTCAGAATAGCTGCAGAACAGACAGGTCAGATAGTCTTTGAACATGACCATGGAGACCGGTATATCAAGTGGGTAGGAGCTATTCAGGACGTTACGGGATACACAGTAGAAGAATTCATAAAATTTGATAATGCTGCATGGGCAAATCATATTCATCCCGAAGACAGGGACAGGACTCTTGCTGAGTTGAAGAAGTTTCAGGAAAATGAAAATAAGTTCCGCACTGAATACAGGTTCAGGAAAAAGGATGGGAGTTATATCCATCTTGAAGACAGTGGAATTTACCTGAGAAATGAAGACGGAAACATCCGGAAAGCCTTTGGCGTCATGAAAGACATTACAGAAATAAAAATGGCTTCGGAGAAGCTGAAGGAGAGTGAGGAGCGCTACAGGTTATTTATGAAGAACTTCAGGGGAATCGCTTTCCAGATGGACATAGACTTCACCCCTATTCTTGTAGACGGCAATGTAGAGGAAATTACGGGGTACAGAATGGAAGACCTGAGTTTAGGAAAAATCGATTGGTATCGGATTGTCCATCCTGATGACCGGGTAAAACTTTTTGAAAATAGGGAGGGGCTTGTAAAAGACCCGTTCCTATTCATAGAACACGACTACAGGATAATGCATAAAGGTGGAGAAATAAAGTGGGTCCATGAGATTTTTCAGAATGTCTTCGACTCTATGGGCAAAAAAAGAATCCTGCAGGGTGCAGCTTATGATATAAGCAGGCAAAAAGAAGCTGAAGAATCCCTGGCAAAAATCGAAGAGTTCCGTAAAAAGGAAATACATCACAGGATAAAGAATAATCTTCAGGTAATCTCAAGCCTTCTTGAACTTCAGGCAGAGAAATTTAAAGATATAAATGTCCTGGAGGCTTTTCGTGAGAGCCAGAACCGTGTTTCCACAATGGCAATAATTCATGAGGAACTGTACAGGTCGAAAAATAACGAAGCCCTTGATTTCTCGGCTTACCTGCAGAAACTGACTGAGGAACTGTTCCAGACATACGTTGTAAGGAAAGGGGATGTTGACATGCAGCTCGACATCGAAGAGATTTTCCTGGGAATGGATACCGCAGTTCCCCTGGGAATAATTATTAATGAACTTATATCCAATTCTCTGAAGCATGCTTTTTTGCCAGGCATGCAAGGAAAAATTAGCATCAAGCTCAGCAGGACAGAAGAGAATGAAGGGAATAAAAGTATAAGTAATATCACTAATAATATTGGTGCTAAGAGTTCAATTGAGAGAAATTTCCAGTATACCCTGGTAGTTTCTGACAATGGGTTGGGTTTTCCGGAAAACATTGATTTCAGGAGCACTAACTCTCTGGGTCTGCAGCTCGTAAATATACTTGTCGAGCAGCTGGAGGGTAGAATTGAACTTGAGAATGATTCAGGAACCAAGTTCAAAATCTGGTTTAAGGATCCCTACCATTCATCTGAAAATTTATCCAGCACTAAAGGGGAGATATGATGAAAAAAGCAAAAATTCTGGTTGTTGAGGACCAGAACATCGTCGCTCTAAATATCAGAAACAAACTTAAAAATTTGGGTTACACTGTACCCGGTACTGCATCCACAGGAGAGGAAGCAATAAGAAAAGCGGAGCTGACGAATGCAGATCTTGTTTTAATGGATATTATGTTAAAAGGGGACATGGATGGTATTGAAGCTGCCCGCGAGATAAAAACCCGCCTTAAGATTCCTGTACTCTACCTGACCGCCTATACGGATGATGAAACCCTTGAAAGGGCTAAAATGACAGAACCTGCAGGGTATATTTCCAAGCCTTTCAAAGAAGAAGACCTGCATAGCAACATTGAAATGGCTCTCCATAAACATAGGGCCGAAAAAAAAGAGACTGAAACTTCAGCTAATGAGGAATAAGTCCTTTAATGAATTTAAAATACCTGTTTGATAAAGCGGGTATTTCTTCTTAACATCCAATTTCTTTTTTAAAATGCTGTTTTCTCCGTTTCCTGCTAATTAAAATGTAAGAGAATCCGGGATTTACTTTACGCTGAGATTCTCTTAAAGTCAGGAAGTCCATCAGAGCTTGAGGACCTTTGCAGCTTTCAATGCTTCGCTGACCATATTTTCTATATCAAGCCTTTTCTCTTCAAGAACTATAAGGTCATAGTTTGCCTTTACTTCGGGGCGTTCAGGGACTGCGGTGCAGCTTCCTGCAGACCTGGTAGATATATCGTAGGTCCCGATTTTGCGAGCAATGTCTATAATCTCACTCTTGTCAAAGGCAATTAAGGGGTGATATATAGGGATGGCAAGCTGGTAGATCTCTGCATGCATATTCGCAGCAGTCTGGGAGGCTACCTGCCCAAGGGAAGAGCCTGTGATAATTCCACTCGCACCTTCTTTTTTCATGATTTCATAGGCTTCCCTGTACATCATACGTTTGCAGAGGAGGCAGGTGTTTTTTCGATCGCACATTTCTATAAAAGACCTGAGATTGGGGCCATGAGGAATTTCGTAGGTGGTGAACTGGTGTCCTGAAGCCCAGGTCTGGAGCTGACGGATGCAGTCATAAGCCCGCTCCTTTGCAGCGTTTTCCGCATAAGGAGAGGTATTGCAGTAAACAGGGATTATCATCACTCCCCGCTTCATCATCAGCCAGGCAGCAACAGGAGAATCGAGGCCTCCTGACATAAGCACCACCATTTTGCCCTGGGTGCCAAGAGGGAGCCCTCCCACTCCTTTAACTGTTTCCAGATAAACATAAGCCAGGTTCTGCCTCATTTCTACAAAAATTTCCCTGTCAGGGGAACCGAGGTTAACTTTCGGATGCTTTCCTTCACTTTCAAGCATGTTCCAGACGGCATCTCCGCAGGCTCTACCTATATCTGCTGATGAGAATGAATGATTTCCACTTCTTCTGGCCCGGATTGCAAAAGATTCCCCTTCCTGGATGATTTTCTTTCCGAGAAAAGCGCATGTTTCGGCTGCGCTGTCAAGCTCAGGTTTGGTTATCAGTGCAGAGGATGTTGAGACTACCCCAAAAACATCCGCAGCCGCTCCAGCTGCGCGCGGGTCAGTGGTCTCTATAAATATCCTGCCCCATTCTCTCCGCATGAGGGAGTATGGAATGTTTTTTGAGTCCAGCATTGCGGCGATGTTTTTCATAAGTATTTTTTCATACCAGTTACGGACTCCAGGACTTTTGAGAGCAAGCTCCCCGTAACGGACTATGACAACGTTCGTTTCTTTTTCTGACCCCGTGTTATTCGTATTATCTGTGAAAGCACCCTGCATGTTCTTTATGTCTCTCTTTATTCTTTATCGATAGCGGATTAAAATTCTCTTTCAGCCTTTCAGAATTGTCTGTCATATACTCTAATAGTAGATATACTGGTTGACTGCAGAAGGCTTTAAACCTTTCAGAAAAAGAAATTTTTTCTTGAGCATTTCCGGGCAGTCCTCTATGTCAAGCTCTCGAAAGAAGTTCATGGACGCTAGATGCCAGCAGAAACGCCTGTCAGGGATTCTGGCAAGCATTCTTACCGCCTAAAAAGATGCTGAGAAACGGGGAAACCGCAGTGTCGGAGAAACAATCAGGCTGCTTCCATATCAGGAGGCTGATCTGAAAAATTGCCTGAAAATGCGAAGGAAGGCTGTTTCTTACAGCATCGCTCTAATTGAAGTAATATTTTTAGCCAAACATATTTATTATTCTTATATTGTTATGAGTTCAATTTCTGCTGTTAAAACTTCTGGAATCGGGTTGAATCAAAATAAATAATTCTCTATTTAATGTCTTATGTACTGGATTATGCTGCAAGCAGTTAAATGATAAATGTAGGACTTTTCCTGAAAAATATGAATAACATTATATAATTTTTTCTCCAAATTGAACAAATATATTAAATAAGTTGGGGATCATATAGATAATTATCTGGATGATTTGAAGTGCAGCTTCAAAAATTATGAAAAATGGCACTCAAGATGGTAGAATTGCACGTTTTCGAAAAATCAAAAGTTCTCATTGTTGATGACGAGAGGGATCAGGTAGAATTACTATGTTTGCAGCTTGAAGATGAATATCTTCCAATCCCTGCATATTCCGGGAAAGAGGCAATCGAACTCGTGAAAGCTGAACTTCCGGATTTGATTCTGTTAGATTTGATGCTGCCTGAGTGTGATGGTTATGAGATATGCAGGATACTTAAAAACGATCCTGATTACAAATTTATACCCATAATTGTTATTTCCGGATTTTTTGAAAAACCGAATAAGTTGAAAGCAACCCGGTGCGGAGCTGATGACTTTATTCAGAAGCCTATAGATAGATTTGAGCTTAAAACAAGGATAAAGTCTTTAATCAGAATAAAAAAGAATTATGAAGCTCTGCAGGAAAGCGAAAGCAGGTACAGGCAGTTTTTTAATAATAGCCCGGCTGTCACCCTTCTGGTAGACCCTGAGAGTTACCGTATTGTCGATGCCAACGATCCTGCATGCGCTTATTATGGATATACTTATGAAGAAATGACTGCAAAAAAAATCTCCGATATTAACGTATTCTCTGAAGAAAAAAATAAGGAAATTACCCGGCAGGTTTTTTTGGAAAAAAGAGGTCATTTCTATTCCTGCCATAAACTTGCCAGTGGGGAAATAAGACATGTAGAGGTCTATATCAATACCGTTAACATCAGAGATAAAGAACTTTTTTTTATAAATGTCTATGATATTACTGCCAGCAAGAAAGCAGAAAGAGAGCTGATCGAATCCGAAGAAAAATTCAAACAGGTTGTGGAATTATCAGTTGACGGTATCATCATAGGGACAGACAGCGGGAAAATTGTTGACTGTAACGGGGCAGCCTGCAGGATTTTCGGGTATGATAAAGAAGAGATCTTAAAATTGCAGGTAATCGACCTCTTTCCCGGGGACCTTAACATAATTGCTCATGATATCACATCCTGCAATAAAGCTGCAGGGGAAAAAACAGTCGAGAGGATTAATCAAAAGAAGGATGGTACTTCTTTTCCGGCTGAAGTTGCAGCAAGAAGAGTCAAACTTGGGAATGAAGAGGGGCTGATAGTGTATGTTCGGGACATTACAGAACGTAAGAAAGCCGAAAAAGCACTGAAAGAAAGTGAAGAGAACTTCCGTACTCTTGTCAACAACACTCTCGACGGCATTCTGATACTGGATTTTGAAGGCAGGGTACTGGCTGCAAATGCGGCTATTGGAAAAATGTTAGGCATGGAGCTTGAAAAAGTGGCAGGTATAGACATTATGAAATACCTCGCTCCGGAATCAGTGCCTGTTGCAGTTGAAGATCAGATTAATGTTCTCAATGGAAGGGGTGGCTATCTCAGCGTTTACAAGTCCACCTCCTGCAATGGAGAGCCTCTATGGATCGAAGGTCTAGGTACAAAAATAATTTACAGAGGTCAGCCAGCAAATATTGTGGTTATAAGGGATATAACCGCCAGGAAAAAAGCAGAGGAAGCTCTTATAAATGCGAAAACAGCTGCAGAAGCGGCTAACCGTACTAAAAGCGAATTTTTAACCAATATGAGCCATGAACTGAAGACTCCTTTGAACTCAATTATCGGGTTTTCAGACCTGTTGATCGAAGGAATTGCAGGTCCCCTGAACGAAAAACAATCCCGGTATGCCGGTTTCATTTCTTCAAACGGAAAAAATCTTCTCAATATCATCAATGGCATACTGGAGCTGTCAAAAGTAGAATCAGAGGGGGACGAATTAACTCTGCAAGAGTTTTCTGTCAACGAATCTATAAATAAGTCTATTTCGACAGCCCTTCCGCAGATCCTCAAGAAAAATATTAAATTAAACTACAATTCGGACAGCGATCCATTATGTATATTTGCTGATGAAAATAAGTTCAGGCAGATTATGGAGAGTTTACTGAACAATGCTGTAAAGTTTACTCCTGAAGATGGTTTAATTGATATATCCTCAAAGCAGGAAGGTGGCATCGTAACTATCAAGGTCAAAGATACAGGAATAGGGATTCCTGAAGACAGCCTTGATAAAATCTTCAAGCCTTTTATCCAGCTTGAGTCTTCCCTGAGCCGTACTTTCGAGGGCACAGGGCTTGGGCTTACCCTGGCAAAAAAGTATGTCGAAATGCACGGAGGCAATATATCCGTGGAGAGCAAAACAGGGAAAGGTTCCTCTTTTAAGGTTGAACTTCCGGTAAACCGACAGAAAACAGTCAGGACCACTATACAGAAACTGGATCAACAGATAGTTGAAAGCTGAGCTATGTAGCGGAAAAATCCTCAGGCAGGAAAACCATTTTATTTTCGCCTTTATCAGTTGCTGTTTTATTGACTTTTTACATTTATTCTTTTTACAGGATAACAGCCTGTAAACACAGTTTTCGATAATTCCTGTTTTAAAGATATCCTTATATCTTTAGTCTGTCATAGCACTGCCGATGACAAGCTACAAAGCTCTGGTAAAGGACGTTATAAATAAAGCCGATGTGCTTCTTGAGGTCGTAGATGCCCGTTTTCCTGACGAGACCCGAAACAGTGAGGTTGAAAAAGAGATTATTCGCTTAAAGAAGCCGTTTATTATAGTCATCAATAAATGTGACCTTGTATCAAAAGAGAAACTCGATAAAACCAAGTCCCGCCTTTCCAGAATTGCTCCCACTGTTTTCATTTCCAGTAAGGACAGGTCAGGGACAACCATGTTAAGACACCAGATCCTTGCATCCGCCTGCATAAAAGGGCGTGATATCCTTGTAGGCACACTGGGTTATCCCAATGTGGGAAAATCCTCAGTTATCAATGGGGTTACAGGCAGGCACAGGGCTAGCACTTCTCCTGTATCAGGCCACACAAAAGGAGTGCAGCATGTGGACGCAGGTTCGCATATTATGTTTATGGACACTCCTGGAGTCATCCCTTTCGATGAAAATGACGAATATGTTCAGGGGCTGCTGGGAATAAAGGACTCTACCCACCTCAAAGACCCTGTCGGGGTTGCCCTTATGATAATAGATAAAATGCTTGCAGAAAACAGGACTGCCCTTGAATCTTTTTATAATGTAACTCTTGAGAGCCCGGATTCTTACTCCGTTCTGGAGCAGATAGGCAGAAAGTGCAATTTCCTGCAGAAAAAGGGCGAAATCGATGAAATGAGGACAGCTACAAAAATTATTGGTGACTGGCAAAACGGACTGCTTCTTGTATAAATATAGATGCTTCTCTTCCTTATTTCAAGAGAGGTATTCGACTCCTTTTTCGTCCTTAATTCATCCTGAATGAATATATGTGAGTTCATATCTGTTCCCGCAGTAAGCAAAGATTAATATGGCGGTAATAAATCCCGATTTTATTTTAAGTATCCAGAAGTGCAGTTTCTCGCTGGGTATATGAATATTGCAGGCATACTGTAATATACATTGGAAATTTCCTTTTTGTCAGTTATCGTATACTATAAAGAGGTGATATTATGAGCACAGACCAGGAAATTCTTGCCAGGATTCAGGAGATCGAAAAGAGGATGGAAAGAATGGAGGCTACACTGGAAAGCATAAACAACATTCTCAAAAAGGTGGAGCAAAACACCTATTTTGGGTGTTATGTCGAGGGAGAAAAGCTGGATTAAGCCTGTAAACTTAACCGGAACTGAAATTACATCAGGCGCCCTGTTTTAGAGTGGGGATTTGCATTCTTTCCTGTTTTTTCAGAAAAACGTGGTTTTTCCTGAACCGGTCCCAGAGTATTGTTTCTCAATCCTCGCTGCTGAAACGCAGGACAGACGCATTTACTTTCTGTGTACGTACCTCATCGATATCTTTCCGTCCTGATCGTACTTTGTCCATACTGTAATATTTTTGTCTTCTGACCACATGTACTCGAATCTGGTAGTATTTTCTTCGCTTCCGGTCTCTATCAAGGCTCTGCAGAGGGTTTTGTTTTCAAACTCTTCAGTGCCTGCAACCGTCATGTTCAGCAACTTTCCTGTAGAAGGGTTTTTTACCTGGACCTGGGAGCCTGCAGGGCACCAGCTGCCTTCGGTTTTTTCCGAGAGGCTGATATTTAACTCGGTATCATTGCCGGAGAGTGATATTTTTCTTCCGTCTTCATCAAGGCAGCCCGATATTATGAAAACGGATGCGAAAAATAATATAAGCAATACCTGTTTTTTTGACAAATTTTATCTCCTGGGTTTCTGATTTCACCTGGAATTTCTGTTAATTTAAATATTATCTTTTGCAGGTTTCATTTCCAATTAAAGATAAAACGCAGAACATAAAAATTATTCGATTATACAGTCCAGATTGGGCTTCTTCCAAAAAAAGAGCTCTGAATATCTATTTTTCTCATCAGAGAAATATTCTGTCCTGTTTATTCTGTCCTGTTTATTCTGTCCTGTTTATTCTGTCCTGTTTTCCGAAAATGAATCTTTACACAAAATTATCTGTAAATTATTAATTAATATTCAATCTAAAATCTATTTTATACTGATCGGTTAATATTTGAATATGATAGCATGTAATTACCAATCTGGAAAACGGACTTAAAGGTTCTCAAAATCATGAAAATTTCACGCTCATCTTTTCGGATAATGGAAAAGGACTTTCCAATAATTTTAATTTCAGAAACGCAGACTCCCTAAGTCTGCAGCTTGTGAATGCTCTTGTGGGCTGGATAGATAGGAATCTCTATTTTGAAAGAGAAGGGGCACGAAATTTATCATTAAATTCAGAGATACAACCCACAGGGATAAAATCAAAAATGAGCATGAAAAAGTCTGAAGATTTTGCTCTGGTAACCGAATTTCCCTCCAGGACAGAAAAACCATAGATTCTTCCTGTGGTTGTCTGCAAGCACAACTGCAAGCTGTCCTTTTCATCCGCTTCAGAGCTTTTCCTGTCCTGCTCGACAAAGGGGAGCGGTCTTTTCCATGAATTTTTATTCTGGTCTATAAGTACTTCTGTCTGAAGGCTTATTTTTCTTCTGGATGAATTTTAATATTAATAGCCGTATAGTTTAATCTAGGATTAAAGGGGTGGATAGGATTACCGGAAATCACTTCAAAAGAATTCTGATTGCAACGGATGGGTCGGAAAATGCCGAAAGAGCAGCTTCTTACGGGATAGATGTCGCAAAGTCAACAGGAGCCGAAGTTGATGCTCTGTACGTTGTTTCTACCGAACACGCAGGAACTGCACGGACTGTAATGGGCTGGACGGACGCTTTTGAGGAATATCTTGCCAGCAAAGGAGGGGCTTCAACAGGTTATGTGCAGAACCTGGGGAAGGAAAGCGGAGTTAAAGTGAACCCTGTGTATCTGAAGGGCATCCCGGCTGAAAAAATTCTTGAGTATGCCGAGGAAAATGACATTGACCTTATAGTTATGGGCACACAGGGACTCACCGGAATTAAAAGGTTCCTTATCGGAAGCGTCGCAGAAAATGTGCTCAGGCACTCAAAAGTTCCTGTAATGATCGTGCGGTGATTAAAAAGGCAGTTTTCGTGGTCATTCTATGGAGGGTTCAATCTCCGGATGTTCAATAAAATATCCTGAATAGTAAATATCAGGAATACCCTGTAAAAACTTTTTTTAGGGGTCAGAGGCAGAGCACCTGAGGTTAAAGAGATGCTCATATCAAAAAATCCCTGTTACAGGATTTGTTTCTAAAACCCTGCACAGCTATTCCTCACGTATGAAGATTCCTCACGTATGAAGATTCCTCACGTATGAAGACTCCTTATCTCCTTTTTACATAATTTTAAAGCCTTTGTACCGGGTTTTTAGTCCTCGAATATTCCTGATCCCTTGAAAATATCTTTTGCTTCTTCAAGGCTCAGATCTTCCGGAGGCACGATTATATCAGACTCCAGGATCTCTTCGGCTCCAATTGCTTCTCCTTTTACCTTTATTTCGGAAATCAGTTTTGCAAGTTCAGCCCGGAATTCTTCTTTTTTTCCTTCCGTAACAAGAGTAACTATCCTGTTATCTATCTGGTTTAATTCGTCACACAGGGCTTCAGGTGCCCTGTACTGTCCTTCCCCTACGATCCTGATAATCATTTTCAGACCTCCTTTCCTTCTTCCGGGCCTTTACCTTCTTCAGTGGTTTTTGTTTTTCCAGATTCCTTCCCTGCTTCGGCTTTGAGTTTCGCAAGTTCGGATTCAACACTTGTCCGGGTGCTTATTTTTGCAAGCTCGCGTTCTATATCGTCCCTGCCGCCTGTGAGGTCCTCGAGAGTGCCGGCTTCCATCAATTCATCAATGGCTTCGGCTCTGGCTTTCATTTCTTCAGTTTTATTCTCAGCCCTCTCAAGGGCAAGACCTACATCTGCCATCTCTTCACTGATTCCGGTAACGGACTCGTTAATCTTTACCTGGGCTTCGGCTGCGGAGTACTGGGCTTTTATGGACTCCTTCTTTGTCCTGAAGATCTCTACCTTTGTAGAAAGGCGTTTTTCTGCGGCTATGAGCTTTTCTTCCTGTTTTTCAAGCTCTGCAATCTCCATGTCAATCCCATCGACCTGCTGCTGGATGGCAGCTTTTCTCTCAAGGGCGAGCCTTGCGAGGTCTTCACGGTCAACTGCAACTGCGTCCCTTGCCTGCTTTTCAAGCTTCTCATTGCTCTGGAGCAGTTTTGCTTTCTGGAGCTGGAGGCGCTTTTTAGAAGTTGTTACCTCCGCGACACCCTTTTTCACGTTTTGAAGCAGTTCCAGCTGCTTTTCATAAGAATAATCAAGCGTTTCCCTTGGGTCTTCCATTCTGTTAAGAACTTTATTCATTTTGGATTTGAATACCGTTTCCATCCTTGATAGCAATCCCATGTGTTTTCCCCTTTGATTTTTTTAAAATTATTATAACGCGGGAAGGTTTTTATATTCTTACTTATCTGGAGCAAGATTTCCTGAAAAAACCTTTCTGCACTTTTTCTTGCAGTATCCCTTTCTTCCTTATGCCTTTTGGGCGGAGTTATATTTTTAGTTTATCTGTGCCTTTGGTTTATCTGTACCTTTAGTTTATCTGTACCTTTAGTTTATCTGTACCTTTAGTTTATCTGTACTTTTTAGCTTATCTGTACGCTATTTTATTTTACTCTATCATTTACTTTTTCACACTTTTCCTTCCTGTTTCTTTTCTCTCAACATCCTGAATCGGCAGCTTTTTTTTCAAATCTTTTTATCTATATATTATTATATATTATGCCTGATTATTCGTAGCCACGCGAACGTTTTATATATTCAAAACACAACTTATCTAAAGATATTATGGCAAAACCTGAGACCAAGACTGAATTCTTTTATACCGAAAAAGGGCTTGTAGCCATAGACAGCCCCGTTAAACTCCAGATCCTGAATCTTCTCAGGGAAGAGCCAAAAACTTTTGATGAAATCGTAAGATATACGGCAAAGGCCAAGTCAACAATCTCTGTTCACCTGAATGACCTCAGGTCATGCAACCTTGTTGACGAGAATTTTGACCCTGAAGACCGGCGCAAAAAAATCTATTCCCTGACTTCCTGCTACATGGGCTGCTCTCAGGAGCCGTCCACAGGCAATTACAGGTGTCTGCTGGACCTGGCTGCTGCAAACGGAAACGACAGGTTCCGCTTTATGGAAACCATGTTTCATGTGTTTCGTTTTGGTTTTGAGGCTTACGGGATTGATAACTCCCCTGTTGTCAAGATGATTGGAATAGACATCGGGAAGCATCTTTCTCTTAACTTTGAATCCAGCACGCTTGAAGCCCTATTAAATGAAGTTGCAGGTTTTCTGGAATTTCATGAGGACTGCCAGGTTTCCGTGCTTATGGAAAACTCTCCCGCCCTCAGGGTAGACGGCGGCTTCAAGGCTATGTCCTTGCCCGTAACAGGAAAACCTTTCTGTTCCCTCAAAGAAGGAATAATTGAAGGGATCCTCAAAGAAAAGCTGGGAAAAGAGTGCGGTGTTCTGGAAATCGAGTGTTACGGAACCGGACACGAACACTGTCTTTTTGAAATCACAATCTGAATTATTTTTTTAGATATGCAGTTTTACATAATCATTTTTATCAGGAACTTCTTCTTTAAAAATGATCCTTCTGGCGTAAAACGTTTCAGGGAATTCCTCTTAAAAATTTACTTTTTATGCCCAGAGCCTATTTTTCAGGCAGGCTCACAGGCATACATTAATGAGAGTTAACGGGAATCCCCTATTACAACTCCCATCTCTGACTTCAGGCGAGGGCCTATTGCTGCCACAATTCCTGGTCCGTCTGTTGTTTCCCGGCATACGACTGCATGCTCAAGAAGACCAAGGCGTTCTATTTCGTAGATATCCCTGCCGTGGCCTGTCTTTTTTATAGCGCTTTTTATTTCCGATCTGGTAGCAGCATTAATGACAACTCTGTCCGTGCTTGCTTTTTTCCAGCCCCACCAGAGGTCAAGCTGTTTTTTAGTGAAGCGGGCTTTTATCTTTTTATTTGCCTCCAGCACCTCTATTTCAACAGGCAGGTGAGGGATCAGGCCAAACCTTGAAGCAAGCTGTTTTGGCTTCCCGGTTCCCAGTGCTTTGAGTTCTTCAGCTTCAACCTGCACAGGGACTCCGATATTGACAATAAAAGAATCTTCAGGAAAAGCCTGAAGAAAACCCATATATATCTTTCCGGGTTCGGCTTTTTTTGCAGGGCTTCCGTATCTGGACTCCAGGAGGTTTGCTGATACCTCTTCGTCTTCCCCTTCAAGGGAGAATTCTGCCCAGTTTTCCGGGGTAATGGATACATCAACCTTTACTTCGAGGTCTTTCAATTCATTCTCAACCAGGGTTTTCAGGAGTTCAGCCATCGTTTCCCGGTTTTTTCCATAAATATGCTGGAGGGTTACAACTTTTTTCATTTTTTTCCTGCCAATTCATTCTTCTCTATCGTACTGCGGGAATCAAACATTCTCCGGCTTTGAGCCCTTCAGGTAAGATTCAAGGAGCCCTTCTGTTTCTTCCAGAGCTAAAACCACTGTTTCGTCAACAGGAGTTTCTGCGTTTTCAATCTGATTATACAGCTTTTTGATGTCCCGGCTGTTGGGGCCAAGTTTTCTTGAAAGCATCTCCTTACTCTGCCCTGTCTCGGCTGCTTCCCTGTAGATGCCCTCTATTTTGTTCCTCAGATTCCTTACCTTTTCCAGGATTTCGGCGCTGAGAGGGTCAAGATCTTTTTCGCTTTCGTTTTCTTCTTCCCATTCTTCGTGTTCTCTGTATTCCTTTCCTTCGCTTTCCCTGACTTTATCCACTTTGCCCGCTTCTTCTGCTGTCAGGTATTCTTTTCTTAAAGGAGACTCTTCAGAAATTATATTCCGAAAATCTTTCAGGGCAGCTTCGACTTCCTCTCCGTATTTCGTAAGTTCAACAAATTTTATCCGCCCTTCGAATGTGAATCTTATAAGTCCGGACTGTTCCATCTTCGAAAGAATCCTCGTAGTATGGGCAAATGTCGAGTCTATCTCCTTTGAAATAACAGAAGCATAGGTTTTTCCTGTAGAACCTATGAATAGCAGTGCACGCGTGGGTTTTTCCTGCAAAAACAGCTTTTCTGCATCTTCTTCAGACATGAGTATCACATAGAGTTTTTTAGCGGATCATTTCTGTATCTGAGCTCAGGCGTTTATTATTCGTTAATAGTTTATATATTATTGGAACAGTTTTTATGTCTCCATTTTTTAAATGAGTATACTCTTCATCCTGAAAGTGCCAGGATTATCTTCTTTATTTCGGCTATGGGAGCATCTGTTTTGAAAGAGGTCCCTGTGAAATGAGTTCTCGAAGCTTCAAACCCGCCTGCCCTGAGCGCCTCTATAAGGCTCTCTATACCTGTTGCTGAAGCCCCGAGTTCTTTGCAGATTACGTGCTGGTCGTAGAACATAGGAATGTCGAGTTCATCCCTGCAGAACGTAATTATTTTCCTTACCTTCTCTTTTGTATTCAGGGGATGCGCCTCAAGTTCGGAAATCACTTCATTGCAGAACTCAGGCTCTCTATAAGGTCCGAGCCAGAGAGGGCCTGCGATTTTTGTCAATCCTCCGCATTCAGGGCATTCCTTTTCAATATGGACAGCAAGCCCATAGACGGGTTTCCTGAAACCGCATCTGGGGCAGTGAGCCACGAATCCCATGGACTTAAGGGTCTTATCAGCCTTTCTGGACCCGGGCAGGACTTCAAGGTAAGTGCGGACGTAGTGGCGTGTAACATGGGAGAGCAGGGGCAACATGCCTTTTTCGTGTTTTGCAAGCTCCCTTGCACAGGCTCCGAGCAGTACCCTCAATCCCATTTCGCTGTGGTATTCCGTATTTAGTGGCACGGATGCGTATTTTCTGATCCCTGAGTTAAGGTGTGCGCCACAGAGAGGTGCTGTGTCTGTAGCAGTAACCGAAAGCATGCTGTATGCCGAACTTGCAGCCGCATCAAGGTAAGGCGAAGGAGTGCCAAAGGGGTCAACATCAACAATATGAAACCTCTGCTCATGAAGCAGGACATTTGCATTCCTGCGAGTAGCCTGGGCTTTTTCCTCAAGCCCGTTAATTTTAATATTTTCCTTTATCAGTTCAAACGCTTCGTGGCTCCAGTCATTCATGGTCGAGTGAATCCCTACTTCTCCTGCAATCCTCAGTCCACGGATCCCTGATGCCGAAAAAGCATCCACATAACGTATCTCCTCTCTCAGTATGTCTTTTTTTGAAAGAAGCCTCTCCACAAATGCTGCAGTTGCTGCAACATTAATATCACGGTTAAGCTCCATTTCCGGGTTATAGAACACCGGCGCTGCCGAGGGAGGGAAATTTGCATCCGGAGGCGGGACCGGAACCGATATCTTTGTTGTCCCTTCCACTATAGTTCTACAGATCATCTAAAGTTGCTATACTTTGGGATATTATTTTACAGTGATGGTCATTCGCATGTTCGGATATCCGCTAACGCTGAAACTGTAGTTGCCGGTTTCAGTGAATGTGTAATTAAAGGTGTTCCCGTATCCTAGCCTCTGGTCCTCGAAAAGCCCTTCCTCGCTGGTCAGGGTAAAAACGCTATCTTCAAAGTTTCTCCATACCACGAGATCCCCTACATTGATTTCCAGCTCCGAAGGGATGATCACATATTCCCTGAGCCTTACGAGGTACGTTCTCGGTTCGGTTTCCGCAGGCTGCGAGGTTTCTTCTTCCGTCAGGTTTTCGGTTTGCCCTTCTGCAATTGTGCCAGCGCCTTCCGGAGTCAGCGTTTCTTCAGCTGTTTCTGTTTCAAAAGGAGTCTCTATCTCCTCAAACGTTTCTGTCTCTACAGGCGTTCCCAATTCTTCTGATGTTATTGTTTCTTCTGCTGTTTGCACTTCCTCGTATCTCTGCCCTCCAGAATACCCTCCGGAACTTCCTGAATCCCCGGAATCTTCATCTTCCAGCTCCTGCTCTTCTCCTGAATTAAGGCAGCCGGAGATTAAGACTGACAGGACTATAAAAAGCAGGATAAGTTTTTTTATTGCCATGATTCCCCCTTGAGTTAATTTCTTTTTTACTCCCAATTCAATATAATCCTATTAAATAATAATATTTTCTTATAATATACCTTATTTTAAAAATAGTTTGTTTGTGATTGGTGATATCACTTTTTTTCTCAAAGAAATAAATTTTTGAAAGAAAGGTTCTCCGATTTACCAGCTTTTTTATCTGAAATTATTTTTCTATGAAGATGAGTTGGCAGTGTGCCTAATTTTCTGTAAAATTTGCTCTATACCCCTTAGTCTTCTTTTTTGATTACTGCTCCATTACTATATACCTGTTTCCAGTAATCCAGTCTTCATTTATATCAATGAGTATTGAGACTACCAGTCTCAATACTGATTCCTGGTTAGGGAATGCTCCTACAACTTTGGTTCTTCTTTTTATCTCCTTGTTAGTTCTCTCCATCATATTTGTCGTCCTTATTTTTCTCCAATGACTCTGTGGAAACTGCATGTAATTCATTACATCATACTGAAAATTCTCAAGAGTATCAGCTGCACTTTTATATTCCATCTTATCCAGTTCCCTTATCAAATCATTGTATTTATGACGGTCTACCAATGCTTCTTTTATCTTATCTGCTACTTCTTTTTGCTTCTTTTTTTGAACCTTTTTTAGAGCTTGCCTTATCAGATGAACGTGGCACATCTGCCAGCTTGATCCGATAAAGGATTCTCTAACTGCTTTTTGTATTCCTTTATGACCATCAGAAACAATTAACTTGACACCTCTTAACCCTCTTTCTTTCAGGTCTTCGAATAGATCTTGCCAGAACAGAGAGTCTTCGCTGTCTGCCAATCTTGCTCCAAGAATCTCGCGAAAACCATCATCCCTGACTCCAGAAACTATAAAGAGAGCTTTATTTTCGTAATGAAGTCCATCTCTTACTTTGAGATAAGTAGCATCAATAAACAAATAAGGAATTTCGTGTTCTATTGGCTTTGACAAAAATTCTGAAACTTTCTCATCCAGCTCTTTTGTAATCCTGGAAACTGAAGAGGCTGAGATTCCCTCAACTCCCAAAGCAGTCATGACCTTATCCACCCTTCGGGTGGAAACGCCTTGCAGGTAAGATTCAGCTACAGCGGATAAGATGGCCTGTTCAACTCGGGAATATTTCTCAAATACCTGAGTTTCAAAGGGAAACTCACGGAATTGAGGTTTTAATAATTCAAGTTCTCCATACTTGGTAAGGAGGGTTCGGGGTTTGTAGCCATTTCTACTGGCTTTACGAGAATCAGTCCTCTCATAACGTTGTGCACCAACCTGGAGGAGGGCTTCCTCCTCCATTACGAGATTTAAAAACCACGTAATTAAATGGCGAATTCCATCTTCCTGATCGACAAGATAATCTTTTATGAGTGAGAATAAATCTACCATTGACTCTGCATCCTGTTTTTTTGTGGTGAAAGGAAAAGGATACAGAGTCAATCATAATTTACAGAACTTTCGGTACACTGCCGATGAGTTAGATGTCGGAAACAATATTCTTGTTAAGGGTTCAATGTAAAAATGTAATGCAGTAGGTTAAACAGAAGAATAAAAAGAAGAATAAAAAGAAGAATAAAAAGAAGAATAAAATTAGAATAAAAAGAAGAATAAAAAGAAGAATAAAAAGAAGAATAAAAAGAAGAATAAAATTAGAATAAAAAGAAGAATAAAATTAGAATAAAAAGAAGAATAAAATTAGAATAAAAAGAAGAATAAGTAAATTTACTGGAAAGTTTGCTGACTTTCCAGTTTAAGATTAGTTTTTTAAAGAGTTTCCTGTATTCTCAGGAACGGCTCAGAATTTCTGAGAAATTCATTAAGGCTCAGTTACAGCTACGGTTACGTTCATTCTGGGCTGCCCGACAACTGTAAAGTTGTATGTTCCGGTCTCATTGAAAGTATATGCAAATGAACGCCTATAAGAAAGACTCTGGTTGTCAAAAAGTTCCTGTTCACTCACAAGGGTGAAAACTCTCCTGGGGCTGTCCTGAAAGTTCAGCCAGGCAACTGTTTCCCCTTCTTTAATATCAAGACTTGAGGCTGATGCCCTGTAGTTATCCAGCCTTATGGTATAGGGAGATGTCCTTATGGAAGTATTGCTTGCAGGTCTTTCTTCAGTTTCATTTTCTTCCGCGGTTACATTTTCTTCTTCTGTCTCAGTTTCTACCGGGGTCTCAACTTCCTCCGAAGTTTCAGTCTCTGCCGGCGTTTCCGTTTCTTCCGGAGTAATGGTTTCTTCCGGGGTTACTGTTTCTTCAGGTGTCACGTTTTCTTCCGGGGAGGGCTGTTCGTCTCCAGTGCATCCGGAGAGTAAAACAACGCTTAATACCAGAAGCAGAACCATGAGCTTTGTTTTCATTATATTCCCCACAATTTTTTTGTTTATGGAATTAAGAAATTTTCACAAATAATTCCGGGTTTCAATATCCCAGTTTCAACAGGTTTATTTTGATATTTTGATATATTTATCTGAATTTTTTCAAGCATTGATTGATTACTCTTATTTATTTAACAGCCAATGTTATTTAACTCTAAGTTCTTGTTTTAATGGACTTTTTTCTTTTTTAAGCTGTTAGCTTTCCTTATATGTTTATTACATATTAATATATTTTCGTAAATTCCATTTATATTCGATATTATCCTTAGCAGGGCTCCCATTGAATTTTAGTTCATTGTTTTGAATTCAAGAGCAGTTAGAATTTTGTAGAATTATAACAGGTGACAAAACAGATTTTGCCTGTGGCAATTATCCTGAAGTATAAACATAGTACAGGATCGACTGCTTTCTTCCAGTTATTTTTTCACTTAATTTTTTTACTTATCTGCATCAGGTCCTTAAAGCTGATTTATACTGATATGAGTGTGATGAGTGTGCCTGTACTGATATGAATGTGCCCGACAAACCATTTTTTCTGCCGCTTTTCTTACAAAATACTCGATCTTACAGAATATTCGACCTTACTGAATTCGATTTTATAGAATATTCGGCCTTACTGAATTCGATTTCATAGAAATTCGACTTACAGAATTCGATCTCACAGAAAATTCAATATAACTAAAGCCAGAGTTCCTGTGGCTGCAATGATCCCAAAATCCTTTATGGCAAGAGAAAAGAGACTTGAAGAGCCTGAAATCTTCGAAAGCAGAATTTTATTTACAGTACTTACAAGGCTTGCAATTACTGCTGTATTTGCTGCGACTTCGTAAGAAATATTCCCACTTACGGCAAGAAGAGTTACGGAGACTATCACTCCTGAACTGCTTACAAGAGCACCAAGGGCAGTCAGGTATATTCCTGTAGTCCCTGCAGCATTATAGGCAAAGTTCCCTATAACGAGGATCAGAGTAAAAGCAATGCCAAACTTAAATGCCTGGCCCAGTGAGAAAGGAGACTGGATCTTGAGTTCTCCCCCGCCTATCGGGCAGACCTTCTTGCTGTGCCTGTAAGCCATTCCAATTGAAACTATAATAAGTACAAGCTGGGGAAGGAGCATAAGCATGGTTGTCCTGCCAGTCGGGTCAACTATAAACGCCAGAACAAGGTTCCGAATGAGCATGGAAATATTGCAGAGCAGGATCCCTGTAATAACCGGGGCAGCCATTTCCTCTGCCTTCTTTGAAAGTCCCGCCAGCGCTCCTGTGGTGGCTTCACTGTTAATAAAGCCCCCGAGAAAGCCCGAATAATAAAGGCCGCGTTTTGTCCCGAATTTTCTCAAAAGAACATAACTTGAAAAGCTGATAAGGGAAACAAGAATTACAATAAGGATCGCGTATCTGAGGTTTAGAAGCCCGAAGAACTGTTTTTCCGGCATAACCGGATAAAGTATGAAAGCGACAGCCAGAAACTGTATGGCATTGTAAAGCTCTTCTTTTGTAAGGTTTCCTGCAAACTGGTGGAGGGGCTGTTTCTGGATAAGCAGGAAAGCTACGACTATTGAAGAAACAATGGCAAAGAGGCCGTAGTCATAGCCTACAAGGACTCCCATCACGAAAATAAAAAATAAAGTAATGGGGCTTGTAACCCCTATCCTCTTGAAAAGGAATATTTTGGAATAGGTGATTATGGAACACATAGCCGCAAAGAAAAGCGTGGATACGTATACAAAGCCTGTTCCTATGGATTCGCTTGCCAGAGCTACAAGCATGCCAGTTATGCATGTTATGCTGTAACTCCTGACTCCTGCAAAAATCTCGTGCTCAAGCCCCCTGTGTTCCCTTTCCACACCTACCATTATCCCTATCAAAAATGCAATGGCAAGTTTTGTCAGGAAATCCACAAAGACTGGATCGAAACCGAAATCTTTGATTACGTCCGTAGTTCAACCCCTCAGCTTTTCTATATAATTCTGCACGCCGGCAAAATAGCAATATTTACTGGATTTTGTAATGGATTTTACGATACGTTTAAAGCTAACATGAAAGTTTAAAACAAAAATATAATTCTATAGTAAAGATGTTCTTACTAATGAATATACTCCTGAGTAGAAAAAGGTTCGGAGTTATTGGAATCTCTAAAATTCCTGTAATAACACCGAATTTTCTCAAATGCGGCTAAATGGTTTTTGCTAAAGCAAGTAAATTTCATTAAACCAATTGAATCTAGTTAAGCCATTTGAATCTTATTTATACTTCCACGAACTCAACCTCGATGGGTTTGTTTTCGGTCTCTTCAATGGTTATAAGAGCACAGGAACCCTTGCAGGCCTCTCCGGGATTTACCACAAGTGTTTTCCCGGCTTTTTCCATGCCTTTTGCTTCGTGGATGTGCCCGCAGACGATAAGGTCTACCCTGTCAATAAACTTCTGGATCGCTTTGCTTCCCACGTGCCCGAATGGGAGTTCATCTCTGGCTCCGTGCGGAGGAGCATGTGTAAGGAGCACTATTTTCCCGCATTCCCCTGAGTTTTCGGCTGAGCAGACCATTCCTTCAAGGGCGTTTTCTATTTCTTCTTCGGAAAGCTCAAAAGGGGTGCTAAAAGGGGTAGGGTTTGAGCCTCCAAGCCCTATGAACCTGATTTTTCCAACCTGTTCGGCTTTTCCGTGAAGGTTTACGGCTTTTGAACTGTCAAGGGCTTTCAGGATGCTCCTGTGGTCGCAGTTCCCGGGGATTGCAAGCACGGGCTTATCAAACATCCCAAGCAGCTCATCTACTTTCTCATCGGGTCCGAAGTTAGTTATGTCCCCGACCACAACAGCCAGGTCAAAGTCCCCGGCTTTTTCTATGATCTCTTCAATCTTCGAATAGTCTCCATGTGGGTCGGAAATAGCGAGTATCTTCATCCTTATCTCGTCCTTATTTTGAATTTTCAATCCACTTATCGTTTAATCATGACTCTTTACTCTGGTTTTATTCTCTATCGAGTCTTAAATATTATCTCTTTCTCATATTATGTCATGTGTTCTTCTGTGAAACATGCATACATGTTTTATATCCCTTACGTAATATTACTGCCCCATGCGCGATATCGTAATCATAGGGCATAAAGCAATGACAAGCGGTGACTTTTCTTTAAACGATCTTCCGGGGTCTGCAGGAAGAATGGACATACTTTGCCGCTGCGTAAGCTCTTCCCTTTTTCTCTCTTTCGGGATGCGCAGGGATGTAAATGTTCACCTGCTCCTCCTGGGAGAGCCCGAGCCCGGAAAAATAATCCGGTTTGAAGGTCTCCACCTGAGATACCTCAATCCCGACGAAAGGAGCAGCGGTTCGCTTATCCAGAAAGCCCTTCTGAAAAATGCAGCCGGACAGGATATAAGGTCCACGCCCGGAGTCTGGACCCTCACCGGGGATTTGAATTCCCTTCTGGCTTCTTTTGAGGGGCGTACCCTGCTTTATCTGAGGGAAGATGGGAAGGACTTCAGAGAAATCGCCCGTGAGATTCAAGACCCTGTTTTTATTCTGGGCGACCATACAGGAGTTACGGAAGAAGAGGAAAAGCAGCTCCTTGAAGCAGGAGCACAGGTCATTTCCGTTGGGCCCATTTCCCTTCACTCCAACCACTGCATAACCCTTATTCATAACGAACTTGACAGGGTTGAAGCCGAGAGAGGGGAAATTCCAGGAGGAAACATTTCCCGACCCGAAGACTGAGATTCAGTTTTTGTTTCTGGTTTTTATCCAAAAAGTTATATCCTATTTCCCTGTATCAGGACAGAACTTATCCGGACGTGCATTTCAGGGCAGATGCTTTATTGAATACTGCCGGGGACCTCCTTTCAGTAATTTGTTAATATATATCTTAATATAATCCTCACCTGGTCTCTTAATTAAACCAGGTCTTTCAATATAAGCTCTCAATAATCCGCTTCAGGTCTATTCCCCGAAAACAAGCTTGGAGAATGTGAAATAAATGGATGTACTCGAAATTTCAAAAAAGATTCTGCACGAGGGCCCTGTATGTGACCACTGCATGGGCCGTCAGTTTGCAAAATTATCTACAGGTCTCAGCAACAGAGAACGCGGACAGGCAGTAAAACTTGCCCTTGCCCTGGAAGGGGACCGCATTTATAAAAGTGAAAATGATGACTCCCTTTTAAAGGAGCTTGCCCCGTGCAGCGCCCTTGCCAGGAAAACTCTAAGAATAGAGGGTGAAAACGAGCAGTGCTGGGTCTGCCTTGACCAGTTTAAAAAACTGGATTTCTGGGCAGAGGAAGCTGCAAAAGCTCTGGAAGGGCTTGAGTACTCCACCTTCCTCGTCGGCACAAAGGTAAGCGGGCTTCTCAGTGAGAATGAGGAAATCCTGTGGGCTGAGGCAGGGACTGCATATGCCGAGCAGTTGAAAACCGAGCTTAACAGGGAAGTGGGCAAGCGGATTGCAGAAAGAGTCAATAAGGAAGTGGACTTTGAAAACCCGGATATTGTTATCACCCTTGACCTTGCAACAAACAAATTCGAGCTTCAGGTCCGCTCAGTGTATATCTATGGGCGCTACCTTAAAAAGGTCAGAGGAATTCCCCAGACACGCTGGCCCTGCAGAAAATGCAGGGGTAAAGGCTGCGAGAAATGCGGGTTTACAGGCAAACAGTACCCGGAATCCGTGGACGAGCTTATCAAAGGCCCCGTTGTCGAGGCTTTTGAAGCTGTTGACACGGCTTTCCATGGGTCGGGCAGGGAAGATATCGATGCCCTTATGCTTGGAAGCGGCAGGCCCTTTGTGGTGGAAGCAAAGTCTCCTGTAAAACGCAGTGCCGACCTTGAAGCACTTGCTGCAAAAATTAATGAAAATGCGGCAGGAAAAGTCGAGGTAAGGGATCTTCGCTTCGTTGAAAAAGGAATGATCGAAACCCTGAAAAGCTCAAAGGCGGATAAAACTTATAAGCTTAAAGTTACATTTAAAGAGCCTGTCTCAGAGGAAAAGCTTAAATCCTGCCTTGAGTCTTTGAATGGCACAGAGATCGCCCAGCAGACCCCAAAGCGTGTGGTCCACAGGCGGGCAGACCTTATACGGAAAAGGTACGTGCACAGCATCACGCTTAACGAGCTGACGGATGACGGTTATGCTTATATCACCGTAAACTGTGAAGGCGGGCTGTACGTCAAAGAACTGATTTCCGGAGATGAAGGCAGGACAAACCCGAGCCTGACAGGGCTTTTAGGAATCCCTGCGCTCGTGGAAGATCTTGATGTGGTTAACGTCGAAATTTAAGCCTTAAACATCTGAACCTGCCCTTAAAACCAGATAAATCTAAATAATTTGGATAGATCTGATCTGGAATCCTGATCTATCTGAACTAAATGAATCTATCCATCTAATCGGTTTCACTGGCCGGCCGAGCCATAGGGAATAAGTGGCTTCATGAACGGTTCATTTAAATAATATCCATTTTATTTAGAGGAAAACCAAACAGAAACTTTATTAAAGAGAAATTAATCGAGCATTCTAACGGAGGAACATGCGATGACAAATTCACACGGTGAAAGACGCTGCACAAGGTACAAATTACAGAAGACGGTTCGTGAAAGAGGAATTTCCCCTGTAAGCAAGGCAATCCAGGAATTCGAAGATGGACAGATGGTTCACATTGACATCGACCCCAGCGTCCAGAAAGGGATGCCAAATCCGAAATTCCAGGGCTTTACAGGAAAAGTTATAGGACAGCGCGGCAGGTCATATATTCTGGCAGTCCGCGAAGGAAACTCAATGAAGGAAGTCTTTTCTGTTCCGCAGCACCTGAAACCCCAGAAATACTGATTTCGAGCAGGCAGTTAGGTTTTTAAACCTAATCTCCTTCTCTTAAGGGTTTAAGGTATGCTGACCTCCAGCCGGAGGTCTAAAATCCTGACGGAATTCCAGCAAATTGCAGGCTGAATAATAGCAGGTATCAGACATAACAGAACCAATCCCTTAAAGCCTTTATAAAGCAAGTATGCTTGTAAGGGATCTGGAACAACTGCTTTTTAAAATTAATCTCTTATCCTGGTAAGGGAACATCTATAATTATATATCATTTGTAAAACATATGGTTGAGATGTATTATCTGTGAACATGGCACAGATGGCTCAGGATACCGTTATTTAAAATAGTTCCGGCTTATCGGGTGCATACCGGTACTCAAAGACATAATACTGGCAGCAGGAATCAGAGCTCATAAAAGCACTGGAAAGGATTGCTCTGTAAGGAAGTACAGATACTGATATTTTAATTCAAAAGAGTGTATTTCGATGATAGTTAAGGAAGTACTCAACGAAGAATTATTGACACTGGCTGAGGTCAAGGATATACTTACCGCGATCGCTGAAGAGCGCAGAGAGAAGGGGATCGAGGTTTCATACAGTTTTAGAAAAGCCCTCAATCATGCGGAGCAGTTCTCCAGGATCAGCGGAGTAAAATCAAGAGAACTTGTTAATAAATTGCTTGAGCTCGAAAAAATGAAACCGGTTATTGCGGTCAGGATCGCGGATATCCTGCCTCAATCCAGAGACGAACTCAGGTCAATCTATGCAAAAGAAAAATACACACTGAGCAATGAAGAGCTTGATCAAATTCTGGACTATGTATTCGCAGCTATGGAATAATTAAAAGTTAAAGAGAATAACTATATAGCAGTGTATTTGTTATTTATGAGGGAAGTATTCTAAAACTTGTTGGAGTACTTTAAAGTATGCAAGTGCTCCGACCTGATAAATTTAGCATTAGAATTTAGCATTATAAAATTCTCTGGTTCTTAAAATATTTTAACCTGAGAATCCCGTGTTGCAGGTTATCTCCCGGTTTTCAGAACTGAAGGGATGTGTTAATGCATCCGGGAAAAACCCTGAACAAAAAGAGAGCTAAAAGAAGCTGGGCATATCTAAGTTTGAGCATCCCTGAAAGATACACCGGGGTCTCAATTAAAGGGGTTTCATATTACCGATAGGATGGGTGCTGATGAAAGTAGATAAGTCGCAATCAGGTAGACCGTACACTGGCAGAACCACTGCCGAAAGACCTTCTTCTGGCGGCAGGCGTCCGGCAGGCAAACCGCAATTTGAAAGGCAGTCAGAAAGAGCTCCGCGCTCATCCGGGAAAGCCGTGGAAAGTTCGCAGGACAGGGAAGAATACGTATGGGTGCTGGATTATCTCCCATACGGAAAATCCATTGACGGCAAGTCAGCTTATCAGAAAAAACCTCTCGTGCAGGCTATTGGGGACAAGAAGTTTACTCTTATGGAACTCGTCCCCAAAAGCGGGGTTATTCCTGATATCCAGTCAAGGGTCTATATAGGCCCGGGGGACAGGAATGAAATAGACCACGTAAAGCAGAGGATAGGTTACTCTGACCTTACAAACGGAGCCAACCTGGAGCTGCCGTTTATCCTTGAAGCTATTGTAAGGCACAGAGAAGAAGCATTCGTAAAATTTTTCAATGATGCCCATTCCATTACAACCCGTCTGCATATGCTTGAACTCCTTCCTGGAATTGGTAAAAAACTTATGTGGTCCATCATTGATGAACGCAAGAAAGGGGATTTCAAGAGCTTTCAGGACATCCGCGAAAGGATTCCAAGTCTTCACGACCCTGCCAAGGTTATCTCTCACAGGATCGAAGAAGAACTCAAAGATGACTTTATAAAGTACAGGCTATTCACCACACCTCCCCGCCGCCAGAGACCCGAGTGAGCGGGAAACTTTTTTTTCTATTTTTTAATTTTTTTCCGGTATTGTTTCTGTACGCTCAGTTTTAAAACATTATTTCATTCAGGAGGTTTCAGACCTGGTTCGTTCTATTCTTAAAAAGTACAATATAAAAGGGGGCACCTTTGACCAGCATTTTCTTATCGATGCAGGCTACCTTGACCGGATAGTCGCTGCTGCTGAGCTGAGTCCGCAGGATACAGTTCTTGAGATAGGTGCGGGAATCGGAAACCTTACGGAAAGACTCGCAAGAAGGGCAAAGAAGGTGATTGCTGTCGAGCTTGACCCTGCCCTTGTATCAGTCCTGCATGACCGTTTCGATGCTGCAGAGAATATAGAGATTATAGCAGGAGACGCCCTGAAAGTCGATTTCCCTGAGTTCGACAAGGTCGTCTCAAACCTTCCCTATTCTATCTCCTCGGAAATTACTTTCAAGCTTTTACGTCATAAATTCAAACTCGGGGTTCTTATGTACCAGTACGAGTTTGCAGTTCGCATGGTCTCTCCTCCCGGCTGTAAAGACTATTCCCGTCTCACGATCGATACCTGCTACTTTGCTGATGCCTCCATTGTCATGAAGGTCCCGAAAGGCGCCTTCCAGCCAGCCCCTGAGGTTGATTCTGCGGTTATCAAACTGATTCCGCGCCCGGCTCCTTTTGAGGTGAGGGATGAAACTTTCTTCCTCCAGTTTGTAGCTGCGGTCTTTAGCCAGCGCCGGAAAAAGCTCAGAAACGCAATACTGAACACCAGTTCTTTGCTCAAAATCCCTGACATCAAAGAGATTGTAAGCCAGCTCCCCGAAGATTTCATGAACAAAAGGGCGGAAGACCTTACACCTGAAGAGCTTGCCAGCGTTGCAAACATGATTTTTGACCTTAAATCCAGAAATTTCTGACATAAAATTCCGATAAATATGGTTGAAATCGAATACAGAAATACCCGGGTCAGACTCGGAGCTTCGGATCTCGTTTACGAGCCGGCAGAGGATTCTTTTTTGCTTGCCGATGCCGCTCTTGAAGAGGCAGAACCGGGTATGCGTATCCTGGAAATCGGAGCTGGATCAGGTTTCGTATCTGCTGTTATCAGGGCAAATGTTAAAGGTATCCGAATTTTTGCAACCGAGATCAACCCTCATGCCGCCCTCTGCGCAAAAGCCAATGGGGTTGAAGTAATCCGCACCGACCTTTTCAGGGGGCTAAAACCCGGAAGTAAGGGAACTCCTTTTGACCTCATCCTTTTTAATCCGCCTTATCTTCCAACTTCCGAAGAAGAAAAAGTTACCGGCTGGCTTAACTACGCTTTTGACGGCGGAGCCAGCGGGAGAGAGACTCTTGACCGTTTTCTGGATGAAGTAAGAAACTACCTGAAGCCCGGAGGAAAAGTCCTGGTATTGATTTCTTCGATTACAGGGCTTGAGGCTGTAAAGGATAGGATGATAAAAATGGGTTTTGAGGTTGATGTTGTATTGAGAAAAAAAGTTTCATTTGAAGAGTTAATCGTAGTCAGGGGGAAGATTCCTTAATTTTTTAGAATCTATTTTAAAATTATTTCTGGAATAAATCTATTTCAAAATTATTTCTGGAATAAATCTATTTTAAAATTATTCTGAAACCTGCCTTAAAACCTGTCTTTTATATCTATTTTCCTGCTAGAACTCCAGGTTTTTTAAAAACCTTAAACCTTTCAGAAACTCATCATATAAAGTTCTGGTTCTCCATAGATAACTCTATATCTAATTAGTGAATTTAATCCACCTGAATTTTTACCTTTAACATGTCAGACTAAAATGCTTTCAACCCAGAAACGTTTGCCTTATTTACTGGAGATAAGAACAGGATGTATCATGATGAAGCCGCTGACGCGGTTCTAAAAACCCTGGACACATCCGAAACCGGACTGAGTTCGGGAGAAGCAGAAAACAGACTTGAAAAATATGGAAAAAACGAACTTAAAGAAGAAGAAAAAACATCTGCAGTAAAACTTTTTCTTTCTCAGTTCAAAAGTTTCCTGATTCTCATTTTAATTGTTGCAGCGCTGTTTTCTGCCTTCCTTGGAGAGCTTGTAGATGCCCTTGTTATTCTGTTCACAGTATTCCTTGCAGGAGTTCTTGGTTTTGTCCAGGAATACAGGGCAGAAGAATCTATCAAGCTTCTAAAATCACTGACCAGCCCCGAAGCTCTTGTGGTAAGGGACGGGAAGGAAGTAAAAGTCCCTTCTTCCTTACTTGTCCCGGGAGATATCCTTATTTTGCAGGCAGGGGACAGAATACCTGCAGATGCCAGACTGCTTGAGGCTCAGTCTCTTAAAATCGACGAATCTTCTCTCACAGGAGAATCTGTTCCTGTAGAAAAAAGCATCAAAATTCTTCTTCCCGAAACTCCGCAGCCTGACAGGAAAAATATGGCTTATACCGGAACTTCGGTTACCTATGGCAGGGGGAAAGCAGTAATTACGGCAACAGGCATGAGTACTGCTTTTGGAAAACTTGCCGGTCTCCTGGGAGAAATCGAAAGGGAAAGAACCCCTTTGCAGGAAAAGCTCGACCAGTTCGGGCGCTGGCTTGGAGCCGCAACTCTTATTGTTGTTGCTTTTGTAGCAGTGCTCGGAATCTTTAAGGGCTTTGATCCTTTTGAGATGTTTCTCTGGGGCGTTGCACTCGCAGTTGCAGCAATTCCCGAAGCTCTCCCTGCGGTTGTGACTGTGGGACTTGCTCTCGGGGTCAGAAGAATGGTCAAGAGGCATGCCCTTGTGAGAAAATTGCCTTCCGTAGAAACCCTCGGCTCTACCAACATTATCTGTACGGACAAAACCGGGACGCTCACCCAGAACAAGATGACCGTTGAGAAGGTGTATGTAAACGGGACCATGTTGAGTGTTACAGGTAACGGATATGAGCCCGTGGGAGACTTTTTCAAGGAAGGCCAGCCTGTTTCTGAAGACATACATCTTCATAAGCTGCTGGTAACAGGAGCTCTCTGCAATGATGCGGGATTGGTCGAGGAGGAAGGAATAGGGGATATTATTGGAGATCCCACTGAGGGCGCCCTTGTAGTTGCGGCAGCCAAAAAAGGGATCTGGAGACCTGATCTTGAGCTAGGTCACAGGCGTATCGGAGAAGTTCCGTTTTCTTCCGAAAGAAAGATGATGACTACCCTGAACGCTTCAGAAGAAGGTCTGTATGCATATTCTAAAGGAGCTCCGGAAGTCATTCTTGGCTGCTGTACGAAAATTTTCCTTGGAGGGCAGGAGAAGGAGTTAACCCCTGAAATTAGGAAGGAAATCCTGGATACCGTAAATGAGATGGCAAACCAGACTCTCAGGGTGATGGGTTTTGCTTACCGTCAGGTTCCTGAGAATATAGTTCCTGAAAACGCTGAACGGGAGATGGTGTTTGCCGGGCTCATGGGCATGCGTGACCCACCCAGAGAAGAGGTAAAGGTTGCGATTGCCACCTGTACTGATGCAGGAATCAGGACTGTAATGATTACTGGAGACCACAAAACAACCGCCTTTGCTATTGCAAGAGAGATAGGGATTTACCGGGAAGGGGACCTTGTCCTTACAGGCACGGAACTGGACGCCCTTGGAGACAAAGAATTCGAAGACATGGTGGAGAAGGTTTCGGTCTATGCAAGAGTGTATCCCGAGCATAAGCTGAAGGTTGTTAACGCCCTCAAGAAAAAAGGCTATATCGTTGCAATGACCGGGGACGGAGTAAACGATGCCCCTGCCCTGAAAGCCGCAGATATGGGTATTGCAATGGGAATTACCGGAACCGAAGTCAGTAAGGAAGCTTCCAGCATGATCCTGACAGATGACAATTTCGCATCCATTGTTTCCGCAGTTGAAGAGGGCCGAAATATATTGAAGAATATCAAAAACTTTATTGCTTACGGCCTTACCTGCCATATAGGAGTTGTCCTGATTGTCCTTGTCGGAGTGCTTGCCTGGCAGATCCTGCCTGTAATTGCAGTCCAGATCCTCTGGATCAACCTTATCACAGATGGGCTTCCTCCAATGGCGCTTTCTCTGGAAGCTCCTGACAGGGGGCTTATGAAGCAGAAACCCAGAAAATCTACAGAAGGACTGGTTTCCAGGAGAATGCTCATAGCGAGCCTTGGATTGGGAGCCCTTATTGCAGTCCAGTCTCTTGGAGTTCTTTCCTGGGCTCTTGAAGAAGGAATGCCTCTTCCAAAGATCCAGACTCTGATCTTTACCCTGGTTGTGATTTCTCTGATGTTCAACGCGTTTAACTGGCGTTCTGACAGGCTATCGGTCTTTTCCCTGGGAATTTTCACAAACTGGCCCCTGATCTATGCCATCCTGAGCACTGTGCTTCTGCAGCTTGCAGCAATTTATGTCCCTGTTCTGCAGACAGCTTTCAGGACTGTACCTCTCTCGCTTTCGGATTGGGGAATGATCATTCCTCTGGCTTCTACCACTCTTATAGTCATGGAAGTTGCTAAATATCTGGAACGAAGAGCCCACAGGTAAAATTCAAGGTTGGGTTTTGCTCCTGAGAAAACTTCATTTTCCTATTTTCCTATTTTCCTATTTTTTCAGAATATGTGAGGAGATAGCTCTTCCTTTGTTTTTATTCTCGTAAAAAATCATAATTCTACAAAACCGCCTTTGAAATCCATGATACTATTGAAATTAAATCGCTCCCGTAATCATATATACAACAAAATCCAATAGTATGGACATTATGACCCCCACTAACAGGGAAAACCCTATTCATCCTAAGTTCATCGTAGGCATAGAACCGCCAGCCGGAAGGACCAAAAAGGCTCTCTGGTTCATTTTCCGGGGACGTGATATTCTTATTAAAACCCATAAAAACCCTGGAGCAATTCCCAGGCTGCTGGATATCAGGGAACTCGGGCTTCCTGTTATAAGGGAACAGTACCTTGGCGTACTTGAGGGGACAGACTGCTTTTCTATTGAACTTCCACAGGACGCTAAAGCTCCGGAAGGTATGGAGTTTGTTGACCTCAGGCAGGCATATTCCGAGATGAGTGAGGGGTGTTTTGAGCTTGTGAACAAAGCAGTTCAGGTAATGGAATGGGACAGGACAAACCAGTTCTGCAGCAGGTGCGGAACAAAGACCTCGCAGAAACCGGGAGAAAGAGGAAAGGAATGCCCTGAATGCGGAGAGCTTTTCTATCCCAGAATTTCGCCTGCTGTTATAGTGCTTATAAGAAAGGGCAGTAAAATCCTGCTTGCAAGGTCTCCCAACTTCCCTCCTGACATGTACAGCCTTATAGCAGGCTTTGTCGAGCCAGGCGAATCGGCTGAAGCGGCGGTTGAAAGGGAAATCTGGGAAGAGGTCGGTATCAAAGTAAAAAATGTAACTTACTTCGGGACACAGGCATGGCCTTTCCCAAATTCCCTGATGATCGGCTTTACCGCAGAATATGATTCAGGAGAGATTCGGCCAGACGGGTTTGAAATCGAGGACGCAAAATGGTTTTCAGTAAACGAACTGCCTGTGCTTCCGGGAAAGATCAGCATTTCAAGGAAACTGATTGATCATTTCCTCAAAGAAGAGGGGCTGGAAGTTTAAGGCGGATTCATATTTGATTCATAGTTTTATTCATCCTGTTGTGACTTCTTTCTATTTTTTATCTTTTTTTATTTTTTATCTTTTTTTCTGCGGAAGCATTTGCAGAGAGGATATCGGGCCTCCTGATATTACGGCAGTGGATTTTAGAACTATTGATTTGAAGTTTTTTCTGCAAAACTTTTCATTATATTTTAGAATCATAAAAGATAATAAATTGATATGATTATAAAACGAAATATAAATAAGTGAAATAAGATAACTGAACAATTTTACTTAAGGGCATAGAATAAAAGAAGTATATTACTACTGACAGAAAACGTAATGGAGTAAAAATATAGTGATCAAAAAGAATGCAAAGTTTATACCGCAAATTGTTATTTCAACTATTATTACAACTATAATTTTACTGGTATATTTTTATTTTGCACACGGTTTACCTGTTGCTCACGAACTGGAAAGAGCGAGTGTCGTATCTGTGCAAATTATGCAGGGAAACGAAACCATTACTCTCACTAATGATGAGGATATCGAGCAGGCTGTAAATATTGTACAAATTTTAAGTTTTCGATTTGGAGAAGCTAATGGCGGACTTGCAGATACGACATGCACATTTGATCTTGGAGATGGTTCAAAAATGGAAATAGGAGCAAATAATGATACCATTTTTAAGAATGGCAGGCAATACGTCGGCGTGAATGATTCATGTAAACTTTTTGGAAACTTAATGCAGGGTATTTTTTTCCCCGAAACAATGCCTTAAGCAGCCGGGCAGATCATTCCAGACTGGTTAGATTCTTGTAGAACAAAACCAGCGATTTTATTATCTCTGGTTGAACCCACCTGTCCCGTATGGAGCAGGCGAGAACCAGAAAATAAAACGCAACAGAGTAGAATGCAACAGAGTAGAATGCAACAGAGTAGAATGCAACAGAGTAGAATGCAACAGAGTAGAATGCAACAGAGTAGAAAGCAACAGAGTAAAATGTAATACAGCTGAAAAATTCACCCTCAAAATTCTAAAAACTTTAAGATTTTTTTCTCTTTTTCTCAGGTTCTGCAGGCTCGGTTAAAAAGAACCCAGATGATTCGAAATCTTTTACATCCATTTTGTGAGGTTCGGAAGAGATAGCAGGAATGATGAACCGGAAAAATTCACTGGTGTACTGCTCGTAGCTGAACCCCTCAGCCTCGATCACTATTTTCCATTTATTTTCCATTGACAGGATACCCATGAAGGAGATCATAAGGTACATCGAGGTCAGAAACGGATCGAGATCGGCCCGGATTGTACCGTCATAGATACCCTCCTTGATCGCATCCCGAAGGATCAGCCGGCAGGTACCGTACCCCTTTCCAATCTCTGCGGTACACGGGTTTTCTTTTGAAAAACGCTCAGAACCATAAAAATGGATCATACGAAGATAATCCGGGTATTCCTGTGAAAACTGATAATAGGCCTGGCCCATCAGGGCTACCTTGACAATTCCCGGAGCCTCTTTTTCCATGCACTCTGTGTATTTCTCCTTCAGGATCTCGATACCACGGAGTACGATAGTAGCGTAAAGTGCCTCCTTATTTTTAAAATATAGATAAATGGTAGCCTTATTCAGTTCAACCTCACGGGCGATGTCTTCCATGGAAACATCTTCATAATTTCGGGAAAAAAAGAGACGCTCGGCTGCATCGATGATCTCGGTTTTTCGCTGTTCTTTTTCTCGTTGTCTCCTATCTGCGATTCCCATAATTCCACTCCACTTAATCCGTATATTCGGGATATATTCATTAGATAAAAAATTCAGGTTCCTTCCGCTGGCTGTAGAGTGTATGGAGGCGCACTGATGCGTCCTTTACCAGTCCGGGTTTCATAGTTCTGGCACTTTGCGGGCAGTTTTTGATACACGCACAGCAGGTAATGCATTTTTCTATATCAATCAAGCGGGAATTTTCCGCATCAACAGCACCAACTGGACAAACCTCTGCACAGGTCCCGCACTGGGTACACTCATCACTGACCACGATAAAATCAACAGTCCACAATTTTGTAACTCCTCCATAAGGATAAGTGCCAGGCACATGCACATCGGAAACCTGAGAGATTGATGGAACGGATTGCAGTTTTTCACATATTTTCTGTCCAAATGCTTCTGCGTGATGTAAATCATCTTTATCTGGACGTCCCTCTGCTGTTGGCGTCTCGGAATTTGAGAATGAGTGTTCCCCGATATATGCTGCACAGGCAATGGGAATACACCCGCATTTCATTACAGTATTTTTTAGTTCGAGCAGTGCATCATCATACACACGGTTACCATAAACAACAACACAGACCGTCGGTGTATTACGAGCCTGGATTGCATTCAGCCATTCGTTTAATAATGCCGGCACTCTGCCCATATAAACGGGAACTCCTATAACAAGCAATTCATTTTCTGAGGTCACTAATGGTTGTTTTCTTGCATCCGGTCTGGTAATATCAATTAATTCCACGGTGCCCGGATTAATGCCATGAGCAATGCTCTGAACAACTGCCTTTGTTGTTCCGGTGGGTGAAAAATAGACTAATTTCACAGATTCTATTTCCATTTTATTTACTCCATCAGTTGTATAACTCCAGGATATAGTATAACTATAGGTGATTAAATAACTGTTGATTAGTAAATAACTATGGGTTAGTAAATAACTATGAATTAGTCTACAAGAATTTCTCAGGGAAAAATATCAGGTATCTGATGGAAGCTAAAATTTTGTTTGGGATGAATAAACAGAATTATTTATGGTATTAAATGTACCCATATACAATACGATTGAGAAGTTTGCACAACTAGCAATCGTAACGGCAGAAAATTAAAACGAACATTTTGCAAAAATATGGGAGTAACTGTTAAGATGTCTGCCTATTCAATATAAAATTATTTAAAAACCTATTATTAAAATGAAATCTTGATTTTAAAAATGAAAGCTGAAATAACTGAGGCAAGGGGAAAATATTAAGCTGTTTATGGAAATATGGAAGGAAAGGCATGGGAAATTCCAGTAATATCAATTATTCATAGTTATAGTAACTAGGTTTTTTAATAAGGGTTTGGTATTTCTCTGGATCTTTCTCTTCTAGTGATCTGCGAAGATTTTCATCAATTTTTGCCCCGTCTAATGATTTTACTTTAGAAAGCTGGTCAATGGACAAGTTGCGAGCTTTTCTAAGATCAGCTCCTTTAAGATCGGCATTGTCAAGACGAGCATTTTCAAAGTTAACTCCTGAAAGGTTAGCTCGGTCAAGGCTAGCTTCTTTAAGGTTAACTGCTTGAAGGTCAGCTCCTTCAAGATTGGCTTCAGTAAGATGAGCTTCTTCAAGATCGACCCCTAATAGTTTAGCTCCTCTAAGGTCGGCTTTATAAAGAAAAGCCCCTTTAAGATTAACTCCTAAAAGATCAGCCTTGCAAATTTTAGCATCTAATAGGTTAGCCTTTTCAAGATTTGCATGCCATAGTTTTGCATTTTCAAGATTAGTAGATCCAAGAATAGCTTCCTTTAAATCTGCATCCGATAGATCAGCTCCTTTTAGGTTAGCCTTGCCGAAGAAAGCTTTTTCAAGGAATGCACCACCCAGGTAAGCTCCCTCAAGATTAGCACCACCAAGTTGTGCCCCTTGAAGATGAGTTAATCTAAGTATGGCTCCGCGAAGATTGGCTCCATCAAGCATAGCTCCTTCAAGATGAGTTATTACAAGGATAGCTTTTTCAAGATTAGTTCCTTTAAGATTAGCTTTTTCGAGGTGAGCAGCTTCCAGTATAGTGTATTTTAAAATAGCCTCTTCAAGGTTAGCCTCTTCAAGATGAGCAAGTGTAAGATTAGCTCTTGAAAGATCAGCTTGCTCTAAGTGAGCTCCTCTTAGTTCAGCTGTATTAAGTTTAGCAAATTTAAGATTAGTCCCTCTAAGATAAGCGTCATTCAGGTGAGTTCCAAAAAGCATAGCCTTTTCAAGGTTAGCCCAACTTAGGTAAGCTCCTTCAAGATGTAGATCTGAAAGATCAGCTCCTCTGAGAAAAGTTTCTCTAAGGTCTAGATGTTTATCTTTTCCGTTAAAGAAAGATTTACGTTCTCCGATCACTTTAAGAGCTGCTTGAATATCTGTTGATATTATTCCATCCAGAATCCCACTTGTTGTAGTTTTGTTGGCTAGAATATCCATTGAAAAAGACTCGTATTTCGGATGTTTATTTTCTGAATGGTTGTAAATATTAGAGTTTATTCTAACATAATCTGTTAGAATTGTCATTATAGTCGAATAATCTTTCTTAGATTCTCTTGAAATTCTCCCGAGAGCATGTACTCCGCCTAATCTAATCTCTTGTGCTTGATTTCCGAGTTGGTCTACAGCCCGAGTAAATCTCTCCGTTATCTGCCCCTCCCTAGCAACGGTTAGATTTCCCCAAGCAACATAAGTTCCAATTAAGATAACAATGCCACCGAATATCTGACCTACAGTAGCAACTAATTGGACAGAGGTAGCACGATACTGATTTTCTAGAATGGCATTCTGCGTCATGTTAGTTAGATTATACTGAGATACTTTATCTATGGGATAATAGAATACTAAACTATACAAATAATTATAGACATATTTTAGAAAAAAAAGAGTAGCAAAAATAAAAATAACAAAAACAATCAGTGATAAAGGTCTTTTATATTTATTTATTTTGTAGTGACAGTTTTCAATAAATCTTTCTATATTTCTTTTCAAAATAGGCGTGTACCTTTTTATATTTTTATTATACTGAGTAAGATAAGATCTCACGCTTTCCAAAAATCTCACCATCTTTTTATATGAATTAGGAACTGTCTGGGAGTGAATTGTGAAACTCCTAGCTTTATTGGGAGAATTAACCTTTTAACAGAGCAGTTGATCTATTTGCATGTCCTGTGCTTGATACCATAAGAGACTGTATTTTTTGTTCCGCTTCTAGATCTCTTACAGGCACTCCATATGCCAAACATGTATTTGCACTTGAGACTATATATTGACCTGCAGAATTTGCATCGTTCATAGCTAATTCCCATTCGGTCTTTGCTTCCTGATACTTAGGAGATACTGTATACTGGCTACTTTCATCAAGAGCATTTTGAGTGTCATTGACAAGATCTTGACCATATTCTGCCAATAGTTTAAAATCCTGGGTATTTTGTGCAAGTGCGATATTATCAATGTCTGATTTTATTAGTGCTGAATATTTTTCACCATGCTCCATCCATGCAAGATCTTGATATTCAGGCTGTTCTGAGTTTACCTGTGTAGAAGTATTTTTTTCATTTCCTACTCCTGTACATCCAGCTGCAAGTATTGACGCTAGCAAAGTAAAGATAGCAATATAAGTATACTTCTTAAAGTCTGTTAAGTTAGATTTTTTCATACTAAACCCCTGCGATTTTTAAAAAATAAATCATCACTCTTTAATTTCTCTTCTGTTTCAGAGGATAGAGTATTTCATATTTTGATACATTCTTAAATGTCTGAAAGTTTTATAACATTCTGACAGATATATCTGCCGTTTTATGCTTCTGGAAATCGAAATAATTGTTTACATTTATTTCTTGAAAAATTAATTCTTATAAAAAAGAAGAGTTTGATTCAGAAAAATAAAATTATGAGGTAATAGAGCAAGAGGAAGATAAGAAAGACTTGCTCTTAATACCATGGAGATTTTTTTTCCTGTAAGAACATTATTTCAGAGTAAAGTCCTTGGTTTGATCTGTTTGGGTTCTCATTTAGAATAACATTTACGCATATTTCTCACACGGATTTCGGAAACAGAAAAAACAGGCTTATTCTTCCGGGCACACAAAGGAAATTTTCAAGGGGCTGCCACAAAAATAAACAAAATTTTAAAGTCAGTATATTTTATCGTGATGATCGTAATCTTCCAGGGTTACAGACCTTGATTCCTCATCAATAGAGAAGACTAATACAAAATGTTTATCGATATGCACTCTTTTTAAATGGTTCATCGGAGCTTTTAGATTTTTGTATCGATGTGGATTTTCCAGGATCTCATCTGCTTTAGCTAAAATAATTTCAAGTTGTTTTTTATTCTTTTTTGCTAGTTTTTCAAATTTACTATCAAGTTCCGATCTGATTTTTAAGAAATACATAAAATCAAAGGCCATATCGTTTCCTTAAATTTTCAACAGTGCCTACTTCTATAGCTTCCTGTTTTTCTATTTTCTTTAATTTTTCAATGTACTCAGGTTTTAACTCTGGCTCTAAAATCTCTTCTTCATACTCTTCAGCCATTTTATTAATAGCGGCACTTTTATCTTTTAAACCGTATTTGGCCTTGATAATATTCAAAATTCGATTAGTGCGCTCATCAATGTTTATTATCGCTTGAACCATGTATATCCAATATTAATAGAAGATTAATACCATATTAATATATATCGTTCTGCCCTGCCAGGATTTGATTTCCACTGGCTTTTTGAGTCCTGACCTCTATAATACCCAGAAAAACCGTTTAAGGAAATGGTAATTTTTGAGATCTACAGAAAAAAACAGGTAGTGAAACTAAAAAAGGAAATAATCGTAATGTAGATTCTATTGAACGAAGGCGTAAACATGGGAAACAGATACCATATAATAGATCTCGAAACCTGGAAAAGAAAAGAGTATTGTCAAATATACAGGACTGCGGTACAGCCTCAATATTGTGTGAGTTTTGAGCTTGATGTGACGAATTTTAAAAAGCACGTTAAAGAAAATAACTTATCATTTACAATGGCGTTTATATTTGCTGTTACGAAATGCGCAAATGAAATTGAGGAATTTCGGTATCGTTTTCTTGATGGTGAAGTTGTATTGTATGAATCGATTGATGCCTCACTTACATATCTTGATAAAGAAACAGAATTATTTAAGGTAGTAAATGTTCCCATGCAGGACACAATTGAGGAGTTTGTACAACTGGCAACCGTAACGGCAGAAAATCAAAAAGAGCATTTTACCGGACCTGTTGAAAACGATGTATATCAATTCTCTGCCCTGCCGTGGATAACGTTTACACATATTTCGCACACGGATTTCGGAAACAGGGAAAAAGCTCAACCCACATTTGACTGGGGAAAATATCATAAAAAAGAAGGCAAACTTATGATGCCTTTTGCAGTCCAGGTCCATCACGCATTTGTTGATGGTATTCACATTGGCAAACTTGCGGATAAGCTGCAGAGATACATGGATGAAGTGTAGATTACAAGCATGGTGGCAGGCATGATGGGAAATTAGAATGCTTTAAGGGAAAAATTCGGAAGCAGTAGCAGTTATTTTTCAGACAATTTTGATTCCCAGAACCCGCGCAGCAAGTTCTATTGCTTGCCCGGCATTGACTATAGCCCCTCTGAGTTCGTTGCGTGTATCGGATACTGTGATCCCGTCAATGATACAATCAGATAAATCAATACCTTTAAGTAAGGTTTTAAAGAAATCCGCTCCTGCGAAATTAACCGCTTTCAGCGTGGGCTTCTTTAACCGAATCTCGGATAAGAAGGCTTCCGTGAAATTGCAGTCGCGAATGGAGCAGTTTTCCATTAAGGAACTTGAAAAATCTGCGTACCGAAAGGAACCGTCCGCTAAAAAGGTTTCTTTCATATGGCTCTTGCTGAAGTTGCTGCCATCACCCTTGCATGTTAATATTCTGGAGCCTTTCCAGTAGCTTTCCATAAAAATGCAGTTTGCAAAATTGCAGTTATCAAACACCGAATTGTAAAAGCTGGCTTTTGAAAAATCACATTTGCTGAACTGGCATTGTATAAACTGTACCGATTCAAATTCTATCCTTGCAATATCGACGTCCGAAAGTATATCGCCTTCAAAGCGCATCCTTTCTATATAACTGTCATCAGATTGTGCGGCTATAATTCTGCTTTCCAACATGCTTCCATCTCCAGGTATTGAGGTTTTCAAATGATTATACTATTTAGGACTTACTCATTAGTCGGGACTTACTCACTAATAGGCCACACCTATACTTCTTCCGATTCTGTTTTTAATAAACTTCTTCTTTTTCATGCCTGACAAATAATGTTTATAATGTCGTACGAAAATTCTCAATCAAAATTTACATTTTTGAGTTTTGTATAGAAAGTCGGAATGATTAATAAGAGTGCGAGTTATGGGATATTATATAGAGAATTTTTCTATTAAATATTTTGAATGTTGTTGAGAAATTAATTGCTGAACAGTATTCAAAATCTAGAAGCAAGTAAGGGCTAATCCCCGCCATTTCAATGGTGGGATACAGCCCGTCAACTTCCTAACATAATAGCGTTAAATTAATATACACATGGTTACCATATGTATATACTAACATGGCAGGAAAAGAACATTGGATAAGTGCAAGAGGTTGTGTATATAACACAAATTACCATTTCGTATGGTCTACAAAATATAGAAGAAAAGTCCTTATTGGAAAAATAGCTGAAGATCTGAAAGAGCTTCACGAACAGATAGCAAAAGAAAAAGGTGTAACTCTTGTCACTCAAGAAGTAATGCCGGATCATGTGCATCTTTTCATTATCATGCATCCCAAGTTTGCACCTGCTGATATTGTGAAAATATTCAAAGGAATTACTGCAAAGAAACTCTTTGAAATGCATCCTGAAATAAAGAGCAGATTATGGAATGGTCATCTCTGGAATCCGTCTTATTATGTTGGAACATGTGGAGATACAACAAAAGAAACTGTAAAAATGTATATTGAAACTCAAAAGGTGAAATGAATGTTAAAAGTGCTTCGGTATAGAGTCTATCCTACAAAGGCTCAAAAAACAACTATGAATAATACTCTTGAGCTTTGTAGGTGGACATATAACGAGACACTTGCACTCAGGAAAGATGCATGGGAGTCAGAGCAAAAGAATATAGGGTACTATGATTCTAAGAAAATGATCCCTGAATGGAAAAAAGAAAAACCTGAATTGAAAACAGTTCATTCACAGGTATTACAGGAAGTAATCAAGAGAGTAGATCTTGCCTTTCAAGCCTTTTTCCGTAGAGTTAAAACAGGAGAGAAGGCAGGCTATCCTAGATTCAGAGGATACGGAAGGTATGATAGTTTTACCTATACTCAATCAGGCTTTTCTCTGGATTCTGATAGGTTAACACTATCAAAAATAGGTGATATTAAAATCAAATTACATAGACCAGTAGAAGGTGAAATTAAAAGACTCAATGTTCGTAAGATGCCTACAGGAAAATGGTTTGTTTCTTTTCTGGTTGAAACTGATACTCCTTTGGAATTACAAAAAACAGGATTATCAGTAGGTGTAGACGTAGGTATCAAGAGCTTCTTAACGCTTTCTGATGGTAATTATGTACCTAATCCTAGATTCTTTGTTACAGAAGAAAAGTTTCTGGCAAAAGTCCAAAGAAAACTCTCCAAACTTGAAAAAGGAACACCTGAAAGAGCAAAAGCCTTGAAAGCTGTTCAACGTGTTCACGAAAGAATCTCAAACAAGAGAGAGGATTTTGTACAGAAAGTAAGTCTTAATCTGGTCAGGAATTATGACCTGATTACTTTTGAAGATTTGAACATTAAAGGTATGATTAAAAACCACAAACTAGCAAAACACATAGCTGATGTTGCATGGAATAAGCTTGTAACTATCACGTCTTACAAGGCAGAATGGGCTGGTAAACGTGTAGAGCTTGTCAATCCATGTAATACATCACAAATGTGCTCTGGATGCGGTGAAATAGTTAAAAAAGAACTATCAGAGAGAATACACAGTTGTCCTTACTGTGGTCTTACTCTTGATAGAGATCACAATGCCGCTATTAACATTATGAGATTGGGATTACAATCTCTCCAGAATTCTGGTAGATGCCCGTCACTTCAGTGATGGGAGTAGTCACGGTTTGCAAACATGCCTGGACTTAAGTCCGGGGTATAGTGACTACAAATTAGAAGTGGTATTCTTGAAAGAAGTTAAGAAAAGAAGCAGGAATATTTTACTGATTATACTGGCATTTTTAATTTGTTCAGCTATTATTCTAATTGCTCTAACTTATCCGAATTACCATGATACGATGACGGAAGCAGAAGAGCAATTGCTTGCGGACAGTACTATTTTGAAAACAGAGTATGGGGATATTGAGTATACTGTAGAGGGAGAAGGAACTCCTATCTTATTGCTGCATGGCGCAGGAGGAGGTTATGATCAGGGACTCTGGGCGGGCAAAGTATTTTTCGGGGACGGGTATAAATTCATCTCGGTTTCACGATATGGCTATCTTTGGTCATCCATTCCGGATAATGCTTCAATTGAGTCACAGGCTGCTGCTTATAAAACTCTTCTGGACAATTTAAGCATAGACAAAGTAATTGTTGTTGGCGTATCAGCCGGAGGCCCTTCAGCCACTCAGTTTGCAAATGACTATCCTGACAGATGCTCAGCATTAATATTGATTTCTGCTGTAAGTATGGGCCCGGCACCAGGCGACCAGGATCCTTTTTATGTTAGTATTATTCACATTATCCAGCAATCTGATTATGCATACTGGCTCCTCACAAGATTTTTTCAACCTGCAGTTCTGGACCTGATGGGAATCCCAACACAGGTGTACGAAACATTTAACCCGGAACAGAAAGAACTGGCACAGGAAATGCTTGATATAATGCACCCAATGTCTCAAAGGTATAGAGGCACCGTAAACGATGAAAAAATGATTGAATTTTATACCGTACCCACAGACAACCTTGGTGCACCAGCATTAATTATCCACGCTAAAGATGATGCGCTGGTAAGTTACAAACATGCGGAAAATGCTCACAGTAAAATAAACAAGTCGCAGCTTGTTTTATATGATACTGGTGGCCATGGAATGTTATCTCAAATGAACGGGACTAGGGTGCTTGTGAAAGAATTTCTAAACGAATCCACCTATTAAACTGCATGGACCTGGACATTTAACTAACCCATTTCCAAAGGCTGTTAGGATTGGCAGGCTGAGATATGAGAAGATCTCCTTAAGTTGCACTATAGGGTTATCTCAGAAAGCCAGATGCAAACAAATATCGCAAAAGATTTTAATTTTGATGTGAAAGTGGAGTAATCTTATTTTCATTCATTGAAGAGGCGGCTTTATTTTAGAAGCGAGGAGAAAACGATAATGAACATTTCTATCAGAGTAGAAGAAGAAAAGGACTTCAAAATTGTAGAATACACGACAAGAGAAGCATTCTGGGATTTATACAAACCAGGATGTGATGAACATCTTGTACTGCATAAAATAAGAAAAGTACCTGCATTTGTAAAAGAACTGGATTTTGTTGCATGTGATGAGGATACAATCGTCGGCAATATTATTTATTCAAGAGCTAAGGTCCTGAATGAGGAAAATAAAGAATTCGAAGTTTTATGTATGGGCCCATTAACAGTATTGCCATCATATCAAAAGCAGGGGATCGGTTCTTTATTAATGAATTATTCTATCGAAAAAGCAAGACAGCTGGCATATAAGGGTGTAATTATTTTTGGAAATCCTGATTATTATCATCGTTTTGGTTTTGTCAATGCTAGAGAATATGATATCCGGACATCCTGGGGCGATAATTTTGATGCATTTATGGCATTGGAACTTTACGATGGTAGCTTGAGGGGCATTTCAGGAAAATTTTATGAGGACGAGGTTTTTAAAATAGAAAATGAGGAGCTGGAGGATTTTGAAAAGCAATTTCCCTACAAAGAGAAGCATGTTACGGACACTCAATTAAAACTATGAATAAAAGGGGACTTTGCCTTACATGTCGCGGTTTGATTGAAGGATAAGGAGTTTAGAATCCCACCCTCGCACTTATATTTTGTGTCGTCTATCTTATAATTTTTTCAGTGCGTCTTCTTCTCAGGGGTCACGATACCCGGACTGGTCCCTGGCAGGGCTATGCTGTCCCAAAGCCGGTCCGCTTCGAGCCTGTCTTCTTCGGTTAAGGGGGGCGCTTGACTGAAGATTAAACCCCCACTGGTCGCTATAAACCGCCGCCTTGAGTCATCTGGGTGCAGGTCTATGCCTTCTCCGTCCGGCTCTGCCATTCTAAGCCACATCTTATCCATTGCAGCCTGATATTCTTCGTAAGTCATGCCGTCCGGGTCTACCCATTTGGGGTCGAACCTTTGGAAGAACAATGAATGCTGGGTAATCACATCATCAAAATAGGCAAAAGTATAAAGGGAGAGTTCACCGTTATAAGCGATTACGAACTTTTAAGCAGTAAATTAATCTTAACTTTTCTGAAGTTGTGTTTATAGCTCTTAATTGTTTTTAATATATCTTAAATATATGAATATGAAAAAGCAATTAAGTAGCTTTTTCAGAAAAATCATGGAAAGTCTAACTATGAATAATTTTAAAAAACTAGGTCTCAGTAATGCTGTTTTGAAATCAATAGATGAACATGGCTTTGAAAGCCCTACAGCAATACAGGAAAAATCAATTCCCCTAATACTTGCTGGGGAAGATGTTATAGGCGGAGCCGCAACAGGTTCCGGAAAAACACTCTCATTTGCTTCCGGCATATTACAAAATTCCGAAAAAGGAAAAGGAATTCAGGCTTTGATCCTGACCCCTACAAGAGAACTGGCGGAGCAGGTAGCAAATTCTTTAAGGAAATTCTCAAAATACGACCCGTTAAATATCGCATCTATCTATGGCGGTGTAGGGATCAATACACAAATTAAAGAATTAAAAAATGCCGAGGTTGTTGTGGGAACACCCGGTAGGCTACTCGATCATATCAGCAGAAATACCATCAAACTCAATAATGTGAAAACCCTTGTCCTTGATGAGGCAGACCATATGTTTGATATGGGATTCAAAGTGGATGTAGAAAAAATTATCAAGGAATGTCCTCAAAACAGGCAGACCCTTTTGTTCTCTGCGACCATTACAAAAGATATTGTCCAGCTTTCCCGCAAGTACATGAAAAATCCGGTTCGAGTATCAACAGAGTCTTATATCGACCCGCAAAAATTGAATCAGGTCGTTTATAAAGTACAGGATGACATGAAATTATCTCTGCTCGTGTACCTTCTACAAAATGAGAAGTCAAACCTCGGGATGGTTTTCTGCAACACAAAAAGAAACACTGACAAAGTCGCAAAAAACCTGAGAAAATCAAGTATCAATGCCGTGGCAATTCATGGCGGACTGACACAGAACGAACGAACTCGCATAATGGAAAAATTTCATTCCGGGAACATAGGTGTCCTTGTATGCACAGATGTAGCCGGAAGAGGACTTGATATACAGGGTGTTTCCCATGTTTACAATTATGATATTCCCAGGGAGAGTAAACAGTATATTCACAGGATTGGAAGAACCGCACGAGCAGGAACAGAAGGAAAAGCGATAAATATCCTTTCCAAAAATGACCACGCTAATTTCATGAGTGTGCTGAAAGACAATGATGTGGATATTAAGGAACAGGCACTACCTGCTCTGAAGAAGATTGTAATTGAAAGACCGGAAATAAGGTTGCCAAAGCCGGTAAATAGGATGGACAACCCCTCCAGAAAACGTCATAAACCCAGGCACAAAAACTATTAAACACCGTTCGTCTGTGCATTGCATTATAACTAACCATTGATCGATTGGCATCGGCAGGAGCAATGGACTGCTCCTGCAAAAACCCGGGCACGAGAATAAGAACGACAGCCAGTTCGTGCCGCTACGATGTCAAAATGCACCCTTCCGATGCCTTCGGACCAACGGGCAGAGGTCGTTGACTGCGGGGTGGGAAATTTATGCTAAAATCAAATTGTGTGCGGCTACTCCAACCTGAACAGGCTGCCCGACAATTACCTCCAGTAATAACTGCATTCCTTCTTCCCCAATTTAAAAGCCTTAAATGCCTTTTTTACTATTTAGCATGAAAGTACTTGAAAGAATTTTCATATTTTTGTGCCTGTAATTCGAAGAGTTCCATGTTTGTTTTTTTAGAGTTATGTCTTCTGTAATAATTGGGTTTCATAGTAAAGCCTGTAAATAAAGCATTGAAATTACAAGATGAAGCTACCCTGAAAAATAACGGGATTAGTACTGGACAAAGATATCTCAATAAATGTTAACCAGAGCTAATATAAGGTTTAAATTGTATTCATAGTAAGGTTAAATTGTAAAAACATTTGCCTTTACAGGGGAATAGGTTTTAAGGTTTTATCAGGTCTGCGAGGAAGAAATAGTTTACATGCTTAAATTCTGATGAAAGTGATTTTTTTCCAGTGGACTTGATAGTGTCTTAATGTGAACACAAAAAAGTTACGTGAGAGTATAGTTGAGGGTATTTTATGAAAGGCGACAACTGTAAAAATCCTATGGATAAAAATCAATTAGGTGAGCCGCTTCCAAGCAGAAATCAAACAGTGGGAGACACTCCTGAATTAACTACAGTAGCAGGAGCTCCGGTGGAAAGCAACCAGGACAGCATGACAAGCGGTAGACGCGGTCCCCTTATGCTTCAGGATATCTGGTTTTTGGAAAAACTGGCACATTTTGACAGAGAAGTAATTCCGGAGCGCAGAATGCATGCAAAAGGCTCGGGAGCATTTGGGACGTTTACCGTAACTCATGATATAACCAGTTACACCAAAGCAGCCATATTTTCTGAAATAGGAAAGCAAACCAAAATGTTTGCACGCTTTTCTACCGTAGCTGGTGAGCGTGGAGCGGCTGATGCAGAGCGTGATATTCGTGGTTTTGCTTTGAAGTTTTACACTGAAGAAGGCAACTGGGACATGGTAGGGAACAACACGCCTGTGTTCTTTTTCCGAGACCCTCTTAAGTTTCCTGACCTGAACCACGCTGTTAAACGTGACCCGCGTACCAATATGCGCAGCCCAAATACTAACTGGGACTTCTGGACATCTTTACCCGAAGCCCTGCTGCAGGTAACTATTATCATGGGTGACCGTGGACTACCTTCTTCATTCAGGCACATGCATGGATTTAGCAGTCATGCTTACAGTTTGATAAACAAAAATAATGAGCGTGTATGGGTAAGGTTCCACTTCAGGTCACAGCAGGGTATAAGAAACCTCACAGACCAGGAAGCTGCAATAGTTGTCGGAATGGACCGTGAAAGCCATCAAAGAGACCTCTACGAAGCCATTGAAAAAGGCATGTTCCCAAAATGGAAAATGTATATCCAGGTTATGACAGAGGAACAGGCAAATTCTATGAAGAATAACCCATTTGACCTGACTAAAATGTGGCATAAAAAGGATTTTCCACTGATACCGGTTGGTGAATTTGAGTTAAACAAAAATCCTGAAAACTATTTTGCAGACGTGGAACAGGCTGCTTTTTCGCCAGCTAACGTAGTCCCGGGAATTAGTTTTTCCCCGGACCGCATGTTGCAGGGGCGTTTGTTCTCTTATGGGGATGCACACAGGTATAGATTGGGTGTAAACCACCATCAGATACCTGTGAATTCTCCCCAGGGCGTTAAAAACTATCACAGCTTCCATAGGGACGGACAGATGAGAGTTGATGGCAATAGAGGAAGCCAGCTGCATTATGAACCCAATAGCTATGGAAACTGGAAAGACCAGCCTCAATATGCACTTCCGGTTGAAAAAACAGGTTCAACAGACATCCTGAGATATGATTTCAGAGAAGATGACAGTGATTATTACACTCAGCCAGGCGAGTTATTCAGAGCTATGACTCCTGATCAGCAGCAGGTTCTGTTTGAAAATACCGCCAGAAATATGGGCGATTCCACCCTCCAGATCAAGCACAGGCATATTTACAATTGCTATCAGGCAGACCCTAAATATGGTGAAGGTGTTGCAAAAGCACTGGAGATAGATATCTCAACCGTTGATTTAAACTTGCCAGCGCGTACTTCAAGAGAAGCCAATTACGAGGCAAACAATAAGCATCCCGAATTAAATCAACCGACAATGAAAAAAGATTCGTGCAGGGAAATTGATACTAACGGTGATCCCTACATTGAACCCGAAAATGATCCCTGGCTTTTGTAACTATTGAATAGTGAAATGTTGTATCAGCGGTACTATCAGGTCTAAGAGGGATAGACAAATTTACAGGCTCGAATGGAGCTGAAATAATTCCTGGCTCTCATAAACCTGATAATTCCTTTTTTTAATGCTTTTGAAGTAATCCGTTCTTTAAACAGATACGGCTTTGTGGAAATCTACAGAGCCCTTATTCATTGGCATGAAAGTAAGTTACTATTTATTACAACGGGAGCGCAGAGGGTCACGAATACCCCTTCCTTTAGGTAGGGGATGAAGTGAACCCTCGCCTCTTCGTTTTTCTCTTTAAATCTCTAAATCATAGCTTCCTTGTATAATAATCGTAAATCGGACCGGAAACCGAGGCAAATTTCAATCACTTATGTTCATGAAACCTTGTTAGAGGATGCTTAATTATCTGTCCCCGAGTAACCGGGCGGGCGGCCCGAAGCATACCCCATCCTTTAGGGTGGGGTGGCCGCCCGCAGTTTGATTTTTCACATACTCTCTTTCCTTTTTTCCCTGAAATAAAGCCCCTAAAGCAATTCCAATAACAGGTCCAAAAGCAACTCCCAGGGCTATATTGTTCATTAAAGCTCCAAATATCAAACCTAATGACATGCCAATTGCAAGTCCTGAACCCATTGCATCTTCTTTTACGTTCTCTTTATCTTTTCCATTCATTCTTACTCTTTCTTTTATTCCTCTGTATTTCTATAAAAAGAGTTTGAAACAGAGTACTCGGGTTTAGGATGGGGATTTTTGTCTGCTGGTGAAATATTGAAATTTATCTTCAGTAGGAGTTTCTACACTCGGTAAAAAAGAAATTCTCGGGTAAAATCCAGCCGATAACATCTAAATATCAAAATATTTATCAATTTAATCGGATACTTCCATCTTATGAATAATCATAGTGAAACGGAAGGTTCAGGTCACAATTCAGTCCACAGTGACACCGATAATATTCCAGGCTGGAATGAAGAACTTGAGCTGGCTTTTTCCTTCTACAAAGGCCCCTACGTTCCCGGAAGGGTCACATCAAGGCACAAAACAGTCTGCGAAGTCCTTGCCCCTGGGGCTGTCATACAGGCAGGAATTTCCGGTGCACTCCAAAAAATCGGAAAGCAGCCTGTTGTAGGGGATTTTGTTGTTTTGCTCGACCAGCCCGAGACTGGTTCGCGTATGATTGTGAATATCCTGCCCAGAAGGACCTGCCTTTCAAGAGGAGCAGCAGGAGATGGGGGCGGAGAGCAGGTAATTGCTGCAAATATTGATACAATTTTCATTGTGACTGCCACGGGGAAGGATCTCAACCTTCGAAGGCTTGAGAGATATCTTGCCATTGTGTATTCTTCCGGGGCAAGACCTGTGATTCTGCTTAACAAAATTGACCTTGAGGACAATCCAATCCGGCTGGTAGAAAAAATCCAATCTATTGCAGGAAACGTGCCGGTTATTCCGTTAAGTGCCCTCTCAAAAACAGGGCTGGAGGCACTAAGTCCTCACCTCAATCCGGGTGAAACAGTTGCACTTGTAGGCTCTTCTGGTGTCGGAAAATCCACACTTATCAACTCTCTTCTTGGTGAAACCGTCCAGAGAACCGGGGGTATCAGGGAAGACGATGAAAAAGGCAGGCACACAACCACAGTCCGCCAGATGTTTCTTCTTCCGAATGGAGCAGTCCTTATAGACAACCCCGGGATCAGGGAAATCCAGCTCGGGGATTCTGCCGAAGGGATTGAGAAAGCTTTTTCCGAAATCGTTGATGCAGCCAGCAATTGTAAGTTTAAAGACTGCACCCACCGGGACGAGCCGGGCTGTGCCGTACTGAAAGCTGTTAAGGATGGGATTATTCCTGAGGAACGGCTTGCCAGCTATCACAGGTTAACTGACGAACTTGCGTTTCAGTCAAGAAAGTCAGAAATCGGGTTGAAGAGGCTTGAAAAGGAAAGGTTCAAGAAAATAGCAGTGGACATTAAAAAATATAAGAAATCCACCGGGAAGCTGTAAGATAGGGTTTATTTTTAAGAATGCAAGCATTATCAGGGTTTTATCAATCGTTTTCGACCTGGGAGGAAACTGGGAGGAGTAGTTTACATTGAACCCTCCCTGACTTACAATTACCCTGACCTACAATTATTATATGAAAAAACCTATGCTATTTCTATGTCAAGGAAGCTACAGGATTCTGCTTTTCGTTTATTGAAGAAAGCAGCCTACGATATAGATCATGATAGATATAAAAAAGCCTTTGAAAACCTTGATAAGGTTGAAAAGATCGAAAAGGAAGTGAATAACCCTGAGATTTCATATCATCTTCTGTTTTTTAAAGGTTTTGCAAAATACAGGATTGATGAACTCGAAGAGTCGCTTGCACTTTTCGGAAAGGCGCTGGAAATTAGCTGGGACCTTTTTTCAAAAGAACCGGAAAAAGAAGATTACCGGTCTTTTATGCGAGACACGATTGGAAGTATTGGAGATATCCTTCTGAAGCTTGAAGATCCCGTTAAAGCAAGAGAGTATATCTCTCCGATGAAAGGGATTTTTGAAAAAACGGTTCTGGGTTTTGAGAAGTTATTGGAGTCAGATCCCGAAAATCCGGAGTACCTGGAAGATTTCCTGAAAACGATCGAACACATAGGGCTCTGTTTTGAAGCCGGAGAATTGACCGGAGACGCAGTTCCACTTTTTGATAAAAAATTCGATCTCATTGAGAAATTGCTCAAAAGTGAAACTGAAATATCCGAACACCTCAGCAGCCTTGATGATTCTCTCATGAATTTTGGAAGGATGTGTGAGGGAGAGGAATATTTAGAAGAGGAATATATAGAAGAGGCAAAGCGCGTTTATGATCGGGCAATAGAGATTTACGGAAAAGTCCTCGATAAAGACCCTGAAAACTCTGAAACCAAAGTTTACCTGAGTTACATATACCGTTACCTGGCAGGTATATATTCGGACCAGGAAAATCTCGTAAAGGCAGAGGAGTGCTATAAGGAGGCATTGAACCTGCTTGAGAGCGAAATCAAAGAAGAGCCTGAAAATATTCCGGTTTCTGAAAATATTGAAGTTTCCGAAAACATTTCAGTTCCCAGAAATATTCTTTTTTCTATGGCCATTGCAGATATGTACAAAGATTCAGGCTTAATATTTTCAGACACGGAAGACACTACAAAAGCCAGGGACTACTATACGAAGGCGAGGGAAACTTTCCGGGGACTGATTGATAAATACCCGGATCTGCTTGGAGCCGATAAAAACCTTGCCATCTCTTTAGATGAACTGGCAGAGCTGTTTTCAGAGATTGGAGACTTCGAAAGTGCAGAAATGTGCTATAAGGACGAACTGCATATCTATGAAAATCTGCTGCAAAAAGAACCTGAAAACCCTGAAAATCCTGAATATTCTCTTAAGCTTTCCGACATCTACCGGGAGCTTGGTGACCTTTTTGCGGAAGAGGAAGAAATTGAAAAAGCAAGGGCTTATTATGATAAAGAAATCGAAATTTACGAAAATCTTCACCCAGCAGAAGCCGATAAACTCATGTTAGAAGCTAATAAAGCCGATACCTGGAACCAGATTGGAAGGCTGTATGCAGAAGAGGAGCCTGAAACTGCAGTGCAATATCACGAAAGGGCTCTCCCAATATTTCTGGAAGCCTTCGAATCTGACCCCACGAGTGAATTTTTCCATGAGGAGCTGCTCGAAACCCTGACAGTCCTGGGTACGCTGTTCAAAGAGAACCGGGAATTCGAAAAAGCAATCCGGATGTATGAAAGGGTTCTGGAAGTACAGAAACAGCTCCTTGAGATAATGCCTCCTGCGAGTTGCCATGATCATGACCACGACCATAATCTGAACCACAGCCATAATCTGAACCACAGCCATAATCTGAACCATACCCATGATCTAAACCACGACCACGATCTAAACCACGATCTGGATCATGATCATGAAATGGACCATGATCATGCTCTGGAACACTGTCATGATCTGGATATAGAAACTACATACTTTGAACTTGGAGTGCTGCATTCCGAAATTGGAGACGAAGAAAAAGCCAGTGTCTACCACAGGCAGGCTCTTGAAAGATTTGAACAAATAATTGCTGAACAGTCCGGGAACCCGGAAATCTTAATCCTTACATCAGGTAAAGCATTCTTCTCAGGAATGTCCCTCCTTGAAAAATTGGAGTCTGAAAATAAAGACTCAAGCATTGCCAGGAAATACTATGAGCTTGCACTCCGAACAATTGAAAAATTATATGAAGCTTACCCGATGAACCTGAAGCTTCAGGAGATGCTTGCCAGTTTTGCCGAACAAATCGGGGACATATACAGGGATGCCGATAAACTGGAAGAAACAATCCAGGAATACGAATATGCATACAGAAGCCTCAAAATCCTGTATGAAAACGACCCTGAAAACCCAAAGCACCTCCATCATATGCTTGGAGCCCTGAATAATATCGGGATCGGATATTCGGTTACGGATCAGCAGGAAAAAGGAAAAGAGTGCTTTGAAAAAGCCCTTGCCCTTAACGAAAGCCTGGCAAAATCCAATCCGGAAGACCTTAATCCCCTGAGAAGAAATTTTTTACTTTTCAGCAACTACGCAAATCTCCTTGAAGAGCTGGGGGACTCCAAAACTGCAAAGGAATACCGTAAAAAAGCTGAAGAGCTCGACGCAAAACTGACTGAAGAAGACCCTGAATGGACTTCCTTAGTCGAAGAGCTATGATCTCGAAACAATAGAAATCTGAGGGCACTCGATGCCCCATCCAACTTTTTACCAGCCTCTGAAAGAGCCCGGCTGAGCTGTCCTGAAAGCGGTTGAGGACGGGCTTATTCCTGAGGAACGGCTTGCCAGCTACCACAGGTTAACTGAAGAACTCATTTTACCGTCAAAAAAGCCAAAATCGGGCTTAAACGGCTTGAAAAGGAAAGATACAGGGAAATAGCAGTGGATATTAAAAAATATAATAAATTGAGAGGAAAGCTGTCAGGCGGCCTATTCTATTTTTGAATAATGAAGGCTCACTTTATACTCGTCCTATTTTTTCTGAGTTTCAGGTTATTTAAAGAGTACTTGAATAGACAACTGATTTATTTCCTTCTCTCCAGAACAGCGTAACACCTAAAAATGAATAAGACTTTCTTAGTTGCACAGCAGGGTAAGAGTAATAATTTCATTTTCTTTTGATGGGAGTTATTTGAATGGCAAGTAAAGTATATTTCTCAGACCTGAGGGCAAAAAATCCCTACGAGAGCAAGATAAGCAAGATCCAGAAGCTTTTCGATAAAGCAGGATTTGTCGAGCTGCTCGGAGCAGAAGACCTGACCGCAATCAAGATCCATTTCGGAGAATACGGGAATGACGGCTACATAAACCCGGTCTTTGTCAGGCAGGTAGTTGATAAAATAAGGGCAGCCGGAGCGAAACCGTTTATCACGGACACAAACACCCTCTACTCCGGGAGCCGGCATAATGCGGTTGACCACCTGACAACAGCCATAGAACATGGTTTTGATTACTCTGTCGTCCGGGCTCCGCTCATTATTTCGGACGGGCTTAAGAGCCAGAACATAGCAGAGGTCGATATCAGGCAGAAGCACTTCAAAACCGTGAAAATAGGGTCTGACATCGTTGAAGCCGATTCCATGATTGTGATGTCCCATTTCAAGGGCCATATCATGGCAGGGTTTGGGGGTGCTATCAAAAACCTGGCAATGGGATGTGCGCCTGCGGCGGGTAAAAAAGACCAGCATTACCCTACAAGCCCGCACGTTGTCGAGGAGAAGTGCATCGGCTGCGGGAACTGCGTGGAAATCTGTCCTGTAGGAGCAGCATCCCTCGAAGGCGATGTTTCCAGAATAAATCCCGGAGTCTGCATCAGCTGCGGGCAGTGCATGGAGGTCTGTCCCGAAAACGCCATCGACCTCAACTGGGAACAGGACATCCCCGAGTTCCTGGAGTGTATGACTGAATACGCATGTGGAGCTGTAATTGGAAAAGAAAACAGGGTAGGCTATATCAATTTCCTGCTTAAAATCACCCCGGACTGCGACTGTGTGCCCTGGAGTGATGCGCCCATTGTGCCTGATATAGGAATCCTTGCATCAACAGACCCTGTGGCTCTCGACCAGGCAAGCTACGACCTTGTTAACAGGCAGAAAGGGCTTGTGGGCTCTGCTCTCCACTGCAACCATGAAGCAGGAGCTGACAAGTTTAAAGGGACCTGGCCTAAAATTGACGGTACTCACCAGCTTGAATATGCTGAACTAATCGGGATGGGGAGCAGGGAATACGAGCTGATAGAGATCTGAGGTAAACCGCTTTTTTGGCTCTTTGTTTAACCCTTTCTAATATTTTAATTTCTTCTCTTTTTTAATTTCTTCTCTTTTTTAATTTCTTCTCTTTTTTAATTTCTTCTCTTTTTTAATTTCTTCTCTTTTTTAATTTTTGTGTTTTTTTGACCCTTTTTAATTGACCCTTTTTAAGATATACAGCTCAACAGGTAACATGAAACATTGCAATGTTTTTTCCTTTGCTTTTGTTCCAGATTTTTATTGCTTCAGGGGTCGGAAGGAGTTTAACCTTGCAGTCTTTTTTCCTGAAATATTTCTCTGCTTTTTTCGAAAGCTCTACGTAGCCGGTCTGCCCAGTCCCCATAATGAGCTTCTCTGCTCCTTTTTCATGGATGTATTTCGCTTCTTCAAGCGAGATCTTATGGGATGTTCCGTACAGTTTTTTTGAAAGCTTTTTCCTGCGTTTTTCGACCTTCCCGTCCAATCGGATAAGGATATCATAATTAAAGGTTTTTCCCCTGACAGTTATCGAACCAAAACTTGTGGAATTGATTTTCGGTTTCACATTTTCCCCTCCTCAAAACGAAATTTCATTTTGCATACAGCACTCTGACAGCACTCTTTATGAGACCACAGGCTTATTACCCTGCAGGAAACAAATGAATACGGGAGAACATTGTCCCGCCTTTTTCAATAATCGCATATCCCGGAACAGGGAATTTCGCAGGAATGAGATTTGTAAATGATTCACGAAGCAATGTTTTATGAAAAGCTCGCCGAAAATGAGGTGCAATGCAACCTCTGTGCTCACAGATGCAGGGTCAGGCCCGGTAAACGGGGCATTTGCGGAGTAAGGGAAAACTGTGAAGGGTCGCTTTTTTCCCTGGTCTACGGAGGAGTTGCAAACGAAGATGTGGCGAACATAGAACAGAAGCCTTTTTATCACTATTACCCAGGGTCCACGGCATACTCTGTCGGGACCATAGGCTGCAACTTCAGGTGCAGGCACTGCCAGAACTGGAGGCTTTCCAGAGCAGCCCCTGAGGATGCTTTTCTGGGAACCCTCAGCCCTTCCCAGCTTGTCATGCAGGCTAAAATGGCGGGCTGTCAGTCGGTTTCCTGGACTTACAATGAACCCACGGTCTGGTATGAATATACTTACGAAGGGGCAAGGCTTGCAAAAGAAGAAGGTCTGGGGACAAGCTATGTGACAAATGGTTACATTACGCCTGAAGCTCTCGAAAATATTGCCCCTTACCTCGACGCTTTCAGCGTAGATATCAAGGGTTTTTCCGAAGCATTCTACAGGGAGATTTGCGGGGCAAAACTGGCTCCCGTACTGGAAACATCAAGGCTTGCAAAAGAACTGGGGATCCATGTAGAAGTCGTAAACCTGGTAATTCCAACTCATAATGATTCTCCCGACGAGATTAGGGAACTTTCCCGCTGGGTTTACGAAAACCTGGGGAAGGATACCCCTCTTCACTTCAACCGCTTCCACCCTCACTACGAAATGAAGCACCTTCCTCCTACACCCATAAATACTCTTGACAGGGCACGCTCAATTGCAATTGAGGAAGGCATGCGTTTCGTGTATATTGGCAATGTACCTGGGCACCCTCATGAGAATACTTACTGTCCTGAATGTGGGAGCCTGCTGATTGCAAGAGGGTTTTTCGAAGTCCAGGAGTATAACATAAGCCCGGATAAGACCTGCCCAAAATGCGGAGAAACAATTCCTATTACAGGAGAATATCGAAAAAGTTCAGGTATGATTTAATTCTGTTTCTATTTTGTTAATTTAAAGCTGTGTAAGCTAAAAGACAATTTTTCGTGTTAAGAAAAGTATTATCAAGGCTGAAGGATTTTTTTTCAGTGTATTGTCTCTTTACTGTTGTGTCGGTGCCAGCTGTTTTATTCTCTAGTTAACAGGGCTGACAGGCCGACTATTGCAGAGGCAGCATATGAGAAGAATAATAAAAATTCTGCCTGAGTTCCGGAAGAGATCATACAGTCGATCAAATGTACCTATTTTTATGAAAAGTATTATTTCGAAAGTTTTATCAATCTTGGATATTCTCCTTATTTGAGCATAATAATAAAGAAATTATTAATAACAAATGCTAATTAGGCAAAATAAAATTTTAATTGGTGCTCAGCTTTCTTGTTTAATTATATGGAATTGAAAATTTCTTTGTTATTTGATGAAATGGTGTTTGAAAAGAGGTGTGAAAATGAAAGTCCTTATTTGTGGTAAAGGTGGAAGCGGCAAGAGTACGGTTACCGCCCTGCTTGCCAAGGCAATGGCAAGAAGAGGGTACAATGTGCTTGTTGTGGACAGCGATGAGTCAAATTTCGGGCTGCACAGGCAGCTTGGTGTTGAAATGCCTGATGATTTCATGAATTACCTGGGAGGGAAAAAGGCTCTCGGAGAAAAGATGATGAAGGCTTTCCAGAAAGGAGAGGCTGCAAGCATTTTTGAAGAAAAATGGGGAATACCCGAAATCCCGGAGGCTTACACTGCAACAAACGGCAATATAAAAATGATGGCTGTGGGAAAAATCCACGATTTTGGAGAGGGCTGCGCCTGTCCTATGGGTGCGCTTGCCAGGCACCTCCTGAAAAATATAGAGACAACGTCGGAAGACCTTGTGCTTGTCGACACGGAAGCCGGGATAGAGCACTTCGGAAGAGGAGTTGAGGAAGGGTGCGACCTTTTGCTGATGGTGCTTGATCCATCTTACGAGTCCATAAGGCTTTCAGAAAAAATAAGGCAGCTTGCAGAAAAAGCCGGGAAGCCCCTGTACTTCATCCTTAACCGTGCAGATAAGATAGGGACTCATTTTATGATGGAAACTGTGGATAAGACTCACGTCCTGGCTTCAGTGCCGTCGGATATGGAAGTTTTCAGGGCAGGTTTTGCAGGCGAAGAACTGAATGTGGAACTCCCGGAAATAGAGGCCATTGCTGACTTCCTTGTTTCCGGAAATAGAGCCTGAAAATATTCAGGAAAAGATTTTGATATCAGTATTTCAGCAGATGTACCGGGCATGAACATCATAATTTCTGCATTCCTCCACAGATATATCAGTTCACTGCCTGGTTTTTTTTATGTGTCCGATTCCAACAAAAGCTGGCTGAAAAATGTTCAGATATTTCCTGCATAAGCAGATATATATTCTGTTTTGAAATCAACTTTAGTTGTCATGATCTCAATTCTATTTTTTAAAAAGGTACATATAGCAGATACAACCAGTTAATATATGATATTATATTACCCAATTTTACTGGAGATGACTGAAAGTGACCATCTGGGAATACGATGTTAAAGAGATCAGGTTCAGTGAGTGGTCAAAGGCAAAGGAAGACCTTAACAACCTTGGAGTTGAAGGCTGGGAGCTAATTAAGTTTTCAAACGAAATAGATGAAAACGGCATGGTAGCAGCTGTTTTCAAAAGGCCCGTTGATTATGTCGATGCAGCCTTCTAAAACTCTTTTTATATTTACTGTTTCTTGATTTGTTTTTCTTTTATCTGTTTCAAGTCTGATTTTTGATTCCTGAAACTAAATCGCCCTCAGTTTACCTGCTGATCCTTTAACCTGCTGATTTTTTAATCTGGTGACTCTTTAACCCGCTGATTTTTCTGATAATCCTTTGATCTGCTGATCCTTCTGATAATTCTTTAATCTGATGATCCTTCAATCTGATTACCCTTAATTTTTTTCTGCTCTTTCTTTTTCTACTTCTTTTTCCTGCTTAGAAGCTGGTCGCAGGCTGCCATAAAGAACATTTCCTGTTTTTTTCGGATACAGTATTTTACAGTATTTTATACTTCATCTTTACCCAACGCTTTCCTTGATTTTTGTACAGCGTCTTTTTTTGTACAGCTTCTTTACTCTACATCTTTACTCTACATCTTTACTCTACATCTTTACTCTACATCTTTACTCTACATCTTTACTCTACATCTTTACTCTACATCTTTACTTTATACGCATTTTTTTATAACGCCTTTACTCAACGTCTTCATAACGTCCATGCAGTATTACATCCTGTTAACAGCGTTTACTTGTTTTGTTATAAGAAAAATCTTTTATCTTATTAAATGTTACATTATTTTATCAAAATAATAATTGTAGGGCAGTACATCTGGAGTTATCGTTTTGAAAAACAATCTGCAAGCCTGGTTTGAAGATATTTATCCGGGGTAAATGAAGCTTTTTTACGGCTGATATTCTCCGGTTTTGATCCCTTTAACCAGTTTCTTTCAAAAATATGAGCAGACAAGAAACTTCAGGTGATTCTTAATGTTAAAACGTCTCTCAAAAAGCTTTGAGCTAAACCGCCCGAGAAAATATTGCTAAGTTGATCAAAGTTCTGTCAGATTCTCATTAATTATGTTTCCACCATCGAAAATCGAGGACTGTTTATGAATCGAAGTTTCAAGTTGATTCTGATAATCTTTATGCTGCTTGCCGTAATCGGAGCAAGTGCCTGCATAGGAGAAGAAAAGGAAGGGACTGCAAAAGGTTCGGTTTCCGGAGAAGGCTCCCAGGGACTTGTCGTGGGCATAGGTACGGATGTCAGCAACTGGTACCTTAACACGTTTGCATCCGGTGACGCACGTTTTGTCTGGTCTCAGGTTTATGAAACCCTTGTAAGGCTTGATTCGGATCTGAATATCATTCCGGGTCTTGCCGAATCCTGGGAAACTCCTGATGAAGGCAAGACCTGGATCTTCCACCTTCGCGAAAATGTCACTTTCCACGACGGTACCCCTTTAAATGCGGATTCGGTTGTGTTCTCTTATTCCAACCAGTCCTATGTAAGGCAGGCTGTCTTAAAGCCTGTACAGAGCGTGGAAGCCGTTGACGAGTATACCGTGAAATTTGTCCTGGCAAAACCCATGCCATTGCCTTATTACCTGACCCATATAGCCTGGCCTGTAATGGGACCCGGCTGCGTTGACTCCGAAGGGAACTTTGTTAAACCCGTAGGTACCGGGCCTTTTATGTTTGAATCTCAGAAAAAAGACCAGGAAGTGGTGCTCACAAGAAACGAGGCATACTGGGGAGAAAAATCGCTTCTTGATAAGGTCACTTTCAAGGTAATTCCTGAAGCCGCTACCAGGGTTATCGCCCTTGAGACCGGGGAAGTGGACATGATAATCAAGGTCCCTGAGTATGATGTTAAAAGGCTTGAAGCCAAAGATGGGATCCAGATCCATAGAAAACTCACGACCTTTACGGACTTCCTCCAGTTTAACTGCGACAATTCCCCCTTCAATGATACGAGGGTGCGCCAGAGCGTTGCTTATGCTGTCGATACTGAAACCCTTGTAAACGAAGTGCTTGAAGGCATTGGTGAACCTGCAGGCGGAAGACCCTATTCTCCTGTAATGATGTACTCTGACCCTGAGCTAAAGACATATGCACAGGACCTTGAGAAAGCAAAAGCTCTTCTTGAAGAAGCAGGGTGGAAAGACTCTGACGGGGATGGAATAAGGGACAGAGACGGGAAGCCTCTTCATGTGACTCTGGTAGTGAGCAAAGGAGTCTGGGCACCCAGGCATAATCCCATGGCTCAGGTTGTGCAGGGAACTCTCAGAGAAACTGGCATGGATGTGGAAATCCAGGTGCTTGACGATGGAGCTATAAGCAAACTCGAAAGCACAGGGGACTTCGGCATGATACTGAGAAGCGGATATTTCGTCTGGGGCCCTTACCCGAAGCATTTCTTTATTCACCATTCGGCAAGCCCAAATTCGCATTACCACAATGAGACCTACGACGAGCTCGTAGATGCAGCCGATAGGACTGTTGATGCAAAGGAGCAGGAAGAACTCTATCATTCCCTGCAGGCTTTTGTGATTGAAGAAGTCCCGGCTTATTACCTTGTGCATGAAGAAAAGGTCATTGCAACCGGTCCGTCCGTAAAAGGCTATACCATAAGTTCCGAAGACCCCTGGCTGAACCTTTCGGGGGTCTATCTGGAAAGGAAGTGAGTGCAGATTTCGAAAAATGCAAAGTCAGGGAAAATATAAGCTGGAAAAAGGTAAAGTTTGAGAGAAAGTCAGGGAAAATATAGGCTGGAAAAGGTAAAGTTTGAGAGATACCCATGTGGGAATACATAGCAAAGCGTCTTGCAATGGTCTCCATTGTAATCGCGGGAGTTACGCTTGTAGCATTTTCTGCGATGTACCTTGCTCCCGGAGACCCTGCGGAGGTTATTGCCCTTGAAAGGTACGGTGAAGACCTGAGCACGGACCAGATCGAAACCGTGAGGGAGGCAGAAGGACTTGATTCCCCCGTGCATGTGCAGTACCTTATATGGCTCGGGCACCTGCTGAGGCTTGACCTTGGAAAATCGCTTGTGACATCGGAAGATGTCCTTGACGAAATCCTCCATAAACTGCCTGCCACTGCTGAACTTGCAATTGCCAGCCTGCTGATTTCCCTCCTTATAGCCCTGCCAGCCGGGATCCTGAGTGCGCTCCGGAAAAACACCTTTCTTGACAGAGGCTGCATGTTTGTTTCTCTTCTGGGGGTTTCCATCCCGAACTTCTGGCTCGGGCTCCTCCTGATCTGGCTTTTTGCCCTGACGCTTCACATGCTCCCGAGTTTCGGTTACGGGAGTCTCAAGCATTTTGTCCTCCCTGCCCTGACCCTTGGCACTTCAATGGCTGCTGTTACTGCAAGGCTGACTCGCGCAAGCCTTCTTGAGGTTATGGGGCAGGAATACATTGTGGCTGCCCGGGCAAGGGGGCTTGACGAACGTACGGTCCTTTTCAGGCACGCTCTGAAGAACGCCCTTCTTCCGGTTGTCACATTTGCAGGGATGCAGCTGGGTTACCTTCTGGGAGGAGCAGTGGTTGTGGAGACTATCTTCTCCTGGCCGGGAATTGGAAAACTCCTTGTCGACTCGATTTTTGCGCGGGACTTCTCCATGATCCAGGGCTGCGTCCTCTTTATAGCAGTGCTATTTTCCCTATCCAGCCTGGCAGTTGACCTCCTCTATGCAGTGCTTGACCCGAGGATAAGATATGACAGACATGATTGAGAAAACAGAGATTACCGAAAAAGCGTACCTGGCTGAAAAAAGGCTGGGAATCGCAGAGTTCCGGAATAACAGGCTTGCGGTTTCAGGCCTCCTGCTTATCGTCGTTCTCTGCATTCTGTCTCTATTTGCTCCTGAAATTGCCCCTCACGATCCCTTTGTCCAGAGGCTTGACAGCAGGCTTCTTTCCCCTTCCCAGGAATATCCTTTCGGAACAGATGAGCTTGGGCGCTGCATTTTTTCAAGGGTCATCTACGGCACGCGAATCTCACTTGGCATAGGAATCCTTGTAGTTGCAGCAACGTCTGTTGCAGGCACGGCTATCGGGCTGCTTTCGGGGTACAGCGGAGGACTGCTCGATGAAGCTTTAATGAGAGGAGTGGATATCGTGATGGCTTTTCCCAATATCATCCTCGCACTTGTGATTGCAGGGCTGATGGGTCCGGGTTTTTTCAGTGTTGTACTTGCCCTTGCCGTTACCCAGTGGCCTGCCTATGCCAGGCTTGTGCGCGGGCAGGTCCTGTCCCTCAGGAAGAGAGCTTTTGTGGAGGCGGCAAGGGCTCTCAGGCCTTCGGATTTTTACATAATAAGAAAACACATCCTTCCAAACTGCATGGAACCCGTAATCGTGCTTGCGACCCTTGAGATCGCACATGTCATAATCTTCGCTTCAGCCCTGAGCTTTCTTGGACTGGGGATCCAGCCTCCGGTCCCTGAATGGGGCTCAATGCTAAAAGCCGGTATCCCGTATCTCCGTACCGCCCCACACCTCACATTTTTCCCGGGGTTGATGATTATATTCACGGTCTTTGCATTCAATTTTGCAGGAGACGGCTTAAGGGACAGCCTAGGGCAGCCTGAAAACCAGGAGGTGCTCGCAAGGTGAGTTTTCCTGTTCTCACAGTAGAAGACCTGAATGTTTCTTTCAAAACCTCAAAAGGGGTTGTAAAAGCCAATGAGGGTGTCTCCCTTGAGGTGAGAGAGGGAGAGATTTTAGGGCTTATAGGGGAAACCGGTTGCGGAAAAACCACCTTCGGGAAAGCTATTTTGAGACTGCTCTCAGGAAAAGTGAAACTTGAAGGAAAAATAGTTTACAGGGGTACGGATATCCTTGCCCTTCCCGAAAAGGAAATGCGGCGGTTTCGGGGAAAGGAAATAGGGATAATGCTCCAGAACCCTTCAGCCTGCCTCAACCCTGTCCTTTCTGCAGGCAGGCAGATTGCGGAAATTTACCGCTACCATGAAGGCATGGGAAAAAAGGAAGCTGAAAAAAAAGCCGGAGAGATGCTCGAGCTTGTGGGAATAAGCTCTTTGAGGAAAGATGACTACCCCCACCAGTTCAGCGGAGGGATGCTTCAGAGGGTTATGGTTGCGATAGGTCTTGCCCTGAGGCCCGGACTCCTGATCGCAGATGAGCCTACAAAGGGGCTTGACACGGATACAAAACTGCAGATAGCAGAACTGATTGTCGGGCTTGTGCGCAAAGAAAACGCTTCCATGCTCCTTGTCACACACGACCTTGAACTTGCTGGCAGGCTTGCAGACAGGATTGCAGTCATGTATGCAGGAGAAATTGTTGAAATCGGAAAGGCGGAAGAAGTTATTTCCAATCCCGGGCACCCTTACACCTGTGACCTGCTTCATTCCCTTCCGGGCAAAGGGTTAAAGGCTGTTTCAGGGCAGATCCCCAGCCTCGTTTCTCCTCCATCGGGCTGCAGGTACCATCCGCGCTGCAGTTGTCGGTTTGAGGCATGCTTACAGGTCCGTCCGGAACTTCTTAAAAATGAGGGCGGGCGCTTTATCCGCTGCCTTCTTTCCGGAAAGGAGTGGAAAACCGAAAATACAGCTGATTCTCCCATCAGGGAACAGCCTGCCTTCAGCTGTACGGAGGAAGAGACATGGCACTTTTGAAGGTTGAAAACCTGAGAAAGTACTATTATTCGGGACTGTTCAAAAAAGAGGTCCACAGAGCGGTTGATGGGGTCAGTTTTGAGGTTGAGAAAGGGGAAACCCTCGGTCTTGTCGGAAGAAGCGGCTGTGGAAAATCCACACTTGGAAGAACGGTTTTGAGGCTTCTTGAACCAACTTCCGGCAGGGTGCTTTTTGATGAGCAGGACATTTCAGGTTTCAAAGGCAGTTCCCTTAAAAGCCTCGGGACGAGAATGCAGATCATCTTTCAGAACCCGGAATCCTGCCTGAACCCGAGGATGAAGGTCTATGATGCTGTTGCCGAACCTCTGAGGCTCCACAGGATCTGTGAAAGAAGCGAGGAGAGGGGACGGGTGCGGGAGCTGATAGAGGCAGTTTCCCTGAGCGAAGAACTGCTTTTCCGATATCCCAGGGAACTGAGCGGAGGACAGCTCCAGAGGGTTGCAATAGCCAGGGTACTTGGCATGAATCCCGAATTCATAGTTGCAGATGAGCCAACTTCCATGCTTGACCCGCTTGTCCAGGCGCAGATCCTTTCTCTGCTCAAAAACCTGCAAACAGAGTACGGGATCAGCTTTCTATTCATCTCACACGATATGCAGGTAATTGAGTGGATGAGTGATAGAATCGCTTTCATGGAGGAAGGAAAAATTGTCGGTTTCAGGTAATGCTGCAATACGGGAATTCTGTAGTCCTTTGCCCGGTTTGACCGGTTATGCTGAATTTATTTTTACCTGCTTGCTTTTTCTCTGTTTAACTCTAAATCATAATCTATAAACTACATCTCTTCATAAACTATATTCAGTCGGATCAAACAGATAAATAAATGAAAATGAACAGGGAAATATATGAAAATAGGAGAAATGGTATGGAAGACAAAGACAAGGATACGGAAAATAAAGCTCGGAATCAGACTGAGTCACCTGTTGACCTGATGCAGAAGCCTGAGATAGATGCCGACAGATTTTTCAAGCTGTTTGACTCCTCTGTCCAGGGCCTCAGGCAGTGCAGGCTCATTTCTGCAGCTTTTGAGCTTGGAGTTTTTAAAGCCCTTGAAGTCCCTTTGTCCGCAGGGGCTCTGGCTGAAAAAATTGGCTGTGACCCTGCGCTCATGCCTCATTTCTGCGAGGCACTGCATAGCCTCGGGCTACTTGACAGGTTTGAGGAAGGGATAAGCGAAGAAAAGGAAAACGCGCAGATTGCAGTAAAGGGCACAGGAGAAGCCGAAGGGAAAGAAAAACCCGGAGACGAACCCGGTGACAGAATAAAAAATGACGGCGCAGTGTATTTTGTCTCGGAGCTCAGTGCAACTTATCTTCCTGGAAACTCTCCGTTTTCCCAGAAGCACTACCTTGCCGAAAGGATAAGAAATGTAGAGCGCTGGTCCCGCCTTCCTCAGATTATGAGACAGGGACCTGATATTGTTGAGAAAGGGCCTTTTTTCGGGGAAGTTGTACACTGCATGGCTGAAAACGCACGCTGTGGGCTTCTTCAGGAAACTGTCAGGGTTGTCATGGAAAACGTTGATTTTACAAATGTCAAAAAGTTTCTTGACCTTGGAGGAGGGCACGGGCTTTATTCAATTGCTCTGACAAGCCTGAACGAGAACCTTCAGGCTTTTGTTTTCGACCTCCCACCGGTTACCAGCGAAACAAGATATTTCATAGATAAGTATGGGGCTTCAAGGGTGGACATAATTCCGGGTGACTTTTTTAAAGATGATATCGGAAGCGATTATGACGTTATATTCTCTTCCTTTAACCCTGGAGGAAAGGTGCCTTCCCTTATTCCAAAAATTGCCGGAGCCTTAAAGCCGGAAGGGGTTTTCATAACAAGGCAGGTTCCTGATGAAAGCATGAAATCCAGCCCTCTCATGAGCCTTGACTGGAACCTCTGGACTTTTGAAGATGTTAAAAAAGGAAGTTCCGGCTACAGTTTCGAAAACAGCGTTCCTTTCAGTGAATACATAGATATGCTGGGGAATCACGGGCTTGAAGTTTTTCGTGCCCTTGACATGACGGACGGGTCAAGAATCGTATTTGCATGGAAAGTGACCTGAGTTTTGTAGAAACAGAAAGCCACTGCAAAATCATATGGGCAGGATATCATAAGTCTGCATATGAAAATTATGTGTCTGTATATAAAATTTATAATTATATATATAAAAGTTATATGTCTACATATAAAAGTTATAAGTCTACATATAAATATTATAAATCTGCAGATGAAAGTTCATGACGGTTCCTTCAAACAGGAACTGTCAAAGGACTTTTTGCAAAGCTGACTGCCCTGATAAAATCAGTCCGTTTTTTTTCCGTGGACAGGGCATTTGTCGCGGTTTTCGGGGGAGTAATATATATATTTTCCGGTCTCGACAAAATACCTGAAATGCTCTATCCAGATTCTTGACTCGTCTTCTTTATCCGTGAATTCCACAAACTTTTTCAGGATTTTCGCAGTTTTTGGGTCAAGGATGTGCTCAATCTTGCAGGCGTCTTCTTCTGCCGTCTTTTCATCAAGCCCCAGGTGCATGAGAAATTCTTTGAGCATGCTGTATTTTTCTCTTGTCTTTCTGGCGATTTCCGTCCCTTTTTCAGTAAGGGTTACTCCGCCATACTTTTCATAATTTATATAGCCTTCTTTATCCAGTTTTTTGAACATACCTGTTACAGTAGAGGGGCCGAGTTCAAGCTCTTTCGCTACATCTTTAACTTTTGCGTATCCTTTTTCTTCCACAATTGAGGCGATAATTTTCAGGTAGTCTTCATCTCTTTCTGTAGTCATAAAACTCGAACCTTTTTTTGTATGCCGAATATTTTTCGATTATATTCAATTATGCGGGAAAGACATATAAGGATAGCTGTACGGTAAGCAAAAAAATAAAAGGTAAAGAATTGGAATCAAAAGTGGAATAAAGGACTGAAACTAAAGTTAAAACCTTTGTGAAATAAATCTCTCTGTGAAATAAATCTCTCTGTGAAATAAATCTCTCTGTGAAATAAATCTCTCTGTGAAATAAATCCCGCTATGAAGTAAACCCCCTTGTAAAGTAAACCCCTCTGTGAAATATAAATTTTTGAAAATTTTTCTTCCCTTATTTAAGTGCAGGTATTTTCGGAGAGGAAGACAGGATAATAATTTTCGGGAGTTTTTCAAGCTTGGGAGGCATCTCTTTCCTGTCTTCCTTTCCTTTAAGCCGAGATTTCAAAAACCCGGATGCTTTGCATCCTCTTGCCTTAAAATTTAAAGTATTTTTTCAGTTCTCGTTTTTATTTCTGGTCCTGTATTTTGTTCGCTTTCTGGTCTGTTTATGCACATTTAAGGTCAGGGAGGCTGCGCCCGGGTTTTGAAATCTCCTGTTTTGTTCATCAGGATTTTTCAGGTTAGCCGGTCTGGCTGTGACAGACTCTTTTTCCCTTCTCGGTCAGCCTGTAAACCGTGCCTGTTGAAACGGTGGGTTTTTCTAAAAACCCGCAACATCCACAGTTTTTGCAGGAGCCGGGACAGGAAGAGGATAAGACGGAACTGTTGTCCGTAACTTTTTCAATATGTCCCATTCTTTCCATTATTTCGAGTAAGCCTCTAAGCTGCTGCGTACTCATTTTCAAATGTCCCGATATCTCATTGAAAGACATATTGCCTTTATTTTCCACTTCCGCTATCTGTTTTAACACATACATGTATCCGAGTACCATAATCTGTTTTCTCCATATCCCCAAATTTTTTCTTATTCTGTAATTCCTTCTGAATCCTGTAGCCTGAACGTTTTTCCCCCTGCTGTGTATACTGCCAGGGAAATCAGGCCGAGGTAAAGTGCAGGTTTAATGCCGGAAAGAAGTGTCCACTGCTCAAATCCGTCAGCTGACAGTACCCTGGCGTTGACGACGTCGGCAATAAAAGTCAGCAGATACAGAGCTCCAAAGAGCAGGGAAAGTACGATTCCCACATAAACATAGGCTTTTCCTTCAAAGGACCCTTTTGAAAACTCAACAGTCCCGTGTAAGTAAACTGCACCCACTATCGCAAGCACCAGACCTCCGGCAACCTCAGGGGGGAACAGGCTGGCGGATATAAAGTCATAGGGCAGAAGACCTGTTCCTTTCATGACCTGTAAGCCTCCGATTCCGAGGTATGTTGCCCCCCAGAGGAGAGTAAAACATGTCAGGGTTCTGTTCTCATTTTCCATTCACATCAGCTCCTCATGCAAACACTATATTTCCCATTTTTACCGTCAAAAATGCCATTATCCATGCCACAGCTGTCGAATAGGCGGCTGCAAAAAACATCCATTTCCAGGAACCCGACTCTTTTTTGATTACCGCAACCGCTCCTATGCAGGGAACGTAAAGAAGGGTAAACACCATAAGCCCGAGTGCAACAGCAGGTGTAAATATCGGGTCTGCGGCAAGCGCCGAAGATAGCATCCCTTCATCTGCTCCTGTGCCGTAAAGGGTTCCCAGGGAGCCTATGACAACCTCTTTGGCAAGGAACCCGAATATGAGGGAAATTGCAATTTTCCAGTCAAAACCCAGAGGTGCTACCAGAGGTTCGAGCAGTTTCCCGAGGCTGCCGATGTAGCTTTCCGCACTTCCGTATTCAACTCCCTGAGGGAAGTATGCAAGCAGCCATATAACCATCACTCCTCCAGCAATTACGGTACCAGCTCTTTTGAGGTAAAGGAAGCCCTGGTTCATCATGTACTTGAAAGAATTGACAGCCGAAGGCCTGTGGTAGGGAGGAAGTTCCATTATAAAGGCAGACGGGCTGCCTTTGAAAATGATGGTTCTGAAAAGCTTGGCAGACACTATTGCCACAATAATTCCAAGCACATAGATCCCGAAGATAACGGATCCCGCCTGTTTACCGAAAAATGTCCCTGCCAGCAGCACGTAAACAGGCATCCTGGCTCCGCAGGACATGAATGGTGTAACCATCATTGTGATAAGGCGGTCTGCTCTGTCTTCAAGGGTACGGGTTGCCATAACAGCCGGGACAGAACACCCGAACCCCATGAGCATCGGAATAAATGATTTTCCCTGAATTCCCATCGCATACATCAGCCTGTCCATGATAAAGGCTGCTCTTGCCAGATATCCGCTGTCTTCCAGCAAAGCGAGGAGGAAGAACAGGATGAAGATGTTGGGGACAAAGAGCATGACAGATCCAGCTCCTGCAATTATCCCATCTGCAAGCAGGGATGAAAACCAGGGTGAATCTATGTTTGCAGTGACTATTTCGGCAAGAAGGCCGAAAAACATCTCAATAATTCCCATGAAAGGGGTTGCGAAGGCAAATGTCAGCTCAAACATTCCCCACATCAGGGCAAGGAATATGGGGATCCCCAGGTACCTGTTTGTAAGCACCTTATCAATCATATCCGAGCCTGACATTATTTCAACGTGGCTCTTACTCACCTCAGGAAGGAGCTTGCTTATGAATTCATAACGCTTATCAGCCATTTCGGCTTCGTATTCTTCAGTGTTCAGGCCGGAAAGGAATTTTTTAACTTCAGCCTCTATCTTTGAGGAAGTTAGCTTTGAGTGCGCATTTTCATCCCCTTCCAGCAGTTTGATGCTCAACCACCTGGAAGGATACCTGGCCATAAGAGTTTCATCTTCAGCCAGAACCCGTTCCAGATGTCGGATTTTCTCCTCTATTTTTTCACCGTACTCTATTTTATTATTGGAAGGTCTGGCAGAGCCGGATTTTGAAATGACTGCGTCAAGGAGTTCATTGATACCTTTGCTTTCTTTTGCGGTTGTTTTTATCAATGAGACTTCAGGCAATTTCTCAAGCGCATGGGCGTTTAAGCCTTCACCCCTTTTTTCTGCAAGATCGGACATGTTGAGGGCAAGGATAAGGTTCGTGCCGATTTCCAGAAGCTGGGTGCTCAGGTAAAGATTGCGTTCCAGATTTGTCGAGTCAAGGACCTGTACTACGACATCAGGTTTTTCTTCAAGGATGTAATCCCTGGCAACAACCTCGTCAGCGGAATAGGCTGTAAGGCTGTAGGTGCCGGGAAGGTCCACAATTTCAAGGACATGTCCTCCATATGCCTTTGTACCTATTTTTTTCTCAACTGTTACCCCTGGCCAGTTTCCTACCTTTTGCCTGGCTCCGGTAATGGCATTGAAAATGGTCGTCTTTCCCACATTGGGGTTTCCTGTAAGTGCAACCCTTATCTTATTCTCAACCAATTTCCGCACCTTCAAATGAATCCGGCTCTACCATGATTTTCATAGCCATTCCTTTTCCAAGGGCGTATCTGGCTCCGTTTACATTAACAAGCAGATTTCCTCTCTCGCACCCTATAAGCCGGACAGAAGACGAGGGTGTGAATCCCATCTCTATTAATCTTCTCCTGAGCTCAGCACCTGCTCGAACTTCGCTGATCCGGCAGCCTTTTCCTTCCTGGAGCATTGTAAGAGGCATCTGTGCGGGCAAATTAACCCTCCATCTGTTCAACAATTATCATCTCAGCTTCTTTTTTCCTGAGAGACAGGTTGTACCCTTTTAGCTTGAAATCTACAGGGTCTCCCAGCGGGGCTTTTTTGCTAACACTGAGAACAGTCCCGGGAACCATGCCCATATCGAGCAGACGCTTTCGGGAACTTCCGCCTCCCTTCACCTGAATAACACGGGCTTTCTGTCCTGTTTCCAGCATATTCAGGGTTTTATTGATGATTTCTGTCATTTTGTATCACCATAAGATATTCGGATTGCCAAAATTTTTGCTTAGCATTGAAATGCAATACCAATTATTTAAAATTTTCGCATATACGAAAATTATGTGCGTAAATGAAATAATCTTTAAGGACAAAAATCTCTATATAGAAAAGTCTGCGATGTGAAAATTCCTGGAGAACAATCAGTTTTTTGTAACAAAAAATAGCGCTTTACCTGCTTCCTGAACATGGCAGAAATCTCTAACAGTAACCGTTATTACCCAAAAAAACAATCACTAAATGGGGATTTATGTGATAAAGGAAGCCATGTTCTACGAAAAGATCGGAGACGATAAAGTACACTGCAGTCTCTGTGCCCACAGGTGCAAAATTGCGTCCGGAAAGAGAGGCTTTTGCGGGGTCAGGGAAAACAGGAACGGAGACCTTTACTCTCTTATTTACGGTACTGTTTCAAGCGAAGCTATAGACCCTGTGGAAAAGAAGCCGCTTTACCATTTCTTTCCGGGTTCCTATGTTTATTCGGTAGGTACTATAGGGTGCAATTTCCGCTGTAAGCACTGCCAGAACTGGTCAATCTCTCAGGTCTGCCTGGAAGACGCATACACAAAAGACATTCTTCCGGAAGAGCTTGTGGAAAGAGCCCTTTTATCAGACTCGAAGTCCATTGCTTGGACATATAACGAGCCTACTATCTGGCACGAGTATACCTATGAGAGTGCAAAACTGGCAAAAGAAGCGGGTCTGGGTACTATTTACGTAACAAACGGTTATATGACTCCCGAATCGCTAAAACATATCGCTCCTTATCTGGATGCAGCCAACATCGATATTAAAGCTTTCAACGAAAAGTTCTATCACGATATTGCCAGTGCAAAACTGGCTCCCGTGCTTGAAGCTTCAGCTCTTGCAAAGGAGCTGGGGATCCATGTGGAGATAACGACCCTGATTATTCCCGGAGTAAATGATTCTCTTGACGAGCTAAGGGAACTTTCAAAATGGGTCTATAAAAACCTCGGTCCAGATACCCCCCTGCATTTTACGCGCTTCCATCCGCAGTACAAGATGCAGGACCTTTCCCCGACACCTGTAAAAACTATGGAGAATGCCTGTAAAATCGCAACCGAAGAGGGGATGAAATATGTCTATATGGGCAATGTCCCTGGAAGTGACCGCAACAATACTTTCTGTCCCAACTGCGGCAAAATGTTGATCCTGCGGGGCTATTTTGATGTAGAAAAGTACGAAATCACCCCTGAAAAGACCTGCCCTGCCTGTGGAGAGAATATCCCCATTGCTGGAGAATACGGAGGCTCAAAACACTTGCCGGATGATGACAGGTTTTGAAGCCAGATGCCGGGTGAAGATAGGTCTTGAAGCTGTCACACAGCAGCGTGAAGTTATAAATATGTGATGAATACTGTTTCCATTAATTTTTAGATAATGAGCATCAGAACAGATATTTTTCGCACCCTTCTTTAAAGATCTTTATTATTCCTTCCCTGAGGGCGGGAGTATAGTTGCCGGGCTCTGCTTTAACAGCCCTGTGCAGTTCTTCGAGTTCCACCCACTCAATGGATGTAGCTTCTTCCAGGTCATGCCGGATAAGGCTTGCAGCCTCTTCCGAGCATCTGCCTGAGAATATGGTATGGTAAGCCCCTTTGTTTTCCCGGATGCAGGGGATCTTGAATAATCTCCTGAAAGGGACGGAAATCCCTATTTCTTCAAGCATCTCCCGAGCAATGCAGGCTTCGTAGGACTCATCTGCAACAGTACCGCTGACAGAGTATGTATAGCGGTTTGGGAACCAGAATTTTCCTGGCGACCTTTTCTGCAGGAGAATCCTGTTTTCAGGGTCAAGGAGAATGAGCTGGGAAGCCCTGTGGATGTGTTTTCCCGAGTAAAACTCATCTCTGGCTCGCAGGCCAAGAAAATTGTCGTCCATGTCAACTTCACTTATCATTTCTACCAGAAAAAGCCTCCTTGTCTAACCTTACTCTGACTCTGTTCTTCTATTTTATAGAAAAAGAGTCCAAAAAAGTTTTCGGTGAAATAAAGCATAAAAATATGAAAATATAATAAAGAAGAACTTCAGTAAAGAGCTGAATAAAAAGGTGAAAAGAAAAGCTTATCCTTCAGATTCCTTTTACGGTTCTGAAACCTCTTTTGGCTTCTCTGAAGACTTCTGAATCTCATCAAGAAGCTGATCGTCAGTTTTGCCTCTTATGTCGATTCCCATTTTTTCAGCTGTTTCCTGAACCTTGGTTTTAGCCGGGGCGGGTTCGGTTAGTGATTTTTCAAATTCTTTAAGGCTTTTTTCGGATTCTTTCTGGGCTTTTTTGAATTCTCCCACTGAACTCCCCATGGACCTGGCAAGCTCAGGAAGTTTGGCTGCCCCAAAAAGTAAAACGATTACTCCAAAAATCATTATAAGTTCTTGTGTGCCTATCATGGCTGGACCTCAAGCTTTTCGTTTTCCTTAATTGTGTAAACTTCAGCGGTAGTAATTTTCATAATAATAAGTAAAATTTCCTGAATAATTATCTGAATATTTAAGTAAATGGCCGAATATCTTTAAGTTAGGCTTAGTCTTTTCATGCTATATAAAGTTTTTATTTTCTATTAATATCTGAAATGTTTTATATTATTTAAGTTTTTTTATTTTTGCTTTTTATTTAACCCGGAATCATCCCTTTTTTATTATGTTATTTCTATCCTGTTCTTTTTTAATCCCTTTTATTTCATTCCGATATTCGGATTTTCAGGAGTTTCTTCAAGGTCAGGAATTGAGGGCCTGCATTCCAGTGCATTAAGAGGATTGGGTTTTGATTCCTTTTTGTTTCTCTCACTATCTTTTTTTTCGTTCCCGTCTTCTGCGGGACCTGCCTCTTTTTTCTCCTTATTCTCCTCTTTTTCCCTGGCTTTATTTGCAGCCTTCCGGGTATAAGGATCAAACTCGTTAAGCTCCAGCTCAGCGGCTCTCTGTGCTTTTTTGAACTCGCCTATTGCGCCTCCGAGAGCCCGTGCAAGCTCCGGAATTTTCTGGGGCCCAAAGAGGAAGAGGGCAGCGATTATGATTGCAATCAGTTCCGTTGAACCTATCATTGATGGCTACTATTATCATCCAGATATAAAAGTTCTTTTAAAACAGTTTGTGGGCAGGCTGTATCAGGAAATTCTTTAAAAAAAGGTTTTTTGATATTACCTGTTCCATCATTATTATCGGATCCGCGCTTAAAACAACCTGACCAGCAGCAGGCTGAACTCAAAGAGGACTGCCAGCAAAATCGCCACAACAATCTGGGCAATGAAAGTAGGGTCAGGGGTAATGAACAGGGAGAAAGCCAGTATTGCACTGTAGACAAGAATCCTCTGTTTTTTCAGGGTCTGGTACTGTACAAGTCCCATTTTTACCGCAAAGACCACAAGTAGGGGAAGCTGGAACACAACCCCGAAACCCGCCAGGATGGTGGTAACTGCTGAGACGGTATTCTGGACGGAAAGCTGGGCTGTGGCCATGTCTCCCGAATAGAATAGGATATACCTGAACATCACAGGCAGGACAAGGAAGTAGCCTATTGCTGTCCCCAGCATGAAAAGCAGGAAAGATGCCGGGATCACCTTTATGAAAAAGCGCCTTTCATTCGGATAAAGCCCTTTAGCTGCAAACCTGTAAAGCTCATAAAAGAATAACGGAATTGAAATTGCAAGAGCAAAGATCAGGCAGAGCTTGAGGCGGGCGAGAGTCCATTCAAGAGGAGAATACGCTGACATGATCATGCCCGGGCCTATAAACTCTTTCCAGAGAAGCAGCATTCCCCTTGCCGAAAACGGGAAAGAAATAATTATTCCCACAACCAGCCAGATTAAAACGATTGCCAGACGGTCCCTGAGCTCAAACAGGTGTGCCATGACGGGTTCTTCGACATCCCCGGGCACACCGGACGCATATGAATTCTTTCCGGATGCGTTTGTGGAAGGGGCAACGTTGCCTGTCTGCTGTGAGTCCATTTTTTTCCGCTCTCACTTAACACGTACCTAAATATATTTATATCGGAATATATTATTGGTTTTTAACCCGATCTATCTTTGCATTTATTTAAGACCACTGAATAAGCCGGTTTGCATGTATTCCCGGGTGCTGTTAAGGTTTCTCTTCAGGATGATGTTCAGCTTACTTTAAGTAACGTTCATATCACTTTTGAGGTAATTTCAGATTCTCTTCAAGTGATGTTCAGCTTACCTGAATTGTTCAGCTAACCTTAAGTAACGTTCTGCTTACCTGCATTTCCAGTATTCTTCATGGTACATCGAGAATTACAGCTATATAATATAGCTGTAAAACCTGATAGTTACATACCTGAAAATTTATAGTATTTAAATCATTATATTATGAGTTAGGTAGTAACAATAATTGATTTATTATATAAAACTTAATATATTATTTCTTCAGTATAGGCAGTCAGGAAAATATTATAATAATTATGTTTTTCCCGGATAGGGTTTCCTTCTGAATATCTGGCGATTTCAGAAGTATGAAAATATTAATATGAAAACTTTAGTATGAAAATATTAGTATTAATATATTAGTATTAATATATTAGTGTTAAACATCAGTATGAAAATATTACATTGAAGAGGCTGCATAAAACTGAAAGGAAAAAACAAAATAGGAAAAGGAAAGTTGATGATATAACTCCTGCTGTGTCTGCAGGTTCTTTGATGTCAGGTTTCGAATTTCCTTTTGCTTTTCCGGATAGGTACTCATATGTCTGAAGCTATTGAAAACTTAAGCGCAATCCTGGTGACCCTGAGAAATAAATTGCTTGTGATAGCCGCAGTTCTTCTCACAGGCGTTGTTGTCTCTTTCAATTTTACAGGTCCCCTGATCGAGAGAATGAAAATCGACCTCCTGCCGGAAGGTGCAAAGCTGGTTTACGTGTCTCCTCTGGAGGTCATGATGCTTCAGCTTAAGCTCTCTATAATAATAGGACTGCTAATTACCCTGCCAATTATTGCCTTCTATGCTTACAGGGCGATTTCAAGAAGGTACTCAATAAAAATTCCAGTATCTATTGGAAAAGGCCAGTTCTTTTTCCTGAGCATATCGGTAGTAATAATGTTTATCCTGGGGGTTGCATACTCTTATTTCCTCATGCTGCCTCTCTTCCTTAAATTCCTTTACCTGGATGCAGAAAGCTCAGGAGTGACTGCAACTTATTCGATCTTCAAGTTCATTTCATTTATAGCAACGACCACAGCCATTTTTGGCCTGGTATTTGAACTCCCTATAGTGCTCACCTTCCTTACACGAAACGGGTTTGTAAAATACAGCACTCTTGTGACCTATCGCAAGCATATTTATGTCCTTGCAATGTTTGTTGCAGCCCTTGTTACTCCCGGGGCAGACGTATTCAGCCAGATGATGGTTGCCGTGCCCATGGTAATCTTCTTTGAGATCAGCATGGTAATTGTAAGGGTAATCGGAGTGAAAAATAAGGTTTCAAAGACCGACTCCTCCTTATCATAAAGAACCCTGAAGCTGAAAAAAGTGATGGGAAGAATAATCAAAAAGAGAAGAAACCAGTTTTAGGAATAAAGAAGATATAATTTCATGATTTTTGTTCTTGATATTGTCTTTAGCAATGACCATGAAGCCATTCACAAAGCGAATATTTGAAGTTGTATTTTTACCATTCCTTAAATTCAAAAATGAGCAGAAGGACAGTTTTTATTGAACTGCTCAGATAAATCTGTCCATCTACAAGGTTTGGTCAGGATTATGGCTCTGGAATGATCGCAATTTTCCCGGGATAAACCTCGACATCCACAGAGGATGTAACAGTATTAGTATTGTTTAAGGCATCAATTACGGAGAGAGTGCTGTTATCAGAACTGCCGTAGTGTGCCACATATACCTTTTTTCCATCCGGGGTTATTGCAAGTCCTTCGAGCCTGCCTCCTGCCACATCCACCGTAGCTATGACGGTATCGTTTGATATATCAATTACAGAGACAGTACCGCCCTCGTTAGCCACATATGCTATTGTTCCTGCCGGATTAACTGCAACTTCAAAAGGAGAATTACCAGTGTCCACAGTGGCTGTAACCGTGTCTGTAGCTGCATCAACTACGGAAACAGTTCCGCCATATGTGTTCGCCACATATACCTTTTTTCCATCCGGAGTAACCGCAACTCCACACGGGTGCCTGCCTGCAGGTATCGTATCTGTAACCGTATCATTTATTGTATTAATTACAGAAACAGTATCTTCAGGGGCAGTAATATTGCCAGAGTTCGCCACATATGCCTTTTTTCCATCCGGGGTCACTGCAATCCCTTCTGGCCAGTTTCCAACAGGCACAGTAGCTGTAACAGTGTTTGCGCCGGTATCGATCACAGAGACATTATTGCTGCCACAATTGGTCACATATGCTTCTGTTCCATCAGGACTGACTGCAACTCCACATGGATAAGATCCCACTTTCACACTATCTATAACAGTGTTTGTTGCAGTATCAATTACCGAGACATTATTATCCCAGGAATTTGTCACATATGCCGTTTTTCCGTCAGGTGTGACTGCGATTCCTGAAGGGTGTTTTCCTGTTTTCACTTTGGTTATAACTATTCCTGTTCTTATGTCAATTACGGAAACAGTCCTTAAAGTGTTTAATCCACCTGTCATGTATACAAATGGCCATGTGGGTGCAACTCTTTTTTCAACGCTTATGTCAGCAGTTTTGGAACTGGCAGTAAGTCCATTGCTGGCTGTTAAATTAACCGTATAATTTCCCTGATTTCTGTACACATATACAGGATTTTGTTTTGTGGAATCCGGTATCCCATCACTATCGAAGTCCCAGTTCCACGCAACTGCGCTCTTTGAAAGATCTGTAAACTCGACAACAAGGGGTGCGATGCCGTTAGTGACGCTGGCTGTAAAGTTAGCAGATGGGGTAACTGAATTTTGAGGGCCGGACCGGGATACAAGAGGTAAATAGTCAAATTCGTCCTCATAGATATTATAAGGCAGGTCCCCGATTCCATCCCAGTCCAGGTCCACGCATATCTGGGAGAAACCGGTCCCATCCGGCTTTGCCCAGAAGTTGCCACCAGTGTAAGGGCCTCCGGCAATATTAGTGCCTGAAGCAAGTGAACTGTTCCAGGTATTTTCCCCTTCTCCAGCTCCGAACCTGATGTTCAGACTGCTGTTAAAATAATTATTGTAGATCCGTTTTCCATTGTTGTTTTCCTGATCAAAAATTCCGCATTCTGCACAGGATGCAATTGTATTGTTAATTATGTCGACATAACAGGCTTCTCTTAAAAAAATCCCTGTATTACAATTTAATATTACATTATTGTCAATTCCTCCGCTTGCAAACGAAAGGCTGATCCCATAATCGCAATCAGTAATCCTGTTATTGTGGATATTCGCTCCCTGATCATATTCATAGATGCCAGTGGAACAATTTGAGATCGTATTTCCTGATACTGTATTATTTATTCCACAGCAGGAAATATGTACACCTTCTTCGCCGTTAGAAATTTTATTTTCGGCTATTAAATTGTCTGAGATCTCGGGTCCCAGAAAAATAGAACCGTTTTCGATAATATTGCCTGTCACATTATTCATTTCACCGTACAGGATGCCCGTTAAATTCTCCAGTGTGCAGGATCCCAGAAAAATAGAACCGTTTTCGACGGTGTTACCTGTCACATTATTCATATCGCCATAAGTAAAAATCGCATTTTTATAAGAATCCTTGCTGGCTCCCGTTATATTCAAACCGCTGACCGTTATATTATCAGCTGTTATCAAAAGGGTACCTGTACTTTCATTCAGCGGTTTTACCTGCACAGATCCATTGTTTGATTCTGACCTGATAGTTATCCCTGTTACATCAACAAGAACATTTTCAGTATAAGTGCCAGATCTTACTATTATTATGTCCCCTGTTACAGAATTATTCACAGCTTCCTGAATTGATATGAAATCAGCTCCATAGTCATCATCTACTATAATTTCCTTTGCTGATGCCATATCTGAAATAGTTATTATAAAAATAAAGTAACTGCTCAGAGTATAGTTAACGGCGCTCCTATGAGCGCCGCACGAATACCCTCTAAAACAGGTAAACCGTTCTTTTTTCCTGTAGAAATGTACGCCCTAATTCTGCAGAAAGCTTGCGCTCCCATTGCTTTTCTGAAAGTTCCCGATATTTTCTGCTGTAGTTTCATCATCCTGATATCTCTTTCTGCCTGATTATTATCAAATGGAACTTTCAAATCTGTCAGGAATCTCAGAATCTTTTCTTTGTGTTCTATAAACCTATCCAGCAGATTCCTTGATTTTGTTTTTGGATTTTTACCGCGTTTTCCCTGTTTTTCAGGATTTAGAGAATGCGGATTTTCTTCAAGCGCTCTAATGATAATTGCATCAAACCTTTCTTCCAATGCTTTAATTTGCTCAAAATCAGGTTCTCTTAATTGCTCTTTACACTCATCAGTGTATTTCTTCATCTCAGTGAGCAGTTCATTCATCTCTTTAGCCCATGTCTGTTTATAGTTCTCTTCAATTCCTGTAAGTTCTCTCTGTAAATGAGCGTTACACAGAGCATGATCACAATCATAAACGTTGTAAGGTTTCCATCCATCATGAACTGCTACTCCCTTAAACTTCGGAAGAATTCCCATAGCATCTATTGCTTCTGCTCCTCTTTTTGTATGAGCAAAATAACATGTGTATTTTTCATTAGAAGCTACATGAAGCCAGTGTCTTTTTCCTTCAATCTTCATACCAGTTTCATCAAAATTGATTACAGGCGAGGCTAATAACTTCTCTCTAATAACGTTTTCAAATTCCTCTAAATTCTGGAAACATTCTCTTTCTGCTCTAATTATCGTAGCAGGACAGATTTTTATTCCCATAATGTCTTCAAATAACTCAGAAATTCTATCATAAGGAACAAACTGGTAATTTTTACAGTAAATAGCTGAAGCTAAAATATTAGGGCCATACTGAACCGGATATTTCACTGATTCGGGAAAAACGGCTTTATTCAACTTTCCACAACAAGGACAGGTTTTAATCTGACTTTTATGTTCTGTAACAATTAGATTTACGGGAGGAATGTCAAAGACCTGTCTTCTCTCATAAGCTTCAACTTCAACATTCTCAAGGGTAGATCCGCATTCTTTGCAGCAGGTCAAAGAATGTTCTATTACCTACTCAGGATGATCAACCATATCAAGAGTCGTGCCTGGATGACCTTCCTGACCTCCAGGTTTCTTCCCGCTTGGTTTACGCAGACTCTTGGGATTAGGTTTCTCTTTGACAAAATAATCAGTAGAAGGAGGTCGACTGCTGTTACGACTGTTTTGATTTAAACGAGATTCTAAGGCTACAAGTCTTTCAGTGAGTTCTTTAACTTGAGATTCTAAACTCTCAATGTAAGCTACAATAATTTCAGGATTTGAAGCACAGTAAGAAAGAATCTCATCACGTTTCATAAAGCTAAAAAGGAATCATTTTATATCCAATTTTTCCTCGGAACGAGGAAAAATGTGTAGCCTCGTTAAGGCTACCTGAATAGTTACAAAATAAAAACTAAAACTATTAAAAAAAGTGTTCTGCTTGTCATTTCTTTCCCCCCACTTTATTCTAATATAATCAATTATGAATATTAACCTAAACTTTATTAATGAATTTTATACTTCTAAAGGTCCTTATTGACTCATTACCAAATTAATGAGTATTTTCCCTTTTTTCATAAAATAAGGCAATTAATAATTTCTTCAAAAAAAGTAGATCTTATTTTTGGATTTAAAATCTATTAGAGGCTTTAAAAATCGTAAATTTTATTGAGGAGGGTTTAAAATCCTCATATAGTGATATATTATGAAAGCTCCGCTTATACCACTAAACGAAGATGTATTCAAATTGGCAAAGAAAGCATACTCTATGGAGAATTTGCACAGATATACAGGGAGCTATATCCAAAAATACTGCTTTTTAGCTGTATTTTTAATAGGGGTAACTGTAAATTACGGGATTAATGGAAGGAAGGAATTAAAAGCCTTTTATGAGTGAAAAAGTTAAGAAAGGGCTATGATTTTTACTTGAATGCACTGCTTAACGGTATCTTTTGTTTGAGAGAATACAATATTGAAAAAAATAGAGAAAAAGAAAGGGAAGAGGAAAATTAATGGAGGTTAAACCCCCAACTCCCTATTCAGAGAGTTGAAGAGGCAAATACTCTCTGAATAGTATGTCTTCAGGAAGAACGGTGGGTAAATCAAGTAAAATTGATTTACCCTTGAATAAAACTACGTTAAGATATATAAATATTTCGCAATCATTCGAGCTTATATTAATAATTTAAATTAAGAGAAAACAAGTAAAAATGATAAGTATAGTTATTCAGAGTTCTGATGGGGCTTCTTTCCGGCTTTTTCTATGCCTGCATAATCATGACCTCACGCTATCTCAGGAATGAATACTCAGGGCTTGAACAGCTTTTTCTCTCAACAGGCGTAACTCTCGTAATTCTTCTTCCCTTCATGTTGCAGGTATCTTACTCATCCCTGCTTGAAAACCTGCCTGTCCTACTCTTTCTGGGGGTAATGATAACCTCTATCGGCTCAATTCTCTATTTCACAGGACTTAAGCATGTAAAAGCCCAGAATGCGAGCATAATCTCCCTGCTTGAGCCTGTAAGTGCCATCTTTTTTGCCTACCTGATTTTACATGATCCTGTTTCTACGAGTACTCTGATCGGCTGCGTCCTTATTCTTGCAAGCTCTCTTCTTATGAGCTTTGAGGAAGGGAGTAAAAACTGAAACTTTTATGCAGTGAAACTTCATTCGCTATCCCGCCCGAGTTGCGATTCGGGAGCCCGCCGTCCTTTTCGCTACGCTCAAGAGGACTAACTTAATAACGATGCAAAAAATTGATAGACGAAGGAGAGCGGTTTTCTCAAAATGACAACAAAGTAGAAAAACTCACATGATATTCTTTGAATAACATGCCTAAAAAATGAAAGTATCTGGAAGTACTTTCATGCTAAAGAAAATCAACAAAAACCATCATAAACTAGCCGAAAAATATCGTCAAAACGAATGAATAGAGTTATTCTGCCTTAAAAAGGCCTGTTTAATTCTCTTTTTTAGTTCTTCCTTCTAGCTTTTCTTTTTGTGCAGGAAAGCCAGACAAACTGGCGAGGTTTTCGATACAATGTGAATTTAAAAGCACTTTTTAGAAATAAGAGGATATTTTTTAATTCTGTAACTTCATTCTCTATGTCAAATTATTCTTTTTACGCTCGATGAAATAAAACATCCTGCCCCTAAAAAAAGAGGGAAACTAAAGATAATGCCCGAAAATGAAAGTAGTTGAAAATAATCTATAAGGGTAAAAGAAAGGTAAAGGCAGAGGATGATAAACATGGAAAGACCTCCAGTAAAGGAGCAGCTTCTGCATTTCATTACAGCTGTTATTGTATGCGCACTGTTGGGATACCTGTCTCATGATTTAATGAATGGAATACAAACTGGAATTTTCATTGGAATTGGATTTGTTATAGGAATGAATCTAATAGGAAAAAGGCGAAATCAGAGGGATCAGAAAGAAATCGAAAGGAAATAAGAGATCGAAAGGAAATAAGAGATCGAAGGAAAATAAGAAATCGAAGGAAAATAAGAGATCGAAAGAAAATAAGAGATCGAAAGAAAATAAGAGATCGAAAGAGAATAATAGTACCCTGGTTCTATTCAGATTCTATATATTTTTCTAATATGTATTTATCAGGAGATCCTATCCGGAGATTCTTCTGGTTTTCATCAGTAAGCTTTCCAGAACGAAAATGGAACTGAATTGTATTTAAAAACCCCATTTTACATTTTTTGCTGTTGCTCCTTGCTATTTTTGTTTTCTTGATGTTTTGTTTTCGGAGCTTATTGAATAATATCCACTGATTAAATCAGGAGCTGCCAGTAAATTCTCATAGCAGATAAATAATTTCAGATGTATTTCAGTGCTTGTATATGTAATCTTAAATAATTCCAAATAGCTAATATATACCCAGTTACACACTACTTACGTAATTCTTTTTCAGAGGAATATACAAAAATATATGAGCAGAATTAAACCAAAGTAACTTTAAAATTTAAAATGTCTGGTAAAATATTTTATACTCTTACATCAATATTCTACAGTTATATGCAATAATATACTTGAAAAAGAAGATTCTTTCTGAATTTAAAGAGTCTTCCGGAGAACTTTATTTGCCTTTCAGAATACCTTTCTGCCAGATTTGAAGCTTTATTTCCGGCAGAACATGGCAAAATTTATTAGTATTTGTCCTGTATTCTTATCTGTATCCTAATTATATTTTATTGATTATTGGAACCGGGCCTGGTATTTTATGGTAGACGTAGTTAAGGAACTGGAAACACTAAGGCAGAATTTACTTGATTTATCCCTTCGGAATAACCTTCTCAATTACCGACATTCCTCGAGGCGGACAATTTCAATTACGGGAAGAACTCCGGAAGAGGTCTATGACCTTTTTGTCCTTCAGGAAAAGTCGATGAAATTCCGGGCAACAAAATCCAGGCCCAGAAGAGGCGGCAAAAAATCTGGAAACGGGGAAGAAGACACTGAAGAAAATGAAAACAGGCTTCTGAAAACAATAGGAAAAATCCTTACTTCCGAAGAGAAAAATAAAACTCCAAACTCCCGTTTTGAACCGTTCCTTGAAACCCCGGATGACAGTGAGACCCTTGACAGGAAGCTTTTTTACGTCTACAACCAGGCAAATTCCATTTTTGAAGAACAGGGCTATCCTGTGCTTTACCTTGCAATGGGATTTTTGCAGTGGAGCGAAACCAGGTCTTCAGCAAAGTGCCTGATGGCTCCCCTTGTCCTTGTCCCTGTTGAACTCAAAAGGATAGGAAAAGGCAGGAATTTCAGTATTCAGTGGACAGGGGATGAGGTTTTCACATCGATTACCCTTCAGGCCAGGATGAAAGAGTTCGGGATAGAGATCCCTGAATTCGAGATGCCTGAAGACGCTTCAGGGATACGGGAGTACTTCAGTACGGCGCTTGCAGCAATCCGCGAAAAACCTGAATGGAAGGTACTTCCGGAAGTCTGCCTTGACCTTTTTAACTTCAGAAAATTCGTCATGTATAAGGATCTTGACCCTGCGACCTGGCCTGAGGACATGTCCCCTGCAGAGCACTCTCTTATTCAAAAAGTCTTCAATCCCCAGGAACCCGAATGTGAGGTCCAGGGCTTTCGAGAAGAGGAAGTTGACCTTAAACTTTCGGCAAAAGATACCTACAATATAATGGATGCCGACTCTTCCCAGATAGCAGTCGTTGAGGATGTTAAAGCCGGAAAAGATCTTGTTGTTGAGGGACCTCCGGGTACGGGAAAGTCGCAGACAATTGCAAACACGATTGCAGAACTGCTTGCTCAGGGTAAAAGTGTACTCTTTGTGAGTGAAAAGATGGCTGCACTTCAGGTAGTAAAGAGCAGGCTCGATAATGCAGGTCTTGGAGAGCTCTGCCTTGAGGTCCACAGCCACCAGACAAGGAAAAAAGCCGTTCTGGAGGAGCTGGAAAAAGCCCTTAAAAGGGAAGCGCCTCCTGCTATCAGTGCTGAAAGAGATCTTAACGAGCTTGAAAAACTTAAACAGGAACTCAACAGGTATGCAGAAATTCTCAGGGAGCCTGCAGGGAAAATCTATCCAAGCCTGTACTCTCTTTACGGTGTAAAGGAGAAGAACAGGATTTACTTTGAGTCAAAAGGGATGAAAATGCCCCGCTTTAAGTTTCAGGACCCTGATACATGGGAAAGTTCAGCGTGGGCAGAAGCCGAGTCTATTCTGGAAAAAATGGGGCAGGTTCTCCCGGCCCTGGGTCCGGTAAGGAAAAATACCTGGTATGGGTGTGAGCCCGGGCTTGTGCTGCCTTCTGACCTTGGGGAGATCGGGGCTGTTGCAGATGAATGCGCTTTTGCTTTTGAAAACCTTGAAACGGCAATAAAGACCCTCAATGACCTTTCCGCAACCTCAAAGCCTCAGGCTCTCAGGGATATTTCCGGCATAACCGAAGCTGCAAAGCTTATCGGCAAATCAAAACCCCTGCCTGAAAAGTTGCTCCAGAACTCGGAATGGGACTCCGGGGCTTTTATCTCCGAAGCCGAAGCGCTGGTCTCAAAGGTCAGGCAGTACAGGGAACTGAAAACCTTTGTGGACAAAACTTTTCATCCCTCTATTTTCGAGCTTGATACATCCGAATTTAAGGAACTTTCCGGCAAACTGCTCAGTGTTTTCAGCTCCAGGTACAGGAAGCTGAAAAAGGAGATTTCAGCCTGCTATGTCTCAGGGGCACCCTCAAAAGACAGCAGAATCCTTCTCGACCTTGCCTGTGTTTCCGAGTGCAGGGCACACAGGGCTGAGCTTGAAGGAGCTGAAATAAGCGGAAAGAAATTCTTTTCGGATTACTGGAAGGGCTTTGAGAGCGACCCTGCCCTTCTGGAAGACTACTGTAAGTGGATGGTTCCTTTCCGAAGACATATCAAAGACGGCATTCTTACCGACAGGTCAGTCAGGCTTGTAGGGGGCGGAGTTGACGCTGCATCCATAGAATATGCAGTAAACGAGGTCCTGGCAGCAAAGGAGGGTTTTATACTTTCCCTTGAAAAAATAGGGACATTCATTGGTGCAAATTTTGAAAAAATGTTTGGCGACCTCGAGGCTGTAAAACTCAGCCAATTAAAGACCCGTGTGACTAAATGGAAAGACGAAACTTCTTCCCTTGTTTTCTGGAGCCAGTACCTGGGATACAGGCAGGCATGCCTTGAAACGCTTGCTTCTCCCATGATCGATGACATAGAAGCAGGAAAAATAGAGCCTGAAGATATGATCCCTGCTTTTGAAGGCAACTATGCCGAAAGCATGCTCCACAGGGCTTTCAGGGAGAGACCTGAACTTGCTGCTTTTATCCGTGAACTGCATGAAGGCAAGATAAGTAAGTTCATAGATCTTGACAAAAAAGTCCTGCTTGAAAACAGGAGGAGGATTGTCTGCACTGCTTATGAAGACGCTCCAAGGCTGACTTCAGGAGCGTCCAGGGCTTCAGAAGCTGGAATTCTGCTTAACGAATTCAACCGCAAACGCGGGCATATGCCTATCCGTACCCTCATGAAAAAGGCAGGAAGCCTTATACAGAAAATAAAGCCCTGCTTCCTCATGAGCCCGCTTTCAATTGCACAGTACCTTGACCCCAGAAGCACAAGGTTCGATGTCATCATTTTTGACGAGGCAAGCCAGGTCAGGCCCGAGGATGCTGTCGGTGCTCTCCTGCGCGGAAAACAGGCAGTGATAATGGGCGACTCAAAGCAGCTTCCTCCAACTGACTTCTTTGATACTGTTGTCGATTCTCACGAAAATGACCCTGAGGATTATACACCAGCAGGCGATATGGAAAGCGTACTGAACGTCTGCAAGCGCAGCTTCCCGGTAAAGACTCTGCGCTGGCATTACAGGAGCAGGCACGAGTCCCTGATTGCAATCTCGAACCAGGAATTTTATGATAACCGCCTTTACGTTTATCCCTCCCCCATGCAGAAGGATGAAAGCCTGGGGCTGAAATTCGTTCACCTTCCGGACGCAGCCTATGACAGGGGCAGGAGCGGGGCAAACAGGATAGAAGCAAGAGCTGTTGCCAGGGCAGTGTTCGAGCATTTCCAGAAGTACCCCGGAAAGAGTCTCGGGGTAGGGACTTTCAATATTAAGCAGCAGGAAGCTATCCTGGAAGAGATAGAAGCCCTGCAGAAAGCAAACCCCGGAGTTGACCTTAACTCTGGAAACGATAGGGGTGAACACTTCTTCGTAAAAAACCTCGAAACCATCCAGGGTGATGAAAGGGATGTAATCCTGCTGAGTATTGGTTACGGCTTTGACAGCAACAGAAAACTTTCCCTCAACTTCGGCCCTCTCAACCGTGAAGGAGGAGAACGGCGCCTTAATGTGCTTATAACGAGGGCAAGGGAAAAATGCGTTGTGTTTTCAAACTTCACTTCAAGAGACCTGCCCCTCGACGAAAATTCACCTTTCGGGCTGAAAGCCCTCAAAGTCTTCCTTGAATTTGCCGAGAGCGGCGCACTTCCAGCTCCTTCGTGCGGCAGGCAGGAACTGGATTCTCCTTTCGAAGAAGCGGTCTCGGATTTTCTTGCTGAAAACGGGTGTGAAGTCCACAGGCAGATCGGGTGTGCAGGATACAGGCTCGACCTTGCAGTCCCTGACCCCCTGCACCCCGGCAGGTATGTGCTCGGGATAGAATGCGACGGGGCAGACTACCACTCCTCTCCTGTTGCAAGGGACCGCGACCGCCTTCGCCAGCAGGTCCTCGAAGGTCTGGGCTGGAAGATCTACAGGGTCTGGTCTACGGACTGGTACCTCCACCCAAAAGAGTGCAGGGAAAAATTGCTTGAGGCTGTAAAAGAAGCTGTTAAGCGGGCAAAGCTAAAGGCAAAATCCGATCCTGAATCTGAAGCTATAAAAATAAATGAGCCCGCAGCCTGGTTAAAAACCGCAAAAGCTTATGAGATAAATGCAGGTCCTGCTGCCAGCCATATTTTACCTCCGGAAGGCGGCGTCTCTGAAGAATCGGAAGTGAATACCTTCGGGGCTGTGCCTCTGGCACAAAATTCCTCCGGGACGGATATTTATTCCGAAAACATTCTGGAAAATTCACCTTTCGTCAGGAAAGTTCAGGTAGAATTTTCACCTAAAAAGAAAGGCATCTCAAAAACTCCTTCTGAAAATGCAGGCGAAGAGGGGGAAGAAGAAGCATATGAAGAGGAACCTGAAGAAAGCGGGGAATACGGAGACGAAGCAGGAGATGAAGAGTCCTATCAGGATGTTTTCGGGCTTGACAACGTGCTTTTGGCTTCTTCAGGGGGAGACTTCCTTCCGGAAATGACTTTAAAAGCCGAATCAATGGCTAACCTGGCCGATGATAACTCCAGAAACAGACCTGCAAGAAGGACAAAGAAATCAAAGCTTCTTAAATTCAGTGCTGACCCGCGCTCGGATTTCGAAACAGATACGGATGAATCCATCCTTATTCCTGAGCCTGAACCTGAAAAAATAAACTTTTTCCAGGCTTACCCTGAGATAGATTTCAGTGCAGGTCCGGAAAAGAAGCGAAAAAGTAAAAAAATTAACGAATTTGCTTACATTTACGGCTCCGGAGGCTACTTTGAACCTGAAGACCCTGATGAGGATGAGTATCCAGATATGGACTGGGATCAGGGGCCTGAAATAACACCTGAGACCGGAAAAGTGGCTGTAAGCGGGGAAGGGGTTAAAGCCAGAAACGGTTCTGCTATTGAAAATGAAATGGAAATAACTGTATCAGGCAGTAATCCACAGAAAGGACAGAAACCCGGGCCCGGCTCAATACATGAAGCTGACAACCCGGAATTAATCGAACATGATCCTTCCGGGAATGCGAAAAACGAGGATGAAAAGCTGTCCGTAAAAGGGAATTCTCTTGAAGCTCCTGTGCCTTCCTACAGGGTATGCCTTTCCTCCGGACTTCCGCAGTCATCAGACCTTTCTGAAATTTCTGATGCACAGCTCGAAGACGCGATTGTAAATATTGTGGAATTCGAGGGTCCCATTCATTCTGAGGAGATACTCCAGAGGGTAAGGTCTCATACAGGACTTCCCCGAATGCTCGGCAAAATCAGGCAGAGAATACTTGACTCCATAGCATCTGCCGAAAGCTCGGGAAAAATCCAGGTAAGAGGAGAATTTTGCTGGCCTCTCTATGGACCTTCTGACCTTCTGCGCAGGCGGGACACCGAATCATATGCGAGGATTGAATGGATCTGCGACGAAGAAATAAAAGAGGCTGTCCGCTTCGTCCTTACAAGCCAGTATTCAACACCTATGGACGACCTTATTATTCAGACTTCAAGGGTGCTCGGGATTAAAACAACCCGCAAAAATACCTGGGACAGGATAGAGAAACTTATTCAGTCCGGAATAGAAAGCAATGAACTGACACGCACTCCAAATGAAATGATTTATTTTGTAGAGTAAATGGAAATGAAGGTTAATTTATTTTTACTGTTTTTAATCGAATTCGTTTCTTCTCTTTTCTTACTCTTCTTATAGCTTTTTTGTTTTTATTTATGCAACTTTATTTATATGGTCAGCTTACCTGAATATTAAGTATTACATTATTATTTTTAAAAATCTGTAATGATTGATAATTTTCAAATAGTTTTATATTCCGGATCTGATATCTCTCCTGCACTTATGTCCACAACATTTAAAGGAAATACACAATCATTTACGGCAGTTATCACTTCCTGCGTCCTGTTCGGGATGATAGGCATATTTGTAAAAGAAATAGAAGGTATGGAAGCAGGTTCCATTCTTTTCTACCGGTTACTTTTCGGGTTTGTGGTAATTCTGGGGTACCTTGCGGTATCCGGGAGAATAAAGAAAGTCCATCTGAAGCAAAAAAAATCCTTTATGCTTTTGCTTGGTGTCCTTAATACCGTTACGATGTTTGCGTACTTCTCAGCAATCAGGCATATGGGCATCCCTGTAGCTGTTCTTCTCCTGTATACAGCGCCTATATATGTTACCCTGCTCTCCCCTTTGCTCCTCAAAGAGCGCATAACTTTACTGGATATGCTTGCACTCACCCTTTCTATCTCGGGCATACTGCTTGCAATTAACCCTCTAAGTGCTTTGGGCAGCGCAACACCTGAAGATGGAAACTACATCACAGGAGTCCTTTTAGGACTGGTCTCAGGCCTTTCATACGGCTGCTCTATCATGACCATGAACTACCTGAAAGAGAGTTATCCTCCTGTGGAGGAGATGTTCTGGTCAACAGCAGTGAGCCTTGTCCTGCTCCTTCCTTTCGGACTGTCCGTAACCGGGCCGGTTTTACTTGGAAACCTGAAGCTGCTGATACCTTTAGGAGTCATAGCTTCGGCTCTGGCATCTCTTCTGTATTTTAGAGGGCTTGCCCGTATAAAAGCTCAAACCGCAGCTGTTCTCTCCCTGATCGAGCCTGTAAGCAGTATCTGTTTCTGCTGCATTCTCCTTGGAGAGCCTCTGCAGTCGAATACGGTCGGAGGCTGCCTTTTGATCCTTGCAGGAGCAGCACTTATTGGGAGCAGTACCTCGATCCAGCAGGGGATTCCAGAAAAGTATTTCAGGGATGTGTGGGCAAGGTTTTTCCAGCCTTATATGCCGCTCAGGCCAGGGAAACTCTGATCTACTTCCCTCAATTCTTTTAAAATAAGGTCTTTTCTTACTTCTTTTTTAATGTTTTTTTGATTCTATTTTTTAGAACCCGAATTATATAATAAAGTATTTATCGGCTGGAGCCGGTGGATAAATAAGGAGGAAGCTGAAGCTTTTTCCCGGGAATAATTTTTGAGGGAATTGATTTTTATGGACCTGGACATAATCAATAAACTTGCTTTTGACGTTGCGGAATCGGTCAGGAGAAATGAGGGCGAAACCGATGAAGGGGTTGAGTTTGCAGTCCGGTATTCAGGGAAAAACAGGATTCCTCCGGATTTTCTCCTGAAAATCGCAAAAATATGCGACTCAAAAGGGATGTTCAGGGAAGAATACGTGTTCATGAAAGCCTGTGCCCTTCTGGCAGAGGGAGAGCAGAGGATTGAGGCTTTTTTCCTTTCTGGCGTTCTCGCTTATTTTATGGGGAGGAAGGAAACCGCCATTCAGGAATTCGATGAAGCCCTGAAGCTTGATCCGGGACATGTCAACTCCCTCTGTAACCAGGGGGTTGTCCTTTCTGAGCTTGGGCGAAAATCTCAGGCAGAAAACCGATACCTGCGGGCTCTTGCACTTGATCCGGGACATGTCAGCACCCACTGTAACTATGGGAACCTATTTTTTGAACTCGGTAAACTCCATGAGGCAGAACGCGAGTTCAGGGCAGTTCTTGAGCTGGACCCTGAAAATGCAAATACCCGCTGCAACTATGCCAGTCTCCTTGTCGAATTAGGGCGAAGAAAAGAGGCTGAAGAACAGTTCATATATGTGCTTGAACAGGTCCCGGAACATGTGTCAGCCAACTACAATTATGCCAATTTCCTCAAAGAAGAGGGAAAGGTTGAGGAAGCTGCAATTCATTATAAGGAAGCTTTGAAAATAAGTCCCGGGCACATAAGCGCTCTCTGTAACTACGGCAACCTGCTCTCTGAATCCGGTCGTACTGAGGAGGCGGCAGTGCAGTACAGGCTTATCCTCAGTTTGAAACCAGAAGATACAGATTCCAGGGCTAATTACGGGCAGCTCCTTTTTGAGCTGGGAAGGTATCAAGAAGCCGAAGTCCAGTACAAAAAGACCCTTGCAATAGACCCGTGCCACGTCCCGACGCTGTGCAATTACGGAAATCTCCTGAAGCGTCTGGGTATGTTTCGACAGGCTGAATCCATGTACAGGGAAGCCCTGAAACTGGACCCCGAAGACATTAAAACCCGCTACAGTTACAGCCTGTTCCTCTTCAAGCTTGAGCGTTTTGAGGAAGCAAAGGAGCAATATATTAAGGCTGTATCCCCGGGCTCTTCACCGGTTCCTTATTAATTCCAGGTTTCTGGTTAACTTACATTTGAAAATTAATTGTTTCGGGCTCAGGATTGGAGGTTCAATAGCAGTATACCATACTGTTTATGGAGTAGTTAAAAATAGAAAATTAAAGACCCGCTGATGAAAAGCGGGATCTAAAGGAGGGGGTAAAGCCCCTTAGCATTTACTTGTAACAAAGACCATGGCAGCTACTGTCGTGGTCCATTTTCCGTCCTTGTCGCCTTTTGCTGTCTGGCACATATGAAAAGTATCAAATATATGTCCGCTTGCCTTGTACACCTGTTCTCTTTCATGCCAGGCCATTTCGGCATCAAACTCTATACCGAGAGTTGTTGCCAGCATCGTTGCAGCAAGGTCTTCAGCGTACTCTCCGGCGATTATTTCTTCCTCCCCAAAGGAGTGGTGTTCTGAAATGTAGCCGTAATTTTCCTCATTCACAGGCACAGCAGTACCTATGGCTGATGCCATGAGGCGGTGAGGCTCGTTAGTATCGTTTCTCGCAAGAACACAATGGACAATCGCACCTGGTTTAAGTTCTGCAAGGCCTTCCTCCCTGGGCACAAGTTTGCAATTGGGAGGCAGAATACTTGATACGCTCACAAGGTTGTATTTCTCAATTTTAGCATCCCTCAGTGCGAGTTCAAAGGATGCCAATCTGTCCTTATGGACCCCGGTACCTTTTGTTAAAAATGCTTTTCTAGGGATCATATTTACTCCTTATTTTCTTGTACTTCTTATGTCTGCTGTGCGCTTTTCCACTGTCTGGGCAACCATTACACAGATAAATGACATATCACTGATTTAAGATTTTACTGCATTTTCAAGAGAACTTTTTGAATGAGCCGGTCAGCTTAAATCAGCATTTCGTGTACCAATGAATATTTCATGTTCCAAATGTACCTGAGAGTTATGAACTTTACCCTTTTTCACCATCAATTTAAACCCGGGGCCCACATGGAAAATTCCATTTTCCGTGTCAGGTCAGTTCTTCAATTCCATCAGGATTTATGCAAAGGTCTTTATGCCCTGATACTGCTTTTTCATATACGTCCGAGTTTGAGATTCCTTCGAAGATAAACCTGGTTTCGAGGGGAACGTCCCCTGTCTGGACCATTATGTCTTTCTTTTCCATACTGACCGTCACCTGGTCCGGAGAAAGCCCGGATTCAGCCATATAATCAAGGACAAGCTTTCTTCCGAATTCCTCAGCAAACTCTAGGGCTTCGCTCCTCAGGACGAAATGTCTTCTTCCGAGAGGGGTGTAGACAAAAACCCCTTTTGTCCTCATGTCGTACCTTGACTCGCTGTAAGTTGTACGGACTGTGATTTCCACACGTTTCGTCCCTTTTCCCACAAGGGCTCCCACGGCATTTCCTACTTTACAGTATTCCGGGACAATTATTTCGGCATCGATCACTTTTTTCAGGTCATCGATATAAGCCCTGACCGGTCCTCCAAGAAGTACAACCGGGATATCTACCTTAAAGCGGGAGAATAAGCTGCATTCGAGCATTTTTTCAATTTCGTTCCTGTCAACCCCTTCCATGAGGAAGGAAACGAGATCTTTTGCCATATTCCGGGCGAAAAGCCGCTTTACATTTAAGCAGAATTCCTGCTTTTCAGTCCCTAAAAAGTTTGCAAGCAGTGTAGCCCCTATTTCCGAGGCTTCGGAGTTCCATTCGGTATATTCTCCCAGCACATGAAGGGCGTCTGTTGGGGTAAAGCCAATAGCCTGAACAAGCCTTTTCTGGATAAGAGAGTCCATCACTTTTTTAGAAGGCAGGATGTTTCTGTCCCAGTAAATGTCTTTGAGAGAAAGAGGCTCATTTTTTATGAGGGCAAGGAGCTCCTTTTCTTCCCTTGTCAGGTTAACAGGCTCCTGCTTTGTTCTTACAAAAAACTTTGTTGCCTGAATATGTTCATTTAATTTGAGCTTGTCGGGAATCCAGCGTTTTTTCAGAGAACTCAGAAATGAAGGGTAAAGTACGGCAGCCCTGCAGAGAGGAATAACCCTGCGCGGTCCGATGTTTGTTTTACTGGCCTGGACCCAGATATGGCTGTCTCCTCCCATTGCCGAAGTCTCCATCCTGAGTGCCCTTACCTTTGTCTGCCAGCCTCCCACAACTGCCCCGGTTTCACTGAGGTAAGGAAGCCCTCTGTGGATCAGGGACACATCCGTACTTGTCCCTCCTACATCGATAACTGCACAGGTCTCGTATCCTGACAGATATGAAGCCCCGAGCAGGCTTGCGGCAGGCCCGGAAAAGACCGATTCTATGGGCTTTCTCATCGCTTCGTGCATGCTGACAACAGACCCGTCGCAGCGGAGCATCGCAATTCTGGGCTCAAGCCCTCTTCTCTCTATCTCACAGACAACGGTTTTCAGAAAACCCTCTGCTACCGGAAGAAGCTGGGCGTTAAGGTAAGCCGTAACCCCTCTTTCATATGCTCCCAGTGCCTGAGCAAGTTCATGCCCGCAGACTACAGGAAGTCCTGTAAGTTCCTGAATCAGGGCTTTTATCTGCAGTTCATGTTCAGGGTTGCGGACACTGAAGTATGAAGAAACTGCAAATGCCGAGACCCTGCCCTTCAGCCCCAGAACAAAGCTCTCAACTGCGGAAAGGTCAAGGGGTGCCACTTCATCTCCGCGGCTATCGTGCCCACCCTGCACCATTATGCAATTTTCAATCTCCGAGTCCTCAGGGATTTCGTAGTTGCCTACAAGGATCAGTCCCACGGGATATCCTGTTTTTTCAAGGATAGTATTGGTTGCAAGAGTTGTGGAAACCGAAACCAGGGTCACAAGTTTCAGTTTTTCCTGGTTAAGCCCGTCAATTGATTTCATTATTCCTTCCAGAAGGTCTGGATATGTCGTGAGTGACTTGTTAGAACCAATAACCTCTCCATCCGAATTACGGATTAATATAGAATCAGTATAGGTCCCGCCTGCGTCAATGCCAAGACTGTATGCCATTTTTTTGCTTCCTTATTTTGTTTTTATGTATTCAGGGTACTCATAATTGCCATATGGGGTTCCATTTTTGTCATGTTAAATAACTGGCAACCTATGAGTAGGCCATTTTATATTATTTGCACTATTGAGGGAAAAAATATAAAAGTTCCGGCTGCTGTATGCAATCAGACTTTTGGCGTCCCGATCCCGACAAAAATGAGTTTTGATTCTACCGGTATAGTGCCTGCTTCACTCAAAGCGATGTCCTTTTTGCTCATTTCTATCTGAACCCGCCCTTTGTCAAGCCCGGCTTCTGTCATGTACTCCATTACCAGTCTTCTTCCCAGGGACTCTGCATATTCCAGGGCTTCCGGATAACTCCCGAAAGTCTCCCTGCCCTGAGGGGAAAAGAGAAGGACAAGCCTTTTTTTGTCTTTAGTATAGGCGGATTTGATGAGGATTTCAACCCTCTTTATGCCTTTTCCTACGACAGCTCCCACGGCATTTCCAACATCCGAATATTCGGGGACTATAATATCGGCATCAAGGATCCGGTTCAATTCCTCTGTATAGGCAACTACAGGGCCTCCTATAAGCACCACAGGGATTTTCATTTTGAACTGTGCAAACCTGTCAGAAACGATGATTTTTTCAATTTCCTGTGAAGGTACATCTTTCAAGACAAAGGACATCAGGTTCAGCGCCATGTTCCTTGCAACGTCTTTTTTTATGCTCTTGCAGAGCTCAATATAGTCCTTATGAGTATAGCGTTCCAGAAGCTTTGCCCCGGCAATAGACGCTTCCGTATTCCAGCCCCTGTATTCCCCGAGGACATGAAGGGCATCAGTTGGGGTAAAGCCAATTGCCTGGATAAGTCGTTTTCTTAGAAGGGAGTCGAGAAGTCCGGGAGACAGGGTTTTCTGAGTTTCCCAGAAGATATCGTTAAGGGAGGCTGGGGTATCTCCTATCCTGTCAAAAAGTTCTTTTTCATAACTCCCAAGGTTTGAAGCCTCCAGACCTGTCCTTATGAAAAACTTTGTGGGCTGTATATTCTCTTCAAGGTGCATGGTTCCTGGAATTCTTCCTTTTTTAAGGATTTCAAGAAAACCGGGATATTTGACAGCAGCAACGCAGAGTGGAATAACCCTGCGGGGGCCTATGTTAATTTTCATATTTTTAACCCAGACGTGGCTGTCCCCACCCATTGCAGAGGTTTCCATGCGGATAGCTTTGACCTTGGTCTGCCAGCCCCCCACAACTGCCCCTTCAGAGCAGAGCTCAGGAAGCCCATTTTCGAGCATGGAGACATCAGTGCTGGTCCCGCCCACATCTATTACTGCACAGGTCTCAAGCCCGGAAAGGTGGGATGCGCCTACAAGGCTTGCAGCAGGGCCTGAAAAGATAGATTCTATTGGTTTTTCCAGGGCTTCGTTGATGCCCACAACAGAGCCGTCGCATTTGAGCATGAGCAGCCTGGCATCCATTCCCCTGCGCCTGATCTCTTCCCTGATAGAAAGGATAAACTGGCTTGCAATAGGGATAAGCTGGGCGTTGAGATAAGCTGTAATTCCCCTTTCATAAGCTCCAAGGTCAAGCGAGAGCTCGTGTCCGCAGACAACAGAAAATCCCAGTTCCTTGAGGCGGGCTTTGATTGCCAGCTCATGGGCAGGGTTCCTTATGCTGAAGTATGAAGATACTGCAAAAGCTGATACCCTGTCTTTTACTTTATTCACAAAAGCCTCAACTGCTTCCATATCAAGGGAAGTAAGCTCAGCTCCATGATGGTCGTGCCCTCCTTTTACCACGGTATAATATTCAGCCTGCATCCTTTCCGGGACTTCGTAATCCCCTACAAGGATCAAACCTACAGGATAGCCATTTTTTTCAAGGATTGTGTTTGTAGCAAGAGTTGTCGAAACCGATACCATTTTCACATCTTTTAAATATTGCTCGTCCAGCCCGTCAATAGAATTTTTAATTCCTGCAAGAAGGTCAGGATAAGTTGTAAGGGCTTTATTCGAGTCCATCACCTTGCCATCGGAATCCCGGATGATGATCGAATCGGTGTATGTCCCTCCCGCGTCAATGCCCATGCTGTATTGCATTTGCGTATCTCCTTTTGGTTTTTTTATGAATGGGGTTCATAAAATTGTTTCTCGATTAATTTGCCAGATATAAAATAACGCCGTAAAATATCCTGTATAAAATAACGCCTAAAAATATATAATAGTTAGTTAAAAATAATAATCTTCCCAATTTTAAGACCGGATTTTAAATTTTCATGCTCGGTAGTTCGCAACTTCGACGCAATTATTTTTAAGTTTTGTTTCAATTAGAATTCTTTTATCAAATGGTCAAGGTTTATCTTACGAAGCGGAAAGATCCTTTCCTCGGAGCGAAGCGACAGGGAGAGGATGAAAGCGTCAACTTCGTTAAGCAACTTTTTGTTATCCATTGCCTTCATATAGACCATTCAATAATATAATATTAAGATTAAGTTTGCGAAAATCAAGTAAGCTTTTTCCATGAGTTAACCATCGGGCTCAGCAGGTCTTGAATAGATACACTGTTACAAGTTCATTTTCATGTAAAGCCGTAACGGACGAATGGACAGAACTCAGTACGGACGGGACTACCGGAATTAAAGCTTGTTGGAGATGCCGATGGTCATCTATGAAGCAATAAGCCCCTTGCGTCAGCTGGGCGTAGTTCAGATAATCGGCTACATAACTTTTTATTAAACAGCTTCTCAGGAATGAATCAAAATATGCCTTTAAGCCTGAAATATGCTCTTTAATGGTCCTTATATACTGAATGGGATGTGTATATGACATTTGCAGAGATTTTTAATCAGCTAAAGGAACTCGAAACCAAATTCAATGAGGTCAGTTACCCGCCTGAAAATGCCTTTTTACCTTCTTTTTCTTTTAAAATCCGAAAGGCTGAAAAGGATTGCCTGCAGCACGATTTGCCTGCAATTGATGTTGATGACTTCCTCGAAAAGGTAGAACAATGACATATAAAGTGGCAGTTCACCCGTCGGTCAGAAGAAACCTGAAAAAGCTGTACACCCTTGACCGCCCTGTGTACGATTATGTTAAAAGGCGTCTGACCCTCCTGGTTTATAAGCCTGAAATAGGCTCTCCTCTGGGAGAGGAGTTTCAGGGAAAATGGAGAATCCATATAGGACCGTTTGTGCTGGTTTATACCTTTGACAGCGCCAGCAATATTCTTACTCTCCTGGTTTTTGAACACTATACCAGGGCGTATGATATGAATACGGCTTATACCTGAAATAGTACTTTATGACCTGTACTTTATGATCTGTACTTGGCGACCTGTACCTTGTGACCTGTACCTTGTGGCCTGTACCTTGTGGCTGTTTTCAGAGCTTTTCAGGGCTTTAACCAGTAGCCATTAAGGTTTTTCCGACTTATTTCTCCATGACCTTTATCGTTTTTTCCCGATTTATTTGAGGTGGTGCCAGATGCTTTATAACTCTATTTTTCTTTTCTTCCTGTAAACTTATGATAAATTTCAAGATAAGCTGTTTTTGGGAAGCCAGTTTCATCGAAAACCGTAAATCCTGAACAAAGAGACATGTTTAAGCAGAGTTAGTTATAAAACCTGGTGAAACCCGAACTCAGGCAGGGAAAAATATGAGAAAAAACGACAGCATTAAAGCTTGCGGCAGGACGATAAATTACGAAATCGTATACAGCAAAAAGAGGAAAAAAGCAGCGATAGTGGTCCGCCCGGACCTTTCAGTGGAATTTCGTGCCCCTCATGGGCTCAGCCGTGAGGCTATCAGGGAGATGGTACAGAAGAAAGCTGCCTGGGTGCAGGAAAAACTGGACTGGTTTGAAGTAAACAGGCTGCCCTGTCAGGAAAAAGAATATACTGACGGGGAAAAATTCCTCTATCTCGGTAAAGAATATCCCCTGACGGTCCTTCCTGTTGAAGGAATTAAGAAAGCTTTTGCTTCTTTCAGTGGGTCTGAAATCACAGTCCTTCTTCCAAAATCAGCGCCTGAGGAGTTGAAACCGTCCCTGGTAAAAAAAGCTGTATGGAACTTTTACAGTGAGTGTGCCGAGAAAGAAGTCGAAAAGTTCCTGAAAACCTATGCGGAAATCTTGAATATAGACATTCCAGCTTTTAAGGTAAAGCACCAGAAAAAGCGCTGGGGGAGCTGCTCTGCAGACAATGTCCTGAGGATTAATTTCCAGCTTATGATGGCACCGCCGGAACAGCTTGAATATGTTGTTGTGCATGAGATCTGTCATGTAAAGGAAAAGAATCATTCTGTAAAGTTCTGGGACCTTGTCGGTGAACTCATGCCAGGCTATCAGGTGCACAGGAAAAGCCTGAAAAAAGATGGCTGGAGGTATGTGCTTTAAAACTGAACCGAAATTATGCGAATCCGGGTTATGCAGACATATCCAGATTTTATGCAGACATATCCAGATTTTATGCAGAAATATCCGTTGTTTATGCAGAAATATCCAGATGGTTGCCCTGAATTATCTTGTTCTGTAACTTTTTCAATTCTCCGGAGTAATTTCACTCTGAAACTTTTTTGACTCACCTGTATATCTTTTTTAAAATCTGCATTATGGTTTTTAATTTTACCAAGGACATCCTGGACATTAATTATTTATTCGTATAGATATATTACTAAACTGAGGTCAATAACCGAAATAAACTAATAAAACACTTTAATGGGGGTTTTTTCAGGGGAAATAATTCTGATTATTTATGCAGTAACGGTGCTGAAAATCCTGTTTCAAACTTTAACACTCCCTATGCAGAGAAAAATGTCCGCAATACCTGCAATATATTCTCTGAAATTTCAAATATGGGAGTGGAAGAATTGTCAATATATCTTCTGACCATACTATTTATGATGTCAGGATTTTTGCTATTTATTTACGGGCTTTTTACGGGGCAGATCTACCAGTTTGTTATGGGTTTTATTTTTCTGATTTCCGGGTTTATCCTGGATAACACAGGAGACCCGGATAAGGCCGAAAAATGAAATTTGCGCATGACTGTGGGTGAAGAAAAGTTCTTAAAATATTTTGTTCTTAAAATATTTTGTTCTTAAAATATTTTCTTCTTTTTCCCTTCTTTTTAGCCTTAACCTGCGCCTTTTGTTCAGCCGATATGTTTTCTCCGGTTTATTATTTCTTCACTTTCATTGATTTCCTCATGACCGCACACTGTACATTTATAATATCTTCTGGTCAACCTCTGCCTCCCTATCTCTTTTATATCAGGTTTTTTGATTTCTACAAGTGTGCCTGTTTCGCTGCATTTATTGCATTCAATATTTTTCAGGGAAACTTCAGGAAGCATTTCTCCCTGTTCTGCAAAGATATTTTCCTGACTCTCTCTTATATCCGCATTTCCGCAGTATCTGCATTTCCAGTGCCTTGTCACTATAAGGGTGTATTCTCCATAACTGCTTGTTTCTTTCATAACCGGTTCGCCTGTTTCTTCACAGGCAAGCTTTTTTCCACATTTTTTGCAGAAAGTGTCATGATAATATTCCAGGACATTCTGTATGAAAAGAGAAATGATGAGGGAAATCACGGAAAATACTATGCCAGTAATATAAAACCAGTCTCCATAGCCGTTGCTCAGAATATTTACTATTGTAATAAGAGATATAATTACACAGAAAAGGAAAAACATTTTACTCATTATTTCAAGGGCTTTTTCATCAAAAATATTTATCAGAAAGAGAGAAACTTTTTTGAACCTATGTTTTTTATATTCAACTGCGCCAGTAAAAATATAAGTATTGAGGACCTGTTCGCAGCTGGTCTTTTTACATAATTTCTTTTCAAGGAGATAATTTTCAAGGTTGCCAAACTCAGACTGGTTATACAATTCAAAAGCCCTTCTTTCATTTTTATCCTTTTTCCGTTTTTATATATACTGCATATTTACTCGACAATACTTTTTCAATTGTTAAAAAAGTTACGATTTTAATCGGAAATCGCTAACTGTCTGAAAATATTCGCTGAATTTATGAAAAAACAAAACGATTTCGGAAAAATTTTATAGAAACGATTTTTTACTGATGAAGAAAAAGGCGTTTATAAAATCAAGCCTGATCTTGATAATTTATACTTTTGTTCCTCTGTTAATCTAAATAAACCTGTTCCTGAACAGAAAACAGGATCGTCGGTTCTGTAAAAAGAAACAGGATAAAAAGAAACAGGGCAGGTTTTTCAGTATTCGGACATTTTTCAGCCCGTTACTTCTCACAAATTTCAAACAATTATTACAGGCCCATCGTTATAGGCGTTATATTCGCTATTGCAGTGTTTATTGTCCAGCCAGTATGCACAATGTGCGGTTCCGAAGAATCCGGCAACTTTTGCTTCTGCATTTTCATACCCGTCTACCTGATGCTCCTGGATAATTAGAACGCTGTCGTCATGGTGGGCATTTGATACGACATCCCCGCCCGGAAGTTCCCAGAGACTTATGTGGTAGCCGCCTGAAATCCTGTACCTTCTGTTAGCAACTCCGTCCCCAGCTACCCATTTCCCATATAAGGTTTACAGCGTATTCCATTATGTGAATAGTAAAAATTTTTTATATTTTCTTTTTAATTTTTTGCTTTCAGGCAGTTTCTCCTGCTAAATAAAATCCTTTTCATAGCTTTCAGATGGGTTTTGCTTTTTTATACTCTATTTATGGCAATATGGTCATCTTTTATGCGGACTTCCACGTATCCGCAGTGTACACATTTATAGTGCCGGATTGTCCTGAAAATATTATGGTATTCCAGATGGGCATCCGGATATCTGTATTCTACAAGGCTATAATCCTTCCCGCAACCTTTGCAGGTTTTTCTATTCTTATCTGTCTTCTTTGACCTGGATTTCGAATTTTGGCGGGCTATTTCAGTCCTGATGTATTCATCATGGCAGTACCTGCACTTCAGGTAGCTTGTTATTGTTTTTTCATATTTGTTGTAAGTGCTTACTATTTTGACAAAGGGTCTTTTAATTTCTTCGTAAGCAAAGTCCCGACCACAATTTTTACATCTGAATATATTGCAATAGTTCTCTATTTCAGAAAGATATGAGGCAAGAACAAAAAACATCAGGCTCCCGGAGATCGATACAAGTGGTAAAAGCGAGGCGGGATCTCCTGAAACTATTTTTAAAATTAACGTGACGAAGAGTACAACGGATAAAAAAAGCGACAATTTCTTTAAAATATTAATTTTTCTTAAACCAAACCGGTTAATCAGGTCAGGAGCTCGTTTTTTAAGGGAACTATAAAAATTTCCTTCCGAACATATCGTCAACGTATCTGTTTCTCTATCCAGTTCGTAACAAACGTTATCCAGATAGGTCCTGTTTATACCTACGGGGAATTCCACGTATCTGATATCTTTGCTCAAAGTATCAATGACCAGTTCCAATTATTAGCCTTTTTCCAGAATTATATCTAAATATATAACAGGACATGATAAGTCTTTTTTTTTAAATTTTATTTATAGAACCACCGGTTCTGCAGAAGTCCTTTATCTTGCGCAAAATTATTTCTGCAGTATTTTTTCTGAGTATTTTACATTATTCACCACGGCTCAGGGATAAACTGGTTCGAGAAATTATCTTAAAAAGCCAAATTAGATCTCAAAAAGTCAAGTTATATCTCAAAATATCAAATGATACCCAAAAATCAGATGGTTAAAAACTTATTCAAAAGAAATGGGAAAAAACTCTTTAAAAATTTAAAGAAGCCAAGGTCCGGATTTGAACCAGGACTGAATCGCTCTGCTGGCGATTGCGTGACCGCTCCGCCACCTTGGCAGCCTGTATAATATAACAAAGTCTTCAAAATATATAAATTTTTAGATTGATAATATGTTACTTTTTATAAGTGCAGTTTTGCATTGACAGTCATAATCATAAAAATTTCAGGCTCTAATTTAAGTTTATAGCACAAACTCATTAGATGAATTTCATTAAAATGTTATCTTTCTACAGGGTCATTTGCTCCGAAGACTGGAGAATATGAGAAATATCATACACATACCTGTTAACTATAAATGTAGTATTCAAACCTTATTTGGAAGTTACAATAATGAGCTTTATTAAGGCCAAAAAATTAAGTTATAAAATCTCTGATCCTTGCAACATCATCCACAATACAGAACCTTTCCTGTCCCGGCAGAGTTGCGTCTCTACAGTGCACCGTCCTTCCCGAGTTTCGCTTCCCGAGTTTCGCTTCCCGAGTTTCGCTTCGGGAGCACGAGGTCCTTTTCGCTGCGCTCAAGAGGACTAATTTAGAAGTTACAGCACGAGGTCCTTTTCGCTGCGCTCAAGAGGACTAATTTAGAAGTTACAATAGTGGACTTCAACAATGAGAACAAAAATTAAGTTATAAAGTCTCTGACCCGTGCAACGTCATTCGCTTTACCTATTCTGTCTTGTCCCGTTCAATGGAGGAGAGCGGAAAGTCCCAAAATTAAGTTAAAAATTTAGGCTTGTCATGTTTTTAAGAGTTGAAATATTTACTGAGCCCTGTTTCTAAGAAATCTTTTATTTTTGTTTTTCTTGCATTTTAGGATTTGCCCGGGCCAGTTTCAGGCTAAAAGATCTGTTGTGAATCAGAGTATATTTTTTCTGTAGGTTTTTATTCAATAATTACCTGGTTTAAGGCTGCTAATTATAAGCAATTAATAGTAACTTATAAGTCCTTATAACTTTAATAGTTAGATAGATCGTTATGAGTGAAGCTACTACAATTCCAGTGACAAAAGATATAAGAGACAGATTAAAAAAATATGGTATGAAAGGAGAAACCTATAACGATATTCTCAAGCGCCTGATGGATGAGGTTGATTATGAGACATTTATGGAACGCCAGTACAAAAAGCTTGAAGAGAAAGATAAATTTGTGAGCCTGGATGAACTTTAATGAGTTTCGATGTAAAACTTCACCCTGATGCAGTGAAATTTCTGGTAAGCTTAAATCCAGAGACAAAAGAAAGACTAAAATCAGGAATTAAAAATCTGGAAATGGACCCTTTTAAAAGCAGACCCCATGCTGACATCAAAAAATTGAAAGGAACGAAAAAAAGAAATGACCTGTACCGTTTAAGAATTGGCGATTATAGAATGATCTATTCAGTGGAAGAAAATACAATTTTCATTCTTGAAATTATTCCACGAGAAAGAGGATATGATTGGCTTTGAAGCCCGAATTTCTCTTCGGGATCAATTTTTGTAAAGACCGCCGCTTCATATTTACTTTTGACAATCCCCTATTCTAATAGACCTGGGATTTTTCCTTAAATTTCAAAATAAACATCGTTAAGTTAATAATGAAAGGAATGACTCTTTTTATAGGGACAAAAAATCGGAAAATTAGCATGTTTCAGCCTAATTTTAAGTATACAAACAAAATCGTGCGTCTGCTTGCGCGAATTCAGGCTGCCCGTGAGATCATTCTGATTAGCCCTCTTATTCCTGCATGGGAGAGAGAACTCCAGCGAGAAGCTCTTATAAAACAGACTCACCACACAACAAGTATAGAAGGGAATCAGCTTACTCTTGAAGAAGTAAGCCTTCTTATTGAAGGCAAAGATATTCCTGCAGGTGAAAAGGACAAAAATGAAGTTAAAAATTACGTTGATGTGCTTGAATATATAGACAGTCTGGAAGAAAGCACTTCTATTACCGAGAAGATTTTCCTCGAAATCCACAGGCTCACGGTAAAAGATATCCTGCCAGCTGCTTCTGCCGGAAATTATCGGAAAGTCAGGGTGGTAGTCGGAAACCCGAAAACCGGTAAAATCACCTATGTCCCACCGGAACCTGAGGAAGTTCCTCTGCTCACCAGGTCCCTTCTTGAGTGGTTGAACAGTGCAGAAGCTTTAGACCTTATGCCTGCTATACAGGCCGGAATAGCACATTATGAAATTGCTCGAATCCATCCCTTCCTTGACGGCAACGGCAGGACTGCAAGAGCCCTTTCCACGCTTATTCTGACAAAAAGAGGCTTTGATACAAAGAAATTTTTCGCCCTTGAGGAATATTACAACGAAGACCGCCAGGCTTACTATTCAGCGCTTGCCGATGCCGATGCAAAAGGAGGGGAGCTTACGGGATGGCTTGAATATTTCCTCTTCGGCATTGCGGTAGAAACCTCAAGAGTAGAAAATACGGTCAAAAAGCTGAGCAGTGATCGTTCAATGAAAGAAAAATTTGGGCAGATCGGGTTGAGCAACCGTCAGATAAAAGCTGTTGGATACCTCAAAGAAAAAGGCCGAATTACAAATAAAGAGTACCAGGAACTTTGTGACGTTAGCCAGCCAACAGCAAACCGGGATCTTCAGGATATGGTGGATAAAAATGTCCTCCAGCAAAAAGGCAAAAAAAGCCAGCAAATAATTTACGTGCTTAATTTCTAAATTTTGGGCTATTCAAAAGCTATTCAAAAGCTATTCAAAAGCTATTCAAAAGCTATTCAAAAGCTATTCAAAAGCTATTCAAAAGCTATTCAAAAACCATTTGTTAAATATATCATTTACGTAAATTATTTATGTACATTACCTTTTAGATTATTTGCCTGTTAATAAAAGCCATAATTACAGATTACTTCGACCAGTATAACTTTATTCTCTTTACCAAATCTGTCTTGTCACGCTCGACGCAGGAGAGCGGAAAGTACCAAAATGAAGAAAAGAAAATGGTAATTATTCAACTTTTTAAAGTTAAATACTCAAGAACTCTGTGTGCTATACCTCTTTTTTCTTTTTCATTTTAGGGCTGCCCTAACTAGCGCTCGATAAAAAGATCCCTTCTAACTTAAAGCAAAAAAGATTAAGCTTTTTCATTTAGATCCTGAACAATTTTTAAAACTACCTTTTTGAGAGTCGGGATATCCTCTTTTACGGTATCCCATACAGCATCAATATCCACACCAAAATAATCGTGAACCAGTTTATCTCTCATACCTGCTATTCCTCTCCAGTGGATTTGCGGATATTTCTCTCTCAAAGGCTTTGATAGATTTTTAGTAGCTTCGCCGATTATCTGAATTTGCCTGATGGTACCATCCTGAACAAGACTATTTGACAGAAACTCTTCTTCAGTTAAATTCGCTGTGTATTTTTCAATTAAGGAAGTAGATAAGAGGATGTGGCTAAGATATACCCTATCATCCCTTTTCATTCAGATATCACTTTAGCCTCTTTTTTTATTCCATCTATCAGGTAAGGACTTATCGATTTTTCAGTCAGCAGGTCAACCTTAATTCCCAGATAATCCGAGAGTTCCAGTTCGATATTAACCAGAGTCAGCAAGCTTTTTCTATCAGCAAACTCGACCAGAACATCTATATCGCTTTCCGGTTTCTCTTCACCCCTAACATAAGATCCGAAAATGGATACTCTGGTTGCCCCGTATTTTTTTAGAAAAGAGGAAATTTTGCGAAACAGCTCTTCCCTTTCTTCTGCGGTTTGCATGTTGATATATTTCTTTATTTTCAATTTAAACTTTCCCCGAGTTTTGCCACCCGAGTCCCGCCTCGGAAGTCCGCTGTCCTTCCCGAGTCCCGCCTCGGAAGTCCGCTGTCCTTCCCGAGTCCCGCCTCGGGAGGGCGGTGTCCTTTTCGCTACGCTCAAGAGGACTGATTTTTTGAGAGAGATTTTCACAACATATTTATTATATTTCGGCAGCAGCCCACTCTAACAATTCCTTCACAACCGCTTCCATAAGTTTCTCGCTGTCTTCCCGAGACTTCCTTAGTTTCGATTCGAGTTCATCACATAATCTCATGAACTGCTCGATTTTTTCAATGATTTTTTTCTGTAAAGGCACCTGTTAAAAAACCAAACTTGAGAAAATAACAAATATATATGATACACATACTTGTTAGCATAAATTCAGATTTTAATCGTGCTTCATCGAGACTTCGTGGAGGATCTCAGAATAATGCCTTCCCAAGAGCTAAAAGACGCAGAATATTATATGAAAATATTAAGGCAACATATGCCTGAGTTAAGAGATAAATATAGTGTAAACTACCTTGGAGTTTTTGGCTCTTATATTCGGGGGGAGCAGACAGAAGATAGTGACCTTGATGTTCTGGTTCAGTTTGATAAGAAACCAGGACTGCTGAAATATATTGAGCTGGAAAATTATTTGAGCGACCTTTTAGGAATAAAGGTTGACCTGGTAATGAAGAGCGCACTCAAACCCAATATAGGAAAGCGCATCCTGAATGAGGTTGAAGCTCTATGAAGGCCGAGGAAAGGGATTCCGTAGATTTTTTAATGGATATCAGGGAATATGTGTAGATGGGCTCTCCGAAGTAATGGATATTGGAAACGTCTTTTGTCTCTTTCGGGGTAGCTGTCAGCCCGATCTGCGTTGCCGAAGAGAAATATTCGAGTATTTCCCTCCATGCGGAATCTTCAGCCGCGCTTCCCCTGTGGCATTCGTCCACAATCACAAGGTCAAAAAAGTCAGGGGAAAACTGTTTGTAGATGTTTTTCTCTTCTTCTGTGCCTGAAACAGCCTGATAGAGGGACAGGTAAATTTCGTAGGATTTTTCAGCCTCCCGGTTCTTGATTTTTGTCATTGCCTTCCCGAAATGCTTGAAATCGTTAATTTTTGTCTGGTCAACAAGGATGTTTCTGTCTGCCAGGAAAAGGATTCTTTTTTTCACCCCTGCCTTCCAGAGGCGCCAGATGATCTGAAATGCCGTGAGAGTCTTTCCCGTACCTGTTGCCATAACCAGCAGGATTCTGTCCTGCCCTTTTGCAATTGCCTCTATTGTCCGGTTAATTGCTATACGCTGATAATATCGCAGGGATTTCTGCCGATCGGAAAAATAGTCCTGGGTTACGATCCTCTGCCTGTCTTCGTCAAGCCCCTTCCATTCGCAGTATTTCCGCCAGAGAAATTCAGGGGAAGGAAATTTGTCCAGAGAAATTTCCTCTTCTACCTTTCCAAGAGTGCCTGTCCTGTCGTGGAGCAAAAAGGCATCCCCATTCGAGCTGAATGCAAAAGGAATGTCCAGCATCTCAGCATACATGAGCGCCTGCTGCATGCCCTCTCCAACCGTGTAAATATTCCTCTTTGCTTCCACAACTGCAAGAGGAAGGTTGGGTTTATAGGAAAGAATATAGTCAGCTCTCTTTGGTTTTCCTCTGCTCGCAGATGAACCTTTAACAATAATCCTTCCCCTGGTAAGGTTTACTTCTTCCCGGATCTGTTTTTCTTCCCAGTTAGCCCTTTTGATCGCAGGCGTGATAAACTTTGAGCAAATATCCCGCTCACTCAGTTCTTTTTTATTTACCTCTTCCATTTACAGTCATCCAGCGGAATTTACTAACACTCTAGACGGTAATTAATATAAGTGCAGTCACTACTTATACTTTTAAATTTCTTGTGTTTTTGAATTCCTGCCGGCTTAATTATTTTTCAGCATGCTCCGCCTATTTTTGTATTTCCTTACAAAGTGTTATACTGTTAATATAATATTATACGATTTAATACTTAATTATTTTATTAAGATATTGATTATACGCATGCGTCGAAGTTATTCGTTAAAAATAATATATACCCCAAATGCGTAGTATAACTTGCGTTCTCATCAATTGAACACCCACAGCAAACAACACCTACTCCAAAAGATCTACCCCACTAAAGTATTAAAAAACGAAAAACTCTCAACCCACAAGTCAAATAACTCCAACCTCTTCCCAAACTAAAGACTTAGAAAGTTAAATCTTTTAGATGCCTTTCGGAACTTCCAGGTATTTAGATGGGAACGCAAACTCTTTTAAAATTAACCTAAAATTATCTGAAATTTCCTGCACTGAATTTTCCACGTTAAATTAACAATTTTGAAATTCCCTAAGTCAAACTGTTTCATTAAGTTTCAATATTTCAACATCACACAATTTTTAAAATTTCTGTAATTATAAACTTATTATATTTCTGTAATTACAAACTTATTATATTGCTGATATAATCTTAGATCATTAAACTAATGTTATTCCGGTTCTATTATGATTATATCTCCTCATTACGATTATTCGTTAAAAATAATATATACTCCAGGTGCATAGTATAACTTGCGTTCTCATCAAATGAACACCAACCAGCAAACAACACCTACTCCAAAAGATCTACCCACAAAATAACTGAATATTGAAAAACTCTCAACCCACAAGTCAAATACCTCAAACCTCTTCCCAAACCAAAAATTCAAAAAGTTAAATCTTTTAGACGCCTTTCGGAAACTCCAGGTATTTCAGATGGGAACGCAACCTTTTCTAACAAAGCTAAATAACTTTTTTAACAAAATTAAATAAAACAGCAGCATAATTTTTCTATTCTCAGAGCTTCAAAATCTGTTTTCTTCTTCCTGGATATCCTGACCCTTTCCGGCTTTTTTCATAATCCCTTCTGCAGCCATAATTCCGGTTGCAGCGGCATTTACTATATCCCTTGAGAGGCCTGCACCGTCTCCTGCTGCAAAGAGGTTTTTGATGCTGGTTTCCATATGGCGGTCCACGTCCAGGTGCATGGCATAGAACTTGACTTCAGGAGCGTAAAGCAGGGTCGAGTCCGAAGCAACGCCGGGGATAATCTCGTTTAAGGTCTCAAGGCCTTCAATTATGTCCATGACTATCCTGTGAGGAAGAGCCATTGAGATATCGCCAGGTGTCACGTCTTTTAATGTATTTATGACCAGGTTTCTGGCAAGGCGCTCTTTTGTTGACCGCCGTCCGCGCCTCAGGTCTCCCATGCGCTGCAGGACTGGTTTTCCTCCTCCGATCGTTGTCGCGAGTTTCGCAATTGAGCGGGCGTATTTTGTAGTGTTTTCCATGGGTTCTGTAAGTTCTATACGGACAAGGAATGCAAAGTTGGTATTTTCTGACTCCTTATTTGCCATGGAATGCCCGTTTGTTGCAATAAAGTCCTCGTATTCTTCTTTCACGACAAAACCGCGCCTGTTGGTGCAGAATGTCCTTACAAAGTCGTCATATCGGCGGCTCTGGATATGGAATTTAGGGTCACGGTTGATTTTAGTAACAGGGTCCATAATAATAGCAGGGACTTCGACTCTGACCCCTATGTCAATTCCGCCGTAACGGGCTTTCAGGTCATGTTTTTCTATCATTTCCGAAACCCAGTTGCAGCCCCTTCTTCCTGGAGACAGGAGCACATAGTTTGCGCGGATAACCCTCCCGCCTGAGAGTATAACTCCTTTGCATTCCTTTCCTTCTATCAAAAGGTCATGGACTTCGGTTTCAATCAGGAAATCCACTCCTTTATCAACAAGATCCTGTTTGAAGCGCCCGATGAGTGCAGGTGCATTGTCCGAGCCTATATGCCTCTGTTTGATCTCTATAAACCGGGCTCCGACAGAAGCAGCCCTGCGTTTTAATTCCTCTACTTCCGGGCCTTCTGTAAGAAGGGCAGTCTGGGGTGCACCGAATTTAAGGAAAACCTTATCGACCCTGTCAACCAGCTCCCAGGCTTCAGTCTGGTCTCCGGTAAGGGCTGCCAGGTCACCTCCTATGTCAGGCCGAAGGTTAAGTGTCCCGTCAGAAAATGTCCCGCAGCCTCCAACCCCGCACATTATCTCGCACGGGGCACAGTGCTTGCAGTAGCTAAGGGCTTTCATAGGGCAGGAGCGCTTATCAATGTCCCTGCCCATATCAATAACAAGAATTTCCATCTTTCCGGCTGCAAGTTCGTAAGCCGCAAACATCCCTGCAGGTCCTGCTCCTATAATCACGACATCATATGCAGATTTTATCTTTTCTTTCTCAACAGCCCGACCTTCGTTACTCATGGGCAACTCCCCCTAGTTTTTGATTAAACATCAGAAAAACTTATTAATTTCCTTAATCTTATCAATAAAAACTTTTTCATAAAATGCAGCGAACTTCACATTATTTCCGCAAATAAATATATCCCTGATTCTTATTTACATCTTCCTTATGCCGCACCCACAGCCGCTGTACAGGGTCTTACTGGCAAAAATCAGCAATAAATCTAATATCTGTCCCCGAATGTGAAGTATGCCTGTGAAATTCCACAGGCTACTTTTTTAAAAGCTGCTTATCTAACAGCTATTTATCTAACAGCTACTTCTTTCAGTTTAGATATTAACCTGAAATCTCAACAATCAGGGACTTGTTTAACTGAAATCTCTGTTACTGAGATCTCTGTTTATATTCACATTTATTTCAGTCCTCAGTTTGCGGATCAATTACCTGATTGACCTGTTACTGAATGAAAGAAATTGCAAGCATAACGCCCATAAATAGGCAGGTATACATCAGTATGAAAAACAACTTTTGCAAATAACCTTCCTCCTATTCCCACTTTATTCATTATCTTTCCCACTAATTAACATATATGGAGGTTTCAGTATAAAAAACTTTCACCAATCAATTTTAATATTTATTTAAAGTTATATCCTTGCCAGAAAAGAAAAGTTCGAAAAGAAAAGTTCGAAAAGAAAAGTTGAAAAAACTCAGAAAAACGAAAATACTTTGGAAAAATCTTCTTCAGCTCATTTTTCGAATAAACAATTTTTTGACTGCTTTTTTCTCTTTACTTTCAGGATCCCCGTTTTCTGCGGCTTCAAAAAGCTCGGTCCATGCCCTGAAATGATAATCACTGCCTGCTCCAAGGTCTCTGATCCTTATCTCTAAAGGCTTTTCTTTTGTGGCTCCCTGTTGCCCTGCGAGTTTCTTATGAAATGTTTTTGCTGCGGCTTTTTCCGGGGTAGGGGCTGAAACAACTCCGATCATTCCCCCATTTTCATCCGTGGCAATGAAAGTCTTTTCCTTTTTTTCCTTCCCTGCCTGAGGCTCCTGATTTATATTCTCCCTCCTGAGCTGCCTTCTTACCCTGTCAAGGGCATCTCCTGAACTTTTTCTTTCCTGCGGGATTGTTTTCCGGGCTCTGGCTTCAGAAAGGTGCTTTTCTTTTTTCTCGGGTGGGATATAGGGGGCTTTTCCAAGGAGCTCGTGCAGGAGCATTATTGCCGCGTGTTTATCTAGAGGTTCATTATTGTTCCCACATTTGGGGGACTGTATACAGCCAGGGCAGCCACTTTCACAGGGGCAGCTTTCAATGGCTTTTAAGGTGCCTTCCAGTACCTCTTCAATCAGGTCATAACCTTTTTCGGCATACCCGACTCCTCCCCTGTGTCCGTCATATATGAAGATCCCGCTTTTACTCCCAAGGTCAGGATGAGAAGGAGTTGAAACCCCTCCTACATCGCTCCTGTCCACAAGCAGGTGCAGGGGGTACATGGAAATTATTGCATGTTCAACAGCATGGATCCCTCCTGCAAAATCAAGTTTATGGTCTCCTATCATTTCCTGCAGCCTGTCGGGCAGTTTGAGCCAGAGCGCGACAGTCTGGAGGGTAATGGGAGGCATTTCAATTTCATGAGCGCTCATCGTCTCGTCGCTGTGGGTCCTTATTTTCCTGTAACCTGCTATCCTGTCCGTTACCTCAACTTCCCCAAGCCCTACCTCCACCTCAGGGGCGTGCAGAAGAGGTTTTGCTGCATAAGTCTCCTGGACCACGACTGACGAGTCTATCATCGGTTTTGTATAATAGCTGTCGTGCGTCTTTATAGCGTGAATTTCCCTTTTCTCATGGTCTATCCTGTTTATGTAAAAGGATTCTCCCCTGTGAATGTAGACTGCACCCGGATGGCACTCCCGGAAAGCCAGGGTCTCTTCAATGTCTTTTTCTATCGGAAAGCTCCTTTCCCCCTCAAAGGCGAGCAGAGAGTAAGTATTATTATCTATTCCCCTCAGGGAGACCTGTTTATAAGGGAAAGGATCGGTAGAATATTTCATGTCACTACCAGCAAGCAGCCCTTCCGCTTCCAGGAGTTCAACAACTCTTGAGTATCCGCCGCCAAAATACTTTTCATCCGATTCCCTGAGAGGTATTTCTTTTGCTGCGCAGAGCAGGTGCCCTGCAAGGATGTAGGGATTTTTGGGGTTAAGAACGGCGTTTTCACTGCTTCTTGCAAAAAAGTCAGCCGGGTTTCGCATATAGTACTGGTCGAGGGCATTTGTCCCGGCTACCATCAGGACAAGGCTTTCATTCCCGCTCCGGCCCGCCCTTCCTGCCTGCTGCCTTGCACTCATTACCGTTCCCGGATAGCCGTCAAGGATGCAGACATCAAGCCCCCCTATATCTATCCCGAGTTCGAGGGCATTTGTGGAAATAACGCCTCTGAGCTCTCCCGAATTCATTTTCCTTTCGATTTCTTCTCTTTCCCGGTCAAAATATCCGCTCCTGTAAGGGCAGATTGCAGAGGGAAGCTCCCGGTCCCTTAAAAGTTCCATGCAGGTCCTGTACATCCTCTCCACACCCTGCCTTGACCGGGTAAAAGCCAGTGTCTGGAGTCCTGCCTGGACTGCTCGCGTGAAAAGGGCAGAGGCTTCGGAAAAGCTGCTTCTCCTTACTGTGCATCCTCTCCCGTTCATGTAAAGAGGCGGGTTCCAGAACACAAACTTCTGGGGCCCCTGTAAAGACCCGTTATTTTCAACCACCACGGCTTCCCTTCCCAGAAGGGTTTCAGTGTGGTCTTCAGGGTTCCCTATAGTCGCCGAGCAGCAGATAAACTGCGGGGAAGCCCCGTAATATTCCGCAACCCTGAGGAGCCTTCTCAGCACGTTTGCCATATTGCTCCCTATAACTCCCCTGTAGTAATGGCTCTCATCAACAACAATAAACCTGAGGTTTGAAAAAAAGCGCCTCCACAGGTGGTGCCAGGCAAGAAAACTCATGTGCACCATCTCAGGGTTCGTAAACACAATATTCGTCTTTCCATCCCTGATTTTTCTCTTCTGGTCCGCGCTCAGAGCACCTGTATAGCGGGCTATGCCTGCACCGGAATTTAATGCACCTTCAAATTCGAGGAAAGCTTTTAGCTGGTCATTTACAAGGGCGTTCAGGGGAGAAATATAAAGGGAAGTAGCCTCAGGGTCCTTCAGGACAGCTTCAAAAACAGGTATCATGTAAGTAAGGGATTTTCCGCTTGCCGTGCTTGTACAGAGCACCAGGTCTTTTCCTTCCCTTACCTTTTCTATAGCTTCAGCCTGATGGGAATAAAGGGCTTCAATTCCTGTGCCTGAAAGTGCAGCTTTTATCCGTACTTCCAGTTCAAGAGGCGCATAACATGCATCCCTTGCTGGTGTTTCTTCAATATGGACTATCTGGTTTTCATAGCGGATGGAAGCTTTTATTTCATTCAGCAGGCAGGAAATTTCCATTTTTCTACTCCACGTTTTCTACTTTTGTTTCACTTTCATTTCACTTTTGTTTCACTTTCATTTCACTTTTGTTTCACTTTCATTTCACTTTCATTTCACTTTCATTTCACTTTCATTATGTCATGCTCTGCAAATTCGGACAGGAGCTAATTTTCCGGAGCAGTATTTATTTTAATTTTCAGGCATGGATAAATGTTATGCTTTTACCTGATCCGGGTCCGCCAGCTCTATCAGCAGGAACGGCGCGGACGGGATAAAAGATACAGGCTTGCCACGGAGTAATATTAATCTATTGATTGCCTGTGAGCCAGTTCAGTATGGATATTCGATGAATTTTGCTGCCGAGCTACATTCAAGAGAACAGTATATAAGTTCCTCTAACCCGTCCATCATCGTTCTCCATGCCAGATCAGTCCTGTCCCGCTCGATGCAGGAGAGTAGCCCTTCCCAAAATTCAAAAAAAGAGAACTGGCATATATAAGTCCAATTCTGCACGTATCGTTTTCCGGTATACAAACAATCAGAATTCAACTTTCGGAGTTTCCCTTTCTGCCTGCGGGGTTTCGAATAAGTCTTTCTTTCCGAATCCCGAGAGAGATGCGACGATGTTTTTGGGGATCGTCTGGATGCTGATATTGTACTTCATAACAGTATCATTATAAAACTGCCTTGCATAGGCTATTTTGTTTTCGGTATCCATGAGGTCTTTCTGGAGCTGCAAAAAGTTCTGGTTAGCTTTAAGGTCGGGATAATTTTCCGCAACTGCAAACAGAGACCTGAGGGTTGAGGACAGGTAATTTGATGCTTCTGCTGTTTCATTGACACCGTTTGCAGACATTACAGCAGCCCTGGCTTTTGTAACATTTTCCAAAAGGGTCTTTTCGTGCCCTGCATACCCTTTTACGGTCTCTACAAGGTTAGGGATAAGGTCATAACGCCTTTTAAGCTGTACCTCTATCTGGGCCCAGGCGTTTTCTACCCTGTTTCTCTGTTTTATAAGGTCATTATAAATTATAACGAAGAGCAAACCGAGAATTATTACTGCTATTATTAGAATTTCTGTTATCATTATAGATCACCTTCTCCTTCGTTAACTGCTTCCTTCCATCACTGTTTCTCCTGTCACGTTTTCCTTCTTTCTTCAGTTACTTTGACCACGGTTTTCTTCAAAAGTATTTTATCGGGCTCCTCCTCCTCCACCGCCCGAGCCGCCTCCAACACCGCCCACTCCGCCTCCGCTTCCGCTCGAAGATGGGGCAGATGATGTGTAAGCATTCCCAAACCCGGAACCGAACTGGCCATAGCTGTGGTGCACATAGTAAAAGTGGCTTGCTTTAAGCTGTTCAGCAGGAACGACTAAGGACATATTTTTAAGGACTTCTTCTGCGACTCCAAGGGCGGTTGCATAAACAAGATATGAGTCCCAGAGTTCGATTGATTCCGGGGGATGTTCCTTGAGCGCGGAAAAATCTGTGAGGTATTTTTTGAAGTTAGCCCATTTTTTATAATAGAGCCTTCCTTCAGGAGTCCAGCGCCCGAGGACTTTTTCAAACGCGCTGGAGAAAATTATCATGATTACTGAAAAGACTGTTATAAAAGCCACCAGCAAATTGGCACTGGATGCAAGGGGAAATGCATCTGAAGGGAAATAATTGGATAGTATGATAAAATAAGCAATTGCTACGATCAGAATTGCAATGCTGAAAATAACCATGTATTTATTTCCTGTTGACCGGAAGAGTTTCTCAATCACGACATGCTTTTCAACCTTCTTATTCCATGCAGTGATAAATTCATAGAAGCCGGTTCCTTTTCCAAGTTCTTTTTTCAACCTGGCCCATGAAATTTTGTTTCCTGAAGAATGTTTTTTCAATAAGTTGAGCACGTCTTTCTCGAAGTCTTCCAGTTTCGGGAGGTCTCCCCTAGCTCCTGAATACGACACCGGGCTGGCAATTTCAATTAAAATGTCTTCATCCTCGGATTTGAAAAGGCTCAGTGCCCTTCGTTCTTCAGATTTTACAGTCCTGAGAGAAATGTAACCAAGGTTAGCAAGGTTCATTACCGTAGCAGTAAACCCGTCCATCGTGGGGGTGCCTATTTTTCCCCGCATAATGGCATTGACAACTGCTGGTCTGGATGCCGTAGGCGGCTCTCTTTCATATATTGCTTCGTAACCAATTTCCGGTTCTCTCCCGTACCTCAAATAAATGAAAAGTGGCAGTGCAAGGGCAATGAGAGTGGATAAAATTATCAGCCCGTAAAGGCCTTTTAAAATCGAGCCTTTTTGCTGATATTCATTTTCAATAGCAAGAATTTCTTCAAGGCCCTCTGCATCGTCTATCTTGACAAAGCTGGAATCGGGAGACTCTATCCTTGGAAAAACAACCCTGATTTCATACCATTGATATGAAGGAATTTCTTTTGTCCTTAAATTTACCACATTTTTTTCCACATCGATATTCCGGGTATAGCCGGTCGGATGGATCCAGTACTGAAGCTCATTCTCGCTTTCCACAGGGAGCGTAATGTTTCCTCTCAGGTTTCCGAGGGGCTTTTCCCATTCTTCACCCCAGAGCTTATAATGGAATTCCGAAATATCGCTGTGGACCTTGACTGCGCCGTAATGGTCATAAGAAATAAAAAAAGTCACTTTTTGTGGAGTGGGGGAAGGAAGTTCGCCTATCAGCTCATAGCCTCTGGAAGTCTCTTCTACTCTGAACCTGCAAGCCTCATCTGAACAATGTCCTGTAATATTCTGGATTGATTCCCCGGACGGCACTTCCAGGATTCTAAATACTTCACTGTAATCTCCGTCAAATGCGTATGAAATCGATTCTTCAACATGGACCAGGCCTCTGGAATCTATAGTTATATTCGTTCCTGCTTCTTCCAGAGCATAGTCTCTAGCACTGGCTGAAGGCACCAGACAGAGAAAGACAAGCAGAATAACAGTTGTTATAGCTATTTTTAAGACCGCAGAATTAGTATTTACTTCTCTGACAGGTTCAGCAGAGCCTTTCGAAAATCTCAACCGGAATCCTCCAACTCTATATTATCTTTTGGATATTAATATTTTATTGGAGTTTTATGTAAATAAACAGAACGAAAATAAAAAAGAGACCAAAAGAGACAGTTTGTAATTTGGAAACATAAAATCTTTAAAAGCTGGCAGTTCTTTCAATTTGAGTTCTTTCAATTTGTTTTCTCAGTTTTACAGTGGTCTCTATTATTACAGAGTACTATTACAGAGTACTATTACAGAGTACTTATTAAGGTACTGAAGTAACTTATTCAGGCCCGTCGCCCCTCTCCTTAAAACTGCTGCTCTTACTGCTTCTTTCTGTTCCATCCACGCCCTGATTGGGTGAAGAACAGGCATTTTCAAATCCGTGCACGGAATGATCATAATAATGGTAGCTTATAGGGCGGAAACTGCTCTCTTCAAGCTTTTCAAAAGGAACAATAAGGGACATATTTCTAAAAGCCTGCTTTGCAACTCCCAGGGAAGCTGCATACACCAGATACGAATCCCATATTTTCACGGATTCAGGAGGACAATTTTTGAGAGCAGACTGGTCCGTGATATATTCTCTAAAATTGCCCCAGAGTTCATAGTAGAGCTTCCCTTCAGATGTCCAGCGCCCGAATACCTTTACAAATATCTCTGAGTTTTTTGTCATAATAAATCCCCAGATCCCTATCAAAGCGGTCAGCGTATTAACCTTTGACACTCCCGGAAACTCGCTTGAAGGAAAATATCCTGAAAGCGCAATATAATAAACAATCGCAGATGCAAGAATAGCCCGGGAAAACAGGTTCATATATGTACTTCCTGTTGACTGGAAAAACCTGTCAATTTCACTATGTTTCCGAACTTTTTTCCCCCATGACATTATAAACTTATAAAACTCCTCTGTACCTTCGAGCTCCTTTCTGAATTCTCTCCAGGAGATTTTTCTTTCGGAAGAGTGATCATTTAACAGCTTGAGTATATCTTTTTCAAAGTCTATCAGCTCGGATTCTTTCAGTTCGGATTTGCTTCCTCTAACTTCGGGATGTTTTCCTTCAATTTCATAATACTTTCCTTTAATTTCGGGACACATTTCATGGTTGAGTTCTATCATGAAGTCTTCTGGCTCTGACCCTGAAATGTTTGATGAGTCTGCCTCTTCGGGTCCTGAATTCCTCAGAGAAATATAACCACGATTAGCAAGGTCCATGAATGTGGCAGTAAATCCGTCAATTGTGGGGATTCCCAGTCTCCCTTTCATAATAGCGTTGACAACGGCAGGTCTGAAATCCTCGTCTGGCTTTCGTTTATATATTTCTATTAAACGTATTTTCCTCTTGTAATCTGTTTTACTTTCGTGATCTGATCTGTCTTCATGACCTGTTTCCTTTTCGTGACCTGCCCCCTCTTCAGAGTTTGTTTCCATTTCGTGATCTGTTTTCTCTTCAGGGTTTGTTTTCCCCTCAGAGTTTGTTTTCTCCTCAGAGTTTGTTTCCCCTTCGTAACCTGTTTTCTCTTCTAAACCTGTTTTCAGTTCTCTCCCGTATATCAGGTATATAAAGACAGGAATCACAAGGACGAAGAACAGGAAGTAAAGGGTTATGTCATAAAGCCCTTCTAACTTCAACTCTTTCTGTCGATATTCTTTTTCCTCAGCCAGTATTTTTTCAAGATTTTTCTCGTTATCTATCTGGACAGAGCTGGAATCTGGTGATTCTATTTTCGGAAAAACCACTCTGACTTTATAATCGTAAGAAGAGGGGATCTCTTCTGTCTTTAAATTGAGGACATTATGATTTAAGTTCTCTTCCTGCGTATAGCCGGCAGGGTGAGTCCAGTAAAGGATTTCACTGTCGTTTTTTAGCGGAAAGGTAATGTTTACTTTCAGGTTTCCAAGCGGCTTCTCCCATTCTTCGCCCCATTGTCTGCGAAATTCGGAAACGTCATCGTGGACTTTGACCGCTCCGTAATGGTCATAAGATACATAAAAGGTCAAATTTTCCGGAGTATGTTCCGGAAGATCGCCTATTAACCTGTATCCTTCAGAAATCCTTTCAACTCTGAATTTGCATGCATCGTCAGAACAGTAACCCTTAATATTCCGAATGGATTCTTCTGTTGATGTCCTGATCATTCTGTAAACATAGTTGTAATCTCCATCAAAAGTGTAGGAAACCGATTCTTCAACGTGAACTGCGCCTTCCGGGTAAATAGTAATATTCGCTGTCGCTTCTTCCAGGGTGTAATCTCTTGCACTTGTCTGAGGTGACAGAAAAGGAACAATCAGCAAAAGAAGAAATATTTTCAGTGCTATTGAATTGACACCTGATCCTCTGGCGACATTTGATCCTCTGGCGACATTTGATCCTCTGGCAGGTTCAAAAGAACCATTCGAGAGCCTCAATAGATTTTCCTCCAGATCCCCCGTTATATGCTTTAATTCCCTGGAGTCTTCTTAATACTTATTTCCAGAACCCGGTTTTTTTAATATATGACAACGGGAAAAAATTAATCTCTGGAGATTCCCAGGCTGTTTAACGGGAATTTCTGTGCTGAAAGATAATTGGTCGTGTCCTCATATTATTGAACAGGAACTCTAAATGTTAATAGTTCCTTTAAACTCCATATGTGATCAGTTATTCCTTCTGCCATAGCTGGAGTCCTTTGAAACCATTTTCTGTTTCCAGAATCTATTTTTAGCCTTAGAGACTTATGAGGTTTTATAAAGTTATACCATGCCTGGAATAAATCAATAGCTTTCTGATGCATCCTTTTGGTTTTACTGAAATTCATTCCTTTTCTTATAAATCTTGCAAGAGATGTCCTTATCGTAAGGTTAATCCTTTCTGCATAAGAAGTTCCAATATAACTATCCGCATCAGCTCCAAGCATTTCGAATATCTCATCAGGATCTCCAAAGATGATACGTTGAACTGTTTCAACTACATAATTTTTTACCTTTTTCTTCAATACTTTGACATATTTTAAATCGTCAGGTGGAACCAGTTTAGGTAGCGGTTTTCTTCCGATACCTTTGTATTGTGGCAACTCGATTTTACCATAAACGTTTATAAGTGCTTCTTCAAAGGCATCCCAATCATCTGAGGTAAATACAGGAATAGGAGAAGATGTGGAACGCATCTTCTCAACTTCTTTAAATAACTCTATAGCATCCTCAGCACTACGTTTTCCTTCATGATGAGAAAGGAGCAATCTTGTGTCACTTTTGATTGCTGTAAGTGAATACACATCCCCACACTCTTCAGAATCCTCGTCAGTCACATTTTTTTGCTTTTTTTTATATATGACCAGATCTCATCAACCTCTACTCTCGTAAGATTAAGATTTTTGAGGAAATAAGTTGTAACTTCTTCTGCATGGGTTCCTGCAATCTCAAGCCATCTACAAATAGTGTCTTTACTATGTCCAGTAGCTCTTGCAACTCCACGAATACTGCCTTTTTCAGGAAGCATAGCTATTGTCCTTAGAACTTCTTCATCTGGAGTGTTTAATTCGAAAAATATTGTACCTTTGGTTTCACTAAAACATTTTTTACAAGTTTTACATTTAAAAAGAGCATGGTTATTTTTACCATATCTTTCTTTAAGGACTATATTCCCTTGATTTTTAATTCCATAATCAGTGCAGTCTTTGTTCCAGCAAAAAAATTGTGAAAAATCGATTTCAGAAGTGATTAAGATGCCCCCAAATAATAATAGATTCAAGATTATATAAAACTAAGTCAATGATTTGAGGACACGACCAGATAATTGTATGTTAATCTTTACAGGAAAATCCCGGAGATATATTTCTGGAAATTTGATTGATTGACTTATTGACTGACTTATTGACTGATTCTTCCTGAAAGCTTTGAAGGGGGCAAAGCTTTAAATCAAATGATTCAGTTGTATCGCATGTTTCATTTTCGGGATTAGGTCCCGTTGGGATGTGGTCCTGCTGGCAGGGCTGAACCGTGAAACATAAGTGAAACTTGGTGTTTAAATTGGTAAAATCTTTTTACGGATACGTACGTGATGCATGGAAGAACCCTGATGAGACCTATGTGAACGAACTCCGCTGGGAGCGCTTGCAGGTCTGGAGAAAGCAGGGATCCGTGACCAGAATTGAAAGGCCCACAAGAATCGACAGAGCACGCTCCCTTGGATACAAAGCCAAGCAGGGCATTGTTGTCGTCAGGGTAAATGTACGCCGCGGAGGGCTTGGTCATGTAAGGCCCAACCGTGGAAGAAGGACCCAGAAGATGGGAAAGAACAAGGTATCAGGTGGAATGAGCATCCAGAGGATCGCTGAAGCCCGTGCTGACCGCAAATACCCGAACCTTGAGGTCCTTAACTCCTACTGGGTAGGGGAAGACGGAAAGCACAAGTGGTTCGAAGTCATCCTTGTAGACCCGCACCACCCTGTAATAAAGAGCGACAAGAACCTGAACTGGATCTGTGATGCGTCCATCAGGGGCAGAGCCACCAGGGGTAAGACCAGTGCAGGTCGTAAAGGCCGAGGCATGTCCACACGCGGCAAGGGTACTGAAAAGACCAGGCCGAGCATCCGTGCGCACAAGAGTCGAGGCAAGTGATTCACCACATAATAATGCGTGTGATCGCCCACGCAACCGAAGACACATCCAGAGTCCGCGAGGCTCTGGATTTTTTTTTATCAGGTGCCGGCGTAAAAGAAGGGAGTAAACTCATAGAAGAGCTCCAGGCTGAAGGGCACCATGGAAATCCCATTACTATTCTTAGCGTGCAGCTTAAAAGGAAGGCAGAATGCCTGAAATTTGCCCGTTTTATCCGGGAAAACTTTTCCGAAGAAGACGTGGAAATGCTCAGGGAAGAAATGCCTGAAAGGCTGGACGATGACCTGGTCTTTCACCTCCGCTTCGACAAGCAGGCGGCATACCTCCAGCAGGTAAAACTGACCGGTTCCTCGGATGCAATCACTGCAAAGGTCAAGATCGAGACCTACCCGAAGAACAGGGAAAAAGCCGGAGCCATAGTGGAGGAATTATTTGGGTAAACCTGAATTTTACGATTTTTGTGTTCATGCTGTCCCGGACGGGGCTAATGCTGTAGAGGAACTGTCTTCCCTTTCCCGGCATTTGGGATACAGCGGGATTGCCCTTGCCAACCATTCTGACAAACTCCCGAGTAAAAAACCGGTACTGCCTTCGATTGAAGGATTTGAAGTTTTCAGGGGAATTGAGCTTGTGGAAGAAAACCCTTCGAAACTTCACGGTTTAGTAGGAAAATTCAGGAGCTCAATGGATGTCCTGATCGTGCACGGGGGATCCGAAGCAGTCAACAGGGCTGCACTTGAAAACCCCAGAGTGGATATCCTTAACCATCCTGCATTCGACAAAAGCAGCGGGTTAAATCAGGTACTGGCAAAAGCAGCCGCAGAAAATGGAGTTGCAATAGGCATTACGTTAAGGCCTCTTTTACATTCCCGGGGTTCAAGGCGCATCCGTATGCTCTCTGACCTTAAGGCAAACCTTGAGCTTGCCAGAAAATACGATGTCCCCCTTGTGCTGTGCAGTGATGCCATGTCCTGCTATGATCTTCGCTCCCCCATGGAGACTCTTGCTTTTGCTGAGGTCTGCGGGCTTGAAGAGGATGAAGCGCTTGATGCTTTAAGCACCGTTCCGAAAAAAATTATAAAAAAGAACCGCCCTGGCCCGGGATATGTAAGGGAAGGGATCGAAGTTCTTGAAGGAGAGGATATCTTTTGAAACGCCTGCTCCCTTCACTCCGCGCTAAAAAGCGCTATCTTGCTTTTGAGCTGATCTCGGAAGAGCCAGCTAGCAGAAGCGATATTGTTAAAGAGGTTATGTCTTCCGCGTCTTCACTGCTCGGAGACGTTACAACCAGCGACTGCGACATAAGGGTGCTGGGGTTCGAAAACGGAAAGGGCATTATCCAGTGCTCTCACACAAAAGTTAAGCAAACGAGAGCCTCTCTGGCTGCTCTTACCCGGATCAACGGTAAAAGGGCAACTCTGCACGTCCTGGGAGTTTCCGGTACTGTTAAAAGGGCTACGGAAAAGTTTCTGCAGGATGAAGGTGTATTCAGCTCCTGAAGCCTGGTAACAGGTATCAGTGGAGCTGGTTCAGGTCTCTGAATAAACCAAGACCTAGGAGCTTTACCTGAAATCCTGGGAAATCAGTTCCCGGGCGCTGGTCTTCAGGGTTTTCAGTTTGCTTTACTGATCTTATTTGTGTTATTATTCATTCTTATGTTAGTATTCATCTTCTGTGATTACTTTTGAATACTGGAGTCTAAACCCTTGATACTGCACTGGATTATCTCCTGCAACCTTTGTGACGTGTGCGGAAGATTTTGATAAGAATATTTATACATACATAATAACATTTATTAAGAAGATCAGCATGTCTTATCCTGCTTGAATATTAATTCAAAATTAGTATTATATGCATCTTTACATACGATGGACACAAAATGGCTCATAGGGTTTATATTCTGTATTGCTTATATCCGGTCCTGTTTATATGAAATAAGACTGATAACCGCCTTAAATCAGTGAACAGAATTCTGAGATACTGATAAACAGTATTATAAACCATTATTAAAACCAGATTAAAACCAGTGTTAGAACCGGTATTATAAATCAGTGTTAAAACCAGTATTGAGCAATATAAACCTGTGTTGATCAATTGTCTAATTAATTACATAAATTTAATTACATAAACGAGTCAGCCAGTTTAATTACCAGCAAATGAATTAAGGATAAATCCCCGGGGGCTGAAAAGTCCGGGGCTGGAATATAATCAGTCTAATATATACTACAATGAATGATTATTAGTGTAACAAAGTATAATACTGATTGGCAGGACTGATTGACAGAAGAACAGCTGTACAGAGACTTTCAGTAGTTTGTGCGCAGGTAATCCGGGAGTCTGGATTAAGGGCGTTCCATTATCCGGGTTCAGGGTGGCTGCAGGGGGATATTCTTCCTTATACGTTTCAAATCTGGCATTAGGCGCCAGAAAAGTCCCTGACTCTCATAAGCGTTATAACTGAGTAAATACACTTTATTTACGGATATAGTTAACATTGGAATGAACCTTCAGACTCTGTAATAAATCATAAAAAACTAACCTAAGTGCGTAATCCGGGCTATACCAGGAAAACGTGCTTTACAGGGTAAAAGTGCCTTTAAAATCCCTGTATTCGGGGTATTTTCCGCTGGCTTCGTCCAAAAAATCGGTTCAGGATAAAAAGTCCCGCATAATATGCTAAAAACTCTAATAAGGGAGAAATACGTTATAGGGAATCAAAAATCTGTTTCCTTACCTGAACACTGGGTCCGGGACTTTCTCTCCTGAACTTTCAGGATATCCGTACAGATATAATGCTTACTGACCAAAGCCTTTTTTGGGCATGCGGTGGTTTAGCGCACGGTTCTGCGGATTTAAGATCCCTGAGGAAAAATAACCGGTTTCTGGCCGGGAAAAATTGAAACAATATGGAATATAAATTAAGGCAAGGAGATACGGAATATGCAGATGGCACCACAGATGGGTTATGACAGGGCAATTACGGTTTTCAGCCCTGACGGAAGACTTTTCCAGGTAGAATATGCCCGCGAAGCGGTCAAAAGGGGAACAACAGCCGTAGGAATCAAGGCAGCCGATGGGGTAGTGCTGCTGGTTGACAAGCGAATAACAAGCAGGCTTGTGGAAGCCGAATCAATCGAAAAAATATTCCAGATTGACGACCACATAGGAGCCGCAACCTCAGGGCTTGTGGCAGATGCCCGCTCTCTTGTTGACAGGGCCCGTGTAGAAGCCCAGGTAAACAGGGTTTCATATGACGAACTCATTGGTGTGGAGGTTATCTCCAAGAAAATCTGTGACCACAAGCAGACATACACCCAGTACGGAGGGGTTCGCCCTTACGGAACCGCACTCCTGATTGCAGGCGTGGACGACAACAAGCCAAGGCTTTTTGAGACTGACCCGAGCGGCGCTCTCCTTGAGTACAAGGCAACAGCCATAGGCGCAGGCAGAAATGCAGTCGTCGAGGTCTTTGAGGCAGACTACAGGGAAGATATGAACATTGATGCTGCTATCCTTCTCGGGATGGATGCTCTTTATAAAGCTGCTGAAGGCAAGTTCGATGCCGGAACTCTTGAAGTGGGTGTTGTGTCCCTTGAGGATAAGAAATTCAGGAAATTAGGTCCTGAAGAAGTTGAGAACTATGTTCATCAGATCCTTGAGAAACACAAAGGAAATGAGAACAAAGAATAAAACCTATAAATATTTAGAGAATGAGTAATCAGAAAACTCTGATTCTCAAACCCTGCATTTTAGAGAAGGTATTCGAAAATGGTGTCCCTGGACGAGGCAGTGACTGCTCGACTTAAAAGAGGCAGTAAACATTTCGAAGTCCTGGTCGAGCCCGAAGGGGCTCTGGCCTATAAACGAGGCGAAGAAGTAAACCTCGAAGACATTCTGGCAGTTGAAACTATCTTCGAAGATGCAAACAGAGGAGATCGGGCAGCGGAGTCCGATATAATCAATTCCTTTGAAACAACCGATCCCTTTGAGATTGCTGCCGTTATCCTGAAGAGCGGAGAGCTCCAGCTTACCGCTGAGCAGAGAAAACGAATGCTTGAAGAGAAAAAGAAAAAGGTTATCTATACCATTTCCAGAAATGCTATAAACCCTCAAACTAGAGCACCTCACCCTCCCGCAAGGATAGAGAGAGCGATGGAGGAGGCAAAGGTGCACATAGACCCTTTAAAAAGCGTGGATCAGCTGGTAGCAATTACGATGAAAGCCATTCGCCCGCTCATCCCTATACGTTTTGAAGAAATTAGTATTGCTGTAAAAATCCCTCCCGAATATGCCCCAAAGGCATACGGAGACATTTCCAAAGCCGGAACCATCACAAAGGAAGAATGGCAGCGTGACGGCTCATGGATTGCAGTGGTAAGGATTCCTGCGGGAGTCCAGACTGATTTTTACGCTCTTATAAATCATCTCACAAAGGGAGAGGCTCAGACTAAACTTTTATAAGAGGATGTTGGATGGATAAAAAAATAGTGATCCCTGGTGACCTGTTATCCGATGATGTAAAAAAATCCGGATACGGGACGTATGTCAAGAACGACAAAATCTATTCTTCGCTTTGCGGCATTGAAAGCCTCAAAGAGGATAAAGTTGGAGTGATCCCACTTGCGGGAGCGTATATCCCCTCGGTGAACGATGTGGTGATAGGGGTCGTTATTGTGGTTACTCCATCCAACTGGATACTGGATATTGCAGCTCCTTATGACGGTTTGCTTCATGTGTCCGAGTATCCGAGACGAGTCGAATCCCGGGAAATGCCTGAAATTCTGGACGTAGGCGACTCTGTTATTCTCAGGGTGAGAGATGTGGACAGCTCCATGAAAATCGAGCTTGCCCTGAGAGACCCGAACCTTCATAAACTTAGGACAGGCCAGATTGTTGAGGTTGAGCCTGTGAAAGTTCCCCGTGTAATAGGACACGGCGGTTCCATGATCTCAATGCTGAAGAAAGAGACAAACTGCAGCATTTTCGTAGGTCAGAACGGCAGGATATGGATTGATGGGAAGGACGAGGATATAGAGCTTTTGAGTAAGGCTCTCCGGAAAATCGAAGCTGAAGCCCAGCGTTCCGGGTTGACAGACCGGATCTACAATTTTTTGAAAAATGAACGGATGAAAGAGAAAGAGTCCAAGCCCGTTGAATTTTTAAAAAATGAAAAGACGGATGTGAGTGTGGCAAAGGAAGATCATTCCGAGGATATATACCGGAAGATCGATGTACTGCTGGACCCCAAGAATTGATTTCCGGATAGAGTCAGGAGAATTTTAGGTAAGCTTCTCTAGAGTATTTTGGTTTAGGAGTTGTTTGGAGATTAAAGTATGAGTAATAAACCTGAAAACCTAACATTAATCACCGACGATGGGCTGCGCCTTGACGGGAGACGTGCGGATGAGATAAGGCCCATGAAAATTGAAGTCGGTGTACTTTCGCGAGCTGATGGTTCATGTTATCTTGAATGGGGCAGGAATAAGATCCTTGTAGGCGTGTTTGGCCCCAGGGAGGCTCATCCCCGCCGTAGCCAGCGTGCGGATTCGGCAGTTATCCGTTACAGATATAATATGGCTTCATTCTCTGTAGAAGACCGTGCTCGTCCGGGGCCAAGCAGGCGGAGCATCGAGATATCAAAGGTTTCCAGGGAAGCTTTCGAGCCTGTGATAATGGCTGAGCTGTTTCCGAAAACAGCAATTGATATTTTTGTTGAAGTTCTCCAGGCAGATGCAGGGACAAGGACAGCAGCAATCAATGCTTCAAGCATAGCCCTTGCAGACGCCGGAATTCCTATGAAAGGACTTATTACCTCGTGCGCTTTCGGGAAAGTTGACGGAAAGATTGTTCTTGACCTTAATAAGGAAGAGGACAACTACGGAGAGGCTGACTTCCCTGTAGCAATGACACAGGACGGAGAGATTACTCTGATCCAGATGGATGGGAACCTTACTCCTGATGAAATAAAGCAGGGCCTGGAACTCGTGAAGAAAGGCTGTAAGGAAATCCTCGAAATCCAGCAGGCAGTCCTGAGAAAGAAGTTTGAAACCCCTGTTGAAGAAGTTTCTGAAGAAACAGCCCCTGAAAAGGGAGCCGAAAAAGAAGTGCTGGAACCTTCCCCTGTAGCTGCAATTGTTGAAGAAACTCCTGAAGAAGCAGAAGAACCTGAAGTAGAGATTTCAGAAGAAGTTGAAGCTGAAATCCTTGCCAGTGAGGTAATTCCCGACTTTGAAGACGAGCTCGAAGAAGAGATCGAAGAGGAACTTGAAGAATCTGAGGAAGATCTCGAAACCGAAGAAGAGGAATTTGAAGAGGAAGCTTTAGAGGAAGAAGCTGAACCTGAAGAAGACCTGGAAGAAGACCTGGAGGAAGATCTGGGGGAGGAGCTCGAGGAAGAAGAAGAGGAGCTTGAAGAAGAGGAATTTGAAGAGGAAGCTCTTGAAGAAGAGACTGAACTCGAAGCCTCCTTAGAATGTGCACCTGAACTCAAAGAGTTTGACGAAATTGAAGCAAGGCTCGAAAAAGAAGATGCTTCCATAGAAGCAGAAGAGGAAATTGAGCCTGAAGCTGAGGAAGCTACCGAAGAAGGGCTGGAAGAAGAAGCCGAAATTGAGGAAACTGCTGCATCAGAAGAAGAAAATATTGAGGCTGAAGCAGAAGCTGAAGAAGAGGCCGAACCTGAGGTTGAGGCAGAGGAAATTTCCACTGAGGCTGAAGAAGCTGAAGAAGAGCCTGAGGAGGAAAAATCCGAAGGTCCCTGGAAGGTAGTAAAAGATCCCTCTGAAGCCGGAACCAGAGGTGAAAAAGATGAGTGAAATCATAGCCACACTTAAGAAGGATTATATTTACAACCTGATGATCAAAGATAAGCGCCAGGACGGTCGCGGCTTTAAAGATTTCAGGGAACTCAAACTCGAAACAAATGTTATCTCCAAAGCAGAAGGTTCTGCAAAGGTCACCCTCGGAAACACTCAGGTGCTTGTAGGTGTGAAACTTCAGACTGGAACCCCGTTCCCGGATTCCCAGGACGAAGGCGTGATCATTACCAACCTTGAGCTTAACCCCATAGCTTCTCCTGAGTTTGAGCCCGGGCCACCGAGAGAAGATGCAATCGAAATGGCAAGGGTCGTTGACAGGGGGATCAGGGAATCAGGCGCAATTGATATAAAGAAGCTCTGCATAACGGTTGGAGAATCCGTCTGGATTGTCTTTATAGACGTCCATATCCTGAATAACGACGGAAATATCATTGATGCATCCTGTCTCGCTGCAATTGCAGCCCTCATGACCACCATGGTCCCGAACGAGCAGCAGGGACTTGGCGAGAACGTGCCCCTTGCTATGAAAGAGATGCCTGTCGGCATAACACTTGCCAAGATCGGCTCAAAACTTATGGTTGACCCCTCGCTTGATGAGGAAGCAGTCTGCGAAACGAAACTGACAATAGTTTCAAGTTCTGACGGGTCTGTTGCAGGCATGCAGAAAATGGGTCCTGTCCCCCTTACAGAGGCAGAGCTCTTCGAAGCTATAGATATGGCAATTGAAAAGGCAGCCGAAATCCGCGGGCTCTACCTTGAAGGGCTCGCAAAAAGTGAATAAATCAGGCAGGATTAATTAAATATAAATATTAAATGCCTGTATTACGGTCTAAGTGCACGTCTATAAGGTGATAAAAGAACCCCATATCTCAGGGCTGACCTGCCCTCGGAGAGACCCGGTTCTATCCCTTCTGACTTAACAGTACATTTTAGGAGTTATAACGATGGCAAAAAAGTTCACTAAGAAAGGAAGAATTTCCAGATCTGCAGGCAGGTTTGGTCCCAGGTACGGGAGAAAAGACAGAAAGCTTGTCGCAGACCTGGAAGAACGCATGCGAGCCCCGCATGTATGCACCAAATGTGCCCGCCCGACAGTGGGAAGGATTGGAACAGGGATCTGGAAATGCAGCAAGTGCGGACACACCTTCGCTGGCGGGACTTACATCCCATATACGAGCGTTGGTCAGACCCTGCTGCGCACAATGAAGAACGTTGCTGAGGCAAAGTAAACAGACACTTTTCAGGTACGTGAGGTTGTATGGGATATAAGTGCACTCGATGTAAACAGAAAGTGGAAATTGACTACGAGTACACAGGTATAAGGTGCCCGTACTGCGGACACAGAATCCTGGTAAAAGAGCGTCCTACAACTATCAAACGCATAAAGGCAGAATAAGGAGTATTAGTTACTCCTCTTGCCGGATAAGACGCAAATTGGTTGTCTGGATAAAAAACAATTTTTAAGTACTTGGACGGACAAAAACAGATGTTTCCTGTCCGGACAGTACATACCTACTTCTATTTTGACTTTTTTGTTCTGAATTTACTATTTTTGTCAATCTGTCAGACGTTAATTCATTAATCCATGTCGTATCTCGGAAGAAATTAAGGTTTTCTGAATAAGCAATTTTTAAGTTTTAGGACCAGCTCTCATGTAATATTAGTTTCGAGGTCGGCTCTATGAGAAACATTATAGATAAGTATATAACTATAAAAAATAATACTTAAAGTAAGATGTCGTCTCTTACAGGATAACAGCATATCTGGATAAAAACGGAGAAATTTAAAAATAATAATGTGTTACGTAAAACTTATTTCAAAGAATTTGACAGCACGGAAAACCCGGTGAATATCCCTAAACGGTGAATATCCCTAAACGGTAAATATCCCCAAAATGATTAAAAAAGTTATGAGTTGAAGTAATGTAAGGGGGCGAAATAACGGACAAGACGCCATTAACGTGTGGAGAATGTGAAAAGTATAACAGATCCTACGGATTTTGCCAGAAAATAATGGAATATGTCTCTCCTTACGAAACTGATTTTAGATGTCGGAAAAAAAGCTACAGAGTTTCTACTGAACTGTGATTTTTCTTTATAATCCTTTTTATATTCTCCTTCCTGTAGCATGTGCTTCCGGTCCGGATGATTTTCAGGTGGAGCGAAAGTGCAAAATACTCCCGGTTTCATCAAGGGGAATATGCTAGTTACTACTTCTCGCAAACCTTCTGCAAAAAGCCGGACGCTTTGCAAGCTTCTTTCACGCTTTACTGCCAGCAGATGCATTTCCCGGGGAAAAATGGGCATGCAGGAACTTCTGGATTTTACAGAAGGAAATACCTTCATAGTCGTTGGGGAGTACCACGGAAATCCGGGGGAGCTCAGTTTTCACGACAATGAAGGAAAGCTTCTTTTTTCCATCAGGTTTTCGGACCGGTATTCTGAGGAAATCGATTCTTACTGGTTTCCGGATGTTCTTCCGGTGCTCACTGGCGAAGGAGAGATTGCTGAAGCTCTTGAGTCTTTTTTCCATTTTGAGAGGGTCGAAAGTGACAGGGTCGTTCAGCTTCCTCAAAATTCTCTTGTGATGGCAATAGGAGATAAGGAGATTGATTTTATGGGCAGCGGAAAGTCCCTTTTTAAATTTAACATTAAAGGTTTCAAAAAGTACTGAGAGAATAATTTTTTCAACCCTTAAGTTATAAGCAGAGCCATTTTAAGAACCGTGGATTAATAGTTTAAAAATCAGGATTTTTTATTTAGCTTCTTTCCAGGAGAAATTTTATGAAACTTTCCGCAGAGTTTACATTTGAAACCGATACTGCCGAACAGATCTATCAGGCCGTCCTTCCGGAACTTAATGAAAGTTTCTCTGAAAGGTCAAAAATAGGGCTGACCCTTGAAGACTCAAACAAACTTGTACTTACTGTTAAAGCCGAAGATACGGTCTCCCTTCGCTCCGCCCTCAACACATGGTTCAGGCTTATCCAGATTGCTCAGGAAGTCCTTGAGGTCACATCTGAAGCCCGGTGAGTGTTTTTACAATGCCTCCACGCTGGCAGATTAAGTTCTTGAGAATAAAATCCAGAATATTATTAAATTTTTATTAAAGAATATTTAAGTCTATTTTTAAAATTTTATAATATAATAAGTCTTAAATTACAGAATAAATATTAACTTTTCTATAATTTCTTCATAATGTCAACGTAATATTATATACTTATATTTCCTTTTTAAGACACAATTTCATAATTTAGTGATTTCTCATTTTTTCCTTCCTTAAATCTTCACTTTTCTCTGCTAACTGGCCAAATAAACTGTAATAATCCTTGAGAAACAATTTCTTTGGCATGAATGCCAAAGAATTCTTTTATTCCTTTAATTTTTCACTTTATTTTTTGCCTAAAATCGATACGCTCCGCTACATAATCCTTAACTCCTATCCCAAAATAGATTACTAAAGCTTAAATGGATTAAATAATCTGAACAATTCCAGAAATGACTTTTGTGGTTTCTTGAGCAAATTTAATCTTCTCATTTGAGTAAGTTTAATCTGGTTCCCAATTCCTTTATCAGTCCTGAACTGCTTCTTGTTATCAGTTTTTAGACTTTTAGAATAATAGCTTTCGATAGGGTTATTTGTCGCTGGCGCTCCTGGAAGATAATGGAACAAAGTAAGATTTAACCAGTGTTTATTGATCATCCATAATCGTTTTTGAATCGTTTGATCGTATGTTCTTATATTTTCCATTAATTTATCGAAGTTATGTTTTGCTTTTTCAAGACTATTAAGTGGAAGATTTTCCTTTTTTCGTCTTCTTTCAAGCTTTAATTTACGTCTAAACTGGTTAAATTCCTTTTTTGCTTTTTTACTCCATTCTTGATGTTTTTCTTCATTATTAATTACGTTGAGTTCTTCAGATTGAAGTTCTTCCAAAAATTTAATTTCATTCTCTCGATTGTAAAATATATTCAATAACCTGTACTTCAATAGTTCCTGTTCAATGGTTGTATTTTTTGGAAAATCACTAACTATAAGCTTGTTTAAGTGCATCAAACAATATTGATGCACTAACTTATCTCCAAAAATTTCCTTTAATATATCAGGGTATCTCTTATCAAAATCCGTAACGATAAACACAGGTTCTGATGCATCAAGATTTTTCCGTAGAAATTCCTTGATTGTTTCTGGACTCTTATCATCAAAAAGGTCATCTGCTATTGTTGTTTGAGTTTTTGCGTCCAGTAAGGTTAAACGGTATTTCTGACAGCGTCCTTCTTTTGGATGTTGTTCGTCATAGTGTACCATATGTATATTTTCTGAAAATGGAACAGTTTCCTGTTCCATTTCTTTGTAGAATGCTCTTAAAATAGTGCTTCTTGATCTTGGATAGATGAAGTCCATTATATCAGAGATTCCTTCATATGAAACGTTATGGTATCTGAGTAACTTGAAGAAATCATTGAATGAATCATAAAGTAAAGCTTTCAGATCTTCCCAAAAGCTATGATCTTCTTCGTGTGTACTACCACAATTTGAGCATTTATATCGACCAATGATGATTTCTCCAAGACCTTGTTTGGTATGGGGATTATAGCCATTATGAACCATTGGAGTACTACAAATAGAACAGGCTGGAGGAATTTTTCTACGAAAAATTCCTTGTGTAGTGTATTCGTAATCGTTTCCAAAACAACCAAAAACGTCTAAAAGAGCAGGGAGCTCCGAAAAGTTATTAAGAGTAAGGTTTATAGTTACCATTATTTGTGCCGTAACATCATTACATAATTATAGAATTATAATTTTGTGTAGTGATGTTACATTTACTTTTATCACTAGATTTTGGAACTGAGTCCTTTTTAATGTTATTAAATATTGTTTTCACGTTTATTTATCTGCAGTCCGGGGTGTTTGGAATAAATATTAGTAAAAAAATTTTCATAATAACACTTTTAATTTTTGCCGTTCTGATTACATCATTTGCGCTTACTTACAATATGCAACTTTCAAATTTTTTAACTCTTGAAGAGGCAGATACATTAAATGATGTTGAAAGGTTACAGAACGCAATTTACACCCAACAGGGGTATCTCGACAACATGGTTCAGGACTGGGCATGCTGGGACGATACCTACCGTTTCATTGAGGACAGGAATCAGGAATATATAAACGTGAACCTTCAGAACGAGACGCTTGCCGGAGTCAAAGTAAATATCATGCTTTTTATTAATGAGACAGGTTCGCTTGTATACGCAAAATCGATAAACTTCAGCACGGTGGAAGAGAAACCGGTACCTGAAGAGCTGCTCAAACTTGTCGAAAGCGGACAGCTTTCAATAAAATCAGAGGATGATGTTATCCGCGGTTATGTTTTGCTTGATGAAGCCCCAATGTTTATTTCCTGCCATCCGATCCTTACAACAAAATATGAAGGACCTGTTAAAGGTACGCTGGTCTTCGGGAAGTATTTCGACGATGACGTTCTCAGTTCCGAAGAAAATACTGACTCCTCTATTTCGATTTTAAGGGTTGATGAGGATTTGCCTCCTGATTTTCAAGGAAAATTTCAACAATTTACAGAGGCCCCGGACAGCACCATTGTAGAACCCCTCAGTAAGGAGGTTATAGCAGGCTATTTTGGGCTAATGGATATCTCGGGTAAATCCGCTGTTATTATCAGAACTGATTTCCCAAGGATCCTGTACCTGAACAACGAAAATACTCTGAATTACATGTATTTTTTCCTTTTGCTAACCGGGCTTGTTACAGGGGTGGGGGTTAAGTTTGCTCTTGATAATTTCTTCGTTTCAAGACTGATTGATATTGATAATTTTGTTACAAAAGTCAGATCGGAGAAAGACCTTTCCAGAAGGCTGCCTCTCGAAGGCAATGATGAGCTGTACCGCCTCTCCAGGGAAATAAATGGGATGTTAAGTGAAATAGAGCTTGCAGAACAGGAGTTAAAATCACAGGAGAGGGAAAAGAAAGTCCTTCTGGATTCTTTAAATGAACTGGCTATTTTTGTGGACCCCGATTTTAAAATTATCTGGGCAAACAAAGCTGCCCTGGAACACATGAAAATTGACCTTGAAAAAGCAAAAGGAATGTGCGTTAAAACTACCCCGGATATAAATGGATCCCTTTTCGGGCATATGCAGCTTGAAAAGATTTTTAATTCAGGGAATAAAGAGTCAGGGGAGTTTTCCCTGGAGAACGGAACTTACTGGTTTGTTCAGGCTATTCCGGTAACCGACGACAGTGGAAAGATCATAGGCATTCTGGGCACTTTCAGGGACATTACTGAAAGAAAGGCAATCGAAAAACTTCTCCAGGAAAAACAGGTAGCAGAAATTGCGAACCGTACCAAAAGCGAGTTTCTGGCAAATATGAGCCACGAACTGAGGACTCCACTTAACTCGATTATAGGATTCTCGGACCTTTTATGTGACCAGATTTACGGGAAATTGAATGAAAAGCAGCTAAAGTATACAAACAATATCTCAAAGAGCGGAAAACATCTTCTCAACCTGATAAATGACATTCTTGACCTTTCCAAGGTAGAAGCCGGAAAGATGGAACTTGATTACAGGGAGTTTGAGCTCGCCGACAGGCTGAATTCGGTAAAAAGCCTTCTTTCCCCTATTGCAGCCCGCAAAAATATAAAAATTGAAATCAATGTGAATAAGGACCTTACAACTATCTGTGCCGATGAAGCACGTTTTGTCCAGATTATGTATAATCTTGTGGATAACGCCATAAAGTTCTCTTTTGAAAATAATCCTGTAAGGATTGAGGCGAGAAGAAAAGGAGAGTTCTTAGAAACAACAGTGACGGACATTGGAATCGGGATAAAACCCGAAGACCAGCATAAGCTTTTCCAGCCCTTCAGCCAGGTTGCTGCTTTTTCCTCAAAGAAATTCCAGGGTACGGGACTTGGCCTTTCTTTAGTTAAGCAGATAGTAAACCTGCATGGCGGTTATGTCTGGTTCAGGAGCAAACCAGGCGAGGGAAGTACCTTTGCATTTGCTATTCCTATTGATGGTAATAAAAAAGACTAAGAAGGCAGGGTCAGATAAGAAAAAACAAAACGGATAATTAATTTTTACTTATGCCACTGGATCTTATCAATGGTTCCCTGCACGTTTAAAGGACAAAATAGTATTTAAGGAGTCGAAATGTTACCGGATGCGTCTGGCAGAGGATAATATTTTTAAATATATTGTAAAAATATATTTAAAAATTACGTTTTTAGCATTCAGGACCCTTATATAATGCAAAAATAGGGACACAAATCAGTAAAACTCGAAATAATGCCTTTTAATGATTTAAATATAATATAACTTTTTAACCTGCTACAATTTTCCAGAATAAAAGATTAGTATTATATAATTCCAGAAAATAAGTTCTATTAGTCCTTAAAAAATAAGTTCTATTAGTCCTTAAAAAATAAGTTCTATTAGTTCTTAAATATCTAAATTTCAGAATTCTATACGATTTATTTTTTATATTTCCGGTTCAGGGGGAAGTAACAGGTGTGGGTAAATAAATTATCTATCTTCTTAGTGGCTATTACCTTTCTTACGATTGTGTTTTGTATTCCTGCATCCGGCAGGGAAATTACGGTAGATGATAATGGTTCAGCGGATTACATATTAATTCAGGAAGCAGTAAATAGTTCATCTTCAGGAGACACAATTATTGTTTATCCGGGTTTCTATAATGAGAGTTTGGATATATTGATAGATAATATAAGTGTCCTTTCTGAATCTGAACATCCGGAAGATACTACTGTAAGGGCTTTTAACATAAGCGCAAATAACACTACTGTTAACGGACTCAGGATAAGTGAACAGTTAAGATTACGGGGTCATAAAAGTGACTTCTGGTATGATAATATTGCAAATTGTACCGTTAAGAATAACATCCTGGAATCGGGAATTGTAGCTGGAAGTGGAAGGTGTTACAACTCCAGTATTGAAAAAAATGTGATTTTAAATTCAGGTATCCATGTGTATGATATTGATGAACCTTCTGATTTTTTAATCTCTGACAATCTGGTCGTTAATGGAGATATCACTGCTTCTCATGTATATTCTAATTGTATTTTATTAAATAATTCACTCCTGAATGGTGGTATAGGAGTGTCTGAATGCTACGGATGTAATATTCTCAACAATTATATTTCAAATGGAACTCTTAGTGGTTATGGAATTGTCTTTACAGAATCTTCCAATGAGGTTGAAAATAATACTATTGTAAATTGCACTTATGGCATCTTTCTGGGCTGGCTCACGGGAAATAACGAATTTTACAATAATACCCTGACTTCCAATGGCTACGGAATCTATGCTGGAGAGTCAGGGGGTAATGTATTTTCAAATAATACAATTTCAAAAAACAATATAGGAATATCATTCGAAGGTCATCCTTCCGATAATCTGATAACCGGTAACAGAATCGAGCTAAATAGGCAATATGGAATCTATGTAAAACTGATTCCCTATGGGGTCCATGAAGAGCCATATAATGGAACCCTCCAGATTTATAATAATATATTTAATAATGATATCTGTTTCTTTAACGATACAGGCAACTATACAGACAACTATTATGCTGTAATACCAGTAAATAATGGAGTCAGAGCAAATTTTATTGAACTGAATACCACAAAAACCACGGATCCTAATATTTTAGGTAGACATTGCCTTGGCGGCAATTTCTGGGCAAAGCCTGATGGAACCGGTTTTTCTCAAAACTGTAACGACTGGAACGGGGATGGAATCGGTGACTCCGTATACACGGTCAATGCGTATGATATTGATTATCTTCCTCTTGTCTCCATATCCGAGCAGGATCAACCAGTATTCCCTGTTGCAGATTTCAGTTCCAATGCAACTGACGGTTACGTACCTTTTTCTGTCCTGTTTACGGACGACTCACAAAATTCAACATCCGGGGTCTGGGATTTCGATAATGACGGAGTCATTGACTCCACGGATAAAACCGCTGTTTATGTATACCCGGTATCCGGTGCCTATACTGTCAATCTGACCGTAAACAACGCAAACGGGACTTCCTCGAAACTATATCCAATCACAGCATCCGATAGGCCTCAATATACTCTCACGGAGGCTCAGATCACAGCAAACAAATCCAATCAGACGAGCCCTGCCATTTACGGGGATAATATAGTATTTTTTGATGACCTGGGTGGGCATTATAATATTTACGTATACAATCTCTCTACTTCCAGGGAATCTCAGATTACTTTTAATGATACCTACTATAATACAGCTACTGGACCTGCAATCTATGGCGATAGGGTAGTGTGGCAGGAATATAGGAGTACCATTCCCGGTGTCTGGGATAAAGCCGATATACACATGTATAATCTTTCCACGTCAACAGAAATTCAGATTACTGACAGCGGACAGGCTTTCTGTCCTGATATTTACGGAGACAGGATAGTCTGGACAGATATTCGCAACGGAAAAGCAGATATTTACATATATGATCTTTCCACATCAAAAGAAACCCGGATAACCACAAACGAATCTTATCAGGGTGATCCTTCCATCTATGGAGATAAAGTAGTGTGGCAGGATTCTCGCAATGGAGATGGCCATAACCCTACCGATATATACATGTACGATCTCTCTACTTCCAGGGAAATCCAGATCACTGATGATGATTCGGATCAGTATTCTCCTGATATATACGGAGACAGAATTGTGTGGGCAGATTGGCGCAATAGAGGCTGGGATATTTATATGTACAATATTTCAACTTCCAGGGAAACTCGAATCACAATTGACAAAGGGTCCCAGGAGTATCCTGCCATCTATGGTGATAAAATAGCATGGGTCGATAGCCGGAATAATAATCCTGATATTTACATATATGATCTTTCCACTCATGTGGAAACCCGGATTACTTCAAACAACTCAGCGCAATTAAACCCTGCAATTTATGGCGATAGGATAGTCTGGACGGATTGTCGCAACGAATACAAACAGAATGATCATTTATATGTAACAAATAAGGACATTTACATGTGTACAGTTTCAGAAGCGGAACCTTCACTGAAAGCACCTGTTGCTGACTTTTCTGCAAATACCACTTCAGGAAACTCGCCCTTAAAAGTATTATTCGCCGACAGAAGTACGGGAGAACCTGTTTACTGGTTATGGGATTTCGGAGACGGTATTTATTCCAGACACGCCCTGAATGCAACTCACACGTTTACCAAACCCGGAAAGTATGACGTAAGCCTTACAGTAACAAATGAAAACAGCAGCAACACAAAGACCATACCTGAATATATTACGGTTTCCGCAGAAAACCACATCTAAATAAAATTAAAAGTAAAAACAGAGCGAAAAAGAAAAATATTGAACAGGGTTTAACCTGAGTTTCGTTTGATTCCGGCAAGCAGAAAAAAGGTTTTTGCGCTTTCCGGTATTTTTCCAGTAGAAGCTCGATCAATGTACTTTTACACTTTCTACCTCATTTAACCGAGCTTTTTTCGTCCCCAATTCGCTATTCATTTTAATACCTTGCCGCTCCGGCTTTTTTCGATTTGGGACCTTTATTTGGCCTGAAAGCCCGCTCCGGGCACTTCTTGGAATCGGTTTTCCCGCGTACTTCAAATCCAAGGCTGAAACATTCGCCTTTTATCTCATCAATAGCCGTATAAAATCTGCAGTCTTGGCATGTAGGCATTAGGATTACTACCTCCAGATATGTGAAGGCTATCTGGATCTTGAACTCCAGATATATTTTCCGGATACAACCTTTAAGTTAAAATATCTGCCTTTGAACAAAGGTGAAGGATGTATCCCATAAATAATGTGTATATGTGAATAAAATGTTTTTGGTAGGCAATAAAGCAGACAGGCGGCGGGTTAAAGACATTTTCTGGAAAAAATGCTGCTTTCGGGAATTTTCACAAAAGAAATGTTTAATACTGTTTCGGTGATAGACATTTTACCTCAAATTGCTGCCTCAATTTTTTACTTCAACTCTCTTACCTCGAATGTTTTCCCTCAACTTCTCACCTCAATTTTCTTATCTCAAATTTTTTACCTCAAATTTTTTCCTCTATTTTTTCTTCAACTCTCTTACTTCAATTTTTATCTCAATTTTCTTATCTCAACTCTTTTACCCTCAAATCTCCTCGTCCTCTTCAAACTCTATATTAAGGACAGGAAGATCTCTTATCTTTCCTTTCCTGTCATAGCAGGTCCAGCTTTGCCTGCTGTAAGGTTTGCCCACTATGATATGGCAGTTTCCTGTTTTCGAAAAGAGATGAAGGTCGGCTTCAGAGGGACTCCTGTTGTGCCCGGGATGGCTGTGGACAGAACCTGTTGCTTTCATGTTTGGCATCATGTAAAGCCTTAGAACTGCGCTTGTATCACTTGATTCAGTTCCGGGAAGGATAAGCACCTCGGTAATTATTCCGTCCTTTTCCTGCAAAAGTCCGGCAAACTCTTCGGGAGCCATTGACCTGCTGGCTTCAAGGATAAAATCAAGGGTATCACGGGCAATTCCTTTTACCTGCATGCAGGTTAATTTCTCCTTCAAAGGTATATCTTTTTCTGGAAAGAAATTAAGCTTCTGAATTCTTACCACTGGATTTATTATTGTCTGTATAGATTATTACACAGAAAGATATCTGTCAAATCATGTTTAAAATCAGGTTTCAAAACCATATTTTTATATCATGTATTAAAATCATGTATTAAAATCAGGTTTTAAAATCAGGTTTCGGAGTCTAAAAGTCCTGAATGAAGTCTGTTATATCTGCAGGGGGTTATTAAAATTAGAGATATTCGTTTGGTTTCAGACCCTGATGGAGGTCTGAATGAAAAGACTGAGAAAAACTCTGAATATAATTCACAAAAAGCCTCCGGGCAGGGAACTGAAAAGGATATTGAACCAGATGATGGCACACATGCTTCACTTTATCAGGAATCGCTTGCAATGCACAGGAGACTTGGAGGTGTACTTGAAGTTGCAAGCAAAGTCCGCCTCCGTACAATTCATGACCTCGGCGTTGCTTATACTCCCGGAGTTGCCGAACCCTGCCGGAAAATCAGGGAAAACCGGGACCTTGCTTACCTTTATACCCTCAAGAAAAATACAGTTGCTGTGGTGACTGACGGGTCAGCTGTACTCGGGCTTGGGAACATTGGCCCTTATGCGGCTCTACCTATTATGGAAGGAAAAGCTATAATCTTTAAAGAATTTGCCGGAATAGACGCTTTTCCTATCTGCCTGGGCACTCAGGACACAGAAGAGGTTATAAAAGCTGTAAAAAACATGGCTCCGGCATTTGGAGGGATCAATCTTGAAGACATCAGTGCCCCCCGCTGTTTTGAAATCGAAGCAAGGCTCAGGGAAGAGCTTGAAATCCCTGTTCTCCATGACGATCAGCACGGTACAGCCATTGTCGTATTTGCCGGGCTCCTTAATGCCCTTAAAATTGTAAAAAAGGATCTGGCAGAACTAAAAATAGTAATCTCAGGGCTCGGGGCTGCCGGGGTTGCAATTTTAAAGTTCCTTGTCCGGGCGGGAGCAAATCCTGCAAAAATCCTTGCCTGCGACAGCCAGGGAATTGTGTATGAAGGCAGGGAAAAGGGCATGAACACTATCAAGGACGAAATCTCCAGGATTACGAACCCTGAGAGGTTAAAAGGAGAGCTCAAAGAAGTTTTTCCGGGGGCTGACCTGTTTATAGGGGTCTCGGTTGGAGGGATAGTAACCGGGAGCATGGTCCGCTCCATGGCTAAAGATGCAATAGTGATGGCTATGGCAAACCCTGTTCCTGAGATCATGCCCGAGGCTGCAAAAAGGGCTGGGGCAAGAATTGTTGCTACAGGCAGGTCGGATTTCCCAAATCAGCTGAACAACTGCCTGAGTTTCCCTGGAATCTTTAAAGGAGCTCTCGGAACCTGTGCAAGGAAGATAACCCCTGAAATGGAAATGGCAGCAGCCCATGCCCTTGCAAATGTTGTGACTTCAGGCGAGCTTTCGGAAGACCATATAATCCCTGACCCTCTTGACAAACACGTGGTCCCTGCAGTTGCAAAAGCGGTTGCATCCGCTTCCCTTGAAAGCTGTGCGGCAAGAAAAAGACTCGAAGAGACTTTCTGAACCAACCTTATCCTCTGAGTCTCCGGACCAATCTTCAGGATTATTGTTTCAAAACCGATTTTAACCTAAATTACATATTTTCTCTGTCAAATATCCGGAGGGGATAATAGTGAACTGCACCAATCTAAAACAGGGCCAGATTCTTGTCTGCGAAAAATGCGGGCTCGAACTTGAAGTGGTCAATCAGTGCGGAGACGGACACTGCTCCATGGGCTGTAAGGGTGATATTGACTGCTGCGGAGAGCCCATGAAACTGAAAGAATAATCAGAATTTAAATGAGTAAGCAGAAATCTTTGACCTGAACCTCCCACATCTTTTACGGCTTGATTGATGGTCTGCCCATCAGGAATAATCTATGCTGAGCTTTGACCAGCAGGCCGGCCTGAATAACGGCGTGTAGATTCTCCTTTCATAAGTGAAGTATAAATACAACTGATGCATTATATTTAATGGGTTGTGGGGAGCAATCGTATGTGAAAATCTCTCTATGTTGGACAAAACCTCTTTCATAATCCCCCACACCCGGAATCACTTCTCTGGAAATCATTCCCCGGGCTGACCTCCTGTCCAGAGGTTTTTTGTGAATTTGTACCTGTTTTATTCCAATCCACCCATGCCCAAAATATAATTGTGGACCTAAAGCAGCATTAAAGTGTTGGGAAAAATGAAATGGAACTTAATCTGTCCTGTTTTTTTGCAGTTCTTCCAGTATTTTCTTCTGCGTCGCAGCAATCTCTTTTAATGATGCATTGATCTCTGCCAATATCTCCGCAGTATTCTGTGTCACGCCGGCTTTCCGGGTTTCCTCAAGGCATGTGTCAATTTCCTCAAGTTCTTCTCTCTGCAGTTCCATCAGGACATTTCCCAGTACGCCAAACTCTCTACTCTTATCGGCACTGTCTGCCGTTTTATCTTCGCAGTGCATGACTGTAACATTGCCGCAAAATATAAATAAATTATTTTTTGAGCCCTGCAGAGATGTACGAATATCAGTTAAATATCAGTTTTTAGGGGCTGAAATTTATTTGCAGTCACGGTTGATATGTCAAAATGAATTAATTGTATGCGGTAGTATTAATGGGTAAAAATGAGTGAAAAAATGAAGATTCGTTCCTGAGTTCAAAACCCGGAGAAAGCGGAGAAAAAATGAGCGAAATTAAGAGAAAGTTTGATGCTGTTTCAGGAAAGTATGATGAACAGAGAAGGAAGTTTATACCGTGCTTCGATGATTTTTATGGAGTATCCGTGTCCATAGCATCGGTGGATACGGAAAACCCTGATATACTGGACCTGGGCGCTGGAACTGGACTTTTATCGGCATTTTTGATGGAAAAATATCCTGAGGCAACGTTTACCCTCGTTGACATGTCGGAAAAAATGCTTGAAATTGCAAAAAACAGGTTCAGGGGCAATTTAAAAGTAAAATATATTGAAGCAGATTATTCAAAATACGATTTCGAAGAAAAATATGATATGGTAGTTTCAGCCTTATCCATCCACCATCTTGAAGATGAGGATAAAAAAGAGCTTTACAAAAGAAGCTATTCCATTCTTAAAGAAAGCGGGATTTTTATTAATGCGGATCTGGTACACGGAGAAACTGCTTTCATAGAAAACCTGAATAAGACAATCTGGAGACAGTATGTCGAAAATAGCGGCCTGACAGAAGAGGAAATAGCTGCTGGCTATGAAAGGTCAAAGCTTGATAAAGATATAGAAATGAATCAGCAGCTTAACTGGCTTAAAGAAGCAGGTTTCCGTGATGTGAGCTGTATTTACAAATATTACCAGTTTGCAGTGATGTTCGGGAGAAAAACTGTGTAAACAGAGGATTATAATTAGTATCGCTTCAGCGTTAAAATGTCGTATATAACCGTTTACAAACGATTCAAAATCGTATAATACTGAAGATGGTTAAAACTTGGGAATCTTGGTCTGGGAGTCAGTTTAAAATTATAAAAATTTTCAAGTCATAATGTCAGGGATTAAGTTTTAGGGTTAAAGGATTAAAGAAAAAACATTTGTTTCTCACATGTTAATCTTCTTTCAGGGTCTTTTTAAGCGCTTCGACTTTCTTTTTCAGCACATCGATTTATTTTGCCAGCGATCTGGTAATTGCTTATACTTCCTTCGTTTTTTTAATGTTAATTGTTTTTTAGATAACAGGTTAAGGACCTCTTAAAATAATTCATTAAATAACTTCATTTTGTAAGGTTGATATGGTTTAAGTTCGGGTCTTACGAAATTAGATTGAATTTTGACATATTCATAATTATCATATATTCATAAACAACTTCATACTTATAAGTGTAATTTGATAACCCCTTAACCTCATAAAACAAAAACTTTATATTCAAATTCTACGTACTTCTTCCCACAGCATTGTACATAGATGAACATCATATTCCCGCAGCGAAAGCGGTGGAAGAATTCCTTAAAATCTTTTTCGAATTCTCAAACAGTTTTATCATATCATTTGGGAATTCAGGTTTGTATTCAACCTCATTTTATTTCTTTTGAGGTCTGTCTAAATTATACATTTCATTAAATATTACCCACAATCCGAGATGAGCTTATTTGACTGAAAAAAAACTGTTAATGGGTAATGAAGCCATTGCATTTGGAGCTATAGAAGCAGGAGTCCAGGTAGTTACAGGGTATCCCGGCACACCCTCGACCGAAGCTCTGGAAACGATTGCCCGGCACGCCGAAAAATGCGGGGTCTATGCCGAGTGGTCGAGCAACGAAAAAGTTGCACTGGAAACGGCTGCAGGGGCGGCTTACTCCGGAGCAAAGGCTCTTGTGACAATGAAGCAGGTTGGTTTGAATGTTGCATCCGATCCCCTTATGAGCCTGACCTATATCGGAGTAAAAGGTGCTCTTGTCCTGCTTGTCGCAGACGACCCGGGACCCCATTCTTCCCAGACCGAACAGGACACAAGGTCTTTCGGGCATTTTGCAAATATACCCGTCCTTGACCCTGCAAGTCCTCAGGAAGCTTACGAGCTTACAAAGCTGGCTTTCGAAATTTCACACCAGTTTGAAGTCCCCGTCATCCTCAGGACCACAACAAGGGTTTCCCACAGCAGTGGGGATGTTGAACTTTTAAATTCCGAACCTTCCCCTGTTGAAGCTTTCTGTGAAGGTTTTACAAAGGACAGGCGCTGGACGATATTTCCAAGGCTCACTGCAGAGCGTCACCCCTGGCTTGAAAATGTGCAGGTACAGCTTTCGGACCTCTTTTCTGAGCTTAAGTACAATTCCGTTTCCGGAAGCGGGAAAATAGGGATCATGGCTTCAGGGGTTTCAGCCCTCTATGTAAAGGAAGCTGTAAAGGGTTTTGAAGAGCTTTTCACTCTCTTCCGGGTCGGGACAGTTTATCCTTTTCCTGAAAAGGCAGCCCTTTCTTTCTTAAAGGGGATCGAAAAACTGATAGTGGTCGAAGAACTTGACCCTTACCTTGAAGAACAGGCACTCCAGCTCATAGGAAGGGCTCATCTGCCTGCTGATGTTTACGGAAAAAAGAACGGCTTTTTCCCGGTGAGCGGAGAGTATAACGTTGATATTATCATTGACTGCATAAACAAAGTGCTTGCAGAACTTGGGGAAACTTCTCGACTATCCCATTCTGCCCCTGCAATTCCCAGAAGTGGGCTCCCGCCTCTGCCAGTCCGGGCTCCAACCCTCTGTGCCGGCTGCATGCACAGGACTGTTTTTTATGCTTTCAAGCAGGCTTCAAAGCAGCTTAAAAAGGATTTTCAGGTCGAGACTATTTTTTCCGGGGATATCGGCTGCTATACCCTCGGAAACGCACACCCTCTCAATATGGTTGACACCTGCCTCTGCATGGGGGCGGGCATGAGCATCGCAGGAGGCCTTTCCCGTGCGAATCCCGGGGTTAAGCAGGTGGCTTTCATAGGGGACTCGACCTTTTTCCATTCAGGCATCCCGGCTGTGATAAATGCGGTTTACAATGGATCCGATGTTACCCTTGCAGTCCTTGACAACCGCACGACTGCCATGACAGGACACCAGACTCATCCGGGAATCGGAGTTACCGTACTTGGAAGCCCGTCAAAAGCCGTTGACATCTCCGATGTGATACGGAGCTGTGGGGTTGAACTTGTAAGGTCCGTGGACATAGACAGCCTGGAAAATAGCCTTGAAGGCTGCATTGAGGCAGCAAAAGAAGCCGTGGAATTTAAAGGTCCTTCCGCAGTCGTGTTTAAAGGAAAATGCGTGGGGATTACAAAACCCGTAATACGCTTCGAAATTGATACTGAAAGCTGTACAGGCTGCGGGCTCTGTGTAAAGCAGCTCGGCTGCCCTGCTCTTTTCCTTCCTGCGGGAGAAGAAAAGCCTGTCATCCAGGACAGCTGCAGCGGCTGCGGGCTCTGTGCACAGGTCTGTCCTTCAGGAGCCATAATAGAAACCGGGGTGAAGAAATGAAGGACGAAGGAACAATCTCTGAAAGAACTGCGGAAGGGACAAAAAGACCTGCAGGAATGAAATACGATATCCTTATTGCAGGGGTCGGAGGGCAGGGGGTTGTGCTTGCTTCCCGAATTCTTGCACTTTCTGCAATGAAAGCCGGGTTCCGTGTGAGTACTGCCGAAACCATAGGCATGTCCCAGAGGGAGGGTTCTGTGAGCAGCCATGTCAGGATAGGAGACGAGATTTCAGGTTCCCTTATCCCGGAAGGGAAGGCAGACCTGCTCATAGGGCTTGAACCCGCAGAAACCATAAGGAATCTCCCGTTCCTGAAAGAAGGCGGAAAAATAATAGTAAACTCTCATGCCATACCACCTGCATCAAAGCCTCCCGGAAGCCCTGAATATAATCCCGGGGCTCTGCTGTCTTACCTGAAAACAGGGTTTCCTGATTTCTTCTGCCTGGATTTCACGAGGCTTGCAGAAGAAGCAGGGACATACAGAGCTGCCAATGTTGCAATGATTGGAGCGGCTGCGGGTATGGGCATATTACCTTTTTCAAAAGAAATCGTCCTGGCATTAATGGAAGCTGAAATTCCTGAAAAACACAGGGCTGTAAACAGGGCTGCTTTTGAAGAAGCTGTCAAAAAAATCAAGCTAATCTCCACGTCTCAGGACGGGAAACAGAAGGTGAAATCAAATGTATGAAGCAACCCTGGAGTCTGAACTCGATCCTGATGTCCAGCTCTACAATCCCAAACTCTCGGAAGAAGATACTCTTGCAAAACTGAAGGACCTGCTTAAACGTGTAGTTCAGGGCAGCCCGTTTTACCAGAAGAAATTCAGGGAAGCAAACGTGGACATAGAAAAAATAAAGTCTCTCGAAGACCTGAAACTCCTTCCTTTTACTCATAAAGAAGAACTGAGGGATGCATACCCTCTTGGTCTGCAGGCAGTGCCTGACTCTGCGGTTGTCAGGATCCATTCTTCTTCTGGAACTACAGGCAAGCCTGTCATTATTCCCTATACCCGAAACGATGTTGATACCTGGGCAGAGCTTATGATGCGTTGCTATATGCTGGCAGGGCTTACCAACCAGGACAGGATCCAGATAACTCCTGGGTACGGGCTCTGGACTGCAGGGATAGGGTTCCAGCTCGGAGCCGAACGCCTCGGAGCGATGGCGATCCCCACAGGTCCCGGAAATACTGAAAAACAGCTTGAGATGCTTGTGGATCTGAAGACCACGGCTCTTGCAAGCACTTCTTCGTATGCTCTTTTGCTTGCCGAGGAGATCGAAAAACGCGGCTTAAAGGACCGGATCCATCTCCGAACAGGTGTTATCGGATCGGAACGCTGGAGCGAAAAGATGCGCAGCAGAATCGAAAACGAACTTGGAATCGAGACCTTTGACATCTACGGGCTGACAGAAATCTATGGTCCCGGAATTGCCCTTGACTGCTCTTACCATGAAGGTATGCATTACTGGTCTGACAACCTGCTTTTTGAGATCATCGACCCTATAACCGGCGAGCAGCTTCCTGACGGCACCCTTGGAGAACTTGTTATCACCACGCTTACTAAAGAAGGCGCTCCCCTGATCCGCTACAGGACAAGAGATCTGACGCGCATAATCCCGGGGCTATGCAAATGTGGCTGCCCTTTCCCCAGAATAGACAGGATTCTCGGAAGGTCTGATGACCGCATAAAATTCAAGGCTGTAAATATCTATCCCGGACAGATTGAGGATATCATCCAGAAAGTTCCCGGGGTGAGCAGTGAGTACCAGATCCTCCTTACCCGTAAAGACGGCAGGGACAGCATGACTTTCAGGGTTGAAATCGAAGGGGCAGAAGACCCTGCAAAGAAAGCAAAAACTGAAAAAGCCCTTGGAAAAGCGTTCAAGGATTTTATCGGAGTAACTGTGGATATCATGGGCGTGAAGCTTGGGGAGCTTCCAAGAAGCATGAAAAAGACAAAAAGAGTGATTGATGAAAGGGAGCTTTAAATTCCTTTCACCATTTAGCTTTTCTTACTTTATTTCTCTCTTAACATTCCTTTATCTATAGAACTCCTTTATCTTTAACATTCCTTTATCTATAGAATTTCTTTATCTATAGAATTCCTTTATTTTTGACATTCATCTATGGAATTCTTTTATCTTTGACATTTCTTTATCCTTAACTTGTTTTTTAGCGATTTTTATGGCTTCTTTTTTATTCATTCTACTATCTTATTTTTTATTTCCCTGTTTTGTACCCTGTATGATTGCCTGAATATCAACTCATGATCGACTCGTAATACTTTCCAGTTACTCTAGCCTTTTATTGAGCTGCTGGCGAGTTTTTTCTCGCCGGTTTCAGTTAGCCTGTTCTCCCGAGACCTTTTTGGCTTCTTCTGCCGGGGAAGGTTTTTTAGAGATCTTTTCATTTTCAATATCTGTTTTGTACACAATGGTCCTGTAAGGATAGGGAATTTCAATGCCTTCATCGTCAAAACGCTTTTTGATTGCTTCCCTGATTTCGCACCCCGCACCGTATGCGTCACTCCTGTCCTTAAACCACATATTCACGCGAAGATTAATTGCAGAATCTCCAAACTCTGTCACGTATACTTTAACCTGCCCTCTTTCCCTGAAATCCGGGTCTACAGCATGGAGTACGGACGGGTTCATGAGCCCGTTTGCAAAAGTCTCGGATTTAAGTAAACCGGGTTTCACAACGCTGTACTCCAGGATCTGGGGAGTCATAACCTTGGGATGCTTTCTGGCTTCTTCGACCATTATTTTCTTTGCCAGGCTGATGTCCGAGTCATAGCTGATCCCTACATCTAATGGCCAGATAACTGCAGGGTCTTCTATTGTCCAGTTAACTATTGCCTCGCTGCTGATTACTGAATTGGGGATGATAAGGCGCCTGTTATCCCATGTTAGAATTACAGTATGTCTGAGGTTAATGTCCGTAACCTTTCCGAATTCGTTCATAATAGTTAGCCTGTCTCCGACCCTGAAAGGTTGGAATAGAGCAAGGGCAATCCCTGCAATAATATTGCTCAGAGTGTTCTGGGCTGCAAAACCGATTACTATTCCAGCGAGCCCGGCACCTGATAACATCGCTATCGAGAGACTGCGCAGGCTTGGGATATGGAATATTACAACAACCAGTCCTATAAAATAGACTGCTGCAACCACTATGTGTCTGAACATCCTGAAAGTTGTGATATCAATATGCAGTCGGCTGCTTGCTCTCTCATAATATCTCGTCAAAAAGTTGTTTATGGTTCTTGCGGCAAGGATGGTTGCCATTCCTATAAAAATAACGAATAACATCGTATCCAGGTTTTCCGAGAACCATGTGAATGTATTCTGCAGTACTCTGTCTAAATAGGATATATTTTCTGCAATAGAATCAGGGGTTTCTATCGCATCCAGGGTACTGTTATTTAATGTATCCAGGGTTTCAAGGGTTTCCATGCCCTCAACCTTTGGCAGGATGACTTAAATAAATATTGATTTCAAAATATCTAAACTGTAAGAATGTAAATAAGTTTTGTAATGGGAATTAACAGAGATAAGTAAACTAAAAAGATAAGTTAATAAAATATGTTAAAAAACAAATTAAAAAGGTAATTTAATAAAACAGGTTGAAAACAAATCAAAAAATTTAAATTAATAAAATTAGTCCCAAAATAAATTAAAAAAGTAGTTTTAATATAAGTTAAAAATAATTAAAAAAGAAATTTCCAGGGTGGAAATCTCTTTCTTTCCTTTTTATGAATTCTTATATCCATTTATTTTCTATGCTGCTGTTTTCAGGCAGCCCCCTTATGCATACAAATTTTCCTGTCTTATAAAGACCCAGTAACCCTCATAGGGTTCAACTTCAAATTCATCTGCGCCAAGCTGGTTCTCGCCTATTGTCCCGTTAAGGCCATTATAGCCTACGTACTGGTAATAACCTGTGGTATTATTGCCAGGTACCCACGGTCCCACGATTTTTGCATACGAGTTATTAAGGGCTATGAATGCAGCTTCTGCAGGCACCGTTTCATTTACCGGTGAACCAAGAGCGTTCCAGCCAGGATATACCTGCAAACTCGGAGGAGCTTCAATCTGTTTCTTCTCCACTGAAGAGAACTGTTCCGAAGCATTGAACCCGGTTTCAGCGGGAACGTTGATCCAGTATCCTTTTAGAGGTTCAATTTCCGTGACTTCTTCGAAGAGTTTGGTTGAAGCGTTATAATATATCAGGGAGGTGTAGTTCACATCCGAAAGAAGATACTCAACGCTTGTGTTGTTGGCTTCGAAAGGAACCGAGAAGAAATACCAGTCCCCGGTCAGATTGTCCGCGGTCTGGTTTCCATCAGTCTGATTTCCATCCATCTGGCCACCGTCTATCTGATCTCCGTCTGTCTGGTTACCATCCATCTGGCCTCCATCTGTCTGGTTATCATCTATCTGGCCGCCGTCGGTCTGATTGTCCGCGGGAATTTCGCCGTCTGGTGGAATAAGCACCTCATCAATTATGCAGATGACCCCATTGTTCACAACTATTATCTGGGTGACACTTACGTTTTGTATTGTGATATTATTCCCTATGGCATTGACCTGAAGCACATTGCCCTGGATATTGGTGATATTATTCATTCCGATAAGCTGCTCGTACGTGTATCTTCCGCTCACTACATGGTATGAAAGTACCTGGTTGAGCAGAGTGGTATTGTTCATAAGCTGATTGCGTGTCCCTTCTGGCAGCTTATTGAATGCTTCATCACTCGGGATACAGACGGTATAGGGTCCTGTCCCGTCAAGGGTCTGTGTCAGGTTTGCGGTCTGTACTGCGTCTACAAATACTGTCAGGTTCGTCTGGTTCTGTGCTGCAGGGATGATATTTGCGTTTGCTCTCAGTTCGGAAACATTAATGTTTGCCACATAGCTTGCATTTTCTACTGCTGCTTCTCCGCCCTCTTCAATTGTGTACCAGAAGCTGAGGTTGTCTCCTGCACTCACATTATTCATTCCGAAGTCTTCTTCAGCAGGCTCCCCGTTAATATAAAGGAACCATTCTTCTCCGGTTGTGTTATTATTCCTTATGCCCTCTATGCTCTGGAGTGTAAACGGTACAGCAGTCATGTTTGCTGCATTCCCTGTCATGTTTTGCATTAACGACACGTTAAAGTCGAGTCCTGCTGCATTGAGAACCCCGATATCCGTAAAGTTATTTATTGCATAGCTCTCTGTGGAGTTTTCCGGCATGAGTGTGAAGTTCCCTTCAGTCAGGCTCACTGTGTCGTTATACTGTTCTGTTACATTTTGTCCGGGTTCTGGCTCAGGTTCCATTCCTTCTTCCGGAATAAGGACTGCATCTATTACGTGGATTACTCCATTGCTGGCATTTACGTCCTGCACTATAATTTCTGCTTCCCCTACGAATACCCCTTCTTCAGTCACATTGACAGGCAGTTCCTCGCCCTGAAGGGTTGTAATGTTGGTCAGGTTGACAACATCTTCTGCCATCAGCCTCTCACCTGCAACGTGGTAGAGGAGAATATTGGTCAGTGCATCCGTGTCGTTCAGGAGAGCCTCGATAGTTCCATTGGGCAGTGCACTGAAGGCTTCATCTGTAGGGGCAAAGACCGTGAAAGGACCTTCCCCTTTAAGGGTATCTGTGAGGTTTGCAGCCTCAATCGCTGTCAGGAGGATTGAAAAGTTTCCAGCCTCAGTGGCAGTTTCAATTATATCGTTTTCTTCAGCTGGCTCCTCTAATTCTTCTATGGCAACCGTAATGTTTGCCAGATAGGTCGCATTATCCAGCGCAGCTACTCCGTTTTCTTCATCTGTGTACCAGAAGCTGAGATTGGTACCATTACTTACGGGGTTCATTCCGAAGTCTTCTCCAGCCTGTGTTCCGTTTATGTAAACAAACCAGCTTTCTCCGGTTTCGTTATTGTTTCTTATACCCTCTATGCCCTCAAGTACGGACATATTGGTCATATTGGTCAGGTTCACACCATGTACGGACACATTATACTGAAGCCCGGTTGCATTGAGAGCTCCTATATCTGTGAAATTGTCAACTGTATAGTTCTGCGTACTATTTTCCGGAATAAAGGTGAAATTTCCTTCAGTCAGGTTCACAGTATCGTTATATAATACGGTCAGGTTCTGTGCAGGCAGGGGTTCCATTTCCTCTTCCATAGCAACCGTAATGTTCACCACATAGGTTGCGTTTTCTATTGCCGCTTCCCCGCTCTCTTCAGTTGTGTACCAGAAGCTGAGGTTATCTCCATCACTTACGTTATTCATTCCGAAATCTTCTTCAGCCGGCTCTCCGTTGATGTAGATAAGCCACATCTCTCCGGTAGTATTGTTATTTGTTATGTTTTCTATGCCCTCAAGTGCAAAAGATACGTTTGCCGTATTGTCTGCGGTCGCGTTGCTCATATTTCCGTTCATGCCTGCCATGTTCCCGTTTTCATCATCGGTAATATTCCCGTTCATATCTCCGATCATGTTCCCGTTTTCATCATCGGTAATATTCCCGTTCATATCTCCGTTTTCATTCCCGGTCATATTACCTGTCATATTTTCTGGCAGGTCCCGCATTACGGATACGTTGAATTCGAGCCCTGTTGCATTGAGAGCTCCGAAATCGGTTAAGTTATCTATCGTATAAGTCTCGGTGTCATTTTCTGGTGTAAATGTAAAGTTCCCTTGAGTAAGATTTACCGTGCTATTATAAAGTTCAATAGTCGTTGTTCCGTCTTCCTGTGCCGAACCGGGACAGGTAGCTACACTCAATAAGAACAAAATGATTAAAACATAGGCTAAACTGGCCAAACCTGATTTAATCCTGATTCCCCCTATTTTATCCCTTCAGCAGACCTGAAATCTATTTTTTAGATCCAAACTCCTTTCCAGTCTAGCTGAAATTTTATTTTGTGTGAATAGGTATGATTTCCAATTCTATATATCATACAGAGAGTATTTGTATCTTCTTATTAATATTATTTTATGAGGAATAAAGTAGTTTTTATAAAATTTATTCCAAATCTTATAATTATAGGGGTCCTGTAATTCGCTACCTGATTATCTATTTTTTATCCGGGTTTCCTGAGTAAAACCCGAGTTTCTTTCCGTAAATAAGCTTAAAAGCCTCTGGATAACCTTTCTGGCCCTTTTCAGAAGCCAGACAATGTTTTTATCTCTGTAAAAAAATAAATTTGAAAAAAAGGCCCTGAAATATATCTAATAATTATTATCTTTTACTTGTCTCTAAAAAATAGTCTGCTAAAGTAGAAAATAAGCATCTTTAGGATCAATTTAATACTTATTTTATATATAATTTCATTATAAATAACACATCTTTCAGCATTATATTTGTAGATGATAACAGTAAATATTCGATTCCGGAGATGCTTTACCCCAAACAAAGTAATCTTAGCCGGACTGTTAAATTCAAAAAAGAAATTTTTAATTAACTGTCAAATTCAAAAGAGAACATTTTTATTAAAAATGAAAGGAAGAAATTACTTCCTTTCTTTTGCGTAAGCGACGATTGCGTCTTTAACCCCGTATTTGAATGCTACCACGATAGCAATTCCCCATGCAAGCGGCCCGAAGAAGACATACAGAATACCTGTGTCTATCATCATCGTGTCCAGGGCGACCAGAACCAGAATGAGGAGCAGGAAGCCTCTGAGTAGAGGGAGAATTACATCCGCACCTTCCACTTCCATGCCTTTGACAGCACCGCTCAGGTAGTCCATGACTATATCTATGGACAGGACCCCTACCATCAGGATAATGATGGCTACGATGACGCGTGGCAAATACTGGGTGATATCTATCAGCAGGTCGGTTATCATGGTCAGCTGAAGGATATCAGATGCAGCCGTGAGGAATATCAGGTACCCGAATATCCTGACTATTCCAGCTATGATCCCTGAAATTGTCATTCCGCCGGATCTGACTGAAGCTCCGATAGTGGTCTGTTCAAATTTCTCTTCGATCCCGGTTGATATGAGTACTTTCTGGAGCAGATCACAGATGAAATCCACAATCAACAGCCCTATAAGAAGGACAATGAGAGCAGAGATCACAAGCGGGACATAGTATATTATGAGGTCTACAAAGTTGTTGACTACTTCAATATTCAGAAGGTCCAGGATGATTATGGCGAAAACTATGTAGACAAACCATCGGATGACTGCATCAAAAAAGCCAACAGTACTCATCTGCCCTCTTCTTAGCATGCCACCTACTATTGTCCTGTCGACAAGGTCATCAAGTCCTATTTTGTCCAGCACCGTCGCTCCTATCCTTCCAAGAGCTTTCCCCAATATTGTCCCAATTATAATAAGAAGAATTATTGCTACCAATGTCGGAATAAAGGCTATAAACTGATCCAGCATATTGTATAAACTACTTGTTACTTCCGTTTGAACCATACAACTACCCCTCGATCTGGTTTTGAAGCTATGATCTTTCCAAATTCCCCTGTTTTTGTAAGATCAATTTTTACATTTCCCGTTATATTCTATTTAATGGATAATAGATATATTTATCTATAAGATCTTAAAAACTCATTTATATATTAAAAATCGGGTTATAGTTAATATTGTCAAATGTCTCCAAATATCGCTTTTTATCTGTCTAAGGTTATGCACAGGCTTAAATCAATAAAACTCTATTACTGAAGTATCTAATTTTATTTCAAAGTGAGGCAGAGCCTTGAAACCGAGTACTCCCGGAAGAAAACAATCAAATGTCGGTCTCGCCCCCGGAACTCTCGTCCATGTCGGGGAAAAAAAGGCAGAAAAAACCGTTATTAAAGCCTGGTTATACAACAGTGAAAAACTTATCGAAAAGGAGCTTCAAACCGTAGATGAGTGTCAGGAACTTAAAGGTCAGCCCGGCATGAACCTGTGGATAAACGTAGATGGGCTGGACCAGATAGGAATTATAGAAAAACTGGGAGGTTACTTTGGGGTTCACCCTCTCACTCTTGAGGATGTATTGAACACCGGACAGCGCCCAAAAATGGAGGATTACGATTCTTATATTTATGCTGTTCTTAAAATGATGCTCCTCGATGAAGAAAGAGAAGAGATTCTTATTGACCAGGTAAGCATTATCTTTGGCACCAACTACATTCTTTCTTTTCAGGAAAGGGAAGGAGACGCTTTTAACCCCATCCGCGACAGGTTAAAAAACTCTGCCTCGCGCCTGAGAAAGAACGGAGTGGACCTTCTTGCATACAGCCTTATAGATGCTGTGGTTGATAACTATTTTTTGATCCTTGAACATTTCGGGGAAGAAATAGAGGACCTCGAAGAACAGCTTATAGTTGACCCCATGCCTGAAACCCTGAAAGCGATCCAGAAGTATAAGAGAGATATGATCACACTCCGCAGGTCAGTCTGGCCTCTCAGGGAGTTAATAAATAGCCTTCAGAGGACGGAGTCCCAGCTTATAAAGGAGAGTACGCAGATTTACCTTCGGGATGTATACGACCACACAATTCAGGTTATTGATTCCATAGAAGCCTTCAGGGATATCCTGTCTTCAATGGTAGATGTCTACCTCTCGAGCCTGAGCCATAGAATGAATGACATTATGAAAGTCCTGACGATAATCGCCACGATCTTTATCCCTCTTACTTTTATTGCAGGAGTATATGGCATGAACTTCGAATACATGCCCGAACTCAAATGGCGATGGGGTTACCCTGCAGTAATGTTTGCGATGACGATACTTGGGATAAGCATGTTTCTCTACTTTAAGAAAAGAAGGTGGGTATAAAGCCCGAATTTCGCCTTACTCTAACTGCATCTTATCCGGACTGCACCATGTCCGCATTGCGTCTTTTCCAAACTACGTCTTTTCCAAACTACGTCTTTTTCAAACTACGTCTTTTCCAAATTACGTCTTTTCCAAACTACGTCAGTCCGATTTCCGTCTCGTCCGAGTCCCTTCTCGCCCGAGTCCCTTCTCGCCCGAGTCCCGTCTCGGGAGGACGGGGTCCTTTTCGCTCTCTTTGCTCGCTCAAGAGGACTGATTTTTGATTATTTCACTGGATTTCTCAGGTGGATTGCTTTATAGTTCTCTTTTGAATTGATTTTTGGAGGACTGCTTTATAGTTCTCTTTTGAATTGGTTTTCCGGAGGGCTGCTTTATAAGTTATAACTTGAACTGATCTCAAAGAACTGTTTAAATATATTATTGTAGATTGCTGGCGAGTTAGATTTTGCGGTATTTATGATGTTAATCCTGAAGCTGGTTGTCAGGTGTTATTTTTTCTGAAATGGTGGGCAGGAATTCACGGTACAGCAAAAGAGGCGGGAATGGGTTTCTCCGGGAATTCCAGGTGATTGATTACTATTAAGCATCTTTTTCTACAAACCTATATATTTATTTGAAGTAATTTTTTTATAATAGTTTGGATGTAATATTATTAAAAATTATTGAAATGTGTTTCTTGCTGGAATAGTTGAATAACATGTACGGTTACTACGACCCCCCTTTTTCCGTAGAAAAGGACGGAATTTCCATTTCTTTAGATAAAACTGGAGATAGATGGGTATACAGGAGGACTTCTGGAAAAGATGAAGTGGAAAAGCTCGTTCTTGGAGACCGGAAGCGCATTATTATAAATCCTGTAGAGCCTCTGAATACACCTAAAGAAATTACTCCGAATCTGCTGATCGAATTTGAAAAAACAGTGCTTCTTGCAGGCGGGGAGAAAAGGCAGATATTTTTGACTTTTCCGGTTGAAATAGGTGTTTTTATCTCCGACATCGGTGATAAGAACCCTCAACTTATAGATGTTCTCAGCCTGTCAAGACAGAAATTTACCCTTTACGGGGAAGTGTCCAATGGAGTTGTCTGCAAACACTGGAAAAGCAGATTATACTCGGTCTCCCCTGACCTGAATCCTCTTCAGGAAGGGGTTATGGAGCTTACCCTGAGGAATGCTTCTTCTGAATGGGCTTCAATTTCAAAAGCGGTTTTCAGTGCATACGGGATGAAACTATACTATGACGGGGACGTCTTCATGAAAGCCCGTATGGAAATCCTCAACAGGAACACGGCTGAAACAGGTTTCGATATGCAGCCCGTTAACGGAGAGATGAAAGGTTATCTTGTGAAAGACCAGAAAATCAGGAAAGAGGCTTTCGGAGTTTACAGCCTCAGGAAGCTCGGCTTTGTGCCTCTTAAGTTTTATATGGGGTGGGGATTTTGATTCTTCCTGATATTAATCTCCCTGCGATTCTTCCTGATCTCAACCTCCTTGACAATGTGCTGTACACAACCTCAAAAAGTCAGGTTACTCCCGGAGATCTTATAAAATTTGTAATCGTCCTTACATTTTCGATAATCTTTCTCAGGGTTATTATAATTTACCTGCGAAGGACTCTTAAGGACCACGTCAGCAAGGATGTGGGCGAGCCCATACTCAAACTTCTTTATTACGGTTCTCTTGTTGTTATTTTTATCTCGATACTGCCTTTGATAGGGATTGATCCCTCAGGTCTCCTGCTTGCAGGAGGAGTTGCGGGTATAGTGCTTGGTTTTGCAAGTCAGAACATTGTCGGAAACCTGGTTTCAGGCTGTTTTCTTATGTTTGAAAGGCCCATAAAAATAGGAGACCAGGTGGATGTTAACGGGATAGCCGGCTATGTCACGGATATACGCATAATCTCAACCCTGATAAGGACATATGACGGCCTTCTTGTTCGAATCCCAAATCAGCAGGTGTTCACTACAAATATTACGAATATTGTGGGGCACCCTGTAAGAAGGTTTGAATATACGATCAGGATCCGCTACAGTGATGATGCCGGTGCTGCAATATGGCTGATCAAGGATCTCATAGATAAGGAGCCCTTTGCCCTTCTGAGCCCTTCTCCATCGGTTTTTGTAAACGAGCTGGGAGACAGCTCGGTCAATATCGTGGTGAGAATCTGGGCACCCGTAAGTGAATGGTTCGGGCTGAAGACCAGGCTCCTGTGGAATATCAAAAAAACCCTTGAAGAAAACGGGATAGAAATCCCCTACCCGCAGAGGGTGCTTCATATTAAATCCGAAACTGAAAAAAAACCTCAGCTTGCTGAAGAGCCGAATATAAACAGGCTTGAAGCGACCGAGCCTGTATTGAATTTTGAAGAAAGGGTATTGAATTAAGCCTGAGATCGACCTGCAATATGAAAGGAAGGGATGGCTAAGAAAAAAGAAGAGAAAAGAAGAGAAAAGAAAAAAATAGAAAAAGGGCTTGAAACAGAAAAAATAAAGACATTATTCGGATTTTTTCTGTCCCTATTTTCGTTCCTCTTTCCTCTTTTCTTTTTATTTCATTTTTTCATTCTTATTTTCTGCTCTCAAGCGCCTCTCTTATAGGTTTTATTGTAAGGGCTCCTGGAGTTCCTTTCATACTATGGGGAGGCCAGCTTCCGGATTTTATTTCTTCTGAGTTCTCATCGTGTTCGTCTTCGAGAAGGAGAATCACACCTATGTCAGAAGGGATATCATCGACCATCTTCGTGCCACAGGCATCGAGTTCCCCCAGAGATTCTCTTCCCTTTTCCGGGTCAAAAGGGGCGGTACAGCCTCTAACGACATTTGTCCGAAATCCTCTTTCGAGAAATCCGAGAGTGTTATGGTAGATGCAGACCTCATCGACAAGCCCTGTCATGAACACTTCGTCAATTCCAAGCTCTGCCACCTTCAGTTCAAGTTCGGGGTTTGTAAAAGCGTCGTAGTGGTCTTTGGAAATCCTGAAAAGAGAGACTGTACCGCTGTTAACCACTTTTTTCACCAGGGCTTCAATAGGCTCGACTATCGTCTTCCCCAGCGGGGCTACAAGCCTGCCTTCGTATTCTTTTCCTTCATGTTCATATTTCTCGAATACGAAGTCATTTGTCATGTCCATAATTATCAGAGCTTTCAAATTTCCACCACTTTTCCCTGACTGTTTTGTCCTTTCTTAATTCAAGCATTTTTATTTACTTTTTTCTATATCTCTCACTTAACCTTCTCTCACTTAACCTTCTCTCACTTAACCTTCTCTCACTTAACCTTCTCTCACTTAACCTTCTCTCACTTAACCTTCTCTCACTTAACCTCCTCCAACCGGAGGGATGAGGACGACAAGGTCTCCTTCCTTCAATTCTGTTCCGGGTCCCCGGAGATAATCAATATCTCTTCCGTTAACAAGGAATCTTAACCTGGGATTCTCGTCCTCGAAGGGTTTTCCCGCCGCTTCTTTAAACTCCGCTCCAAAACGAAGTTCCAGAAATTCAAGGAGGTCTTTTACAGTATACCCTGAATTCAGTTCAAACTGCATCTCGTGAGCCCCGGCTATCTCGCGGATAGAGGCAAGAAATTTCACATTTATTTTCATTTTCCCGTTGTTTCCCATCAGGCAATCCCGAGTTCTTTTAACTTTTCTTCCGTGGGCACTCCATCAATCCAGCCTCTGAGTTCGTAATATTTATCAATCATTTCAGGCACATGAGAGACCTGTCCCCTGGAAGGTCCGGCGGGGGTGGGTTCTGCTGTAAGGCGCTTTGGGAGAGCGTCCTGAACGCTGTTAAAGCCGTACCTGTTGTTCATATGGCGCTCAAGGTTCGTAATCCTCTCCCCTATCTTAAGCAGTTTTTCGGGATCAAGTTCCATGCCCGTGATAGCCTGGAGCATCCCTGCATACTGGGGAAGCCCGAGGGCAAAACTGGTAAAGAGGCAGATAACACTTGAGTTGATCACCGAACCAAGATCCTGCATAAAAATGGTCCACTCCGGCTTTCCTTCCGTTGAATAAGGGTCACGCTTCTCAGGAATCCCGAGGAGTTCGGATGGAATGGTATAGCCGTAAACGTGGTCTCCTCCGCGATTTGAGGTTGCATATTCAAGCCCTATCCCCTGGATCGGACGGGGGTCATAGGCAGGAAGTTCCATGCCTTTGACGTTTATTGCGTATTCCGGAGCCTGATACTTTTCCGCAAGCTTTCTCGAGCCAAGCGCAAGGTCAGCCCCAAAACCTGCTTTATACGCTGCCCTCCAGACGCACTCAACCATTGCTCCGGGGTCCCCGAACCTCAGGTTAAAACCCAGTAATTTTTCTTCGGGAATTTTTCCTTTCTCTACAAGTTCCATGGCACAGGCTATAGTCCCTCCCATGGAAATCGTATCTATCCCGAACTCGTTGCAGAAGTGGTTGGCTTTTATGACAGCATCGAGCTCTTTTACTCCGCAGTTGGAGCCCAGAGCAAAAATTGTCTCATACTCAGGACCTTCAGTATACTTTACACTGAAAGGGCCGTCAGGAACAAAGGACTTTCTTCCGCAGACAATCGGGCAGCCCCAGCAGCCTGTAGTCCCTGTAAGATAACTTTCAGCGAGTTTTTCTCCGCTCTGTTCATCGGCTTCAGGGAAATAGCTCTGCTGGAAGTTTCTTGAGGAATAGGCTCCGTGTGCATTCACTATGTTCACAAGGACCGCAGTCCCGTAAACATGCAGGCCTCCTTTTGGCCCTGTTACCGGGTTTTCCCTGATGAGGCTCATGGATTCGGCAACTTTTTCAGCAAGCATTTCCGGATTTGCGGATTTCTGCCTCTGGTTTCCGGAAACAACAATGGCTTTTAATTTCTTGCTGCCCATAACAGCCCCTGAACCTGTCCTGCCTGCTGCCCTGTATTCGTCGTTCATAATACAGGATATGAGGCTCAGGTTCTCGCCAGCTGGCCCTATACACGCAATGGAAGTTTTCTTCGGGTCTGTCCCTGCCCTGTTTAGCAGTTCTTCCGTAACAGCAGGTACGGTCATGCCCCAGATTTCAGGAGCTTCGACAAGTTCAGCCTTCCCATCTATAATGGTCAGGTAAACAGGTTTCTCAGAAATGCCTCTTATAACTATTGCGTCATAACCTGCAAACTTCAGGTAAGGTCCCCATTTCCCTCCTGAGTTCCCGCTCCCGACTGCCCCTGTAAGCGGAGATTTACTCGTAAGCACATGGAAACGCCCGCTGGTTGGCACTCTTGCTCCTGTGGCAGGGCCTGTTGAGAATACAAGGAGGTTATCCGGGTCAAAGGGCTGCATATCATCCCTGAACTCATCGTATATGAGTTTCAGTCCGAGACCTTTCCCTCCAATATACCTCCTCAGTATCTCTTCATCCGGCATTTTGTCCTTAAGCTCTCCTGTTTCAAGGTCAACATCTAGAATTTTTCCCGCATAGCCCCCTAACATAGATTATTTCCTCCCATAGTATCTTTTTTAGTTTTTGGAATATTCTTTCTTCCGGTTTCCGGCAGCAATCCCCAGCTCCAGTCCCAGAAACTGGCTCAAAAGAGAAACCGCCGGATCACTTTCAAACATCTGCCTCAATGAAATCTAATTCTGGCTTGAAGCGATATAAATTAAATATATTCAATTATATAACTCCCCCTTAATATAAAGATTCACGTAAACAGGGGATCATTGAAACAGCCCTGATATGCCGGAATTCGAAGTATATTTAAAAACAGGATATAAAAATAGGGATTTGCAGTTTTAATTTTATCTATTTTAATTTTAAATCACAAATCCTCAGTTTTGTGAGTTTTTTTCCTCAGCCTGGGACTTTAAAGAACCTTGCCGTACATTGATTTTTATCATGAATTCAGTACCGTTATCTCTCTTTAGCTCGATTTCCCCTTCAAGCTGGTCTACCAGGATGTTTACAAGCTGCAAACCAAGAGAATCCGAGTTTTCCAGATTTATTGTTTCAGGAATTCCAGCCCCGTCATCCGAGACAACCAGTACATAACCTGTATCTGCAGTGCCTGTATCCTTTCCAGCAGGTCTTTTCTTATTCTTTTCCATTCCGCTTTCGGTTTTTTCTTCTCCGCCACTCCCTTCTTTAAATAGTTTGATCTGAATTTCCCCTTCGCTTCTACCTTTAAATGCGTGTTTTAAAGAGTTGGAAACAAGTTCATTGACAATTATCCCTAAAGGAACAGCCGTATCCATGTCAAAAAATATATCCTCTTCAAGATCCGTATATAAACTGATGCTGGCATTTCCAAGGCTGTATGTCTGGAAAAGATTCTCAACGAGTTTTTCAAGATAAGGAGAAAAATACAGTGCGTTATTTCCTCCGCCTTCATGGAGTTCTTCGTGAATCAGGGCAATAGACATTATTCTGTCCTGGCTTTCCCTGAAAGCATTAAGAACATCGGAGTTTTTAATGCATGTCTTGCTGCTGAAATTTTCAGCCTGGAGATCCAGAAGAGATGATATGACCTGGAGGTTATTCTTTATCCTGTGGTGGATTTCCTTCTTACGGGCTATCTCAAGGTTTACAAGTGTCTGTTCGGCTTTTTTACGCTCAGTGATATCCTGAACCGTTCCTTTTACTTTAATGGGGATATTTTCCTCATTAAAAACTGCCTGAGCCCGCATGTGTACTGTACGTTCCTCCCCGCTGTCCAGCACAATCCTGTACTCAATACTGGAAGTTTTTTCACTTCCAGCTTTCCTTGTGGAGGAGTCAAAATAGTCCCTGTCATCGGGATGTATATAATTCAGGTGTTCAGTGTAAACCGGAGCTGGCCTGTTAGTATCCCGTCCGAAAATATGGTACATTTCTTCAGACCAGTATGTTTTATTAGCTGCAATATCCCATTCCCAGTTCCCTATATGGGCCATTTCCTGGGCTTCAGCAAGGCCTTTTTCGCTTTCTTTTAATGAATAATAGGCTTTTTCCAGTTCTGCGGTTCTTTTTCTTACCAATCTTTCCAGATTCTCAAGTGTTTCTTTCAATTTAGCTTCTGCTATTTTTTTATCTGTTATATCACGGGAAATGGCAAGGACAGAGTTTACTTTCTCATCAATAAATTCAGGAACCAGCTGTGTATTAAAATAGTAATCTTTTCCTTCAGGGGACATGTAATTGAATTCAATTGTTTCGGGTTTTCCTGTTATGAAAACGTTTTCAATACTCTCTTCCCAGAACTTTGTTGTTTCAGGATCTATTCCCAGTTCAATACTGTTTTTCCCCATGATTTCTTCCGGAGAGTAACCTGAAGGCTCTGCAGCAGCAGGGTTAACGTAAATGTAGCGTTTTTGTCTGTCATATCGGGCAATTATATCAGGAGAATTTTCAGCCAGTGTACGGAACTCATTTTCTCTCCTGATAAGGGCTTCTTCAGCCTGTTTACGGTCTGTGATATCTGTGAACATCCAGATACAGCCTGCAAAATTTCCGTCCCTGTCAAAAAAGGATTTGGTATTAACAAGTGCCCATAAGGGAGAGCCATCTTTACATATAAATTTGAATTCATGGCTTTCATCTATATCCTGATGCTTTTTTTCCCTGATCTTTTCGGAAACACACCTGTCTTTTTCATCTATGAAGTCCCACCCGGGTCTGCCTATCATCTCTTGCTGAGTATATCCCAGCATCCCGGACATTTTTTTATTTACATAAATGGTCTTATCTTCAGCGTTAATTATCCATATCCCTTCATTTGCTGCCTCTAAAAAACTGCGGCATTTTTCCTCACTCTCACGCAGCGAATTCATCAGTACGTTGCGTTCTTCCAGAGCCTGATATAACCTGAAATTGCTGTAACTTACCTGTAAGACCATGCTGGCAAATTTCATGAAGAAGGACATTCCTGTGTTTACAGCTTCCCTGCTCAACCTCGGGACTTTTTCAAGAGCCTCTATGTATTCCTTTTCATTAAAGCCATATTTTCCTGCCCTGGCTCGGAAAAACTCATAATCCAGAGGTTCATCATCAAAAAAGAAGTGCCCTGAAAAAATATTGCCTACATGCTGATCGCTGACGATAATTGGGGTTACCATCTTCCACATACTGTTTCTGCACCTGCACAGCTTAAACTCTCCAGGCGCAATACCTTCTGCCAACTTCGCACTATTTTCGATACAGCGTTTGCAGGTCTCAGGATCTGCCCTGTGGTACCTGATGCAGATATCCTGCCAGCCGACGCCCACCAGAATATTGCCTTCAAGGTCTTCCAGGCACATAGGGATGCGGGCAAGCTTATAAAAGTCCTCCATGAGGGACTGGACCGCCTGAACATCAGTAATCTCAGCAAGTCCTTTTTCTTTTATCTTCCGGGAAGGTGAGGAAATGTTCTCGAGCCTGATGTATTGTTCAGCCTGGTTCAGAAGATCTTCCACCCGTTCATTTCCTGTAGTCTCGGCACCAGGCTCTCTTAACTTTTTCTTCATTCAGGATCCCCAGCTTTTAAATCTAACTTTGAAAACTATGATTTGAAAACTATGATTTGAAAACTATGATTTGAAAACTATGGTTTGAAAAACTTCAGCTTTGAACATTTATAACTGATTGCTTTCTGGTGTGTTTTCTGGTGTGTTTAATACTGTACTGGTTACCTTATTTTTAAGAACCGTTTATGAGTCAGGGGAATTTTTCTGAAACTGCTGTCTAATTATACGGAATATGCCGTTATTCTTTTTAAAAACAGAATTAACCTGCCGCCAATTAAATGTTTTTATCATAAATAATGTCAATAATATATTAATATTTGCGCCCCTTACTGTTATAATGTAAGATGAAAGTCATTTTATTAAACACGTAAAAAATCCTGTAAATATAAAGTATATCTGGAATATATCTAGAAAATACATCTAAAAAACATCTGGAAATCCATCTTAAAAAAACATCTGGAAAATACATCTGGAAAATACATCTTAAAAATGCATCTGAAAGCTTCAGGGAACTTTATGCCTTGGTAATGTATTCGTACCTGACATCTGCCCTTGTAATCTCTGGCAGGTCTCCCCACATGCCTATGTACTCCCCCTGGATCACAAGCGCGCCTTTTATTCCCGGAATCCCCCTGATAGCCCTGAATGATATCTCTACTGCCTCTTTTCCTGTCCCCACTTCGTTCCCGAGTGCTGTTGCAGCCGCATCTGCAAGAGAAACATCGTCAGAAAACACAGCAGCTGCATCTGCCATCCCGAAGCTGATTGAAGGTCCTACTGTGCCTGCAGAGGTGCAAACACCCGTTATAGAGTCACGCGGTTCGAATACAAGCCCCAGGTTCCTGATAGGGGACTGCCCCGAATAGATCCCGACCACAACAGGCCTGTCGTTTATAAGTGCGATATCTCCTCCGTTGTCTACTATAGCATATTTTGCTCCGGCTTTTACCATAGCTTCCACTGCCAGGGCAGAGATAGTGCCCGCAACTGCACTCATCGGCCCTATTCCTATCGTGTTTCCTGCTTTTATCATCCTCCTTACGACCTCAGGGGCATTTTTCGGGCATTCATAGGGTTCGAGTGTGATCTGAAAATAGGGGTCTGAAAGGATATAAGTCTCAAGAACCGCCCTGTGGGTGCGGATTGCTTCTTTTGCGGCTTCTATATATTTCCGGTCGCAGGCTGCGATAGTAACTATGGTTTCTTTGAGCTGGAAATGTTCTTTTATCGGGGTTCCGGCAGGTTCTTCGGGTTCTTTAACAGGTTTTCTTGCGGGCTCTGGCATGCTGGTCTACATGGAATTTATTGCTTAAAAAAGAAATGCTTTTCTGAAATGACTTAGTTTTTTGAAATGACTTAAAGTACTGGACCAGAATATTGAACTTAAATACAGAACCTCTTTTTAATGTTCTTAATAACGAATGCAGAAGGCACGGATGAAAAATTTGAAAAAAAGGTTTTGGCGGCTTTTTCAATCGTGCCGCCGGACTGATTTTTTTCTCATATGATTTTTGATTCACTTTGATCCCGGTTCAATTATTGTCTGGATCAAAATGTAAGTTAGAGCTGTAGCTTTTTCATCCTTTCCACAGCTTCTTTGATCCTTTCAACCGGCTTTGTGAGTGCAAACCTGATATAGCCTTCGCCGGCATCTCCAAAGCCCACTCCCGGAGTAGCTACAATTCCGGCTTCTTCGAGCAGGAGTTTTGCAAAACTGATCGAAGTGAAGCCTTTCGGGACCGGAGCCCAGATATAAAATGTGGCTTTAGGGGGCTTTACTTCAAGGCCCATGGCAGTTAGCCCCTCTATAAGAGCATTCCGCCTTTCTTCGTAGATTTTGTTTGTTTCATTAACGCAGTCCTGGGGGGATGAGAGGGCTGCGATGCCTGCGATCTGGATTGCATCAAAGACGCCTGAGTCCACATTGGATTTGACTTTCCCGAGCCCTTTTATCAGGTCTTTATTTCCTACCGCAAAACCTAGTCTCCAGCCTGTCATATTATAGGTTTTCGAGTGGGAATAGAGTTCCATGCCGATGTCCATAGCCCCTTCTGCTGCAAGGAAAGAAGGTGCTTCGTAGCCGTCGTAAGCCATCTGGCAGTACGCGTTGTCATGGACGGCAATGATGTCATGCTTTTTACAGAACTTTACTACTTTCTCAAAGAACGCCATATCAGCAGTTGCTGCAGTTGGGTTATTCGGGTAATTAAAGAAGAAGAGTCTGGATTTCTTCAGAACATCTTCAGGGATTGAGTCCAGGTCAGGCAGGAAACTATTTTCAGCCTTGAGGGGCAGAGGATACGGTTCTCCACCTGCAAAAAGAGTCCCGATCTTATATACGGGATACCCTGGCTCAGTATAGAGCACAACATCTCCGGGATTGACGAAAGCCAGCGGGATGTGAGCCACAGCTTCTTTTGACCCTATCAGGGAAAGGACTTCAGTTGCGGGGTCGATCTCAATTCCTTTATATTTCCTGCACCATTCAGCCGCAGCCTTCCTGAATTCGGGCATCCCGGCATAAGAAGGGTACTGGTGCGTCCCGGGGTCGCAGACAGCCTTCTGCATGGCTTCAACAATATGCGGGTGTGTCGGTAGGTCGGGATCTCCCACGCCAAGGTCTATTACGTCCACTCCCTTAGCAATTAATTCGTCTCTTGCTTCATCGATAGCTGCAAAAAGGTATGGGGGTAATGCGTTTATGCGGTCTGAATACATTGGAAAAGTCACCTGAATATGATTTACAGTGTATAATTCTGCATAATTACTGCAGTGGGGCTATTAAAAGGTATGGTTAAGGGATCCTTCTTTATCCTTGATAAGTTATTTTATAAAAGTTTTTATTGGCATTAAAAAGTAACTGAGGTAAAACCGGATAAACTGGACATATACTGCGTGGAAGGTAATACCTTTATTATGTAGAAACTGGACAAATACAGGAAGGTTTCCATATTTCTACTAGCCGGGAAAACAATAGTTAAAATGTCCTCCCAGGATCGATATAAAACGAAAATTTTAACCTGCTATTCTGGTCTTGACAGATTTTCTAAAGAACCTTAATCTAAAGAGCCTTATTTATGATTCATAAAGTAAATACATAAAAATGCTAAATCTGGTTATGGGGCTAATATATGGATGAGGTAGAAATAAATGGGTTGCACATCGCATTCGAGAGGAAGGGAGAGGGGTCGCCCCTGATTCTTCTTCACGGGGCTCTTAGTGACAGCCGGATGTGGCGCAGGCAGCTTGATGAACTGTCCGACGAGTTCACAGTGGTGGCCTGGGATGCACCAGGATGTGGACGCTCGACAGATCCACCGGAAACTTTCCGTTTGCCTGACTTTGCAGACTGTCTTGCTGCATTTATCGAGGAAATCGGCCTGGTAAAGCCTCACATTCTCGGTCTGTCATTCGGTGCCGGACTCGCACTTGAATTTTACCGTCGTTACTCCAGCATCCCGAAGTCTCTCATACTGGCTTCGGCTTATGCCGGGTGGGCAGGGTCCCTTCCACCCGATGTAGTGGAAGAACGCTTACAACAGGGGCTTCAGCAATCCAGATTGCCACCACAGAAGGTTGTTGAAAAGTGGATTCCAACGCTTTTCACAAAATCAGTGCCTGTAGAGGTAATCAATGAGACCGCAACAATTATGTCAGAATTCCATCCCGCCGGAATGAGAGTGATACTACGCTCTTTCGCTGAGGCTGATCTTCGTGACATGCTTCCAACTATCAAAGTACCTACACTGCTGCTGTATGGTGAAGCCGATCAGCGTTCTCCTCTTTACGTTGCCGAGGATCTGCATGCCAGGATTCCAGCATCGAAGCTTGTGATCATACCCGGCGTCGGTCATGATTGCAGCCTTGAGGCACCGGAGATTTTCAATGCCGAGGTGCGCAGCTTTCTTCAAGCGAATACGAAATAATCTGGTACATGTTGATTTGAAAAAAATGGGTATAATTGGGCACTGAGTTATCCATTGGCTGCCAATTCTTCAGAAAGTGAAGGAAATTTTTTCCTGTCTTTTCAGGGATAGAAGGCCTTTTTGTTATTTCTTTAAGAGCCGTGTATATGAATCTACGGCAATGTGGAGTAAAATGTGTAGGATTGCAAGAAGAAGGTTAAATCTTAAAAATAATTGATATTATTGATTTTTCCAGAAAAAATTAGAACATTGCAAAGTTTTATAAAGTATGAATGTAAATTTTTGTAGTGTGTCTAAAATTAAAACTGTCTTTCTAAGTTTTATCGCATCTGAAATATTTATTTTAGCTATAGAAGTAACTTTTGGCATACCGCTTAATGCTTTTTATTATATGGGTCTTAATTTTACAAGACCTGTTGATGTTTCTTTTCAACTTCTGTTCAACGGCGATGAACAGGTTGATCTCGCTGGAAGCTCATTGTTTATGAAAGGTCTGATCAGCATATTATTATGGTTCCTTACATCCCCTGCTCTTTTGATTGCAATTGTAGTTTACATTTTAGCACCTGAGGACGAAAGCATGATAGTCCCTGATCCTTATGCCCATATACGTTAGCATTCTCTATAATTTAGTAATAGGGCGTACATCGTGAATCTGAAACTGACTATCTAAAACTGATTATTTAAACTGATTATTTAAACTGATTATTTAAACTGACTATCTAAAACTGACTATCTAAAACTGATTATTTAATCTGACTATCTAAAACTGATTATTTAAACTCACTATCTGAAACTGACCATCAGAATCCTTACTATCAGAAACATCAGGCTCCGATAAAAAAAATGGAAAAAGAAGTAGTTGTAAATAATTTTGAGACTTCGATCTAATCTTTTTTATTCAGTCTGGTAGTCTCCTGCTTTTTCCAGTGTCAGGTTTTTAGCTTTTAAGAACCTCAACTGCCAGGTCAGCATTGATGATATAATCAAAACTGATAACCTCGTCCCATTTCTGCTGCATAAACATTGACTGGAAACAGACCCCGATAATTTTTCGTTTATTTGAACCTTCAAGGACCTTTTCTGCAATCTCCTTAGCTTTGTCAGGGCTGACGCCGATCTTGGGCATCGCAAGCCCGCCGAGCAGGACAACAGCATCAGCATGGGCGTCTATAGGTTCTCCAAGTTGCATCCCTTCAGGAGTCATGGATATTAACCTGGCTTTTTCAAAGTCCATATTGGGAATAAAAATAAGTTTTTTGTCCCTGGCAACAAAACCCATAAGTTCTGCGAAGGGGGTGCAGAAACCCGGTGTTCCGACAAATGTAATCTTTTCTACTCCGTTCAGGAGACTCTTGAAGCTGTTCAGGATGCCTCCTACTCCCTGTGAGGTATTTATTATCTGCATGAAACTCTTCTCCTTATTCATCTATTATAAAAAATTCTGCTTTTAACCGCTTTCTACAGTACCTACTTTCACAATAAGATTGGAAACATTCCCATAAATAGGTTGAGTTTAAAGCCGGAGTCATTTCAGGACTGCCAAAACTGGAAAAATATTGAAAACAGGGGAAAAGTGGAGAAAAATAATGTGGAGAAAAATAAGAGAAGAATGAGATGAGGTGAATGCCTTCTCAAACTTTCCTGATTCCGAAGGATTCAAGCAGGATTTCGGGGTAGAGCCCACCGCTCGAAATTGTCTTTTTATTCTTTAAGTCGTTTACTGTTACTCTTGCAGGAGCGAACATGCCTGCGTCGACTTTGAAGAAGTCAAAGTTCGCTGCCTTGAAGGTCTGGTAGAACGGCTTTCCGAAATCGTCTGAGGTTGTTGAGGGGACTTTTCTTACAAAGTCTTCGAGTTTAGCCAGTTCACCTTCGAAGCTGACAGTATAGTTGGTTTCGCCGCAATAAATGACACAGTCATTGGTTGAACCCATGCACTGGACATCGTTTCCAACTATGGGGGCGATAGGGGCAATTCCGTACCCGCTCTTTATGCAGTTGATGTCAAAGCCAATAGATTCAAATTTGTGGATACCGGTTTCAACGACACGGGCTGAAATCTGGACAGAACCTGCAATGGAAGCTGTAGGCGCAACAGCGATCATGACATTTTCCGGGTCTACACTGCAGTGTTTTGCAATGTATTCCACGACTTTTTCATCCGGGAGTTTGTCGGATTCCATGACAAGGACAGCAGCTTCGAAATCATCTTCATAACCGATCTCTTCATAGAGCTCTTTTGGCTTTAAGCCAAGCGCACGTGCGGGACCTGAACCCATACCGAAATAGTTGCCTACAGAGATTCTCCAGCCAGCATACTGGGAAGCCATACAGGCGATTACAGGGTTGTCGGTTGCTACCTGGATGGCAGGCCATTTGATGCCGTTGAGGTCAAAGGTGCTGTATTTAAGGTCAGCAAGGTCAGCAAGGCAGAGTCTTGCAAGGTACATCCCGGCTTCATATCCGCCTTCGGCTTTAATCCCACAGTCGATGATTGTGGCGCCATTTTCAAGCTTGATTACTTCCGTTTTCAGGTCTTCGCTCCAGTCGAGCATCTCTTCGATGACGTATGAGCCCATTTCGTTAACGCTTATCAAAATATCACCTTACATGTCAGTCCGAGAATTGTTTGTCCCGGTTCTCGAAATAGTCTATTGATACTGTTTACATACAGGAATTACTGTAAGCAGAGTATTGGTCAGATAGCTGGCTACCAATAGCTGATTTTCCCGGCTGGAAGTTTATCCTGCCAGACAAGTATCATATCGGATAACCGGGTACAATATTGAATAATTAAGTACAAATAATCAGGCAATTAATATCAGGCTCCGAACAACTTAGCCAGTTAGCTTAAGTTGTTTCTTCCTGATTTGCTATCCGTATAAGGAAGAATCCAATATATAGATACTGTTATAATATTTTAGTTATTTGATATTAGTCTGCGAGAAATACCATCAGATTATAAATATTCTATCATTCCTTCGGACGGTGCCGTCAACGGCAAGCCCCACCTCGTCTCCTTTTTCAGCTTTTTGCAGGCTCATGCCGTTTTTTATCAGGGAGGTGACCCTCTGCTTCAGATATGTGGTGCTTCCTTCGATAAGAATTTCGTTTCCTATTTCAAGCCCTTCTTCAAGCAGCTTTATTGCTGCGGCATGCTGTCTGGGATAATAATTTTCTACAATTCCCGCAGCCCTGCGCTTTTTCTCTGAGGCATTCATACTTTTTTCAGGAGAAAAGCCTTCGAGGCCGGGAATTCCGAAGTAAAAACCAGTAGAAAAGCCTCTGTTATATACCGACGAAAGTTCGGAAAGCCATGAATCAACTTTTTCACGAGTGTATGTCCCTTCTTTACAGGCATCAATTGCTTCCCTGTAGCAGCGTGAGACCACTTCCAGATATCCCGGGTCTCTCAGCCTGCCTTCTACCTTGAAAGAATCTATCCTGGCTCCGAGAAGAGCCGGAATATGTTCTATCATACATAAATCTTTTGCACTGAGGAGGTATTTTCCCCTGCTTTCCATGACAAGATTGTTTTCCCCGTGAAGCTCCCATTCCCAGCGGCAGGGCTGAGCGCATTCCCCGCAGTTTCCGGATTTTCCGAGGACATAGGCGGATAAGTGGCACCTTCCTGAAACTGCCATGCACATCGCCCCGTGGACAAAAGTTTCGACCTCGACCTCGCTCCGTTGCCTGATTTCCCTGATCTCCTCTAGGGACAGTTCCCTTGAAAGCACTATGCGCTCTGCACCAAGGGCTCTGTAAAACTCTGCAGTTTCGTGGTTTGTAGTGTTTGCCTGCGTGGAGATGTGGATCCTGAGGCCGGATTTGCGTGCTTTCAGGATTACAGCCGGGTCCCAGGCAATAACTGCGTCTACCCCGGCTTTTGCGGCTGCGTTTATTACATTTCCTGCTTCTTCAAGCCTGTCTTCATTTACTGTTGAATTCACAGCCAGATAAGCTTTTAAATTCCGTGCTTTTACCTCAGATACGAACTCCTCAAGGTTTTCCAGATTAATCTCTTTTGCTTTTGCCCGAAGGCTGAGCCTGTCAGTTGAGAAATAAACCGCATCTGCATATTTATAACAGGCTTCAAGCCCTGCAAGGTTTCTGATGCCCATTATGAGTTCCGGGCCTGGACTGTTATGCATGGAAGAGGGAATGCCTTAACTCCAATTTAAAAATATCCTTATCGAATTTATCATTAGTACGGGCCAATCAGTCTAATAAATAATAGTAAGAAATGTAAACTTTTCATATTAAATTAAATGAGATCTCGGTTTACGGAAATCTTTATATAAGTGTACTGCATTTTTCAAAATGGGGATGAAGTAAGACTCATTTAAGAATAATTCTGTGTATAGACTAAAAAACTAAATCAAGACTGTTAAAGACTAAATCGAGACTGTTTATGTCTTAAAATGGGGGAATATAAAATGGAATATGAACTCGAAGAAGTTGAAAGAGATTATGTGGAATTCCTGAAGGAAATGGGAGAAGAATAAACAGAACACTACAATAAACAAAAAATACAGCGCATCAAATAATATGTGACATCACATATTATAACTCATTAAATTCTTTTTCCTTTTTAAATACCTTTTCTTCTTTTTTCGTTTTTGTATATAGTCTGTAATAGCTCACGAAATTGGATACAATTTTTATTGGAAATAACTTCCAGTTATGCAATTTTAATCCGTTTCAGGCAGACGACGCATACAAAAAGGCAATTTATTCAAATACCTTTTATAATGCTTTAAATTAATTTTGTTACATTTTAAATACCTTTTATAATACTTTAAGTTTATTTTATAACATTTCAATCAATTTAATAATATTTCAAATACATTTTTTAATACTTTTAATATGGAATATCAGCTCCTTTAGACTACTCATAAGTTAAATACTGCAAAAAGTCTGCCTTAAATCATCTTAAATTTGATTCTTTCCTGTGATTCCGGCCGGATTGTATTTCAAAATTATTATATATCTTAATTTTAATTATGTGCCGAAATGAAAGCCTGAAACCGTTGTCTGGTCTTTTAATTGGCTTCATTTCTTCCTGAAATTAGCTTCTGGAACTATCAAAAACGTATGAAGGGCAGATCTAAATGAAAAACAAAATAATTGCGTTTGACTTTTTAAGAGCGTTAGCAATAATTATGATTATTCCGGCTCACCTGAGTAATTATTTGTTTTCCAGCTATGGAAAACTGATGCTTTATGCTTTTGACCCTTATTTTGCGAATATGGGCCTGGGGCTTTTCATATTCATGAGTGGCTACCTGTTATACTACAACAACCATTCGATAAGGTCGCTAGAAGATGTATTTGATTTTTATAAAAAAAGGCTTTTGAGAATTTTTCCTCTTTACTGGGCTGCACTTGCGGTATTTGTAATGGTATTTTTCGTATTTGCTTCCAGGTTAGATTCGGGATTTGTATTTCCTGATTCAGAGAATGTGTTCAGCCCATACAATGTACTCGTACACTTTCTGGGGCTTCAGATTTTACTCGCTCCGGCTTATGCTGCACCAATGTTAACTCTCTATTTTGTAGGCCTGATTGTTATTTTCTATGCCATTTATCCTTTTATTATTATGTATTCGAAGAGTACAGAACAGATCCTGATATCTTCGTTTGTTGTATACTTCTGTTCCTTTTTGATCTCTAAAACTTTCAATATTATTGATCACCGTTTTTTCATGTTTTTCCTTGTCTTTATGTTTGGGGTACTCACATGCAGGGAAAGGCTGTCTGAAAAAGCCTTAAAGTTACCTGGAAAGATACCTTTTGTCCGGCTTCTGCTGGCAATTCTTCCTGTAATCTTTGTGCTGGTGATTGTTCTGGGGCTGAGAAGTTCCATGTTTCTGGACCCCAGGATTTCCGTTACCATTGACACCGGCAGCGCGATAATAGGGTCCTCCACAGTAGGGTCCATAATGAGCAGTATAGCGGGCTTGATGGGTATCAACCTGTCTCTACTGGAATTTATCATAAATCTGGCACTTCTCAATATTTTTATTCTAATCTTCTGTATTTCAGAATATTCACTTGCTACCAGGTATGTAAATGATAAATTGTCAGGCACTTTGAGTTCGTTCTTTACGAATATTGCCACGTCTTCTTACTGTGTTTATCTATTCCACAGGCCGTTTTTTACTCTGTGGAACTCTGGAACTAATTTCATAAGCTCTCCAATTTTACGTGACGCTTTAATGCTGTTTGTGGCTATTCCCCTGTTGTTTTTCATCTCATATAATATCCAGAAAATAGAATTAAACATGAAAACTAATTTCTCTGCAAGGAAATATTCAGGGAAGAGATCGTATCATAAGGACTTGCTATGAATTCAAGCAAATAAAACGATAGAGGAAATAGAGTCAGTGATATGAGGAAATAGAGTCAGTGAAATAAATTAGAAAATAGCGTAAACAGGTGTATAAAAAGGATAGAGAGAATCAATTTTAAAATATTATAATATTTGTTATAGATGTATCATACTAAAATCTATAAAAATGCTATAATACAAACTATAAAAATATTATAATATTCACTATAATTATTTCATATTAAGAATTAAAACTAATAATATCAGTGAAATGATATATTTTTCCCAGAATACTGTAATAAGTTTTTTAAATGAATTTTTCAGAAAGCTTCTGAGAATCTGATTTTGAATATGCCAGTTACCTGGTTTATTTTTAATGGCGGCCATACCAGTATAACCGAATTTGTGAGACAATTTTGATTTGGTCTTTTAAATAAAATCACCTTTTTACTTCATTAGAAAATTTTAAATATTATAAAAATAATTAAGAAATTACAGGTTATATATAACTGAAAAAACAGAAAAACAGAAAAACAGAAAAACGGATTTTCAGATCTGAAAATATCCGGGTATTAAGAGAGGACCTGACTCTTGATATCCATTTTTTCTCTTACCCTGAATTCAGGTTTCATTCAACTTTATTTCAAGAAAATTATTACAGTTACTGGAAAATGGGAATCTTTCAGGATTATTTTTCACATTTCCATATTATGCTAAAAATAATTTTCTTGATAATTATCTTAAATTGAAGACTGCAAAAAGCCGTTTCTAAAACCAGCAGTAAATCCATCAGCTTCGAATTAATAAATCAACGTATCCAAGTGGAATAACAGATCTGAACTGGAATTACCTCAATATTCCTGCAACCTTCATTTTTGCAGTTTTTGCCCGGACATCTGAGGGAGTTTGGGAAGAATAGAAAATCATGAATCATTCTTATGCTTTTTCAGGAAGTGTAACCTGTTTAAATTTGATGAATAAGGCAGGTTCCTTTTTAGCAGGAATAGTTATTTTCTAACAGGAAAGGTTATTCTTTAAAATGAGATAAAAATAAAGTTACGCTGAGGGAGAGATTCGAACTCCCGTAGCGCGTAGCGCTACCGGTTTTCAAGACCGGCGCCGTGGTCCGCTTGGCTACCTCAGCATATTGAAATGATCTGTTCTCCTGTCTTTCCGGATAGGAACTGGCTAATTGCCCTGACATTCCGAGGAGCGTATACAGAGAACCTGATTATTATATATAAAATTTGCGAAGAGAAAGGACTCTTCGCTTTTCTTTAAAGGACTTACAGGCTTATTCCTGGGATTCCGAAGGTTCTTCTTCAGAGGCAGGTTCAGCTTCAACTTCAGGCTCTGCGGGTGCAGGGACTTCGGCTTCTGCTGTGAGTTTTTCAATAAACTGGATCTCTTTAAGACCGGCGTACTTGAAGAGCTCTGATGCCACCCTGTTCTTTGCCATGAGCCAGCGTTGGTTGAAGGTCAGGCCAGTGGGCACATTGATCTTTGCGGCATCATCAGCTATCTCGACTTCCATGTCGCGAATACCGGTGTAGAGGGCAAGAAGTCCCTGTACTTTTTCCACATCCTCTTCAAGGAGCTTTTCAATGGTGTACTCGTAGGTAACGGTCTTACCTGCAAGAGGGCTGTTAAAGTCTATAGTGACTCTGCGGCCGATTACTCTGCTGACGACTCCTCGCCTGCCGTCAATTTCCACAGGCATGCCCGGATGAACATTTCTGTCCGGGAGTTTTGTTATGGAAACGGTCTCAATTAGCTTGGCATCGGTAGGACCAAATGCCTTTTCGGGCGGAATTGATACTGTACCGGAGTAACCGGCTTCCTTTCCTTCAAGGTCCTCGTCAAGTCCCTCAATGGTGTGGCCTGCCCCGACAATAACGACATCTCCGCCGTAAAGTCCGCGGGGGTTAAAAATCTCTTCCTTTTTGGCAAGCTCTTCGTCTGTTGTATCGAAAACTCTGCCGTCTTCAAACCTACCTGTGTAGTTTAACTTTATGAAATCGCCTTTCTGGATTGCCATAATTCTCAACTCTTTTATTGAATTAATTAAACATGATGAGCAAGGAAATTATCCTTTATAGTTAAATTCCGGATTTTCAAAGTAAACGCGTTCCACGCTATAGAACTCTGGCTTTAATAAGCTTTTTGGGATCAACAGGGCTACTCCAGCCCTCGCTGGACATTACAAAAATATTATTTCAATATGAATCTCCCTTAAATCCGCATCCGTAACCACTAAAAGCTATTTGAATGTTACTTATTAAAGAATTTTGATTTATATGCCGCTCAGGAAATCGTTTTCATTTTTACTCCTAAAAGTTACCTTCTGGGGCACAGATATTTTTCTTTCGTTACTGCTGAGCAGGGGGAGATGGATCGGAAAGTTTTTCTGGCCAGCTCTTTCAGGTGTCTTACAGTGCCTTATAAATTAAGTTTTCTATAACATTCTTTTTATATAACTCTGTTTCGGGACATAAAATCAGTTTCAGAACCTGGTTATGTCCTCAGCTACGTTTTTTCTCTTTATTTTTGTCCTCTTATATTCATTATCTTCATTTTTATGTCTCTGAATGCAATAAAATATTAAATATATCCTTGAATATTATGTTTACTGGGGATTTGAAAATATAAAGCAGATTTGTCTGTCCGGGCATGTTTTTTTATTTTTTCATTCAGTTGGATAAACAAATCCGTAAAAACCTTACAGAAAGGGGGTTTCATTTCAGGAGGGGTATATGGGTAAAAAACTTATGAGAATAGGAATTTCTCTCCCTGGGGAGCTTCTGGACAAATTTGATAAAACACTTATGAAGAGGGGATACTCTTCTCGTTCGGAAGGGATAAGGGATGCAATAAGGACTTACAACCAGCACTATGAATGGATGAAGCAGATTAGAGGCTCTAGATACGCAACAATCTCGATTGTATACGATTGCTCAAAAAAAGGCGTAACAAGTACCCTGGCAGAGATACAGCATGAATACGTGGATATGATAAGCTCTTCTGTGCATTTCCATATGGAGGAAGATCTCTGTTTTGAGGTTATAATCCTGAGGGGAGAAGGAGAGCAAATAGTAGATCTTGCCCAGAGAATCCTCAGTATAAAAGGAGTTAAGCATTTAAGACTGACAACCGTGCCTGAAGAGAAAAATGAATAAGAGAAAAATGAATAAGAGAAAAATGAATAAGAGAAAAATGAATAAGAGAAAAATGAATAATTGTAAATTAAAAGTCACTCTCATCCGATTTCAGGGATTGATTAAAATTCTCGTATCAGCCACTGTCATGATACAGCTTTCTGGAACTTTTCAGCCAGATCGGAATTAAAAGGGGGTTTCAGTTTCGATATCCAGTCTACCTGACTTTTGTATCTCCATGCTTATTTTATTCCTTCCAGATTCGATACGCCGGAGAAAGATATGGGTCTTATAAATATTCACGCAAAGCCCGATGTATATTTAAGAAGTTTTAACAATATACTCTGGAGTATAGCAGGTTCATGGCTGTTAAAAGGATGGAAGCAGATAGGAAAAGAAAATGTCGACACTGTCGACGATACAATGCTTTCAGAAATTCTTAGAATTCAGGCAGAAGGATTTGAATATGGAAGACAGGGAGAAATTTTAAAATATTCAAAGAAATTTAGAAAAATATTCTATGTAATTAAAAGCCAGGACAGGATAATAGGTTATTGCATATATTACCTGAGACCGGATTTTTCGGTTACGGGACTGGAGAAAAGATCCGTAATCTATTCCATTGCGATTGATAGGGAATTCAGAAACAGGGGGTTTGGAAGAAAGCTTCTGGAAGAAAGTATAAAGGAAATGGTAACTATTCAGGTAGCCTTAACGAGGCTACACATTTTTCCTCGTTCCGAGGAAAAATTGGATATAAAATGATTCCTTTTTAGCTTTATGAAACGTGATGAGATTCTTTCTTACTGTGCTTCAAATCCTGAAATTATTGTAGCTTACATTGAGAGTTTAGAATCTCAAGTTAAAGAACTCACTGAAAGACTTGTAGCCTTAGAATCTCGTTTAAATCAAAACAGTCGTAACAGCAGTCGACCTCCTTCTACTGATTATTTTGTCAAAGAGAAACCTAATCCCAAGAGTCTGCGTAAACCAAGCGGGAAGAAACCTGGAGGTCAGGAAGGTCATCCAGGCACGACTCTTGATATGGTTGATCATCCTGAGTAGGTAATAGAACATTCTTTGACCTGCTGCAAAGAATGCGGATCTACCCTTGAGAATGTTGAAGTTGAAGCTTATGAGAGAAGACAGGTCTTTGACATTCCTCCCGTAAATCTAATTGTTACAGAACATAAAAGTCAGATTAAAACCTGTCCTTGTTGTGGAAAGTTGAATAAAGCCGTTTTTCCCGAATCAGTGAAATATCCGGTTCAGTATGGCCCTAATATTTTAGCTTCAGCTATTTACTGTAAAAATTACCAGTTTGTTCCTTATGATAGAATTTCTGAGTTATTTGAAGACATTATGGGAATAAAAATCTGTCCTGCTACGATAATTAGAGCAGAAAGAGAATGTTTCCAGAATTTAGAGGAATTTGAAAACGTTATTAGAGAGAAGTTATTAGCCTCGCCTGTAATCAATTTTGATGAAACTGGTATGAAGATTGAAGGAAAAAGACACTGGCTTCATGTAGCTTCTAATGAAAAATACACATGTTATTTTGCTCATACAAAAAGAGGAGCAGAAGCAATAGATGCTATGGGAATTCTTCCGAAGTTTAAGGGAGTAGCAGTTCATGATGGATGGAAACCTTACAACGTTTATGATTGTGATCATGCTCTGTGTAACGCTCATTTACAGAGAGAACTTACAGGAATTGAAGAGAACTATAAACAGACATGGGCTAAAGAGATGAATGAACTGCTCACTGAGATGAAGAAATACACTGATGAGTGTAAAGAGCAATTAAGAGAACCTGATTTTGAGCAAATTAAAGCATTGGAAGAAAGGTTTGATGCAATTATCATTAGAGCGCTTGAAGAAAATCCGCATTCTCTAAATCCTGAAAAACAGGGAAAACGCGGTAAAAATCCAAAAACAAAATCAAGGAATCTGCTGGATAGGTTTATAGAACACAAAGAAAAGATTCTGAGATTCCTGACAGATTTGAAAGTTCCATTTGATAATAATCAGGCAGAAAGAGATATCAGGATGATGAAACTACAGCAGAAAATATCGGGAACTTTCAGAAAAGCAATGGGAGCGCAAGCTTTCTGCAGAATTAGGGCGTACATTTCTACAGGAAAAAAGAACGGTTTACCTGTTTTAGAGGGTATTCGTGCGGCGCTCATAGGAGCGCCGTTAACTATACTCTGAGCAGTTACAGGAAATGAAGATGAACAGTGTATCAGCTATCTGCCTGTATGTGAATATAAATAACCTCCCTGCTATAAAATTGTATGAAAAAATAGGCTTTTCGATAATTAAAGAAATAAAAGACATATGCGGGCAAAAAGAAAGATGCTATAAAATGGAACTGAAACTCGCTTGAGCCAGTATTTACGGATTTCTATAGAGAGTCTTTTTATAACAAATAACTAATATGGATATCTTTACTGAAAATGTTTTATACAATATATCTTTTTATAGTAGTAATTTTTAGCTATTGTATCACATCTCTGCGGTTTTAATTAACTGCTCAGATTTTAATAGATAAATTTAAATAAAACTCGAGTTGACTTTCCAACTAAGGGTGATTTTATAGACTCTACAGTAAATTATGTAAGATTTGTCTCGATCCTGGCAAGCATTCAAAGAGTGCTGCGCGACATTATCGGGCCCCATCTTATCAAAAAATGGAAAAACACCAGAAAGGAAAATATCGTGTCTGTAGATGAAACAATGCTTCCGGAGGTTCTCAGGATTCAGGCAGAAGCATTTGACGGTAAGAATCAGGAAAGTCTTATAAAATACTCCAGAAAGTTGAGTAAGATCTTCTACGTGATTAAGAGTCAGGACAAAATTGCAGGTTACTGCGCATACTATCTAAAACCGGAATTTTCTTTAAAAGGACTGAAAAAAAAATCCGTAATTTATTCAATTGCAATCGGCAAAAAATTCCAGGGTAAAGGATACGGAAGAAAACTTCTGGAAGAAAGCATAAAGGAAATGAAGCTTAATGGAATATGCTCTGTCTTGCTGTATGTAAATGTAGAGAATACTCCCGCTATAAAATTATATGAAAAAATGGGTTTTGAGATTGTCCAGAAAACCGAAGATATATGCGGTCAGAGTGAAAAATGCTTTGTTATGGAACTGAAACTTGTTTGCTGATTTACCTTTATTTTCTAAGGCGATACTTTCCCGCACATGTCTCAAGTTCAGTGACATATTATAGTCTTAAATCCGTGGTTTTTTTACAGACTGAAGTCTTATCTGCTTTAACCTGAGGATATATTTAAATAAAATTTGGTTTCACATTCCAGTGTGTACCTAATTGACATCCTTATTCTTGTAGGCGGGCTACTGCTGCTTGTAAAAGGGGCAGATCTTTTTGTGACGTCCTCATCCTGGATTGCCAAAAGGTTCGGAGTCTCTGAGTTTATAATAGGGTTAACTCTTGTTTCGATAGGGACCTCCGTTCCCGAACTTGCCTCATCCCTTACCGCTTCCTTCGAACAGGCGAGCGGGATAGTTATAGGCAATGTACTCGGGTCAAATATAGCAAACATAGGACTCATAGTGAGCACGGCTGCCCTTCTTTCCAATGTAAAGACTGAAGAGTTAATGCTTAGAAGAGACGGCTATATAATGTTATTTTCAGTCTTTCTTTTTTTACTCTTTGTTGTGGATTTCAGGATTTCAAGGTTTGAAGCATTTATTTTTCTCCTGCTATACTTTGTTTATATCCTTTTCCTGCTTGACAAGGTAAAAAAGCACGATGAGGACATATACTTTAAAGATTTCATAACTTATTTTATAACTTTTGAGTATATTTCCGATCTGAAAACACTTTTTAAAATAGGTGTCAGAGAAAAAACAGATGAAAACAGCATAAATGTAGCCATTAAAGAGGGCTATGAAGTAACTGAAGGAAAAGATGAAAAGAGAGGCAAAAAGGGCGAGGATATCCTATCCGAAAATAAAACTCTCTCCGGTATTAAAGATGGACACGAAGCTGAGATTGTATATGAAACGGAAAGCCTTTCTGAAAGCAGCTTTTTAAAAGAGTTTACAAAACTGATCGCAAGCGGAATTGCCATAATAATCGGGGCAAAATACTTCATAGATAAGTCAATTTTTTTCGCTCTTCTTCTGGAAGTCCCTGAGACTATTATCGGTATAAGCCTTGTTGCAGTCGGGACTTCCCTGCCTGAGCTTATGGTAACAGTTTCTGCAGCCCGCAATGGTTATGCCAGCATAGCTCTCGGAAACGTTATAGGGTCAAATATTACGAACACCCTTTTAATCCTTGGATGTACCGGGCTTGTCCAGCCTCTCATGGTAACCGGAACAGCCGTGTATTATATCACCCCTTTTATGCTGGTTTTCAGCCTGCTGCTGCTCCTGTTTATTCGGACGGGCTGGAGAATCAAAAGGCATGAAGGGCTTATCCTTTTCCTTCTTTACTCCGGATTCATGGTTTTTATCTTCCGCCTCGGATAAGAGGCTGCCCTGAATCTGGTACCCTGCAGTGAACCGGATGATTGAAAAACAGAAAATATTGTTGAAAATATTTTTGTCCTGTTCCCATCAGGGACTTCTTATTTTATAGCCCTCATTTGCAAGGGCTTCTGATGTACGCTCCAGGTCTGTTTCCTTTACCAGGATATAATCGGTATCGTAAGTTGAAATAGTAAATATGCTGATTCTTTTTTCAGCCAGTGCACTGCTGATTCCTGCAAGAATTCCTGTAAGCGAGAAGTCAAGGGGGCCCTCAACTTTCAGGCAGCTCCAGCCTCTTTCAGCCCGGATGCCGGAAGGAATGCTTGACTGAACACTGCTTTCCCGGAAGACGACTGAGAGTTCGTCGGGAGTTCGCGTAATTGAAAAGAAATCGCTCTCAAATACTTCTGAAGGCATTTTAGAGTCTTTTTCCAGCCTTAAAATGTTAAACCTGCCTTTAAGAACAATTAATGTGGGCTTTTTTTCTTCCATAAGGGGCTCCTTTTTTACTGACATTCTATTTCATATTTCTCTCAGTACTTATGGTTTCGGGGGCATCAGAACCATCTTTAGCATCAACTTTTAGACCAGGCTTTAATAAATACTCAGTTAAAATTGTTATTCGTCTTTTAATCCATTGTAGATTAAATTCATAGTCAATTTAGTCTACGGTCAATTAGATTCACTGTCAATTAAATCCATGTTCAAACTTTTATCTTTGTCTTTCAAACATTGTTTTTAACCGGGGCTAGCTTAAATGGAACTGATGGATACTGGCTTACTTGAGACCCTTACAGAGATAGACGAATTTGTATGGGGTCCTCCTCTCCTTATTTTACTTGTTGGTACAGGAGTTTTCCTTACATGGCGCCTTGGATTGATTCAGGTTTTCAGGCTGCCTCTTGCACTCAGGTACGTCCTGAACTCGCGGAAAGCTGAAATCGGGGTTCAGGGAGATGTATCGAGTTTTGCCGCGCTCAGCACCGCGCTTTCCGCAACAATAGGGACAGGAAATATAGTTGGGGTTGCAACCGCTATAAAAGTGGGGGGTCCGGGGGCTCTTTTCTGGATGTTTCTTGCGGCTTTTTTCGGGATGGCGACCATGTACTCCGAGTCTCTTCTGGCGGTCAAATACAGGACTGTGGACGCAAACGGGCAGATGTCAGGAGGTCCCATGTATTATATCAAAAACGGGCTTGAGCACAAAAAATACAGCAGGGTTCTTGCCCCTCTTTTTGCTTTTTTCGGGGTAAACGTGGCGCTTTTCGGGATAGGAACTTTTCCACAGGTCAATGCTATTGTTGACTCTGCAAGAATCGCATTTAATATTCCCGAAGTCCTGAGTGCACTTGCCATAAGCCTGTTTGTAGCTTTTGTAACCCTTGGGGGGATCAGGAGGATTGCGGCTGTTGCCCAGCTTGTGGTTCCTTTTATGGCAATGGCTTACGTGCTGGGCTGCCTTGTGATTATCACTCTGAACCTTGAAAAAATCCCCGAAACCTTTGCCCTGATAGTAAGTTCGGCTTTTACAGGGACTGCAGCGAGGGGTGGCTTTCTTGGGGCGGGCGTGATGCTTGCAGTCAGGATGGGAATAGCAAGAGGTATCTTTTCAAATGAATCCGGTCTCGGGAGCGCTCCCATAGCAGCTGCAGCCGCAAAAGTAAAGGAACCGGCAAAGCAGGGCCTTATTTCCATGACAGGGACTTTCTTCGACACCATTGTTGTCTGCCTGATGACTGGAACAGTGCTTATCATGACAGATTCCTGGACAGAGGACCTCTCAGGGGTGTACATGACAAGCTATGCCTTTTCAACATCACTTGCGGAAACAGGGAGCTATATCGTTACAGTCGGGCTCATGTTCTTTGCCTTTACAACAATTCTGGGGTGGAATTATTACGGGGAACGCTGTACGGAATTCCTCTTCGGCGTAAAAGGGATTCTTCCATACAAAATAATCTATATTCTTATCGTTTCCTCAGGTGCCTTCCTCACGCTTGACGTTATCTGGGTTCTGGCAGATATCGTAAACGGACTGATGACAATTCCAAATCTGATAGCTCTCCTCGCGCTCAGGAAGGTTATCGCGGCAGAGACAGAACAGTATTTCGAAAAACTGAAGTTGAAAGGTCCAGAGCCGGAAAATTGAATTTCTGAGCATCCTGGTAAGGAAAATATAGCCGGGAAAAATACAACCTGACACAGGTTGCAAACAAAGTGTAACGGTTATAAATCAGGTAAAGAGATTGTTACATATAAATTTAAACAGATAAGGACTGTTAGCCATGAAGTTTACCTTTTCAGGAAAAGACCCGGGGATTTCGAAGGCGGGAAATAAAGGATTCCATTTTGTAACTGTAATGCTATTGATATTTATCCTCCTGACATCTCCGGCATCCGCGGCTGTAATCTCCGGAGACACCCACCTCAGGGTTGAAGTTGGAGAAATTACCCCAAATCCGGCAAGACCCGGAGAAGACCTGCTCATAAAAATCAATATTGAAAATACCGGAGACAAGCCTGCTGAAGATGTAATAATAGGGATTGAAGAAATTGCCCCTTTCACCTTCAAATACAGCACCTCAGGTGTTTACGGTTCCGGGACAAACACAGAACGTAATTTTCACATTGAACAGATAAGGCAGCGGTCGAAGATCGAATTGAATTTCCATTTCAATGTTGACTCCGGAGCCAGGTCCGGTGTTCACCAGCTTGAATTTACTATCAAAGATGGGGATGAAACAAGTTTTTCAAGAAGAATTCCCATCCGTGTGGAAGGAAACCCTGACCTTGTGCTTGTAGGCACGGAAATCTTTCCCGTAAACGGGGAAAATTCCTCTTCCGGAGCCCTTGTACCCGGGGAAGAATTCTACCTCAGGACTGAAGTTAAAAATGCAGGGAACGGGAATGCAAAAAATGTCCGAATAATGCTGGACCTCAACAGCTCTTTACCAATGGTCCCTCTGCAGGATAATGTTTTTTTCATTGAAAACCTGAGTGCCGGAAGTTCAGAAAACCTGTCGTTCAAGCTCCTCCTGGGGAGCAATGCAGGCGTGCAGCCATACAGGATCCCTCTACGCATAACCGCCTCAAACGAAGCTGAAACCCTTCAGATCAATAAATCTCAGGAAATAGGGGTAAATGTGCTGAATAGGGCAAAAATTAATATTGCAAGCCTTAAATTCGACCCTGAAATGCCCGAAAGAGGGCAAAAAGTTTCCATGATCCTCAGGCTTGAAAACGTTGGGGAAGGAGAAGCCCGTTTTGTAAAAGCCAGGCTCGAAGGGCTTAAAGGAAGCGGCAGCACAGATGCTTTTCTCGGAAGGCTTAATAAGGACGATGACGCCCCTGCAGTTTTTACCTTTATTCCTGAAAAGTCCGGAGAACAGAATGTTACCCTGCTTGTTGAATATGAGGACGATTTCGGAGAACACCGGCTCAACGAGGATCTGACATTTAACGTCGTCAGAAAGGGCGACAGTGCTGTTCCGCTTATACTGGCTGCAGTTCTGGTTCTTGCAGTTGCGCTCTATTACCTGAAGAAGAAAGGTAAACTCTAAAGGTAAATCCTGTTTGATAAACGAAAAGAGGAAATCTCTGTAAACAAGTGAGGATGCCTATTATGCTTGAAAAGGCTAAAGTCTCCTTTTTTCTTGCCAGCCGTTCAATTACGCGAGGCAATAAAGGAATTACAATCTTTACCGTCTTCGTCCTGACCCTGATATTTGTTCAGCTGGTGCTTTTCTCAAGTATGCTGGCAGGAGTTACGCTCAAGTTCAACGAACTCATGGTAAACTTCCAGACGGGTAATGTCGTAATAGAGCCAGAGGAGGAGGAACGCTATATAGAGGATGCATCAGCCCTACAGAAGAAAATAGAGAGCCTTCCAGAAGTTGTGGGGACTTCTGCCCGCCTTAAAACCACCGGAAACTTCCGTTATAAAGAAAAGGAAATTGGAGGTACGGTTTACGGGATTGACCCTGAGGATGAAGCCTTTGTGACAGGTGTTGAGGGTGCCGTAATAAGCGGGGAATTCCTTAGCAGGCCTGATAGCGGAGAGGTTATTCTGGGCAGGGAGGTCTCAGGAGGTTTTGATGCCCTGATGGAATCCAGGTCCCTGGGAGGTGTTGAGGTAGGAGACACTGTTGAACTCACAGTCAGCGGCAGGACGCGGGAATTCAGGGTAAAAGGAATCTATACAACTCTTTATTTCATGGCTGATGCAGGGGCATACATTAGCCGCGCAGATATGGAAGATATGCTGGATATAGAAGGCAGAGATTTTGCCCAGGAAATTGCTGTAAAAACTACCGCAGGCACGGACGAGTACGAGATCAGAAATGAACTCCTTTCCCTTGGGATAAGGGAAAATATTCGCACCTGGCATGAGTTTGCAGGTATCCTCCGCCTGATTGAAAACACTCTTGGCCTTGTAAGGAATATTATGAACGCAATAGGGCTTTTGATAGCTTTTGTGATCATTTTTGTAGTTATTTACGTTAACATAGTTAATAAAAAGAGGCAGATTGGGGTCCAGAAAGCAATAGGGATAGAGCAGAATGTGATTGTGACCTCCTTTGTTCTTCAGGCAATGCTTTATGCCGGTATAGGAGTCATACTTGGCTATGCTTTTGTACGTTTTGGACTGGTGCCTTATACTGTTTCAAATCCTGTCCAGATTCCTCTTGGTGCTATGAGTCTCAGGCTTGATGATGCCGAAGCTATAAACCGGGCAGTTCTTCTTTTCCTTGCCTCAATAATAGGCTCTGTTATTCCTGCTTATAAACTGGCTCAGAAAGACCTTCTTGACCTTATCTGGGGTAAGTAAGGAGGTGAGATAATGGTAAATGAAATGAAAAATGAAGTGAAAAATGAAATGAAGAGCGAAATCACAGGCGAGTCCAAAATAGTGACAAATACAACCGAGCCCGAGATTGAAGTAAAAACAGCCACTGAAGAAACTGGGGACATAATTATTGAAGGAACGGATATAGTCCGCACTTTCAAAATGGGAGAGGTGCAGGTCAGAGCTCTTAGAGGCGTAAGTGTAAAAATCCGGCGCGGAGAATTTGTTGCGATTATGGGCCCAAGCGGTTCCGGGAAAACAACTCTTTTAAATCAGCTTGGTCTTCTTGATACCCCTAATTCCGGGAAAGTCATTATAGATGAAATAGACACTTCTCGCATGTCTGATAAAGAAAAAGGCAAATTCCGCCTTCACAATCTGGGTTACGTTTTTCAGGACTATGCTCTCCTTCCGGAACTTGATGCTTCGGAAAATGTTTATATCTCCCTTATGATGCAGGGTAAAACAAAAGAAGAGTATGAAGCTGCTGCCGCTGAAATACTTAAAGCAGTCGGGCTCGGCGACCGCCTGCACCAGCTTCCCTCCAAAATGAGCGGCGGTCAGCAGCAGAGGGTTTCAATCGCCCGCGCCCTTGCCCATAACCCAAGAGTCCTTTTTGCAGACGAGCCCTGTGCCAATCTGGATTCTCAAACATCAAAGGAAGTTCTGGATCTTTTCAAGAAGTTTAACAAAGAGAAGGGTCAGACAATAGTTATGGTCACACATGAAGAATGGCACGCTGCATATGCTGATAGGGTGATAAGGTTAAGGGATGGAGTTAATATTGAGTGAAAATTTTTGTTTTTATGTCTTTTTATAGTTCCTTCTTCTTTTTTTGGAGGTCTGCAGGACAAGTCCGCAGGAATATTTATTGAGCCTTTAATTCAGGTTTTTTCTTTCTTTGCTTCTTTTGACCGGGCACAGCCTGTTTAACTGGTAAACCGTACATACAAATTTCTAATTTTCTGGACCATCAGGAGTAAAGTTAATCTTTGGGGCGCCAAATTCAGATATTATTTAGTAAATAAGTAATATAATTGACAGTGTGAAAAATGTGCTTCTATACAATTATATAGCTTTTTGATTATACAGGATATGGCAGGAGAGTAAAAGGGGTAATTGCTGGGGAATTTACCTGCTTATTTATCTGTGAATTGACCGGATAGTTTTTACCATATTGTTACAAATTCATCAGAACTAAAAATAAATATTAGAAAAGTTTTATTAGTAACACCTGCAATATAATTACTAAAAATTACAAATGTGGTTCGAGATTATATGCTTGTAGTGCCTCTTCTGGATAAATTTAAAAGCTACTTGACCTGGTCTTACCGTACGCTCGGGTTTTTTCAAACAGCCGGAAAATTTGTGTTCTTATTCCTGCTGATGATTTTATTCAATATCTACGAACTCGCTTACTATATACCGGGCATGGAAAAACTGAGCACGTCTCAGACCTGCCTGGGCATTTACTGGTTTAATCTCGGTTTGATGGCTTCAGGGGCGCTCCTGCTTACTCTTCTTATCAGTCTGGTTTACAGGTTATTTGGCAAAGGAAACAGGTTTAACCTGATAAATCTGCTTGAAACCAGTTTTCCCGATCTCAGGACAAGACTGAGTACGGCATACGATAACAGCCAGAATATCAACATAGTTACAAAGAAACTGCTTGAGGATGTACACGTCCAGCTTTCAGGCATCAGGATAAGAAGTATAGTCCCGAAAAAGCAGATTTTCAGGTCGTGTCTGGTGTTTCTTCTGGTTTCGGGACTTGCCACTTTCTGTATCTATGAAGGTTTCAGCTTCAATATCTCTCCTGGCAAATTGATCGATGATTTCTGGGATAATCTTCACAATATGAACGCCAGAGCGGCTTATGAAGATGATGAAAAAGTCGTCCCGGATTCCAGGTATAAAATAGAGGCTGTCATCATAAAGAATGGTGAACAGGTTGAAATGAAAATCAACCCCACCCTGGGGCTTGGGTTCACAAGCCAGATCGACGCGGATACGGAACAAAAATTCAACGCTAGTTCAGACAGTTTTAATGAAAATTTCAGGTACAGCCAGACTTATTCCGAAAACCTGCCCGAAGAGTACGAGCCCCTGATTAAACAGTATTTTGAGGAGCTTTCATCCAGATAAACTCCTTCAAAGCATCAGGTGTACTCAGATTTTCAGCAAATTCATGATTTTAGTAGAAATAGTGGAGTGGCAAAATGCAACAATTACAGGAAATCCAGCTTGAAGATTCTGAACTTAATTTAAAACCCGCTTATGAAAAAGCCCCCCAGATTTTTGAAGTTATTTTCAGAGAGATAGGCAATTCAATTGTCGGTCAGAAAGAAATGATCCGGCAGATCCTGATAGCAATGCTGTGTGAAGGGCACGTCCTTGTAGAAAGCAATCCCGGGCTTGGCAAAACCCTCACAATCTCCACTATTTCCCAGATCATGAGCATGAGGTTCAGCAGGATCCAGTGTACTCCTGACCTTATGCCCGCAGACATCACAGGAACGGATATTATAGAAGAAGATGAAAGAGGGTCAAAACACTTTAAATTCAAGCAGGGCCCTGTTTTTGCAAACATCGTGCTTGCGGATGAAATAAACCGTGCCTCTCCCAAAACACAGTCTGCACTTCTCGAAGCCATGCAGGAAAAACAGGTCACTGTGGCAAATACCACGTACACACTTGACAAACCTTTCTTTATTCTTGCTACCCAGAACCCCATAGAAATGGAAGGGACTTATGCCCTGCCCGAAGCCCAGCTTGACAGGTTTCTTATGAAGATACGCCTGGATTATCCTGATCCCGATGAAGAGTTCGAGATTGTGAACCGTTATGCAGAAGCTTTCAGGCCATCTGTAAGAAAATGCATAGAAAAACAGACCTTTATCGAACTTCAGCAGATAACCCGCAGGATTCCTATTTCCAATAAACTCAAAAAATATGCAATTGACATCGTGAACCAGACACGAAAGATGCCTGACATGATAGAAGCAGGCGCATCCCCTCGCGCTTCAATTGCTCTGATCCTCTGTGCAAAAGCAAACGCGTTTATCGACGGCAGAGGGTATGTTGATAAAGGAGACATTGACGCCATGGCGCTTCCTGTCCTCCGTCACAGGGTGATTCTATCTTTTGATGCTGCAAGAAACAACATCACGAGTGATAAAATTATACAGAAAATCCTGGAGGACAGAAAAACAATTATCTGATTCAGCCAGCGGAAAATATGGCTGGAGGCAGTGATCAGACATGGCTGGCGCAAAACATATAATTGACACCTCATTCCTGACCCAACTTGATAGATATGCAATCCCGCTCAGCAGGAGGGTTACAGCAGTCCATACTGGCAGCCACCAGTCAACAAGAACGGGAGCGGGACTTGACATTATTGACCACAGGAAGTACAACCAGGGTGATTCTTTAAAAAGAATAGACTGGAACCTTTACGCCCGCACGGAAAAGCTCTATATACGCAGGTTTGAAGAGGACAAAAACCTTAACATGGTCATACTGCTTGACGCAAGCAGCAGCATGCTTTTTCCGGATAACACTCCAAACAAGTTTGAGTATGCAGCAACAGTAGCTGCGGGAGTTTCTTACATTGTAATGAAACACAACGATGTGTATACCATTGCAACATTTGCAGATGATGTTGACTACACAAAATCGCATAAAGGAAGGGACGACTTCCTGCGGACAATAGATAACCTGACCCAGATTCCGGTCAGCGGAACCACAAAGCTCGCAGATTGTGCCGACTCGATATACCCGAGAATAAAATCGAAATCAATGGTTCTTATTATGTCGGATTTTCTGGACAACCTTGATTCCGTCCAGAAGGCGGTTAACAGGCTGTCCAGGCACGAGCTTGTAATTGTGCACATTTATGATGAGAACGAGATAAACCTTCCTGAATCCGTGGACGGGACAGTAAAGTTTATTGACAGCGAAACAGGCGAAGAAATCAGTTTTACAGTGGGAGCTGGATTTAAAAAAGAATATGCCTCCGAATATTCAAAGCATATGGCTGAACTGGAGAAAATTGCATACGATTTTAAAATCCCTTACTTCCGGGTCAGCATAAAAAACGAGCCTTTTGATACTGTTCTAAAAATCATAGGTGAAGGGTGATCCTGCTCATGGACTTTGAATTTTCTCAGGGTCTTGCTGCGCTTGCAGGGATAATTCCCCTTACGATCATATACCTGCTCAGGCCCCGCCCGAAAAACATCATTCTGCCTTCCCTTATGTTTGTCAGGCGGATAAGCCAGAACCTGCTCGATTCCAGGCGCACTCTCAGTAAAAGAATAACTGACCCCTTATTTTACCTGCAGCTGCTTGCTCTTATTTTTCTGTCCATGGCAATAGCCGGTCCGCTTATAGAGGATGTTAAAGCAGATGCTCAAAAGGTAATAATCATAATGGATTCGTCTGCGAGCATGTCGGCTCCTGACCGCATTAATGAGGCGAAGTCAATAGCAATAGAGCGCCTGGGCCAGGAAAATACGATTACTGCTGCGGAAAGCATTCCCGTATTGCTTGCAAAATCTCTGAGCGCGAAAGATGCTGAAACAGTAATTGATGGAATGGAGGCAAAACATACTCCTTCAGATATTCCGAGGGCCATTCTGACAGCTATAAATGAAAAAGAGAACGAGTATGGGAAAATTGTGGTTATATCCGATTTTGAGACCTGGGAAGGAAGGGCTCCTGAGACATATATAAGAATCGCAAACACGAAAAACATGGAGCTTGAGTTCAGGCAGGTGGGCAATAAAACTGCCAATTATGCAATTGTAGACGGTTATTTGAAAGACAGCAATGACGGGACATATGAATACACATGCACTATCAGAAACTTTAATGATGAAAGTGTAAAACTTGATGTCCTGATGGAGAGCGGCTCTGATTCCGGTTCCGGTACAAAAGTCAGCAACTCCGTACAGCTTGCAGAGTACGGGTCGCAGCAGATAAAGTTCTCAAAAATCCCTCAGGGAATATCAACTGTCAAAATCCTGAATGAAGATGCAATACCCTGCGATAACATTGCCTGTATTTCAATTCCTGAGGTCAAGCCCAAAAAAATCCTGGTGTTGACGGACAGCGATCAGGCTATCAGCAGATCCCCCCTGATAACGGCAATTTCTCTGCTTCCTGATATTGATGTTGATGTGCGGAAGGATCTCCCGGAGAAACTTGCAGACTACGATACCATAGTTGTTAACTCCAGATACAAACCTCTACCTTCCCATACTGTCAAAGAAATCGTAACCTCCGCAAAAAATGGGAAAGACCTGATTGTTATAGGAAACGAATGCCTGTACAATTCTTCAGCAATGCACGGGCTTTATTCCGTTCTTCCTGTGGATATCAAATCAGTGGATAAAGAAGGCAGCCACACAATAGAGACTGTGGGAAGTGGGAAAAATATTTTTGATGACATTTCGTTCAGCGAGGTTTATCTTCGAAAACTCCTTGTTACTATCCCGAAAAAGGATGCTGCAGTCCTGGTAGAGGCTGGGGAAGCAGGGCCTCTTGTTTGCATGCATAATATAAACGAAGGGACAGTAATCTACATCGGGTTCAGCGATACGATAGAAACCGATGCATGGAACAATTTCGCCACCACCCCAACCTACCCTGTGTTCTGGGTGAAACTCCTCAGGTACATGTGGGGAATTGAGGATATAAGCGAAACAAATGTTAACACGGGAAAGTATCAGGCATTTGACCAGACTATCAAAATCAAAACACCCAGTGATACTATAAGCAGTGATTTCGTCTATTTTGACGAATGCGGATTGTACGGGCTAAACCAGAAAACCATTGTGGTAAATCTGTACGATTCCGCTGAGTCAAATACCTTTACAGAAAAAAGGCTGAACCTGACAGGTGAGAACGGAGCGATCCAGAAAGAGGACCTTCACACGGTTTCCCCTGACAGGTCCAGGAAATACCTTATTTATCTCTTACTGCTGCTCCTCATAGTTGAAAGTGCGGTTATGTTAAGGAGAGGGATCATATGACCTTTGATCTTCCCTATGGTTTTAATTTTTTACACCTGAATGAACTGACGCTACTTATCCCTCTTGCCTTTCTTGTGTTTCTGGGGTTATGGAGAAAAATCAACAGAAGACATCTGTTTGTCCATTCCCTTGTGATCTTTCTCCTTATCCTGGCTCTTGCTGCACCTTATTCTGTGGAGATCAGTTCCCCAGAGACCAGCCAGTCCAGAATAACCATAATCTCTGACGAGAGTGTCAGTATGGACCTGCTGGAAAAAGGTGTGTCCGGAGAGCTTGCTGATGACCTCAATACCAGAGTCCCTGTTATGGTTACAACGATTTCAGGGATACATACATCCCTTGGAGATGCTATCGTCCAGCAGGCTTCGCCTGACAACTACGTGCTTGTGGTTTCTGACGGGCAGAGCAATTCAGGGATGCCGGTTGAAGAAGCTCTCTCTTATTGTTATAAGAATAATTTCCCTGTTTCCGCTCTTATCCCCAAGACCGTTAAAGAAGACCTGAGTGTGGAGATTGAAGGCGAAAACGAGGCTGTAATAGATAATAAGGCATTTTTTAAGGTCAATATCCGGAAATCAGTTGAAGACAAAATGAGTTACCGGGTTAGGGTTACAGTCGACCACCAGAAAGTGATGGAGAGGGAAATTACCCAGACCGAAAGAATTGAAAGCATGGAGTTCAACCACACGTTTGAAACGCTTGGGCCCCACACGGTAAAGGCAACCCTTCACCCGGCAAGCATCAGTGTTAAAAACCTGGACTATTTCGAGAACAATAACCAGTACATGAAAAGCATATACGTAACTCCCAAACCAGAAGTCCTTCTTGTTACAGATGAGCCTGACTCTCCTCTTGCAGGCATGATGAAGGAGATCTATGACGTAAGGGTTTCAGGGTCATTTGGTTCCCTGAACCGTACGGATGCCGTAATAATTGACAACCAGGCTGCATCGACAATTTCTGATGTGGAAACCAGAACCCTCCGAGATTATATCATTAACGGAGGCGGCATGGTGGTTGTAGGAGGAAGTTCTTCTTTTGATCTCCCCGCAGACGATACATACCAGGGCACCAGATTTGAGGAGCTCCTCCCTGTTAGTTCAGAGCCTTCCAGCTGGAGAGGGGGCAGAAACGTTGTCCTGATGCTTGATGTTTCCCCCAGCACTCTGCAGAGCAATGGCGCTGGCAGGAAGATTCTTGATGATATTCTGTCGAATGCAATTGTCCTTCTCGAGAGCGATCTACTGAAAGATGCAAGAGTCGATGTGATTACTTTCGGTAGCACGGGACAGGACATTACAGATGGATTTATAGACATGTCAAAAGAGTCAAACAAGCTCTGGCTCGATGCTGAAATCCGAAAAATAACGCCGTCAACAGGAGATTCCACATCTCTTGAAAGAGGTCTCATGACCGCACGCACGCTACTTAATGGACAGAACAAAAGCACAGAAGCCGAAATTATAATAGTGTCTGACGGCGGAATAGGCAACAGGGCTGAAAGGGATTTAAGGTTTGAGCGGGCAATCCAGTGTGCGGAAAACCTTCACGAAGGCAGCGGCATTAACATCCATTTTGTCCACATACATACTCCGAGTGTCGATGACCTTAAGGTTACTCCCAAAGGTCAGTATTATGCCGAACTTTTCATGAACAAGATCGGCCTGTCAGAAAATTATAACAGGATAGAGCCCGGTGAGAGGATTAAAGTAAGCTTCTCTGAAGATCCCGAAGAATCAGAAAACCGTGAAGACGAATATTCCAGCGGGTCAATTGTTGTTTATGACCCGAAGCACTTCATCACCCGGAACATTTCTGATGTGCAGCACGATATTCTCGGGTATAATGAGGTTACTCCCAGGCCCGAAGCAAACCGCCTGGTTATAACAAGGCTGGGTAAACCGATAATTACGGTCTGGAGGCTCGGGCTTGGCAGGGTTGCTGCGATTACAACAGATAACGGAAAAGGACATGGTGTCCCCTGGGCAGCTTCCATGTACTCGGGAAACGACAGCCTGATAATTACCCGGACCCTGAACTGGGCAGTTGCGGATATAGAGATGTCCGAAGGCGTCCAGCTTGATGTTCCTGACCTTAAAATGGGTCAGCCTGGCAGAATCCTTATTACAACAGGAAAAAAAGGGACGCCTGAGCTTTATTTTGACAAAAAGCCTATGGAAATAACATCCATAGGAAACAATATGTATGAATCATATGTTACAGCCGATACTTTCGGGCTTCATAAAATATCGGAGACTCCTGTAGAAGTAAACCTGACAGAGGAGTTAATGTCTGAAAACACCGGTGTTAAGAACGTATCCTGGAGACCTGCAGCTGTAAACTGCCCGGATGAATATATGTATACTGGAGAAAATGTCCTTTTCAGGACGGCAATACTCGAAAACGGCGGAAAAGTCTATACTAAAGGGGATGTTAACTCAAAGATAATAGAAGATGCTTTAACCAGTACAAAGAAAAAAATCCTGACAAGAGTTTTTTATACAAAATATTTCCTTGTACTGGCTTTTCTGATATACCTGTTTTATACCCTGCACCACACGTATAATACACGCATGAAATAACTCTGAAAATTGATCCAGCTTCTCAAGAAATTGATCCCGAAGTTTGAATAAAGATGTTTGTTATAAATGTAACTTTTTAGTTTAATGGTATATTATTATACTAATCAACTAAAATTAGAGAGATAAGCTAAGATGTAGAGTGTCTGTATAATATTATGTATTAAAAATATTATATATGATGGATGTATAGTATAAATTGCGTTCTCATCTCTGAACACCCCACTAGCAAACACCTACTCCACAAAGAGATGAACTAAAACTCTAACCCACAAATACCTCAAACCTCTTCCCAAACTAAAAATCTCTTACTATGTTCGGAACTTCCAGATATTCCGGATGGGAACGCAACCTTTTTTTTAAAATTTTAATCAATCAGGTCTCTGATCTTTTTCAGTAAAATTTAATCATTGTAAAATTTAATCATTGTAAAATTTAATCATTAAGCCTGTTCGGCATATTCGACTAAATAAAACCGGTTATGATGGGTATTCTGCTCACCGGGACAAAGTCTTCAGCCCGGTGCCAGTTCACAAACAAACATGCAGGTATTAAAAAGCAGTGTTGAATATAATGGACAAAGACATCCTGTTTATAGAAAGAGAAACAGGGTAAAAAATAAATCTGAATCCAGTATGAAGCGTTTCTTTGTTGAATTTGAGTCGGGTGTCAAAAAATCTGTGAGGGCAAACACCCAACTCACAAACGGTCAGGCTTTCGGAAGCCGAACTCTGGCTGCTGTTCTCAAAAAACAGGTGTTCATTTTCCAGATAGGCTATTTTAAATTGTTCTCCTGATCCTTCTGTATCGTTATCCCCTGTATAATTTCCGAGGCTTAACAGGAGAGGGTCTCCTGAAAGATAGGGTCCTGCAGGATATGTCAGTACACCTTCTTTTATTACAGTCCCCTGCGGTGCGGCACTGACCGAGTTTGCTGTTATCAGTATACCAATAGTCAGTATCAAAATGATAGTATCTTTTTTTATGCCTCTTCCTCCTCAGGTTTCAGAACGTTTCAGAACAATACTGAGTAAAACTTATTTTCGTCGTGATATCTTATAGAAGAAATGCATCAGGTAGTATATATTGTTTTTTAAAAATACAAATAAATATATTTCTACTGATTACTTCTTGTGAAAGGAAACCGAGCACGATTTATCTGATAATATAAGGTTATATTAGTGATAAAATGTTATATGTATGAACTAATGAATATGCAGGTAAAATGATATTATTTGTTGAAAATATTATATACAGTAAGTGTGTAGTATAGTTTGTTGTGTTCTCATCTAAACACCTACTTAAAATCTATTCCAAAAGACCTATTTCAACATCCACTCCGAAAAACTACCCACAAGTAAAGAGATAATACAAACTCACAGCCTATGAGTCAAGTACCTCAAACCTCTTCCCAAAAACAAAGCATCTCTTATAAAAATTCGGAACTTCCAGAATCTAGATGGGAACGCAACCTTTTTTGCAAATAAACATTTATTTCAGGTTTTATTAGCTCCTGCAGTTTTCTTACAGGCATTTCACAACAGCCCCGCTGCAATAAAAACTGTTTCCGGGGGTTAAAAAATAAACTGCATGATCCTGGCCAGCAATCATGCAGGATGCCTCACAATTCATACTGCTTTCTTTCTATCATGCCAGGGGTTAATTTCCGGAGAGAAAATATGGTCTTTAGAGGCTTCAAGTGGTATTCCTCCCGATCTTTCAACCGCTGTCTCAATTGTTTTTTCTTCTGCTCTTTTAACGGGTTCAACTGAACCTGTAATCGAACTCTCCTCCCGGACAGGAGAAGCCCCGATAATTTTCTTTGTCCTGAATACTGCAAGCAGGAACCCGTATGTAAGAGGGCCTATGATAATGCCCACAGGACCGAGGACAAAGACAGGTGCTGCAAAGGCTAGGAGAGTAATTGCCGGGTGGATTGCAGCCCGGCTTCTGGCAAGCTTTGGTCTTATGACAAAATCCGGGATGATGTTCAGGAAAACGATTCCCAGGAACACAAGAGCTCCTGCTGTAAAATAGTTCTGGATGAGGACATAGTAAAGGGCAAGAAGACCGTAAACCGTTCCCGCTCCGACAACAGGCAGGAGAGCCATTATAAATGTTACGATGCCCCAGATAAGAGGGTAAGGTACTCCAAGCACCCAGTAAAGAATTCCTCCGATTACACCGGTTGCAAGACAGGTGAGAAAGTAAACTACAAAGAGGTTCTGGTAAATATGGTTCAGTTCCCTGAGGAACACAACCCCCACTTTTCTGTCAGGAAAGAGACCGGGAAGTTCGGCTGCTATAGTTTCACTCTCCACAAGAAGGTAATAGGTAAGGACAACAATAACGATCAGCTCTATAATCAGGATTGAAAGGTCGGTTGATATCTGTACTATGTTATTCTGGATTTGAGGGACATAATCCATGACAAGAGTATTCAGATATCCACCTATGCTCTCGGTCAGTTTCCCGGGATGAGTCTTGATAATTGGCTCAAATAAACCGACTATCCTCCTGAGGTCCATATTTGCAAACCCGTTAAGGGTATTGGGGATTTCTAAAATCCTTGAAGTCTCATTCATAAGGGCTTTTATCATCATAAAGCCTGAGGAAGCTATCAGAATAAAGACCGTCCCAAGAGGGATCAGAGCGCAGATCTGCCTGTTCTTTACGAATTTTAAGCAAAATGAGTAAACTGGATGAATTACGTAAGCAAAAAGAGCGCTCAGAATAATAACATAAAAAAAAGAAGATGTTATATATAAGGCAAATAATGAAACCATTATAAGTACAACTGCATATATAGCTTTAACAGGATCATAATTTTTCATATATCTAAAATACTGAAGAAGTAGATAAATAACTTACTGCCAATATAAAAGAACTTATTTCTACATATTATTTCTACAACTAATAAATTTATTTTACATGTTATTTCCACACCTGGTAAACTTATTTCTACATATTATTTCTACGCCTGGTAAACGGAAGAACTTAGGAAAAGGGAGAGAGCAGGGAAATCTGGTGAAATTGGGATAAATAAGAAAATTAGGATAAATAAGAAAATTAGGATAAATAAGAAAATTGGGATAAATGAGAAAATTGGGATAAATGAGAAAATTAGGATAAATGAGAAAATTAGGATAAATGAGAAAATTAGGAAAAATTGGATGAATTGGAATAAATGGGAAAATTGGGAAAATTAGGAAAAATTCAGCAAAAAGAGATGAACTGGAGAAAAGAGAAATTCGGGAAAAAATATTTTAAGGAAATATTTCATTATTCGGGTGCAGCTTCTTTTTTCTCCCTTTTAAATATTGCTGTTACCGTTCCTTCATCATCAATGTCATCTTTTATCAGGACAAGTTCCCAGCCTTCATTTCCGATTCTTTCAAGATCGCTCATCTGCTGCGGCATATGAACACCGTGAATTCTGCGAGAATCATACTCCCATAGACGTATCATTCAATACCCCCTGCGATAAATAGAAACTTTGTAACTAAATATTGTTATATAACTATAAATAACCTGGACAAAAGGAAAAAACCAACCGGGTTTTTCCTGAAAATAACGTTAAATCCTGGCTATTTTTCGGGCAGGGGACTTTATCTTCCTTTTAGCGGATTTCAGGAATCGGAAAGTTCCGGAACTGAGGACCTTAAAAGCACACCATTTTCATATTTTATCCTGCGTATTCTTTCACGTGTCATGAAATCGAACACAAGTTCAATATCTTCAGGGTATCTGGAACTGGGATACAAAGGAGCAAGGGGTTCTGAGTTTTGCCCTGAAACATAGAACATATTTTCGCCGAAATAAGCAATGTATTCCAGCTGATATTTTTCGAATACGAGGCGAATGAACTTTTTTGATAAAGGGGGTTTTGAAAATTCAAAATCCTCTTCAGTTAACTCAATGCCTGCTCCATACATAACAGAAGGATTGGCAGGATAGGATATAAATTGAAGGCAAGGTGCAGAAGCCAGAGCCTGTTTATATACCTGCCCTTCAGACCCTGGCTCCCGGGATAAGGCTTATTAACCTGCTAACTTTTCTGCAACGCTCAAGAAGGTCCTGTTCCTGCCTGATATCTTCAAGTTTTTCAAAAATATTCCTGTTCTCAGGGACATAGGGTACCTGTGCTTCAAGCACATTAAGAAAAGATTCAAGCTGCCTGCTCAGCTCATTCTTATCTCTCTCAGAGTCCTGGAAATTCCACGTTCTAACCCTTTGACTTATGCTACAGGTGATTTTTTCCGCAGGCGTGCCTTTTGACTTAAGGCAGGCAGTCTTTGCTCTATATCTGATCCCAGAAAGAGTCTCTTTCAGTTTCTGTTCCTGGACTACCTTTCCGAATTTTTGACGCTCTTTTTTCACGACTTTTTTCGATAAAATTGCATCTTCTTCCACAGCATCGAATATCGACGAAGCCCTATCAAAAGCCCCTGTGCTGTTTTCAAGAAATTCTTTCCTGGCAGAAAGGTCTCCAGGAGCCAGGTCTCCCGCTGTCCGAAGGAGCCCTGCAAATTCTTCCAGAACCCCTTGAAGTTTTCGGTTTTCTGCCAGATAGCCTGTCTCACCTGTCACAGCTGAGAGATACCGTTCACTTTCGAGTGCAGAAGACCTTTCAGCGAAAAAGATCTGCAAAAGAGATTCATAAAAGGGGTGGTAAAATTCGGGAATTGCAGTGCCTACAGAGGCTTCAGACGCCTCTTTAAAGTATTTAACTGCCTCTTTAAGCCCGAAAAGATAAGCAGCTTCGTTTTCCGCTTTCATTGCTCTCCAGAGGGAAGCCCTGCCGAGAGAACGGAGTGCATACCTCCGGACATAGACATAAGGGTTATCAACAAGAACCTGCAGGTCTCTCCATGCCATTGTTTTGTCAGGCACATAAAAAAAAGCAGGACCAAGAGCCCGGGTGGCTTCACGCTGCACAAAACTGTCATTGTGAGACGAAAGCATGATAAGGTCACTCCAGACTTTTCCTTTATCCGGAACCCCGGGATATCCCGATGAAAGGGCAAGTACCGCCCCTTTCCTGACCTCCCTGTCTTCATCCGATGTAAGCTTTACAAGGTCGTTCCATGCCCTCTGTTTATTACCCGAATGGGCAAATGCAGCAGGAAGCAGCTCTGCAGCCCTCCTTCTGAGCTGGGTGTCCCGGCTTTCAACAAGCCTGATAATGTCAAAAAATACTCCTGACTTTTCTTCAACCGCTGGAAAGACATGAGATAACAGCTCTGCAGCATCCTTTCTTACGCCTGTATCCTCATCTTCAGATATCCTGAGGAGTTCGTTCCAGATATCCTGTGCTTTGCCTGCTTCCCTCGAATAACGAACAAGCAGTGTTTCAATCGCACCTCTCCTTATCTGGGGATCAGGGTCCGAACTGAGCCTGAGCAGCTCCTCGATAATTTCCTTTTTCTCCGGAATCCCTGAATAAGTTTCTGAAAAAGGTCCTGCTGAATCTTTTCTTGCGTACTTTTCTCTCTCCCCTTTAAGTCTCAGAAAATCATAGGCAGATTTCTTGCTTTCTTTTCCTTTAAGCTGCCCATTTTCGGCCTTATCTTCATCCCTCATTTCTCTTCCCTCTGCTATTTCTCTATTCTTCCCCATATCATGCTGACCCGGAGCAGATCCCCGAAAAGTAGCCGTGTCCCTCCTCAGAAAGGCAGCTTTTTCGGATGCTGGCCCGGAAAAACCTGAAAATTTATCTTCTTTCTTCCCATTCTGTCTTCCACTCTCATTTATTTCCCCAATTTCCGCTCTCATTTCATCTGTTCCGTATTCACCATAAAATTGGGGGTGGATAGAAGAAAGGTTCCTTGCGACCTCCCTGAGCATATAATTATCTTCCTTTTCAGCCAGGTCTATAATGTCCGAGTATGCCTGGCTCTTGTCGGAAACATAAGGGAATATCCTGTTCAGGGCACGGGCAGCTGTTGTCCGGATATTTTCTTCCTCGCTTCCGGTAAGCTCTATCAGTTCTTTCCAGGCAGCGTCTTTATTTTCAAGGCACTGGTACACACTGGAAAGGGCATCCACAGCCCTATCCCTTACATACTCATCCTGTGCTTCTGTAAGCTTAATGAAGTCAGACCAGACCCTGCTTTTATCTGACATCTCAGTAGAAATAGAAACAAGAGCATCCATAGCCTGCTTTCGCACAGTTTCTCTTTCATCACCTGTGAACCTGAAAATTGTGTCCCATGCCTTATTCTTATCCGGGACGGAAGAAAAGACCGAAGGCAGAAAGGGCAGAATTTTCATCCGGGCAACATGATCTGCTGACCCCCCTGCCAGCTCGAGCATCTCTTCCCAGCCTTCGTCTTTCTTTTCATCAGGCAAAAATGGGAAAACCTCCCGGATAGCCTTTGAAGCCTGTTCACTTACCTGTGAGTCCCCTTTTTCTCCTGCCAGCCCAAGCAGGTCTTTCCATGCTTTAGTTTTTTTCCCTTCAGGCAGCCCCGGAAAAACAGTGCTTAATAAAGAAGCAGCCTTTTTTCGGGCATAAGGGTCTTCTGATGCTGTCATTTCCAGCAAATCCTTCCACGCATGTTCTCTGTCAGGATATTCAGAAATAGCATTTTGAAGAGAGCTGACGATCCCCCTGCTGACGTCTTCGATGCTTGATTTTGAATTTATCAGCTCAATAAGGTCTTTCCATGCCCTGTCTTTATCCGGCACCAGGGGAAAAACAGTTATCAGGGCGCTAACTGCCGCTGCAAAGACCTGTTCAACGGGATAAGCTGTAAGGTTTACAAACCTCTCCCAGGTAAGTTCTTTTTCCGGCACATTTGGAAAAACAGTTGTAAGAGAATTAATGGCCTCTACCCTTACCTCGCTGTCCCTGTCGGAACAGAGCCTTAAAAGGTCTTCAAATGCCTGTTTTCTGTCCGGAAAAACCTCAAAAAGGGCTCCCAGTTGCTTTGCAGCTTTTATCCTATCATCAGATTCCTGACTGAAAGTCTTATCGTGTATACCGGGCTGGTTACTCAAAAATTCCCACCAACTGCTGCTTCAGTTGCTTCCTCTTATGATATATTCCAGTTTGTCAGGTTTATCTCTTATAGGTATTGATTTTGAATTTTAGCTGAAACAAAACGAGTTTCATGTGTCGTTCTTATACTCGGGGTATTCGACTTTTCCCATGAAAAGGATGCAGTTTGTCCTTCTGTCTTCTATGAAAAACATGAACGGATGGTCGGCTTTGAATTCCCTTTGTTTGGAATCCCATGAGAAATCCATACCTACTGTCATCCCAACCCCTGTTGCTGCGGCAGCTTCTGTTCCTTCTTCCTTCACATCTATAAATGTTTGATGAATTACTTCGGATACTTTTAATGGGCTATTACTTATGCCTGAAAAATTTGCCTGCCTGAAGGCGTCGACAACGCCCATTTCGACAAAGGAGTCCGAAAGTTCTGTTTTAGTCTCAAACTTAAATTTCGGAATTAAAATATCCACGTTTACTGTGGAATCCATTTCATTTTTAAGTTCTGTATAATCGTTAATTGTGAATTCTGTTTCAAATTCTTTGATGTTATTGTCTTTCGGAAGCACAATGTACATAGATAAGTCATTGCCTTTATAAGGCAATTCTATGATTTTTGCCTTTGAGTTTTCGCCATAATTAAAATTGTTATACATATACATCATATCAACAGAGGCTTCTTCCCCATTTGCCGGATAAAAAGCTCTCTTTTCCGTAAGCTGCTTATCAAATGTGTATGCCCATTTTCCGTTAAAGTAAATTGCATTTGTAATAATTATTCGGGTGTCAGGCGTAATCATACTTTTTGGAACCAGATCCTTGATTTTATCGCTGGTTCTGGTTTCTACCCATTCATTAATGGTATTTCTGGAATCATCCGGTTTTCTCACGAAATCAAGGTTAGCTACTTCTCCGTCATAGTATTTTTTCACATTGAAAAGATATTCTTCTTTTACAGGGTAGCCCTCCTGTATCCAGAGCGCATTTGCAGTTTGGAGTTCATAATCGCCGCTTCCGGAATTGATCCTGTCGTTTATTCTCTCCAGACGTACTTTCAAAACGGTTTTGTTGGTAGGGAAATAAAATACGTTTGATATTTGCTCCTTCGTGGTGTTCTCCGCCCCTTCGTAACAGATTGCCATGGCAGCAGAAATGCTGTACGGGGAAAATAAGATGTTTTCATAGTCTCCAGTTACCTGTTGCGTCAGCTGTGAATACATATCAAAAGCAAAAGCATTGTTTGCAGAAGCTATGTCATAGCCCCTGACTGAATCCGCATTTATTGTATTTTCTTTAAGAGTAGCTGTATTTTTCTCAAATACCGCCGAATTTTCCACACAGCCGGAGAATAGAAGAGCTAACATACACGCAAGAAGAATTATTTTTATTCTGGACATATCTCTTAATATTTTAAAAAAGTTACTTAAACATATTTATATATTATCCGGGATATACCTGTTTTCTTAAATAAAGAAGGGTTTTAATCTAAAAAGTAAACATGAATTTTTCACAATTTTGATTGTTTTCTGGGGATCTGTATCTTTTAACATCTGACAGATGCAGCTGCTGTGGGAAGCTTGCTTTTGTGTTGATTGGTGTAATCTCACGGATATGTGATAGATTATACTGAGCTTTCTAAAGCTTAAAACGAAGTATTTATTTGTTATTCTGTTTATTCCACTACAGGCATACATTTACTGATATCTTTATTCCGGAGCTAACCAAAAAGAGAAGGACATAATATCCTGTAAATGAAGGAAGAAACTATGCGGCAACAAAAAATAACTCTTGAGCAACTTGCAGAAGAAGTAGCAGATTTTATTGAGCCTGTAATTCCCTGCCTGGTTATCGGATCTAAAAGGGCGGATGAAGAAGCCGGCAAAAAAGCAGGACCTGAGGTATGGGCGGCCAGGAAAAAATTATGGGAAAAAATATTTTCTAAAAACCATCCTGAATTAAAAGAAGCCGCAGAAGATATGGTTGTTGCATCTTCCAACCCTGAGGTAAAACAGGCTCTGACGCGGGAGATTCTTAAAGTCCTTGAGCAGAACCCGGATCTGGCTCTGGAAATTTCGCATTTTACGGAAGGCGAAGAAATCAAGAAAATGATCGAAGAGTATTCTACCGGGCTTAAAATACAGAACTTAAACAATAGAAAGAAAGTGTTTGAAGAATTTAATAAGATGCTCGAAGAATTTATGTCAAAAAAAATTATTGCTCAGGCACTGGAGATGGCAGAAGAAGAAACGGATCCCTCTATGTCTGGAGTCATACCCGAAGTCGGAATTAATGTCAAAAAGCTGAAAAGCCCGTACACACACATTCAGCTGACTCAGGAAATCCAGACTGAAGGAACCCCAAGTTCCATAAGAATGGCAAAAATTGCAGAAATGCATATAAAAGGCCAGAGCGAAATCCAGAGGTTTCAGTCTCAGTTATCGGTTCTCTCTGAGCTGGAGGGGCCCGAAAAAGAGGAATTTATGGAAAAAATCCTTGGTTTTGCCTCCGGAATTGAATACGGGGATTTAAGGTCTCAGGCTCTTTCCATGCTTATTCCTTATCTGGAAGAACCCAGGCGGGCAGAACTTATAGAAAAGGCCCTCTGTTCCGCATCAAGAATTCAGGACGAAGAAGAAAGGGCACTTGTACTCCGTTCTCTTGCCCCGCATCTGAGAGGGCCAGGGAAAGAAAGGCTTATTGAAGATATCCTTGCCTTTGCTTTATATATTCAATACAGTGACTCAAAATTCCAGATCCTTTCCTCAATTATCCCTCACCTGTTCGGCTCAAAAAATGAAAAGATAATGGAAAAAGCCCTTGAACTGTCATACAGTATTCAGTCTGAGTATTTGAGGGGACAATCCCTCTCTCTGCTTATCCCTTATCTGAACGGGCAAAGAAAAGGAGAAATTATAGACGAAGCTCTTCAGTTAGCCTTTAACCTTAAAGATAAAGATATGAGACCCGAAGCTCTCTCTTTCATTATTCCGTATCTGGACGGAGTAAGAAAGGAAGAAGTCCTGAAAAAAGCCCTTGAGCTGGCAAAGGGGATTAAATCCGAATACAGAAGGGAACAGGCTCTTTCCTCGCTAAGTTTCCTGTCCTGATGGGCCGGAAAAAATAAGTGGAAAAATAAGGAAAAAATAAGAAATAACGAAAAACCCTGGCCCAAAACTGTCTTAAATGTATTAAAAAATTGTCAATAATCAGCTGGTAGAATTTTCAGTGGTAGACTTAGAATCAAATTCCAGTTTAGGCCAGTCTTAAATTCCAGTTTAAGCCAGTCTTCAAGATTTGTGATATCCTGCCTTTATTACAACGGGAGCGCAGAGGGTCACGAATACCCCTTCCTTTAGGTAGGGGATGAAGTGAACCCTCGCCTCTTCGTTTTTCTCTTTAAATCTCTAAATCATAGCTTCCTTGTATAATAATCGTAAATCGGACCGGAAACCGAGGCAAATTTCAATCACTTATGTTCATGAAACCTTGTTAGAGGATGCTTAATTATCTGTCCCCGAGTAACCGGGCGGGCGGCCCGAAGCATACCCCATCCTTTAGGGTGGGGTGGCCGCCCGCAGTTTGATTTTTCAAACTCTTTCCTTATTTTCCCTACTTTTTCCTGAGCTTCTCCTTTTCTTTTTTCAGCCTCACCTTTTGCTTCCATCTCAATGTCCCCGGTCATTTCTCCTGCGCTTTCCTTGATTTCTCCCTTAGCCTTACTAAACTTGCCTTCCATTTCTTCTTTTGTGCCTTCCTTCATGATACTCCCTCTTTTCTCTTTATTATTCTAAACTTCTTTTTTATTCTAAACTTCTTTTTAGTTAAGGAGAATAACCACAGCTATGTTTCTTATTGAAGCATATGAACCGGAAATTCAGAGATTGCTGGCTTTAACAGGATCTTCTCTGCCCTTATATCCCCCTGCCGTGATATTCCCCTGTAATTATATATATTGCATATTATAAGAGTTGATCCCAGTACTCGAAATTTATTTCTTTTGAGTTCCAGTAGAATCCTATTATCTGGTAAAATTGTGAAATTAAGCCGAAGAATCTCAGCCTCTGTCCCAACAAGTTGACCTGAAAAAACCTTTGAAAGAATGGACTGCCTTAATTTTTCTGTTTTTTCCTTGTCGCTTACATCTAAAATGTCATCTCGCAAATTTATCGTTTTTACACGACAAAATCAGCAAATTTCATCGATTATCGATTATACTAGACAAGTATATCATTACATCAGACTTCTTTAATGAGGAGGTCGTTGATGGGAAAAGGATAAGGTATGTGCCATTGTGGTACTGGCTGCTTGAGGAGAATGGCGATCGTTGAGGAAAATAGGCTTTTGGTGATTGTGTAACTGGCAAACTGGGAAAATAGCAGAGTTTTTTGATTTCTTCTTGAGTGTAGTTTTCTCACCGACCATGAGAACATAGGAGTGGATGTTTTTTCCCGAAAAAATAGAGAAGATCTGTTAGTCATTCAATATGATGAATGATTATTCAATACAATGAATAACATGGGCATTAATCCCTGCTGAACATACTAAGACTTAACGCTAAAGTAAAGATTTATAGTTCGAGTAGAATTCTATTTAATAAATAAAGTAATTTTTAATTCGTCTTCTCAATAGCTGTGAAAATAGCTAATGAATAAATCATAGAATATCGTTAAATGGAAATATTTTGAACATAAACATACTTGATAGATGGTAATTTAATGAAAAATCTGAATCACAGACAAAGAGCTCTTCTTTACACCATAGACAAACTCCATGAAAGGGGCTTGTCTTCCAGATTCATGATAGTGAAGAGCCTTTTTTTGTCATCTCATGTAGAAAAAATAGACAAATTAATTAAATTTTATCATTTTTTCCCCCATCACTACGGTCCTTTTTCCAACGTTTGTTATTCTGATATTTCCAGGTTACAAAAAGAAGGATATATTCTCGAAAAGGAAAAAAAGTTTGAATTAACCGAAAAAGGGAAAGAAGCTTTAAAAGGGATTGACCCGAAGGCAACTTTAAAAATAAATAGAGTTGTGAAGAAGTTTAATTCTGACAAAGAAATTATGGAATACGTATACAGAAAGTTTCCTGATTATACAATAAAAAGCAAACTACTACCTTGTCAGGATGTGAATATGCGTGATCCGGGCCTTTTTACTGTTGGATATGAAGGAAGAGATGTTGACCTTTTCCTTAATATCTTAATTAAGAACGACATAGATGTTCTTATTGACGTGAGGAAAAACCCTTTCAGCATGAAATTTGATTTCACAAAAAATAGCCTTAAAAATTATCTCGAACACTCAGAGATTCGATATCTCCACATCCCCGAGCTTGGTATAGAAGGGGAAAAAAGAAAAGACCTTCTCACACTCAAAGATTACGAAAAACTCTTTGAGGACTACCAAAAAACGACAATAAAAGACAATCCCGAGCTTTTAGATAAAATTACGGAATTAAGCCGAAGCCACCGTGTTGCTCTAATGTGTTTCGAAGCTGATGTAAACATGTGCCATCGTGGAGTTATTGCAAGAAATATAACTCAGAAAGAAAATGTGGAAGTATTAAACATTTGAAACACATAAAGGCCATGCAAAAATTTTGTTCTATTTTTTGGAAACGTTCCTGTAGATGCCATCTCAGCAATATTCATAACCCATTTACTTGTGGACGACTTTATTAAATCTATTGAATAACTTTGTAAAAGAAGTCTTCGACTTTAAACACCTTTCGTCAGATTAGTAAGCGAAGTCGTGATGGATGAAATCTTCTAATATTATTGTTTTTGTTTCTTCATCAACAGAGTAAAGTAGCACGAAATGAGAATCAATATGTACACGCTTAAGATTGTTTAATGGATATCTTAGGTTTTTATACCTCTGTGGGTCAATCTGGATTTCTTCTGCTTTTTTAAAAATAGCATTAAATTGTAAAATATTCTTTTTCCTTAATTTTATTAGTTTTTTTGAAAGTTTTTCACTGATTATTATTTCATACACAATTCATCCTCTTCCTCATCAGGCAAACTTTCTATGTATGCTTTTAAATCATCAACAGTTTTAAAGGGCCCTATATGTTTTCCTGCAATTATATTTTGCATTTCCTCTATAAATTCAGGTTTTAATTCGGGTTCTAGCATATCTATTTCGCATTGAGCAACTATAAAATCAATAGCTGCGCTTTCATCCTTCAGGTTAAATTTAGTTTTTACAATACCCAGAATCTGGTTTGTATCATCGCTTATATCAACTTGAACCATGTAAATCACATATAGATTGGATGTTTGACATAAATATATTGTCGGCAATCGCAAATCAACTTTATCTACAATGAAATTCTTTCAATATCTTGGAAAACGGGTAAGATTAGTTAGAGAGTCTTTAAATGTTTCTAAATTTATATTCGTTGCCTCATTATTTAGGAAATGAATGTAAGTTACCCACTCAAAACTATAAAGAACCAAGTTTCTTCTTCTCTTTCTTTTTGTGTAAGGCCGCCAGACAAGCTGGCTGGGTTTCCGATATTATATAGATTTAAAAGCCCTTTCGAGGGTAAGAGTATTTTCTCTGACCCGTATGTCAATGGCGGTTAAGAATCTTCCAATTTCGGCGGTTTAAAACCTTCCAATTCACAATCCTTGAGAAAAGTTCGAGGATTGTAGATAATGCTGAAAATGGAGGAATGGCTATTGATACGAGATTTGTATTCACAAGGCTTTAGCATCAGTAAAATCTCCAGACAAACAGGTTATGCCAGGGCAACTGTGAGGAAATATCTTAACAAGAAAACCGTCCCAGAACCCCAGAAACGTCCCGGAAGAAAAAGCAAGCTTGATCCTTACAAACCTTACATTCTTGAGAAACTCAATGAAGGTCCCTATACTGCTTCTCGCCTCTATCGAGAAATCAAAGAAATGGGTTTTGATGGAGGAAAAACCATCGTCAAAGACTTCGTAAGAGAAGTAAGACCCAAGCAGGGAGTCCCCGCCATACTTCGCTACGAAACAAAACCTGGAGTTCAGGCTCAGGTTGACTGGGGAGAGTTAGGAACAGTTGAGGTTGATGGAAAGGTAAAGAAACTCTTTTGCTTCAACATGATTCTTGGATATTCCAGAATGAGATATGTTGAATTTACACTGAGTATAGACACTCCAACTCTTATCCAGTGTCATCTGAATGCTTTTGAGTACTTTGGAGGATTTACACAGGAGATTCTATACGATAATATGGTGCGACGAGAAGTTATGCTATGGATTGCGGAACAACCCGCCATTCTATCCATTCAGAATGTCCCTATTCTGATGTGCATTTCTGGCAACGGATCTGTGCAAAGCTCAGAGGACAATGAGGTGTAAAACTGAACCTGACAGTTCCAAACCGCTAGGGAAAAGGATATATGGAGAACCGAAAGGTGAAGATCTGTTTGAGAGATCGTAACGTATAACATGCGAAAGCAGGTTAATACGCATGAGCCAAAATGGCATAGGAGCCTGGTTATGACATTCCATGTTGTGTCATGACGAATGGACATATGGCTTCCGGTCTATAGGATCCTCCTAAGTATCCAACAACTATCTATGACATAGAACTCGGTAAACCATTTGTGGTCCTTAATAAGGTAGGAATTCCGCAAGGAAAACCGACGCCACAGGTGGCAGAGGAATTGGCAAAAAGCAAACGGTTTCCTGTAATGGGGAATATAGAGGAAAAAAATGCCTCAATGCGAAAGCATGCCCACTTGCCATTAGTCACGAAAGCAACAGGGATTGTTTAATTATGAATGTAAGAGAACCAGAGATAACTTCGGTTACGGACCTTACAGACAAAGAACTCACTCAACAATGGAAAATTATTGATTGGAAAAGAGTGAAAGAAGTCGTTAATAACCTACAGTCTCGAATTGCAAGTGCAGCTAAGAGCGGAAATTGGAAAACCGTGAACAAACTCTCCCGTCTTCTGACCCGGTCCTTTTATGCCAAACTTCTTTCGATACGTAAAGTAACCACTAACAAGGGAAGTCGAACTCCTGGAATTGATGGCATCATTTGGTCATCGTCGGCAGATAAGATGCGTGCCGCTCTACAACTAACGAACAAAGGCTATCGTGCAAAACCATTAACACGGAAGTACATTCGAAAGAAGAGCGGTAAACTACGACCTCTTAGCATACCAACTATGTATGACAGAGCAATGCAAACTTTGCACTCTCTGGTGTTGGGCGCAATCGAATCTGCAGCAGGTGACAAAACTTCGTTTGGGTTTAAACCTTATCGTTCTACAAAAGATGCTTATGCCTACCTTCACCTCTGTTTAAGCAAGAAAGTTTCTCCTGAATGGATCGTTGAAGGTGACATTAAAGCTTGCTTTGATGAAATCAGCCATAACTGGATACTTGATAACATCCCTATTGATAAACGAATCCTTAAAGAGTTCCTAAAAGCCGGATATATCGAGAATTATCATCTGTTTCCTACCGAAAAAGGCACACCTCAAGGAGGGCCTATATCTCCAATAATTGGAAATATGTCCTTAAACGGCTTAGAAAACGCCTTAGCGATGAGATTTTACTCCAGATCAGATGGAACAATTGACAAATCTCATCAAAACAGGCGCAAGGTTAATTATGTTCGTTTTGCTGATGACCTTGTGGTAACTGCTGATTCCCCGGAAACGGCTCTTGAAATAATCGACGTCATCCAAGCATTTTTAGATCCTCGTGGACTTAAGCTCAGCGAAGAAAAGACTCTTGTGACCAATATTAGTGAAGGGTTCAATTTCCTCGGATGGAACTTCAGGAAGTATAAAGGAAAACTCCTTCCGAAGCCATCCAAAGACTCTCAAAAGGAAATTATCAAGAAAATCCGTGACGTACTTCACAAAGCAAAAGCATGGGATCAAGACCGATTGATACAAACCCTCAACCCAATCATTAGGGGATGGGCAGAGTATCATAATCACGCAGTTTCTTCTGCTATCTTCAACAAACTTGATGAAATAGTCTATAACATGCTTATCTCCTGGGCTAAAAGAAGACACTCAAATAAAGGCTTCACCTGGATAACGACCAAATACTGGCATAAATCCGGTAAAAGAAAATACGTATTCTGCACAGAACTACAGACGTTGGAAAGATTCTCCAATGCCAAAATTGTTAGGCAAAGATTAGCAAGCCTTAATAAGAATCCATTTATCGACAAAGAATATTTCGAACAATGGAAATTCATGGAGTACCACCGGAAGAAACGCATCACTAACCCCAATTCTGTTCTAAACTGACACCCGAAAGGGTAGTAGTGGCTCGAGCCGGATGAATTGAAAAATTCTTGTCCGGTTCCTAGAAGACGGGGCAGGGAGAAATCCCACCCTGTTATTCGACAAACAGGTTGTTATCAAAAGAGCCTTAAAATCATCTGATTCTGAATGGAACTCACAGTTTGAGGATTTTTTCAAATGCTTTGGTTTTATTCCCAGGTTATGCAGGCCTTACAGGCCTCAGACAAAAGGCAAGATTGAAAATACGGTAGGGTATGTCAAGAGGGACTTCTTCCTTGGAAGACAATTTACCTCTCTCGAAGATCTGAACGGCCAAGTTAACAGGTGGTTAGAAAGGGTAAATTCAACTGTCCACGGAACAACCTATCAAATCCCTCTTGAACGCTTTAAGGAGGAGAACCTGAGCCCTCTGGGCCAGGTTCCTCCTTACAAAGTTGCCCATAAGGAGGCCAGAAAGGTCTCCAGAGACTGTTATATTTCATTTCTTGGAAATAAGTATTCTGTTCCTTACAGGTTTGCAGGAAGAACTACAGAACTTCGAATCTTTGAAGGAAAATTCGAAGTCCACGTTGATTGTGAGAAAATCTGTGAACATGAAATTCTTCCAGGTAACTGCAGAGTTTCAAGGAAAAAGGAACATTTCCAGGGTCTTCTGAGCGAGATTCTTAAAGAGAATTCAAAATGCAAGAAAGCTTCACAGATTCCGTTGAAATTCTCAGATCCTGAAGTTGAAAAAAGGTCTCTTGACGTCTATGAAACATTCATTGAGGGTGGTTTTGAATGAACAACTTCACTTATGAGAAGCTTCACAATAACCTTCAGTACCTGAAACTGAATACAATTGAAGAGCTCCTTGATAACTGCCTTGAAATTGCTGCAAGAGACAACAAGACAACAATGGAAGTTCTTGATTACTTGTTTGAACAGGAAAAAAACACAAGGAAGCTGCTGCAATTGAGAGACGGATGAAAAATGAAGGTTTTCCTGTGAAAAAGACGCTTGAAGAATTCGATTTTGAGTTTCAGTTATCTATTGATAAAAAAGTCATAGAAGACCTTGCAACCTTGAGATTTGTTCATAATGCAGAAAACGTTGTTTTGCTCGGTCCTCCTGGCGTTGGAAAGTCGCATCTTGCAATTGCTCTTGGAATTGAAGCGGTAAAAGCAGGAATTTCGGTTTACTTTACCAATACAGGAAACCTTATTGAAAGATTGAAATTAGCAAATAGAGAAGGAATGCTTGAAAAGAAACTCAGAGACTTGATGAAGTATAAAGTGCTGATGATCGATGAAATAGGATATCTCCCATTTGACGAAGAAGGAGCTCACTGCTTATTTCAGCTAATCTCCAGACGTTATGAAAAGTGTTCAACAATCCTGACATCGAATAAGTCATATGGAGAATGGGGAGAGATATTCAAGGACCATGTAATAGCGGCTGCCTTGCTTGATCGGATACTCCATCATTGTACTACTATTAACATCAAAGGGGAAAGTTACAGGCTGAAAGAAAGGAAAAAACAGGGTATAAAAACGGTAAATATCTATCAGTAATTTTGAGTGAGTTTATGATAAATTGAGTAAAATTTATATCTGAAGGTGGGGAAATTTAAACCGACCAAAGTGGAGAAAATTAAACCGCCATTGACAATCCAGAATATCAGAGAGAATTTCCTCTCTGTTACGTCCTAAAAGTTCAAGAGTTCTGTAAAGAACTCTTTCATGAAACCTTTCAAGATTTAAGATATCAAGAACCTCTTCCTGATTTAACCATTTGCCAGCTTCTTTGATACTGAAATTCTCAGTCAATTTGTAGCTTAACAAACCAATTAGTAAACTATTGAGATCAAGACCTTTGCTTTTATATTTGCCAAAAATGTCACAGAAGTTAAGCTTTTCATAAAAAAGTTGGACAGCAAGGATCGAGCCAATAGGAACACTTATATTCTTGTTAGGAATTGTAGGAAATGCTCTCTGCTTTGTGATGTTCATTTGACCAAAGAACATAAAACAGAGAGCACTTATTTTTATCTAACTGTCAAAGTCAGGTTAAATCAGGTTTTGAGAGGAGCACAATATCTAAAAATGAACTATATAAAAATATGATATAGTCAGACAAAGCTAAACATTATCTTAAACTTCTTATTACTGTCTTTTTTGGACTTTTTCCGTGATTTAAAGCGATGATCTTTTGTATTGTGATAGAAAATAGATAGGTAGCTAGTGTCAAGAACGTTTAGTTATTGATCACCTATTAAGCTCAGAATCCTTATGCACTGATGGTGTGCTGCCAAAGACTATGTGCAAGAATTAAATTTCCATGACACTAGTCCTATTTTATAGGACTTTCTGTAAACTTCCAAATAGATAGATTTATATTTAAGTTAGTTTCACTTTCCTCCCATGGATATGGTTTTAAAATTTGTTTTCTTAGATTTTTATCCCTTGATAATTCATAGGTATATTTCTTGAAGATACTTAGCGCTTCAATCTCTGCTCTAGCTAAATATGTCAAATACATCGCTAGATGGCCATTTTGTTCATTAGCTATTTTCATAGCATCCTTACCATAACTCATTGCAATATTAGTAATAGTATCTATGTCATAGACATCGCTTTTAACTATATTCTGAAGAGGATTATAAGATTTTGACTCATAATCATCCTCAAAATCAACGATACTATCAATTAACATGTCCATTAGAGAATAATATTTGAAAAAAGATGCTATATACTCTCGTTTATCCATTCTTATCAATTGCAATGTTAAATCAATATACAGCAAAAAGTCGCTATTTGTTAACTTTAAATAATTAGGCATATCATAATTTACATAAAATTTATTAAAATCTCTTTTTAATGCCAATTCTTTTCCAAGTAAATTAAATAAATTATTGACATCTTGTAATAGTTTTGATATTTCTATATTCAATTCTAGATTATCAAGATATTTAATAGTATTGAGAAACTTTTCCATGAAAATGCAAATATCGGAAATTAGAATTAATTCGTCTACACAATCTTCTTTTTTATCAATTGAATTATCTATTATCGATATTGAATACACTAATTCTGCTATTTTTTTAGGAAATTCAGTTATTATATTTTCATTCTGTTTCAAATCTTCGATAATTAAGTTATCACGATAAGCATTATCTAAAATATCTTGGACAAGAACACTAAACTTAGGTATTTGCGTTTCTCCAATGTGTCTTTTAAGCTTTTCATCGGAATCTTTTTTATTACAATAAGTGTTGAAAAATGAATGAAACATATAGTTGTTCACCTCCTTTATTTTGTTTTGAGTTTGTTATAGTTTTAAGTCAGTTTTGTTAGCATTGTATATTTTTTTGGTTTTCTGATTTGGAATTTTTATCCACTAGCTTTTTTAGATTTGTTTTTTTCAGAATTTTTGGTATAATGCTCCTTAGTCAAAAGTTCCCATCAAATAATCAGTTAATTTATGCCACATCTCAAAACTTAAGTTTGAATTCGTAAATGATGGATTTAGGGACAGCTTTTTCTCTAATGAATTTGCTCGAGAGTAGAGATTCTCTTTATAAAATTCTTCTACATTTTGTTCCCATTCTTCAGTAGTCCATTTTTTATGCTTTATGACTGCATGATTAAAATCATAATTTGCCCAATCGTAATCAATGATTTTTTTGTTCAAATCTAGATTTTCAAAAAGGGGAGTACCTGGAAAAGGAGTTAAAAAATCGTAGTGAAATATGTCAACTTCTGCTTTATTTAGGAAAATGGATAATTCTTTTAAAGTTGCTTCATCGTCATTTGGAAATGATATAAAACCAGGATAAGCTAAGATTCCATAGTCGTTCAAGGTTTTTATGCAATTAGTATATTCTTCAATATGATTTTTTTTCTGAACTGAACTTAATTTATTAGAATCCAATGTCTCAAAACCAACATTTATACAAATGCAGCCTGTTTCAGAAAAAAGTTTCAATAACTTTTCATCTTTATAAACACCTAAACTAGCTACGCCTCCCCAATTTTTATAACCAATATCATCCTTTATTTTTGTGAATATTTTTTTAGAATAACTGGGATTGCCATATAAATTATCATCTAAGAAAATAATTGTTTTTGAAGCTTTTTGAATTTCGCTGAGTGTAAGGTCTATGTTCTTAATTTTAAATTCTCCATATGTTTTATTTACTGCACAAAAACTACAGTTAAATGGACATCCTACAGAAGATTGAACAGGATAAGTGAAATACTTATCATTATTTACATCCCAAATAGGTTCAGGAGATTTCAATTCATCAACAAAAGAACCAACATAGTATTTCTGTAAGTTTGAAGAATTCATATCCTGAATTAGCTGATCAATTATATTCTCAAGAGGTCCAAAAATAACACTAGTAGAAGCTCCATTCAATTCTTCCTTAAATCGAGTGTTTATTATAGAGGTTGCATGCACACCTCCAATAATTGTTTGTATTCCTTTGTCTAGATAAGTTTTCGATATACTGTACGCTCTTGTTATAGTTGATGTCGTCCCAGTTATCATTGCGTAATCACATTTGTATTCGGGCACAGCTCCTATTTGTTCATCTATTATCTTTACTTCTATGCCCCTTTCCATGAGAAGAGTTCCAATATAAGCTAAACCGTATGGTGGGCTATATTGTCCAAACTTGTTCAATAACTTTGGTGCCGGGTTGATTAACTCTATTTTCAAGGTATAGACTTCCTTTTACCTCAATTATTCATACCTAATATTGCCTAAAAATCATTCGTTAGATAAAGATTTTAGAAAAATTCATTAAATATATAAACATATTATGCAATTATTTCTTAATATAGAACTAATATGCAATATTCTTTTTATTTACAATCTCTATATAATCTTTGTTAATTTCTTCGTTTTTATATATTATAGTTATATAGCAAAAATTATCAAAAACTCTTAGTAGAGGAATTATGATCTAAATATACAAAACAAGTGCTGAATATTCGAAATTATTTGATTTTTAGATATATATAGTAATAAATCTTTGTTAATTTTTCTAATTAATAGCTACAACTATTGATTATTGTTAAATCCACATAACGAACTATGAATTCTTACTGCCAAATAAGAATTTTCTCAAAAAAACAGAGAAGTAATTAAAGTTTAAAAATAAACAAAAAAAGTTGAAGTCTATACCATATTGGATTTTTTTAGTGATATCTGATTATTGACTTCGATGACTATCTCAGAAAAATAAGACGCTTAGTTTTTGATCGATGGCACTATCTTCGTTTGTTTTTATACAAAGAAATGTTTTACTGAATATTATATACAAAAATTATATGTAGTTACTTAAGTATAATCTTTACGAAAGATTAATAAACATGTATTTTTTCTTACTTTGTATTATCTTAATTTATTTGTTTAACTGTTATTAATAACAATATATTCTTACCCAACGCCTGTTAAATAATGAATAATGTCTCTAAGAAAGTATTCTACATTCGAAACAATATTGATTAATATAGATCAAACTAAAAGATCAAAGAGGAATATGAATATGGTGAAAATTTCCACAGATGTAAAAGAAGTACTTGCAAATCAACAAATTGCTTCCTTGGTAACTGCAGATAAAAACGGTGTTCCAAATATTGTTTTTATGGGTTTTGTGAAAGTAAGAGATGATGAAACAATTGTTATGGCTAATATATTCTGGAAGAAAACCGAAGCTAATCTGAAGGAAAATCCCAAAGCCGCTATCAGCGCTTATATGCCTCCCATGAAAGCTTACCAAATTAAAGGTAATGTAGAGTTAATCGATAAAGGTCCTCTAATGGATGAAGTTGCTGATTGGGTTGCCACCGAGATGACCGATCTCAAGCCCAAAGGAGCAGCTCTTCTTCATATTGAAGAAGTTTATGATTTAAGCCCTGGACCCAACGCAGGATCCAGAATCCAATAAAAAATTTAAAATTTTTTCTTTTTTCTTCTAATTTGTGCCTTTCATAGTGGTTGTTTTTAAAGAATGAGCCTTATAAAAACAATGAGTCATTCAAAAACCGATTTTATTCCCTAATAAATAAAGCCTCAGAACAATTATGTATGATTTTTTAAAGTTCAATGATAAAGCCGTCTATTCTCAAAGATTTTATTAACTTGATTATAGAATAAGCAGCTCTTGTTATCCCCATACTACGGTCATCTACATCTGTACCAACTAGATATAGATTTCTTACTGGAGTAACTGTATCTGCAATGAAGCCATTTATTGACACCGAAGCTTTTTCTGGAATAGTTATTTGATAATGAATCATCTCAATATAGTTATTTATCCCCGGATAAACTCGCAAAATAGTATTATATGCCTCTAATTTTTCAGATTCTAAAGAATTTCCTTCATTTATGGAAAACATAAAGCCCACAAGCTTTTTACCTTTTGGAGCAAAGTTCTTATTGTAATTGCTTATTGGCATTGCCCAGAATGGTTTATCCTTAAACCACACTTCTCCTCCTGTGTAATTAAACTCTTCAAATGTTTCATCCAGACCAAGCCATATTGTTAAAGCTTTCGATTGTTTGATTCTACTTAAATCCGAAATATAAGATTCTGGCAAATCAGTAATGTATTTAGGGAGATCTTTTGCAAAAGCTGAGTAAATAATTGTATCTGCAAAATATGACTCTTCTTTCGTTAAGACCCCTTTTGCAATGTTATTTTCTGTGATTATCTGTTCTACGGCGGTGCCAGTTTTAATCTCAACCGTTTCTGGTAAAGAGTAAAGAATAGCATTTAATATAGCTTTCAAACCATTTCTTGGATAATACTGATTATAATCTACTTTATTATTATTTAACAATCTGCTGACATAAGATAATCTCTTAAATCTATCATTATATTTATGTTCACTATTTTCACTAGTAATATCCTTCTCTATATCCTCTCCTATAAACCCACTTCCAACAAACATTCTCTGAACCGATGTCTCTTTTGCCTGTTTTCCAGATAAAAAATAACTAAATGTATCCATAAATTCTTGTGTATCAGACGAAAGCGCGTTCCATGGCAGGCATTGATAAACTGAGATATTGGAGAGATCATTCCCAAATTGCCATGAAAGTAGCAGTTTAGTTAATGATTGAGCAATTATTAAACGATCTTTTCTCGGCAACATATCCATCGTGAGATAACCCTTAAGAGTGGTAGGTACTTCCTTTAAACCATCTTCATCGCGTATAAAATAATCACCGTAATCAACAAAAGCAGGCACATAATCAAAATAATTTTCCATTAAATATCTTAGGGGTCCACCATCATGAAGTTGAGTAATAGCATGTGGTCCAGTATCAACTTGATAACCATTAACAAGGTAACTATTACAGTTATTTCCAAGATTTCTATTTTTTTCTAAAAGAAGAACATTCTTCCCGGATTTGGACAGCACTAGCGCAGATAACAATCCGCTGATACCTCCGCCTACTATGATCGAGTCATAATTCTTCATGAATTTAATTAATTTGGTTTGACTTTATATATTTTTGGGTTTTGTGATTATTCATCTAAACTCCGTAAAAATATAGAAAATATATGTAATATTTATACAATTGAAGCATTCTTAGTTGAGTTTTAGCTTATTTAGAATTAATTTTTGTTCTTATGTTAAGAACCGATCCCAAACCTCAAAAATTACTTTTTGGATCTCTTATTTAATGACCAATCGAGCTTCTGATGAGGAAAGCAATCCTGAATAATTCTGATAATTGAGATTAAAACTGGGTTTTTGGATAAGTTTTAATACAAATTTCAGAACTTATATTAAGAATTAAAAACTAGATTGATTGTTTTGGATATAAAGTTCACGAAAATAATTTTGATTATTATATACTTTTTATCAAAGTCACTTTTTAAATACTTAATGTATTGGAAATGATTTCTGATGTGATTGTATTCAGTTAAGAATATTTTCAACTATTTTTTACTTAAATTTCACCGTTTCGAATAGGAATCTTTATAATATAGTTTGAAAATAAGATTTCGTATGAGTAATTGCGAAAAAGATAATACAATTAATTTCTATGTGGTGTGTTTCAATGATCTCAAAAGAGTACGCTAAGTTAATGGTATTAAATCGAGTAAGAGAAATTAAGAATCAAGGCCTAGCAACATATGACACTAATACAAGTCAAATTGTTAGAGACGCATTAGAAAGGATGGTAATCCCCAAACCAATAATTGGATTAAACACGAAAGGCTGCAGTTATGCTAATAATCAAGAGGGGTGCTTTATTTGTGGTTACTTAAAGGGCCATTATGTGCCGGAAAAAATGTATCAACAATTTTTACAAGATGCAAAACAATATGTTAATAGTAATGAGTTAGTTTTATCTTCAAATGGATCTTTTTTTGATCCAAAAGAGATTCCTCGCGATGTTCAAAAAAAAATGCTTGAACATTTAATTTCTCTAGGAGTAAAACAGATAAAAATTGAGACTAGGCCTGAGTATATAAATCGAGCTGCCTTAAAAAAATTATTAAACTCAGTGTCTGCAAAAAATATAATAGTAGGCTTAGGATTCGATACATATACCGATGATATAAGAGATCTATGCTTAAATAAAGGTTATACAAGAAAACAATATGACAATGCAACTAAAGTTCTTAATGAGATGAACATCTCTTTTGAATCTAGAATCATTGTGAAACCTCCATTTTTAACAGAAAGTGAAGCAATTGATGAAGCTTTAATTTCTGTAAATCATGCTTTCAGTAGTGGTTCATCAGTAGTTTCACTAGAACCAATTGCAGTTCAGGATTTTACACTACAAGATTTTTTGACTAAAAATGGATTTTATAGAGTGCCTTGGTTATGGAGTGCTGTACATATAGTAAAACAAACTCACCAAAGAGGAAAGATAATAATTGGAGGAGACGCTTTTATTCCTCTTCCTAAAGAAACATCACATAATTGTAATAACTGCACTTGTTATGTAAGAAAAGAAATTGACAAATTCAATGAAACACAAGATATCGAATTGTTAGACAACCTTGATTGCGATTGTATAAGAGAATGGAAAAAAGACTTAGAAAAAAAAGAAATTTCGCTTTATGATAGAATTGCCTTTCAGATGAGAGAATGTGAAAGTTGAAAAATACTTTTACCTTTTCCTCTTCAAATTGTAAGTATAAAAGTGAGTTCCATGTACTTACGAAAAAATTAATGATCACATCAAGCCTCAAAAATAGAATCATATAAAGTATTTGACATTAGAACTATATGATAAAATGTTATATATTCCCAACTAATTCTTCCTTGAATTGGAGAAAACATCTTTTTGTATAGAACCTATCTAAAACAGCTTCAAGAGGCTGAAAATAAATAAGTGAATATGAATCAGGTCATCTTTTTCAAACTCTACTTTTTATTACACATTCTATAAATTTCACATTATTTGTCTTAATAGTTCTTAATAGAAGCAATTAAGAAAATGAAGAAATTTTTGATGAAAAAGTTAAATTTAAGTTTTTTTGAAGGAAGAAAGGATGGAATTTATCTTTTTTTAAGATGCATGGGTTTTGACTAAACCTATGTATTTTTCATGATTTGACATAATTATGCGGTCATTTTGGCTCAAAAACATCAGAAATATGCAGGTTAAAATAAAAACTGTTTAGGCATTACTTTGATAATTTTTTGGTAAAATATCCAAAATCAGGTTAAGGAAAAGATTCTGAAGTTTTACATTTTTATGTGAAAGATGTAAGAACCTTACTCCCAAAGAATATGAAGCATTAAAGGCCGCTATTCCAAAAGATCAGCACAAAACAATTTTAGATATTCTTTTAATTACTGGCATACGCTACGCGGAGCTTTTGAGGCTCTATGATAATCCTGCCTAGTGCTTCGATTCCAAAGTAAGTTCCTTATTTAGTTGGAAAATCAACGATCATTGGACAGATTAAAACATCAAGTTTTATGAACATACTTCGGAATCACAGTACTAGTATAATGAGAAAAGAAACATAATCCATCTTCCAGAAGAAGCCCAGAAGAAACACAAAAGAAGGCAATTAGAAAGAACTATTCACCCTCTTCCTTCCATGTTCCATTATCTTCTAAAAGACTTCTGGCAGGCCCGTAAATCTCCCTTTGTCAAGGCCGGTGAATAATTCCTCATTTTGGCCAGATTAAAATTCCCCAATTTCCAATCCTTGAGAAAAGCTCGAGGATCATAAATAATGCTGAAAACGGAGGAATGGCTATTGATACGAGATTTGTATTCACAAGGCTTTAGCATCAGTGAAATCGCCAAACAAACAGGCTTTGACAGGAAAACTGTGAGGAAATATCTCCGACTGAAAACCTTGCCCGAACCCCAGAAACGTTCTGGAAGAAAGAGCAAGCTTGATCCTTTCAAACCTTACATACAAGAAAAACTCAAAGAAGGTCCCTATACTGCTGCTCGCCTCTATCGGGAAATCAAAGAAATGGGTTTTGATGGAGGAAAAACCATAGTCAAGGACTTCGTACAAAAAATCCGACCCGAGCAGGGAATCCCTGCCGTACTCCGCTATGAAACAAAACCAGGTGTCCAGGCTCAGGTTGACTGGGGAGAGTTAGGAACAGTTGAGGTTGATGGAAAGGTAAAGAAACTCTTTTGCTTCAACATGATTCTTGGATATTCCAGAATGAGATATGTTGAATTTACACTGAGTATAGACACTCCAACTCTTATCCAGTGTCATCTGAATGCTTTTGAGTACTTTGGAGGATTTACACAGGAGATTCTATACGATAACATGGTGCGACGAGAAGTTATGCTATGGATTGCGGAACAACCCGCCATTCTATCCATTCAGAATGTCCCTATTCTGATGTGCATTTCTGGCAACGGATCTGTGCAAAGCTCAGAGGACAATGAGGTGTAAAACTGAACCTGACAGTTCCAAACCGCTAGGGAAAAGGATATATGGAGAACCGAAAGGTGAAGATCTGTTTGAGAGATCGTAACGTATAACATGCGAAAGCAGGTTAATACGCATGAGCCAAAATGGCATAGGAGCCTGGTTATGACATTCCATGTTGTGTCATGACGAATGGACATATGGCTTCCGGTCTATAGGATCCTCCTAAGTATCCAACAACTATCTATGACATAGAACTCGGTAAACCATTTGTGGTCCTTAATAAGGTAGGAATTCCGCAAGGAAAACCGACGCCACAGGTGGCAGAGGAATTGGCAAAAAGCAAACGGTTTCCTGTAATGGGGAATATAGAGGAAAAAAAATGCCTCAATGCGAAAGCATGCCCACTTGCCATTAGTCACGAAAGCAACAGGGATTGTTTAATTATGAATGTAAGAGAACCAGAGATAACTTCGGTTACGGACCTTACAGACAAAGAACTCACTCTACGATGGAAAAGTATTGATTGGAAAAGAGTGAAAGAAGCCGTTAATAACCTACAGTCTCGAATTGCAAGTGCAGCTAAGAACGGAAATTGGAAAACTGTGAACAAACTCTCCCGTCTTCTGACCCGGTCCTTTTATGCCAAACTTCTTTCGGTACGTAAAGTAACCACTAACAAGGGAAGTCGAACTCCCGGAATAGATGGCGTCATTTGGTCATCATCGGCAGATAAGATGCGTGCCGCTCTACAACTAACGAACAAAGGCTATCGTGCAAAACCATTAACACGGAAGTACATTCGAAAGAAGAGCGGTAAACTACGACCTCTTAGCATACCAACTATGTTTGACAGAGCAATGCAAACTTTGCACTCTCTGGTGTTGGGCGCAATCGAATCTGCAGCAGGTGACAAAACTTCGTTTGGGTTTAAACCTTATCGTTCTACAAAAGATGCTTATGCCTACCTTCACCTCTGTTTAAGCAAGAAAGTTTCTCCTGAATGGATCGTTGAAGGTGACATTAAAGCTTGCTTTGATGAAATCAGCCATAATTGGATACTTGATAACATCCCTCTGGATAAACGAATCCTTAAAGAGTTCCTAAAAGCCGGATATATCGAGAATTAGGCATTGTTAATCAAATATAGCTAATTCTTTATTTCTGTGTTTCATCAATAGAAGAACAGAGTACTTTAGCATTTCAAGACTCTTCGTATAACACTTTGTCTTTCGTCTCAACCTTGCTAGAAAGTGCCTGAATATGCTGTTATATCCTTCAACTGTATACGTTTCTGCTTTTGATTGAGTATGAATAGTTTCTGGAATAAACTCTGCATATGGTTTCCAGTGATCAGTCATTACTTCTTCAATCTTTTTCGTCTTTAATTTTTCCCAGATCAGTTGTCCAGTTTCTGTTCCTCTGCTGCCAAAAGAGCAGTTGATGAATTTTTTCCCAACTCTATCAACAGCAATCCATATCCAGCAATATTTTTTTTGTTACCGATGTAAGTGTGCATCTCATCCATTTCAACAATAGATATCTCATTTTCGCTTTTCAGGTCCTCTAGCTCCCGACCAAATTTCTTTATCCATTTTTGAACAGAAACATGACTTACACCTAAAAATCGCCCTATTGAGCGAAATCCTAATCCTTCAAGATAGAGTTGCAAAGCTTGTCTCTTAACAGAAGTGGGGCTAGCAGTTGATTTCAGCTCTACGGAATAGTTATATCCACAATCATGGCATTTGTACCGTTGACGTCCATCAACTATACCGTTCTTTTTGTGAGTGGAACTATTACATCTTGGGCAGTCCATACAGAACTATAGGCTCTCATAATAGATAACTATGTTTAATTACCAAAGCCCGAGAATTATTATCTGTTTCCTACCGAAAAAGGTACACCTCAAGGAGGGCCTATATCTCCAATAATTGGAAATATGTCCTTAAACGGCTTAGAAAACGCCTTAGCGATGAGATTTTACTCCAGATCAGATGGAACAATTGACAAATCTCATCAAAACAGACACAAGGTTAATTATGTTCGTTTTGCTGATGACCTTGTGGTAACTGCCAATTCCCCGGAAACGGCTCTTGAAATAGTCGATGTCATCCAAGCATTTTTAGATCCTCGTGGACTTAAGCTCAGCGAAGAAAAGACTCTTGTGACCAATATTAGTGAAGGGTTCAATTTCCTAGGATGGAACTTCAGGAAATATAAAGGAAAACTTCTTCCGAAGCCATCTAAAGATTCTCAAAAGGAAGTTATTAAGAAAATCCGTGACGTACTTCACAAAGCAAAAGCATGGGATCAAGACCGATTGATACAAACACTCAACCCAATCATTAGGGGATGGGCACAGTATCATAATCACGCAGTTTCTTCTGCTATCTTCAACAAACTTGATGAAATAGTCTATAACATGCTTATCTCCTGGGCGAAAAGAAGACACTCAAATAAAGGTTTCACCTGGATAACGACCAAATACTGGCATAAATCCGGTAAAAGAAAATACGTATTCTGCACAGAACTACATACGTTGGAGAGATTCTCCAATGCCAAAATTGTTAGGCAAAGACTAGCAAGCCTTAATAAGAATCCATTTATCGACAAAGAATATTTCGAACAATGGAAATTCATGGAATACCACCGGAAGAAACGCATCACTAACCCCAATTTTGTTCTAAACTGACACCCGAAAGGGTAGTAGTGGCTCGAGCCGGATGAATCGAAAGGTTCAAGTCCGGTTCCTAGAAGACGGGGTAGGGAGAAATCCCACCCTGTTATTCGACAAACAGGTTGTTATCAAAAGAGCCTTAAAATCATCAGATTCTGAATGGAACTCACAGTTTGAGGATTTCTTCAAATGCTTTGGTTTTACTCCCCGGTTATGCAGGCCTTACAGGCCTCAGACAAAAGGTAAAATTGAAAATACTGTCGGCTATGTCAAGAGGGATTTCGTCCTTGGAAGACAGTTTACCTCTCTCGAAGACCTGAACGGCCAAGTTCACAGGTGGTTGGAAAGGGTAAACTCAACTGTCCATGGAACAACCTATCAAATCCCTCTTGAACGCTTTAAGGAGGAGAACCTGAGCCCTCTGGATCAGGTTCCTCCTTACAAAGTTGTCCATAAGGAGACCAGAAAGATCTCCAGAGACTGTTATATTTCGTTTCTTGGAAATAAGTATTCTGTTCCTTACAGGTTTGCAGGAAGAACTGCAGAACTTCATATTTTGGAAGGAAAATTAGAGATTTATGTTGATCATGAAAAGGTCTGTGAACATGAAATTCTTCCAGGTAATTGTAGAGTTTCCAAGAAAAAGGAACATTTCCAGGGTCTCCTGAGTGAGATTCTTAAAGAGAATTCAAAATGCAAGAAAAATTCACAGATTCCGTTGAAGTTCTCAGGTCCAGAAGTTGAAAAAAGGTCTCTTGATGTCTATGAAACATTCAGTCAGGGAGGTTTTGAATGAACAACTTCACTTATGAGAAGCTTCACAATAACCTTCAGTACCTGAAACTGAATACAATTGAAGAGCTCCTTGATAACTGCCTTGAAATTGCTGCAAGGGACAGCAAGACAACAATGGAAGTCCTTGATTATCTGTTTGAACAGGAAAAGAAACACAGAGAAGCTGCTGCAATTGAGAGAAGGATGAAAAGTGCAGGTTTTCCTGTGAAAAAGATGCTTGAAGAATTCGATTTTGAGTTTCAGTCATCTATTAATAAAAAAGTCATAGAAGACCTTGCAACATTGAGATTTGTTCATAATGCAGAGAATATTGTTTTACTCGGTCCTCCAGGCGTTGGAAAGTCTCATCTTGCAATTGCTCTTGGGATTGAAGCAGTAAAAGCAGGAATTTCTGTTCACTTTACCAATACAGGAAACCTTATTGAGAGGTTGAAAATAGCAAATAGAGAAGGAATACTTGAAAAGAAGATCAGAGACTTGATGAAATTTAAAGTGCTAATAATTGATGAAATTGGATATCTCCCATTTGATGATGAAGGAGCTCACTGCCTATTTCAGCTAATCTCCAGACGTTATGAAAAGAGTTCAACAATCCTGACATCGAATAAGTCATATGGAGAATGGGGAGAGATATTCAAGGACCATGTAATAGCGGCTGCCTTGCTTGATAGGATACTCCATCATTGTACAACGATTAATATCAAAGGGGAAAGTTACAGACTGAAAGAAAGGAAAAAACAGGGTATAAAAACAGGACTTATACGTCATAATTCTACAGAAATTTTAGAAAATTGAGTAAACTTTATATAAAAAGGTTGGAAAATTCTAGACTGCCCAAAATGGAAAAAAGTTAACCGCCCTTGACACCGTACAACATTATTCACTGTACTGAGCCATTCTTGTCACGCTCGATGCAGGAGAGCGGCCTTCTCGGAAAGCCGAAAAAGAAGATAAAAGGAAAACTGAAAAAGACTCTTCGCTTTTTGTGTGGATTGAAAATAATTTCTCAGTTAGTAAGTAGCCAGATCAAAAAGAGAAACATTGGAATTTAGGGTTTTCAAAATACCAGATAGAGTATCATAATAGGATAATCCTCTCAAGACAGCAGTTAATGATATTTATAAAAAAGTTGTTTTAAGCAGGCGGAAAATGCAAAAAAAGAAAATTGCAGAAGCAAACACACCAATCGTAAAGTAAAATAAATTTCTTATTTTTCCGGGCAGATTTTCAGTATTAAGATTATCCAGTATGAATTCCAGAAGAGAAGGGCCAGCAGGATACATCCTTATTTTGAAATGCTCCCAATGAATTTAACATTTTGTGTTAAATCCTTAACACCGACGAATTAAGGGATAAATAATGAACATGAACGTGAAATACATATTCGGAGCAATAGCCGGCTTGCATCTCATTCAGCTCGTAATAGTGTATCCCTGTTAGGGAACATAAAAAACAAAAAAGAAAGAGATTGAATTCAAAAAGTAGCAAAAGAATTATCGTTTCTTCCCACCCTTCCCCCTCTCCTCCTTTATCCTCTCAAGCAAAATCTCCGCCGTCTCATAATCCCTGCCTTCCCTTCTTGCAATCTCAGCCTCTGTCTCTACAAGTTCCCCTGAAAATGCCTTTGCAAGAATAGATTGCCTTAGTTTTTCTGTTTTTTCTCTTGCTGCTGCGATATTTGATTCAATTGATTGCTCCGTATGACCTTCTGTATGTGGCACCTAAGTTCATCAATGCTGCAATTCTGTCGTTTTTATCTGGATGACTACTCATAAGATTTGCAAAAAGACCTTTAGTAGACGATTCTGTAGAAGAATCCAGTAGTTCACACAAAGCATTCCCATAACTCAGGTTAAAAGCAAATTTATCAGCTTCAAATTCATTATCACGATTTGACTTCATAACCAGCAAAATGCCAATTTTTGTCCAGGCCCACATAAGTGCAATAATTATTGCATCAGTAATATATGATTGCACCATTCCAGCCACTTTTACACCTCCATCCGTCAGATTGTCCGAACTTGGCAATAATTCAAAGAAAGTCGACATCATCTTACCGAATACGCGAACAATTATATATACGAATGTTACAATAAAATTCCCTACACTAATAACCAAGATCCAGTCAGTGTCCCTATGTGCTATGTGTCCTATTTCATAAGCAATAGTTGCTTTTATTTGTTCTACTGGAGCTTTTAATAGTCCGTCTGTAATACAAATGGTTTTTCTTCCTATAGCAAATGCATTAACATCCTGAGTATTTCTTATATATAATTTAACATCTTCAGAGATATGAGGATCAAGTTCTCGTGCCTGTTTTAACACTTCCTTAAAAATAGGTTCTATATAATCAATTTGATCTTTGCGTTTAATCTTTCTACATCCACTATGCAATCTTAGTATCCATTCTCCAAATGGTGATATTGCGATAACGAGAGATACCACATATATGCCTAAACTAAAAAGAAACACTATAATAAAATTTGATGTACTAAACGCTAAACCGAAAAGAATATAAATAACAAATATATTTAAAATTAAATAAATATATATTGGGATATTGTTTTTCCTTATCAAATTATTTTTGTTTCTTCTCATGAAGTTATTTACGAAATCTACAAAGTAAGTCATTTATTTCCTCCTTGTGTTCTTAACGAATTAAATGTTACGTTATGTAAATATATGTCACTTAATTTGATTATGTATGTATTATTTATGCTTTTTTAATTGAATCTCCCTCAAAGGCATAATAATCTAAAAATGGCATTTGTAATGCTGAAAGGTCGCGATTTTAAATTTTAATGTTACCTAAAAAACTTATAAAAATAGCACTTTTTTCACAATAAGTATGTTAAAAAAACGTAAATAAACTTCTATATATAAAAATTTTAAATTCTTGAGTTTTTGTTACAAATAGAATAATTTTTTAATTTAAACTATAAAAATGGGTTTTTGAAAATCTAAAAAACTTAGAGTCGCCTCTCCAAAGCTTATGCTCTAAATAGTCAATTATTTATAATTATGAGAAATATTCTTAAATTTCCAAATTTAAGAATAAACTGAGTTTGAGATAAACTGAAAAATAAAAAAGATTGAACCTCAAGAGAGGTTAAGTTTCATCGTTTCTTCCACCCTTCCCCCTCTCTTCCTTTATCCTCTCAATCAAAACCTCCGCCGACTCATAATCCCTTCCTTCCCTTCTTGCAATCTCAGCCTCTATCTCAACAAGTTCTCCTGAAAATGCCTTTGCAAGAATGGACTGCTTTAGTTTTTCTGTTTTTTCTCTTGCCACTGTAACTTTTGCTTCAATCGAGTCAGCAAAGGCAAAGAGGGCATCAACACGCCTAACTATTTCTTGCTGTTCGGGAAGAGTGGGCAGAGGGATCAAAAGTTTTCTGATTCGAATCAACGCTAATTTACCTTGTGATGCAGAAAATATTTTATTTTGGATTTGATCTTGAATTATTTTTGACCGAAAAACAAGAGCAAGATATTGATTGAAGACTCCATGGAGATCGCACACCTTTGCAGCGTTTTCAGTTAGATTAGCTCCGTCATATTCTTCAGGGACAATTCCTGAATCACCAATACAAGCTCCAACGATAGTGATATAAACATCAGAAGAACTTATTGTATATTTTGAAATCTGATTATAATCATTCTGTTGAAGGTACAATATTTCTCCTTCTACAGTTCCATTTTTAAGATTCCCTGCACGGAGATAAGGATAAGATGTATCATAATTAACGAGGTTGGAACCTTTTTGAAGTCTTTTTCCACCTTTAACATGTCCAATAGAATCGACAGTTGTCCATTTCCATGTGTCAGGAAGGTTAAATTCATCGATTATTACTTCTGAATCTACGGATGAACCTAAATCAATGGAATCTAAAATATCAACCTTAAATTCTATCCCTTGATTTTCTTCCCTCCATACTTCAGTTAGTCTACCCTCACAAGCAGCCGCAAGCACCGATTCTCTGAATTTTTTCAAAATCTCCTGCACCCTGTCAAGCTTTTCATTTGTTGCATCCAGACGGGCGAAAAGTGCTTCAATAGCTGAAACGATGCGGTGCTGTTCGGAGAGTGGGGGGAGAGGGACAGTGTAACTGGATAATTTTTGAAAATTAATTCTTGGTAATTGGACTCCAGAGGAATTGTTGCTTGCGTAGTCTACTACGTTAGGGGTAGATAAAAATCTCATTAAATAATAATTGTTAAGATTCGAAGTTGCATTAAATACTAAAATATCAGTTGAGCAAACACCATCAAAGTTAGGGACACAAACTTTGTTTAAATATGGCCTCAGTTTTCCATAGAGAACGTCTCCTCTGTGGAACATCGTTTTTGTGCTCTTTATATCTACTGAAAAACCGTAACCTTTTATTTGACATTTATGTGATTCGATATGTTCAAGACCAACATATTTTAGATTGGGATTCTCCGAGGGTTCTATTTTTTCTTTTGAGGGTTGAACCAGTTCTCCAAGTGAAACTGACTTCCACCCTTCCGGCAATTCACTCTTCTGCTGCATACCCATTCCCCATCAAATCAAGAATAGCATTCAACTCACCCAGCGCCGCTTCAAGTTCATCAATAGCCTCCGCGGCAAGCTCTTCAGGATCTGGCAGGTCGTCGGTATCGCTTAAAGAATCGTCCCTGAGCCACTTCAGAGAATCAATCTTGTAGTCGCGGGCTTTGAGTTCGGAGATATGGAAACTGCGCCAGCGGTCTTCCTGAGAATCCTTTTCCTCGCGTTTTGCCCTGCCGTTGGGGTCGGAGCCAAAGCACTTTTCAAACTCCGCAAAATGCTCTTTTGTAAGCGGGCGGTCTTTTTTCGTGATCTTCGGCACATTGGTCCGGCAGTCGTAGACCCAGGTCCGGTCTGTGGGGATGCCTTTCGTGAAAAAAATCACATTGGTTTTCGTGCCCGGGGAATAGGGCGTAAATGTGCCGTCCGGAAGCCGGAGGACCGTGTGCAGGTCGCAGTCTTCGCAGAGCACCTTGAAAACCTCTCCTGCCTGGTCGGCAAAAAGCACATTGTCAGGGACCACGATTGCAGCTCTGCCACCGGGTTTCAAGATTGTCATTACGTGCTGGATGAAATTTAGCTGCTTGTTTGAGGTTTCGATAACGAAATCTTCACGGACAGGGGCCTGGTTTGCGCCTTTTGTCCCGAAGGGTGGGTTGGTGAGTACCACATCGAACTTTTTTGATTCCGGGATTTCATAGATGGAATCTCCGAGCTTGATTTCAGGCTCGATACCGTGAAGGTAGAGGTTCATAAGGGCAAGCCTGCGCGGGCGTTCCACAAGTTCCTGCCCGAAATAGGTGCTGTAGCGGATTTTTTTTGCAAGGTCGCGCTCAAGGGCTCCGCCTCCGGTTACAGCTTTCAGCCATTCATAGGCGCAGACCAGAAAACCGCCGGTCCCACATGCAGGGTCCATAATTGAAAAATCACGGTGGTTTCGGGGGTCGGGTTTTGTGCATCTTACAATTGTCTGGATCACAATCCTTGGAGTGAAATACTGACCTGCACCTTTCTTTCCTTCGCTTGCCGCTTTTTCAAGGAGGCCCTCAAAAGCCATTGCTTTGACATCGATATCAAGGCCTGTCCATTCGGTTTCATCGATAAGGGAAATAATCTTCTTAAGGCTCACAGGGTTGTGAAAACGAGAAAGAGCGCCTGCAAATATATCACCAAGGAGCTCTTCCTGCTTACCAAGTGTCCGAAGTGCATCGTTATAATGCTCTGTGAGTTCGGTTCCTGATTTTTCTTTCAGGGACTGCCAGTCGCAGGCTTCAGGAAGTTTAATTTCCCGCTCGTCAGCCATTTTTAAAAAAAGCAGGTATGTAATTTGTTCGATATAATCGCCGTAATCGATACCTTCATGCCGTAAAGTGTGGCAAAAACCCCATAATTTCTGTACAATATCACTCATGCTGCAACTGCCCTGTTAAATTCTGAAATCAAAGTAGAAAGCTTGCCTTCAAAAACACGGTTAGCTTTATTCCAGCCGCCGTAATCGGAAAACACGGGAATATATTCAAAGTCCTCTTTGTCAATGGAGAGGTTTGCAATCAAATGCGATCTGATGCGGTCAAGCCATAAACGCTGATCAGATGTAAAATCTTTTCCCACGGTTACCCGGTCAAAAGCCAGGCTGACCCGTTCTTCCGCTGTCAGGAGAGACTCTTCTTCGCGGGCAGCGTGCTTGATCATCGAAATAATGTCCACAAGAGCTTTATTATATTTCTCTTTGTGTGCCCTCTGCAAATTTTCGATAGTGAACCGCTGCTGGGAAGACTCAAGTTTCTCTTTTAACTCTCCAAGTGCATCCGTGTTCCATTCCTGCGGGCGGTCAAGAAGAATGCCGATTGCAGCAATCTTTTCGAAATTCTCTTTTACAAAATCAGAAAAAATACTCAGATAATCATCCGGTTTATATTCTTTGCCAGCCGCATCCCTGACTATCCATGTGGATGAAACCACGTCCCTTATTGCATAATCCACAAGGAAAGTCTTTGGTGGTCTGGGGTAATTCTCAAGGAGGTTCAAAAAGTCAGGATTTCTCAGGATTCCCATCGTCCCTGTAAAGTCCTCTGAAAGCCGCCTTTCAAGAGAGATAGCAAATCGGTTCAGATCACCTTTTTCTACAAAAGCGCTGAACATATCCCGGGATTCTCCGCTCATCTCCTTATCGATTCTGTTGAGCCTTTTTGTCAGGACACGCACATTATAAGCCCTGTCCCGGTTATTCCATATATCTTCAATAACCTTTTTTATCGGTTTTACTTCCTTTCTGGGCGGTTCGGCTGTTACACCCGTAACCCCTTTGAAATAATCAATGAGGGTCCCGCCAAAGCAGTCAAAAACGACAAAATGAGACTTATCGGGATAATGTTCCCCTTTGCGCGTACCACGCCCGATCATCTGTTCAAACAGGATTCGGGATTTCATGGATCTTAAAAACACAATATACTCGATATCCGGGACATCAACCCCTGTTGAAAGAAGGTCAACCGTTACTGCTATTCCAGGCTCTTTCCTATTCCGGAACTCCCTTATCCTCTGCAAAGGTCGGTCAACTTTGCCTGTAATCTTCTGGACGAACGAATCCCCTCTACCAAAAATATCCCTTGCCTGATCAACTATCTGGTCAGCATGGGAAGAAGAATTTGCCAGGTCCTGTACGGCAAAGATCAGGGTCTTTGGAAAGCGTCCATATCTTTCTTCATGCTCATCGGCATACCGTTTGATCTCCTGAAGGATTTTTTTATTAGAATCAATATTAGTAATCTCCTTCTCGATCTTCTCAGCCGAGAACTCACGTTCGTCTTCAAGAGTGTCTATTTTACTTTGCCCTGTTTCGGAATCTATAACTCCGACCATTTCTCCTTCACGAAGGAATATCCCACTCATGCGGACGCCTGATTCCAGTGCAACAATATCATAGTCAACTAGATATCCGTCTCTGACAGCCTGTTCATAACCGTATTTATAAACGACATCTTTAAAGTATGCAAGTGTATGAGCAGCAGGCGTAGCCGTAAGCCCTACTTTTATAGCATCAAAATGGTCAAGTGTGTCTCTCCAAACCGAAACCTCCTGTGCGGAATAACCCCTGTGACATTCGTCAGCTATGATCAGGTCAAAAGCATGAATTGGAATATCAAGCTGCCCTGCATCTTCATCCTCGGGCTCGTCACTGCATGAATAATCAGAAGCCTTTCCGAACAGGTTAATGGTCATCCGCTGAATTGTGGATACATATACAAAACTGTGCTCTGGCTTCGGGTCTGTAAGGTAGGCTTCAGGGATCAAATTTGAATCAAAAGCTTCGTTTTCATCCAAATCGCCTCTTTGAAAATGCTGGCTGTAAACCTCATAGGTTTTATCAAATTTCAGTCCCTGCTCAGTTTCAAAGGACGAAAAAGCCCTGACCGCCTGCGCAGCAAGTGCTCTTCTGTCAACAAGAAACAGGACTCTTTTTGCAACCCCTGCCTTAATCAAGCGGTAAATAAGATTGACAATCGTAAATGTCTTCCCGGTTCCGGTAGCCATTGCGACCAGCATTGTCCGTTTCCGATCAACAATAGCCCTCCCTATAGCATCACAGGCTTCACGCTGATATGGTCTCATTCTTGTATTATCAGGGATCTCAAAAAATGTGGTACTTCTATCTTCAGAGTCATAATTTAACTTCTCAACCAGCGCCTCAGGTGTGTGAAATCCGAATATTGGTCTCGAACGGCTAAGAGCAGGGCGTACATCGTGGTGCCGGATATCTTTTCCGTTAGTGGAATATAAAAAAGGAACTCTGTATCCGTTAAAATTGAAAGGGTTATTTGAAAGCCCACGTGAATACCTTTCAGCCTGAGTTAAAACACTTTGTGTACCAGACTCTTCTTTCTTTGCCTCAATAATTCCGAGGATTTTTCCTCCTACGCAAAGCGCATAATCTGCAGGTCCGTAATCAGTTGGATACTCTCTTATCGCACAATTATTGTAATTATCTTGTCTTTTTGTCTTATCATAGAAAACGATATTCCACCCTGCAGCAGCAAGCATCGGATCTATCAGTCTTTTCCGTGTCTCAGCTTCATTGAGTTTAGCCATTGTAAATCATCATAATTATTGGGGATTTGTTATGGGAATTTAAACTTCATCACAGATTATATTTATTTGTATAAATAAGTTGGAGTTTTTTTATTGATATTTATAATACAATAGTAATTTATTAAAAAAGGCACTCTGAAAAAGATACATTATATACAATGCACAGACTTACAGAAAGTGAGACTATGGCATGAAAAGCTGTAAATCTTCTAATTTTTCCCTGCCTGTAGTTACCTTCCTGTATTTCGGAATCGTGAGCCCTGGGAAGAGGTAACTTTTTTCTTGAAGTACCGAATAATATAACTCCAGTGATTATAATTATGGCATAGGTGATATGGTGGCGTATTTATTCCTATTTAATATATTTTACTAATATCTCCATTAAAATGGAATAAAGAACAGGAAGGTTGCTGAATATTCACCATAGGGAAAACTTCAAACAACTTTTGAACTTCTTTACAGGTTTTTTCAACTTATTCTTATCGAATCAAAAACCATTGACGGATAGCCGATATAAAGAGTAAAAAATTTACCATTATATTTGAAGGACAAAACTTAAATTGCAGAAATAGATTTCCACTGTTAAAACATGGACACTCTTCTAATGATAAAAGTGTTTTTAATACATTACAACCTTTTAATACATTATCAGTTTTTAATACTTCACATATTATTTCTAATTAATTACATTCAGTTTAATAATCAGGGATGCGTGTTTATACATGAAAGAATCCGTCAGAAAACTTGGGCTCATAGGGGCTGGCCTGTGGGCAATGACAGAAGATAGAGTAAATGAACTTGTGAAAGACCTTGTCGACAGAGGGGATATCAGCAAAGAGGAAGGCAAGAGAACTGTTCAGGACCTGGTGGAGGAGAGCAGGAAACAGAGGATTGACCTCGAAAAGAAAATATCTGATAAAATGCAGGATGCCATTGCAAAGGCAGATGTTTTCACAAGAAAAGACATGAATGAGCTTGAAGCAAGGTTAGAAACCCTGGAAGACGAAGTCCGGAAAATGAAAAATAAAGAAAAGATGTTCTTCAAATGAGATCATCTTTTTCTATTCTTAAATATCTTTTTTAATCTATTCTTAAATATCTTTTTTAAAGTTCTTCAATAACTATTTCTTCGTCAAGGCTTGAATTATTTAGCAGGTCCTCAAGGTCTGTAACATTTTCCTCAAACTCCTTAAGATCTGCTTCGGTTAGCTCCTGTTTTGCTGAGGTATTTTCACCATCCTCTGCACCCGGAATCTCCTGGGATATACCTGCTTCTCCCACGTCTGTATTGTCTTCAACGCAGCCTGATGCTGCAAGCCAGAAAATTAATATTGAGATTACAAATATATGTGTAAATTTTACCATTTTTTTGCCCCCTTAACTCTCCAGTTCTTCCTCAGTGGAATTTTCTGATTCATTTTCCGTTCCATTTTTGGCATCATCGAACTCTGGTTCTGGATTATTTCTGGCTCTGTTTCTGTTGGTCTCTTCAGATCTATACTGCTCCAATTCCTCGAAGATTTCTTTCAGGACATGATTTGCTTCTTTTATTTCTCCAAGTGCATTTTGAAGATAACCGTTTGCTTTTGAAAGTTCTTCCTCGGTAGCGTTTTCTTTATTGTAAATCTCTTTTGCAGCCTCGCTATTCTTCCTTGCTGAAGCCATCAGGGCATTATAATTTTCAAGCTTTGACTCAAGTTCAGATGTATTTACTCCGGTTTCATTCAGTTTTTCCAGTTCTTTTTCAAGCTTTCTGGAAATTGACTCTGATTTGTTAGCAAAATCATCTATTTTCTCGCCTGCAGTCTGTCCAGTCTCTACAGCAGTCCTGTTTTTCACATTGTTCCAGACGCCGCGCACAGATTCAGTTGCTTTTGTAAAGTCTTCAAGGTCTTCGGCTTTTTCAATAGCTTTCTTCTCTTCCTGTAGCTGGCTTATTCTTTCCTCAATAGCATTAATTCTCGCTTCCGTGCCGCTCCCGTTCGACTGTTCAAGGTTGTACTGAACTTTTTCAAGGTGGGCTATCATATAGTCAATACTTGCATTCAGGTATTCCCTTGTAGTTTCCAGGTCTTTTTCATTGTAATTTCCTGCTCTTAACCTGCTCCTAATTATAAGGAAGTTTTTCCTCGAATTCTGGTAATTATTTTTCTGAGTATTTAGCTTTTCTTTTAACTGTTTTCTTTCCTGCACTTCTTCATGAGGCTGTTTCTGTCCCCGGGTTAAATTCTCATTTTGATTTTTTTCCTGATTTTTCTCCTGAAGCAATTCAGTTTTCTGAAAAGTTTCAAAAGACTTTCCATTCCTGTCAGCATTACCTGCCCCAGCCCCATTTCCGGCAAGAGCTGACGGTGATAGTACACTAAAAAGTATGAATATTAAGGTTAGATAAGAAGCATAATGGATAATTTCCCCTGGCTTAGTCGTATGACTTCCTCCATTGAAATTTTTGATTGTTATATTATTGAGGAGGGATAATATATAAGCATATTTTTTCATAAAGAGGGTTATAAGTAGATAAATGTTTAATTTAAAGCCCAACATTGATTCTATTAATCACATAAGACTTCAAAGGCATTTGTGCTCAGTAAATTACTGCTAATTAAAGTAAGCTTTTTATACTTCAATTCGACATCTGTGTAAAAATAATTAGTGATTGTACGGACTTTTATATTTTTGATTTTTCTCTTTCGAATATAGATCTTCAGCATCACATAAATAAAATAATTAAATAGTAGCGTTTTGCCTGTAAAAGCTGGATTTTACTGAGGATAATCCGATTCATTCCTGGTATTACCTGAAAAATAATGGCTGGATTAAAAATCAAAACTCCAGACTCTGGCCTGCAATAAGCATAAACCATTAACCGAATTAAACAGGTTAATATCGGATTAACAGAGACAGAGAACAAAATCGAATAGAAAACTGGAACAAAAAACTTCAGTGCTTGAAAAGGAGATTTTGAGAAGACAGAGTATGAAGGATATTTTTTAATTAAATATTTCATTTGAATATTTCATTTGAATATTTCATTTGAATATTTCATTTGAATATTTCATTTGAAATTATCTTTTCATTTCATTTACGTTTTTCACTTCTTACTATTTTTATCTCTTCACTTTTTACTCCTGTTTTTATTTACCTTTTGTCTTCTTCTCGTCTCACTTTCAGCTATTCCGGCTTTTTTGTTTTACACCCGGGAGTTCTTCAAGTACTATTTCGTCTTCAATACTTGCATTTTCCAGCAGTTGCTGAAGCTCAATCATGTCATTGTCAATTTCCTGAATTTCAGCCTGAGTAAGTTCTATTTCTGAATAATCCGATATCCCATTCTCTGCTCCGGCGTCAGGATTAATTCTTTCATCATCCATATCAGATTCACTATTTCCAACACAACCGGATCCTGCAAGCCAGACTATTAAGGCTAACAGTAAAAGCAGATGAGTGAGTTTAGCCATTTTAATGTCTCCTAATTCTAAATCTATAATCAGAGAAGTTCTCAGCCTTTTCTTCTGGGGGATGTTTTTTATTCTGCTTCTGAATAATTAATTCGTTTACAGGAGTACCGTTTTTACAGATTAATTATCAATTCATATAGATAATTATTAATCTGTACCTTTTGTATTATTAAGTTCTGTTTTTATATCATTTTCTGTTATAACTTTTCCGATTTCATTAAAGCCATGTCCCTTCAATTCATCGAAAATTACTTTAAGTATCTGATTCGCCTTATTCACATTATTTAGAGATTCACGCAGATAATTGTTTGCCACTTTCAGATCGTTCTGGGTAGCAGTGTCGTCTTCATAAATAGAATCAGCAGTTGCTTTCTTCTCACGGGCAGCTTTTATATATTGATTATAACTGGCAAGCCTTGTCTGAAGATCAGCAGTATTGACACCGGTTTCGTTCAGGCTTTGAATCTGAACCTCAAGCCCGCCAGAGAGATTTTCTGATTTCTCAAGGAACTCCCCTACTTTCTGGCTAACGATTTGCCCTGCACCTGCCAGGCTGGCTTTCTGTGCATTGGTCCATATCCCGCGCACGGAACTGACTGAAGTAATGAGTTCAGCCTGGCTGGATGCATCTTTAACTGCTGCCTGTTCAGCCTCAAGCCTTTTAATGCTTTCATCTATAGCAGCTATCTTTTCTTCTGCTCCACTGCCGTTTGAATGCTGCATATTGGTTTTTACATTTTTCAGGTGGGCTATCATATAGCTGATACTTGAATTAAGGTAGACTTTAGTGGCATCTATAGCTTCTTCAGAACCCGGATTAATTTTTCCTGTCTGAATTTTATTTCTTACTTTCAGGAAATCCCCTTTTGCTTCCCTGTATTCACTTTTCTGTAACTGAAGCTCTTCCTGGGTATGTTTTCTTTCCAGTTTATAAGCTGTATATTTATCCCTGTCCTGCGTCTGGATTCTTTCCTCTTCCTTCACGCTTTCGGAACCTGAACTTTCAGTACCTCTATTCTTTTCTGAACTGTTTTCATAATTTTCTGTATCGATAGTATTTTCATCTGCATACTGATTTCGATTTCCATTCTCCGGTGAAGATTTGGCAGCAAATGCTTCTCCAGACAGTATGCTGAGTATGATTAATATAAATGTGATATAAGCCAGATATCTAACAACCACTAATTTTTTCATCTGACTGCCTCCTTTGGCAAGTTATAATACTGTGATAATGGAATAGTGACATATAAGCATACTTTTCAGAATAAAACTGATAAATTATATTATATTTGCTTGCAAGCTTGATTGGATCTCTATTTTCTTGATAAAACTTTAATGCGCCTCCAGCTTATTTTAACCTCTGATAATGAAAAGTAAAAGATTTATGCTAAAAACCCATTTAAAGCTTCGTGAATTTTAGAAAGCTCTGCAAGATCGCCTGTGTATTTATTTTCCTGCTGTTTGTTCAGGGAAACGCAGTTGCGGCGACGATTCACGGGTCTGTATACGAGTGGTATACTTTTAAGCCCCTCGAGAACTCAATAGTCGAGATTAACTCTACTCCGGAGCAGTATCTTGTTGCAACGGATGCTGAATACTCTTTTAACCTTACTCAGGGAACATATCTGATAACTGCCAGTTATCTCGAAGATAACACCATAGTATATCAGACTGAAGAAGAAGTTATAATTACCTCCGATGATGGTGATTATGTTCACGACCTTCTCCTCTTCCCAACCTATCAGCAGGATCTTCTTTACCAGGAGGACTTTGAAAATGTTGATCTGGATCTGGAAGAAGAAACTCAACCTGAGACAAATTCACAGAATACGATCCTTATATTTGCAGCAGTCGCACTCTGTATTCTGCTTCTGGCAGGTTATTTTATAAAAAAGGGCAAAAAAAATCCTCCTGGAAAGGCAGCATATCCCCCGGAAGAAACTCGATCTCTTACTGGATCAGAACCGGCTGTGTCAGAATTAATTTCATCAAATCCGGCTTCATCAGAATCAATTTCATCAAAACCATCCTCATCAGAATTAATTCCATCACACTCAGCTTCATCTGAATCAAATTCACCGGAATCTGAAAATCTCAAAGCAGAGTCACAAATGCCTGAATATGCAGAGCCGGGTGAAGGTATCTCACTCGAAAAGGTTTCCGGAACAAATTATGAACTTTCTGGATCTCATATTGGAGATGTCTCTGAGATAGTGATCCCTGCTCAGGAAACAGAGATACCTGTTCAGGAGACAGAGTTATCTGTTCAGAAAAGAGAAAAGTTGCCAGCTGACTCTAAAACGTCTATTAGTTCACTCTCTGAAGAGAAACCTGATTTGTTAAGTCCGGAAGTTCCGAAAAGCCGGGAAGCAAGCCTGCCGGATGATCTGAAAGAAATTATGGATCTGATACGAGCCAGTGGAAACCGGATCACTCAGAGAGAGCTCAGGAAAAAGTCACCTTATTCAGAGTCCAAAGTCAGCCTTATGCTTTCGGATCTCGAAGAACGCGGATTGATTGAAAAGTTCAAAAAGGGCAGAGGGAACATTATCAGAATTCCAGATTCAGAGATTCTCAAACAGGGAGAGTTTCTGGAAAAGAAGGAGTAAGCGAATGTATAGGAGTAAGTGGGATGTATAAAAGTAAGTGAGATGTTAGAAGTAAGTGAGATGTTAGAAGTAAGTGAGATGTTAGAAGTAAGTGAGATGCTAGAAGTAAGTGAGATGTTAGAAGTAAGTAAAATGTATAGAAGTAAGTTGGTACAGGATAAGTGGGATGTATAAACAAAATAGTAATTTGAATGAAGTATTAAACTCTTACCTAAACTCTTACCTCTTTTGAAAAACCATAAATAGCAAACTATATAACTGAATTAATCTACTAAGCAGCAGGAAAAGTAATAAAAATTTCAAAGACTTGGCATATGATATTTCCGGTTCGCATCCTGATTCGTTATGCAGGAACTGCCTTTTATAATCTGGCAAAATCAGTTACTTTATATAAATATCGTATGTTCATTAAAATTAATCTATTATTATTTGACGTACTTGAATATTATAAATTGCACGAGGGACACTATGCGAGTTTCCATGGACATTGAATTAAAAGATGTGCCCGGGCAGATGCTTTTAGCCCTCCAGCCTCTTTCGGAATTCAAAGCTAACCTGATAACGGTTTTGCATCATCATCAGAAAAGGACCCCCAGAAAGACGGTACCCGTACAGCTCGTACTTGAGATGAAACCTGAAAGTATAGAAGCAATAAAGGCAAAACTTGAGGAAAATGGGATAAGAGTTGTAAGGGTTGGAGAACATCGTTTCAGAGAAAGCATAAATGTGGTTCTTATAGGGCACGTGGTCCATACAGGGATACAGGACACTATTGACGAGATTGATAAGACCGGGTTTGCGGAAGTCGTGGATCTTTCACTATCCATGCCAGGCATTAATTTGCTTTCTTCAGCCCTGATCAGAGTCGATGCTGTGGGCAAAGAAGACCTGCAAAAGGCGCTTGATATTCTGAAAAAAGTCTCGGCAAAGAAAGATTTGCTGATGGTGCTTCCAATAGACATCCAGGCCTGATAGAGAAGGAGATTTGAAAATATGAAAACAGTGCGCTGTTCTATTTTAGGATTTGGTGCAATCGGACAGGGTGTAGCCGAGGTACTCCTTATGAAAAAAGAGTATCTGGAAAGTATCGGGCTGGAAATTATAGTGGTCGCTGTAGTGGACTCAAGAGGAGCTACTATAAATCCCGAAGGTGTTGACCTTGCAGACTGCCTTGCACGCAAAAGAACCACGGGCACGGTTGCTATAGAAAAAATTACAGGCGTTGAGGTTATAAAGTCCATAGACCACGACCTTGTTATAGAGACCACTCCCACAAATATCGTCACCGGAGGAGCGGGGCTTCAGAATATGTTTGCAGCCTTCGAAATCGGTAAAGATGTCATTACCTCCAATAAAGGTCCACTTACCCTGAAATACAGAGAACTGATGGAAGCCGCAAAAGTTGCGGGGTCCAGTTTCAGGTTCGAAGCTACGGTTGGCGGTTCCATGCCCATCATTAACCTGGCAAATGAGGTTCTTGCAGGAAACAGGCTTAAAAGCATCAAAGGGATTTTGAACGGGACATGCAATTATATCCTTACCAGGATGCTTGAAGAAAGGGCAAGTTATAAAGACATTCTCGCCGAGTCCATGGAACTCGGAATCGCCGAAACCGACCCCACATACGATGTGGACGGGATTGATACTGCCTGCAAGCTTGTAATCCTTGCCAATGCGATTTTCGGCCTCAATGCAACGTATAAGGATGTTGAGGTTACAGGGATCACGAAAATTACTCCCGAAGCTCTGGAAATGGCTTATGAAAGGGGGCACGTGATCAAGCTCATAGGAGAGGTCAGCAGGGAAAGAATCCATGTTGCTCCGAGGCTTGTGCCCATCAATCACCCTCTTGACGTGAGGGGCACTCTTAATGTGGCTTCCATAGATACCGAGCTTGCAGGAGAAATTACAGTTACGGGTAAGGGTGCAGGACCTGTAGAAACGGCAAGTGCAATTCTCAGTGACCTGATTGCAATTTACGGAAATCAGTAAATACTTGAAGATACAGGCTTCCATTGACCGGAATCTGAAAAACAAAAATAAAAGAGGCTGTGTGGGTAATGACAAGTTTCAGGGAATTTGCAGAAACGTGCCAGGCAATTGAAAAAATATCAAGCACTATAGAGACCACAAATAAGGTTGCCGACCTTCTCAAAAAGGTTGATGTTGAAGAGCTTCCTGTTGCCACTCATTTTATTATGAGTGAGGTTTTTCCTGCCTGGAGTGGGGAACAGCTCGGGATTGGCACAAGCCTGCTTTACGTTTCTCTTTCCAAAGCCTCAGGCATGTCCATACACAGTATAGAATCTCTTGTCCGGACGACCGGAGATATAGGGGATACAGCACTCCTTATCCTTAAAGAAAAAAGAAAAAATCAGGTGACATTCTCTTCTTTCTTTGAGGAAAAGCCAGAGCTATCAATAACAGAGGTTTACAGGCGTTTCAAGATCGCATCAGAAGCTTCTGGAAAAGGTTCACAGGATATTAAGGTCAAAAACCTCCAGTTTCTGTTCACTTCATCAAGTCCTAGGGAAGCAAAATACATCTCAAGGCTTGCGCTTGAAGAACTCAGGATAGGCGTGGGAGAAGGAGTTGTCAGGGACGCTATTGCAAAAGCTTTTTCTGTTCCTGCAGAGATTGTGGAACATTCCTTCATGGTTACAAATGACCTCGGAATAGTGGCTGCAGCGGCTAAAAAAGGAGGGGTTGAAGCTCTCGAGAGACTCGGGATAGAAATTAACCGCCCTATCAAGATGATGCTTTCTCAGATCAGCCCTGACATAGATGCTGATATAAGAGCCATGAAGGAGGTTGCAATTGAATGGAAATTTGATGGGGCCAGGGTCCAGATCCACAAGGACGGAAATTCCGTAACTCTTTTTTCGCGTAAACTTGAAAATGTTACCAGTTCCCTCCCTGACCTCGTTGAAATAGTCCGAAAACATGTAAAAGCTGAGTCAGCGATCCTTGACGGAGAAGCCGTAGCTGTGGACGAAAATGGGGTTCCAAGGGCTTTTCAGGAAATTCTCAAGCGTTTCAGGCGAAAGTACGATGTCAGGGAAAAGGCACTCGGAATTCCTATCCAGCTCAACTTTTTTGACATTATGTACATCAACGGCAAAACTTTGATAGATCTCCCGCTTCTCGAGAGGAGGAAAGCTCTTGAGTCCTGTGTTGAGAGTTCTGTCGAGGACTCAAAGTCCATTTCCGTGGCTGAGCAGGTCATAACCGGAGACCTTGAGCTTGTGGAGAAGATCTACAGGGAAGCCTTAAAAGCCGGGCATGAAGGAGTTATGGTTAAAAACCCGAATTCCGTTTATTCTCCTGGAAAACGCGGAAAAAACTGGCTCAAGAAAAAACCTCTCATGGACACTCTTGACCTTGTAATTGTCGGAGCTGAATGGGGTTTCGGGCGCAGGGCAAACCTGATCGGCTCTTATACCGTTGCCTGTTACGACCCCGATACTACTCGCTTCCTGCAGGTAGGCAAGGTCGGCACGGGGCTTACGGACGATCAGCTAAAAGAGCTTACGGAAATACTCTCAGGGCTAATGGAAGGCGGAGAAGCCGGAGGAGTATTTGCTATCAGGCCAAAGGTTGTCCTTGAAATCGCTTTTGAGGAAATCCAGAAAAGCCCCAACTACGACTCGGGTTTTGCACTTCGTTTTCCCCGTTTCATCCGCATCCGTGACGATAAAGACCCGGAAGAAGCGGATACTATCCAGCGGATAGGGCGCGTATACAGTCAGCAGCTGAAAAGACTGTAAATTTCCTGTTTTTGAAAAGAGCTGAAGAGTGAAATAAAATAACCTGTTTGAGCTGATTCATAAAAGGAATCAAATATACTTGAACAGGTCGTCCCTTTTCATTTCGTGCAGCCTGTCCCTTAGAAGTCCCTTTAATGTTTTGAGGTCTCCTTTTTTGGCACTTATGGGAGCAATAATATGCTTCCAGTTCTGCCAGGGGGGTTCAAGTCCCAGACGGATGGCGACCTCGTTGAGGAGAGGGTCAGATTCGTTTTCTTTGACTTTGTCCATCTTGTTTGCAGCAACAATGGTATCAATCCCGATTTCTCTCAGGAAATCAAACATCTCAACATCGATTGGAATCTGGTCTCTTGAATCCCACCGGTCAACTATTTCTGGAAATGCCGGCCCGTCGATTACCAGAACAGCTATTTTAATCCTCCCGGCATTATCTTCAATGTAGTGTACGGTTTTGTCCTTTACTATGTCCTGCTTCCTCTCCTTCACCCCGCTCATGAAGCCGAAACCCGGCATATCTGTGATTAGCAGATCCGAGACCTGGGCATGTGTGGGGCGCAATGTGACTCCTGGACGTTTTCCTACCCTGACCTTTGCCCCGAAAAGTTCTTTCAGGAGAGAAGATTTGCCTACATTTGAACGTCCTGCAAAAATAATCTCAAGGTTTATACCACTTTCAGATGCAGTCTTACTTGTCTTCATTTTTGTTTAACCTCTTTTGCTTCTCCGATCTTTTTATCGAAAGCCCGGAGAAAACTTTCCAGAGAACCTTCCGGTATTCGTGCTCCTGCCGCAACAGGGTGCCCGCCTCCGCTCCCTCCAAAACTGGGAGCAACTGAGCGGAGGATTCGGTTCAGGTCTACTTCTCCGCGGGAACGTATACTCAGGTCATACGCTCCCTTTTTCTCCCTGTATTCCGCTGCAATTCCAACCTCCCTCCGGCCGTAGGAAGCTGCATAGATTGCTGCTTTTGAAATGGAGTTATTCGTATTTACAACATACGCGCTGTTTTTGAGGGCTTTAACACTTTTTTTTACGCAGAACCGGATTTTTTCTTCGTTAATTGCAGCTTCTCTTGCGAGTTCGAGCAGATCCGGGATATTTGAAGGGATTATATTTTTTGAAAGGGGTTCAAGCAGAGTCCTTTTGAATTCATAATCTTTTCCCTTATGGAGTATTGCCTGGATCAGGGTCCCTGCCTGGAAATAGAGGCTTCTTTTGTCCCAGTCTTTCACCCAGTCCTTTACACAGGGGGTGTTATCACTGAAGTCCCCTATAGCCCCGTAAATTGCAACTCTTTTCATCTCTGAGCTCAGAAGGTCTTCAAAAACTCTATAAGTCAGCTCTGAAGCGCATACTTCTGTTTCATGGTAAAACCATTCTTCTTTACTGCACCTTTCCGGAAGTGGGTGGTGGTCAATGTAATAAAGGTTACATTCTTCCGCAAACTTCCCAAGTGCAGATTGGAGTTCAGTGCAGTACCTTTCATCAATAGCAATATCGCAGATAATGAGAGTTTCAACATATTCTATAAGATTTAATTTTTCAAGAAGGCTCACAGGGCTTGTAAAGTATACATATGCATCAGGAAAAGCGCTTTTTGCAAGTGCTCCCGAACATATCCCGTCAGAGTCCCCATGAGTAAGGATCAGGGTTTTTGCTTTGAGCTGGTTCTGAGCGTCTGTCATGATTTGATTCCTTTTTTTCCTGCTAATTTTTTAATGTATTATTCTAATTGTTTTGTGTTCCTTATTAATCAGTTTATAGTATTTACTGATACTACTGATACTCAAAAAACTTAAACCATTTTTTTCATGCTTAAAGGAACCCTAACTATTTTTCAAAAAAATTAGCCCTCTTGATCGAAGCGAAAAAGGCTGCTTACTGTTGCGACTACGTCGCAAGTACAGGGAAAGCCATGATTTTTCTGTCCCTGGGCGCAATTCGGACTAAGCGTAATTCTACTGGCTCGATAAGAGGCCTCCTGAAATCATGATGCAGATGAGACAGGATATCCATTTAGAAAAGATATCCATTTAGAAAAGATATCCATTTAGAAAAGATATCCATTTAGAAAAGATATCCATTTAGAAAAGATATCCATTTAGAAAAAACGGCCGATAATTTAACAAAATAAATCACCTTCCCGGTACAAGGGGAAGTGTGAAGGTCATAAAAACGGATTATCCGGAAGGTCGGAATAATCCTGACTATATTTAATTCTTGCTTTTCATGCTTTCTTTTTCATAATGAACCCTGTTCCCATTAAAATCCCTGCTACAGCCAGGAAGAATCCAAACCCGGGTGTATCTTCATAATCTTCTTCCGTGCCGCCAGTGCTCGGATCCGAAGTTTCGTCTTTTTCTTCATTGGAGCTGGTTGACCCTTCAGGTTGTGGGCTGCTGCCTTCAAGGGTAATTATTTTTCCCACATTAACTACAGGAGACTCCGAATATACTTCTCCCGAGTACTTGTCAAGGTCCAGGAAATTTGCTTTGCAGGCGGGTATTTTGATTTCCCCTTCTTTATTCATTTGCATAATATACGTGATGGTTTTCGAGCCACCGTTGCTTTCAAGAACCTGCTTAAAACTCGTTTCCCCGCTAATAAGTTTAGCTTCTGAGGGCACGGTATCGGTCACTGTTACACTGGCATCAACATTTCCGGTGTTCTTTGCAGTGACCGTTACAGTAAGTTTGTCTCCGGGATTTAGCTGCTGTCTGTCAACGGTTTTCGTAATTTCAATATAGGGGCCGTAAATGGTTATCTTTTCCGAATTATCTGATTCCACCTGTTCACTCTGCCCGTTTGAAAGGGTAAAAGCAGCTACAGTTTTTGGGAAAGTATATTCTCCGGGTCTTTCCGGAACAAGAGTATACTTGAAGACGTCTTCAGCTGTTTCTCCAGCCTTCAGAGAAAATGTCTTATCAAGTGTGGCATCTTTTTGGAGATGCATGTTTGAAACAATCGAATCTTTAAGTACGATATTATTTATGTCACAGAGCCCTCTGTTCCTGACTGTAACCGATACGGGCACATTTTCTCCCATATGCCGTTCTTTTATAAAGTTCTTTGAGACGATAAGGTCCCATTTTTTCTCTATTTTTATGATTTTGTATCCGGTATGCTCGTATTTCTTGCCTCTTATATCTTCACAGGTTGTTTTTACACTTATGTTATAATCAGTATCTTCCCACGGGGTGGAGGCTTTGAGCGTCAGGCTTATGGGCTCAACGGCTTCACCTTTAAGAATTTTAGTATATGTATACTTTGTTTTTCCATTGAGCACTTCCAGACCGGCGGTGTCAACAGTCAGCACTACATTTTGAGCCTTTGCTTCTCCATCGTTTTTAACATTTATAGTTACATCTATTCTGCTGTCACCTGTTAATTTTGAGTCATAGGTATCCTTTTTAGTTTCAACATCTATGTCAAAACCCGGTTTTCCCCTTAAAAGAATATCCAGTTCAGCATATGGATTCCATTTCCCTGTCTTGAATTCTTTTCCGTCCTTTGTGATGACTTCATAGTTGGGGTCCACTTTCTGGGCATAAACCTTTATTTCGTCATTATATTCAAATTCCAGGCCTGCTGTAAGAGGAGAAGTCTTCAGTTTTTCCCCATCTTTCGATATGGATACAAAAACCATCCCATCTTCATTAAAATCTTCTGCTTTTACATCATAACCATCTACGTTTATCGTCTCCCCCCAGTAAAGTTTTGCTCCATCTTTTTTCTCCACCCATTCAATGTTATCTGCCGCAGAAGCAGTCATTGAAAGAATGGAAAAAATACAAACGGCAAGTAACCCAATCAGTACAATCTTTTTATCCATGGTTTCCTTCCTTGATTTTGATACTGAATCTCTCGGATTCGGGCACCGGAAACGTATATTTTGCGCTTCTGTAAAATTTGCGGCTTTTTAATATTATAATTATGTTATGAACAATATTTTACAAAAGTTGTTTGATTACAGCCGTATTATATTTATGCGCAGTACATTCCCCGCCCCAGAATACCCCGCATGAATCAATTATTTTCAGACCCATATTTCCAGTTTATTTTTTTATAATGCAAATTTTATTACTTTCTTTGAGTGATTTGATTTTTATTCATTTTATTTCAGAGAACCCGAACTTTTCTTTCGATAAATCTCTATAAGAAATTTCGTTAAAATCTCTATAAAATATCTTCATATATCCTATTTTAATTTTTGCTAATGTTGGCAGTTACACTTAACATTTTACACTTAACATTACTATCCTGTTTGACCCTATCAATCCAGGGCTGGAATTAAATGCCATAAACACTTAACCTGAATTCTGATCGAAAAAAACTGGTAATTTTAATTTCCCAGCTTCGGAGACATTTCCATGAAACTTTCTAAAATAGTGCAGGTGCTTGAAGAAATAGCTCCACCTGAGCTTGCAGACGACTTTGATAAAGGCAGGATTGGTTTGATCCTTGGGCTTAAAGACGAAGTAAGCAAAATTGCAGTTGCTCTGGATGCGAACTCCTGCGTGCTACAAAAAGCTGCAGAAATTGGGGCAGACATGCTGATTACCCATCATACCCTTATCTTCCATCCTGTAAACGTGATTTCAAAGACTCTGGCTGCTTCTCTTAAAATTGCCCTTGAAAACGAGATATCCCTTTACAGCATGCACACAAACTATGACAGGGCTGAGGGAGGAATTAATGATGTTCTTGCAGCCAGTCTGGGCCTCAAAAATATCACGACACTGGAGCTTGGTAGAATAGGAGAGATTGAAACCTGTTCTCCCTCCGAACTGGCAGCCCATGTTTCGGATTGCCTGCAGACTCCTGTCATGTACGCCGGGGATAGGCAGGAGATCAGCAGGGTTATGGTTGCTGGAGGAAGCTGTTTCAGGAAAGAATTTCTCGAAATAGCCAGGGAAAACGGAGTTGACGCTTTTATTTCGTCAGAACTTAAACATGATGTTCTCAGAGAGTATGAAGACCTCTGCCTGATTGACGCAACCCACTATGCTACTGAAAACCCGGGTATGAAAGCCCTGTGCCCCAGATTATGTGAGCTTCCTGGAATTGAGGTTGAATTTATTGACCAGCCTTCAGGGCTCAGAGCTGTTGACTTTGGATCCGACATGGATGGAACTGTGCCTGATACAAATGAAGAAACGAATGACTGTAAACAAAAAGAGAATGAGAAGGACTCACTTGAGTTTATGCTCGAAGAACAGTCAAGAAACCAGATTCGTTCGGATTACAGGCGCAGCCTGGGCAGTGAGAATCGAAGAAGATACCTCGAATAAGTTCTTAACCGGTGATACTTTATCAGTAGCATCTCAACTTCATAATTTCAATCAATTTTAACTTCATGAATTTATAGAACTCAGGTAGTTCTCAAAATGCCTTCTCAAAAGGCTCGTTTCTTTTATTTCGGGCAGAGAGGACATTATTGTCTCAAGATAGCCATATTCTCTGAGAAGGGAATAAGTTGCAGGGAAATTTATGTCAAAAACCCAGCTCAGGCGGAGTAATTTTACGTCATTTCTGTTTTTCATATCCGCAATTTTTGCCATCCTGTTATTAAGAATTTCTGATACTATGGGTTCTGAATATCCCCCCGTATCCGGCAAATATAATTCTAGTGCCGGATTCAGAGACCTGTTTTCTTCCGAATATTCTTCACTGGCAAGCCGCAGGATATCTATTTTATCGGCATCCCTTATCAACCTGCAGAAAAAATAAAGTTTACTGTGCTTTTCTATACTCTGCGGGATTTCCATCATGTTGTGACATTCTATAGATTTGAGAATGAGACCCTTTTCTTCTTTTGAAAGGCGGGAGAGGACTTTTTCTTTGTTTAGAATTTTCACGCTCAGAAATGCATGATTTTCGGATTCTGAATCTTTAAACGTTTTATATTTCATGAACTGCTCAAAACGGCCCAGGTCATGAAATAGAGCTATTGTTTCGGCAAGCATGCAATCATTTTCGCTTATTTTCTCAGATTTTGCAAGTAAAAGAATATTTCCACAAACCCTGCCGGTATGTTCAATTTTCAGTTCAATGTTTTCCTGAATGAAAAGGTCAGGAGAAGAAAATTGAGTTACGTATTCAAAAAACCATTTCCGGAAAAAATCAAGGTCTTCTTTTTGCATGTTTTTGCAATAGGTAATTTTGAAGTATATACTTTGTGTATATCTTGTTAATTTTATACTGAAAAGCTTTTTGCTGTCTTAATAACAATACTACTTGCTCCGGGCAAGAAAGAGGGATTATAGTCTCCTTTAAGATAAAAACCCTGTAATTATATCGTAAGTTATCTATTAAATTTAAAGATCACAACTCGACCATTGATATGCAAACTTTGCGAAACTGTCTGTTATGAAACCGGTATTTTTATGTATATTTAATATTCAATTGATAATCGAACACATTTAAAAATTAAGCAGTTACATGAGATTTGATTTAACTATCATACAAATCTAATCTGACAAATTACAAATCTAATCTGACAAATTACAAATCTAATCTGACAAATTACAAATCTAATCTGACAAATTTAACCATTACATTAAATATAAGTTAATAATTAAATGAGGTATAAAATCAACTCCCATATCAGATTTAACTCTCATATCAGAAGCAGTCGTGTCACAAAGTAAAACCCTGAATGTTATGGAAACCCTGTATATTCTTTCATAAACTGCATAAATTATATATTGGAGAAACCCCTCAAATTAAGTAGATAATACTGAAAAATTGAAGAAAGAAATCCCGTTTGTACGGGGCAGATTATCCTGGGGGAGCATAAGAAATTTGATTCGTTACTTATTTGTATAGCCATTTATATCTCCGGATGATCCGCGTGCATCAGGTACTTTAGTACATATCAGAGTGATACATATTAGATATCTTAGTCCATATCAGAATGATACATATCAGATATCTTAGTACACATAATAGTGATACATATAGGATACCTTAATGATACTGACAAACAACTATAATAAATTTCCAAAGGAACTCATTATTATAAATCGGGGTATTTAATGAGCTCAATTAAAAAAATCTGCTTAATCGTATGTTTTCTAAGTATTCTGGCTTTTGTTTTATCCTTTACTTCAGGTTTTTTACCTGCAGCAGGAGCAGCTGAAGCCCAGAAGAATCTAGAAGGAGAAGAGGTGCCTGCCGCTTCCACCCGTGATGAAGTACTTTCTCAGCGACCGTCTTCTGTAGAAGGCCTGTTAACTAAAGGTAATGATCTTTATTCCCTTAAAGAATATGAGCTTTCTATAGGATGCTTTGAAAAAGCACTTGAAATTGAACCTAACTCATCAATGGCATGGTATGGGAAAGGCTGTTCCCTATCTGCTCTTGAAAAGTACGAAGAATCAATTGCCTGCTATGACATGGCTATAGAAACCTTCCCGGTTTCTTCCGAAAGCTGGTATAAAAAAGGTGACGAGTACCTCCAGACAAAAAATTATATAGAGGCAATTAACTGTTACGAGAAAAGCCTGGCAACAGACAATTATCTCTCGAGGGTATGGTTCCAGAAAGCAACTGCTTCTGAGAAGCTCGGCCTTGACCAGGAAGCTTTAACCTCTTATGATACTTCGATTCAATTTGGGACTAACTCTTCAAAAGCTTTACAAATGCAGGGTAAAGCATACGCCCAGCTTGAGAACTATGAAGAAGCGATGAATTGTTTTAACAGAGCTCTTAATGTTACTCCTGAAGATTTCGAACTCTGGAATCAGAAAGGAATAATGTACGATTTTTCCGGAGATTATGAATCTGCAATAGAATGTTACGATCAGGCTATTTCTCTTAACCCTGACCTTGTAGAGGCGTGGTATAATAAAGGCATGGACCTTGAAAGGATGGAAATGTATCAGGATGCCCTGACCTGCTACGAATTTGTCCTCCTTTCAGAGCCTGAAAATCTCAGTGCCCTTCAGAAAAAAGGGCTCTGTCTTGAGCAGCTTGGCAGAAATGAAGAGGCTCTGCAGTGCTATGATGAGATCCTTGTTTACAGTCCTGATAATACAGAAGCATGGTACAGCAAGGGTTCCGTACTTAATGCAATGGGGCAGTATGATGCTGCAATAATCTGCTATGATAGGGCTCTTAATCCTGATGCGGGAATTGAAATCCAGGAAGCTGGGGACAGCCTCCTCGAAAGTCTCAAAGCTTATGACTCTTCATTACCTGTTTATTCTGAAGTCCCCGAGTTTAAATCTCCTGCAGTCAAAATCTGGTACGATAAAGGCCTGGCTTTTGACAAGCTTGGAAACTACGAATCTGCCCTTGAGTGTTATAATAAGGTTCTTGAGACAGAATCCGATCATGCAATTATCTGGTATCAGAAGGGACTGAACCTTGACAGGCTTAACAAGTCTGCAGAAGCAGTTGAATGCTATGATAAAGCCCTTAAACTGGATTCCGGATATGCTAAAGTCTGGTATAAAAAAGGATATGATTCTTCAAAGCTTGGGAAATACAAAGATGCCGTAAAAAGCTATGATGAAGCTATTGACCTTGATGAGAATTACACACTTGCATGGTACGGCAAGGCTTTTGCTCTGGCAAAGATAGGAAGATACGAAGACTCCATTGTTTGCTATGATAGGGTTCTTGAAGTCGCACCTGATAGTGCGGAAATATGGTACAATAAAGGTCTTCTTCTTGATGAGCTCGGAAGATATCAGGAAGCTTCAGACTGTTACAGCCAGGCTCTCCAGATAAACTCCAATTATTCCGTTGCTCGTTTCAGATTGAATAAGGATATAGAAATGCTGTCCGGGAACTTGACTTCCATATCGGCTAACAATAAAAATACAAATATCAATCCTCAGAAGGCAATTACAGGAGGCTTCTGGTCTTACCTTTTAAGCTATAAATATGCAAGCCCTGATGATAACACGGAGATTTCAGGGAGCATTAAAGACCTGAGCCCGGAATTCGGTTACGATGAAGCATGGTATGGCAAAGCTTCAACATACAGCAAGCTTGAGATGTATGAAGATGCGCTTCATTCTTATGATATGGCTCTTGCAATCAATCCAGTACGTACTGAGGCATGGTATGAGAAAGGCTCTGCCCTTGACAAACTGGGAAGAAGTGAGGAAGCTCTTGAGTGTTACCAGAAAGCCCTGGATATTGATCCTCAGTCGAGTAATGCCTGGTATGGGATGGCTTCCACATCGAGTGATCTTGGGAGGGCTGAAGAAGCAATTGCTTACTATGACCAGTTGCTCAAGCTCAATTCAACTGACTCGGAAGCTCTCCAGGGGAAATCTCTTGCTCTTGCAAGCCTTGGAAGATATGATGAAGCAGTTGCATGCTTCAATCCTCTCCTGGAACTTGAGCCTGAGAACGTGGAGGCTCTGGAAGGACGAGCTTTTGCTCTGGCAAGGTCCGGAAGACCGGAAGCCGCGCTGGAAGACTATGATGTTATTATGAAGCTTGACCCCACCAACTCTAAGGCGCTGTCTGAGAAAGCTTCTCTGCTTGAAGAGCTTGGCAGATATGACGAAGCTGCTTCAACATATGGAGAGATTCTTGAAATTACGCCTGAGAATAGAGAAATAATGTACAGGCAGGGTAAAGCTCTGGAAGCGATGGGAGATTTCGAGGCTGCAATTGCCTGCTATGATAAGATCCTTGCCCTTGACCCAAAAAATATTGATGCTATTAATAACAAGGGCTTTGCTCTCTCTAAAATGGAGAAATATCAGGAAGCGCTTGCAACCTATGATAAAGCTCTTGAATATGATCCGGATAATCCGGCGGCCTGGTATTTCAAAGGGTGCGCCAATTTCGCAATAAGCAGTAATAATGCTGCCCTTGAATGCTTTAACAAAACAGTGCAATTAAAGCCAGACTGCATAACTGCATGGTATAATAAAGGATATCTGGCTAATGTATTGGGAGACGTTAACGAGTCAATAAACTCCTATGAAAGTGCCCTTGAAATTGATCCAGATTCACCTTCTGCACTTTACAATAAGCGCTTTTCCCACTACCGCATAAAGGAATACGATGAAGCTTCGGTATGTAAAGCAAAACTTGATTCGCTGGATCCTGACTTTGAGGCGGCTCTGCAAAATAGGGGAACCCGCATCTTCATTCCGCAAACCTATAGAGGTAACCTTGATTATCCGTTGCCTATGAGATGGTACGGCGGTGAGGATAACGTTTCTCTAAATACCAGCACAAACATGACTCAGGTTTCTCCGGAATTAAACAATACTTCCTCTGAACCTGAAGAGGAATATGAAGAAGCTTATGAAAGCTATACTGAGCCCGATGAAGAAGGGTACTGGTATATTCCTGAGCCTGACGAAGATCAGAATAACGAGAGTCCTGGAAATGAGGGCCAGAAAAAAGAAAATGATACTGATAACTGGTATGTCCCTGAACCTGATGAGATTTAAAGTACTTAACTGAAAATTAACTGAAAATTAACTGAAAATTAACTGAAAACAAAAATTTTCGGTATGCATGAAACTTACAAGCATACCGAGAAACATTTTTAATAGGTCAGATAAATTATTTATGTCAATAAATTTTTAATGTTTTTATCTGCTGTCCTGAGAGGGCCATTACAGGCCGTAAAATAAGTAATGTTTTTCGAAGTTCAGTGTCCTGCTTTTTCCCAGTATTTCTCAGCTTCTTCTTCCATTTCTTCGAGCCTGTCGTAATAGTCAGGAAACTCGTTGAGATGGGCCAGAGCAATCTTTCCTGTCATTATGGGGTCATCGTTCGTGACATTTGTTGCGGGATCTCTGGTTCCGTGTTCCAGCTCCACGTCCATGCCTCTGCGGAACTGGTCAACATCGAATTTGTCCCAGGTTATTCCAAGTTTTTCCCCAACGGTCTTTGCTTCTTCAGCAGTGAAACTTTTAGTTGTCAACATTATCACTCCGAATTATGGTTTGATATGTTTTGATACTTAAGTTTTGTTCTCTAAACTGTTTTTTTCAGCTTTTATTTCAAAAAAAGGTTCTGATTTTCGCCTGAAAAACCGACTCCTGCCGCTAAAGGGCATATTCTGTCATCATATTTATCTTATCCAGGAAGATAGAGATGAAAGATAGCATGTCAGAAAAAGATCTTTTACTCATAAGACGAGCCATTGAACTTTCTCTTGAAAGTGTGAAGAGAGGAGGGGGCCCTTTTGGTGCCGTAATAGTGAAAAACGGAAAAATAGTTTCGGAAAGTTACAATCAGGTCACTTTGCATAACGATCCTACCGCCCATGCAGAAATTGGTGCTATAAGAGAGGCAGCCCGAAAATTGAATACCTTTGACCTGAGCGGGTGCAGCATTTATGTTTCCTGCGAGCCCTGCCCCATGTGCCTTGGTGCCATTTACTGGGCAAGGATAGATAAAGTCTTCTTTGCCAGTACAAGGTCAGATGCTGAAAATATAGGTTTTGACGATTCCTTCATATACGAGGAAATTTCGCGCCCTATGAATGAAAGAAAAATAGATTTCAAACAGCTTCTCAGGGAAGAAGCCCTTGAAGCTTTCAGGGCCTGGGAAGAATCTGAAAATAAAATCGAGTACTGAACCTCTCTGTACATAAATTTAACTTAATTTTTCTATGCAGGAAAACTGATTTCTTTGATAAGGACCATAATTACTATTGGGGTATCACATTCAATCACGGAAGATTTCTGTTCCGGGTCAATAATGCGCGTTTCTGGATAACTTCTTAACAACATCACTTAACTTTAAATGTGATGCAGTCCTTACTTAGTTCAGACAATATTGAGAGGGGATTAGGGGAATATGCCTGAAGATAAAAACAAATACATCCGCTGGTTTGAGGAGACAACTATCGAGGACATCCCGACGGTTGGCGGAAAGAATGCTTCCATAGGGGAAATGTACAGGGAGCTTACTTCAAAAGGGGTCAGAATACCTAACGGTTTTTCAGTTACTGCCAGTGCTTACTGGCATATGCTGGAGACAGGTGGAATTCTGGAGAAGCTTAAAAAAACAATGGAAGGGCTTGACACTTCTGATGTATCTGACCTCGCAAAGAGGGGAAAGGCTGCAAGAGACCTGATTCTTGATGCAGGAATTCCGGATGACATCTGGCAGGAGATCAAAGGGGCTTATGACCGCCTCTGCGAACAGTATGGAGAGTATACGGATGTAGCTGTAAGGAGTTCGGCAACGGCTGAAGACCTTCCAACCGCTTCTTTTGCGGGGCAGCAGGAGACTTATCTGAATATACGAGGCTATCCCGGGCTCAAAGACGCCTGTATACGCTGTTTCGCTTCCCTTTTTACGGACAGGGCTATTTCCTATCGTGTAACCCATGGATTTGACCACTTCAAAGTGGCCCTTTCCATAGGAATAATGAAAATGGTCAGGTCTGACCTGGCATCAAGCGGCGTAATTTTTACTCTTGATACGGAGACCGGTTTCAGGGATGTTGTTTTCATCACGGGGGCTTATGGGCTTGGAGAAAATATTGTTCAGGGACAGGTCAATCCTGATGAGTTCTATGTATTCAAGCCAACTTTCCGCGAAGGATATAAACCGATTATCCAGAAAAAACTTGGAAGCAAGGAAATTAAAATGATCTACGGCAGGGGAGATTCAAAAGTCCTTACCCGGAACGTGGAGGTCCCAGAAGCTGACAGGCAGCGCTTCTGTATCAATGATGAAGAGGTGCTCAAGCTCGCCGAATATGCAATCGATATTGAAGACCATTACTCCAACAAATACGATGAATCCAGGCCAATGGATATCGAATGGGCAAAGGACGGAATAACAGGAGAACTCTTCATAGTTCAGGCAAGGCCAGAAACCGTTCAGTCCCAGAGAGAAAAAGATGTGCTTGAAACGTATGTCATCGAAGAAAAATCTGAAGTCCTTGTAAAAGGCAGGAGTGTCGGAGACAGGATTGCTTCCGGAAAAGCCCGTGTAATCACTGATGTTTCTGACCTTCCCTCTTTCAGGCCCGGAGAGATCCTTATCGCGGACACTACCACTCCTGACTGGGAACCGGTTATGAAAACCGCAGCCGCTATTGTCACAAACAAAGGAGGCAGGACATGCCATGCTGCAATTGTCAGCCGGGAACTGGGGATCCCTGCGGTTGTAGGGGCTGAAAACGCCACCGAAGTCCTCAATACAGGGAGGGAAATTACTGTAAGCTGTGCTGAAGGAGAAGACGGGCTTGTATACGCGGGTCTCCTACCTTTCCGGAAAAATACCGTCAGCCTGAAAGACCTGGAACGCCCGCAAACAGAGATCATGATGAACCTTGGAAACCCTGAAAGCGCTTTTTCCTTTTCCATGATTCCCAATGATGGGATTGGGCTTGCAAGGCTCGAGTTCATTATCACGAGCTATATTAAAGTCCACCCTATGGCGCTTGTGCATCCTGAGCAGGTTAAAGACCCGCGAGAACTCAGGGAAATAGAAAGACTGACCCGGGGCTATGAGAAAAAAGAAGATTATTTTATCAAGCAGCTTGCCAGAGGAGTGGGGATGATTACAGCTGCTTTTTACCCGAAGCCTGTTGTGGTCAGGATGAGCGATTTCAAGACAAACGAATATGCAAGCCTTTTAGGGGGCAGGTATTTTGAAATGGAAGAAAACAACCCCATGATAGGGTTCAGAGGAGCTTCCCGCTACTTTGATGAGCGCTACAGGGAAGGTTTTGCTCTTGAGTGCAGGGCTATGAAAAAGGTCAGGGATGAAATGGGCCTTAAGAACCTTATTCTTATGGTGCCCTTCTGCAGAACTGTTGAAGAAGCGAAAAAAGTCATTGCCGAGATGGAGAAGAACGGGCTCAGGCGCGGAGAAAACGGGCTTCAGATATATGTTATGTGCGAGATCCCCAATAATGTCCTGCTTGTAGATGAGTTCAGCGAGTATTTTGACGGCTTTTCCATAGGCTCAAATGACCTTACTCAGCTGACCCTCGGGGTTGACCGCGATTCAGAAATGCTTGCTGCAGAATTCGATGAGAGGGACCCGGGAGTTTTGAAAATTATGTCAATGGCGGTTCAGGGAGCAAAACGGAATGAAAGACACAGCGGGATCTGCGGACAGGCGCCCAGTGATTTCCCTGAGATTGCAGAATTCCTGGTAAAAGAGGGGATAGATTCTATTTCCCTTAATCCTGACTCTGTTATGAAAATTACTCTTAAGGTCCTTGAAACTGAAAAGGAGTTAGGAAAACGCTGAAGCTTTCCAGGGCACAGGATAGCCTGTTTTCAGGGTTGTCGGGGTTTTGACCATTGTTATCTGCTGAGGCTTGTCGACTGCCCCCGAATGTCTGTATGCTCTAAAAAAACATATATTAACTGTGATTCGTGCAACGCTGGATAATAAATATTCAAGATAATAAATATTCAAGATAATAAATATTCAAGATAATAATCATTTAAGTAAAAAAATACTGAGGGAGTATTGGCTATGAAGGAAACAAGTAGAAAACAAATTACCGGAACTAAAAAAGAGCCAGGACATAATCTATTTTTGAAAAGATGTCCTGAATGTCATTCTAAACTTGAAAACGACCTTTTCAGCGAATTTCAATACTGTACCGTTTGCGGGTACTGGACAAGAAAGGAAACTGCAAGACTTGAACCGCTGATGATTCTGGAGTGAGCAAGGATATGTTTGAACTTCCTTCAAAATGTGCCAGATGTGGCACACCCCTTAAAAAACAGGTAATCGGCTCGAACAACTTTTACTACTGCAGAAAATGTGGATGCACATTGTCAGTTACATCTTTCAGTATTTCCGCCCAGTCTTCTTCTGCCCAGGAAATAGTCAACATTCAATAAATATTAAACAAATGTGCAAGAAGAAGGAAATATCAGGAAAAAATGTACTGGTTAATAATTGGTTTCTGGATACGGTCACACTGTCCAAACTTTTTATGATTCGGGCCTTGTACCTGTTTTTTAATTCCTTACTCTCCTTTTTAAATTACTTTCTTTCAGTCGAATACCCCGCTAGCTTGCTGCGGGGATGAAAAACTTCCCCGGTAACCGTTGTTAAATAACTGATTTTATATCCTTAATCACCTTTGTACTGTTGATGGAATTACGACATGTAAACCATTGTGTATATAAAATAAGATATCACATGGTTTTTTGTGTGAAGTATCGTAAAAAACTTCTTTTAGATATAGAGCTTGTAAACTTTTTGAAAAATATATGCTTTGAAATTAGTGAAAGATACTGTTTTGAGTTTGATGCAATTGGTAGTGATGGTGATCACGTGCATCTTTTTGTTGGAGCTGAACCTAAGTATTCTCCTTCAAAGGTTATGCAAACTATAAAGAGTATTATAGCAAGACAGATCTTTAAAAAGTATCCTGAGATAAAAAACAGCTTTGGGGTGGTGAATTCTGGAGTGATGGAGGTTACATTGGAACAGTAGGAGACGGAACAACTTCCGATGTTATTAAAAACTATGTTCAAAACCAGGGAAACCAGGAAGAAAAAGAAGCATATCAACAAATGAAAATATTCGATTTTTGATAAACATTAAAACCAGAGCGCTGGCGCGGAACATACCCCGTTGCTTGCAGCGGGGTGCGCCAGTGCAAATTTGATTATAAGAAAAAGTTCTGCTTGAGTAATTAAGTGTAACGGGGATAATTATGCTTATCAGAAAAGAGACTAAAACGCGAACATTGGAAGACACAACATATTATTGTAAATGCGATATTTGCGGGAAAGAATTTCAAACCAGGTGGGGCGCTTCCTCATGCTGTAGTAATGACTGCTATAAGGTCATGAGTGAACAGAACAGGAAGGAAGCTATCAAGCGCAGTACACAGCGTAGGAAAGAACGCAGGGACGCAGTATGGGCACAATTGTCAGTTCAATATGTACTCACTGTCAGAAGCCTTTCAGGCCTCTTAGAAAGGATGCTTATTTTTGTTCCGATAAATGCAGGCAGGCAGCTTATAGAGAAAGAAAAAAAGATAACTAACTGTATAAACTTGAATATTCTTGTTTCCTTCTAATCCTCTGGACCAATTAACAGACTTCACAGAAGGATAGAGAGGCTTCTTATCCGGGTCGCAGTCGCACTTTCTCTTTTAGTATGGTAATCCCTTTCAGGCCGCCAAGAAAAACGACTCAAAAGGGCTTAGAATGATGGGTTATTTTCAGCAAAAAAGAAGAGAGTAAAGAAAATAATTATTCGGGGTTATGCACAATAACAGTAAGTTCCTGTCCATTGAACTTTTTAATTGATTACACTAATATAGTCAGGATTAGAAAATCTATAGACAAGGAATTCCTTGTCTATAAAGGGCTGACTTAAATAAGATCTATATGCATCGAATTTAATATTTTTTCTTTTATATGCGTTTTTGAATATGAGTCAAGGCATATACTCGATTAAATAACTTATGACCGGATCATTAAACAGTAACAATATTTGTAGGCAATTTATACTCTAAATTCACTTGAAAACTGTATTGCTAGAAAATCTGGACATAAAAGTTATAAAGGTATTAACAAAAAGGAATTTATGGAGTTTTAAAGTATTTTCCAGAATCACACGAACTCCATAAATACGCCCTAAGAGGCAGTTGTTATGTTTAGCTGTGCGAATATTTAAGCTTGCCTGCTTCTGCCTCCTGGGTGCTAAACAGGAGAAAAAATATGATTAAGAACAAACTAACAATAGGAGTAATTCTTTTGACGATGCTGGTTGGTATGGCATTTATACCAGCCGTAAGTGCACAGACAGAGGATAATTATTCTGTAACTGCTGATGAAGCCTTTGAGCATGCAAATACGCGTATTATTGCGCTTATAGTGACCGAAAACAACTCCGAAAAATGGGAAGGAACATCTATTGATCCCAAACCATTGGAGCTCTATGATATAAGCGGTCAAAAATTATACTATGAATTCTCAGTATATAATAAAAATACTTTAATTAGTAGAATCGACATTGGTGCTAATAAAACGCTGGGAAGTACACTCCGACGCATCGAAATTAATCCTAAACCCTATAACGTGGCTGAAGTCATGGAGAAGTCAATAGAAACCGCCAAAGCAAAATACCCAACTGGAAAAATCGTGTCGACGAATATGGTTGTATATGACTATCCTAACGTAGGGGCAATGACCACAGTAAAAGATAAGACTACTGGAGTTGAACATCGGATATTTGTAGATGCATACACACTTGAAGAGGTGCAAGACAAACCTGCAACTAAAACCGAACTTGGAGTCTGGTCGATGTATGAACAGGTATCAAAGGATAAAGTAGATGAAAATTTGAAAGATTGGCAAAAGAGTGAACAGTTTACTAAAAAATTAGAACAAGAAATAAATGATATCGGAATTGATATCGGTGAGCCAATTACTGAAGAAAATATCAAAAAACTAGGTAACAAACTAAATACCAGTTCAAAAGTGATACCATCACCATATAACTCAACAGTAATGCCCACAACAACAGATTCCTCAACAAAGGCACTACTCAGCGATTCAACACAAGTACTACTTGATGTTCCCTTATATGGTCAAGAAAAAAACTTTTATTGTGTTCCAGCAACTGCTAAAATGATTGCTGCATGGCATGGTTATTCCTATACTCAAGACTACATATACCAAAAAATGGGTGGGACAAATGGTGACGTTATCGGAATTGGTCCCACTAAGGCAGAAGAGTGGTATAAGTTATCTAGAAGTGAGGGAGGATTAGGGGCGACGAGGTCGTACAAAACTACTACTTTATCTTTTACTAAAGCGATGAGTGAAATTGACTATTATAGACCCTTCAATAGTATTACTTCGAGTCATTGTCGAGCTTGTGCTGGGTATTGGGTTTTCTATGATAGTGCAGATGACTGTTTACTTATTAATGACCCATGGAATGGTGGCACAGATTACTGGGAAGCTGTATCAGGTAGTCCAGAAGGTATGCGCATATATGTGATTTTCTGAGCTTGGAAAATACCGTCGAAGACCGAAATTGATAGCATGCGTATGAGGAATTTAACTCCTCATTTTTTTGAAACAGATATGGGTAATATTTACAAGGAAATTGTTATTTCTATTGTTTTTTTGAGAAAATTCTAATTTTAATGCAACAATTTACTACTTATCAAATGTCTAAAAAATATTTTTTATTGAACGTATTATCCGCAATTATAGTATGAGATAATATGTGTAAATCAATTCATAACATCTAATAATCACGGCACCCTTATGAAAGACAAACATTACTTGGGGATAAAAGATGAATAGTAAAATTATATCAACAATAGAGATTGTCATTTTTTCAAGTCTACTCTCATCTGTGGCTACATCCAATAAGGTACACAGGCAATATGATGTCATGAAAGTTTTGGGAATAATAGCACTTATGAATTTAATACTTGTAGGATGTGCAGGTGCTGCTCCCTTTGCCTACATTACTAACTACGACAGCAATAATATTTCTGTAATTGACATTGCAATAAATAAGGTTACATCCACAGTAGATGTAGGTGATCATCCTGCTGGAGTTGCAGTCAGTCCAGATGGGAAAAAGGTATATGTGGTGAATTCAGGCAGTAACACTGTATCTGTAATTGACACTTCCAAAAATAAAGTTATAGATACAGTGAAAATAGGAACCTATCCTCAAGAAATTGTGGTCAATCCAGATGGGAAAAAGGCATATGTGACGAGTTTCAGCAACAACATTGTTTCTGTAATTGACACAGAAACAGACAGGGTTATATCCACAGTAAACGTAGGAAACTTTCCTTCTGGGGTTGCAGTCAGTCCGGATGGGAAAAAGGTATATGTGGCAAATTCCGGTGGTGACTCAACTAACTTTACAGGCACGGTCTCTGTGATTGACACAGCCACAAACGCTGTTACAGCCACGATACATACAGGAAACAACTCAATTGGGGTTGTATTCAGTCCAGACGGAACAAGGGCATATGTGATGAACTCCAATATTTATCGTGACTCCACAGCTACTATTTCTGTCATTGACACAACAACAAACGAGGTTACAGCCACTGTGCCTGTAGGAAGTTATCCTCGTGGAGTTGCGGTCAGCCCAGATGGGAAAAAGGTATATGTATCGATACAGTTCCCTGGCGCCGATTCACTTACAGGTGCTGTTGATATAATTGACACAACAACAAACGAGGTTACAGCCACTGTGCCTGTAGGAAAGGCACCTGGTGGAATTGAAGTCACTCCAGATGGAACAAAGGTACTTGTGGTGAATTATGCGAGTGACACTGTCTCTGTAATTGATACAGCTACAAACAAGGTTATAGACGCAATGAACGTAGGAAAATATCCTGTTGAAATTGCCTTAGCGTATTTTATTGATTCTAATATGACTGACCAAAGCAAAAGGGCAACCTCCTATGCAACTGAAGGTACAGGAGCTGAAGAAATTAACTTGTCATCATCTGGAGAAAAAAACGCTAGCATATTCAATAATTTAAACAATAATAATTCTGATAATGGTAGTAACTCAAATGAAAACAAATCGAGTGAAATTAGCTCTGCTCCAGGTTTTGGGTTATTGGGAAGCTTGACCTGTCTTTATGGGGGATGGAAACTAAGGAAAAAATAATATGTAGATGAATAATCCCTCACCTGCAAGAAAAAGAGCGAAAAAAATGGCATTTTTCTTGCAGAGCCACGTTTTATAAAAAGGATAAATTAAGGCCTAGTACTTCAACCCACTTTCCGCAGGAAAATTTCAGATTTCATAATTTTTCCTGCTATCGATTTTGAATCTAACGTCGATTTATTGGACTTTTATGCATGGGGTAAAAGTAACTATGTGAGGTATTTAGAGACCAAAAAACGATATCAATCGATTTTTACCAAATTACGTTAATAGTCAAAATTCCTTAAATCTGTTCCAAAAACGCTATCAGGAAAAATGTTAAATTTCGAAAAAATACTGCGGAATGTAGGTTCAACCTGCACAGTAATTCTATTATCACAGCAGGGACATGTTGGTGAACTCTCGGGCTGGCTTACCTGTGAACCTGCCCGGGTTGCTGAAGTTTTGAAAATTCCATGAAGTCGAGCTCATTCACAGACTCAGTATGAAGCTTTTATGGAGTGCTAGTATCAACGATTTAAAAAAGTTTGTTAGGGAGGCTTAGAAGCCGTCAATAACCCAACACTTTAGTTATAGGCACAAAAAGGCAAAATTCGAAATAGCGGTAAACTGTCGAAACACTAATCTTATTTTTCGCGTCTTCTGTGAGTATTTGCGAAATCTCTTAGAGAGTTCGACCTTCGCTTTTGAGGTCTTTTGCTCTTGTTTCCAGGTCGTATTTAACGATATTGTTAATTCGCATGAGTTCCCCCGTTTTCCGAAAGATCAATTTAAGTATATGTTCGGGTTTCCATATCGGTTAAGCCTGTTTTGATGATGTTGTCTTCCCGCAAATATTCCGGAATTTTTTACAGTCGAATACCCCGCTAGCTTGCTGCGGGGATGAAAAACTTCCCCGGTAACCGTTGTTAAATAACTGATTTTATATCCTTAATTACCTTTATACTGTTGATGGAATTACGACATGCAAACCATTGTGTATATAAAATAAGATACCACATGGTTTTTTGCGTGAATTATCGTAAAAAACTTCTTTTAGATATAGAGCTTGTAAACTTTTTGAAAAATGTATGCTTTGAAATTAGTGAAAGATACTGTTTTGAGTTTGATGCAATTGGTAGTGATGGTGATCACGTGCATCTTTTTGTTGGAGCTGAACCTAAGTATTCTCCTTCAAAGGTTATGCAAACTATAAAGAGTATTATAGCAAGACAGATCTATAGCAAGACAGATCTTTAAAGAGTATCCTGAGATAAAAAACAGCTTTGGGGTGGTGAATTCTGGAGTGATGGAGGTTACATTGGAACAGTAGGAGACGGAACAACTTCCGATGTTATTAAAAACTATGTTCAAAACCAGGGAAACCAGGAAGAAAAAGAAGCATATCAGCAAATGAAAATATTCGATTTTTAATAGCCATAAAACCAAAGCGGTGGCGCGAAAATACCCCGTTGCTTGTAGCGGGGTGCGCCACCGCAACATTGATTCTTAAATTCATTTTTTCTTTTCCGGATTTTTACATTTATAGGAAGAAGCGTAAAACCTCGAAGTCTTTAGCTTCGTGAGATATAAGCGTCAACTTCCAAACTGTTACCCGTTATAGATTCTGTAAGTTATTAAGTATCTTCAAAACGTTTTTAATATTAGATTTTGCTGTCACCACAACCTCACAGTTCCTAAGAACGTTGCCGAATTTCAAAGCGAAAACCAAGCGAGGTAACGTTTGAACATCGGGGAGTTGGATAACAGGGCAAGAATCATCCTGAAGGGATCGGGATTAAGCCGCGGAAAGACGGTAGCTATAAGCATCTCAAGTACAACCTCACGCTCATATCTATTTCACCTTCGGAACGAGGGGCTAGAGCCTGCACGACTTGCCTCCAATGGGAGAAAGAATGACTCAGGAAGCCATTCAGTCTTTAGCTGAGTGGTAGTTCACCTGTGCTCAAATATTCTGGACTGGCTTTATTCAGGAAAATGTGTTTCAAGCAAGTTGAATAGAAAAAATATATGAGTTTTGGAACTCTATATGCAGTATCAATTTTAATAATTGCATATACCTGAAAGTAACATCAGCAGCAGAAATCCCTATATTAGCCCAGAAAACCCTATGTCTGATCCTCATGGTTGAAAAAGAAATAGACTACTTATGCAGTCAGTATGGCCTGAAACCGACAAATCTTTCCAAATTTACTTTAAAGCTCAATTTCCCTGACCCTGACCTGAAATATGGCTTTTCCGGAGAAGACAATTCTCTATACCTTCCTCTTTACCATGAATTAAATGTATCCAGTTCCCTACCCGGCGAAATGTTTTGCATGGTTTATATTCAGCTTATTCTGGATCCCGATAAAGTGAATTCCGAGTACCTTGCAGACTTTTTCAATAATCCTCTCGGTCTGAAAATCCGGAAAGGCTGGGAAGCCAGAGGCTTTGTTCTGAGACCTGAAACCCGGAACTCTGAAGAAGTTCAGGAATCTCAACAAACTTCTGCACTGAATAACCCTGCTCTGCTTTCTGGAAAGTCCGGCTTTTCAGGTATTTCATATCCTGTAACAGGTGAGACCTCATCTGAAAACGGGGATTCGATTTATAGTATCTGTCAGGGATCGGACGGAATGACTTATGTTCTTCCAGACTCCGCTTCTCCTGTTCCTGAGATTTTGTCATTTCCAGATCTGGACCTGGAATCACTTATGCACAGCAAACTCTATCTTCCTGACCTGCAGGTTCAGCTCGAAATCCTCAAAATCAAAGCTCTCACAAAAGAACTCATTTCCCAGTTAAATATTTTCGAGTGCAGGCTTTCGACATATCCAAAGAGCATGTCCCATATCCGCAGAAAGCTTGAACTCATACGTGAAGCAGTGAAGCTCGCAAACGATTCCGATTACATCCTTGAACTCATAAGGCGTGGAGAGAGTAAGAGGCTCGAGTTCAAGTCCACACTGCGTATGAACCTTATGACCGGAAAGCCTGACTGGAACATTCAACACGCAGTCCTGAAGACAATAGTTGCTTACCTGAACACAGACGGCGGTATCCTTCTGGTAGGCGTCTCCAATGACGGTGAGATCCTGGGAATTAAAAACGACGGTTTTCCTAACGAAGACAGGTTCCTCCTACATTTCAAGCAGCTTATAAAACAGCATATAGGCCTTAACTACTCTCCCATGATAGAGTACACTCTTGTGCCGGTGAATGGCAAAGAAGTCCTGGAAATTGCCTGCAAAAAAAGCGATGAGGCTGTTTTCCTGAAAACGGACAAAAACGATGAAGAGTTTTATATTCGTACAGGTCCTTCGAGCGAAAGGCTAACAGGAAGCAAGTTGATAGAATACGTTAACAGGCGGTATAACGGAAAATCTGATTGATTCGTCTTAAATTCCTGCCTGCAGGTTTTGTTAATTAATCCTTACCTGTTTATTCTATCTTATATCTCTGTTTGATTTTATCTTATATCTCTGTTTGATTTTATCTGATAACCCTGTCTGTTCAGCCTGTATCATGCATGTAGTGGAGTTTATAAAGTTCGAGAGTCCTGGTTCTCAAACCTGGATTACTGGGTGCAGTACATGTTGCTGTTTATAAGACACATTTTCAAATCAAACTCCTCAATTTAAATTGTGAGCCCAAATATATTTATTATTCCCGCAGCGGTCAGGTCAACTGCAAGAGCCGCAAGCAAAAGCCCCATAAGCCTTGTGAAGACCAGCATTCCATTGTATCCTATGAATTTGTGCAGCCTCCTTGAGAAAAGGAAGATAAACAGGCAAATAATGAATGTCAGTATTATTGAGGCAACTACTATTGCTTTTTGTTGAACACCTTCTGCCATGCCCATAATGACAATTACTGTGCTGATCGTACCGGGTCCTGTCAGAAGTGGAAGGCCTATAGGGAAGACCCAGATATCTTCCCTTTCCTGGGACTGAGTAATTTCTTCTTCTGTAATGCTCTCACGTGAGACCTTTGCGTGCATCATGTCAAACGCTATGCTGAAAAGCAAAAGACCTCCGGCAACCCTGAGGGAGTCCACACTGATGCTGAATAATTTAAGTATCATACTTCCAGTAATCGCAAAAAACAGGGCAATTACACATGCTAGTATGACTGCTTTTTTTGCGATATCGTTTTTTTCTTTGCGGGTCATCTTGCTTGTCATGGAGATAAAAGTTACAACTCCACTGATAGGGCTTACAACCACAAAGATGGATGAGAATACATAAATAAAAAATCCGAGATTTTCGGTTACCATTTTTTTCTCCTGTCCTTTTACGGACTCGAGATTTTATTCTTTATTTTATATAATTCTGTGTTTAGCTTTTGAATGTTACCGGAGTTTTATTGCTTGTCTTTCAGGATTGGAATATAAACCTTCTCTGGATTGGGATATACACCTTTTTCAGGCTGGAATATAAAAGTTAAACAATATTTTATGAGTTTTAGAATTTAAACTTTGCCAGACCGTGTTATTTAAGGCCATCCCGTCAAGGGTGACCAGAAAAGTTTCTCATTTTGAATAAGGTTAATGGATAGATACCGTAATTTATCCACTTTTCCCGATTTTTTTCTTTTAGGATCCAAAAAAAGTCGAAAGTTTTGCCTGCACAATTTTCTGTACTGGTTCTTCCTGTATGGTTTTTTGCAGCGGTTCTTGCCGCCGTTTAAGTTCTTGCAGCTTTTTAAGTTCATTTTCTTGTTGCAGACTATTTTTAAAAAAATCAGATATAAAACAGCCCTGGCTCTCCGGTTCTGGTAATTTCCTTTCTGAGATCAGCGAATTTCTGTAGTATTGCGTTGTCTTTTCCTGCCAGCCTCCCGGGAGAAGAAGGAACTTCATGCCTCTTTTCTTCCTGTTCCACTCCCATACTTCAGAGCGGTAAAAAATGGCTGCTAACTGGCTTGAGAGCTGGGCATACGGAACCTCTGGCCTGAGACTGTACATGAATTTGCCTATGCCGTTTTTTTCAGTCCCCATATACAGTTTTGCGGCATTATTTGCAAGGTCTTTCCATTCCCTGTCCTGCATGAATCCCTGGAGCCTGTCGAGGTTGTTGCAGCTAATTTTATCAATCCTGGAAAAGATGTCTTTCCTGAATTTTCTTTTTATGAAGATATTCCCCCGGCTGTCTATCCGCCAGTAAAAAGTTTTCTCTTTCTCTCCCAGGGTATGGGATAGAGACCAGGAGGCAGCCATGAAGAATAAATCAGATCCTGGATATAAAAAAATGTTTGTAATTTATGATGGTGTTACTTTTGAAAGAAAAATAATATTTTTTATGGAGCATCCTTTTCTAATCTAAAGGAAGTTCAGGCTGTCGCTTCAAAGATGCTATGGTTATCCTCAGCGTAAGAATCGTAAATATGCTGGAATACTAAATTACATTTTTCGTTATATATTTCAGGAATGTATGAATCAGGCAACTCCTGATCCAGTTTGTCTTCAATTTCTTTTTTAACTGCGGCAACTGCCTGCTGCTTTTTTCTCCAGTCAAGAACAAGTTTTTCAGTCTTTAATGTGCTAAGTAGCTCTTTAGCGACTTTCTTTACCTGCCTTCTTTCTTTTTCGTTCAGGTCAGGTTTTCTAAGCTTATCAAAGAGGGAGAGTTCTTCTTCAGTTAAGTTTTCCATTATTGCTCTCTCATCTTCTTTTTTCAGCTCTTTCGCAAAGTCGATCAATTCTTTATAAGAATGATCTACATTAGCAGAACCTGAATTATACATTTCAATCAGGGTTTCGAATTTCTTCTGGTAGTCAAGGCGGCTGGGGTTTAATTTAATCATTTCTTTTAGCTTGTAAGAAACAAGATTTTTTAACCATTCAAACTCTGTGTTCTTATGCTGTTTATCAAATCTGTCTGCCAGAGCATTGAAGTCAATCTCTTTAAGAGAAATCATTCTGCCTTTCTTTGACTCTTCAATAATGTATTCTCTGGACTTGATCGATTTATCCAGAATTCCCTGTATGCTGTCCATTACTCTCGAAATGTCAATTTCTGGGTCTAAAGAGTGAATTTCGTTTATCAGCTCCTCGTAAAGAGTTATCTGTGAGAGAAACTCTGAAGCCCGCCTGTGGGGGAGTATGGACTTATAGATTTTGAGAGCGGTTCCGGCTTCGGTTAAAAACTTCTTTTTTGTTGATTCGTTTTTGAGAATGGCGTCAGTGGCATTTTTTAAGAGCCTTATTTTCTCAAAACCCGACTTTGTCTTAATGATCTTTTGGGAATCTACACGAAGGCTGGACAGGAATTTATTTATCTCTTTGATTTTCTGTTCGAGGGCATCAAGAAGTTTTTCTTTCGGCTTAATTGGGACTTCAACTCCACCAGATTTGGGAGTGGCATAAATCTTAAGGGCCTGTTCAAGATTTCTGAAAATGCCGGCATAGTCAACAATGAAGCCCCCATCTTTATTTTCAAAGACTCTGTTTGCCCTGGCAATAGTTTGCATGAGACTGTGATCTTTCATGGGCCTGTCAAGGTAAATAGTGGTAAGCGAGGGAACGTCGAATCCTTCTCTCCATTTACTGCATACGAAAACAATTTTGAGCCTGCTCTTTGAGTCTTTGAAAATCTCTTCTAAATTTTCCTCATTCACTCTTTTTCTGTGAGGCTTTATATCCAGCCTATTTTTCTCAAATTTCCTTACTTCATCCTGTCCTTCACTTATGACAACAGCCATGTCCACGTTTTCAAATTCCGAGATCAATTTTTCAAGATCTTTTGCTTCTTCGCTTTCTGTTATAGCTTTTCTTTGCTCTTTTAGCTCTTCGATATACTGGTTCCAGTATTTCTGCACTTTATCGTGCATTTTTACCGTTGTGAGCTTATCTATTGATACAACAAGGGCTTTTCCTGAATAACCTCTTGTGACATAGTGTTCTACAATGTCTTTTGCAATTGTTTCCAGGCGTTTTTCTCTTACAATGATATGATATTCCTTAGAAAACTCCGTGGCAAGCCTTGTTTCTTCTTCATCGTTCAGGCCTGCTTTTTCGATTTCTCTATAAATATCATCGTTAAGGCTCTCGTTGTGTAACTGGACTTCAGGCACACGATTTTCATAATAGAGAGGAACGGTTGCCCCGTCTTCGATTGATTGTATAAAATTATATATGCTTACGTAATCCCCGAATGTGTCTCTGGTTTTTTCTTCACCTTCCATTAACGGTGTACCTGTAAAACCTATAAAGCTTGCATTTGGTAGGGCATCTCTCATGTTTTGTGCCAGGGTGTCATACTGCGTCCTGTGAGCTTCGTCCGCAATTACTATGATATCGTCTCGATCCGAAAGCAGAGGATGTTTTACTCCTTTGTTGGTCCCGAATTTATGGATCAGAGTAAAAACCAGCCTGTGGTCTTCTGTAAGCAGTTGTTTGAGATGCCTGCCACTTCTGGCTCGCACACCTATTTCTGTTACCACACCTGCGTTCTGGAAGTTTTTATGGATCTGCTCATCCAGCTCATCCCTGTCGGTTACGATCACAAAGGTATAATTGCCCGAAAATTTCCGCAGGATCTTTTGTGCAAAAAAGATCATCGAATAGCTTTTCCCAGAGCCCGGAGTGTGCCAGAAGACTCCGATCTTTCCATCATTTTCTTTGCGATTCTTGAAGGATTCTATTGAATTGTTGACTCCGAGGTACTGGTGGTTTCTAGCAATAATCTTTACAGGGTGACCTTCCGTGCTTGAGAAAAGAGTGAAATTTTCCAGAATATCGAGAAGGCGGCTTTTTTCGCAGGCCCCTTTTATCATCGTATCCAGAATGGTGTCCCCGGTTTCATCCTCATCTTCAATCCTTTTCCATTCTCCAAAGTGTTCAAACCCGCTCGTAACAGTCCCTATTTTTGATTCCCTGCCATTGGAGAGTATTATGAAGGCATTATACCAGAAAAGCTGGGTAGCCGCTTTTCGATAATCTGTTATGTTCTTATCAAAAGCCTCTTTCACCCTTTTTCCAGGAGCTTTTAATTCAATGAGGACCAGGGGAATTCCATTTACAAATCCTAATAAATCGGTTCGTATAGGATGTATCTCTCCGGTTATCCAGAACTGCGAAGCCAGAAAGAAGTCGTTATTTTTTGGATTCTCAAAATCGATGATTTTTATAGTCTGGTCTTCAATTTCCCCTTTTTCATTCCTGACTTTGACCTTGACTCCGTTTTTGATTAGCGAATAAACTTCCTGATTTGCTTTTACAGAGCTCAGCCTGCTCCTGTCCTTTGCCAGTTCTTGGATTGCCTGCTCTTCAGCCTCGTCGCAAATGTCAGGGTTGAGCTTTTTGATTGCTTCTCTCAGTTTTTGGAAAAGCAGCACTTCTGATTTCGTTTTTCTCCCGAGAGTCCCTTTACCGTCAAGCTCTACTTTTTCATTGAAACAGTTCAGGTGAATGTAACCCAGCTTTTTGAATTCAAGAATTGCAGACTTTTCTACAAGAGAGTCTTCGCTGTAATCGGAATATATTTCAAAACTTTCTTCCTGAGTTGTTATCCGGTCTGCTAGAGTTACTTTTTGCATCTTATCATCTTTTTTTCCAGCCAGGGTCCAAACAGGTTTTACGCTGGAGAGTATAAATATCGAAAAATATGTTCAGGTCTGTTAACACTTTTTAGATTACTCTATTATTTAAATGAGATTGATTTGAAGCTTCAAATCTGAAAAAAAGGAAAAAATATGAAATCTGAGTATGAAACATGAAGAATGAAGCTTAAACAAGTATCAAAAAAAGGTAAGAGCTGACGATCAATTGTCCTGCAGGTCTTCTTCGAAAAAGTTGTCATCAGGATTAGAGATATCGTCAACCAGATTGGAGATATAATATCGTAAATTGTCTCCAATCCCGTAAGGGCTATCTTCCGAATCACGGTATAGTTTATGAAGCCTCTCCCTGAAGTATGGGTAAAATTTTTGGCCTTCTTCAGTCCTGCCCAGTTCACAAAACTTTTCCATCATGTCAGATCCACCAACGCGAGACGCTTCGTCAATGCCTGAGAACTTGCGGATATACTTCATCACGTTTTCTACAAGGGTAAGTGCCAGGTCCATTGTCCCCTTAATATCTCCGGAAGCCGCAGAATAGTCGTTGATAGTTTTTTTGCTACTGAATAACGAGGCATGCTAGCCGCTCCCCGCGGGTGATAGTAAACATTTATGACTTTTTTCCGGTAGGCCTCAAGGATTTTGTTCTCGTCTCCTGCCTTTACGTATCTGGCAGTAATGAACCTGCGGTTTTCAACGGAATTTTTATACAGATCGTGGAGCAGGTTGATAAGTTCTTTCTGATCTGTTTCTTGAAACAATTTCTTCAATTCAGACCATTTTTAAGTTGCTTCTTCTGCCATGCTTTTACCACAATTCGTTCTCATTACTTCTGTTCTTCAAAAAAAATCTTCAACATCTTCCACAAAAATAGCGATATCGTCCCCAAACCCATAACCGAAATCGTCCGATTCACTGCGGAGTTTGAGCAGCCGTGTTTTAAAATGGGGGTAGAAGCTTTGTCCGTCCGGGGTTTTGATAAGTTCACAGAACTTCCTAAGCATTTCATACGCTACATCATAGAATTCCTCGTCAATATCCCCGTATTCATTGATGAACTCAACGACGTTTTCTACAAAAAAAAGCATCAGTTCCATTGTCCCTGCGAGATCTCCCGAGCCTTCTGAATAATCCAGGACCGCTTTCCTCACCACGTCCGACTGAAGCCCTCCATATCCTTTGTCAGAGAAAAACTCATTCCTGATTACCCGCTGGAAACTCTCCAGGACCCAGTCGCTCTTTTTCCCCTTAGCGTGCCTGGAAATGATTATCTGGCGGTTCTCAGCCGAGTGCCTGTAAAGTTCCCGGATGAGGACGATGAGATCTTTTTTGTCAGTATCCTGAAGGGTTTTCTCCACTTCTGCCCATTTTACGGAATCTTCTTTTGCCATATCTATTCCCTCATTCTTCAAGGTGCCTGCTAAGCTCATAAGAATATCTCAAAACTTTACCCCGAATTTCTTTTCAAATTCGCTTCCCGAAATAGTCCCCTCTTTTTTGATCTCATCCAGTCTCTCAAGGTATTCTTTTCTTACAGGATGCAGTTCGCTGTCAATTAGCTCAAGTCTTTCCTCTATTTCGAGATTTTTGGTGTTATGTGTCATTCTTATCTTCTTCAAAACGCTCTTCAAAAAACTCTTCAATATCTGCTACGAGGATGCAAATTGCATCTTCGAAACCCCATCCGATGTTTTCCAAGCCCGTGCCGGCCTTAAGCAGCCGTTCCCTGAAAAGAGGATAATATTTCTGTCCTTCCTTAGTTTTTAATTGTTCACAGAGCCTATCTAGCATCCCTTCAATGCTGTCATAGAACTCATCGCCTATGACTCCAAAAATCCTGGCAAATTGGACCCCTTCTTCAACATATGTGAGCATCAGGTCAAGCGTCCCCACAAAGTCTCCTGAAGCATTAGAATAGTCACTGATAGCCCTTTCCGCTACGGAGTAATGGATTTTTGCTAACTTCTTTTCCGTCAGGAACTCTTCCTTAATGATTTTCCGGTACTTCTCCAGCATCGTATTCATTTCCTGCTTTGCTCCCTCTCCAAGGTATCTGGAATTTATGAGCATACGGTCTCCAACCGAGTGTTTGTACAGTTCCTGAATAAGACCAATGAGTTCCTTTTTCTCGGCCTTCTGCAGGATTTCCTCCACTTTTGTCCACTTTGCGGATTCTTCTTTTTCCATGAAAAATCACCTGAACTTTGTTATGAATCCTTCTGCTCTTCCTCAAAAAACTCCTCAATTTCTTTCACACGCAGCTTTATCCCGTCTCCAAACCCCCATCCCATTCCTCTTGTTTTCCTGCGGATCTCAAAAAGCCTTTCCCTGAAATGGGCATAAAGTGTTTGCCTTCAGGTGTTTTTAACTGGGTGCAGAACTTTTCTAACATACCATAAATTTTGAGATAGAACTCCTCATCTATGTCCCCGTATTTACTGGTAAATTCCACCCCATTTTCCACATAAAAAAACATCAATTCCATCGTCCCTGCAAAATCCCCTGAAGCTTCCGAATAGTCGTTAATAGCCTTTTCCGCTACAGAATATCGAAGTTCTCCATAACCCCTTTTCGGGAAAAACTCATTTTTAATTATATCCCGGTACTCTTCCATAACTCCGGCAGCCTCTTCCCTATCAATGCACCTGGCAAGCAGATACCTGCGGTTGTCCTCAGAATACCTGTAGAGTTTCTGGATGATGTTGATAAGCCCCTCCGTGTCTGATTTCTGAAGTGATTTTTTCAGGTCGGACCACTTTAAATCTGAATCCTTTTTCATCTTATGGCTCCCGAAGGTTGAATTACGATTCCTGAACCCCGTTTCTTATGTGAATATCCAGATCAGAAACATCTATTTCCCCTGAGATAAGTTTTGGAAGAAGGAGGTCGCGGGTCTTGCGGAGATTTTGATTTTTGTGTTCAAGTAAAGTTATTTGTTTAAACAAAGGGTTTACTACATTTACAAAGTCCATTGCTAGGGGAACATCAGGCAAAACAACTCTTTTAGCTTGTAACTCATTCCAATGCCTTTTGTATTCTTTCGTCTGAACCAAGTTTTTAATCAGGAAAAATACAAATATCTCAGGGTAATCTTCAGATCTAAAAGGTATAACGTTCGGTCCTACTGAAAAAGGTTCAATAAGTATTTTTATCTTACAGGTGTGATCTCCGAATATCATTATTGGATTTTTTAAACTGGCACTATGATCCGCAATATCATTATGAAATCCTAATATTTCTTTTTCAGACTGGTCAATTACCGGAATCAAACCTTCTTCTAAAACATTATCTTGTGTGTACTTTTTACCAGCTTTAAATCTTTTCAGAATTTCGGAGACTTCTCTAACCTTCCATCTCTTCGGAATCTCCCCCAAATCTGAAGGAACCATTTTTACATTTTCATGCCCCGGAAACCTGAACTTAACAAACCATTCCTCATAAACAAGCTTTGCCATCTGTTCAAGGATTTCTATTCGCCGGGTGTTGTTTTCGATTAGGTCGTCGTAGCTGGAGAGAATATAGGCTATTTTTTTTTGTGTAGTTAAAGAAGGATAAGTGATCGGGATACTACGGATTATGCTTGTATTCAAGTTTGGCATCGTCGCTCCGATTGCCTGATTGTATATCCATGATACAATCTCTGGTTGTCCTAAATAATAATATAGAAATGAAGGCTCAAGTATACTAGCGTTCTTCAGGCTGATTTTAATGCAACCTGTTCCACATAGCCATCCAGCCTGTTCTCCTTTTATAAGAGCTCGACGACCAATATCACCTCTACGCCCGTAAACAATATCTCCTTTTTGAAGTTTATGCTGAGAAAGACGTTCAACATCTTTTTTTCCAATTCGAGCAATTTCTTCAATTGAGATCTTATCTTCAATAATGTTCTTTGGCATCACAACTGGAATTCCTTCATCCTTGTAGTCGGACTTATGTAACTGTGAACCAAAGGGACCTGTTTGAACAATTCCTTTAACCTCATCACAAATATCGCCAAGAGTACGCTTTGTGAATTCCATTAAATCGATCCCCTTAAAAGTCTAGTCACATTTTCAGAAATCTGTTCTTCTAGTTCCTTTGCCTCAACATTTAGCCCTTCAAGCTCCTCATTCAACTCTTCCAGCCTCTCGATAAAATCAAAATCTTCTTGAACGGTTTCAGCAACCCCAACATATCTTCCCGGATTCAGAGAATATCCCTGCTCTCTGACCTCATCAAGAGTTGCAACCTTACACAAACCCTTGACATCCTCATAAGGTTCACTTCCTTCTTCTTCGCGGTAGCTCCTGACGATTCCAGCGATTTTTTCAATCTGCTCGGCTGTAAACTCTCTGTGCGCCCTGTCGACCTGCGTGAAAATTTCCCTGGCGTCAATGAAGAGAATCTTATCTTTTCTGTCGGTGCTGGCTTTGCTTTTGTCCAGGAACCAGAGAGCGCAGGGGAGGGTGACGGTGTAGAAAAAGTTTGAGCCGATAGAAACCATTATGTCAACTGCATTGCTTTCGATAAGCTGTTTTCTGATTTCGGCTTCTGTGCCTCTGGCATCCGAGGCTGAGTTTGCCATAACGAAGCCTGCTCTGCCTTTTTCGTTTAAGGCTGACCAGAAGTGCTGGATCCAGAGGTAGTTTGCGTTATCAGTCGAAGGGGTGCCAAGTGGAAGCCTTTTGTCTCCTTTGACCTTTTCAAAATCGACTTTTTTCACGTTGAAAGGGGGATTTGCCATTACGAAATCAAAAGCATCTACCGAATTGTGAATGTTTTCATAATAGGTGTTGCCTTCTTTAATGTCCCCTGAGAGGCCGTGGACTGCAAGGTTCATTTTGCAGAGCCGGACGGTATCGGCTACCTTTTCCTGGCCGTAGACTGAGATTTCGGAACTGGCTTTTCGGTGGTGATTTTCCACAAAATGGGCGCTCTGGACGAACATGCCGCCTGACCCGCAGGCAGGGTCAAGGATTTTTCCGTGGTAGGGCTCGATGATTTCAACTATCAGCTTGACAAGGGATATAGGGGTAAAGAATTCCCCGCCTTTCTGGCCTTCGGCCATCGCGAATTTGCCGAGGAAGTATTCGTAGATCTTGCCGAAAGCGTCTCCCTGAATGTCCGTGGGCAGTTTAAAGGCTTTTAAAAGGGCAATGAGCAGGTCATTTTCAAAAGATGTGTAGTTTTTTGGCAGGATGTCGGTCAGTTCCGGATTTTCGGCTTCAATTGCTTCCATTGCCTCATTGACGGCTTTTCCTGTGTTTTCACTTTCCGGCAGATCCAGTAAATAGGAGTATCTGGCTTTTTCAGGAAGGTAGAGGACTCCTTTTGCCTGATAATCCACTTTTGAGATTTCATTTTTTCTTCTCCGGCTGGATGAGTTATTTTCCAGTTCCAGCTTTAGTTCCTGTTCTGCCTGAGCGAATTTGAATTCAGCATACCTTAGAAAAATAAGTCCGAGCACGGGGACAGAATATTCCGAGGCTTTCAAGCCGGAATTTGCCCGGAGTTCATTAGCCACGTCCCATAACCTTTTTTCAGTTTCGTTATTGTTGCCTGCCATTTTTCATCATCTTTTGAACTTGTTTTTAGTTCTCATCACTGAATTAGAATATATAGGTTGCTAAAATTGGTGAAAGTTGAATAAGTAAATCTGCTGGTAAATGTTTAGAGGTTTGGACTACAGTTCTGAGTTATTTATATATTTTTTATCAGATTAGTAAATAAAATTAAAGAGCTTGGGGAATTAATATGAAAACTGATTTTATTCAAAAAGTAGTTGTCTACGAGGATAAATGTTGAAGAGGATCTTAAAGAGTGATTGAAAAAACCTATTAACTAACTGGCACGAAGGTCTGAAATTTTTATTTGATCATTCTTCAGATAATATAAAATAGTTCTAAAACTTTACTAATTTTTTGTGGTAAATTTGCTTGAGATCATTGATTCATTATTTCATTTATTTCCTTAATTAAAGTAATTATTGATGGCAGAGTAGTTATGATAAAGACGCTTATCGTTTTGGGATCAAATTCTTTGCTTAATATTTCCTTTATCCTTATTTCTTTTTTTTCAAAAAAGTTCATCTTTATATTTAAGTTTTCGAGTTCTCTTTTGTTCTCATCGTCATTTAAATTCGAATTAATTTCAAGTATTTTATCATAAATTTCTTTATAGTTCCTGTATATTTCATTTAACTCATAATTTACATTTTTATCAATCAAGTGGCTTATTAATTTTTGCTCCTTTAAGAAAATAATCAAACCTATCAGAATCATTAGGCTCAGTATGATGATCTCACATGGAATTATTGCTTTGTGACGTAACATAACGTTGGAAAACATGGACTCAATTAGTGATTCATACGAGATTATAACTAATGTTAAAGTTATGAAGTAACGGCTCACGATCGATAGGACAAAATTTCTCAGAGGCTTAAGTCCTCCTATCTCACGGCTGTCAAATACATTGATACATATTGAATATTTTTTATCCAGTTCATTTAAAATTGTAGCTAACTCTATCATTATCCAGATAATTACTGCCAAAAAGAGAAGCAACGAATATTGAATTATAGTATTAATTATATCAAGCGAAAAGGACCAAAATGTTTTTTCAAATAAATAAAAGTAAGGGGGTGTAGATCCATTAAAGAATTTATACTTCAATATATCGGTTAACTCCAATGCTAGAAATGGGAGCACGACAACAGTTATCGTCAAGTAAAACTGCCAGGATCTGTGTAGTTTTTTCTTCAGATCATGTGAAAATATCTGATATTGTTTTTCTGGAAATGAAGGCTCAAGTTCTCTAAATATCAGATATATGTTTGAAAAAAAATATTTTATTGTTGCATATTCATATCCTATCAAAATGCTCACTGCTGCTGTAATAAGTAAGGAAGTAAAATCATAATTATAAGATTCTATTTTAGATATCAAAAATGAAAATGTTAAAAAAATTACTCCAGATAATAAAAGAGAAGTAAGCCAATAGTTTGTTGTAAATTTATTGTATATTTCTCTGATCTCCAATTTCTCACAAACTCCAATTATGATCTTATTTTTTTCTCAAAATTAAGTATCCGCAAATTAAAGCCAACAAAGCTGGAATTGTCAGAAAGTTTGGGCCTTCCTCTTCTGTTAGAGTTGGTGTTATTTTTTCTTGTTTAGATGGAGTCAGAGATGTAGGAATAGGCTGTAATTCATATTTCATTTCTTTTTTGTTCTCTCCTGAAAGAAAAAAGTCGTCTTTATAATCATTGTATCCTTCTTTTTTTAGGCAGAGTGAATGTTCATTTATATTTTCGATTGGAATTTGTGCCGGGGTTCTTCCAATGTATCTTCCATCAATCAATATCTCTGCCCCTTCTGGAATTGAAGAGATATTGATGTAACGAGATTCGGAGGCAGGAGAAGTAATTGTTGTGGGTATAGGCTGTTTTTCAGTCAAGAGAGCTTCTACTTGCACTTCGGATTTATTGGATGCCTGAACTTCACTTTTTTGTTCCCATCTCTCATATCCTTCCAGTTCTAAACAGATTAAATATGTTCTCAAATCGGTTATTTTAGTTTCCTTTGGAGTTTTACCTATGTATTCTCCATCAAGTAATATATTCGCTCCTTCGGGAATAGAAGTAATTCTTAGTTTTTTAAATGGATTTGGTCCTCCTATTGCAAATTTTAAATGTGGAGGTGTAATACAAATATTTATGTAGTTGCCATCAGAATCCTGGGATATATCTTCGATAATTATATCAAGCCAACTAGGTTTGCCACTCTCATTTACTGAATAGCTTATTTTATAAAACATAACTATATCGTGTTTTTTCACTCTCATTTCATTAACTGTACGTTCGTCTAACTTTATTTCCATCAAAGTTTCGTTGTTTGCGGGATCTATTTGCTTTATTAATAGTATATATCCATCTCCAAAATCAATACTATCTGCAGATCTCTTTTTTAGTGAATAATTCCCAGAGAAAGTGATTTTATTTCCTGCGGTCAGATTTTTAGTTTCAAAAACAGGTGTTTCATATCCATTTACTGGCTCATAATTTATCATATATGTGCCTGCAGATGCATTAAATTTAGTCCAGTCTGACCCATTTCCTATATACGTCTCATCTGGCCCTGATATGGCAAAAGTCGCATTATCTAAAGGAACTGCTGAGTCAGGATTCCAGGACATACTTATATCTACATTTATTTCACTAATCTGAGATGATTGATTGGTAGTGATCGGGATTTCTTTGGAATTTGTGATATTGTACATGTAGATGTCAGATAAATTTCGAGAATCCATCCATACTATTCTATCCGAGTAGAGAAAAGGAAAATCCTGATCTAATTCATTAGTGGTTATCTGGATTTCTGTGGAAGTGGAAAGATCGTACATGTAGATGTCGGAGTTACTATTCATGTAGAATTCGCCACTTTTATCACTATTGCGCTCATCCACCCATACTATCCTATCACCGTAAATTTCAGGTCTAAACTGATTAGATTTGTTGCTGGTAATTTGAGTTTCTGTAGAAGTTGACAGATCATACATGTAGATATCGGAGTTACTATTCATGTAGAAGGTGCTACTTTCTTTACTATTGCGATAATCTGTCCATACTATTCTGTTGCCGTAGATAGCCGGGTCCTCTTGACTTGATTCATTGATTGTAATCCGCGTTTCTTTTTCAGTAGAGAGGTTGTACATGTAGATATCAGAATTTCCATCCCTCTCGTCCTGCCACACTATCCTATCACCATAAATTGCAGGAGAACCATACTCGCTTGCGGATCCATTGGTAGTAATCTGAGTTTCCTTGGTAGTGGAGATATTATACACGTAAATATCCTGTTTTCCGTTGCGATCATCAATCCATATTATCCTATCACCATAGATTTCAGGACCCGACTTGATTGATTCGTTGGTTGTAATCTGAGTCTCTCTTTCAGCAGAGAGATTATACATGTATATATGGTTGTTTTCATTACGATAATCAGTCCAGACTACTTTATCCTCGTAAATAGCAGGATAATTAGCTTTTCCACTTGTGGTGATCTGAGTTTCCTTAGAAGTAGAGACATTGTACATGTAGATATCGTTATTAGACCCCTCATTGCGAATAATTTCCCACACTACTCTATCACCGTAGATTGCAGGAGAGCATCGACTCGCAATCTGACTTGAGTTATTATTGATGCTCAGGATTTCAGCAATCGGAGATTGACTATCTTTGGGTTGAGTTTGCTGAAAATCAACATTCGAATTATTTTCTGTAGTAGTCCCCCCTGCAGATGCAAGATCGTAAACATCAAAAATGAGAAAGATTGCAGCCGCTAAAAGAATGATTGTTCTGTTTATCAGCATTTGCTACTTCTCCCCTCTTACTCAGAAAAAATTAATAGGATCCTATGCAAGACCATATATAAGGATTAATAGATTTTATTTATGGGATTATATATAATTTTATTGCTTATTTAATAAAAATAGAATTAGTTAGTAATTATTAATTAATTTAAAAGATTAAAAATTTCTAATTTTAATTTTCAAGACTTTTTATTTCTTAGTTTAACTTAGTTTCTATTTCAGATATTTCTGACTCTTCATTTTTTTGGAAGTTGAGAGTAGTGTTCTCATTTAGAAGAATATATTACAAAAAGCATCGACTTGTGGATCAAGAGAGTTGCATATAAAGCTGGAATTTTAAATGATGAAATGAAAAAAATGAAGAATTGATAAGAAATAATATTGTTGAAGCCTGTTTGGGGTCAGGAGTTTCAGCAATAAAATTCAATCAGGGAGCCTGGCACTTATGGTATAATTCGTTCAATATTCTCATGGAAAAATTAAAAGAAAAATAAAAAATTTCATTAGTCGTGAACAAAGAAAGTAGTCAGCCGGATTGTGGAAGTTTTAAGTAATTCAGGAAACAAACTCCTGTTAACAATAGAAACCTGTAGTAAACACAACCTTTTCAAGGGGGTAAAAATATTCCAAGCGCATACGACAACCGCAGAGGCTCGGTAATTGTTGAAACCGAAGAAGGAGTCCTGCTCGTGAGCAGTTCGGGGTCTTATTATCGGCTTCCCGGAGGAAAACCGGAAAAAGGGGAAGCGAGCATCGAAGCTGCAATTCGGGAGCTCAGGGAAGAGACCGGGCTTCGGGCTTACGACGTCAGGTACCTTTTCAAGTTTCATGCGTCCAAGATCTTCAGGATTAAGGCGAAGGGCGAACCAGAGCCGGGAAGCGAGATTCACCATTTTGCGTATTTCAGGCCAGGCAAGGATATGGAAGTACAGGTTTCTGAGAATACGCTCAAAATACTGGATAAGTATTATGAGCTGAAGGAGAAGGAGAGTAAGTAAAAAGTTATGTTTTAGTTCGTGAGCAGCCTTTTCTGTATCTTTATGATTTTTACTTATCTGAAAAAGGGCTGAATTTCTTTCTTAACGGCTTCAATTTTTCTGTCCTGCTTTTTCAAAAATCACTTTTTATTATTGTAACTCCAGATATGCGTGCGCCTGTACCTGTCATAAAGGGTGACGTTAAGGGTAAGGAGGAGGACAAAAAATAGGGTGTCTAACAGGTCGATCGAACCATTGAGTGAGGGTAGCAGGAAATCGAAGAGCAGGATCAGGCCGAAATTTACAACTGACATTACGACAAATTCCTGAATAATAGACCTCCACTGCCTCCCGCGCCTGACAAGCCACTGGCTCAATGCTGTATTAATCACTATGAGGATGGATAAGCCGGCTGCCACCTGGAGACTGCCTGCCCTAACACCTGGGAGCACTTCGGCAAAGATTATGCTCAGAAGGGAGATAAGCACAATCTTTTCGGCCAGTTCGCGGGTTACAAGCTTTTCGGATAACAACTTATGGACCATTTTCATCCGCTTACGCTCCTCGCGAGTTCTGGCACCCTCTGCACCGTCAGACAGAAAAGACGGGATAGGATCTGCAGCAAATGAAAAACCCGGCCGGGCAGGGGGGAGGTCCTTCAAGAGCCACCAGGTCATAAAAAGCAGGACCGAAGCCCAGGCAATCAAAAAGAGTGTGTTTGCGGGATTTTCCATGATCCAATCGGTTGTGCTCATTTCAGCGATATGTATCCAGTATTCCTGCGGTACTTTGACGAAAATCCATATCAGGGCTGCAGTGATAATCAACTTGTTTTTTGTAAGCACCTGAGGGTCCCATTTCAGGCGGACTGCCTCATAAAAAATGAAGAAATATTCAAAGACATTGGGAAAGATAAACAGCAGTGCTCGCAGATGTGTTATCCCGAAAAGGGCTGCGCCTACCAGCCTGTAGTAGAAGAGGAAACGGCTCAGCCTGAAGGCAAAAAGGTTCGACCAGTCTCTAAGGGTTGAAAGATATGTGATTGTCAGGTAATAAATGTCAAGAGCTTTGTCATAGCCCTGGTAGTCATCCAGAGGCAGGTCCGTAAACAGCTGGAAAATTGTCTTGTCAATAGCATCAAGGACCAGAGAAGCTATTATCCCTGGCAGGGGGTATTTTGGAATAGAGAGCGGTATAAGGAAACGGGCCATAACTAAAGCCCAGAAGATCAACAGATCTGATGTATCCGGCGCTATGAAATTTGCCCCCTTCTTAACAACTAAATCCCCAATTTTGCTTCATGGTCCAGATCAAAATTTATGGATAGATCTACTAGAAGACTTAAAAAGTGATCGGCCTCCATTTCTCATAAAACTTTACTGTCTTACCTTTTTTTTGCATTTGATTTTTCAATTTTTTCACTCTCAGTTTTACTCTCATTTTTTACTCTCAATCTTTTCACTCTCAGTTTTTTCGTTTTGGCCACGCAAGATTAGTTATTGCGATATGACTCCAGATATGCACCCGCCGGTATCTGTCATAGAGAGTTACATTCAGGGTAAGGAGAAGAATGAAGAATAGAGTGTTAAGAAGGTCGATCGAACCTTCGTATCTTGCCAGAAAGAAATCAAAGAGCAGGACAAGGATGAGGTTTACAATAGACATTACGATGAACTCCCTCACAATTGACCTCCACTGTGTCCCGCGTCTGGCAAGCCACTGGCTCAGTTCCGTATTTATTATGTTAAGAATAGATACACCTATTGCAAGCTGGAAGTCATTTGCCCGGACATCAGGAAGAATCTGCGCGAAAATTATGCTCAGAAGAGAGACCAGCACAATCTTCTCGATCAATTCGTGGTGTATGAAGTCATCAAAAAATCTCTTACTCGTGTAATTATCCCTCACACGGGCAGCCTGAGGGCCGTCAAAGTTGAAAGTTGCATGGTGAGCAGCAACTGAGAAGCCGGGTCTCATTGGAGGCAGGTCCCGTAAGAGCCACCATGCCATGCCAAGCATGACTGCAGCCCAGGCGATCAGAATAACTGCGTTTGCAGGATTTTCTATGATCCAGTCGGTTGTATCCATTTCTGCTATATGTATCCAGTATTCATGCGGTATTTTGACGAAAATCCATATCACGGCTGCAGTGATAATTAATTTGTCTTTTGTAAGTACTCTCGGGTTCCATTTCATGCGGACTGCCTCGTAAAAAATAAAGAAATACTCAAAAACATTGGGAAAGACAAACAGCAGCAGGCGCAGGTTCGTCAGCTCGAAGAGAGCTACTCCAACAAGCCTGTAGTAGAAGAGAAAACGGTTTAGCTTGAAGGCAAAGAGGTTTGACCAGTTCCGCATGGTTGAAAGGTATGTGATAGCCAGGTAATAGATATCAAGAGCCTTGTCATAGCCCTGATAGCCCTCAAGAGGCAGGTCCGTAAACAGTTGGAAAATTGTCTGGTCAACAGCGTCAAGGAGCAGAGAAGCTATTATGCCGGGAAGAGGGTATTTTGGAATAGAAAGAGGTACAAAAAAACGGGCCATGACTACAGCCCAGAATATCAGTATATCTGACGTGTTCTGCATTTTTCATTTGCTCCCTTTTTTAGGCATCCTGCACGACAGATCCTGTTTTCATTTCCAGCATCATCCAAATTGCTCTAAGTATCCGTACCTAACTTTATACTATTTCCTGATTAATTTTATACTACTTCTTAGTAAACTCTATACTATTTCTATATTTATATTCCCCATAAAACCCGGATATTCTCTGCATATAAATTGAGACATCGGATTACAGTACCGGGGTTGTGACCGGAAACTCGAGAGGATTTTGAAAAGTTGTACCCGACTACCCGAGAGAATTTTGAATAAATTTTCTCCTGTCAGTTTGCTTTATTAACAATGTAAAAATTAGTTAACAATGTAAAAATTAGTTAACAATGTAAAAATTAGTTAACAATGTAAAAATTAGTTAACAATGTAAAAATTAATTTTCAGCTCCGGGTAAAACTCTACTGACTTATTGTATCGACTCAGGCATTGCATCTTTTCAGGCAGGTACCTGAGTTATTTTTTCCTGCAATCAACTGCCTTTATTATTATTATTATTATTATTATTATTATTATTATTATTATTATTATTACTATTACTATTATTACTATTATTATTATTATTATTATTATTATTATTATTATTATTATTATTATTGTTATTATTGTTGCTATTATTGTTATTATTGTTATTAGTATTTCTGGCATGCAACACCCGGTACCTGTCGTACAGGGTTATGTTGAGTGTCAGGAGGAGGATGAAAAATAGAGTGTTAAAAAGGTTTATTGAGCCGTTGTATCTGGGAAGCAGAAAATCAAATGCAAGTACTATGCCGAGGTTGACCAGGGACATTACTATGAATTCCCGAATAATGGATTTCCAGTGAGTGCCGCGTCTGGCAAGCCAGTGGCTCAATGCAGTATTTATTATTATGATGATTGCCGTACCTATCGCCAGCTGGAAATTGCTCGACCTTACATCCGGAAGCACCTGCGCAAAGATTATGCCGAGGAGAGAAACCAGCAATATCTTCTCAACCAGGGCGTTGTTAAAGAAACGTTCTGAGGAATCAATCACCGGGAAATTAATTTTTGTTTTCTTTCCCGGAAGTTTTTCAGAGGCTGGCTGGAAAGGATCAGCTGAAATTTCGAGCCCTGGCCTCATAGGAGGCAGGTCTCTGACAAGCCACCACGCCATCCCGAGCAGAAATATTGCATAGGCAATAAGGATGAATGCATTTGATGGGTTGGCTCTTATCCAGTCTGTAGTGTCAAGCTGGGCAACATGTATCCAGTATTCCTGAGGAATCTTAATAAAAACCCATATCAGGGCTGCAGCCGTTATAAGTTTGCTTTTTGTCAGCACTTCAGGGTCCCATTTCAGGCGGATGGCTTCATAGAAGATGAAAAAGTATTCGAATGTATTGGGAAAAACGAGCAGCATAGAACGCAGTTGTGTGAATTCGAAAATTGCCACTCCAACCAGCCGGTAATAGAAAAGAAATCGGTCCAGTTTGAAGGCGTAGAGGTTCGACCAGTTTCTCAGGGTCGAAAGGTACGTAATGGTCAGGTAATATATATCTAGGGATTTATCATAGCTCTGGTATCCTTCAAGGGGTAGGTTCGTAAAAAGCTGAAAGATCGTCTGGTCTATGCCGTCGAGGATCAGGCACGCCAGTACTCCAGGGAGTGGGTAGCGCGGAATGGTAAGGGGTATCAAGAAGCGAGCTATAACTACAGCCCAGAAAACCAGCATGTCTGAAGTATCTACCATTGTAAATTACTTCTCCTGCTTCTCCTTAAATCTACATTTCAATCTTTAACTAATTCTCCCTGATCATTTTAATCCGGAAAGATAGAATGGTTATTATAAAATCATCAATTAATTTATAGAAATTCGACTATTATACTCATGTCGAAACTAATGTACTCATTTTTTATCATAACGGTGAAAATCAGCAGCTGTTTACTCATATGAGAATTAATATATGATGGATTTTATATAGATCAAAATTATACATATATTATTAGCCAATTTAGCTACACTAGTAGAATCAAAATAATTAAAATAAAAGACCAGTTATGTGCCAATCGCCTTGCCTGTAGCGAGGGTCAGTGAAGCTTAAGGCGAGAATATCGCAGATATGTGGGGTACTCTGCTTAGAAATGACGGCAAAAGGTCATGGTTTTGCTCTTTCACAGGTTTTTATTCGGCAACTGAAATCTTGATCAATTTAAATTATCTCAGTTGCAGCTGCCTGCAAAGAGCCGTGCTGGTGAAGAATTCTGGAGGATATTGTAATGGCACAGTTTAGACCATTTGAAATGGACAGCATCCCGATAGAAGAGCAGTTTATGAACTGGAAAGAGATTGTCAAAGCTCCATATGATCGAAAATCTGTAGACGCTTATACACGGACGCGTGTAATTCTAATGAACGGGATTGAGAACGCTTCAGTCCTCATGTCCCATGCAATAGAACGAATGACTGTCGATCCGGAGATCAAACGCCAGATGGCAGCGATGAGGCGCGCGGATTCCATGCAGCAGCAAACGATCAACTGGCTGAATCCGGCAAACCAGACTATCATAGAAACCACACTTGGCTATGAACAGGTGGCTGTCGACCTTACTGCAAACCTTGCCAGAAACGAGCCAGATCCATATGTAAAACAGACTCTGGACTTCGCCCTGCTTGAGGACTTCGACCACCTCTACCGCTACAGCTGCCTTTACGATTACATGGAACAGGGTGACCCTGAGCTTATTGTTCAGGGAAATACCGAGGTAAAACCGGGAAGACCGACAGTTGGCCATCACCGCCATCCTGACGACACCATGCGCAAGCATTACGATAAGGACACAGCCGACATTAAAACCAAAATGAATTATCTTACCATTGTCGCAGGCGAACAGCAGACCGAGCTTTACTACAAATCCCACGGTTTCATGTATTCTGATGAACTTGCAAGGCAGATTTATTCCGAGATTGCCGATGTTGAAGAAGAACATGTGACCCAGTACGGACTGCTCGGCGACCCGCGAGAAACAATGCTCGAAAAATCTGCGCTCATGCAGCTCTGTGAAGCATATATTTACTTCTCCTGCGCGCAGACTGAAACCGATCCCAGGATAAAGAGTATCTGGGAAAACTTCGCAAAGATGGAAATCTCACATTTCGAAGGCTGCGCCCGCCTTCTTGAAAAATATGAAGGAAGGGATATCAGGGATGTTGTAAGGGCTGATGTTATCGAACCTCTTGTCGTTTTCGAGCCGAATAAAGATTATGTAAATAAAGTAATTGATGAGCAGCTTGACCTCATGCCTTCTGGAATGGAATATAAACGGCTCAGTGAACTGGCTGATACATGGTCCAGCTTTAAGTTCCAGTGGAAGGTAAATAGAGATGGCGTGCCAAGTGAAGAAACAACCAGAAAAGCAAGAGATGAACTGGTTCAGCGGGATCAGGCTAAAAATATCAAGGAGTTTAAGAGTCAGCTAGCAAAACGCACAGAGGATGTTATGGCTGGGAGACCTGCTCCGCCTATGTGAATTTAACAGAGATTTTTAATTAAGGAATCTGGCGTTACCCGGCGCCAGTTTAATTTTCCTTTTTTCAGTTAAAATGGTCAGACTTTATAGATCTATTAATTTCCAAACTTAATCCCCGGGATTTAACAAATTTCTGATCATTCAGGCCCTGAATTAAGTGTCGATTGTATTTCAGTTTTTTAAATTTTTTGCTATTCAGGTAAAAAGTTATGAATTTTTATTCAAAGAATGCATAATATATAAAAAAATAGGTTTTTCAAGTCATTGTAACATTTTGAAAAAGTTCATGGATATATCAGGCATATCCCTGAACTTTTAAGGATTTCAGAGCTGGATAAATTTAGAGCTGGATAAATTTAGAGCTGGATAAATTTAGAGCTGGATAAATTTAGAGCTGGATAAATTTAGAGCTGGATAAATTTAGAGCTGGATAAATTTAGAGCTGGATAAATTTAGAGCTGGATAAATTTAGAGCTGGATAAATTTAGAGCTGGATAGGTTACTGCTATTATTTATTAATAACAAATATATTTTATAAATTCAATCTTATTATATGGGACTATAATTTATTGCAGTAACCTGAAATAAACAGGATCAAATTCAGAGCATAATTGAGGCGAACCTGATTTATGCTAATTATTTTAAAATGCACATGAAGCAAGTGCAGAAATTTGTAATATAACAGAAAGTAAAAGAGTACGGAAATTAAAACATTTATTAATTCATTCATTAATTTATTTGTTAATATATTTATTAATTTATTTGTTAATATATTTATTAATTTATTTGTTAATATATTTATTAATTTATTTATCTGCATATCCATTTGCATGTTCATCTGTATATTTATTAGATCTATGATTGTTGAAGGTCAGGAATTTTCGTGTCCAACTAAAGGACATTTGAGGGAGAAATGAAAGTGAAAACAGGTCAACCTCCAGAAATAAACCTGAACCCGGTGCATATCAGTAAGGCTGATGGTACTGCTATAGAACTTGCCAGTATTATTGATACCGAAGCAGTCCAGTCCCTTATTAATGATTTTTACAGGCTTGTCCATATTCCCATGGCATTATTCGACCTTAAGGGCAATGTTCTGGTAAGTGCTGGATGGCAGGATATCTGCACAAAATTTCACAGGGTTAATCCTGAAACCTGCAAGTACTGTATAGAAAGCGACCAGAAGCTATCTCTGAATGTAGCTCCTGGAAAATATAAGCTGTACAAATGCAGGAACAATATCTGGGATGTGGTAACCCCGATTATGGTTGAGGGGCAACACATAGGCAATATTTTCTCAGGACAGTTTCTTTTTGAGGATGAGCCCCTGGATTATGAGCTTTTCCGGTCTCAGGCAAGAAAATACGGTTTCAATGAAGAGGAATATATAAAAGCACTTGAAAAAATTCCCAGACTGAGCAGGGAAGATATAGATACAGGCATGGCTTTCTTCATGACCTTCGCCAATATGATCTCGCAACTGAGCTACAGCAACATCAAGCTGTCTCAATCCCTGGCTGAACGTGATGCTGTGGTGGAAGCATTGCAGGAAAGCGAGAAACGTGAGAAAGCCCGTTCGAATGAGTTAGCAGCAGTACTGGATGCCGTACCTGTTGCTGTTTATACGACACATGACCCTCAGGCGCTTAAGATAACCGGTAACCGCCTCTCCTGCGAATGGCTGCGAATACCTCCAGGTACAAACCTGTCCAAGTCTGCTCATGAAGGGGAAAGACCGGAGTTTTTCAAGTTATTCAAAGATGGTGTGGAGATACCACCTGAAAAAATGCCTTCGCAGTTGTCAGCTGCCGGTATAGAGGTAAATGACTGTGAACTGGATATCGTATCTGCTGACGGCAGGATACGGCATGTACTGGGCAATGCAAGGCCCCTTCGCGACGAGAATGGAAACCTGCGCGGATCCATTTCTGCATTTATTGACATTACCGAACGCAAGCGGGTGGAAGAGGCTCTTCGTAAAAGTGAGGAGCATCTGCGCCTCCTGAGTGATAACCTGCCAGACAGCGCCGTATATCAGTATACCCTTGACCCCGACGGCAGTGGTTGTTTCCAGTACGTAAGCGCGGGCATTGAAAGGCTAATCGGTTTAAATTCCCGGGATATATTGAACGATCCCTCCATATTGTACAGGATAATCCCTTCGCAGTATATGGGAGAGCTTATCGAAGCCGGGGTTCGCAGTGCACATGAACTGTCGGATTTTGATATGGAGTTGCCTGTAGAGTTACCGGACGGCAGGTTGAAGTGGATAAGATTGAACTCCCGCCCTCGAAGGCTTCCTGAAGGGAGTACAATCTGGGACGGCGTATTGACCGACATTACCAGGCTTAAACGGGCTGAAGAGGTCCTGCGTGAGAGCGAATCACGCCGTAAGGTTGCCGAAGCGGTCGATACTGAAAGGCGGCGTTTCTTTGATGTGCTGGAGACGCTGCCGGTAATGATAGCCCTGCTAACACCTGACCACCAAATTGCCTTTGCCAACCGCCCCTTCCGTGAGATGTTTGGAAATTCCGGTAATAGACACTGCTTTGAGCATTGTTTCAGAAACAACGAGCAATTTGATTCCTGTAAAGCATATAAAATCCTTGAAACCGGCCAGCCTTACCACTGGGAAATCACCACTCCAGAGGGAAGAGTATTTGATACGTATAACCTTCCGTTCATTGATGTTGACGGTTCACGCATGACTCTTGAAATGGACATTGACATTACCGAGAGGAAAGCAGCAGAGGAAATGCTTCGGGATAGTGAGGAGAAATACCGGAATATCGTTGAGACAGCAAATGAAATTATACTTATCACTGACAGTGAAGCCGTAATCAATTATGCTAACTCTAAAGTAGTGGATATGCTGGAATACCCTCTGGACGAAGTTATTGGTAAACCGATCTGGGGTTTCATCAGTAAGGAATGTATACCTGCTGTCAGGCAGAATCTGGAAAAAAGAAGGCAGGGAATAAGCGAAAGCTATGAACTGAAATTAATACGTAAAGATGGTTCCCCGGTCTGGACATTTTTAAATGCCAAACCTCTTTTTGACAGGAACGGCAGTTTTACGGGCGTAATGAGCATGTTAACTGACATCTCAAAACGAAAGGAAGCAGAAGAAGCCCTGGCAAATATTGAAACTGCCCGTAAGAAGGAAATCCACCACAGGATAAAGAATAATCTTCAGGTAATTTCTTCCCTTCTTGATCTTCAGGCTGATCAGTTTAAAAACCGGGAGGACATTAAAGACCTGGAAGTTCTCTCCGCCTTCAGGGAAAGCCAGGACAGAGTAATATCAATGGCTTTGATACACGAGGAACTGTATAGAGGCAGCGGGTTCGAAACATTAAATTTTTCTCCGTATATTCAGGAACTTACCGAGAATCTTTTCAATACATACAGCCTTGGAGATACCAGGATAACTTTAAGCATGGACCTGGAAGAGGACCTCTTCTTTAATATGGATACTGCGGTCCCGCTAGGAATGATTGTCAACGAACTTGTTTCCAATTCCCTCAAGCATGCGTTCGGAGGAAGAGATAAAGGGGAAATTTGTATACAACTTTACAGGGAAAAGCTCACAAAATTTAAAAGTGAAGAGTCTGAAGGTACCGTTTTTGTCCTGAAAATTTCAGATAACGGCCTTGGAATTCCTGAGATTGATGTTGAAAATCTTGACAGCCTTGGAATGCAGCTTGTAACTTCCCTTGTCGACCAGCTGGATGGCAAACTCGAACTGAAAAGAAACAATGGGACTGAATTCATTATCAGGTTTAAAGTAACGGATAAAGAAAATAAGGTTCAATTTGCCCTGAAATCAAGTCATACGAGTAAATAACATACGAGTAGCAGGATATCTGACCTTAATGCATGAGTTTCTGAGGTAACAGGTTTTTAACCCGGTACATCTGCCTGGCTAAATTCTCGCATATTAACCTCTTATTTATAATATATAATTCTATATGTTAATCTACAAAAATTCCAGAAACCTCATTTCCTGCAACTGGCCCAGCCTTCATCATTTTCATAACCCAATGTCCAGAGTTGATCTTTATGCACCCCAAAACCCTAGAAATCCTTAAAATGTTTGAAGAAATAAATAAAATCCCTCGACGTTCTAAAAATGAAGAAAAACTTGCCCTCTGGCTGATGGAATGGGCAAAAAATCATAATTTTGAAGCAAAAACCGACGCTTTAAACAATGTCCTGATTAAAGTCCCCCCCACGCCGGGGTATGAGAATTCTCCTGCGATTGTTCTTCAGGGTCATATGGACATGGTATGTGAAAAGTGCAGAGATTCAGGCCATGATTTTTCTAAAGACCCTATCATATGTATTTATGAAGGGGACTGGCTGAGAGGGGATGGGACCTCAATTGGGGCAGACAATGGGATTGCCCTTGCGATAGGGCTTGTGCTGGCGGAGTCAGGCATAAAAGGAGAGATAGAGCATCCTCCTCTCGAGCTCCTTTTTACTGTTGATGAGGAGACAGGGCTGACAGGAGCCAGCGGGCTCGAAGAGGATTTCTTTGAAGGCAGGATTCTTCTGAACCTGGACTCGGAAGATGAAGGAATTTTTATACTGGGGTGTGCCGGGGGTCAGAACTCCCGGATTTTCCTGCCCCTGCAATGGGAAAGTTTTGACTACGGAAAGGGAAGTGGGTTCGGGCTTTTCAGGATCTCGGCAGAAGGGCTTGAAGGTGGGCACTCAGGAGTCGAGATCCACAGGCAGAGGGCAAATGGTATCCAGCTTCTTGCCAGGATGCTTTCAGCCCTTAAGGAAAAAGTCGGAAAAGAAAATCTCAGGCTGGTCTTTTTCAGCGGGGGGAGTGTCCACAATGCCATTCCAAACTACGCAGAGGCATTTATTGTCCTCTCCAGAAATAACGAAAAACAGGCAGAAGACTTCGTTTCCGGGCTTCAGAAGAGTTTTAGAGGCGAGTATGCGGTATCTGACCCTGAAATAACCCTTCAGCTTAAAGAGGTTGAGAACGGGATTATTTTCGAAGCGTCGGGAGGGAAAATTACCCGAAAAGAAGTGCCTTCGGACAGGGTTTTTTCAGTCGAAACGGAAGAAAAGCTTTACGGGGTCCTCCTCGGGATGCCTCACGGGGTACACAGGGTTTCGGATACTATTCCGGGGCTTGTTGAGACCTCGAACAACCTTGCAACCGTAAGGACAGGAGAAAAAGAAGTGAGGATCGTATCAAGCCAGCGCAGTTCTGTCATGTCAAGGCTTGCTGAAGTCACGGAAAAGGTGGAAACCGTTGCAAAACTGGCAGGAGCACGGGTTGAGCATGAATGCGGATATCCTGCATGGGAGCCTGACCTTCAATCAGGTCTGCTTATGAAATGCAGGCATGCGTATTCAGGGACTTTCGGGAAAGAGCCGGAAATCAAAGTAGTGCATGCAGGGCTTGAGTGCGGGGTGATAGGCTCGAAATGCGAATGCATTGAAATGATCTCCTTCGGGCCGACAATCAAAGACCCTCATTCCCCAGCTGAGAGAGTATATATCCCCTCAATTGAAAAAGTCTGGGTTTTCCTGGAAAACCTGATGAAGAGCTATCGTTAATAACTAATTGTCAATATTTGATTAAGAAACCTGTGAAGTGCAATCAGCAGGAATTGGAGCCGGATAGTTAAGGGATCCGGCTTCAATCCTTTTTTTCTTTCGATAACCAGCTAGATTCACTGTTCGAGGAAATCGCCTCTCCTATCTCTTTAAGGCACTCTTCTTCCCTGCTGCTCTGTTTAGTTACACGTGAACGCACACCCATAAAATAAGACAGAGCTGCGATTGGTAAGGCATAACCTATTCCATAAATAGCGAGATTTTCTCCCTCAGGTTCAAAAATCACGCTCAGGAAATTAACTCCCAGTACAACAATGGTTAGTCCAACAAGGTTTAACTCCAGCTCCTCAATATTATTTACTTTTAACCATCCCGGCAAAGGAAGCGGCTGGATGAACAACTGGTAGAGCCCAAAAGAAGTAAGGAAAAGGACTGTACCGACCAGGAATAGATGGACAGTTTCCACAAGTTCAACAATAACATTTTCTCCCTCAGGATATGTTTCTGTCATTCCTGTAATCAGTTCCCAGATGAAATGAACAATATCAACGCCTCCTTTAATAAACAGAATGCAGGCAGCAATTGCCAGCCCTATAACCGGAATGAGTACGAAGAAATGCATACCTGCAATAAATCTCACTATTTTCACTGGAAGTCCCCTCATTGCTTTTCTGCCAGCCCATGAAGTCGGGTCTGGTGGATCCGGGATAAGTAAAATAGTCTCCAGAGAGCTTACCCTCTGGAAAACCTAATCTAAGGTCGTTTACTCTTCGGCGAAAACTGCACGCAGCTTATCCTCTTCTTCCCTGGAAAGGTTGGAAGCGATAAGTTCAAATTTCATTCCTTTGGAGACTTCAGCGACTCTGTCCTGTACGGCATCACTTGTCATTAAAAAGAGGGCTGAAGTTCCTTCGGTTACTTTGCTTCGGATTGAACGGATGAAATCATCATCGATTCCAATATCTGCCATGGAACCTGTGAGGGCTCCGACTGTAGCCCCTACGGCAAGGCCCAGTATAGGAACAAAAAAGATCAGCCCGAAAAGCATCCCCCAGAAAGCACCGCTCAATGTCCCCGCACCGGTTAAACTGGTCAGCTGTTCTGTTTTTGGCTTCTTCTTCCCCTGAGGCCAGGTGACTATGGCGGCATCATGAAGGTTTATCAGATGCTGCTTGCTCAAATCCTTTACAACATCAAGAGCTTTTTCCGCTCCATCTGCGGTTTCAAACTTCAGAACGGTTATTGTTGCCATTCCTTGAATCTCCTCCTCTGCTTACAGGTTCAATTTACCGGTTGTTTTTCATACCAGCCTGTAACAGCCTGACAGCTAATTGAGAACGGACAGAAACGTTTTCAGGAACTTTTTCTCAGGGTGACAAGTTTTTCTCACCGGATGTCCCTCTACAGGTCAGATAAAACAGGCATATACTGCCGGATATCTGACCTGGTCAAGAACAGTGTGTAATCTTTGTTTACTGATTTTAATTGTTCCCCTTTCCCCCGTTCTGGAACCTTGAATCCAGGGCATGCTGCAGGCTCTGCTTAGCAATGCTGTAATATATAACTGTTTTTATGTATATTACTTTATACATGCTTAGATATTTTTACCGGGAATGCCTGCCAGAACCGTGTTATTTCGGACGCAATACATGATCACTCAGAGATATTCTCTTCTGTGCTTTTTTCATCCAGATCTCTGGTCCCGCTTGATTCCATCAACTTTGCTATCATGCGTGTCTCTTCCGAGCTCTCCAGAATTATCTTCACAACTATCGTAAGAGGTACTGCAATAAGCGCGCCCGCAGCTCCCAGTACGAAGGACCAGTAAAACAGAGACAGAAATACGAGTGTGGGAGATAGTTTAAGGCCTTTTCCTGCAAGAGACGGGAAAATGACATTTTCTACGAGCGCGTTGATAATAGTGATGCCGACAAGGACACCAACTGCCCCTATAAGCCCGTATTCGAACAGACCAAGAAGCATGGGTGGAATGGCTGCCAGATAAAAGCCCAGGTAAGGTATATACCCGAACAGGAAGAAAAGGAGGCCCCAGAGAACAGCAAAATCTATGCCCCCGGCAAGAAGAAGTATGGCAGTTCCGATGCCTCCAAGCAAATTGGTCTCGGTTCTCAAGAGCATGTAATTTATGACGGTTCTGCTCAATTCGGTATACTGTGAAATATGGACTGGCTGGTTTTCCCCTTCTTTTTGGATTTTCACGGGCGCACCTGCAGAATCCAGAAGTAAGAACGTTGTCGTGATAACAATGAGCGCAATTGTTGATCCTGCATTCAGAGCTCCTGAAATAATATCCCCGGATACGTTGAACGCAAAAGCTGCAATATCGCGCAGGACCGATTCTACGGAAACTCCGGCTTCAGGCAAATATATTGAAATACTGTTCAGGATACTTGTCAGCTGGTTCTCATAGTTTGGAATCCTGCCACTGAGCTGGAGTAAAGAGTTCGCAAACAGAAGTGTGGTTCCGACAAAAACAAAAATGAAAACAAGGATAACCAGAACTACGCTTATCTTTCCGGGGACTCTTTTCCTCATAAGCCAGCGGACCAGAGGGGCAAAGATTAGATAAGAAAATATCGAGAAAAAAATCGGCATGAGTATGCTTGAAATAGCCTTCATGCCAATTGTAAGGAGAACCGCAGCAGTGCTGTAAATCAGAACTCTGGCTGGTGTTGAAATGGCATTTGTATTTATGTTTACATCTCCTGAACGTCCCTTCACCATAAACCGGTACCTGACCTTTCCCGCCTTTCGGATTCTATCGCGAATTTATCAATCATGTGCCATCTGGTCAAGAGAGGCGGCAATTGCCAGGATAAGTGCATTGTCCTGCCCGGGCTCAATCTCTACTCCATACGAGTCCCGGATGCGGAACCATTTTTTTGAAACTTCTGCGATTTTTCTTCCTTCAGACTCAATTTCATACTCGTGGTCCAGGATATTGCCTTTTATTTCCATATCAGGCTCCTCTGGAATTTCAACTTTCCATTTGTCTCGCAGAATATTAATGAGGTCTTTTTTAACTGTTGCAGCAAGGCTGTCATCCGCATTCTTGATATTCATCGTATCCCTGATACGGAGTAATTTTTCCTGAATTTTATAAAGTTCATTTCCACGCAGATCTTTGAGAATGAGGGTGTTGCGGATGCGTAGTGCCTTTCCATCAACATGGTACGCCCGCTCTCCAGTTTCATCCTCTATCCAGTAATCGTCTCCTATGGAAACAAGCTTTTCATGCATTTTATAGATGTGTCCTTTCTCCCCTTCAGAGCCTCCACGGCTCCCAAATAATCTCATCAAAATCACTCCCTTTATTTATTCAACCCTTTATTTATTCAGTTTTGGTACTTTACTTTGAAGAAGTAACGTATTAATCCGATCATAAAACCTGGAAAACTAATATTGATTCAATTTCAGCAATGGAAATTAAATTACTTAGCTGGCTGCGAAAATAAATTATTACTTTTAATAATTATTTTTATATTACTATATACTATATGCGCATCAGCTATCAGTAATTTAAGTTTTTGACTGCAGTTACTCTTTCAAGATATTCTTCACAGGGCTTTTCTGTAAATCTCGATGATATCTTCTTTTGAGAGTTCTCTTGGATTTGTAAGGCGGCAGACGTCCTGCATGGCATTTTCAGCCAGAAGTTCAAGGTCTTCTTCTCTTGCCCCGAGCTCTTTCAGGCCTGAAGGAATTCCGATTTCTGCTGCAAGCTTTTTGATTGCATCTATTGCTTTATCCGCTGCCTCGTCCGGGCTCAATCCCTCAACTTTTTCTCCCATTGCCTTTGCGATGTCTGCAAAACGTTCAGGGCAAACCTGCTTGTTATACATCTCCACATAAGGCAGGAGGATGGCATTGCAGACCCCATGCGGGAGGTCATAAAAGCCTCCGAGCTGATGAGCCATGGAATGAACATACCCAAGACTTGCATTGTTGAAAGCAATGCCTGCAAGATATTCTGCGTGTGCCATCATGTCCCTGGCCCGTATATCTTCCCCGTGGAGGACGGCTTCGGGCAGGTATTTTGATATAAGCTCTATTGCTTTTATGGCAGCCGCATCGGTAGTCGGGGTAGCCATGGTAGAAACATAAGCTTCTACAGCATGGGTCAGAGCATCCATCCCTGTTGCAGCCGTAAGTGCTGGCGGCATGCTGACCATCAGTTCGGGGTCGTTAACCGCCACATCAGGTGTGATCCGGGGGTCGACGATAGCCATTTTGATGTGCCTTTCAGTATCAGTAATAATTGTAAAACTGGTCATCTCGCTCGCAGTGCCCGCTGTCGTGTTTACCGTGATAAGAGGAGGAATTCCTCTGGTAACTTTACCCACTCCTTCGTAATCATTTATCCTTCCTCCATTATATACCACAATGCCGATTGCCTTTGCACAGTCCATAGGGCTCCCGCCTCCGACAGCAACTATCATGTTACAGTTTTCTTTCCTGTAAATGTCTGCCCCTTCCATAACTGAAGTATCGGTAGGGTTCGGGTCTGCTCCCGGAAAGATTGCTGCTTCTATCCCCGCACGTTCAAGAATTCTGCGAATATCCGCTGCAAGCTCTTTCCCATGCCTGCTCTTGCCTGAAACTATCAGGGCTTTCGTACCCCCCAGGTCTTTTGCATGCGTGCCGATCCCGTTTACACATCCAGGTCCCATCAGGGCTATCTTTGGGTTCAGGTAAGTGTATGTCATCTTTTCTATCATGCCTTCTACTCCCCTCGATAAGTTCTGTTCAAATCTTCCCGGTGCTATTATAAAAATACAAAATATTAATAGAACTGATTTTTTCCCTGCAAGTAATAAAGTTTTGCTCTGCAAAGGGTTTTGAAAACAATGAATGAATATTACGTGAAAAGAGGAAAGATGTTTGAAAAGATAATATTTCAGGCAGGGATTTTTGGCAGTGGACTGAAGTTCACAGCTGCAAATTGTTTTTTCCAATGTACAGCTATTTAATAAATTAGCTCAAATAAAATATACATGAGCGGGGGCAGATTTGGAGCAGATTTTCTTTCAACGTATGAAGAAGGAATAAAAAAAGAATGGGTTATAGGAAACGGGCTTGGAGGATATGCTTCATCTACAATCATTGGAGCAGGGACGAGGACTTACCACGGTCTGCTTGTAGCAACTCCTGAGAACTCTCCTGGAAGGCTCCTGCTGCTTTCTTCCCTTGATGAGGAAATATCTGTCAACGAAGAAGTTTACAAACTTGCAGTCCATAAATATCCGGACACTATCAGTCCCACAGGTTTCCAACATCTTTCCAAATTCATTCGCTACCCTTTTCCTCTCTGGGTTTACAGGCCCGGGGATTTTATCATTAAGAAAAAAGTCTTTATGATCCATAACAGTAACACGACCTGCGTCCTTTATGACATCACATCCAGAAGAGAAGGGGCTGTGCTGAAAATTTTCCCTCTTGTAAGTTCAAGAGATTTTAATCTTACTGCTCGCGCAGGATACCTGTCTTTCTTCCAGAGAGCCGGGCTTTCGGGAGTGAAACTGGCAAGTTCTACCGGTTTTACTTTCTCCATTTCATCCAATCTTCAGTATCACCCCGAGCCAGTATGGTATTTTAACCTGGAGTACGATACTGAAATGCAGAGGGGGCTTAATTTTCAGGAGGACAATTTCAATCCGGGATGGTTTGAGGGCGAACTCAAAGAAGGGACATCCCGTTTTTTTGTTGCTGCTTCAACAGAAGATGTTTCTTCCTTTACTCTCGAGAAGGTCGATAAACTCTATTTAAGGGAAGCAAACAGGCAAAATCTTCTGGCTCTTGACTCAAAACTTATCGAGCCTTTTGCCCTTAAACTTCTCAAGGCAACTGACCCTTTTGTAGTGAAAAACCGCTCTTCAGGCGAAAACACTGTGATTGCGGGGTATCACTGGTACTCTGATTGGGGAAGAGACACCATGATTTCTCTTCCCGGACTGCTTCTAATTCCTTACCGTTTTGAAGAGGCAAGGTCTGTTCTCAACAATTTTTCTAAATATTGCAGGCGCGGCCTGGTCCCCAATACTTTTCCTGCTTTCGGTGGAGACCCTGTTTACAATACTGTCGATGCGTCGCTATGGTTTATCCATGCTCTTAACCGTTATTTTGCATATACGCAGGACTTTCTTTTCCTTACCGATGTCTGGGACACAGTGGACGAGATCATAAATTTCTATTGTGACGGTACGGACTTCGGGATAGGAATGGACTCTGACTACCTTATCAGGCAGGGTCCTCAATTGACATGGATGGACGCTAAAGTGGGGGAATGGGCGGTGACCCCCAGAGAAGGTAAAGCCTGTGAGGTAAACGCTCTCTGGTATAGCTCCCTTAAAACAGCTTCTTATCTCGGGATACTCCTTGGAGAGGATGTCTCTTCATATGAAACCCTTGCAGCCGGGGTAGCTTCGAATTTTGAGGAAGCTTTTTGGAATCCTGAGGATGACTGCCTCTTTGACCTCATATACGAGGACGAAACCGGAAGCCTGATCAAAGACCCTGCAATCCGCCCCAACCAGATCTTTGCAGTCTCGCTCCCCTATACAATGCTTTCACCAGAAAAAGAAAAAGCGATCGTGGACAGGGTCGAAAAAGACCTTCTCACTCCTTTCGGGCTCAGAAGCCTGTCAACAGATCACTTCCTGTATAAAGGACAGTATCTCGGAGACGCCTTAACCAGGGACACAGCCTATCATAACGGGACAGTCTGGCCCTGGCTCCTCGGGGCTTTTGTAAAAGCTTACCTGAAGACCCACGGCTATGAGGACAGTAACGTAGAATACATGAAGTCTATTCTCGAAGGTTTTGACGGACACCTTGAATCGGCAGGTATAGGCGGCATTTCCGAGGTATTTGATGGGGACTACCCGCATGCTCCGGGAGGAACAATTGCCCAGGCGTGGAGTGTTGCAGAAATTCTAAGGGCATATGTGGAGGATGTACTCGGGATAAAGCCCTGAAATAAACAGCCTGTTTTTAGCAGGTCCGGAAAAATAGGAATAACATAATTCGTATCACATAATTTAGAGGATGAGGGGGATAATATGACCTGGAAAGATCGTGGAGAACTTTTTGTAAGGTATAATAGAAATCCTATACTTACTGTTGATGACCTGTCATACCGGGCGAATTCTGTTTTTAACCCTGCGGCTGCTATAGTTGACGGTAAAACTCTACTTCTTTTGAGAGTTGAAGACCACAGGGGCTTTTCCCACTTTACAGTAGCCAGGAGTAAAAACGGGATAGACGACTGGGAAATTGACGGCAAACCAACATTTTTTCCTGAGCCTTCAAAGTATCCTGAAGAGATATACGGCATTGAAGACCCTCGTATAACCTACATGGACGAGCTGAAAATGTGGGCTATAGTGTATACGGCTTTTTCGGATTCCGGTCCCCTGCCAGCTCTTGCCCTTACAGAGGATTTCCAGACCTTTGAACGAATAGGACCTGTTGCGCCTCCTGATAATAAGGATGCAGCTATCTTTCCGGTGAGCTTTAACGGGAAGTGGGCAATGCTGCACAGGCCTGCCGCGACCGGGCATACTTTGAAATCCAATATCTGGATCTCGTTTTCTCCGGATATGAAAGCCTGGGGGTGGCATCAGGTTCTTTTCTATGCCCGGGAAGGGGGATGGTGGGATGCCTATAAAATAGGCCTATCCCCGCAGCCGATGTATACACCTGAAGGGTGGCTGATTATGTACCACGGAGTGCGCCAGACAACATCTAAAATCAGTTACCGCCTGGGGCTGGCTCTTCTCGATCTCAAAGACCCGAGAAAAGTTCTACGAAGATCAGAAGGCTGGGTTTTCGGACCTCATGAATGGTATGAACGCAGCGGGGACGTTAATGATGTTGTTTTTCCCTGCGGTTGGGTTGTGGTGGACGGGGAACTCCGCATCTACTATGGAGGCGCGGACACTTCTGTATCCCTTGCAAGTGCAAAAATGGATGATATAATGAAATATATCCTTGAGTGCCCTGAGGAGCAGTGTCCTGTGGAGCACTGCAGATTTTTTGAGGGGCACAGGGACAGACACTCCAACCCTAAAAAAGGATGAATACTGTCCGGGCAGGAGTTGCTGGCCTAAGAACAGCGCGCAGAAGAGCAATATTCAAGGACAATTTCGGAATTAAACAACTCAGAAGGTTTTTTAACTAAAATAGCCGGGAACCTTGAGAAGAAAATCTGATACTAACTTAAAAAGTTAAGGTAAAATATTTTGGCGATTAATGGGCTACATATCTCTAATCTATTCAAAAAAGAGATAAGTTTATAAACCGTTGGTAGTTATTGGGACTGAATAATCATTTACGTATAATACCACCTCTGAGATGATACAAATGGATGCAATAGAAAAAATATTTGGAAAAACCGCACAGATGACAGTCCTTAAGAACCTGATCGAAAACCAGAACGAACCTACTTACCTTTCAGGAATAGCTGAGGCAACCGGGTTGTCCCATTCCAGCGTATCAAGGGTTATCACTCCTCTGGTCGCGTCTGGTGTTGTCCTCGAAAAACCTCTTGGAAAACAGATCCGAACTTTCCAGCTAAACACGGAAAGCGAAGCAGCGAATCTGATAGTAGATTTTTACAAAAAAATCAACCAGTTAATGGATTAAATTTGAAAAGGAAAGCATGGAAAATTGTATTTTAAGACCGGACAGATCTATTGACCTGCCCTTCTATGTTTTTCATAGATATCGGACCTGCGCATTGCAGGTTCGGAATATCTTTTTATTACTTTTTCTTTTATGATTTTGCCTCAAAATTTGAGATCTGATTTTGCTCTATCGGAAGTTTTTCCATTAACCTGTGTTCTCTTTCTCCGGTTTTGGAATCACTTTGGCATGAAAGTACTTCCAGATACTTTCATATTTTGGGCATGTTATTCGAAGAATATCATGTGCGTTTTTTGTTTTCCTTAACCTTAAATGTTCGATAAATGTTTTCATAAAAGGATCAACTTGTTTTTAAAAAAACTATCCTTTTGTTATTGGAATTGCGAAAGCAAAGGTGCTGCCTTTTCCTTGCTCGCTTTTGAACCAGACATAACCTCCGTGAAGGTTAACAATCTGCTTAACAAGTGAGAGTCCAAGCCCTGTGCCCTGGAATTTTTTTGAAGAAAAAGAGTTAACCTGGCTGAAAGGCTTGAAAAGTTTATTCTGGTCTTCAGTTTTTATCCCTATTCCGGTATCTTCAACTGTTATTTCTACAAGCTCTCCTTTTTTTCTTGTCCCTATTTTAACAAGGCTATTTTCAAAAGAGAACTTTATAGCGTTGTCTACAAGGTTAAACATTATCCGGATAAATCTGTCCTCATCTGCACAGATTTTCGAAATGCTGCTGTCTACGCCGGTTTCAATTTCAATATTTTTTTTATCTGCTATGGGAGACAGAATGTTCCGTATAAGGTCAAGACTGGAAGCAAGCTCAAATTCTTTATAATCAAGCTCCATTTTGTTTGCTTCTATTTTGGAAAGATCCAGGATGCCATTGATAAGGTTCAGAAGATGCTTTCCACTGTTGGATATATTACTTATGGCTCTCAACTGTTTCTGATTCAACTCCCCGTATGCCTGTTCGTAAAGCATGTCAGAGAAACCTATTATTGAATTGAGAGGAGTTCTGAGTTCGTGGCTCATATTTGCAAGAAATTCGCTCTTGGTGCGGTTTGCAAATTCAGCCATTTGTTTTTCATGGAGCAGATTTTCTGTAATTTTCTTTTCCGTAATATCTCTGGCAATACCACTGAAGGCAACAGGATTTCCTGATACATCAAAAATCGGGGAAAGAGTTACTGAAACATTTACTGCTATACCGTCTTTTTTCAAACGTAATGTTTCATAGCGTTTGACTTTTTTTCCCTGTTTAATCTTGTCAAATAATTGCTTTATTTCCCCTTTAAGGTTGTCTGGTTCAAGTATGGACACGTTTTTCCCCATAACTTCTTCAGCCAGATAACCATAAATCTGCTCTGCCCCTTTATTCCAGCTGGTAATTGTACCATCAAGGGTTCCAGTTATTATAGCATCGTTTGACGATTCAACAGCATTTGCAAGTGCCTTAATTTTTTCTTCTGCTTTTTTTAGCTCAGTAATATCACGGGCTGCAGCAAAAACCCCGGTAACCCTTCCATTTTCATCCCGGTATATGGATGCGTTATACAGAACAGGGGTTATATGCCCATGTTTATGGCGAATCTCCAGCTGATAGTCCCGGACAAGTCCTTTCTGAAACACATATTGATATCCTTCTTTTGCCTTCTCAGGCTCTGTAAAATAATCCGAGAAATCAGTTCCTATCAATTCGCTCCTGAAATAACCTGTGACAATTTCGGTGGCTCTGTTTACATCAGTTATTTTTCCGTCAGGGCCGATAGTGACAAGAGGATCGAGGCTGACTTCAATCAGGCTGCGGTTATACGCATTTGCCATCCCCAGGGCTTTTTCAATTTTTTTCCTCTCAGTGATGTCCTGAACAATTCCAGCCATCCTGACAGGGACATTCCCGTTTTCAAAAATAACCTCACCCTGTTCATGGACTATCCGTTCTTCTCCACCTTTCAGGATAATCCTGTGGTCAATGCTGTAAGGTTTTCCTTCCAGTGCCCCCTTAACGGCGTTGTTCACGCAATCCCGATCTTCCGGGTGCACATAACTCAAAAATGCATCGTAAGTTGCCCCAAATTCCTGGGGACTGAGCCCGAAAATCCGGTAAATTTCATCAGACCAGTAGAGCTCATTGCTCACGATATTCCAGTTCCAGCTCCCAAGGTGGGCTATTTTTTGAGCCTCAGCGAGGCATTTTTCACTCTCTTTTAATGACCTGTAAGCCTTTTCAATCTCTTCAGTACGTTTTTTGATCATTTCTTCCAGATTATCAAGAGTTTCTTTTAAAGTTGATTCTGTTTTTTTTACGTCCGTAACATTACGGGAAATGGTGAGAACAGAGGCAACTTCGTCGTTAACAAACTCAGGTACTATCAGTGTATTAAAATAGTATTTTTTTCTTTGAGGTAATATACAGTCGAATTCCATGGTTTCGGTTTTTCCTGTAGAAAAAACTTTTTCATTATGTTCTTTCCAGAATTTTGCTTTCTCAGGGTCAGATCCCAGTTCATTATGGGTCTTTCCTTTAATTTCTTCCTGAGAATAGCTATAGATATCCACAGCTGCCTGTCTGAAGTATAACTGGCGGCTCTGTATGTCAAAGCGGACAATTATATCAGGAGAATTTTCGGCCAATATCCGGAATTTTTCTTCCGAGTTGAGAAAATCTTCTTCGGGTTGTGTGCTTTCCGAAATTTCGGCACTTATACCTTTATCAAATTTTTTCAGTTCGGTAGTTTGTTTTTTCAATCGAATTTCCAGCTCGTCGACAGCTACGCTTTCAGAAGTAATCATACATCCCCAACCCTGCTTTTAATTAAGCATTAACACCTAAATTAAACACTTTTATGTCTGATCTTTTTGCTTCAGATAACTGATAAATATGACCACGAAAGTCCCCTGTGAAACCATGCCAGAATTCCCTCCAGACAGGTTTTTCTTGCATCGTTAATTTTCTTCCAGGTACAATTTATGATACTCATCATATATTAATTTTTAAGCTAGTGCTCTGAAATTTATAGTAATAAATGATACACATCTTCTCTATTATTCTTAAAAAATTTTAAATGTTCTCCTGAAATTATGTATTTTGACAAAGTATAATTGAAAATTCCTTAAAAAAGATATCTTCAGTATCCCTGTATAATCTCTATTTTGCTCCCCTGAAGCCGGCAGCGCCTGAATATGGCTTTTTTGATCAGAATATAGGTAAATTATATTATTAATCAGGGAAAAATAATAACATAATGGTCAACATACTGGGTACGGGTGAAAGGGGGAGAGGGCCTTTACAGCTGGATATAGGTATAGTTGTGTCAGGCCTTGGGGGAAATTCCAATGAAGAAAGAAGCCAGTTAAACGGTCTAGTTTCTTTTTTCGGTGTTGATTTCGGACTCTATATAGGTCCATCGTATAACCCATTTCGGACTGTGGGGCCAAGCATCGGAATTGGTGTGGTCATAGGGTCAAATGGTTTTCTGGCTGCAAAACTGGGCATCCATTTCAGGAGGGCGTTTGGTCTGGCTATGCTCTTTCCTATAGTTCCCATTTATGGTGTTACCGGAGCAGGCTTTTTAGCCGCATTGCCTGTTTCGGAAGGGGTTAAAGTTGCAGCAACTGTACCGTTACTGTTAGTGCCGGCAGCAGCTGTATATCGGGAAGATATCCATAAAATGCATATACGTGGAATGGATGCCTTAATGAAATTGAAATCTCACATCCGGGGGAAATAAGCACCTGAAGCCGTTGATTTTTAGTATCGGAAAATCAGGCTTATTTTTTCAATATTGTCACCAGCATTTCAACTGAGCAGGCAGATTGGGGGAATCCGGCTTAACGAATGAAATAGACGAATTGCATGAGGAAGTAACTGCTGTCAGTGCTCCTGGAGTACAGCCGCTTGCACCGTCCGGTCGGCGGAATATCTGGCTAAAAGTCCTGATCTCCGCAACAGCTTTCTATATTCTCTTACTTGTGGCGTTGCTGATGACGGGCAATCCAAACCTGTTTCCCAGTCTGGTTATGGTAGGCAATTTTACAGTCCCGGTTGCATACGTGGCATTCTTATATGAGCGCAAGAATTTCAGCCGCCTGAAAATGCCAATAGTCTCCCTGGCTTTTCTATATGGGGGGCTGGTAGGTATCATCGCTACTTCTTTTATAGGGCCATTATTTATTACCCAGTTTAATCCTGGGGACATTTTAGCAGTGGGACTCGTTGAGGAATTCGCCAAAATCCTGGGTGTGGTGGTGATAGCACGCCGCAGGCGGCATGTCTCGGAAATGGACGGGCTTATTCTGGGCGCGGCAGTAGGAATGGGGTTTGCTGCGCTGGAAAGCACCGGTTATGCCTTTACCGCCTTCCTGATGAGTAACGGAAGCATTTCGGCAGTACTGGAAGTAACGCTGTTCCGCGGCCTTCTTGCCCCATTGGGACACGGGACCTGGACAGCTATTTTAGCCAGTGTGCTGTTCCGTGAAAGCAAGGACTGCTGCTTCCGGGTTAACCTGCGAGTAATTGGTGCATACCTGCTCGTTTCCATTCTTCACGCAATGTGGAACGGTTTGTCCCTGGTTCTCGCCCCCTTTACTGGTCTGGGATTGGGTGCGATCATTACCTGGGCTTTAGTTGGTTTCATCGGACTGTATGTGCTCTGGCGGCGCTGGAGAGAAGCAGTCAGGTTAAAGCCTGTTTTGCTGCCGGAAAGAGAGAATGTATAACACTTTAAAGAGATAAAGCCCGGACCGGTCTGAAAAGAAAAAAACCAGAGAAGTATCATTAAAGAGAAGTATCATTAAAGAGAAGTATTATTAAAGAGAAGTATCATTAAAAGACAAATATCATTAAGGAATAAAGAAGATATAATCTTATTATTTTTGTTCTCGATATCGTCTTCAGCAATGGCTGTGAAGTCATTACTAAAGTAAATATTAGAAATTATATTTTTACCATTCCTAAAAGAGAAATATCATTAAAAGAGAAATATCATTGGGTAATATAAATTTATAATGTTTCTATTTTGATCATAGTCTCTTAATCTTCTCCGGTTCAGTCCCGGTTTTGGCTGACCTTTCCAGTTAAGTCCCACGATGTTTAGTCCAGTTCGATCAAATTATTGACTAATAATAAGGCTGCAACCTCATTTAACGTTAATCTGAGTTCTGCCTTTCCCTGAAATAACTTATCATGGATTTCAATTAAATATCTTTTATTCGGCGGGATATACCAGTAAGGATGTGATAAGACCCCGTTTTCATAGATTAAAGATAATTCATCTATTTTAGCCAAGACAGTATTTCGGTCCATAATGCCTTCAAATAATGGTTTTTAAAGTTATATTTTTTAAATAGATTTTTATACTCTCGCTATATTTCTATTTATATATATTTATCTTTTTATCATATTTCTATTGATTTTCTATTTTATTTCTATTAATTTCATTATATGCCTGTTTTATTTCTATCAATCTTTTACAACCTTATATGTCTTTTGACTTTAGAATTCCTGTTCAATTGACATGTTTTTTTCATCATATCCTTTCATCAGCTCCTTTATATAGTCTTCTAAACTGTTGTGACTTTTTAGATCAATTCTGATAAATAATCTGGCAGAAGATTCTCTATTCTGTCAAATTTCCTTAAAATTTCCTTTTCATTTTACTTCCCGGAGTAACCATAGATATATATGAGAGTTTTTCAAAATAGCCATTTGTGAGCTCTGGAGAAACTGTACGTGCGGAAATACTTGTATCTGGTCGGGTGCAGGGAGTGGGTTTTCGGAGATTTGCAAGAAACGCAGCCGAACGCTTTGGAGTGGAGTGTAACCCCATAAATCTCAGGGACGGAAGGGTTTTTGTTCTCGCTGAGGGAAGGCTCGAAGCTCTTGAACTCCTGATAAATGAACTAAGGAAAGGACCCACTTTTGCACACATAGAAGATGTGGATGTTACTTTTACTGAAGCCCTGGGAAATGTGTATGAGCTTTCCACATAAGTTTATGCGTTTTCATGATATGATATTATATGATATGACTTTCCTGATATCCATTTTCAAAAAAAGTTATTTCCTGGTTCTACCCGGTTTAGTTGGAGTGGTTTCTGAGGCAGACCTTATTTTTTTCCGGATTTACAGGGTGCTCCCAGGCTTTTTCGTCTTCAGGGTTTCCCCAAGGCTCGCGTTCATAGGGCTCTGCTTTCACGAGGACGTAAGTGTAGGGACCAAAGGCTTTTTTCAGGTTATGTTCAACATGAATCGAAATCCTGTTTGCTTCGCCAATGTCAAGGGCGTTATCAACTTTAATGCGGATATCTACAGCTATATTGTTTCCTATTCTCCGGGTCTTGAGGTTTGAGAGAGCTTTCACCCCTTCTGTTTTCTGGATAATCTGCCTGATCTCACCTTCGGTTTTTTCATCAAGGGACGCTTCTACAAGTTCATTTATGCTGCTGTGAAATATCTTCAATGAAACTTTGAGGATGATGAAACTCAGAAAAACCGCCATCAGAGGATCGAGCACAACCCATTTCCCTCCAAGGAAAACCGCAGCTCCTATTCCTATCATGGTGCAGAATGAGGAAAAAGCGTCCGAGCGGTGATGCCAGGCGTTAGCGGTCAGAGCCATGCTGTTTATTTTCTGGGCTTTCAGAATCGTGTACTGGTACATGATCTCCTTTGAAATTACGGAAGCCAGGGCTGCATAAAGTGCAATAATGGCAGGCTGTTCAAGGGTTCCTGCTTCGATGAACATCAGAGTTTTCTGGACACCGTAATACAGGATCTGCCCTGCCACAAGTAAGAGCATAAGCCCTACAAGGCTTGCAGAAAGTGTTTCAATTTTTCCATGTCCGTAGTTATGACTTTCATCCACCGGCTTTTTCGCGATTTTGAAGCCGAAAATCACCACAACATCAGTAAGAAAATCCGAAAGGGAATGGACAGCATCCGCTACCATTGCAGTACTGTTTCCCAGGATACCTGCAAGTAATTTAAAAATAGTGAGCCCGAGGTTCACGAAAAGCCCGACCCCTGTAACGCGGACAGCCTGATCAAACCTTTCTTCGTATTCCATTTTTCTGGTCACTTCCGTTAAAGGAAATAAGTTTCCAGGACTTTTATCTGCCTTATATTCATGACCTGAAGCAAAGACCTGCCTAAAGACCGGAAATTTTTATCCATTAAAAAAATCTTATCCGGGGCTAATGAAGTAGGATCAACAAAATGACTAATAAATATATAATAAATATGTATCTATAATCTATATTAAACGTTTCTTTATAACGTAATTATATCTATCTGTCTTTATATTACTCAATTCCCATGACTGTGCGAAAAACAGGCAACAGGTAAAAATAAATATGGCAAAAAAGATTGAAGGTAAAAATTCACTGAATACAAATAATGAGTGAATCCGTTTCAATATTTATCAGATCCGCAGTTTTATAAGTTTTATTAGATACTGGAACGCTTGATAGCGAAACGTTGATTCTGAAACTTTTGATACTGCAGCCCTGATACTGAAACCCTTGATACTTAAATGCTTTAATCTCCTTCATGTTTTGCTTTAATCCCCCTTCGCGTTTTGCTTTAATCTCCTTCGTTTTTTTCAGTCTTTTTTCATAATTTTCATGATGAAGAATAGCCCTGCAAGGTTCATTGTTCCAATCAGAAGATATCCTATGAGGTGTTTTGAGCTCCTGTCAAAAATTGATCCTCCTGCCAGAATGCTTGCCGAGCTGGTTTTTTCTTTTGCTCCAGCCGGAGAGTATTCGCTTTCATCTGTTTTTGCCTCTTTATTTGAGAAATCTAGTACAGAATCGGCCCTGAGATAAACCTCTTTTTCCTTTTCTTCAGGGCTGTTTCCGGAGTTCAGGACTGCTTTGACAATATAGGAATCCGGGTCAAGCCCGAGGAAAAGAAACTGGTCATCATTTCCTGAAGATGAGATCAGTTGTCCATTTCTCCTTAGCTCCACAGACCCTTTTTTTGGAAGTTCAACTTTCAGGTTTACGTGCCCTGTAAGCAGGATCTGCTCTCCTTTGACAAACCTGGGCCTTTCAGGGATGTCGAGTATCCCGAGCAGTGTAGGAGCAAAATCCTCCTGCCCGAACTCCCCTCTTATGACCCCACTTTTAATGTCCTTCGCGTGTGCGATGAAGGGTACCATCTGTGCCTCGTCCGAAACCGAATATTTTTCGGACTGGTGTCCTCCTTTGGAACCGTCAGCCGAAAAAGCCATTCCATGGTCTGCTGTCAGGATAAAAGCAAGGTTGTTTTCTTTACAGAGGTTATAGAGAGGCAGAAGTTCGGAGTCGAGGCTTTCAACACAGTCTATATACCCGTAATTATCCCTGTAATGCCCGCTCATATCAATTGCCCCCACATTGACAGTAAGCAGATATTTCTGGTCAGGACAATTTTTTGCCATATAGTTCACCACATCACAGGCTGTTTCTATGCCCCATCTGTTATATCCGTTATACCTGTCTCTTGTCTCTTTCGAAGAAACATATGCAGGAGCCATGTCAGCTCTACTCCGCATTACCTGTAAAAGCCCGGATGGAACCCTGATATCCTGAGAATATTCGTACTGCTCAAGCATTATCTCTATATTTTTTATAGAGTTGTTCTTGTCTCTCAGGACAGCGTCCTGCTCTGCACAGATTGACCACGAGTCTCCTTTTTCCATTACTGCGATGCAAAGGTAGCCCTGAGCGTGTAAAATATCAAAAATATTTGCATCTTTAAAACTGACAAACTCGCTGTCTGCATCAGGATTCCCGGTAACAAGGACGGAGTGTCCTCCCTCGGTAAAAGTCTGAGGGGCGCGGAAGTCGAGAATCTGTGCACTGTTTTTACTAATTTCAGGGATGTTCTCAAGCCTTGCTTTTTCAAGGACTGCACCGTCAAGTGAATGTGGTGTAAGCTCGGGATAGATAAAAGGGGCACTTAAACCGTCCACGATCAATACTACAGCCCCTGCCGGAGTATTCACAGGATTTACCTCTACTTCGGTAAGAGCGGAGGATGTAACTGGCAAAGCTGCAAGGAGAATTAATAAACCTGCCGTAAGTAAAATAAAAATAAAAAATGGTTTGAAATTTCGGGCACTATCTGTCATTGTAAATAATTTTACACATTTCGGCTATAAAGAATTTACCTTTTTAAGAAGTTATGGCAGCAAATTCTGGTATCCGGATTATATTAACACAATTTCTAATTTTATCTCTGTTTCAGGTTACTTATTTAAAGGTTTATTTTTTAGGATTCATTACATGTGAATAAGTAAATGTATAACATTTGCTGCCATATCAGTAATATTCCTAAATTCCTTATCCATAATCCAAAAAAACAGGAAGAATTCCCATGAAGATGAATCCACGCTGTACTTACTGCCTTCTTTCCCGAGTGCATTTTCAATCAAAGCTTTCTACCGATGATGAAGATCTGATAAGCAGGACTATCCACGAATGCCTTGGGGTCATGAACAAACATTATAGCCCTGAGGCTGTATCATCCCGTGTGGCCACAAAAGTCCACAGGAAATGCTATGAAGTACTCCGAGACAGTGACCCTTATGAGGTTACGAAAAAGCTGATCAATCAGGCTGCTTTAAAAGTCCTGCCCGCAGCAAAAGAAAAAATTTACGAAAATTCTCCTGATGATGGAGAACTCTTCAAGCGGGCAGTACTGGCATCTGTTATTGCTAATTATTTTGACTTCGGGATTATGGGTTTTGATGCCAGCGAAGATAAATTTGAAGCTGCTTTTCTGAAATATTACGAGCAGGGACTTGATGTTGACGACACTCCTGAAATGCTCGGTCTGCTTCAGGACGTCGTATATATCGCTGATAACTGTGGAGAGATCCTTTTTGATGCTATTGTTTTTGACGTGATTAAGAAGCTGGGTGGAAATATAACCCTGGTTGTGCGTGGAGGCCCCATTCTTACAGATGTGACTCTGGAAGAAATAAAAGAGTTTGAAATTGATAAAAAGGTCGACAGGGTAATGACCACAGGTTCAAATGCAGTTGGAGTCCTTGTAGAAGAAGCCCCTGCCGAACTTCTTGATGCCATGAAGAATGCTACCCTGATAATTAGCAAGGGCATGGCAAACTACGAGACCCTCTCAGAGCACAACTTCGGACCCATAGCCTATATGCTTCTTACAAAATGCGAATGCGTGGCTGAAGACCTGGGGCTTGAGACGGGATTATCTGTTGCAAAACTTATGAATTTCCCCTGAAAGTTACTGCATTCCGGATTTTTTCGGCAACTATTTATTGAGCAGAAAAACAAATTATATGTATTAATGAAAATATTTTAAAGTCAGTGCAGAATTCCGTATAAAAATAACATTTAAAGGAGAGATTTATGATGTGTGAAATTAATGTAATTCTGCTCAGTGGAGAAAACCGGGAGAGGATTATGGACTCCGTAGCAAGGATTCTGGTCGAAGGGGACACAATTCAGCTTACCGGAATCCTCGGAGATAAAATGACGGTTGAAGGTTCGGTAAAAGAGATCAATTTCTCGCGCGGGGAAGCGATTATTTTATCCAGATAACTTTTTACTTTTTTGTCTTACTGATTTTCACTGCCTTCAGGAGGGGTTAATCCCGAAAAATAGAAACGAACTTAATAAAGGGCACTTTGCCGTGAAGCAGCTGCTAATCTAAAGACTTGCCGGCTTCTTTTGATTTGCCGGCTTTTTTTGACTTGCTGGCTTCTTTTATCGCCCTCCTTCTAATGAGGAAGGTCACGCAGGCCCTGCCTGCAGTTTCTGAGGTGACAAGTTATTTAAGTCCAGAGGTTTGTCCTGTTAACTCTCACTCTGTTTTCGTACTGGAGGCAGCTATATGGGTCAGCACTATACTATTAATAGAAAGTAATAATAGAAAGTAATTATAGCTTAAAAGAATTAGCAAAGGTTAAATGTCTGGAAGCTGAAGCTTATATCTCCTGAGCTCAAAACTCAGGGGTTCTATGCTTCGTTATATAAAAATTCAGGATATCTTTCTGCCCGGAAGCTTTCTGGAAGGGTCTGAAAGCCTGAATCTCTCTTCTACTTTCTTTAATAATATTTAATTTCTGAGAAAAGCATTTATCTGTTTTTAATCTATAACCACAATGTAATCTAAGATACCCGCCATAAATAAAATATTTGGGGCACTTTCCAGTTAACTTCAATATCTTAGATTCAAATCTGTAGTTTGCAGCGACTCTTTAATGTAGACTTACATTATAAATACGGACGTACATTATAAATGTATGAAAAACTTTAAATTTATGTCTCGATTTCGGATCTGTGAAACCTGTCGACAGAGGAACGTAAACCCAGGAAAAGTAAACTCACAGCGTCTAATGCTATTGATTTAAAATATTATTTATCGTGATAGAACTATAATATAACTCTAATTAAAATCTAATTTAAATCTATCTCCCGATTAATAAAAGAAACAAACAGGACGGGATAATAAATGGTCAAAGCAAAGATTGCAGTAAACGGTTACGGAACTATAGGGAAAAGAGTTGCAGACGCAGTACAGGCTCAGGATGACATGGAGATCATAGGGGTTTCAAAAACCAAGCCCAATTATGAAGCTGCAGTAGCACACCAGAAAGGGTATGATCTATTTGCCCCGGCTTCAAACTCCGGAGCCTTTGAGAAAGCAGGTATTCCACTCGCCGGAACCATTGAAGAAATGGTAGAAAAAGCAGATCTGGTAGTTGACTGTACTCCTGGGGGAATTGGGGAAGCAAATAAACCAATGTATGAAAAAGCCGGAGTAAAAGCAATCTGGCAGGGCGGTGAAGATCATGAACTTGCAGGTTTTTCCTTTAATGCTGCAAGCAACTACGAAGGAGCTCTCGGGCGTGACCTGGTGAGGGTAGTTTCCTGTAACACAACAGGGCTTTGCAGGGTCATTTACCCTATTGACAGGGAACTGGGGGTAAAAAAGGTAAGGGTTACCCTTGCAAGAAGGGCTACGGATCCCAATGATATAAAGAAAGGTCCTATTAATGCAATCGTGCCTGATCCGATAAAACTTCCGTCCCACCACGGGCCTGACATAAAGAGTGTACTCCCTCACATCAACATTACAACTGCAGCCCTGAAAATTCCGACAACACTTATGCACCTGCATACCGTAAATATGGAAGTCAACACCGACTGCACTGCTGAGGATATTAACAGGATTTTCAGCTCTCAGTCAAGAATCCGTTTCATGAGTCAGGGAATTAATTCTACTGCTGAGATTATCGAATTAGCAAGAGACATGGGGCGCCCCAGAAACGACATGTGGGAGAACTGCATCTGGCCTGAATCCATTACCGTGCACGAAAGGGAATTCTATTTCTTCCAGGCAATCCATCAGGAATCAATTGTGGTCCCGGAAACTGTGGATGCTATCCGTGCAATGATGGAGCTTGAGAGCGACGGCGCAAAATCAATCCAGAAAACAAACAAAGCTATCGGGCTCTGAGCCCTGCATGGTTTATTAGTCTCAGAGTTAGACTCAGAGATCAGGACTCCCGGGTGAATTTTTGGAAAAAATATTCGGTGGGCTGCCCTGGTCCTGATTTTAAAGCCTTTGTTTCCAGAACCCCTAAATCCGAATTATGGAAAAGGGGATTTGAGATAGAATAATCCGATCTTTACATGACCTCTAATTCAAACTTTTTAAAACTGTGTCAGGAGGCTTTTAAAGCTGCATACGATGCAACTTTTGAGCTTGTGGGCACTGATTCGGCAAGCAGCTTCGTAGGCATGGGAGCTGACGGAACGCCCACTACCAGCATAGACCAGGTAGCAGAAGATGCTATAGTTGAGGCGCTTAAAGCCGACGGCAGATCCATGAGGATACTCAGTGAAGAGCTTGGAGAGCTTATTATCGGGAAATCTCCTGAGTTCTCTGTTGTGCTCGACCCCCTGGACGGGACATACAATGCTTCTTCAGGCATTCCTTTTTACAGTGTTTCAATTGCGTTTGCTTCTCATGACCTTTCAGACCTGAGATTTGGGTATGTAAGCAACCTTGCATTAAAAGAGGAATTTCACGCGGAAGCTGGAAAAGGAGCTTACCTTAACGGAAAAACAATAAGACCATCTCACAATTCGGACCTTAAGAGCCTCTGTGCCAGCGTATACGGCTACAGGCAGAACGTGGAAAGGACACGGAAGATATACAGCAATATCAGGCGAGTAAGGCTTTTTGGGAGCGTTGCGCTTGAATTGTGTTATGTAGCATCAGGCAGGCTTGATGCCTTTGTGGATGTCAGAAGAGCCTTACGCGTAACCGATGTTGCAGCAGGGCAGCTTATCCTTGAGGAAGCCGGCGGACGTGTGACTGACGGGTATGGAAATCTCCTGAGGCTTCCAGATAATGTTACTGCCAGAGTGGACATGGTCGCGTCCAACGGGCATGTGCATGAGAAGATTTTACATTTGCTCTCAGGGGGATAATTTGGCTATAAAGAGGATAGGGATTGCATCGCGTTGCGACAGGCCTGAAGTTCTTGACATGGTAAGGGAGATCCTTGCTCGTTTCAGTTCCCAGGTGCAGATTTTCGTCTCAACCGCCACGGCTGAAGTCCTGGGTATAGAAGGGACTCCGGTAGAAAGGATGAGGGATGAAGGAGTCGAACTCGTTATAAGTGTGGGAGGAGACGGGACAGTCCTTCGGAATATTGCCAAAATGAAAGATCCTCTTCCTATTCTGGGAATTAATATGGGCACTCTCGGTTTTCTCGTGGATGTGGAACCTGAAGATGCGATTGAAACCATAGAAGAAGTCCTCTACGGCTTTTCGTATCTCGAAAGGATGCGTGTGGATGTTTTTCTCAATGGGGAAATGCTTGAAACCGCCACAAACGAGATTGCTGTAATGTCTGCAAAGCCCGCGAAAATTATCCAGTTTGAAGTCCATGTAAACGACTGCCTTCTTGATGAGATGCGCGCGGATGGTGTGGTTTTTGCAACACCTACGGGCTCGACTGCATATGCAATGAGTGCAGGGGGTCCCATTATAAACCCGAGGGTAAATGCAATTGTTGTTGTTCCTGTTGCCCCTTTCAAACTCTCCTCAAGGCCCTGGGTTATCCCCGCAGACAGCGAAATTACAGTAAAACTGTTGGAGCACAAAAAAGATGCTGTAATTGCAATCGACGGACAGAAGTCTTACAGGATCAGGCCTGAAGATATCGTCAAATTAAAAAAATCGAAATTTCCTGCACGTTTTGTCAGGATTTCAGATACATGTTTTTATGAAAGGGTCCAGAGAAAACTCTCTTAAAACATCCTTTTTTTATATCAGGGCTTTATCCGGGCTCTCTAATTATCAAATGCTGGCTACATTTGTATAACTGGTTACATTTGTATAACTGGTTACATTTGTATAACTGGCTACATTTGTATAACCGGTTATATTTCTATATTTTAGGTAAATTTTAGGTAAATTGATTCAGGGACCGGCTTGTAAAAACCGGATAACGTACAGCGAGCTTTCTTTACGAATAAATATAGAAACAATGCCTCGGAAACCCTTTTCCTCCAAGGAAAACATTTATACATATGTAGGTAAAGCTAATGCTAATCTTGCTAAACATAAGGTTTTTTGACTTTTACCGGGGTTTTAACCTCACAATTTCTTATTCAGGCCTCTGAGTTATTTTTCAGGGCAGTCAATACAAATATCATTAAAAATAATCATAAATTTCTCAAACCGAAAAAATCACGGGAAACAGCAACCATGTCAGAGAGCGAGCAGTACTCCAGAAACACACTTATGGATTTCATCGATTATCGCCCCCTTGATATCGAAATCTGTGATGTAACCCTTCGCGATGGGGAACAGACCCCTGGCGTTGTGTTCTCCAAAGAACAGAAGCTGGCAGTAGCCAGTGAACTTGACTCCATGGGTATTGAGGTTATAGAAGCCGGGTTTCCGGTAGTTTCCGCAGATGAAAAAGAAATTGTAAAGGAAATTGCAAACCAGGGCTTTAATTCAAGGATCTGCTGTCTCTCAAGAGCAGTAAAGGGGGATGTTGACGCTGCCCTTGAATGTGACGTTGATATAGTGAGCATTTTCATTGCAATGTCAGACATGCACCTCAAGTACAAGTATCATCGAAGCCTTGAGGATATGCTCGGCTGCGCCAAGGAAGCCATAGAATATGCAACTGACCACGGTTTAAAAGTGCGTTTTGCAGCTGAAGATGCAAGCCGTACTCCGGTTGAACGCCTCAAGCAGGCTTTTAAGGAAGTTGAAAATGAGTATAAAGTGCAGTATGTAAGCCTTGCAGATACCGTTGGGATACTGAACCCCACCACAACAAATTATCTTGTAAGTGAGATCTTCAAGTCCGTAAATACTGCGATATGTATCCACTGCCACGATGACCTCGGCATGGCTACAGCCAACACCCTTGCAGCCGCCGAAGCCGGGGCAAAACAGCTCCACACAACGGTTAACGCTATCGGGGAAAGGGCAGGAAACGCCTCCCTGGAAGAAGTTCTGGTCGCCCTCAGAGTTCAGTATGGGATAGAGCGTTATGATACTACCAAACTTAATTCTCTCTCAGGGATGGTTTCGGAATATTCAGGCATTACCCCTTCGGTAAACAAGGCTGTTGTCGGGAAGAACGCTTTCACGCACGAATCCGGGATCCATGTGGCTGCAATTCTGGAAGAGCCGCGCACTTACGAACTTTTCCTCCCGGAGATGGTCGGTGGAAAACGCAACCTTGTTGTAGGAAAGCACACAGGCAAAAAAGCCCTGAAAGGCATCATTAATAGCATTGGCTTCTGTCTTGAGCGGGAAGAGCTCTGTGCCCTTATTGAAAAAGTCAAGGTATGCACTGAAGAAAAGCACAAAAGCATCTCACGGGACCAGCTTGAAAGGCTGATCACTCAGGTAAAACAGGAACAGAAATCTTCAGGCAGTGAAAAAGAGAAGTTTTCTATCTGAAAACTCTAGCCTGGAATTATAACATAAATTAGAATGTTTCTGAAGATTCATTCTAATTTTTATGAATATTCATTTTAATTTTCTGCTGTCCATTAATATAATCTTTTTTCCAATAATCTAATTTCTATTTCTTTATGGGTACTTTTTATATCTTGAAAAAATGAGTCTTCAGATAGTTTTTCTGATAATGTGAAGAATATTAATGATCAGATATCAAAGTTAACCTTCAATACCTCACACTGCGGCATATTTTCAATATGCACGCCCTCAGTTGTTCCTGTTATCTCCAGATTATTAAAGTCATTTGCGCCGCACAGAACATCCTGATTCGGATGAGTTCCGGGCGTGATATTGCAGCTCAAGACAGTCTTTTTACCAGCCGACACGACTATTGGAAGCCTTGGTGATGCTGGATGGTTTTTTGGAAGGACTATTAACGGTGACCGGATTTCCCGGATCATGAAGAGAACGCATTTAAGCCCCTTCTCGGTTTTTTCCCCCACAGAAAATGAAGAGGCTACAATCAGGTCATGAGGTTCCAGTCCGAGTACAATTTCTTCTTTTTCAGTTTCCAGAAAGAACTGTCCATTAGGACCTGCTTTCACAATAGCCACTATCCCTGCACTACCGCGCAGGAGAAGCATTTCACTTTCTTTCAGTGAAATGTCTTTAAAAGAGGTCGGTTTTTTCATGTTAAAAATAAGTATCTAAAAAATCCAGTTGATTCTCAGGACTCTGCTACATTTGTGGACTGACAGGAAGGACACTTCACATTTTTGCCAATGCCTTTGAATTTATTTCCACATTCTTTGCATACATAGTTTTTAACCGGCAGTTTTCCTTCCATATTGAAATCAAAAGGGTCTCCAACACTACACATTGTTACTACCTCACGATTTTGCCAGATGGCTTTATTGATTATACACCCACATATTATTACTCATACTTCTCCAATTAATACCTTTCCATGTCTGCCCGAGTATTAATTCTGGTAATAGTAAGCAAATTCTGGTACGCCAATCCCTGCCCGTACTCTCCTGAAATATTTTTGATTACGCCGATTTTTCTTCCTGGAAAAACTAAAAATTAAGAAATGTAGGTGGAGGTCCACTCCGGCTTTTCCGGCGGGTTTTTCTCCAGCATTTCTCTCCATTTTTCATCTGTCAGGCGGTCTGAAATGGGCTGTTTGAACTCGTAATAACTCATTACGGGTCCGGCCCCTATAAGGACCCTGCCGTCGGGAAGTTTATATGCGACTACAATCATGTCCACGTATCCCACCCCTTCTTCGAGAGCGGCTTCAGTATTTGCATCGGTATGAACATCAGCCACTACCGTAGTTTTTCTCGCTTTTTCATCCACATCGGCTATGATCCCTTCAAGCTGAGCTCCGAAGTCCCTGATAAACTCGTAGTCTTCTTCTGTCATCTCTTCATTTTCGAGTTCCTTTTCCGAGATTGCCTGAAGCCTTGAAAGGATAGTTTCAAGCTCCGTGAGCCTAGATTTTGAAACGGGGTCAAGGACACCCATTTCGTCCAGCCCCTGATTTGTCATTTTAGTCAGGGCAAACAGCCTGGCATAAAAGTCCGGGACAGGCTCCACATATCCCACAACCGGTTTTTCTTCAGGCGGCATTGGCATTGCGGTTTCAACTATCGTGTAACTCTGTTTTGCGTACAGTATTGTGTCGTGCCTCAGTTCAGTCCAGGAAGAAAGAGAGGTGCTCAGTTCCTTGTCCTGCCAGGCATCCGTCTGCATAAAGGTAGGGTATCCTTCCCCGTAGTCTTTCAGGAGGGGCTGGAGGGAATAGAGCCAGGACCAGTAAAGGTTCCTGTTCCACTCAGCTGCGCTGAAGTTCGAGAATTCGGAGTCCATGGCTACATACTGAACACTGTAATTTTCGTAACTGGAATCATTCAGTTCGTCGAGCCAGTAAACAGCCCTTTCCGAGCCCAGGAGAGCCATTATGTCAAGACCGCGCGGGAAACCGCGGATGGGCCTTCCCGCCCCTGAGATCACAAAAGTGAAAGGTTCTTCCTTTTCACCCCTGTATTCCCCTGTATAGGCTCCTACCATATTTGAAAAAACGTAAGAGTCAGGGATAAAGCGCTGTCCCATGAAACGGAAGCCTGTTGTGTTTTCAAGGCATTCGTCAGCCTGTTCCGGAGTGAAGGGTGGTTCAAGAGCACAGTTCCCAGTGCCTCCGTAAATTTGAGGGCCCTGGTTTTGAGCAAGTATGGATTTTAATTCCTCCACTGCAGTTTCGTTGAATTTCCTTTCCTCGTTGCCAAAGACCCTGTCCATTGCTTCCATATATTCGTAAGGCCCAAGATCATCGGAGAAGCCTACATAAAAAGCCGTAACCCCGTAGATCCTGTCCCACTTTTCAAGAAGTTCTGGCGAGTTTTCAAGCTGTGAAGCGATCAGGCATGCCTGGATAGTCTGGATGCGGGCATCTTTTTCAGGGTCTTCGGACTCTATCAGTCTGTCCTTCAGGAGCATGCTCATCCTGCCGTGCCACATAAAAGCCTTAAAGTAATTCTGCAATTTTTCGGAGCGTGTGTAATGCCCTCTTGGTACGTACTGGGAATAGTCTTCTTTATAGAGGAAAATCGGAGAAACTGTGAAACCTTCATGGGCTTCTATCAAAGCGAGTTCTGCTTCTACTTCTTTCTTTACAAATGAAGGTACCTCAAACTGATATTTTTCTCCTGAGCCTGCAGGGAAAAGAGCTTCGTCAACAAAGTAGTAAGAGTCTTCTGCTGCCTGTTCCTGTGAAGGTTTAGGCTGAAGCAGGCTCAGAGCAACTGCAAAATAGGCTGCATCTCTCCTTGCGGCTTCTTTTTCTTCTCCTGATGCGCTGCTGTACTCCTGGACCGACGCATTCAGGAGGTCAAGGTCGGTTTCCCAGAGAGTATCGTAAAACTCTTTTTCCTCTATCTGCCTGAGTGTTTCATCAAACTGGATATGGTAAAGGTGCAGCAGAGAATCCGTTGTGATAAAAACAGGAACTTCCTCTTCCTTGAGGGTCACATACATTGAGGTTATACCCTCTTCTTCAGGGTTGTAAGGGTTCTTTATTACCACAAAACCGTTGCTTTCCAGAACTTTAAGGTCAGACTCATTCAGAGGAATTTTGTCAGAAAAGTTTGCATAATTGGATATTTTATCCCTCTGGAGTGGCAGATCATAAGAAGGAGCTTTTAATTTGACATCTACGGCTTCCAGGCTGTAGTTTATGGGCAGGGATGCGCCCTGGCCCAGAAGACCGGAGTAAGTTACGGCTTCTGTTTTGAGTATATCTGCTGCATAGCCCTGTTCGTCCTGTTCTGTATTCTGACCGGAGCAGCCTGCAGAAAAAACAAAGATCAAAATAAAGGTCAAAAGCGTCAGGTAAACTGTTGCTAATCTTATTCTTCGGTCCATTATCCATGCCTCGTGCAAAACCAGTAAAAAATAATTTAATGTAAAATAATAACGTCAAATGTACAGTAATAATAACTTCAAATGTATCGTAATATAATAACGTCAAATGTACAGTAATCAGGGACTCCAATATAATAGCGTCAAATTTACAGTAATGAATTTAAAAACAAAATAGTTGTTTTTTAAGTGTTTTTCCTCAAATAAAAAAGAGAAATCTCCTTTTTCCTGTTATTCATGAGGGCTAAGGGGGTCTATTCTGAAAAGCAAAATCATGAATAGTGCAGCTACAGCTCCTGAACTTAATAGAAGCGGATCTCTGGTAATACAAAGAAGTACACCTGCAACAAGCAAGAGAACTCCTAAAATAAGTAAAATCTGAAGTTTTCTGTCCAAATTTATTCACCCCTTTACTGCCCTTTTCTGGTTTCTGTCATTGTTTCAATTATTCGTTCAAGACACTGAGGTGTACCCTGATTCCCCATCATTAATTGTTTCTCTTTGGTTATTTATTTTTCCACATACCATTTATTTTTTTGTTAAACTTCGAATCATTTTGAAGTTATATTTTTAGCAAAAACAGGCTTTTAACTATGAAAATGTACATATAATCCTGATTTCCGAAGATCGGACAGCGAAAAATAATCTTTGAAAATCTAAATGATTATTTCCGGTTTTATTTAGAAAAAGATAAATAATTCTTGAAAGCCGGAATTGACATTTCAATCTTTATATTAAATCATAACTTTTCATGACTTTATTATTATTTTTCAATTTTTTCCGATTTTTCCTGTACTAAAAAGGGAAAAGCTGTGAACTGAAAACAAAAGAGAAAGAATAGAGGATGAAAAACAATAAACAGCAGGGAATAAGTTTGAAAAAAAGCCCTGCATCTCAATATTTTCTGCATACTCCTTTTATAAAAATAACTGAAATGCCCGGAAGAGCGAGTTTCTCTGTTATAAGGTCAGAAAGTTCTGAGCCGGATGCCTGTTCTTTTTCCTTCCTGCCGTCCATATCGAATACTGATACATCAGGAACTATCGCTTCTATCACTTTCCTGAGGTCAGGGACTTTCTGCCCTCCTGTCATGGCTGCTACTTCGTTCTGGAGTACGAGCACAAGTACTTCATGGCCTTCGCTTACAGCGTTTAAGAGTCCGAGGATGCCGGAATGGGCAAGGGCAAAGTCCCCTATTACAGCTATTCCTTTTCTCTCAAACCCACAGGCAACAGAAATTGCCGAACCCAGGGCGAAGCTGACATCAACCGCAGAAAGTGGTTCCGGAGCGCTCCGGACGGAACAGCCCATATCCCCTGCAACCCGGACACCGGATATGCGGAGAAAATTGTAAAGGGGGAGATAGGGGCAGTCCTCACAGATTGAAGCCCTGCTTTTTTTTCTGGATTCTATAAGCCCGGGGTCTGCTGGTCTCGAGACTTTTTCTTCTTCGATGTGTTCAAGGGCAAAGTCAATGTCTTTAGAGGTCACCTGACCGTATGGGAGATGTCCTGTTTTTTTGCCGTAAACATTACCCTCAATGCGTATCTGCTCTTCTATAAAGGGTTCGGACTCTTCAACCACCAGCACTTTCTGTTTGTCTTTCAGAAAAACTCCTATCTTCTTCAGGGGAAGAGGGTTTACAAGGTTAAGGACAAAATGAGAAATTTTCTTATGTTTTCCTGATTTTACCAATACTTCTTCGACAAGAGAGGACGCGAAACCGGAAGATATGACTCCAAAGCTTTTTTCTCCTTCAGTCCGCTCGGCATCTTCTCTTTTAACCTTCTCCCTTATTTCGTTCAGGTCAGTATTTTCAGATTCGTATTCAAGCATAGGATAAACTTTGGAGTGAAAATGCTCGTGTTTTTCCACCATCCGGAGTTTCCAGATTGAGCGGTCAAATTCGGGGTGGAGGACTGAAGGTGCTGGGAAGCGCTTGATTTTTCCTTTGCTCTTCTCCAGACCAGCAGTTACCCTGATTATAACCGGAATATGCCTTTCTTCAGAAAGCTCATAAGCCCTTCTTAGAGACCTGTAGGCAGTTTCGGGACTACTTGGGTCGAATACAGCGACTTCGGCTATTTTGCCATACCAGCGAGAGTCCTGCTCATTTTGAGAGCCTTTTACACCGGGGTCGTCTCCTGCAATGATTATCAGACCTGCTCCGATGGTATGCGTAACCGAGGTTATGAGGGGGTCGGAAAGGAGATTCATGCCAACGTGCTTTACAAGCACAAGAGCCCTTCTGCCTGATACGGAGGCTCCAAGAGCTACTTCCAGGGCAACTTTCTCATTCGTAAGCCAGCTGGCTCTGTAAGCTGGACAGTTTACTTCAGGTAAACAGCTTTTATTTGATCTGCTTATATTCGAACTGTTTATATCTGAACCGTTTATATCTGAACCGTTTATATCTGAACCGTTTATATCTGAACCGTTTCCTGTACGGCTTATATCTGGACTGCTTATAATTGAACTTCCGGTTTCAGTTTCAGTTGAACCGCATGTTTTCAAAAAAAGCTCCATCAGGGAGGTGACAGGGTACCCGGGGACTCCTGTTATAAGTGCGACATCACTGTCAAGGACAGCAAAATAAAGGGCTTCAAACCCATTGCATGCGGTTTCATGTATTGTTTCTTCTTTCAAGCTGACCCCGTCCGGGAATTATAGGAGTTTTGAGTATACCTGCACAATTCGGGATCCGACATATTTCAGCTGGTTTTTTCCATACACATCGGCTTTATTTCGGTCCCCGGGATAATAGATTCTTCGGGTCTTCCGAACCAGGGGAGGGAGGCAAGAGCACCTATTACCCCATTGCCGTCAAGCAGGACTTCCACATTGTTTTCTTCAGCACAGCGCAGGGAATCCTCTTTTAAAACTCTTTCAGTACGGCAGCGGTTGCTGTAAGAGTAAAGCCCTTTTGCATAAAAATCAGATAATACTACAAGCCCTGTTTCTTTTGATGCACTGTACTTTTCAAGTGCTTTTTTAAAAGAACTGAGCAGCTTTGACTTTGCCTTATCATCGACACATCCGAACTCCAGAACCGTTGACATGCAGTTCTGGGTTTTTTCAGGTACAGGGAAGAGCTGGACAAGGGAATGTGAAAGATAAACAGATTCCTGGCAGTCGAGCTGTCTTGCAATATTATGTGTCAGGGTCCAGGTAGCTCCCACATCCTTTGAATCCGTATCATCTATGCCGATAAGGATACGGTCCCTTCGTGGAACTACAACGGTCCCTTTTGCACAGCGCTCTCCTCCGGATTCTGATATCCTGTAATGTAGAACTCCGTCTGCAAATGCCCTGCAGCGAGTTGCGCCGACGCCTCCGCCCCCCAGCCCTGCATAGGTGATCTCAACTTCGTCCCCCTGAACGATTACGGATTCAATGCCTGCGGCTGCAACCGAGGGTTTGAGTTCGAGATTTGAGGTTCCGGTTTTCATAAAATAACGGATCATATTTCCCGTTGAACGGGCTTTCAGGATAAGTGGAGATTTTGCATAGTGGTAAAGTGACCATGCTGCCCCGCTATAGCAGTTGGAGTGTTCAATAATTTCCGCGTATTCGTTTTTCGCGTCACAGACCGCATAAATGCCCCGGTAAGGCACGGTGTAAGGATCATCAAGATTTACTTCCTCAGTCTGTCTGTTGTCCAGTGCACAGGCGTTTATATGTTTTGTAATGCCGAAGACCTCCTTTTTAAAGGGGATAGAAAGTGGGAGGATAATTGTTTGTCGAAAGCCCATTTCCTGTAGATATATATAAGTATCGTAGATTTAGCAGGTTAAACAAAAAGTTGATAATATAGGGTTTACCGGGCGAACCGGGGTCGAGTATAAGAATCTAACAGTACAAGTATCTAACTGTATTAACCTCATTATCTAACTGTATTAACCAGTATCTATCTGTATTAATTTCGTTTATCTAGCTGTATTAATTTCATTCATTTAACTGTGTAAATTTTATTTTCTGACTAAATTAATCTTAACTACTTGACCACATCTTAACTATTGTGATTCTATCATCTAATCTCAAATATCTAACTGTAATAGCCTTAATAATCTAACTTTAATCTCAACTACTATGGATTTTCTTCAAAATCCATGCCATATTTTGTCCGAGATTTTTCATATTTTCAATGCCTTCTTTATCCTGTTCGACTTCTCCTATGGCGTTTCCGTAAACCATATTCCAGTAACTTGAGCCTGTAAGGATCATCTCTTTACTGTACAGGAAGTTATTCAGGGTATCAAAAGCACTGATAGCTCCGCCGCGGCGAGCAGCTATAACGGATGCTCCAACTTTATGTTTAAGTAACCCTTTATTTCCTGCCAGTACCATACTTGCTCTGTCAACTAAGGCTTTCATTTGAGAAGTCACACCGGCAGAATATACCGGAGAACCAAGAATAATCCCATCTGAAGCTATCATTTTTGCAAGGCATTCATTGAAAAAATCATCTGTAATTACACATTGCTTATCCTTATTTTTATGACAGGCTCTGCAGCCTTCTATTCTGTTTTCTGAAAGCTGAATGAGTTCGGTTTCAATCCCTTCTTTCATGAGCTCATCAAATACCGTTTTAATCAGGATTGCGGTATTACCGTCTTTTCTCGCGCTTCCGTTAATACCTAAAACTTTCATAAATTTCAACTCATATTTTATTTATCTAGCTTTTCAGCATTTTAGACCGGCAGAAGAATCAGGCTATAAGGGGTTTATACTTCAAATAAATGTATTTAGAATCTTTTTCTTCTTCTTCGGGCCCGATGAATTATTAGAAATAAGGAATTAGAAGTAAGGGAAATTTGAACAGGTAGAGAAGTTTAAAACTACAGGGCGTGTTAGAAGAATAGGTAATAATTTTTCAGATTCTTTTAGACGTTACAGGATGATTTCAAGTATTCTGATGGAAGCTTCATTTATGGCTTCTGTTACTATTCTTCACAGCTCTTCTATTAGAGTTCTCATTTAACAAACCCTTCGTCTTTAAGGCTTACGTACCTGCCATCCCCTATAATTATGTGGTCAAGGATGTCGATTCCAAGGAGTTTTCCTCCTTCTACCAGTTTTTCAGTAACCATTATATCTTCCCTGCTCGGGCTCGGGTCTCCAGAGGGATGGTTATGGACCATGATTACGGACGCCGAGGATTCCATAAGTGCAGATTTAAAAACCTCTCGCGGATGAACGATACTGGCATTCAGGCTGCCTATGGATACCACTTCTTCTTTAAGTATCTGGTTTTTTGTATCAAGATAGAGCGTTATAAATTTTTCTTTTTTTTGTTCACGCATTTTAGGATACATCAGGGTATAGACGTCCTTTGGGGAAGATATTTTTCTTTTTGGCTCTTCCACAAAGGTTTCAAGCCGCCTTGCGAGTTCAAAAACCGCAGCTATCTGTGCAGCTTTTGCCTTTCCTATCCCATTGACCTGCATAAGCTTTGAAACGTTTGCAAGGCTGAGCTGCTTGATATTATACTCCATGAGTATCCGGCTGCACAGGCTGATAACATTTTCTTCCCTTGAGCCTGTCCTCAGGACTATCCCGAGAAGCTCAGCATTTGAAAGGGATTCAGGCCCGTTCTTAATGAGCCGTTCCCTCGGTCGTTCTTCTTCAGGAAGGTCATGAATCCTTATTTTACTTACTTCCATATTCCATCCCCACTTTTCACTTTTACTGCCAATTAACAGGTATCCGGTGCCCATCAGCCCTGCTGTGTTTAGAGAAAACTGAGCTGCATCCCTGATTACGATTCTTTTCGGGCGGACTGTGATTAATACTATTAATAGTTTGGATATTTGAATCTTTCTAAAAATAATCAAATAAGTCTAAAATATATGAAAAAAGAATTTATTTGTTATCAATTTTGTGTTTATTCTATCCTTATTATAATTCTAGACCTTCAAATGGTCCTATTTAAAGGAAACCGCAGAAATGTGCCGGCCTTTACTTATACCGGGAAATCCATAAGGCTCTTTGATGAAAGTCGTTTCCGTTGTCGGGTATAAGAAATCAGGAAAAACAGCCCTTGTCTCAGCTCTTGTAAGGCAGCTTTCAGGGTTCGGGACAGTGGGTACTGTTAAACACATGGGAGAGCAGCGCCTGAACCCTGCAGAAACTGATACTGGAAGGCATTTTGATGCGGGAGCGGATATGGTAGTGGGGATTACAGGCACCGAACTCGTCAGCTTCGCCAGGGACTCGGGCCTTGAAGATGCCCTTGATATGCTCTGTGACAGAGGCCTTGATTTCGCTGTCGTGGAAGGGTTTAAGGCGAGCAACCTTCCGAAAATAGCCCTTGGAGACATTGAAGGCGTTTCCAACATCATTTTCAGGGTACCGGAAAACATTGACCCTCATGAGGAACTTACAGCGTCCTTAGTAGGAATCGCCCTCGCCCAGCCAGACCGCTATACCCTGGAAGCCCTTGTCAAAAAAGTCCGCAAGAATCCTGATATAAGGAAAGCAGGAGCAATAGGTACCTTTACTGGCATTGTACGCGAGCTTGCGGGAGAAGAAAAAACATCAAGGCTCGAGTTCGAAAAATACGAACCGGAAGCCTCAAAAGTCCTCGACCGTATCCGGGACGAAATAAAGAAAAAAGAAGGTATACTTGAAGTCCTTATCCACCACAAAACAGGCTTAATAGAAGCCGGAGAGGACATTGTTTACATTGTGATCGCATCCGCCCACAGGACCGAACTCTTCCCTGCCCTCAGTGAAGCTATTGAAAGGATAAAAACAGAAGCTCCGATCTGGAAAAAGGAATTCACCGAAAAAGAGCATTTCTGGGTCCATGATAGGGAACATGCCTGAAAAAGGTTAAGAAAGAAAAGAATAGAAAGAAAAAAAGGAAAATGTATATGATATAAAAATAGGGTTTAGTAAACATACTGGGCAGGCTCAAGTTAAAAAGAAATTCAATGTCCGGATGCGGTTAGATGAATAAAAAAACGGAATCTAAAGAGCAAAAAAGGAGCTTTCGAAGCGCGATTGTACTGGCAGGCGGAAGAGGACGCAGGATGGGTATGGTCGAAAAAGCCCTTCTCGAATTCGAACGAAAAACCATTCTCGAGAGACTGCTTGAAAACCTGTTCCGGGTTGTTGATGAGGTTATCCTTTCGGTCCGTGATAACTCACAGAAAGAAAAGCTCTTTCCCGTGCTTGATAAATTTCCTGATAGGGAAATTCGTTTCTGCTTTGATTCTCTGGAAGACGCCGGCCCTCTTGAAGGCATTCGGGCGGGGCTGCTTGAATCCAGATCCGAAAACTCTTTCGTCTGCGCCGGAGATATGCCTTTTGTAAACCCTGAAATTGTAGACCTGCTGTTTGAGAAAGCAAGCGGTCACGATGCTGCTATCCCGAGGTGGGAAGAGAGAATGTTTGAGCCTCTTCATGCGGTCTACTCAAAAAAAATGCTGCCGGAAATCGAAAAAGCTTTTGAGAGGGGGAAACACTCAGTTCTTGCGCCGGTTTTTCAGATGCAGGATGTCGTTTTCGTTGAGGTTTCGGAAATAAGGGAATTTGATCCGGAACTGAGGACTTTTGTGAATATCAATACGGTTGAAGACCTTGAAAACATGATCGGGCATGCGAAGGAAAAAGTGGGATTATAATATAATGAATAATTTGCAGTTTGTTAGCGTGCTGATCCTGCAGCTCAAAACTACTCCTCTAAATCATGAATTTGGGATAATCAATCGAGTTAACTTATTCACTATACCTAACTGTTCTCGTCCCGGCAGAGTTGCGGCTCTGCAGTGCGCTGTCCTTTTCGCTACGCTCAAGAGAACTAACTAATTGAAATCGTACATAGAGGTCTCATTGCGTGCTGGCGTCCTCAATCTCAAAACTGACCCTGCGCCTTTCAAGTTCCTTCATAATCTCTTCCATAAACACGCCGGGCTCCTGTGAATGGATATGGTGGAACTCCTTCGATTTTCCTGGCTCGCCGCCTACGCTTGTTATTCTGACACCGCAGGAAGGGCTTTTAGGGACGCCGATAATCCTTATGCTTACGCCATTTATTGCGAGGTCTTCGAGCATATCCGCAAACGGGGTGAAGATTTCTCTGCAAAAGCGCCTGTAGGCTGGGTGGTCGAGCTGGTCTTTGGTGATTTCCCTGCGCCTTATTCCAAGGTACATTGATTCCGGACAGGGGAGCTGGATTACGTTTGCTCCTTTTGCATCAATAGGGATAACCGGTTTTGCTCCTTTTACTCTTGCAATGGGGTTGAGAAGGCAGTGCCCGAGTACAACTACTTCTTTTTGAGGATTGTCTGTTTCAGGTTTGTCCGGGACTGTGAATCTTTTTGGATTTGCAGGTCCTGAAGGTTTTTCGCGCGCGGAAGGGTTATCCGGGACTGAAAAAGGTATGTAATTTTCCAGCTTTTTCATGTGATCGCCTTTTGCTTTCGTTATTGATCGTCACTGTTCTTATCTGTACTTGAATAAGAGATTATATATTTATCTTCTGCATATGTATCCGAAAATAGGGCATGTGAGCCTGCACAAGAGTCTCATTTTTGCAGTCAGTCAGGACATTGCTGCAAAGAGGGGGTGCAGAGCTGCTGCCTTAAAAACTGGAAGGTCGTGTCACATGTATGAAGATTTTGGAACAATATTGAATAGAGGGTTCAAGACCTGGGTTAGAAATCTGAATATTTGTATTCCATATGTCCTGAATTTTTTTATCAATTTAATCCTTTTTGTCTTTTTCTTTGTCTTAATAGGTGCCCTGCTCTACGTTTCGGGGTCTATGAATGTGGTAGATCCTGCTGTCCTCACCAATGAAGAAATTTACTCCATGATATGGGACGGGTTTAAGAATAATATACCGGTCTCGGTAGCCCTGGTTCTTGCTTTTTTCCTGCTTAGCATGATTCTGCAGGCCTTTTTCACAGCAGGGGCAATAGGAATGGCAAAGAAAGCCTCAGAGACCGGAGATACTGTGTTTTCTGACATGTTCAGATCAGGCTGGAAAAACAGCTTCAGGCTTTTTCTCACGAGCCTTCTTCTCGCTCTGATGGTTCTCGCAGGCATTGTATTTATCGTGCCCGGAGCTCTCACAATAGGAGACCTGAACAGTCTTGTTCACAATCCCGGGCTGCCTGTAAAAGGAATGGGAGTGCTGGGAGCGGGAGTCATGCTCTGGACAGTTTATCTGCTGGTCATAAGTATTTTATTTTCCCTTGCCCCTTATGCTCTAGTAATTGATGAGCTCGACCCCCTTGACGCTCTGAAAGCCGGATACGGTTTTTTCATGAGCAATAAACTTGATGTTTTCTTTCTCTGGACATTTTCAGTCGGACTTGCTTTCGTCAATGGTTTTATCGGCGAGCTCCTGGGTTCGGAAATTCTTCTGGTCTCAATCATAACATATTTCGTGCCGATGATCATACTGCAGCCGTTCACTGCTGTCCTGTGGACCCGGCTTTATCTTCTGGGAGAGGAAAGGAAACTCTATAACCCTGATGACCTGCTTTCCGGTCCTGATGGGTTATAAAAGTCCGAAACTTCATGAAATCTACAAATACTTTTCTTTCTTAACTTTCCCTTTTTCTTAATTTTTTTCTCTCTTAGTTTCTCTTTTTCATAATTTTTTTCTTTCTTGGCTTTCCCTTTTCTCTTGATTTTGGAGCTCGAGCTTACTGGCTGATAGTGTTCCTGAATGTCTTAAATCGAATCTCAATTCATCCTGTTCACGCGTTGTTCTCCGGCTGAACCCGGCTGCTTACAGAAAATAAAAATAAAAATAAAAATAAAAATAAAAATAAAAATAAAAATAAAAATAAAAAATACAAATGAAAATGAAAGCTTTAACTGTTCTGGAAATCTGATTCAGAATACCGGCTATTTAGCCAGAAAATGCCTGATTTCAGTTCTGCTCTCTTACGTCCTGCCGAGCAGTTTGCATGCCTGGCATATATTTTCCGTGCAGGTATCTCCGCAGATCCTGCATTTTTCAATTTTTGCAGGAGGAAGTTCCTTTGCCAGTGCCCCAACAAGCTTGTCAAATCCCCGGAGCAGAGAGTACTTGGTTCCGGGGTGGTTTGTCTCAAAACCGTTTAACAGTTCCCTTATTTCTCCTCGCAGGGCTTCCCCTGCATACGGGCATTCACTGAAATCCACTGGCAGGGAATTTACGAGGGCATAGAGTGCAACCTCCTTTTCAGGAATATTCCGCAGAGGCTTTGCACGCATAACAAGCCCTTCAACAGCTACAGGAGGGGCAAGCCTGACCATGCGTTCCATGTCTCCTCTGAAGTGGTTAAGGAGAATGGTCTGGGCTTCATCGTCCAGGTTGTGTCCTGTGACCAGTTTCGTTGCGCCTATCTCGATAGCCACCCTGTTAAGAATGCTCTTCCTGAGAACTCCACAGTAGCTGCATGTGCCTTTTTCGCGGTCCATTACAGCCAGCTCGTCCATTGTTGCGCCATGTTCATCTTTAAAAGATTTTATAATATGGCGAACACCAAGCGTTTCAGTAAGCTGTTTTGCAAGCTCAAGGGATTGCGGGCGGTATCCGTTAATACCCTCATCAACTGAAATTGCCACAATCTGAATATCAGGCCTGTTCCCCAGGATCTTATGCATGATATAAAGAGCGACCGAGCTGTCCTTTCCTCCACTCAGAGCAACGGCTATTACATCATTTTTCTGTATGCTGTAATCTCTCCGGACAGTCAGCTTAATTTTCCTTTCAACGTCCTCTATAAAATGCCTTTTACACAGGTGCATTCCTGAGTATTTTTGAAAAATAATAGCATCATGGTTACATTTTTTACATTTAATTGTCATTTGAAATCCTTTTAAAGTCCTTTTTTACTTTGCACTGGTAATCTGAAAAAAACGAAAATTTGATTGTAACAGGCTCCTTTAGGAAAGGGAGCACTCGTATATATTGTTTTTTACGTGTCTTTTGCAAAGAAGACTGATCTTTTTAACCTGTCAAAGAAAGCCTGGTGATCATTCATTAAATTATATTTCTTAACTATTTCCTAACTACATTTCTTAACTATATTTTCCAACTATATTTCTCAACTTTTTCCAACTACATTTCTCAACTATATTTCTTAACTGTCTTTCTTAATATTTTACTGAAATACATTTCCGAACTATGTCGCTGAACAATGTTACTGAATACTATTGCTAAACTCTGTTTCCAAAGGTATATTCTATTCATCCATCAAACCTTACTTATTATTCAAATATTCAAATATTCAAATATTCAAATATTCAAATATTCGAATAATTACATGGGAAGAAAGGGATCTTATATGCTCAGAATAATTCCGGCGGGAGCCAGGCATTTTGAGGATTCAGGCTGGCTAAAAAGCTACATGCTTTTTTCTTTTTCAAACTATTATGATCCTGACAACGTCCAGTTTGGAAACCTGCGCGCCTTTAATGATGATACCGTCCAGCCGGGAAAGGGGTTTTCGGCTCACAGGCACTCCGAGATGGAAATTATATCCGTTGTTCTTGACGGGGAAATAACGCATGAAGACAGTATGGGGAACAGGGGAACCCTTGGAAAAGAAGAAGTACAGAGCATTACCGCAGGTACAGGGATACTTCATTCAGAGTTTAACAGGGATAAGGAAGTCCTGCACTTTTATCAGATCTGGATTTTACCGTCCAGAAGTGGCCTCGAACCTTCTTATTCTCAAAAAAAGTTTGAATGCATGGAATGGAGAAATCAGCTGCATCCGGTCGCTTCTGGACAGGATTTTAAGGACGCCCTGAAGATAAACGCCGATGCAACAGTTTACCGGTGCAGCCTCGAAAAGGGACATGTTATCCATTTTTACACACAGGATAACCGCCGAACTTTCATTTACACGTCTGTCGGCGAGCTCACCGTTAATGGACAGAGAATAGAGCAGGGAGATCAGGCTCGCATTGACCTTGAGCAGGTAATCCACATGGAATCTGTTTGTGCAGGTCAGCCTGCAGAATTTATCCTGATTGATGTTTCCACTCAGGGAGCGGAAATCCATAACAGGAACTGAGCACGGAATAAGTGTTTTTGAGGCTCATTTTTGAGACAAAAAACCAATCTCAATTTCATTGCCAACAAACCAATCTCAACATCGTGGTCGAATAAAACCAATCCTGTCATTACTGGCTGACAACAAGAATATTATCTTGATAGACTGTATTCTTATAAACCAGGTCTGACAGAGAAAGTCCTGATAAAAAAATTAAAAAAACACATGAAAAGTAAAAAACTCTAAAAAAGGAGATGAGAAGAGGCATACTCAACTGGGAAGAGGAAGTGACAGAAAAGAAAAACTGCCAGGGAGAGGGAGTGATACGATACAGGATCAGCCAGGCAGAGGCGAATCTGACGAGGCTGGAGTTCTCCGGGAGAGAAGCCTGGAAGAACATGAAGATTCTGGCAAGGAGGAATCTTTAGAGGCTGAAGTAACTGAAAAAGAGAATAATTCAGAGAAAAGCCTTCCTGAAAGAGGAAGTGATAAAAAGAAAGGGCATTCAGGGAGAGGAAATGATTGACGGAAGACCAGCCGGAATGGGGAGGGTCTTAAAGGGCAGAAGTTCGGGAAGCCAGATAAAAGTTGAGAGGTTAAGGAAGAAGTAAAGAAGCAGAAGATTGCGGCACAGCCCACTTTGTATATGAAGGATTAATCTTATTTTTATAATAAAGGAACAATGAAACAGTTACTGAATTTAGATGTTTGAGTTGTTAATGGCAAATTCAAAACAGAGTCCCAGTTTTATTGAATATAACAGAGGATAAAACTGGACAGCATAGAGAATAGAGTTGAAGTGGGGGGTAAAAATAGTTTAGAGAGGGATTTGCCCCCGCACTTCTCTATTGCTTCTGATATCTGAGAGACCGGGTGAGGAATGGCGAACCTCACTTCGGACCTCTTTTCCCGATACCTCTCCCTGAGCTTAAACCGAGGAATGGCAAAAAACCTCGATTTTGCCTCAAGAGGGCGGGGTTCCGGGTTGCCCAGAGCAGACTGAGGAATGGCGAACCTCAATTGCCCTGCTGTTTTTTGCTAAATGCTCTCATGAACCCCATTCAATATTAGCATTTAGGACTACAAGCTATAGTATAACTGTTACATATAAAACATAAATGGAAATGATTTTTTTTTTACTTTGTTGTAATAAAGAACCTTCAAATTTTTCAAGCGGCTTATCAGATCGGTAAACTAAAAATGTTTGACTTTTCGAATTTTGCTTTTATACTTTCTGCCGAAAACCCCTCTATTTATTAGAAGGGTATTATTTTCAACGGAAATTTATTTATACTAACAGGTTTGAAATTTCTCATCTTAATTAAAAATCCTGATAGATCGCTTTGTTTTTTCTGATTTAAATACTCTTTTATGCATTTTTTCTTTCATTTTCTTTTTCTTTTATCTTCGTTTCTTTCTTATCTCTTTTCTTTTATCTTCGTTCTTTTCTTATTTTTCTTATTTTATCTTCGTTCTTTTTTTATTTTTCTTATTTTATCTTCGTTCCTTTATGATCTCTCCTGAAATGTGTCTCCCCTATCTTAAATAATATATTTTAGAATTTTATTTTTTTCCAAGAGAAATAAAAATGCGTTTCCCATAGCAGAGCTAAGTATTAATACTTAGTATGTGAAATATTTTACTAAGTTCAAGAGGTTATGTGCCAATAACATAGGGAGTTTTTTGAATGGAAGAGATTTCTCTGTTCCTGATATTTCTTTCTGTTCTTGCAGGCTACCTGCTGGGAATAGTTTCAGGGTTATTGCCCGGAGTACATACAAATAATTTCGCACTTGCACTCGTAGCTTTTTCCCCCTTTCTGGCTGAAAAAGGGGTCGCTCCGTTTTATATTGCTCTCATAATCCTCTCAAATGCGGTGTCTCACACGTTTCACGACATAATCCCGTCCGTGTTTTTAGGCGCACCTGACGGAGACACAGCCCTTGCAGTCCTCCCAGGCCACAGGCTTCTGCTTGAAGGTGCAGGTGCAGAAGCAATAAGGCTCTCTGCCCTGGGGAGTGCGGGCTCTGTGTTTACATCCATGCTTTTTTTATTGCCTTTCTCTCTTTTTTTCGGGGCGTTTTATCCCTACATTCAAGATAGTATGGTATGGATCCTGCTCACGATTGTATTTATTACGATTGCGAGCGAGAAAAACGGGGAGGTGGAGGGAAAGAAAGGCTTGGGTTTGCTTGCAAAATATAAGTATAAAGCTATGGCTCTTCTCCTGTTCCTTATCACAGGAATTCTGGGCCTTTTTGCTTTTTCCAGAGAGGACCTCCTCACTCCCATCATAAACTTCGGGGAAGCTTCCATGCTCCTTCCTCTCCTTAGCGGGCTTTTCGGGGCATCCCAGTTAATAATAAGTCTTTTTACAGGCTCCGAGATCCCTGAAAAATCCATTTCCAAATTTGAGCTTTCCAGAAAAAGAATCCTGAGAGGAGTCTTTACCGGCAGTGCTGCAGGCTCCCTTGTAGCCTGGCTTCCGGGTGTTTCCTCTTCTATTGCCGCTCTTCTGGTAGGGCTTTTTGTTCGCTCGGACTTTGACAGAAGACCAATTAAAAAAGAAGACTCAGAACCTGTACCTGGAGAGCGAAAGTCCTCCCTTTTTTCTGATTCACGCGCAGACCACCAGACTCTTGAAAGCTCAAAGGAGTTTATAGTATCCATCTCAGGAGTAAACACCTCAAATGCAATCTTCGGGCTCGTAGCTCTTCTTATCATAGGAAAGACCAGAAGCGGCGCAATGGTTGCTATAAATGACATACTGGGTATAGAATCACTTGGTTTTCAGATAATTATGCTCTTTTTCGCTGCCATACTCCTTTCTGCCCTGTTTTCATACTTTTCCACAGTATGGATAGGGAATAATGCCCATCATATGCTCCGAAAAATTGACTACACCAAGCTCTGCACAGGTGTCCTTATAGGACTTGCGGTAATGGTATATCTTTTTACAGGTCTTTTCGGTTTATTCATTTTCATTATTTCTACCCCTATAGGCATGCTCCCTTCTTTTATGAACATCAGAAAATCCCATGCAATGGGGGTCATTTTACTGCCTGTTATCAGTTACTTCTTACAGTATAGCTTTTAAACAAAAATCTAATTTTGAACAAAGATCCATTTGAACAAAGATCCATTTGAACAATGATCTAAAAACGATTCCTCTGACTATCTTTGACTATTATACTATTAATCAGTATCCGGAAACTTTACCTGTAATTTCGTTCAGATCTTTGCCTGTTTATTTAGTCTTTCCACAAATTCCGGTTGCAGTATCTCCAGCAGTTCGAGAGGAAAAGTTTGAGCGGAAAAGCCTGGAATACCTGAGTTTTCAAAATTAGCTAAACTTTCCAATGCTACTTTACTAATAAGTAAAAATATAAAACTTAAAATGTATTGGGCTGAAATTGTAGAGGGAGCAAAATACAAAGGCTAAATAAAAAATAAATTCCTTAATTTAAAAGTGGCTGGATATTAAAGAAATTAATATGAAATAAAGGGATTTAAATAAAGTCCAAAGCCTTATTTTGATTTGACTGTAGTAATAATTAATGAAAAGGGGTTTACAGGATATGAAAGCACAACTCGAAAAGCGTCTGGCAGAGCTCAGGGCTGAGTATGAGACCGGTCAGAAAATCTTCAAAGATATTGAAGCAAAAATTGTAGAGCTTGAAAAAAGGAAAAATAATCTGAATGAAACACTCCTCAGGATCAGCGGGGCAATAGAGCTTCTGGAAGAGGTTCTGGGAGAAGATAGTAAAAACGAAGTTACAGAAGTATCAGATACAGATTCTCAGGATACGGAATCACAGAATAAAAATGTTGAGGTTCCTTTTGTCGTAAGATTACCTCTGGAGAAGGCTGTTAAAAAGCTGGAAGAATCGGGATTGCTTGCCGGCAATATCGGAGAGAAAAGTATCTTTGTAGCAGGCGTCCATTTTGGAGACGTTATCCAGCAGGAACCAAAAGGGGGAATGCTTGCAGACAGAGGGTCGACCGTGGACCTGATTGTGGCAACCAAGGGAAAGCTTAAACCTAATCTGGGCAGGGATTCGCCTTTATGCCAATTTTCAAAGCATTGAGGTCAGGAGTTAAGGATCAGGAGAAGAAACCTGACTCAGAGAAGTCTGAATTTTAAAAACAAAAGGAAAGCATATTGTATACAGGACCTGGTAATGATGAGAGGACTTGAATCCGAATACGGTGTAATTCTTCCGGAACTCCGCGGGCACTGCAAGGCCGCAATCAGGAATTTCGGCAATTTAAATAGTTCTGGGGATGTGGATCTGCATTCTTCTTTTAAGGATTTCTGGACGGAATGCAGCCGGGTTTCAGCCATTCTCTGGTGCAAAAGTGACAAAAAATACCGGCAACGCCTGAGATCGGTCCTTTCTATAGCAGATAATTCTCCTCTCTCCCCGAGGCTCATGTCCATAACGGAGACAGAGCTTAAAAAAATGGAAAATCTCCCGGGAGAGAGTCAAGGGGGAGAGAGTCAAGGTATCCAGAAAGCAGCTCCCTTTTCTTATGACTCTGCTCAGGAAGTTCTAAAGATTAAGGATAAAAGGCTTGAAATCCTGCCCCTATTTATGGCTGTAAGGGATCTTTACTCTTCTCTCCCTTTTTTTGATGAACTCAAATCCTGTACTGAAATGCTTGAAAAGGATCCCTGGGACGCCACAGCACTCTTTCAGAAATCCTTACTTCTTTATAAGGCGGGAAGGTTTGAAAATTCCCTGAAATTTATAGAGCAGGTGCTTGAAATCGTACCTGATGACTTCAGAGTCTGGTATAATAAAGGTGTAATTCTTTCGGATATGGGTCTGCTTAAAGAGGCACTGGATGCTTATGACAGGGCAATTGAGCTTGAACCTTCTTTTGAGATCGTATGGGACAATAAGGGAGTAGTGCTCGCAGGGCTAGGCAGGCTTGAGGAAGCACTTGAAACATATGAAAAAGTGCTCCTGAGAGACCCGAAATATGCAGAGGCCTGGGCAGGAAAAGGCTCGGTTCTTTCTGCACTTGACAGGAAAGAAGAAGCTCTTGAGGCATACAGCTCAGCTCTGAAAATCAGACCCGACTATCCTGAAGCCCTGAAAGCTGCCGGAAACCTTCTTTTCAAGCTCGGCAGGTATGAGAAAGCTCTATCAACATATGATATGGCTCTTCAGGCTTCACCGGAAGATCCCGGGCTCTGGGCTGGAAGGGGGCTTGTCCTTTCCGAACTGAACAAACAGGAAGAAGCCCTGCAGAACTGTAACCGAGCCCTTGAACTGAAGCCGGGATTTAATCCAGCTCTTGAGATCAAGGTCGAAATCCTTTCGAGAATTAGCCGCCAGAAAGCCGAAAAATCCCGATAATTTTTTCTTTACTGGCTATATTTTACACAAACCCTTTATTCCGCTTATTCAGTAAAATTCGAATCAGAAAAAGTATATCTTATTTGAAATAAAAAGTCCTCAATACAGGCTTGCTCCGGTTTCATGCATAAAACCGGAAAACAAGGCATGGAAAATGTTTCCTGAAGGGGCCCGAATAATCTCCATTAAAAGAGGATTTCGAAATGAACGAGCAAAAGAACACTGCAGAAAACACCGTAAATAAGCAAAAGGATCTGGAAACGGCAGGAAAAACCAGAGAAAAAGAGGACCCCAAACAGCTCCTTCTAACAGCCAGTGAAACCGACAATTATGAGGACAAGCTCAGGATCTACGACAAAGCCTTGGGTCTGGACCCTCTGTACTTTGATGCCTGGCTCCAGAAAGGTTTTGTCCTTGACAGGCTGGGGAGGTCGAATGAAGCTCTTGACTGTTATAACAAAGCTCTCGAAATCGTGCCTGATCACCTGGGAATAAAATGCCTCAAGGGTTTTGCTTACAGCAATCTGAAGGATTATGAAAAAGCTATAGAATGTTATGATGAGGTCCTTAAAGTCAATTCTGAAGATGTCTTTTCCCTGTTCCAAAAAGGTTCTGTTCTGGAAAACCTTGGGAGGTACGGAGAAGCCATGGAAGCTTACGACAGAGCTCTTGAGATCGACCCTGCTGATATCCTTATCAGAGAAAAAAAGATGAGACTTCTCGGGCTTATTTATAAAAAGGGAACTCTGGTCGATTCTCCGGACAGCGACTTCAACTGAACTTCAATGCCCGAAAAATCTTATTTAAAACCGGAATTTAAAAGCCAGAATATAAAAACCAGAATATAACAGCCAGAATATAAAAACCAGAATATAAAAAATAGTACAGGCTGTTTTCCAGCCTTTACTTTTTACTCTGCTCGTTTTCCTTTCTTACCTCTTCAACTGTTTCCATAAGTTTTTCTTTGATTTTGATGATCGCGTTAACAGCTTCACCGCCTTCATCAATAGGGGCCCTCTTTTCCAGGTCAGCCTTCATTAACTGCTGGTCAAAAGGTATTTCTCCAAGTACGGGGATGCCAAGCTCTTCAAGCCTGTCATTGACCTTTCCTGCGCCCCCTTTGTTGATTACTGCAGCGATATGTTTTACCCCTATCTCGGAGGAGAGCTTTTTTATCCTCTCGGCTGTTTCAAGAGACCTTGCTCCAGGCTCCACAACCACGATCATAAGGTCCATCCCGCGCGTGGTGCCCCTGCCCAGGTGCTCTATACCGGCTTCCATGTCAAGGATAACCGCGCTCTTCTCCTTAAGCATAAGGTGTCTTAGAAGGGCCCTGAGGAAGGCTGATGCGGGACACATGCACCCGCTTCCTCCTTTATCCACTGTACCCATGACAAGCATCCTGACTCCATCGGGTCCTATAACCCCGTATTTGCCTGCAATGTCGTCAACTTTCGGGTTATAGATAAAAGCCCCGCCTTCGGCACCTGCCCTTTCCTGAATAAGGTCTTTGAAATCGGTAAGGGGTTTTGGGGGATTTTCTATACCCAGAGAAGATGCAAGGTTCATGTCCGGGTCTGCATCTATTGCCAGGACTTCGTATCCGTCTCTTGCAAGCAGTCTTGCCAGAGTGCCTGAGAGAGTAGTCTTTCCAACGCCGCCTTTTCCGGTGATTGCTATTTTTATTCGAATTCCCCCTGGGATTTAATATAATTCAAATGGAATATTTTCTACTTGGATATGACCATCAAACTGTTTATACTTATTGATTTATATCTGGTTTTCTGGAAAAAATCCGGAGAACTTCAATATTTTTATTCTGCTCTCCGGAATCTATTTTCAGGGGGGCTTTAGCCTTAATTTTTATCTGTACGTAGCCTTAATTTTATCTGTACGTTATATCCAGTTTTGGCTCAAAGTCTCCTTCATCACATTCGAGGCTATAGAAGGCTACATAGTCGGAGTTTTCATAGCGCGTTTTTATCAGGAAACCCGTATTTTCATATTTGCCGCTTACGTATTCTTTTACGAGATCGGTTACGTCCAGCTCATAATATCTGAAGTCAGGAAGCGTCCCGCTTTTAATTGTAAATGTAGCATAAGGAGTTTTTCCCTGGGCTGCTCCCTTCTTATCGTACCAGTCTCCTCCGGCATTTTTCCACTTAACACCTCTATCTTTTTTATTCCAGCTTACATGGTCAGGATCCCACGAATCGGCAGGTCTGTAAAGATCAACAACAGTATCTCTGGTCTTTGGAACAGTCGGATAGTACCAGTAAAGAGAAAGAACTGCACTGCTTATTTTTTCAGCATCTGCGTATCCGCTCAGGTCAAACCAAATTATATCCCTGTCGTTTCCAACTCCGGGGCTGTTTCCAAGATCGAGGCAGGGCTTGCTCGGATAGGTGTATTCAGGAGATTTTTCACGCAGTCTGTTATCATACATCTCAGATATCTGTGGACCTGCTGTGGGTGCGGAAGTCTGGAGCCCCGGAGATGCAGGTATTTTTGAGTCTGTTACAGGAGTTGCCCCTTTCAGGGATGCATAATTAGTATTTCCGTACCTTCCGATATTAATCCTGTTTCCATTGTCTTCAGGCTCATTTGAATAGTCCGAGGATGGATTTCCGGCGTCAATGCACGGGGAACTTACACTATCCTTTACCCATGCTGAGCCTGTCCAGCGCCCGGCTGTTGATTTAAGATGATAGTCACCATTTTTACTATCTGCGAAAAGAGGGTCAGCATTTATGTCAGTTGGATGATTTACGTTTTTATAATTGCCGGCTGCATTATTGTAGACGCAGTTGTATTCCAGAACCATATTATGTGACTTGGGGAGGCAATTAACCACACCATACCCGGTGTTGGTTCCTTTTGTTTTTCTGGGGACTGTATTAACAATTATGTTATTTCTTACAGTTGTCGTATATCCTTTTCCTGAAGGTCCGGCATTGTCGTCGGTCTTGTACATATTTACAACTGCCGCATTATGAACCCCGTCAAAGACGTTGTTTTCGACCAGTACATTATGGAATCCGCTGCCAAGAACCCCTCCAACCCACTGAATATTTTTGTTCGTACCCGAACCGCTGAAAATATTGTGGTGGATGTGGCAGCTTGTTAAGCTTTTATCATATGCACCGGCAGTCCCGATAACCCATATTCCAGGCCCGTAAGTGTTTGTGATCAGGTTATCATAGATCTCTACATCCATACTGCCTGATGACCTGTGGATCTGGATACCCGGACCCGCGTTCGGATAAGAATCAATGAAGTTATCATGGAACTTTACGTTATCAGAATTCCAGACTCTGAGCCCGCTATTTATCCGGCAGGTAATCCTGTTGTTCCAGGCTTCCACATTCCTGGACTCAACAGCATAAAACCCATCATGCCCGGGTAAATTTACTGTATTGTCATGGAACTGGATATTTTCGCAATCGTATATTCGCAATCCGTCGCCATGCCCATCGTGCATGTACATATCATATACAAAGAGATTTTTTACGTGAAGGAAGCAGATGCAATTGTAATATCCTTCTCCAACCGGAGTTTCGGTATTCCCGTCATGGTTTGCATCGATTTCAAACCCTCTTATGGTTATATTGCTTAGCGAACCCTTGTTACCGATTAAGGGGACCATGGGCTCATTGGCCCATCCTGCATGATTAACCAGTTTGACAACAGCGTCGGAATCCCCCTCAAGAATCGTATTGCTGCCTATCAGGAGAGTGTCATCAATTACATATGTAAAAGGCCCTTTGAGGTGAACAGTTGTATATTTAGAGTTTTCTGCAACGAATTTAAGAGCCTGGTTAATCTGTAAGTTATCGTCTTGTCCATCACAGTTGAAATCTCCACTGCCGTCTCCTGCAACATAAACAACCGGACCTGAAGACATGCATAAAACAACAGGAACGTGTGCAAAAAAGAGGAGGCAGCCTGCCAGAAATATAATTCCTGATTTTCCTTTCAACATTTTTTCCACCTGGATAAAATTAATATAATATTTCTTAATGTATACTGAACAAAAATTTATATTGTAATGTATCAATTTTTTCAAGGAAACTCTACCTGCAGGTAAAGTGACTCTCCCCAGGTTTTTAGTTTCTCTATGATACAAGCAACAATATTTTGCAGGTTGTATACACTATTCCGGGATTCACGCTTTAGAATAAGCCCAGGCGGATTCCCCTGCCAGAGGTCATTAATTTTTGTAAAAATCGATTATACAATGGCAGGGTTCAGACTTGATTCTGATGCGTATAACTGTCTAACTTCCTATTGTAGTTAATGAAGCCATCATATAAAAAATATTGCAAATAAACCCATGAAACTTTCAATTTTATTTAAAAAAAGATTTGGATATCATTATAAACTATTGTATAATTAAGTACCTGATGAATTAACTGATAGATGAATTAAATGATAACAGGTCAATTGCCCCTGAATGCTTCTTTTTACATCTCATTTATGAAATCAAATCCTTTTTCCGAAGCAATCTGTGAAAGGTATTTTTCTATATGCCCACCCTGCTTTTTAGAAAAGCCAGAATCTCTGGCAAGCCTGTCAAGTGTTTTCTGGACTCCGGTTCCGTACTGCACTGCTTTTTTCTCTTTCCAGAGAATTTTCGGAGGGAGAAGGCCTTCCGCAGCTTTCCTGAGGATGTATTTTCGTATATAAACGCCTTCTTTTTTCCTGACTTTAAGTTCTGGACTTATTGCAAGCCCGGTTTTTATTACTTCTTTATCCAGAAAAGGCACCCTGAGTTCAACGGAATTTGCCATGGCAACCATGTCGTCTCTTTCAAGGTTGATTGCTGAGATGTTCTCAAGGTCAGAGTAAATCTCCCTATCAAGAACATCAGCTCCCTGCTCGAAAAATCCTTCATGCCTGCTGTACCCTCCAAAGAGTTCGTCTGCTCCCTGCCCTGTCAGAAGGACTCGTTTTCCCTCTTCTCTTGCGGTTTTTGCGACTATGTGAAGAGGAAGCCCTATGGCAACCTTCATGGGGTCGGTAGATTCGGTTGCGTAGATTACTTCAGGGACCGCTGCTTCGATTTCTTCGGGAGAAAGGAAATGAGTCTTGAGATTCCTTTTCATGCCTATGGCTTCGGCTGCATACTCTGCCTGGGCAATGTCATGGGAATCAGGAAGCCCAACAGCATAAAGGGAGACATACGGGTCTATTCTTTTTGCAAGGGCTGCCAGAAAAGTGCTGTCAATGCCTCCTGAAAATGCTATTCCTGAAATAGGGGTAAGCCTGAGTTCCACAGCCTTTTCAAGAGCTGCCTTCAGGTAAATTATGGCTTCTTTTTCTGCGGAAATTCTCTTCTCAGGCTGTGTTATTTTAAGTGATTTTTCCGTAAATTTTTCTGCTATTTTTCCGTTTTCTGTACTGAAGCCCATAATCCCTCCCTGAGGAAATGGTTTTACTTCTCTCCCGGTGAACGCAAGGGCTTTTTTTTCTGAGGCAAAAGCTAATCCTGGTTTTACCATACTTTTTTCATAAAAATAAAAAAGAGGCTTTACTCCCGACGGGTCCCTGGCAAGGACAAGCTCTGTCCCGCAGGCATATGCAAGGGCGTAATCCCCATTTACTTTCGAAAGCACGGAAAAGACGGCATTTGTCGGCTTAATCCCTTTCCTAACCTTGCGTTCTATAAGTGTAAAAAGAAGCTCGGTATCAGAATCGGTTTTTAACCCGATTTCGGCTGCAAGCTCTCGAAAATTGTATATCTCTCCGTTAAGTACGAGGGACCCTGTTCCGGTAAGCGGCTGGGGCATGTCTCCTGTTATCTTTAGCAGTGTATTTCCTATGCTCAGTTTTCCTTCAGTATGGATTCCACAGGCATCAGGTCCTCTGTGCCCGAGGATTGCAAGCATTTTTTTTACTTTCGTATTGCTGTCAGGAGTTCCGAACATTCCCGCTATTCCGCACATAATTACACCTTTTTCTGTCCTCTGTTCGGTATACACAACTCCGCCCTGTATTTATTGCTTTGCCATCCCCGTAAATGGAAGTGCATCTGTGAATATCCCGAAAAACCGCTGCATTCAGGTAAACAGATTTTCAAAAAACTGCTTGCAATGCAGGCTGAAATACGCAGTTTAAAATACGACAAGTCATTAAAATATGATTGCTAAAATAATGTTATTAAAATTAAGGTCACTAAAATTAAGGTCATTAAAATTAATTGTTAAGCTGTATGGGTCAGAGAGATCTTTATAATTAAACTCGTAGGCGAAGCGAAAAAGACCTTGTGCTATTTCACTCGCAGTTCACCTTCCGGAAGATCTTGGATTTCCTGTGACCCGCACAGAATTCCGGATGGCGCGACAGGAGGAGAAATCATGTCTTTTTGTCTGCAGTCCTTAAATCCGCAGTCCTTAAAAAGAAGAGCTCTAAAATTAGCATAAAACAAAATTGGGAGAAGATTATTTTCCAGAATACCCGTTTTGCCTGAATCTTTTCAGTTTTTCTTTTTCATCCGGGCGGCTCCTCCCTAAGAACTTCCACAGCGAACACGGGATCCCCTTGCAGTGCAGCAAAGGGATTTCTTGCGCTTTTTTCATCCCCTATCCAGATGGAGTGAGTGCAGAAAAA